>NZ_FPCK01000006.1 GCF_900116545.1 Devosia crocina
GCGCCTCCGAAAAAGCGCGATAGGTAGTGTACCTCTGAAAAACGTGCACCCATCGAAAGTCTATCAACTTCCACCAGAATTGCTTCCAGCTTCCGTTCGCAAGAACTTCGCCGGCCACGTTTCTCTTTCTTCTTTCTTCACAATGTCAAAGAACTGACCCTACGTCCGCATGGACTGAAGCGTCGGCGAGAGCAAGGCTCTCATTGTTTCGGAAGAGAACAGAAGCTTGCTTCCGGTTGCCCGGCAGCTATCCTGCCTTTTCGGAGAATGTCGATCAGTCGGAAGCGCCAGGGCGTCTCGCGTCGTCGACAAGCGGGGTTATAGGGGAGTACCATTTTGCCGTCAACACCCGTGTGTAGGAAAAATGACATTTCTTCCAAACGTCGTTGCCCGATGTGGAAAACCGGCTGAGATGCAGGCAGCTACTGAAGTTTGGTTCAGTCTCAAAGTGCAACCTATGGCGCGGCATGCTTGACTGTCCTCTCAGTGTTCGAACCCTTCATTTGAGACGATAGTTGCGAACCATCGCCTTCCGAGCCCCACAACGTTAAGCAGATCTAAACTGCATGCTAGGTAGAAACGCCGTGCCCCCGGCCGAGGTTGGCATGGCTAACGGTGTCCTTGTTACTCGCGATTCGTCCGGATATGGCTCGGTGCACGCCCTTCGCGTGGCGGGCACCTCCGTGAACACAGCTTACCAGTGCATAGATGACGAGGTTCTCCTTTACCGCCCCCGTGATATCACACCAGGCAGTTACATCGGCACGGCGAAGGTCACTGACGTGTGGGCGCGTCGCGGAAAGCACCACATCCTCATTGAGCTGGAAGACATATTGCTCTTCAATGAACCGCTCGGTCTGTCGCCTGATGGGCGGTACTTGGATCAGAGCATAGTGGATGCAACCGGCAATCTTGTGTTTCAAGCGACGGCGCCTGGGTTGCACCTTATATCAAGGTCGGATTTCTCGGCTATTGTACGCCGAGCTGGAGTCCACTTCTTCAGCCATCCATCCCAGCCTGCCTTTGACCCCGAAATGCATTTGGAGTCCGGCGGTTCGTTGCTGCCGCCCTTGGCTGTCAGGGCGACTCGTAGTGTGCTGGTCAGGTCACCTTTACGAAATCGGTGTCTGGATGTGTATGGTTGGCGCTGCATGTTCAGCGGCCGCAATCTCGATTTGCCGCACGGCGCTTCGCTGCTTGAAGCCTCTCACTTCCATCCTCTCCGATTTCGTGGCCTGGACGAGCTGTCAAATATTGGCATCAAAACACCGATACTCCACAAACTCTGGGAGTATGGCTATTTCGCGCTGCGGGCGGATGGCACCATTCTTTTCGCGCCGGACTTCCCTGATCTTTACCGAGCCGAGTTCAATGGACGGACGGAGGCCGAGTTTCCTCGCTACCGAAAGCACAGGCCAAATCCTAGCTATCTAGAGTTTCACCGCACTGAGCTTTATGAAAAGCAAATCCAAAACCGTATGACGGGTGGAGGGAGACAGTAGGTCGCGCGCCCCTGACCCAAAAGTACGAACGCGATTAGTCTGTTCATTACCCGGAACGATTTCAATGCGTGGCGCCAAAGGCCCTGCCTCAAATCGCTCCGCCGCTTGGAGGCCGGCCAGCAATGCTTGCCGTTGCCCTCCCAGGCTCCTCGCGTGCACTATCCACGCTCGCTGCGAGGATGGCCGTGACGGCTTCGCGGAATTCAATCCCTTGTCGTCGGGCAGCGTCATTCAGCGTGACGTGCCGCCGCCAATTTGGACCATTCTGAGCTGGAATTTTCCAGTTATGATCCCTGACCGGGGCGATGAAGAGTTCCGATGAAGGCATTGGAGTTTTCTGAGGCGCAGAATGCGTTCATGTTGAAGCAAGCTGAGAACGGCACGGCCATTGGTGAGGTCTGCCGCATGGCCGGGATTTCCGAAGCCACGTTCTACAACTGGCGCAAACGTTATGCCAGGCTGATGCCGTCTGAGGTGAAGCGGTTGCGTCAGCTCGAGGAAGAGAAGGGCAAGCTCAAACGCTTGGTGGCCGATCTGAGCCTGGACAAAGCCATGCTGTGCGATGATCTGCAAAAAAGCTCTGAAGCCTGCCCATCGGCGCCAGCGTGTCTATGCGGTGAGGGAGGCCTGGAAGGTATCGGTGCGTCGGGACTGCGAAGCCCTGCGGATTGACCGCTCCCTCACACCTACAAGTCCAAGCGCGGCGAGCAGGCCGATCTCGAGCTCAGGACCAAGGAGATCTGCGAGACCCGGGTTCGCTCCGGGTATCGACGTGTGCATGTCCTCCTGCTGCGAGAAAGATGGCCAATCAACATGAAGCGAACTTGTAGGCTTCTAATGAGTTGCGGTTGCAGCTGCGTAAAAAGACGTCGAAGCGGCGCGTGAAGGCCAAACTTAGGCAGGACCGAACCGATGCGACCCACTCCAACCGGGTCTGGGCCATGGACTTAGTGCATGACCAACTGGCCACCGGTCGGAAACTGCGCATCCTAACCATCGTCGATACCCACTCCCTCTATGCGCCGGCGACTGATCCCGATTCAGCTATCGCGGTGAAAACGTCGTGCAGACGCCCGAAAGGGTCTGCAGGTAAGTGGGCTATCCGAAGATGATCCGGGTGGACAATGGCAGCGAGTTCATTTCCCGCGACCTCGATCTCTGGGCCTATCAGCGGGATGTGGTCTTGGACTTCTCCCGGCCCGGTAAGCCCACCGACAATGGGTATATTAGGTCGTTTAATGGCAAATTTCGGGCCGAGTGCCTGGCCCATCACTGGTTCCTGAGCCTTGACGACGCCCGCCAGAAAAAGGAGGAATGGTGTCGAGACTACAACGAGGTTCGACCTCACAGCGCCATCGGCACCAGACCCCCGATATCGCTCATAAATGCCTCCGGCGCATCCGGTCCGCCGTGAGTGCTACCCGCGGGAAATCCCCCAGCCAGGCGGTCACAAATCGGGTCCCGCGACAATCTCAAAAGCGGGTCCTACGTCAAACTGGAGGGGACTTGGGGTTCAGCGCAAGCGATATTCACCTACTGTAACTGACGCTTGGATCCGACCTGGACGCGCCCCCCTATGTCTGTTTTGTCTTATTTTGTGCCTTCAGGATATCGCCAGCGCTTCAGCTAGCCGCAGAAGTTGATCTTGGCGTTACCTTGCACATGGACGCGCTGCGTTTTTCGAACGGCGGAGAACCTGCGTGAAGACTTCGTCGAACAGGCTGCAGAAAACAGAAAGGCGAAGAGCGAACGTGTCTACGTGTCGCAAACACAAAAAGCCCCCGGTCATTTCTGACTGGGGGCTTTTGTGTGTTGGTTATCGTGAAGAGCTTTTGTGTTTTTAGCAGACCTTGCGGTGCCCTACTCTCCCAAGTCTTGAGACTTAGTACCATTGGCGCAGCGGGATTTGACGGTCGAGTTCGGG
>NZ_FPCK01000005.1:2342-5641 GCF_900116545.1 Devosia crocina
GCTAAAGAGCAAGGTTTGGTTCTGTTGATCCCTTGGGATCCAGGGCCGGATATTTTGACATCGTAAAGAGATCGCTTGTTGTGCTGTTTGACCCGACACCCTCGGGGAGGCACAGGAAGCGACGTGATAATTGGTTTTTTTTCTGATCACGCATCGGACTTATGTCCGGTGCAAGGAAACCATACCGACGACGGAGGTCGATCCTGTACAAGAGCGGGGTTGGCTGGTGATGTTGCGGATATAGGTAATGAGAACGATCAAGCGTCTTAAGTGCATCTAGTGGATGCCTTGGCGTGTGCAGGCGATGAAGGACGTAATACGCTGCGATAAGCCTCGGGGAGCTGCGAATAAGCTTTGATCCGGGGATTTCCGAATGGGGAAACCCGACCATTTAGGTCACCCGCAAGGGAGCTAACCCAGGGAACTGAAACATCTAAGTACCTGGAGGAAAGGACATCAAACGAGACTCCGTTAGTAGTGGCGAGCGAACGCGGACCAGGCCAGTGGCCTCTTGGTAAGAACGGGAACAGCATGGAAATGTTGGCCAGAGTGGGTGATAGCCCCGTACCGGTAGAAAGCTGAGAGGTCCTCGAGTAAGGCGGAACACGTGAAATTCTGTCTGAACATGGGTAGACCACTATCCAAGCCTAAGTACTCGCACACGACCGATAGCGAACCAGTACCGTGAGGGAAAGGTGAAAAGCACCCCGACGAGGGGAGTGAAATAGTACCTGAAACTGGATGCATACAAACAGTCGGAGCCCGCAAGGGTGACGGCGTACCTCTTGTATAATGGGTCATCGACTTAGTCTGTCTAGCAAGCTTAAGCCGTTAGGTGTAGGCGCAGCGAAAGCGAGTCTGAATAGGGCGTTAAGTTAGACGGATTAGACCCGAAACCAAGTGATCTAGGTATGAGCAGGCTGAAGGTACGGTAACACGTACTGGAGGGCCGAACCCACGTCTGTTGAAAAAGACGGGGATGACTTGTTCCTAGGGGTGAAAGGCCAATCAAACTTGGAAATAGCTGGTTCTCCGCGAAAGATATTTAGGTATCGCCTCAGACGAATACCTCAGGGGGTAGAGCACTGGATGGGC
This sequence comes from Devosia crocina, assembly GCF_900116545.1. GTDB lineage: Bacteria > Pseudomonadota > Alphaproteobacteria > Rhizobiales > Devosiaceae > Devosia > Devosia crocina. The sequence goes on from NZ_FPCK01000005.1 coordinate 3,438, forward strand.
TAGGGGGTCTCACCGACTTACCAAACCTAACCAAACTCCGAATACCTGAGAGTACTATCTGGGAGACAGACGGTGGGTGCTAACGTCCATCGTCAAAAGGGAAACAACCCTGACCTACAGCTAAGGTCCCCAAGTCACAGTTAAGTGGGAAAGCATGTGGGATTACTCAGACAACCAGGAGGTTGGCTTAGAAGCAGCCATCCTTTAAAGATAGCGTAACAGCTCACTGGTCAAGTGATCCTGCGGCGAAGATGTACCGGGTCTAAAACTGTGCACCGAAGCTTAGGGTTTGCATCTTAGATGCAAGCGGTAGCGGAGCGTTCCGTAAGCCTGCGAAGGGATACCTGTGAGGGGTCCTGGAGGTATCGGAAGTGCGAATGATGACATGAGTAGCGACAAAAAGTGTGAGAGACACTTTCGCCGAAAGTCCAAGGGTTCCTGCGCAATGCTAATCAGCGCAGGGTTAGCCGGCCCCTAAGTCGAGGCAGAAATGCGTAGACGATGGGAACCACGTTAATATTCGTGGGCCTGGTGGTAGTGACGGATCGCGCGGATCTGTATCCCCTTATCGGATTGGGGGTGCAGTGAGCCGGTTCCAGGAAATAGCTCCACCAACATAGACCGTACCCGAAACCGACACAGGTGGACTGGTAGAGTATACCAAGGCGCTTGAGAGAACTATACTGAAGGAACTCGGCAAATTGCACGCGTAACTTCGGGATAAGCGTGACCTCACATCGGGCAACCGGTTTGGGGTGTCACAAAAGAGGGGGTGGCGACTGTTTATCAAAAACACAGGGCTCTGCGAAGTTGCAAAACGACGTATAGGGTCTGACGCCTGCCCGGTGCCGGAAGGTTAAAAGGAGAGGTTAACGCCTTGAATTGAAGCCCCGGTAAACGGCGGCCGTAACTATAACGGTCCTAAGGTAGCGAAATTCCTTGTCGGGTAAGTTCCGACCTGCACGAATGGCGTAACGACTTCCCCACTGTCTCCAGTATAGACTCAGCGAAATTGAATTCCCCGTGAAGATGCGGGGTTCCTGCGGTCAGACGGAAAGACCCCATGAACCTTTACTATAGCTTTGCGCTGGCACTTGTGTCGGCATGTGCAGGATAGGTGGTAGGCTTTGAAGCCAGGGCGCCAGCCTTGGTGGAGCCGCAAGATGAGATACCACCCTTATCGTCATAGGTGTCTAACCGCGGCATAACAGTGTCCGGGACAGCGCATGGTGGGTAGTTTGACTGGGGCGGTCGCCTCCCAAAGAGTAACGGAGGCGCGCGATGGTGGGCTCAGACCGGTCGGAAATCGGTCGTCGAGTGCAATGGCATAAGCCTGCCTGACTGCGAGACTGACAAGTCGAGCAGAGACGAAAGTCGGTCATAGTGATCCGGTGGTCCCGTGTGGAAGGGCCATCGCTCAACGAATAAAAGGTACTCTGGGGATAACAGGCTGATAATGCCCAAGCGTCCATAGCGACGGCATTGTTTGGCACCTCGATGTCGGCTCATCACATCCTGGGGCTGGAGCAGGTCCCAAGGGTATGGCTGTTCGCCATTTAAAGTGGTACGTGAGCTGGGTTCAGAACGTCGTGAGACAGTTCGGTCCCTATCTGCCGTGGGTGTTGGAATATTGAGAGGAGCTGTCCCTAGTACGAGAGGACCGGGATGGACGAACCTCTGGTGGACCTGTTGTGGCGCCAGCCGCATTGCAGGGTAGCTAAGTTCGGACGGGATAACTGCTGAAAGCATCTAAGCAGGAAGCCCCCCTCAAAACGAGTATTCCCTATCAGAGCCGTGGAAGACCACCACGTTGATAGGACGGGTGTGGAAGAGCAGCAATGCTTGAAGCTTACCGTTACTAATAGCTCGATCGGCTTGATCGTTCTCATTAATCTATGTCTGTAGCAAACCTACAGCTTCCTTCGACCTCACGCGCCCAATAGGCGCTCCAAAGAGGCGGCGCACAAGCGCCGGGGTCGTCGCAAAGAGCTCCTCCGGAGTTCTCCTGCGAGATCATCAGGATCAGAAAAACCAAAAACCAATTATCGCGCAAAATGTGTTTTTAGTCGACCTTGTGGCTATTGCGTGGGGCCCAGTACCCGATCCCATCCCGAACTCGACCGTCAAATCCCGCTGCGCCAATGGTACTAAGTCTCAAGACTTGGGAGAGTAGGGCACCGCAAGGTCTGCTAAAAACACAAAAG
>NZ_FPCK01000004.1 GCF_900116545.1 Devosia crocina
ACTGACCTTCACCCCAAAGGGCCGAACGTCGGTGAGGCAATCGCCCCGGATTTCCACCAACAAAACAAACCTGCATTCCGGTTGCCCGGCAGCACGCCCGCCCTGTCAGATTGCACCAATCAGTGGGAACAACTCAAAGCCGTTCACGTCGTCAGTGCCGCGGTATTTAGTGAAGGTTTAAATCACTGTCAACCGCTTTTTTCGATTTTCTTTTCGGTTCATTTTGAGCGTCCCGAGCTGAATTTCGAAACCACCGTCAAGTCAGATTACTCTATCTTTTCAGTAGCTTGCCGCAGTTCGCTGCGCCGTTTGGCGTCTCGCTCTGCAGCGGTGAGCGGGTTTCTAGTGGGGTCCCCGGTTCCTGTCAACAGCCCTTGCACAATCAATGTCAGATTTCTGTCGGAGCCAGGGGGTCGCACTGTGGATATCCGTCGCGAAAGCCCCCGCGTTGCTGGCATTTCTCACGTTATCCCCCTTGAGATCACCGCGTGGTGATCAAAAGAATGACCGAAACGCCAGTTCTGTGCGGCAATCAGCATCCCGATAACACTTCGCTTATGAAAAGGGAGCCCGGCCATCAGGCCGGGCTCTTAATGGACGCGGCAGAACGGGAACGCAGATCAGGCCGCCTTGACCTCAACGACTTCGACGTCGAACACCAGATCCTGGCCCGCCAGTGGATGGTTGGCGTCCACCGTCACACTTGCATCATCGAGTGCGACCACCGAGATCGGCACAAGCCCGCCATCTGCGGTGCGAGCCTGGAGCTTGCTGCCGACGGCCAGATCGAGCCCGGTCGGGATCTTGCTGCGATCAAGGGTTTGGACGGCATCTTCGCGGCGCTTGCCATAGGCCTGGTCACAAGGAATGGTCACCGTGCTCTTGTCGCCTTCGGCCATGCCTTCGACATGGGCTTCGAGCCCACGGATGACCTGGCCGGCGCCAAGGGTGAATTCAAGAGGGGCGCGCCCGTCGTTGGAATCGAACTGGGTGCCGTCAACAAGACGACCGGAATAGTTGATGCGCACGAGGTCGCCGGACTTGGCTGTGGTCATGGCTCAAACCTTTCGGGGTTTTTTCTTGCGGTTCTTAGAACCTGTCTCAGTCTGTCGTATGCGCGCTCGGCCCGGAGGGCTTTTGGCCGAGGCAGCCAATGCTGCAGATGTGGATGATGCACACGACGGCGATTGACCCAATGTAGGGACGAATTCCCCCATGTAAAGGTTTGCGGAAGAATTGGCTGCTAAGCGATCACGATTGTCATAACATGGCGGTGAGCCGCAGTTCTGCCATCAAGGCGCCGCGATGATCCCATATATGCCTTGATCTGCACTTTCAGAGGAATTCCATTCATGACGGTACGGACACTCCCACTGGCGGGAACGATGGCGCTGGCGGTGATCTTGTCCGGCTGTTCCATGGCGGGCATCAAGCCCTTGCCGGGCAACAAGTCGGCTAGCGCGGCTATTGCCTCGCTTGCGCCCGAGGGGCCGACAGCAACTCCGGCGGGCCATGTTCCCAAAGCCGCGAATGTGCCGCGCGCTGCGTCCGAGGTGTTGCTGGGTTTTGCCCAGAGCGAACGCGGATCGCTTGATGGACTGATCTCGCACTATTCCAATGCTTACGGTGTGCCGGAGAGTTTGGTCCGTCGCGTCATCGTGCGGGAAAGTGGCTATAATCCTGCGGCGCGCAATGGACCCTATTATGGGTTGATGCAGATCAGCCACGCAACCGCGCGGGGCATGGGCTATGGCGGCGAGGCCGCCGGTCTGCTCGATGCGGAAACCAATCTGCGGTTCGCCGTGCGTTATCTCGCTGGCGCCTATGTGACCGCCGGTGGCAATCCTGACCGCGCCGTGCAGTTCTATGCCCGCGGCTACTACTATGATGCCAAGCGCCAGGGCGTTCTTGAGAAGTCGGGGCTGCGCTAGGCGACTATCGACGACGGCTCTATTCTACGCCCCGCGTAAGGCAGAGTTGTATTTGCGAAAGAGTTCTACCTTGCGGCTGACTGTTGCCCTCTTCGCGCTTCTGGCCACATTGTCGGCTCCGGCGCAGGCGCGCGATATCTGCACCCTTGTTGCCGATGCGGCAACGCGCACGATTTTGCTTCAGCAAGGGGATTGCGAGACCCGCGTCACCCCGGCCTCGACCTTCAAACTGCCGCTGGCCATCATGGCGTGGGACACCGGGATCATCACCGCGCCCACCGCCCCCAAATTACCGTTCAAGCCAGGCTATACCGACTGGGGCGGAGCCGCATGGCAGCAGGATACGGATCCCGCCATGTGGATGAAACACTCCACCGTCTGGTTCTCCCAGCGCCTCGCCGAACAATTGGGCGCACAGAAGCTTGCCGCTTACGCGCAAAGCTTTGGGTATGGCAATGCCGATTTCTCGGGAGACGCGGGCAAGAACAACGGGCTTGAGCGATCCTGGATTTCCTCTTCGCTCAAAATCTCTCCCCTTGAGCAGGCAAGCTTTCTTGCAGCTCTTGTTCAGGGCAAGCTGCCGGTTTCGCCGGGCGCAATGTCCGGCGCTATGGCGCTCGTTCAGCAGGGCGGCGAGAGCGCCGGCTGGTCATTGCAGGGGAAAACCGGCTCTGCTTATCCACGCCTCGCCAATGGCGACTTCGACCGAACGCAGGGCTGGGGCTGGTATGTCGGATGGGCCGAAAAGTCAGGACAACGGCTGGTTTTCGTCAGGCTGGCCCAGGACGAGCAGCGGCACGAAGTAACGGGCGGACTGCGTGCACAACAGAAACTGTTGGTTGATTGGCCTGCCCTGATCGCAGCGTCCGGATTTTGAGTCCGACCCTTTCACGCCGCCAGTTTATCCTGCGTCATGATTGCGCAGATTTGTGACCACTGCGCCTTGAAGGACGCGACGCAACCGGGATCGAAATGCGTGCCGGAGCAGCGCATGATCTCGGCATAGGCTTCATTGACCGGCCAGGCGCGCTTGTAAGGGCGCTCGGAGCAAAGAGCATCGAAAACGTCGGCCAGCGCGACGATGCGCGCCTCGATCGGGATCGCTTCGCCTGCAAGACGATAGGGATAGCCTGACCCATCCCAGCGTTCATGATGGCTCTGGGCGATCAACTCGGCGGTGCGGATCAGATCGCTGTCGGCATCGGCAAGAATACGCGCACCGATATTGACGTGCTCGCGCATAGCCGCCCTTTCCTCGGGCGTAAACTTGCCGGGCTTGTTAAGAATTGCATCGGAAATGCCGATCTTGCCGATATCGTGGAGCGGTGCCGCAAGGTAGATCATGCGGGCGTGCTCGGCGGAAAGCCCAAGCCCCTCAGCGATGACCTGACAGATCTGCGCGACGCGCGACACATGCTCGCCCGTGTCTCCATCACGATATTCGATTGCCCGGGCAAGCCGCCAGATGATCTCTTCCTCGCGAGCGAGGAGGTGAGCCGTGGCGCGCTGGACCTCACGCGCCAACTGATTGGCGTGATTGGCGAGTTCCACCTGGGCGCGGCGCAGCGCCAGGAGATTGGTGACACGCGCCTGCAGCTCGATCGGGTCAAAGGGCTTGGTCAGAAAGTCATTGGCACCGGCGCGGATGGCCTCGATGCGCACTGCCTTATCGATATCGGAGGTCACCATGATCATGGGCACGCTGCGATAGGCTGGCCGCAGCCGCAGCGCCTGGGTGAACTCGATGCCGTCCATTTCCGGCATCACATGGTCGACAAGTACCAGATCGTATTGCCGGGCGGCGCAGAGATCGAGCGCTTCGAGAGGATGGAGACAGAGTTCAACTTCGTCCCTGGCGATCTCGCACACGATGGACCCCAATAGAGCAAGGCTCGATCGGCTATCATCAACAATCAAGATATGCACAGATCGCCCCCCGGCACTATTGCAGGGCGATAGTATGGATAAGCTCTTATCCGAAACTTAATTCAGTTCAGTCTCGGCGGCGCAGTTTTTCGATGGTTTACAGTCATTTACGCAAATGGCTCGAAACGATTGGCAGCAATGGAAGCAGGCTTCATTTCGATCGAAAAACCCGGCTGTTCCGGGGGCATATAGGCGGCATTGCTGATGCGGCAGGGATCAAGAAAATGCTCGTGCAGGTGGTCGACATACTCGATCACGCGGCCCTCTTTTGTTCCGGAGACGACGAGATAGTCGATCATCGACAGATGCTGCACATATTCGCAGAGGCCAACGCCGCCGGCATGGGGCCAGACTGCCTTCTTGTATTTTGCGGCCATGAGCAGGACCGCGAGCACTTCGTTGAGGCCACCGATGCGGCAGGCATCGATCTGCACGATGTCGATAGCATCGCGCGTAATGAACTGCTTGAAGAGGATCCGGTTCTGGCACATTTCGCCGGTTGCGACCTTTACTGGTGCAACAGCTTCGCGGATCTTGCGATGGCCTTCGACATCGTCGGGGCTCGTCGGCTCCTCGATGAAATAGGGATCAAAGCGTTTGAGCGCATTGACCCAGTCGATCGCCTGGTCGACCTCCCAGACTTGGTTGGCGTCGATCATCAGATAGCGGTCCGGCCCCATGATGGAGCGGACGATCTCGAGACGGCGGATGTCGTCGGCAAGATCACGGCCGACCTTCATTTTGATGTGGGTGAAGCCTCCGGCGACAGCGTCTGTGGCAAGTCGCGTCAGCTTCTCGTTTGAGTAGCCGAGCCAGCCGGCCGATGTCGTATAGCAGCGATAACCTTCCGCCCGCAGTGTCGATATGCGCTTTGCCTTGCCGGGCTCGGCGGCCTTGAAGATGGCAAGCGCTTCTTCGGGCGTGATGGCATCGGTTAGATAGCGGAAATCGATGATCGAAACGAGCTGCTCAGGGCTCATCTCGGCAACATAGAGCCAGACCGGCTTGCCCGCGCGCTTGGCAAGCAGATCCCACACCGCATTCACCACGGCACCGGTCGCCAGATGCATTGCGCCCTTGTCCGGGCCGATCCAGCGCAGCTGGCTGTCGCCGGTCACATGGCGCCAGAAGCGGCTGGGATTTTCTTCGATCCAATCGAGATCGAGGTCTTGGACGCGATAGGCGAGCGCCTGGATGGCGGCGCAGACGACTTCATTGCCGCGGCCGATGGTGAAGGTAAGGCCATGGCCTTCAAGATCGCCATCCGTGCCGAGGATGACATAGGCGGCTGAATAGTCCGGGTCCGGATTCATGGCGTCGGAACCATCGAGCGAAGCCGAGGTCGGGAAGCGCAGGTCGTGGGTAGTGAGGGTAATGATTTTCATTCTTCTGATCTCCAAGCCCCCTCACCCGTCTCGGCCTTCGGCCGATCCACCCTCTCCCCGAGAGGGAGAGGAAAAGAGGGCACCGCGTCGAGTTGTGCGCCGGCACTGTTCTTCTCCCTCTCGGGGAGAAGGTGGCGCAACGCGCCGGATGGGGGGCCTTAGGCCGTCCAGCCGCCGTCGATGATGTGGACCTGCCCCGTTGTGTAGGTCGCGCCGGCAAGATAGACCGCCAGGTCCGCCACTTCCTCCGGCCGCGCAATGCGGCCGATCGGCTGGCGGGCGATAAAGGCCTTCTTGGCGCCCTCGAAATCGCCGGTGGCGTGCCAGCGATCATGCAGGCTCGGCGACTCGACCGTGCCGGGGCAGATGGCGTTCACGCGGATATTGCTGGTGGTGTAATCGGCGGCGATCGACTTGGTGAGGCCAACAACGGCGGCCTTGGAGATCGTATAAGCGGCGCGATTTGGCACGCCTTTGATCGATGAGGCCACCGTTGCCATGTTGATGATGGCGCCGTCCTTGCGCTCGAGCATCTGCGGCAAAACGGCCTTGATCGTCCGCACCTGTGCCCGGACGTTGAGATCGAGCGCATAATCGAGATCGCGATCACTCATCTCCAGCACCGTACCGGAATGAACGACGCCCGCACAGTTGAACAGCACATCGATCCGGCCGGTCTCCGCCACGGCCTCGGCAACGGCCGCATCGGAAAGAACATCGAGGACGCGGGTGGTAATCCCTCTCGTGCCATCGAGTTCGCTGAGCTTGTCTTGGTTGATATCGGTCGCGATCACCTCTGCCCCGGCACGGGCAAAGGCGCGGGCCGAAGCCTCGCCGATCCCTTGCGCCGCGGCGGTGATGAAGACGATCTTTCCGGTAAGGTCAGGCATGAATGGTCCGCGTTCAGGTTCTGTTACTCCTCTCCCCCGAGGGGAGAGGGTTGGGGTGAGGGGTTCAGCGTCCCGGCAAGACCGAAGCACTGAACCCCTCACCCGATGCTTTGCATCGACCTCTCCCCTCAGGGGAGAGGTGAGCGAAGGGCGGCTCAGTCGTAAAGCACGGCCGCGATTTCGGGGTCGGCCATGTTGGAGGCGTCGTAGTAGAAAAAGCCCGTGTCGATCACTTCGGGCAGGGTTTCGCCATTGAGCGCGCCGATGGCGGCCTTGACGGTTTCATAGCCGATGCCGACCGGGTTCTGGGTGATGGCGCCAGCCATGACGCCGGAGGTGATCATGCCTTTCTGGGCCGCACCGGAGTCAAAACCGATGACCACGATGTCGCTGCCGAGTTCGGTCTTGCCATTGGCAACGCCGATGGCCGAGCCTTCATTGGCACCGAAAATGCCCTTGAGATCGGGATTTGCGAGCAGGATCGACTTGGTGATCTCGGTCGATTGCAGTTGGTCGCCGGCACCATACTGGACAGTGACGACTTCGATGTTGGGATGGGCTTCGGCCATGCGATTGACGAAGCCGTCGACGCGATCGATGCCGGTGCGGCTCGTCTGATCGTGCGCAACGACGGCAACCTTGCCCTCGTCGCCGATCAGTTCGGCCATCTTGTCGGCCGCAAGAGCGGCTGCGGCGACATTGTCGGTTGTGGCGGTCGAAAGCGGAATGTCGCTGTCCACGCCGCTATCGAATGCGATGATCGGAATGCCGGCATCGGCAGCCTGCTGCAGAAGCGGCACGGCGGCCTGGCTGTCGAGCGCGGCAAATCCGATCGCGTCGGGCTGGCGCGAGAGGGCTGCGGCCAGCATGTCCATCTGCCGGTCGACCTGGCTTTCGCTTTCCGGGCCTTCGAATGTGACATTGGCGCCGAACTCTGCCGCGGCCTTGTCGGCACCAGCTTTCACGGCCTGCCAGAACTGATGCTGGAAGCCTTTCGAGATCATGGCGATATCGTATGTGTCCTGTGCAAAGGACGGGGTGCCTGCGCTGGCGAGCATGGCCAGGGCGCTGATGGCCCCAAGCAGGTGACGGCGGTTGAGCATGGTTTCCTCCCAAATGCTACGGTGAATTCTTTCAGAGCGTCCGGCGCCGCAGGATATCGGCATAGACGGCGAGAATGATGATGCAGCCGGTCACAACCGTCTGCCATTCCTGCGCCACCGACAGGATCCTGAGGCCATTGGCCAGAACGGAGATAATAAGCGCGCCGATCAGGGTGCCGAGGATCGTGCCGCGGCCGCCCGAAAGGGAGGTGCCGCCGATGACGACCGCCGCGATCGCGTCGAGTTCGTAGCCCTGGCCAAGCGCGGGCTGGGCCGAGTTGAGCCGGCTTGCAATCAACACCCCGGCAACGCCGACAATGCCGCCTGCCATGGCATAGACCCCGATCTTCCAGCGGTCGACATTCACACCGGAAAGCCGCACCGCCTCTTCGTTCGAGCCAAGAGCAAACGTGTAGCGGCCCAATGCCGTCTTGCCGAGCACGAAGGCGGCGAGCAGCGCCACAGCAAAGAGGATCATCACTCCATTGGGCACCGGCACGGCCGGAAAGACCTGGCCGACCACCGAGCCTAATGCGATCTGATTGAAGCCGGGTGTGTCGTTGAAATAGATCGGTCGCGTGCCCGAAATCACCAAGGAAAGTCCCTTGAGGATCAGCATCATTCCCAAGGTGGCGATAAAAGGCGGCACCTTGAGCTTGGCGATCACCGTGCCCGAAACCAGTCCGCTTGCGGTACCGGCGAGAATGGCGCCGAGAATGCCGAGCGGCATGGGCAGTCCCCAATAGGTGAGGATCACGCCGGCGATCACGGCACAAAAGGTCATCAGCGTCCCGACCGAAAGATCGATGCCGCCAGTGATGATCACCAGCGTCGCAGCGATAGCGAGAACGCCATTGACCGAGGTCGCCTGCAGGATTGCCAGGATGTTCTGGGTCTGCATGAAATTGGGCGAAGCCAATGAAAAGGCCACGACCAGAGCGATCAGGCCGGAAAAGGCGAGGAGCCGATGGAAAGCGCCGGAAATGCGCGGGCCGGTCTTGACGGCGGGGGCTGCGGTGTCGGTCATGCTAGTTGCCCTTTGAGCTCATTGCCGTGGTTCCTGCGTCCCCTCTCCCTTTGGGGGAGAGGGTCAGGGTGAGGGGGCCTTTTGGCAGGCATTGAAGCAAGGCCCCCTCGCCCGGCGCTACGCGCCGACCTCTCCCCCAGAGGGAGAGGCGAAGAAGGGCCCGCTGCGAGAAGAATGCATCACCCCGCATGACGCACCTGCATTGCCGGTTCGCGCAATGTCGCAAGGCGCATGATCTCTTCCTGGCTCGCGCCGCCGGGCAGGATGCCGGTCAGGCGCCCTTCGCACATGACGGCGATGCGATGGCTGAGGCGGAGCACTTCGGGGAGTTCCGATGAAATGACAATGATCGCCTTACCCTCTGCCGCAAGCCCATTGAGGAGCTTGTAGATCTCGGACTTGGCGCCAACATCGATGCCGCGGGTGGGCTCGTCAAAGATCAGGATGTCGCAATCGCGCAGGAGCCATTTGGCAATCACCACTTTTTGCTGATTGCCGCCAGACAGGAGTCGGGCCTCCTGCGTGTCACTGGGCGTCTTGATCGCAAGCGTGCGGATATAAGCTACCGCTTCCTTCTGCATGCCGGCTTCATCGAGCACGCCGCCGGGCCCGGTAAAACGCGGGAGACTGGCAAGGGCGATGTTGTTGCGGACGTCGAGCCCGATGGCGAGACCAAAATGTTTGCGGTCTTCCGAGAGATAGCCGATCCCAGCAGCCACCGCGTCTTTGGGCGAAGCAATCCCAACGCGCTTGCCATGCACCCATACCTCGCCGCTTTCGCGCCGGTCGGCACCGAAGATGGCACGTGCGACTTCCGTCCGCCCTGCCCCCATCAGCCCCGCGAAACCCAGAATTTCGCCTCGCCGAACCGAAAAGCTCACATCCCGGATCTCGCGTCCACGATTGAGGTTCTTGACCTCTAGGGCAACCGGGGCAGCAGCCGTGTTGGGAATAGCCAGCGTTTCCGCCGAAAGCGTCCGCCCCACCATCATGGAAATGATGGTTTCGATCGGCGTGTCGGCAGCCCGAACCGTGCCGACATATTCGCCATCGCGCATGATGGTGACGCGATCGGCAATGCGCTTGATCTCGTCCATCTTGTGCGAAATGTAAACAATGCCCACACCCTCCGCCTTGAGGCGGTTGATGATGGCAAAGAGCTCGGCGATCTCAGCATCGTTCAGCGCCGCTGTCGGTTCGTCCATGATCAGGACCCGCGAACGATAGGAGAGCGCCTTGGCGATCTCGACCATTTGCTGCTTGGCGATGGTCAGCGTCTCGACCTTGAATGTGGGATCGAGCCGCAGGTTCATCGATGCGAAGATCGCCGCCGCATCGCGATTGAGCCGGCCCTCGTCGAGAATGCCGAAGCGGCGGGGCTCGCGGCCGATAAAAATGTTCTGCGCCGCCGTCAGGTCGCGCATCAGCGCCAGTTCCTGATGAATGATGCCGATGCCCAGATCCTGCGCCTGTCTGGGCGAGGTGATCTCGACCGGCTGCCCATTGAGCAGCACCGTGCCGCCGTCCCGGCTATAAACGCCGGACAGAATCTTCATCAGGGTGGATTTCCCCGCGCCATTCTCGCCCATCAGCGCATGCACTTCACCAGGCAGCAGTTCGAAACGCGCCTTGGCCAGCGCGCGCACGCCGGGAAATGATTTGTCGATATCGGTCATCTCGACCAGCGGACCAGGTGCCCCCGAACCGACTTCAGCGCTCATCGCCATCCTCCCTCTTCCTGCCGCTTCTCTTGCCGGACGCGGTGCAGGACGATGGCGAAAGAGAATGGCAAATCGGCTTGGCTGTCAAGTGGTCAGACCAGTGGACAGCTAAGCTGCCGAAGGCTATGGGTTGAGCGTGAGCCTGGAGCGCAGGCCGAGGGAGAATATGAAGCTTCAGGCCGTTTCCAATCGCAAGCTCTACATCCAGATCGCCGATCAAATCCGCGATCAGATTCTGGCGGGCGCCGTAGAACCGGGACGGCAATTGCCTTCGGAGCGGGACCTTGCGCTTAATCTCGGCGTATCACGGCCGACCGTGCGCGAGGCGTTGATCGCGCTTGAAGTTGCTGGCTTTGTCGAGGTCCGAGTCGGCGTCGGCGCCTTTGTTCGCGATCAGGGCAAAGTTGGCGCGTTGCCTGATGAGGGTCACTCCCCGCTCGAGATCATGCAGGTCCGGCGGCTGCTTGAGCCCGAGGCTGCGGCTCTCGCCGCGCAAACCATTTCGCCGGAAAGCACAGCGCGACTTGGCGAAACCATTCGTCGCATGCAGGCCGAATCGGCGGGCCAGAAGTGGTCCCCGGACAGTGATCGCATGCTCCACATGACCATTGCCGAGGCTTCGGGCAATTCCATGCTGCGCGAAGTTCTGGACCTGTTGTGGAACTCGCGGTCCGAAGATGTCGACACACGCTTTCACGAACACCTGGCCGACATGGCGGAGGTGCGCGAGCGGATTTTTGGGGATCACAGCCGGATTGTGGGCGCCATTGTCTCGGGCAATCGGGAAACCGCCCGTTCAGCGATGGCGGACCATCTCGATTTTGTTACCGCCGCCATGCTGCAAGCCTGGGATTGAAGCGGGTCGCGCCGCGCTCCATCTTCCATACATGATGGTGACAAAAAGCCTCCGAGCGCGTTAAAGCTCTGGGCAAGCCTATCTATCCCGAAGGAAAAGCGATGAAGACGCATCTGCCGACACGAAAATTTGGCCTGACCGGAATGGCGATTACCCGCGTTGGCATCGGCGCCTGGGCGATGGGCGGCAACATGTGGGGACCTCAGGATGATGCTGACTCTGCCGCAGCGATCCGCCACGCCATCGAGCGCGGCATCAACTGGATCGATACCGCAGCAGTTTACGGCAATGGCCATTCCGAGACCGTGATCGGCAAAACGCTCGCCGATATTCCCGCCAGCGAACGACCCTTTGTGTTCACCAAGGGCGGCATCGTGCGCGACGAGAATGGACAGAACCCGCGGCGCATCGGCGAGCGCAATCACCTGCGTACCGAGCTTGAAAACTCGCTGAAGCGTCTCGGACTGGACGTGATCGATCTTTATCAGCTGCACTGGCCATCCGACGATGTGCCGCTCGAAGAGTATTGGTCCAATATGCTTGAGCTCAAGAAAGAGGGCAAAGTTCGCCATGTCGGGCTCTCCAATCACGACGAGACGCAGCTGGCGCGAGCAGAGGCGCTCGGGCATGTCGAAACCCTGCAGCCGCCTTTTTCCATGATCCGGCGCGAGACGGGCGAAAAGATCCTGCCCTGGTGCGCCGAACATGGTACCGGCGTTATTTGCTACAGCCCCATGCAGGCAGGACTTCTGACCGGAACAATGACGGCCGAGCGGGTTTCAGCCATGCCGGACAATGACTGGCGCAAAAACAGCCCAGAGTTCCAGGGCGACAAGTTGAGGGCCAATCTGGCTCTGGCTGAACGGCTGAAGCCTATAGCGGAGCGGCACGGCACCAGCGTTTCCAGTGTGGCTCTGGCCTGGTGTCACGCGTGGCCGGGCTTGACCGCAACAATCGTCGGCGCCCGCTCGCCGGCACAGGTCGATGGCTGGCTCGATGCAGCGAGCCTTGACCTCAACACAGAAGATCTCAATGAAATCGCGCGGGCGATCGAGGAGACTGGCGCCGGTCAGGGGCCGGCGAAGGGCTGAAGCGCGTCTTCGCAAGAACGGAGGACATCCGCGCTGAAATGGTTGCCGGGTTCATCCCGGCAAACAGGTGTCGGACGCAGGGAATCACCGGAAGGGGGGCGGTGGGTGACGGCGGATAAACGCGCTGGCGCCCTAGCCCTCTATTTCTTCCCTCAGCATCTCCAGTTCCAGCCACTGCTCCTCGGCGCTTGCCTTTTTCATCGCCAAATCGCCAAGCGATTTCGAATCCCTGGCGAATCCATTGGGATCGCGTGTGTAATAATTGGCCTCGGCAAGGCGACTGTTGATGGCAGCCATCTCCTTGTCGAGCTTTTCGATATCCTTGGGCAGGGTTTCAAGCGCATGCTTTTCCTTGAAGCTGAGCTTGCGCTTGGATGATGAGGCGACGGTTGAGGTGCCTGCCTTGGCCTTTGGAGCGGGCGCGGCTTTTTCCACTACCCTTGCCGAAACTCCAGCTCCGCGCTGGGCCACCATGTCCGAGTACCCGCCGGCATATTCGAGCCAGTTGCCATTGCCTTCGGCCATGATGATCGAGGTCGCGACACGGTCTAGAAAGTCACGGTCGTGGCTGACGACGATGACGGTGCCGGAGTAATCCGAAACCATTTCCTCAAGAAGATCGAGGGTTTCAAGATCGAGGTCGTTGGTCGGCTCGTCGAGCACCAGAACGTTGGACGGCAGCGCAAGCGCGCGCGCCAGAGCAACGCGCGCGCGCTCGCCGCCCGAGAGCTTGCCGATAGGTGTGTTGGCTTGTTCGGGACTGAAAAGGAAGTCCTTCATGTAGCCCACGACATGCTTGTTTTCGCCATTGATCTTGAGCGTGTCGCTGCCCCCGCCCGTCAGGGCATCGCGCAACCGCGTTTCGGGATCGAGCCGGGCGCGGCCCTGGTCGAGCATGGCCAGTTCGATTGCTGAACCGAGCTTGATCGTACCACTATCGGGCTCGAGAAGGCCGTTAAGCATCTTGATCAGAGTGGTCTTGCCCGCGCCGTTTGGTCCCACAAGACCGACGCGATCGCCGCGCAGCACGCGGGTGGAAAAGTCACGCACGACGGCTTTGGCGCCGAAGCTCTTGGAGATGTTTTCTGCTTCCACCACCAGCGCGCCAGAGGTGCGACCTTCGGTGACCTGCATATTGACCGTGCCGGTTGCGCGGCGCTGGTCGCGGCGCTCCTGACGCAGGCCGGCGAGCCGTTCGAGACGGCCCACATTGCGCTTGCGGCGCGCGGTAACGCCATAGCGCAGCCAGTGCTCTTCGCGCACGATCTGCCGATCGAGCTTGTGCCGGTCCTTTTCTTCCTGCTCCAACACCTCGTCACGCCAGGCCTCGAAGGAGCCGAAGCCCTTTTCGATCCGGCGGGTGACCCCACGATCAAGCCAGACGGTCGAGCGGCTGAGATCGGTCAGAAACCGGCGGTCGTGGCTGATCAGCACCATGGCCGAGCGCATGGCGTCGAGTTCGCCCTGCAGCCATTCGATGACCGGCAGATCGAGGTGGTTGGTCGGCTCATCGAGCAGCAAGACGTCCGGCTGTGGGGCAAGCACGCGTGCGAGCGCTGCCCGGCGCCCCTCCCCACCCGAGAGCGTCCTGGGATTTTCCCTGCCGGTCAGCCCCAGGGCTTCCAACAGGTATTGAGCCCGGTATTCATCGTCTCCCGGTGCTAGTCCAGCTTCCACATAGGCAAGCGTTGTCTCATAGGCTGATAGATCCGGCTCCTGCGGCAGGTAGCGGATGGTGGCGCTCGGTTCGGCGAAGCGCTTACCGCCATCCTGCTGCACAAGCCCGGCGGCAATCTTGAGCAGGGTCGACTTTCCCGATCCGTTACGTCCCACAAGCGCGATGCGTTGACCAGGCGAAACGATCAGCTCGGCCGATTCCAGCAATTGCGTGCCGCCGAAGGTGAGCTGGACATTTTGAAGAGAAAGGAGCGGTGGGGCGGCCATTGGCAAAGTCCGGTAGGGTTCGCGCGGGATAGAGCATAGGCCCGGACGCAGATCAATCGGTGTAGCGGAAAAGCAAAGAGGCCGATCAGGACGTTGAGGATCCTGATCGGCCCGGGGAGACGGCAGCAGCAAGCCCCGTCGTCAGATTGGCGCTGCTGCCCACAGGCCCCACGGGGCGGCTGCGCCATGCCCCCTATCAACCATGCTCAAAGTTGATTATCAAACTCATATTTGAACGGCAATCCGATATTTAGGCGGCTACAATTTTATCTACAATGTCGCCATCGGCATTGGCGTTCACAGCCTCGGCGGTCGTCAGACCCAGGCGCTCACGAATCGAGCGCTTCTTGGCCGCAAGATCGGCGATCGAGTAGCTGGCCAATACCTCGAAAAAGGCGCCAAGCGCTTCACGCAACGCGCCGTTGAGATCGCATTCGCCAATCAGCGGGCAATCGGCACCTTCTTCGAAGCACTCGGCCAACGCGAAATTTTCTTCAGTGAGACGGATCGTATCGAGCAGGGTGATATCAGCCGCGGGCTTGCCGAGCTTGATACCGCCATGGCGCCCGCGCACGGTCTGCAGCAGACCATTTTCCACCAGCGGCTTTATCAGCTTGAACAGAAACAACTCGGAAATGCCATAGGCCCGCGCGATCTCGGCGACGCGGCTGAGGCCCGGCTCGTTCACAGCGCAATAGACCAGAGTGCGGATGGCATAATTGGATTGGCGAGTCAGTCTCACGAGCGAACGATTCCCTATGTGAAGTCGATAGCGGGCCGGTGCTCGGACCCATCCTTGGCATGCGCACACATTATAACCATTCTAAAAAATGTCAAACTCAATGTTGAACGATTTGATCAGGTTTGCTTCACGAAAACCCGACTGGACAGCTATTTAACTTCGGATTAAGAAATTATTTGGAGGAGGCTTGCAGTGTCCAACACAGTCACAAGAGCAGACATCGGCACAGCGGCAAGCGAAGCGACCGGTCTGGCCAAAAGCGATGTCACAGCAATCGGTCAGCGGATGTTCGAGTTGATCGGCGAGGCGCTGAAGGCGGGTGAGACCGTGAAGCTGACCGGCTTCGGCACCTTGCAGGTGCGTTCGCGCGCCGAGCGCGTGGGGCGCAACCCACGCACCGGAACCGAGCACCGGATCACGCCGCGCCACACGGTGATCTTTACCCCAAGCGCCAGGCTTCGCGAGGCGCTGGGTGGATTGACTGCAAATGGAGCGGACGCGGTTTAGTCGCGCTGATGGAGCAGGCTGCGGGAGAAATAGCGCCTGTAAAGCGGTAGTTCCGCCGCACCGAGGGCGGGCGCCAAGCGGCCGACGTGACCTCTCACGACCTTAGTTTCGTGCCGCACCGGAAGCGCCGCGAAATGGGCTGCCACGCGCTCGACCAGCCGCTCCGTGATCAGCTCGGGCAGGATGGTGTCGACCACGATCAGCCCCGCTTCGATCACCGCGCTCGTGTTATGCACAACGAGCGCCATGGCTTCGGCGCAGTCTTCGATCCATAATCCAACGACCGCCTCGATCGCTGGCCAGTCCCAACTCTCCGGATCGTTCCAGTCCAGTGCAAACCCGGCCGCGCGCAGCCTCGCGGTCAGAACCGCAACCGAGGCCACGCTGTGGGCCGGCTTCAATCCCTGTTCGCCCGCAACCACGAGCATGGAGCCAAGATCGACCGAGTGGCCAGATCCGCCCTGCCACAGGCGTCCTTCCCCCAGCACCCCCGCAGCAAGATAGGTCGAGACCAGGAGATAGACGAAAGTACCAGGCCGGGGGGAAGGCTGGGCGATCAGTTCCGCCCAGCAAGCCGCATTGCCATCGTTGAAGAGCGTCACGTCGAGCTCCGTCAACCGGCTCAACTCGTCGGCAAAGAGAGTCTGCGTTGGACCACTCTTGCTGCCCGCTTCGGACGAGAGCGGTGCAAGGGCTGAATGGATGGTGCCGGGACAGCAAACTCCGATATCGTCGAGGCGCTCGCGCTGCTCAGGACTCCAGTCGCAAGTCAGTTCCGCAATGATGGAAGCAAGGCGCGGCGCCAGTGCGCTGAGATCGGCTTCCTCGTAAAGGACGTGGCGATGGGCAACCACCTCCACGCCCAGATTGATGATCATGATATCGGCATGGCGCCAGCCAAGTTCTATGCCGATCGAATAGGCGCCGGACGCTTTGAGAAAGATCGGCGTTGCCGGCTGGCCTCGCCGCCCGCGCAGGACTTCGCCGCGCTCGATCAGCCCCGCTCCCTCGATCTCCGTCAATATGGCGGACACAGTTTGCGGGGCGAGACCGGAAATCCTTGCGATTTCCGCATTCGAGAGGCCAGGATTGATCGCGACGACCGTCAGCACAGCCCGTTCATTGGCCAGACGCAGTCCATGATGCTGCAGCCCGCGGGAGCCGAGGTCGAACAGGTCAATGGTCGGCACGTCCGGCTCAGTCACGCGTCTTTCCAGCAATCGAGATCTGCTCGCAGGCGAATGGGCCTGCCCCACTAACGGAGCAGGCGCCACATTTATCCTTAACCGGAGGTTACCGTTCGCGCCAAGAGCGCAAAAGAGGGGCGCGGCAGATTAGCGCCCGGCGGAGGTCAGCGCCTCGTTGTCTTCCTCGTCCAGGTTCAGCCGCACGCCGCGGGCAAGGCTTTTTACCTGATCGAGCGAGGTTGCCGAAGCGATGGGTGCGCTGACGCCCAGCTGAGCCACAAGCCAGGCGAGAGCGACTTCGGCAGCGTTCGCCTCGTGCTTCTGGGCAACCTGGTCGAGCGCATCGAGGATGCGGAACCCCTTGTCGTTGAGGTATTTGTCCATTCCGCCGCCACGCTGCGACTTGTTGGCATCGTCTTTCGAGCGGTACTTGCCGGTCAAAAAGCCGGATGCGAGGCTGAAATAGGTGATGGCGCCCACTTCGTTCTCGATCAGGTATGGACGCAGATCATCGAATCTCTCGCGCTCGTAGAGATTATAGAGCGGCTGGGTGACTTCGTAGCGCGGCAAGGTCTTGAGGATCGATGTCTCCTGAGCCGCCTTCATCATGGCGCTATCATAGTTGGATGCGCCGATCACCCGCACTTTGCCCGACCGGATCAGCACATCATAGGCGCCAAGGGTTTCCTCGTGTTCGGCTTCTAGGTCAGGCCAGTGGCTGAAATAAAGATCGATATAGTCGGTCTGGAGCCGCTTGAGCGAGGCTTCCACACTCTGCTTGATGGCATCGGCCTTGAGCCCGCCCGCCTCGTTGGCAGAATTGACCTTGGTGATGATATGGACCTTTTCGCGATTGCCGCGGGCTTTGAGCCACTTGCCGATGATGGTTTCGCTCATGCCTGGGGGATTGCCCGGAACCCAGTTGGGATAGCCTTCGGCCGTGTCGATGGCGGTAAATCCTTCATCGACGAAGGCATCGAGAATGTCGAACCCGCGCGCCTCGTCGACGGTCCAGCCGAAGACATTGCCACCGAGCACGAGTGGCTCGATCACCAGTTCGCTGCGACCAAGGGGACGACGGTTCATGGGAATTCTCCTTGTTGGCTCGTTTCGGGAACAACGCCCGGCGCTCCGTTTTGTTCGCCCGGCGGCACGCGCGGCGCGCACCAGTAAAGGGCTTCGGCAATCGCCGTCATCGACCCGGTCAGATCGATGAAGGCAAAGGGCGCATCCAGGTCGGCGCTATGGCGCAGATAAACGAAGGTTCCGTGCCGAAGCCGATCCAGGAGATAATCGGCATCTTCCATAAAGCGCGCATCATATGGGCCATCGCCGGCCTCCGCCATAAGCGCACGCGCCTCCCGATCAAGTGTCATCTCCCAGCCCCCGGCGCCGCCACCCGGACGGCTGGTATGAATATGGAGCCCGGTGGTGAAATCATCCTCGCAGCGCACGACAAGGCAATCATGAGCCTGCGGGCTCGCCGCGAGACTGCAGCCCATGGCGGCGCGATCGCCTTCGCCGGGAAGGGGCGAGAACTGCCATCCCGGCACCTGCGCCAGGGCGGGCGCCGACAATGCAAGCGCGGCACAGGTCACGGCAAAACGAAAGGAGCGGCTTTGAGTCATTGCGCTATCGATCACCAGCAAGAGCAGCCGGTCAAGCGGCACCTGCGCGGCCGAACGGATTCGGAATCATCCGTCCAATCTTGTGGAAATCGCGGCAACTGTCACACGATTGACCAAGTGGTCAATTTCACCGTTGCGCTTCCCAAAAAACTAGGCTTTGGTGTCGCCCAAGCCTCCGGTGGGGAACGCCGGAGAGCATGAATTACCTCGGGAGACCCCAATCATGAAATCGATGAAAACCCTGATGGCTGCGACCGCCATGCTGGCTCTTGCCGCTGGCGCCGCGCAGGCCAAGCAGCTGGTTTATTGCTCGGAAGCCTCGCCGGCCCATTTCGATCCCGGCCCGGTGACCGGCGGCAACGACTTCGACGCTTCGGCCCATACTATTTACGAACGTCTTGTCGAGTTCGCTCCCGGCTCGACCGAAGTCATCCCCGCGCTCGCCGAAAGCTGGGAAATCTCGGAAGATGGCACGGAATACACGTTCCACCTGCGTCCCGGCGTCAAGTGGCAGACCCTGCCCTATTTCACGCCCACGCGTGATCTCAATGCCGATGACGTGGTCTTCTCGTTCGAGCGCCAGTGGAAGGAAGACAGCCCCTGGTACAACTATCTCGAAGGCATGACCTGGGACTATTTCCAGGGCATGGACATGCCCAAATACTTGTCTTCGATCGAAAAGGTCGATGACCTGACGGTCAAGATCACGCTCACCGAGCCCAATTCGCCGATGCTGGCAAACCTTGCCATGCAGTTCGCCTCGATCGTTTCCAAGGAATATGCTGATCAGCTCGAAGCCTCGGGCGATCTTGCATCCTTCTCGACCCAGCCTGTGGGCACCGGTCCCTTCCAGCTGGTTGATTATCAGCTCGACACCGTCATCCGCTACCAGGCTTTCCCCGACTACTGGGACGGCAAGCAGCCGATCGATGATCTGATCTTTGCCATCACCACCGACGCCTCGGTGCGCGCACAGCGCCTGCTTGCCGGTGAATGCGATATCATGCCCTATCCGGCTCCGGCCGATCTCGACGCCCTGCGCGCCAACGAGAACCTGGTCGTCCAGGAGCAGGAAGGCCTCAATATCGGCTATATCTCCTACAACACGACCGAAGCGCCCTTCGACAATCCGGAAGTGCGCAAGGCCCTGACAATGGCGATCGACAAGGCCGCTATTATCGAAGCCGTTTACCAGGGTGCCGGTCAGGACGCCAAGAACCTGATCCCGCCCACCATGTGGTCCTATGACGACTCGATCGAAGCGGACGTCTACGATCCCGAAGCGGCCAAGGCAGCGCTCGAAGCGGCCGGCGTGACCGATCTGACGACCGACCTGTGGGCCATTCCGGTTTCGCGGCCCTATAATCCGAATGGCCAGCGCGTTGCCGAACTGATCCAGGCCGACTGGGCCAAGGTCGGCGTCACCGCCAATATCGTCACCTATGAATGGACCGAATATCGCGAGCGCGGCAAGCAGGCCGATCGCAAAGGCCCGTTCATGATCGGCTGGACCGGCGACAATGGTGATCCGGACAACTTCTTTGCCACCCTGTTCTCCTGCTCGGCCATCGGCGTGTCCAACTACTCGTCCTGGTGCAATGAAGATTTCGAGGCTGCCATCTCGGCTGCCAAGACCACCTCGGACCAGGAAGAGCGTACCGCGCTCTACACCCAAGCCCAGGAAATCTTTAAAGCCGAAGAACCTGCCATCACTCTTGCTCACAGCCGCGTCTTCATGCCGATGAACAAGAAGGTGCTCAACTATGTGATGAGCCCGCTCGGCAGCCACTCCTTCAAGGATGTCGACGTCCAGGAATAAGCATTACGGACGGCATGCAAAAAGGAGCCTCGATCCGGTCAGCCGGAGCGGGGCTCCGCCTTTTAAGACAGAGCGGGGGCCATCGCGCCTCGCCGCAACAGGAAAACAGGAGAGCCACGCAGGCCGCGAGAACGGCGCCGGGCGATCCAGGGGCGACCCATATCATGCTGAACTTCATCCTGCGCAAGCTTGCGCTTCTGATACCGACCATTATCGGCATCTCCATCTGCGCCTTTGCCTTTGTGCGCGTCTTGCCGGGCGATCCGATTCTGGCCATGGCCGGGCAACACGGCGTCACCCCTGAACGCTACGAAATCCTGCGCGAGCAGTTCGGCTATAACCTGCCGATCTGGCAGCAATATTTCAATTATCTCGGTGCCGTGCTGCAGGGCGATTTTGGTGTTTCGCTCGCCACCAAGCGGCCGGTGATCAATGAATTTATGGCGCTTTTCCCGGCAACCATGGAGCTGGCCTTCGTTGCGCTGTTCTTTGCCGTGGCCGTCGGCATACCGGCCGGCATCTTTGCTGCCATCAAGCGCGGCACCTGGTTCGACCAGCTCACCATGGGCGTGGCCCTCACCGGCTATTCCATGCCTATCTTCTGGTGGGGCCTGCTGCTGATCATCTTCTTTTCCGGCTATCTGGGCTGGACGCCGGTTTCCGGACGCATCGCGCTCACCTTCTTCCTCAAGCCCATTACCGGCTTCATGCTGATCGACACGCTGCTTTATGGCAACTGGCCGGCCTTTGTTTCAGCACTCCGCCATCTGATCCTGCCCGCTATCGTGCTGGGCACCATCCCGCTTGCGGTGATTGCGCGGCAAACGCGCTCGGCCATGCTCGAAGTCCTTGGGGAAGACTATGTGCGCACGGCGCGCGCCAAGGGCCTTTCGCCGCGCCGCGTGGTCAATGTGCACGCCCTGCGCAATGCCCTTATCCCCGTCGTCACCACGATCGGCCTGCAAGTCGGCCTGCTCATGGGCGGCGCGATCCTGACCGAAACCATCTTCACCTGGCCGGGCATCGGCAAGTGGATGATCGATTCCATTTTCAAGCGCGACTATGTGGTTGTGCAGTCGGGGCTCCTGATCATCGCCATGATTGTCATGGCGGTGAACCTGATCGTCGACCTGCTCTATGCCCTGATCAATCCGCGCATCCGGGTGCAATAGCATGACCGTATCCAACGAACCCGTTCCGACCAGCACCAAGCCCGTCTCGGGCCTGCGTGAATTCTGGTTCTATTTCTCGGTGAACCGCGGCGCCGTCATCGGCCTCACGGTCTTTACGATCCTCGTGCTGCTGGCCATCTTTGCGCCGCTCGTGGCGCCGCATTCGCCCGATATCCAGTACCGCGATGCGTTGCTGCGCCCCCCGATGTGGGATGCCAATGGCGACCCGCGCTTCATCCTCGGCACCGACCCAGTGGGGCGCGACATTCTCTCCCGCCTCATTCATGGCGCGCGCTATTCCCTGTTCATCGGCTTCTTCGTCGTCGTCGGTGCGCTTTTCGTCGGTGTGATCCTGGGCGTGCTGGCCGGCTACTTCCGCGGCTGGGTCGATGTGGTGATCATGCGCATCATGGACATCATTCTCGCCTTCCCCTCGCTGCTCCTGGCTCTTGTGCTCGTGGCTATTCTGGGGCCGGGGCTCTTTAACGCCATGATTGCTATTGCCATCGTGCTGCAACCGCATTTTGCACGCCTCGTGCGCGCTGCGGTGATGGCCGAGAAGAACCGCGAATATGTGACGGCAGCAAAGCTTTCGGGCGCAGGGCACTTTCGCCTGATGCTGGTGACGATCCTGCCCAACTGTCTTGGGCCGCTGATCGTCCAGGCAACCCTGAGCTTTTCCAACGCCATCCTCGATGCCGCAGCGCTCGGCTTTCTGGGCATGGGCGCTCAGCCACCGACGCCGGAATGGGGCACCATGCTCGCCTCGGCGCGCGAATTCATCATCAAGGCGCCCTGGGTCGTGACCTTCCCCGGCCTTGCGATCCTCGTCACCGTGCTCGCGATCAATCTCATCGGCGATGGCCTTCGCGATGCGCTCGATCCCAAGCTGAAGCGGAGCTGAGACCATGTCCCTGCTCGAAATCAAAAACCTCACCGTCGCCTTCGATACCTCGGCGGGCCTTTTCAAGGCTGTCGACGGAATCGACATTTCGGTCGAACGCCGGGAAGTGCTCGCCATCGTGGGCGAGAGCGGCTCGGGCAAGTCGGTCGCCATGCTCGCCTGCATGGGTCTTCTGCCCAAGACAGCCACCGTGACCGCCGACGTCATGCGTTTCGATGGCCGTGACCTGCTGACCATGAGCGATGCAGAGCGTAGAAAAATCATCGGCAAGGATATCGCGATGATTTTCCAGGAGCCCATCGCGAGCCTCAATCCGTGCTTCACGGTCGGCTTCCAGATCGCCGAAGTGCTTGAAAAGCACCTGGGGTTGTCCGGCCGCGCGGCGCATGCTCGCTCTGTGGAACTGCTCAACCAGGTTGGCATCCGCGATGCCGAGGACAAGCTCAAGGCCTTCCCGCACCAGATGTCGGGCGGCCAGTGCCAGCGCGTCATGATCGCCATGGCCATCGCCTGCAATCCGACGCTGCTGATTGCCGACGAGCCGACCACCGCGCTCGATGTCACCATCCAGAAGCAGATCCTTGATCTTCTTGTCACGCTTCAGGAAAAAACCGGCATGGGTCTGATCATGATTACTCATGACATGGGTGTCGTAGCCGAAACGGCAGATCGCGTGGTCGTCCAGTACAAGGGCCACAAGATGGAAGAGGCCGACGTTCTTTCCCTTTTCGAGAATCCCCAGTCGAACTACACGCGGGCGCTGCTTTCCGCCTTGCCCGAAAACGCGGTGGGCGATCGCCTCCCCACCGTTTCCGACATGCTGTTTGAAGCAGCGCCCGGAGTCCGCTGATGACCACACCTGTTCTGCAAGTGCGCGACCTCAAGCGCGACTATGTCACCGGTGGCGGACTGTTCCGCCCCGCCAAGGTGCTCCATGCCGTCAAGGGCGTGAGTTTCACGCTCGAAAAGGGCAAGACACTCGCCGTGGTCGGGGAGAGTGGCTGCGGCAAATCCACCCTCGCGCGCATGATCACGCTGATCGATCCGGCCACATCGGGCGAAATTCTGATCGATGGCATCCCCGCCAACGCCACCCATGTGACCCGCGAACTGCGCCAGAAGGTGCAAATCGTTTTCCAGAACCCTTATGGCTCGCTCAATCCGCGCCAGAAGGTCGGCGACGTGCTGGCCGAGCCGCTTTTGCTCAACACGAACCTTTCCGCCGCCGAACGACGCGACAAGGCTATGGCAATGCTGATCAAAGTCGGCCTCCAGCCCGAGCACTTCAATCGCTATCCGCACATGTTTTCGGGCGGCCAGCGCCAGCGCATCGCCATCGCCCGGGCGCTGATGCTCAATCCGAGTTTTCTTGTGCTCGACGAACCGGTTTCGGCGCTTGACCTCTCCGTCCAGGCGCAGATCCTCAACCTCTTGAAGGATCTGCAGGACGAGTTCGGACTGACCTATGTGTTCATCAGTCACGATCTGTCGGTCGTTCGCTACATCGCCGATGAAGTCATGGTGATGTATTTCGGCGATGTCGTCGAACACGGCACCCGCGACCAGGTCTTTTCCGACCCCCGGCACGAATATACCAAGACTCTTTTCGCCGCGACGCCTCGCGCCGATGTCGAGCATATCCGTGCCCGCATCGCGCGCAAAAAGGCCATGGCGTGATGTAGCCTTCATTCATCGGCACGCCCTCACCGCCCCGCTTGTTCGGGCGGTGAGGATTGCCGAGATAGGCTTGGCGGTGACGACTACAAACGCACCGGCCGATTAAACCGTGACGCGCCTGCCTTCCCTGCCCGAACGAATCAGCGCGTCGATCAGGCGGTGCACTGCCAGCGCGGTGCGGCCGGTCGAGACCGGTTGCCGTCCGTCTTGCACCGCATCGGCGAAATCAGCGATCTGGGCCATGTGCCAGTCGAAGGGGAAGGCCATGGGATCAGCGCCACCGCCCGAATTGCTTGCTTCCCCTACCGTTTCAACCCCGCCGTCGAACCAGGACAGCGTCAGATTGCCTCCAGTCAGGGTCGCACTCGCCCGGGAAAAGTTGAGCGTCAGGCTCTCCGCCCCGCCCGGATAGTTTGCTGTTGTCGCCATCAGCGCCCCAACCGCGCCATTGGCAAACTCCAGCCCCCCAGCTACGAAATCCTCTGTTTCCATCTGGTGGAGCCCGGTCGTGGCCGCAAGCGCAGTCACGGCCCGCACGGGACCGGTCAGACTCAGCATCAGATCGAGCGAATGGATGGCTTGGGTGATCAGCACCCCGCCGCCGTCCTGGGCGAAAGTGCCCCGCCCCGCCTTATCGTAATAGCCCTGTTGCGGCCGCCACCATGGCACCACAAGGTGGGCGGCCGCGAGCGTGCCGAGTTCGCCGCTCGCCACCTTTTCCGTCAGCGCCCTTGATGCTGCACGAAACCGGTGCTGGAAAATGATCCCCAGCGTTACGCCCGCATCCTCACAGGCCGCAACGATCGCTTCGGCCGCTTCGGTCGTGCGCTCGACCGGCTTTTCCATCAGGATATGCTTGCCGGCCCGCGCCGCCGCCTCGACGATCGGCTGGCGCGCATTGGGCGGGGTCAGAACCAGAAGGGCATCGACCTCGCTGTCCGCCAGCAAGGCTTCAAGGCTTTTGGCAGGGGGAAAGTCGTAGCTACGGCAAAAGTCTTCGAGCGCAGCCCTGTCGCGCCGCCACACTCCGCGAACCTCGATATGGTCCCGCAGGGCATCCAGCGCCTGCGCATGCGGCTTCGCCGCCATGCCTGCGCCCACTACACCCAATCCCAGCTTCTTATGCTTTGCCATTGCCATCCTCCGCAAATATTCGGCGGCTTAGCATGATTTGGCTCAGGCATGCTTCAAGGATCGATCAGGATGCGCAGGGCAGATTGCGTGTGCGCATGAAGACACCCAGATCCTCGCGCGCCATGGGCCGGGCAAAGGCGTAGCCCTGAAGAATATCGCAGCCGAGATCACGCAGAATGTCGGCGTGTTCCATGGTCTCGACGCCCTCGGCTATAATCTCGATGTCCATAGCCTTGCCGATGTCGACGATGGAGGAGACAAGCCGCCTCTGCCCTGGTTCGTGAAGGATCGGATCAACCAGTTGCCGGTCTATCTTGAGCCGCTTGGGCCGCAGGTTCTGCAGCGACACGATCGAAGCGTAACCGGTGCCAAAATCATCGATCTCAACGTCGATGCCCAGTTCCTTGATCTGGTCGATATTCCACCCCACGATCCCGTCGCTTTCATCGAGATAAATGGACTCCACCAGTTCGAAGGCGATACGTCCCGGTTCGATGTCGAGTTCGCGCAGGCTCTCTACCAAGCCTTCGTCGTGCAGCCTGCGCTGGGACACGTTGACCGAGGCGCGCGGGACGCCGAGCTCAGCCCCTTTCCAGTATTCGAGGTCGACCAGCACCTGTTCAAGGATCATGCGGTCGATCGCGGCAACGACGCTCAGTTCTTCGGCAACAGCCATGAAGGCGTCGGGACCACGCATGATGCCAGACGGAAGTTTCCAGCGCGCCAGCGCCTCGACCCCCACCACCTCATGGGTCTTGGCGCAGAACTGGGGTTGATAAAACGGCACAAAGGCATTGAGTTCGAGCCCGGCGAGGATTTCGTCGGCGATCCGCTTGGTGGTCACCACTTCCGCCTGCAGCGCGGATGAGAAGAACTCATAGCGGTTCCGGCCGCGGTCCTTGGCGCGATAGAGCGCGATATCGGCATTGATCAGCAATTGCTTGACGTCGATCTCGGGAACTGTCGCCGTCGCGATACCCACGCTGATGCCGAAGCGGCATTCATGGCCTTCGTGGATCACAGGCTTGCGCATGGCCTCGACGAGCCGGCTCGCCAGCCGCGCCAGCCCCTCTTCGCCAAAGCTGTTGCTTGAGAGGACAACGAATTCATCGCCTCCGATCCGCGCGACGAAATCGGTGTCCCGGCACGTGGAGCGCAGCACCTTGCTGGCATGGATCAGCATGGCATCGCCAGCGGCATGGCCGAGCGTGTCGTTGATCTGCTTGAACCGGTCGAGATCGATATGCAGTAGCGCCACCGTTCCCAAGCCCGCGAAACCCTTCTCGGCGCATTGACGCAGCGCCTCGTCGAGATAGCGCCGGTTCGGCAGGCCCGTCAGGCTATCATGGAGGGCATTGTGCTCGATGCGCTCCTTGGCCGCTTCCAGCTCTGAATTGCGCGCTTCGGTTAGCGCCTTGGCCCGCCGCAGGTCATCGTTCAGCGCCACGTCCGCGGTCACGTCCCAGTTGACGCCCATGACAGAGCGCGCTGCGCCATCTGGATCCTGCAGCACGGCTATGGAGCGGATATGGCGCACCGTCCCGTCAGCCAAGAGCACGCGATAGTCGGAGGTGTAGCGGCCCTTGATGATGGACTCACGGAATTCGCGGTCCGCCCGCGCCTGGTCTTCGGGATGCACGACCTTCTGCCAGTGGTCATGCGTCCGCGTCGTGCCGTCCGCCGGCAGGCCGTAGATCTCGTTGGTGCGCGCGTCCCAGGTTTCCTCGCCGGTTTCCAGATCCAGCTCCCACAGCCCCACTTTCGAAGTTTCCAGCGCCAGATTGAGGCGCTGAGTCTGCTGCATCAGTTCCACTTCGCGCTGGCGCAGGCGCTCGATATAGTGGAACCGCTGCCGGAACATGCCACCGCCGATCCAGAACGGCAGAATGATCAGCGAGCCGCCAAAGATGATGGCGCCGCGCGTCAGCCATAGCTCGACCGGCGCGGTGTGCCAGCCCTCCTTGGGCGCAGCCATGATCTGCCATGTGCCATTGGGCAGGGCGACATAAGCCGAGACCGGGTTGCGCGCCACAAGATCGGGGCCGAAAAACCGCTGGCCCGCATTGCCCCTCCCATCATGCCCGATAATGGCAAGATCGAGCTGACTAGCGGCGCGGGTTATGCCGCTATCGGCATAAAGCTTATCGACATCGATGACCGCAGAAACAACGCCCCAGAATAGCCTCTCGCTTCCCGTCTCCGCGTTGAGGTAAACCGGAAAGCGGCCGATCAGCCCCTGGCCACCCTGCACCAGGTCAAGAGGCCCGGCCAGCACAAGGCGTCCGGTCTCCATGGCGCGGCGCACCGCATTCCACTGATTGGGGAAGTCACGATAATCAAGGCCGATCGCCGCCTCGTTGCCGCGGAGCGGGTAGCTCATGGAAACGACGAGGTCGGGGGCCGCGGCCACGGAGCGCAACTGGCTGCGCTCTCTGAAAATGTTGGAGGCGAGCGCATTGAAGCGCTCCACATCCATGTCCGGTTCGGTCGCGAGCACCGAGACGAGGCCACGCACCAATTGCACATTGCTGGCCACATTGCCTTCGAGCCGGGCGCGGATGACCGAGACCTGGCTCGTCACCGCGGCACGCATCCGCTCCCCGCTTAGACTCTCGGCCTGGCGGTCAAGAACGAAGCCGGCGATCGCCACCACCGTCATTACCAGCAAGGCGGGCACGAAACTCGCGCGCCGCCACTCTCTGGTTCTGCTGCCCTTGTTCTGAACCATGCCTCTACCCGCAGGCCGAAACGCGGCCATCGGTGGAGATACTAGGGTAGCCGGAATTGATCAGAGCCTTACCGGAAGGCGAGATTTCAAGGCGTGGTAAACAGTTCCGAAACGGACTGCTCAGTCGGTCCGGAGGCCCGTTCCCTTGTTGAACGGATGGAGTGCGCCAACAGGCAGAACGAAGGAGAGCCAGTCGCCTTCGGCAAGGTTTGGCCGTCCCTGCAGCACGATGGTCACGGTCTGCTCCATGGCTTCAAGGCGCACATAGACATGGCTTTCTCCGCCGACCGGCTCGATCAGTTCCACCTTGCCGGAAAGCGTCATGCCTTCGCCATCGACAGCAATGCTGTCGGGACGAATGCCGACAATGTCGGTGCCCACCGGAAGAAGTGAGGCCAGATCGTGCCCGGAGGCAGAGGCCAGAGCCTCGAGGGAAAAAAGATTCATCGGCGGGGAGCCGATGAAGCCTGCAACGAACAGCGAAGCGGGACGATCGTAAAGTTCGATCGGCTTGCCCACCTGTTCGATGCGCCCCGCATTCATCACCACGAGACGATCGGCGAGCGTCATCGCTTCGAGCTGATCGTGGGTCACATAGACGCTCGTCGTCTTGAGCGAGCGCTGCAGGCGCCGGATCTCGATGCGCATCTGGCCACGCAGCTTGGCGTCAAGATTGGACAAAGGCTCGTCGAAAAGGAAGGCCTTGGGCTGGCGCACGATAGCGCGGCCCATGGCGACGCGCTGACGCTGCCCGCCCGAAAGCTGGCGCGGCTTGCGCTCGAGAAAGGGAGAAATCTCGAGGATTCGGGCCGCTTCATTGACCCGGCGATCGATCTCGTCGCGCGGCGTGCCGCGATTCTTGAGACCATATTCGAGGTTCTGGCGCACCGTCATATGCGGATAAAGCGCATAGTTCTGGAACACCATGGCGATGTCGCGCTCGGCAGGCTCTTTATGGTTCACCACTGAACCGCCGATCGAGATGGTGCCATCCGAAATGGTCTCGAGCCCGGCGATCATGCGCAACAGGGTGGACTTGCCGCAGCCGGAGGGGCCGACCAGAACCACGAGTTCGCCGTCCCCGATTTCCAGATCGAGCCCATGAATGGCCGTGACATTGCCCTGGTAGATCTTCTTGACGCCTTGAAGCGAAATGGGGGCCATGGTTTATTTCTCCGTTTCCACGAGGCCTTTGACGAACAGGCGCTGCATGAAGATGACGACAAGGACGGGTGGCAGCATGGCGAGCACGACGGCGGCCATAACCAGATTCCACTGAGGATCGGCATCGGCCACCGCGGCCATGCGCTTGATGCCCATGACGATGGTGTAGAATTTGGTGTCCGTGGTGACGAGCATGGGCCAGAGATATTGCATCCAGCCATAGATGAAGAGGATCACGAAAAGCGCTGCGATATTGGTGCGCGAAAGCGGCAAGAGGATATCGCGGAAGAACTTCATGGGACCGGCTCCATCGACCCGGGCGGCCTCCATCAACTCGTCAGGCACGGTCAGAAAGAACTGGCGGAACAGGAAGGTCGCGGTGGCCGAGGCGATGAGCGGAATGGTGAGGCCAGCATAGGAGTTGAGCAGCCCAAGGTCCGAGACCACCTTGAAGGTAGGGATGATGCGGACCTCGACCGGCAGCATGAGGGTAATGAAGATGATCCAGAAGGCAAGGATACGGAAGGGAAAGCGGAAGTAGACGATGGCATAGGCCGAAGTGATGGAAATGGCGATCTTGGCGACCGCGATCAGGATCGCCATCAGCAGCGAATTGGCCAGCATCAGCGTCAGCGGCGGAGCGCCCGAAGTCGACATGCCCTGCCCCAGCATGCGCCCGTAATTGTCGAGCAGATGCGGACCCGGCAAGAGCGGCACCACGCCGCGCAGGAAAGCGCCGCCGTCATGGGTCGAGGCGATGATGGCGAGATAAACGGGAAAGGCGATGATGGCGACGCCCAGGGTCAGGACGGCATGGGTGAGGATGTTCAGCCAGGGACGATTTTCGACCATTACTGCGGCTCCCTAGTACTGCACGCGGCGTTCGACATAGCGGAACTGGATCACCGTCAGGACAATGACGATGAGCATCAGCAGAACCGACTGAGCCGAGGACGAACCGATATTGAGGCCGAGGAAGCCGTCGGCATAGACCTTGTAAACCAGGATGTTGGTGGACTGCGCTGGCCCACCCGAGGTTGTCGCGTCGATGACGCCAAAGGTGTCGAACATGGCGTAGTTGATGTTGACGATCAGAAGAAAGAAGGTCGTGGGCGAGAGCAGCGGAAAGACGATGGTGAAAAAGCGCTTGAGCGGCCCGGCCCCGTCGATCGCCGCAGCCTCGGAAAGCGAGGCCGGCACCGATTGCAGACCTGCGACAAAGAACAGGAAATTGTAGGAAATCTGCTTCCAGCTGGCCGCCAGCACGATCAGGATCATGGCCTGATCGGCATTGACGCGATGGTTCCAGCTGACCCCGAGCTGACCGAGCACATAGCTCAGAATGCCGATCGAGGGATTGAACATGAACCACCAGAGAATACCGGCGACCACCGGGGCCACCGCATAGGGCCAGACCAGCAGGGTCGTATAGATGCGGCTCGCGCGTAAAAGCCGATTGACCGCAACGGCAAGGACCAGCGACACGCCCATGGCGATCACCGTCACCAGCACCGCAAAGATCAGCGTGCGCCAGAGCGAGTTGAGATACATGGGGTCGGCGAACAGACGCGCGTAGTTGTCGAACCAGATGAAGGTGGTGCGAAAACCGAAGGGATCCTCGCGCTCGAACGATGATTTGGCG
This sequence comes from Devosia crocina, assembly GCF_900116545.1. GTDB lineage: Bacteria > Pseudomonadota > Alphaproteobacteria > Rhizobiales > Devosiaceae > Devosia > Devosia crocina. The sequence continues at coordinate 30,179 of NZ_FPCK01000004.1, forward strand.
GCCTGAAGCGCGGGCCAGATAAAGAAGATCAGGGTAATGGCCAGCTGCGGCGCGAGCAGCGCATAGGGCAGCCATTTGTTGGGAAAAATCGTGCGTTTGGTTTGCATCTTCTTTTCTTCCAGCGCGCCTGCCGATGCCGCATCGCTGCGGACAGGAAACGGAGGTCCCCGCTTTTGCGGGGATGACATCGAGAGCGGGAAAACGTCCCGGACCAATGCCCGGGACGCCGATCAGGACTTACTGGTTGGCGGATTCGAATTCGCGCAGGATTTCGTTGCCACGGGCAACAGCGCTGTCGAGAGCTTCCTGGGCGGTCTTCTGTCCACCGAGAACAGCTTCGAATTCCTGGTCGATCACGTCACGCACCTGGGTCAGGTTACCGAAACGGATGCCCTTGGAATTGTCCGAAGGCGTACCACGGGTGATCTGCTCGATCGCAACGTCCGAACCCGGATGCTCGGCATAATAGCCCTGCTCCTGGCCCAATTCGAAAGCGGCGTTGGTGATCGGCAGATAGCCGGTGTCCTGATGCCAGGAGGCCTGGACTTCGGGCTGGCTGAGATAGGTGAAGAATTCAGCGGCGCCGGCATATTCAGCTTCGGACTTGCCGTTGAGCACCCACAGTGTCGCGCCGCCGATGATCGAGTTCTTCGGCTCGGCGATAGCGTCGTCATAATAGGGGAGCGGTGCGAAACCGACCTCAAAGCCGGTCGCATTGGCCACAACGCCGGCACGCGAGGCCGAGGAGTTCATGTAGATGGCGCATTCGCCCGAATAGAACAGCGGAGGCGCATCGACGCCGCCGGCCGGGCCACCATACTTGAAGGCGCCGGCATCGGACCACTTCTTGAGGTTATCCCAGTGGCGGGCCTGCAGCTCGCCGTTGAATTCAAATTCAGTACCGAGGCCGCCGAAACCGTTCTGCAGCGTGCCATAGGGCAGGTCGTGAATTGCCGACAGGTTTTCGGTCTGCACCCAGCTCACCCAGCCGGTGGTGAAGCCGCAGGTGGCAGCGCCCGATTCAAGGATCTGGGTGGAGAACTCTTCCACTTCGGCCCAGGTACGGGGAGCCACTTCGGGGTCAAGGCCGGCCGCTTCGAACACGTTCTTGTTGTAGTACATGATCGGGGTCGAGGAATTAAACGGCAGCGAGAGGATATTGCCTTCCGCATCCGAATAGTAGCCGGTGACCGGAGCGAGGAAGCCGGCGGGATCCCACGGCTGGTTGTTGTCGGCCATCAGCTGGTACACTGGGTAGACAGCGCCTTTGGCGGCCATCATGGTGCCGGTACCCACTTCGAAGACCTGCACGATGGCGGGCTGTTCGTTGGCGCGGAAGGCCGCGATGGCAGCGGTCAGCGTTTCGGCATAGGTGCCCTTGAAAACCGGGGTCACGACATAGTCGGACTGGGATGCATTGAAATCGTTGGCGATCGCCTCGAGCTTTTCGCCCAGCTCGCCACCCATGGCATGCCACCAGGTCACTTCGGTCTGCGCAAAGGCAACCGTGGTCGAAAGCATCAGCGAAAGGGCGGCAAGCCCGGCAATGCCATTCAGGTTCTTCATGTCTTGTCTCCCGTCGGGCCGGATCGGCTGCAAGCCGTCCAACACCTGCCAGCTCAATGTGAAGCGCCGGGCATTCGGAGGCGAGTCGAAACCAGATCCGAAACAAACCCGATAAAAACCGAAAGCCATGGCGCGCAAGACGCGCTCCCTTGCACCGGGATGGCGTCATGCGCAGCACGATTTATTGGCGCGGTTTAACGGCTGCGTGACAGTTGCTTGTCAGTTCCGTGACAGTGGATAAGGGTGGGAGGCCATGGGGGATTGGCTGTTGCAGCAGCCCTCAGGGTGAGGTGCGGAGCGAAAGCGCAGCCTCGAACCACGGGGGCGTGGTGCGGCAGCATCGGGGCACTTCCCTCGTCCTTCGAGGCTCCGCTCCGCTGCGCACCTCAGGATGAGGAGCTACTGGTCGCGCCGTGCTGTGCATTGAGGGAAGTGGATGTGGATGAGTGGCTACCGCCGCTCCATCCGCATCACCCTGCCTTTCCCGCCCGGCGGGATGGCGAGCGCGATCACGATGGTTGCAGCATCGGCGACATAGGGGGCGCGATCGGCCCATTCCACCAGGACGATGGCGCCGTGCGTATCCAGAAGCCCGAGTTCATCGGCTTCGTTGGGATCGCCCAGCCGATAAAGATCGGCGTGCAGAACCGGGCCACGCGCGGTGTCATAGGGCTGCACCAGAGAGAAGGTGGGCGAGGGAATTTCTAGATCCGGATCCTCTGCCAGGGAGCGGATGGTGGCACGCGCAAGAGCGGATTTGCCGGCACCCAGCTCACCTTCGAGGCTGACGATATCGCCCGGTACCAGCGTCGATGCCAATTCGGCGCCAAAGGCGATCGTGGCCGCATCGTCGGCGAGAAAGCGCTCCATTATTCGGCGACACCGGCAAGGGCTGAATCGCGCGGCAGATTGACGACGATGCGGCTGCCGCGCGGCTCGCGTTGCTCGGCCGAGATCGTGCCGCCGTGAAGGTTGACGAAGGTGCGCACGATCGAAAGGCCGAGCCCCGCCCCGCGCTGGCGGCCGCCGGCATGGGTGGCGTCGAGCCGCGTCAGGATGGCGGAGCGCATTTCATCGGTCAGGCCCGGCCCCTCGTCCTCGATTACGAAGAGCACGCGGTCGAGCCGGTGCGACACTGTCAGGGCGATCTGCCCGCCGGGGGGAGAGAAACGGGCAGCGTTCGAAAGCAGGTTGTAGAGCACCTGCACCATGCGCGTGCCATCGGCGATGAACTGAGGCAGGTCCGGATCGATCGTCACGGTGAGGTTGATCGAGGCTTCCCCGGAGAGTTCTGGGAAAGATGCGCTGAGACCCGCCTTGGCCTTGTCGATCAGTTGATGGATGTTGAGCGGCTCGGGATTAAGCTCGGCAATACCGGCGTCGACCGAAGCCAGATCGAGGATATTGTCGATCAGCACGCCCAGCGTCACCGAGGAGGCGCGGATATATTCGATATAGGCGCGCTGGCGCTCGTTGAGCGTGCCGCCTTCGGTGCCGGCCAGAAGATCGGCAAAGCCGATAATATTGGTCAGAGGGCTGCGCAGCTCGTAGGAAACGTTCTCGACAAAGGCGTCCTTGAGCCGGTCCGCCGTTACCAGCGCGTCGTTGCGCTCCTTGAGGACCTTGGAATAGCTGGCGCTCTCGGTCACATCGAGAAAGGTCATCATCGTCTGCCCGTCGGGCAGGCGCGTCGTGGCGTAGTCGATGAGCCGGCCATCCGCCCGCTCGATCCGCCCGGACTTGTCGGTGCGGGTGGGGTTGAGATCGATGATATTGCGCTTGAGGTCGCGCCATATCTTGGCAGCCCCGTCGACCGCTTCTCCCGAAGCCTCGGCAATCTGGTCGATATGGGGATGCTCGCCCAGCGTGTTCATCGGCAGCTTCCAAAGCGAAGACAGCCGGGGATTGCTCAGCGCCAGCCGCCCATTGGTGCCGAACACCGCTACCGCCTCGGTCAACGCGTTGATGGTTTCGCGCTGCACATTGCTCATGGCCTTGTTGGCCGATTCAAGTTCAAGCCGCTCGGTCAGATCCTCGAAAACATAGATCACGCCGCCCTGCGCACCCGCCGGTGCGCTGATTACCTTGATAGTCCGCCCATCGGGCAGATGCCAGGGATCGGCCTCGAAAGGCGCCTTGCGCGTGTAGCTCTCAAGGTGCTTTGCCCGCCAGGTGTGATAATCCACCTGATTGGGCAGCATGCCCTCGGTTCGCAGCTTATCGAGAATGGCGCGCTCATCGAGCCCAGGGGTGAGGAAGCGGCGTTCGAGCCCCCAGAGGCTGGCATAGGCCTGATTGAACTGCACAAGTTCGCGACGCGCGTTGAAGATGGCGATCGGGGTCGCCAGCGCATCGATAATCCCTGCGACATGGCCCAGCGCTGGCGGGGCAGCGCTCTCGGGCACCGTGGTTTGGGCATCGGCAAGTCGCGTCAGGTAGCCGGCCCGACCTTCGGCCACCGGCACCTCCACAAGCTCATAAAGCCCGCTTTGGCTCAGGTTGACGCGGCGGCGCACCGGCTCGGATTGGGCGCGGCATTGCGCCAGATGCGCCTTGGTCTGGTCAGGATCGAGCAGTTCGGCGGGGGCATCGGTCCGGTCGGATTTACCCAATTGGCGACAAAGGGCTAGATAGCTATCGTTCACAAAGATCAGCCGGTCCTGGGCATCGCGCAAGAAGGCGGGCTTGTTCAGAAGCCGCAGCACAGCCGTAACGCTGGCATGGTCGCCGCCCTCTGGCACAAGATTGGCGCGCGACGCGGCATCGGGTTGGAAAAAGGCAGGTCGCAGGCGCACGGCTGCACCACCCCCGGCCAACCAGCCGGTCGCGCGGATCAGTCGTCCGTCGAGCGCATCGAGGCTGGCGCTGAACGCCCGGCCTTCGACGCGCAGCTTCTCAACGAGGGAAGCGAGCCGATCCGCTTCGCTGCCGCTGAGCCAGGTATCGAAATTGAGAACGCTCATCGGCTGGCGGCCGGGCGGCAGGACGGCTGCGGCCTGCCCCAGGAGGCGCGGCGGCGTGCCGGCCAATTCGGGCCAGACAATGGTCAGTTCGCGGCTGCCGCCGATCAGATTTTCATAGTCATCGACCAGCGCCCGCAGGCCGGCAATCTGTTCATGAGCCTTGCGCTGGGCGAGCTTGCCGTCGCGCAGCAACTGGCGCAGCAGGGTTACGGCCACAAGCGCGAAGCCGCCTGCACCTACCGTCACCGCGATGGGCACGATGCCACCCATATGTGCTGTCGCGGTACCCTGGGCCAAGGCGGGGACGGCCGTTATCAGGGTAAGTGGGGCGGACGCAAACACTGCGAATCCCCAACGCTTCCGGAACCGATCCGGCGCCATAGATAGCCCTCGCTACTGTTGTTTCTTGGCAAGTCCGGCCGTTCGGCCGGTACGCGTGCACAAACAGGCGCCTAAACGCGGCTATCCCCAAAGGGATTCCAAGGTGCCCCCGAACCGAACAGCGTGTCCCCGCGCCGTTCGAATCACCACAACATACCCATGGGTGGAATCGGGAAAAAGAGTCCTTATGGCTGTGCTTTGCGGGCAAAGCGCAAAGGAAGCGCTTGACCGGGAACGAACTAGAAACGATTTGGTAACCATTTCGCAGCGTTTGGCTGGACAGGGCGGCTTTGCCGCCCCGCCCGATTCGATCAGAACTCGGACCAGTCGTCCTTGAGCGCTGCATTGCCATGGCTGAGATAGGCAGAGGCGGCAGCTCTTGTCTTTGCCTGGACTGCGCGTACGCTCTCGGCGGGCTGCGCCTGTCGCGGTGCGGCGGTGCGGGTCGGTTGCGCGTCGGTCGTGAACACATCGACGATCAGGTCGAGTTCAGTTGCCTGCGCCTCGGTCTGTTCGATGGCGGCATTCACCTCTTCGACGAGCGCAGCATTGTGCTGGGTCATCTCGTCCATCTGCCGCACGGCGGTATTGACCTCGTCGATTGATGAAGCCTGCTCGTTGCTGGCCCGGGCAATGTCCCCCAGAAGCGCGCTGTTGGCCCGCACCGCTTCGAGCATGGCGGCAAGCTTGTCGGCGGCAGTGGCAACGAGCTTGGAGCCGGTGCCGACTTCCTGAGCGCTCTGTTCGATCAGCACCTTGACCTCGGCCGAAGCCTGGGCGGCGGACTGAGCAAGCCGCCGCACTTCCACCGCAACCACGGCAAAGCCCTTGCCCGCTTCCCCGGCCCGCGCCGCTTCCACCGAGGCATTGAGGGCCAGAAGATTTGTCTGGAAGGCAATATCGTCGATCATGCCGATGATGTTGGAGATCTTGGCCGAGGATTGGGTAATCCGCTCCATGGCGCTGTTGGCCTCGGTCATCACCGCACCGCCCTCTTCGGCAGCCACGGAAACCGCGCCCGCCTTCTGGCTCGCATCGGCGGCCTTGCGGGCATTCTCGCCCACGGTCTGAGCCAGCTGCTCCATGGCGGCAGACGTTTCCTCGATCGTTGCAGCCTGTCGCGTCGTGCGCTCGGAGAGATCGTTGGCGCCGGCCAGGATCTCGCTCGTCGCCGATTTGAGCGTCCCCGACGTGCCGCGCAACTGTCCCACGATATCGGTGAGCTTGTCGGCGACTTCGTTGATGTCGGACTTGAGCTTGGCAAAGGCGCCACGATGCTCGCCGCGCATGCGCTGGGTCAGATCGGTGTTGGCGAGCGCACTCAGAACGGCGCCGGTTTCCCCCAGCCCCTGCTCGACGCTGTCCACCAACGAATTGACCGAGCTTGCAAGGGCATTGAGCTCGGCATCCGGGAACTGCGCCGGCACACGGCGGGTAAAATCGCCTTCGATAGCGGCGTCGACCACATCGCCAAAAGCACGTTGCAATTCCACCATCATCTTCTGGCGCTCTTCCTGGTCGCGAATGATCCGGGCGGCTTCCGCCTCGGTCATCTGCGCAACTTTGAGGCCATTTTCGCGAAAGACTTCGACCGCCCGCGCCATGGCGCCGATTTCATCGCGGCGTGCCGTGCCCGTGATCTCTGTCTCGTAAGCGCCATCGGCAACCCTGAGCATGGCGCCGTTGAGCGCTGCCATGGGCCGGGCAATCGAACGGGCAACCACCATACCTACGAGTAAGATCGCAACGACGATCGCCAACGTTGCTGTCCCGCCTTCGAGAACCGACTGCCAAAAGATCGCATCGACCTGATTGAACATGATGCCCGAAGCTATGCTCCACCCCCAGGGGGCAAAGCCTTGTGCATAGGAGACCTTTTCAGCAAGGCCACCTTCAGGCTTTAGAAAAAGATAGGTCTGGAAGCCGGAGCCATCTGCTTTCACCTTCTCCACCAATTCCTTGATAAAGAGGGTGCCACGACCATCTTCCTCAAGGGCGCGGTTCGATCCCTGCTTTTCAGGCTTGGTGGGATGCATGAGGAGCGTGAGATCATAGGTGTCGACGAAGAAGTATTCGTCGCCCTGGTACCGCATGCCACGCAAGGTCTCGAGCGCCAATGCCTTTGCTTGGTCTTCGGTAAACTCGCCGCTTTGCGCCCGATCATAAAAGCTCTGGACGGAGGAGACGGCGGTTTGCACCACGCTTTGCAGCTCTGTTCGCTTGAATTGCTCAAGGCTTACCCGCTGATTGTAGAGCTGGTAGGTCACCACGCTCATCAGCCCGACCGCAAAAATAAAAAGCAGGCCGTACAGCCTGCGAGACAAACTACCGGTTAACCAGTTCAACATTGTAGACCCCAGGAAATTCACCCAAGCTGACGGTGACGCGACGGCAGTTTTGGTGTTCTGGTGACTAAATCGCTCATACGTCGTTAAGCGTGCGTAAATCATAGGCTGAAATTCAGCACTCACACGCCTAGAACAAAAGGGGCCGTTTCCGGCCCCTTCTCATAATCCTTCTGAGGATCAGTAGCGGTATTCGTTGGACTTGAAAGGTCCGTTTTCGCTGACCCCGATATAGTCGGCCTGGGTCTTGGTGAGCTTGGTCAGCTTGGCGCCGAGCTTGGCCAAGTGCAGTTCGGCGACCTTTTCATCAAGATGCTTGGGCAGCACGTGCACGCTCTTGTCGAGCTTCTCGCCATTGGTCCAGAGTTCGATCTGGGCCAGGGTCTGGTTGGCAAAGGATGCCGACATCACAAAGCTCGGGTGTCCCGTGGCATTGCCCAGGTTCACCAGACGACCTTCCGAAAGCAGGATCAGGCGCTTGCCATTGGGCTGCTCGATCAGATCGACCTGCGGCTTGACATTGGTCCACTTGAAGTTGCGCAGGCCCTGCACGTCGATCTCGTTGTCGAAGTGGCCGATATTGCAGACGATGGCCATGTCCTTGAGATTGCGCATGTCGTCGACCATCAGGACGTCGCGATTGCCTGTTGCGGTCACGACGATATCGGCGCGGTGGGCCGCCTCTTCGAGCGTCACGACCTCGAAGCCTTCCATGGCTGCCTGCAGGGCGCAGATGGGGTCGACTTCGGTCACGAGCACGCGAGCGCCGGCGCCGCGCAGCGATTCCGCCGAGCCCTTGCCCACATCGCCATAGCCGCACACGATCGCAACCTTGCCGGCCAGCATCACGTCAGTGCCGCGACGGATCGCATCGACCAGCGATTCACGCGTGCCATATTTGTTGTCGAACTTGGACTTGGTGACCGAGTCATTGACGTTGATGGCCGGGAACGGCAGTTCGCCCTTGGCTTGCAGCTGATAAAGGCGCATCACGCCCGTGGTCGTTTCCTCGGAAACGCCGCGGATGGCATCCTTGATTGCGGTGAAGAAGCCGGGGGTCTTTTCAAGCCGCCGCTTGATGGTGGCAAAGAAGATTTCCTCTTCCTCGTTGCCGGGCTTGGCCAGCACCGAGATGTCCTTTTCGGCCTTGGCGCCTATCAGCACATACATGGTCGCATCGCCGCCATCGTCGAGGATCATGTTGGGTGTCTCGCCATTGCCCCAATCCATCATGCGGTCGGTGAAGGCCCAGTATTCTTCCAGCGTTTCGCCCTTGTGGGCAAAAACTGGAATTCCGGCGGCCGCGATCGCGGCGGCTGCATGATCCTGGGTCGAGAAGATGTTGCACGAAACCCAGCGCACCTCGGCGCCGAGCGCCACCAGCGTTTCGATCAGCACGGCGGTCTGCACAGTCATGTGCAGCGAACCAGCAATACGCGCGCCCTTGAGCGGCTGAGCGGCGGCATATTCCTCGCGGATCGCCATCAGGCCCGGCATTTCGATCTCGGCGATTTCTATTTCCTTGCGGCCGAAATCGGCCAATGCGATGTCCTTGACCGCGTAATCGGTGGTCTGGCGAGTCATGCTCGGTCTCCGGAAGGGAAGTGTTGCCCTCCCATACGCTAGCTGGGCCACGCCTTCAACCGCACATATAAAGAAATGTTTATATCCTATGAACGTCGGTAAACCGGCCGGCGGCGCCGAAACGGCATGGCGCAGACCTTGACCAGCGCAGACAGGATGGCGAAGCCGACGAGGAACCCGGCAGCGGCATAAAGAATGCCCTCAAGCGTGAACGGCACGGCCGGCTGGTAGTTTTCGAGCGTGCGCTGGCCGATATCGCTGTCGAGATAGGCGGGCAGAGACTGGAGGCGCTCCACCGGCCCCGCGCCCCTGATGCGTGCCAGGGTCTGGCTCAGCCGGTCATAGCGCTGAAAGGTGGCGGTCATCGAGGTGCCGCGTCCGGCGAGGAAGTCGTCGTTGGACGCATTGAAGCGGTCGAGCGCTTCCTGACGCGACAGGCCACCTTCGGCCGCCGCCCGGTCGAACTCTTCGGTCGCGATCCGCAACTCGTCCACGGCCCCGCCCAGCCGCTGGGTATATTGCTGGGCATATTCGGGAAACTGGCTCAGGATCAGCGCCATTCCCACCCCACCCACACTGGCCAAAATGCGCCGCATGGAGCCACTCCTTGTCCCGCCGCCTGGGCAAACCTGTCACGACTGCCGCCAGCGGGGCAACAGCCGGCGGACGATGGGATAGGCTTTTGTTTTTTTGAAGGACGGAACGTGGCTGGTTTTGATCCAGTGATGCGGCCGGGTCGCGAGATCGTAGAGCGCCAGCAGCGTCGCCCAAGCAATGGCGAGCCAGTAAAAAGGCAGCAGCACCTGCCAGAGCGCCAATCCGGCCTGCCCGCTGCGCATCAGCCCCACCGTGTTGGAGAGGATTGCCACGCCGTGCCCCGCCAGAAGCACGAACACGCAGGTGGCCGACCAGAGATCTAAAACGGGCAACGGGACGCCGCCCATCGCCAGAAAAACAAGCGCTGCCAAGAGAAAGCAGGTGTGAAGGAGCGGAGAAAGTACCATGCTCAAAACGATGACCTGAAAGGCCGCGAACCGCCACCAACCGAGGTCGCGCAGCAGCGTCCCGGGATGGCGGTTGTGCACCAGAAAGGTCTGCATCCAGCCCTTCATCCAGCGGCGGCGCTGGCCCAGCCACACCCTGAAAAGCTCCGGTGCGTCTTCGTAAGTCACGGTGCTGCTCGTGCCGCAGGCAATGCCGCGCCGCGCCAGCCGCACACCGAGATCTGCGTCTTCGGTGACATTATAGGCGTCCCAACCCCCGATGGTGCGCAGGCTGGCGAGACGGAAATGGTTCGATGTCCCCCCAAGCGGCATAACCACGCCCCAGCGCGCCAGGGCGGGCAGGAAGACGCTGAAGAGGCCGGCATATTCGCCGGCGAACAGAGAGGGGAAGACGCCGCGGTCGCCATTGGAGATTACGAGGCGCGACTGGATGCAATGCAGGTGCGGCGCCCGCCGGAACTGGCCGAGCACCCGTCGCAGCTGATCGGGCTCGGGCCGGTCCTCGGCGTCGTAGACCACCACGAACTCGCCCCGGCAGAATGGCAGCGCGAAGTCGAGCGCCTTGGGCTTGGTCAGCGGCATGGCATGGGGCACTTCGATCACCGAAAAGGCAGGGAACTCCCGGTGACGCCGCAGCGCCGCGACCGTTTCGGCGGATCGCTGTTCCACCACGAAGATGATCTCGAGCCTGTGCCAAGGATAGTCGAGCCGCCGCAGGCCGTAGCAGAGCTGGTCGACCATGCCCGCTTCATCGCGCAGCGGCACAAGGATGGAATAAAGCGGCAAGCCTGTCTCATCGTCCCGCGCGACCGCACGGCAAGGTCTGGGCGGTGGAGACAGCACCGAAGCAAGCCGCAGGCCGGTCGGCAGGAGCATGAGCCCGGCCCAGATCGGAACGAGCCAGACGGGCGCCACATAGGGCATGACAAGCAGCAGGGCGACAGCCATGGCCAAACCGACGATGAAGCCGATGCGCACGAGCAGTGTCAGGTCGAGGTGGGCAGCCGCGAAGGCCCAGTTGCGGGAGATCGCGTGGCGCGCCCCCTCGATCAAGGCGGGGCTGGCCACTTGCGCAAGATGGGCCCGCATGGTCGCCATGGAAACGATGCAGATCCGTCGCCTGATGTCGCTGTCATGCCCCCGCATTGCCCCCAGCCGCAACAGCCCAAAAAAATCGGGAGCCATATAGGCGACATCCCGGTCGATGGTCCGGACCCGCAGCATCTGGATGGTTCCAAGATGTTCGAGCCTACGTGGCACTTCGAGGTCGTTGCTGGGCGGAATGGATTCGAAAAACACAAGGTCGAGGTGAGCCGCCGCGCGTGCCAGCACCGTATCCATGCCTACGCCAAGCCGATTGGCCGCATGCACCAGGGGGTCGATTTCGCCGAGCAGCGCCTCTTCAAGCAATTGCTCGGCGCCACCATCGCACCCCGCCTCTTCCATGATCGCACGCATGAGAGGCAAGGCGCGGTGCATCCGGACCTCCTACATGCCGAGGGGGGCGGATGGAGGCGTGAAGACGAAGGAAGAAGCCGGGATGAGCACCTGGCTCATCCCGGTGGCCCGCCGCACTGTGTAGAGGGCCTGCTCGGAAACCGCGATCCAGGCGGCGACAGTGGCCTTGCCATCCACCAGGGCAGGTGGTCCGAGCGGTGTTATGGTCCAGCCCACGCTCGTGCCGTGCTCGAGCATGGCGAGGGAGGAGACGAAGGTGATGAAGGAATAGCCCTCGGACAGGGCATATTCCATCATCGCGCAGAAAAGGGCTGCAGACTCGGGTGCGCGCCGCCGGCCCTCGCGTCGATCAGGACGAACGTAAAACCGTGTCCAATCGGCCCCAAGCGAGAGGTCAGTGGGGAAATCTCCGTGCACTAGCCCGTGAAAGACTGTCTGCAGCAAGTTCGGTCTATCGAGAGGCGTGATGCGCGATCCGCCGACAAGCTCACCGCGGTCGGTGAGCAGAAGATGGGTCGCATCTTCATTGTCGAACCGGTCGATATCGCGCTGGTCCTCCCGGCGCAGGGCCTCCCATCCCTGCAAATCTACAAATATCCTGTGACGCAGGCGGTAGTTCGCCTCCATCAGCGGGTGATCACTGTTTCTGCCACGCACGACATGAACCTGCATCACCCTGCCTCCGAAGCGGCCTGCAATCGACGCAGAAAGGTGGCACGGCGCGTGGTGCCGCAAAATCGTCAAAAATCCCAATAGCCAAAATTTTAACAAAGGAAAATAGTTTTCCGACAGCCATTTGACGTCAGCATCACCCTAGATCGAGGGGGATAGCTGTCTCGGGCGAGGCTAGAGCGTGATGAGCTTGTGCCGGATCGCCTCGACCACAGTGTGTAGCCGGTTACTGGTGCCGAGGCGCCTTTGCGCGTTTTCGCAATGCTGATTGACCGTGCGGACGCTGAGGCCGGTGATCCCTGCGATGTCTGAAGCGGTTTTACCTGCGGCAACCCACTTAAGCACTTCTGCTTCGCGGGGTGTAATGGCCCGCCGCACGCCATCTTGACCGAGTGTATGCAGAAAGCGCATGCGGCCATGGGCGTAAAGCGCCAGCATATGCAGCTCGAGCCTGTTCTTGTCATCGAGAGCGGCGGTCTTGCCGACCAGGGAAACCACGCCCTGCATGCCGCCCTCGAGATGCACTGGCACGCAGAGCCCCTGATGCATGTCGAAATCGCGGGCTTCTTCCATCACCTGCCGGGCACCACGATCGCGCTCCCGGTCATAGGGAGCCGCCGACCAGTCGAATGGCAGGGTGGTTGCAAAGCAATGACGCGCCACTGGATCGAGATGCACATAGCCCAGCGAAGTATAGCGGGCATACCACTCACTGTCCCAGCCCGAAAGCAAGACGAAGGGCCGCACATCAAGGCCTCGATCAGGTAGTCCTGAAATAATGAATTTGCTGAAGCCGTAATCACCAATGGCCTCAAGCATCACGGCATGCACACCCTGCCCACTTTCCTGGCGCTGCAGAGTTTCGATGGTCGACATCAAGTCGGCGTTCACGTGGCCAATACCCCATTGGCTGATTGACGCTAATTCTGCCAATACTTGAAAAAAATACAAGACGGTGTTTTTGGCGCAAGGAGAACACCCGCTCTCCCCAATGCTTGTACCCCAAAGCAGTTTCGGCGCCCTCAGGCGCCGAAATCATCAACCAGTTCTTGATCTCGTCGACCAGCCACTAGTGCTTGGCGTGGAACTGATGCGGGTTGAACCGGTATGCGGTCGAACAGAACTCACACACTACCTCGATCTCTCCATCCACCGCCATGTCGCCGCGTTCTTCATCGGTAAAGCTGTTGGCCAGCATTTCCTCGATGCGATCGGCCGAGCAGGTGCACCGTTCCTCCAGCGCCAGAGCCGGAAACACGCGCACGCCCGTCTCGTGGTACAGCCGGAACAGGAGCCGCTCGGGCGACACCTCGGGATCGGCGAGCTCGATATCTTCCACCGTGTTGAGCATGGACCGGGCCTCGGTCCAGCCATCGGCCTCGACGAAATCAGGATCAGCCGTTTCCGGATTGGAAAAGTCGCCATCGCCCGGCAGGTCCGGCATGCGCGCGATCCCGCTTGGCGGCAGATGCTGAATCAGCATGCCGCCGGCGCGCCAGCGCGGACGGTGATCGCCGCGCGTCGTCATCTGCGCAACGGCCAGGCGCACCTGGGTTGGGATCTGCTCGGACTGGAGAAAGTAGTTATGCGCCACATCCTCGAGCCCATTGCCATCCAGCGCTACGATGCCCTGATACCGCTCGGTATGGGGCCCCTGGTCGATGGTCATGGCAAGGTGCCCCTTGCCCAGCATCTCGGCCGGGCGGGTCTTGCCCTCTTCGGCCCACTTGACCACCATGTCATGGTCAAAGCGCGCATAGCCGCGAATGCCGTCCGGCGCGTCGAAATCGACCACGATCAGGTTCACCGGCCCATCGGTCTGGGTCTGCATGATGAACCGCCCCTCGAACTTGAGCGAGGAGCCGATCAGCGAGGTCAACACCACCGCCTCCCCCAGCAGCCGCGCCACCGGGGCTGGATAGTTGTGCCGGCTCAGGATCGCATCAAGCGCGGGGCCAAGATGCACGATGCGCCCCCGCGTATCGAGCTTTTCGAGCGTAAAGGGCACCACGGCATCGTCGCCAGTCTCGGGGCGATCAAGGCCCATGGCGGAGAGAAAGCTTTCGGTCATGGTCGTCGGGTCCGTGGTCATTCGGTTTCTTTCATCGTGGCGCAGGGCCGGGGCCGACACAACCTGCTCATTTCACGAAACCACCCTGTCGCGCCCGCAGGAGCGAGAAGCCTCTGTTCCACAAGCGGAAACGGAGTCTCCCGCTTTCGCGGGGGTGACAGAAGTGGTTTGCCCGAAATGCAGCGCGCGTGGCGCGTCTAGTTGGTCGCGACCCCGAAGGCCCAGCACAAAACAGCTTTTTGAGCGTGGAGGCGATTTTCGGCCTCGTCGAACACCACCGACTGGGGACCATCGATCACCTCGTCGGTCACCTCGTCGCCGCGATGGGCGGGCAGGCAGTGCATAAACAGGGCGTCCTTATCAGCCAGAGCCATTAGATTGGTGTTGACCTGATAGGGTTTCAAGACCCGGCGGCGCTCGGCAGCGTCGACGTCACCCATCGACACCCAGGTATCGGTGATAACGAGATCGGCGCCTTCGACAGCTTCACGCGGATCTTCGATCAGCCTCGCAAATTTGCCGGCGCGCTGAATGTCCTGCATGAGGTCTTTCTCGGGGCTATATTCGTCTGGCACGGCGATGGTCAGTTCGCACTCGAAAAGCTCGGCCGCGTTGACCCAGGAATGAAGCACATTATTGCTGTCGCCGACCCAGGCGATCTTGGCGCCGCGAACATCGCCGCGATGCTCCTCGAAGGTCAGCAGATCCGCCATGATCTGACACGGATGGGCGCGCCGCGTCAGGCCGTTGATCACCGGCACGGTGGCGGCTTCTGCCAGTTCGAGCAGATCGGCGTGGGAAAGGATGCGGATCATGATGGCATCCACATAGCGGCTCATCACCTGGGCGGTGTCCGCCAGGGTTTCCTCGCGCGACAACTGCATCTCCTGGCCGGAGAGCATAAGCGTTTCCCCGCCCAGCTGGCGCATGCCGACATCGAAGGAAACGCGGGTGCGGGTCGACTGGCGCTCGAAGATCATCGCCAGGACCTTGTCCTTGAGCAGCTGTGGCCGATCGCCGTCCTTGAGGCGCGTCTTGAGCGCCAGGGCCTGATCCAGCATGGCGCGCAGTTCGCCATAGGAAAAATCGTCGATCGACAGGAAATGATTGGGGGTGCCGGTCGTCATGGGCCGGGCTCCTTTTGACGTATATGAATTGGGTGGCCGAAGCCGCGTCTGGTCCGTTCCACCCTAGAGGGGCGGAGGAAACAGGCCGCGTCGCCGACGCCCAAAGTGATAAAACGTCAACATGACGGTCAGCTCGCTGCCGGAGGAGTAGCCGCTTCCGCATCGATGGCATCGAACGCGGCGGCAACCTTGCCCAGGGCCTCCTCGATATCGGCTTCGGAAACGATCAGCGGCGGCAGGAAGCGCAGCACATTGTCGCCCGCGCTCATGGCGAGCAGCTGATGGTCGTCGCGCAGGCGCGAAACCATGTCGCGCACCGGCGTGGCGATCTTGATGCCGGCCAGCAGGCCCTTGCCGCGAATTTCGAGCACGTGATCGGGATATTTCTGCGCCAATTGCTGGAGGTGCCAAGAGAGGCGCTGCCCCATCTCGTTGACCCGGTTGATGAAGCCGGGGGCCAGGATCCGGTCGAGCACCGCATTGCCGACGGCTGTCGCTAGCGGATTCCCGCCATAGGTCGAGCCATGCGTGCCCGGCACCATGGAAGCGGCAACATCGCCCTTGGCAAGGCAGGCGCCGAGGGGGAAGCCGCCGCCGATTGCCTTGGCCACAGCAACGATATCGGGCGTGATGCCGCTCCACTCGAAGGCGAAGAAGCGGCCGGTCCGGGCAAAGCCGCACTGCACCTCATCAAGAATGAGCAGCAGGCCGTTCTCGTCGCAGAGCTGGCGCAGCCCCTGCATGAATTCGCTCGTCATGGCCGTGACCCCGCCCTCGCCCTGAACGGGCTCGATCAGGATGGCGCAGGTGTGCGGTCCGACCAGCGCCTTGACGCTGTCGAGATCGCCTGGATTCGCATGCTTGAAGCCAGGAGCTGCGGGACCGAAGCCTTGCAGGTAATCGGGATTGCCGCCTGCCGCGATGGTACCGAGCGTGCGGCCGTGGAAGGAGCCGGTAAAGGCGATCACCTCATAGCGCTCTTGCTCTCCCTTGGCCCAGAAATAGTGCCGCGCCGTCTTGATGGCGCATTCGAGCGCCTCGGCGCCAGAATTGGTGAAGAAGACCGCATCGGCGAACGTTGCGTCGACGAGCCGCTGGCCCAGCCGCTCCTGCTCGGGAATGGTGAACGTATTGGCCGTGTGCCAGACCTTGTCCGCCGCCGCCTTGAGCGCGCTCACCAGATGCGCATCGCCGTGGCCGAGCGCATTGACGGCAACCCCGGAGTGGAAATCGAGATATTCCCGCCCATGCTGGTCGAACAGGCGCATGCCTTCGCCTCGTTCGAAAGCGAGTTCGGAACGGGCGTAGGTGCCATAGAGCGCAGACATGGAGGCTCCCCTTTCAAGCATTGGGAGATGGGACGAAGGACCGTGGCAAAGCTGCCACACAAACCAAAAACGCGCCCCTCTGACAGCGCGTTTGGTGTGAAGAAATACGGCGATTTCACGCGGCAAGTCAACGCTGTCGCTACCAAGTGCCTGATTTGACTCAATGATTGTTAGTGGAAAATTAACCACTGATTTCGGGGGGAAAAACGGGCCCGACTCTTGATCCCGATTCCACGCCTGTCGTAGTCTAGCGCTCGTTGGGAACACGATATCTCGTGTGGCGGACCCACTCAGCATACGAGCTGTAGAGTCGAAAGGCTGCCAGGCCACTTTGGCGGCGTGAGAGAGGATTCTAGGTTGACGACAGTTACTGGAGCGCAATCGATGGGCTGGACCGACGAGCGCGTCGAACTCTTGAAAAAACTCTGGATGGAAGGGCTGAGTGCCAGCCAGATTGCCGCCGAACTGGGCGAAGGAGTGACCCGCAATGCCGTGATCGGCAAGGTGCACCGCCTCAAGCTTTCTGCCCGCGCCAAACCCACCAATACCACGCCCCGCGCCCGGCCCGCACCGCGCCAGGCACCCCGCCGCCCGGCTGGACCCAGCGCTGCACCGGCAGCGGTGAGTCCTATGGCTTCTGCCGCCAAGCCCCGTCCCGCCATGCCCCGCCCGCAGGTGATGGGCGCCACGGCCCTTGCCATGACACCCGATCTTGAAACCGAGTTCTATGTCGCTCCAGCAACCAACGAGCTCTTTATCCCGGAAGACAAGCGCCTCTCGCTGCTCCAGCTCAACGAACACACCTGCAAGTGGCCGATTGGCGATCCGCTGACCAAGGATTTTTATTTCTGCGGCCAGCATAGCCTCGAAACCGGCCCCTATTGCGACTTCCACTCCCGCCGGGCCTATCACCAGCTCGACAAGAAGAAGCGCTGAGTATTTTTCGCTATTGCAGTTTCCAAGGGCGCCACGGGCGCCCTTTTCATTTTCGCCAGCCTGTCCCAGACCAACCCTCTATCAGCAAAGCTCAGGCGGGTAACCGTGCGCCCACACAGCTCTTGCCACCCTGCCATCGATCTGCCAGAACCCCTCCATTCATCCTGGACCCGGTGCAATTCCGGGTGGCTCTTCCGGCCGCCGATCCGCCGGATACTCAAGCAAAGCTAAATCCAGCCCCGTCCGCTCGCTCCCCAGCGAGGCGACCGCTAGCTCCTTGTGTGTTCAATGACCTTTGTCCAAACTCTGCGCCGTGACTGGCTTTCCAATATCCGTGGCGATGTGCTCTCCGGCATCGTCGTCGCGCTTGCACTCATTCCTGAAGCCATCGGCTTTTCCATTATTGCCGGCGTCGACCCCAAAGTGGGGCTCTATGCCTCGGTTGTCATCGCCATCGTGATCTCCTTTGCCGGCGGCCGGCCTGCCATGATTTCGGCAGCCACCGCAGCCACGGCCGTGCTGTTCGGCGCTCTGGTGCGCGAACATGGGCTCGAATACCTGCTCGCCGCCACTATTCTCGCTGGCGTCATTCAGATCGTACTCGGCTGGCTGCGGATCGGCTATGTCATGCGCTTTGTGTCGCGATCGGTGATGACCGGCTTCGTCAATGCGCTTGCCATCCTGATCTTCATGGCGCAGCTGCCCGAACTGATCGGGGTCACCTGGCAGACCTATGCGATGATCGCGGCAGGCCTTGCCATCATCTATCTCTTTCCCCATATCACACGCGCCATTCCTTCGCCGCTCGTCTGCATTCTGGTTCTGACCGCCGCTGCGCTGATCTTCGGGATCGACACACGTTCGGTCGCCGATCTCGGGGAATTGCCCGACGCACTGCCGCTGCTGCTCATGCCGAACGTGCCGCTCAATTTCGAAACGCTCTCCATCATCTTCCCGACCTCCTT
Organism: Devosia crocina; assembly: GCF_900116545.1. Lineage (GTDB taxonomy): Bacteria > Pseudomonadota > Alphaproteobacteria > Rhizobiales > Devosiaceae > Devosia > Devosia crocina. The sequence continues at coordinate 48,579 of NZ_FPCK01000004.1, forward strand.
CGCCATCGCCGCCGTCGGTCTTCTCGAAAGCCTTCTGACCGCCTCGGTCGTGGATGGCATGACCGATACCAAGAGCGACAAGAACCGCGAAAGCGTCGGCCAGGGCATCGCCAATATCGCTTCGGGCTTTTTCGGCGGGATGGCGGGCTGCGCGATGATCGGGCAATCGGTGATCAACGTAAAATCGGGTGGCCGCACGCGCCTCTCCACCTTTGTCGCCGGCGCCTTTTTGCTGTTCCTGCTGCTCGTTCTTGGCGAATGGGTGGGGCTCATCCCCATGCCGGCACTGGTCGCCATCATGATCATGGTGTCGATCGGGACCTTTTCCTGGAGCTCGCTCACCGATCTCGCCCACCATCCGCGCCGTTCAAGCCTTGTCATGCTCGCAACCGTCGTCACGGTTGTGGGAACGCATAACCTGGCGCTCGGCGTTGGTGTGGGCGTCTTGCTGTCGGGATTGTTCTTTGCCTGGAAGGTCAGCCAGATCTTCCGCGTCAGCACGGCGCTGAGCGAAGACGGGCGGGAGCGCACCTATGCCATCGAGGGGCAACTCTTCTTTGCCTCGGCTGACGAGTTCCTCGACACGTTCGACTTCGCCGAACCACTTGCCCGCGTTCGCCTTGATCTCACCCGCGCCCATATCTGGGACCTCACCGGGGTCAATGCGCTCGACAAGGCCGTGCTGAAGTTCCGCCGCGCCGGGGTCGAAGTCGAGGTCGTGGGACTGAATGAAGCCAGCAGCACCATCATGGACAAGTTCGCCATGCATAACCGGCCAGATGCCATGGAAAAGGTGCTCGGCCACTAGCAAACGAAAAGGGCGCCCCCAGCGCCCTTTTCATCCCAGAACGGCCATCGGCTTGTCGGCCGGATCGCGCCCGATCACCACTGGCAGCCCATGACGCTCGGCCATCACCAGCCGCCCAAGCCGTGTCATGCGCAGGCCCTGCGGCGTGATCACCGCCACTTTGTGAAAACACAGCGCCCGCTGGATCAGCCATTCCACATCCCGCTGCGGCCCGGCGAGCATGGCCAGCATGACGAGTTGTTCGGGCATGTTGAGCTGGTTCCAGGCGATCCGGTCCCGCTTGGTTGAAAACTGCATTCTGGCCTCCGCACTGGCACCTCATGTGGTTCAGCAACGTCGCGAACGCGGCACAAGTTGCGCTGTGCATTTTACCCTTCGACGATTCCGGGTACCGTCTTTGTTCCCGAGCCATTAAAGTCGCCGCCGCAAACCAAGGGAATCGTCTCATGCATCTGCTGCTCGTCGATGGCTCGGGCTATATCTTCCGCGCCTTCCACGCCCTGCCGCCGCTCAATCGCAAGTCAGATGGCTTGCCGGTCGGCTGCGTCCAGGGGTTCTGCAACATGCTGTTCAAGCTCACCCAGGACATGGATGGCGAGGATGCGCCCACCCATATGGCCGTCATTTTCGACGCCAAGGGCAAGACTTTTCGCGATGACATGTATCCCGATTACAAGGCCCAACGCCCGCCCGCGCCTGAAGAGCTGGTGCCGCAATTCCCCCTGACCCGCTCGGCCACCCGCGCCTTTTCCATCCCCTCGATCGAAATGGAGGGCTGGGAGGCCGACGACATCATGGCAACCTATGCCTGCATGGCGCGCGCGCAGAGTTTCAAGGTCACCATCGCCTCCTCCGACAAGGATCTGATGCAGCTTGTCGAGTCCGATGGCTCGATCCGCCTTCTCGACACCATCCCCCGCCCCGGCCAGCCGCCGCTCAGGTGGATCGGCCCTGAGGAAGTGTTCACCAAATTCGGCGTCACGCCCGACAAGGTCATCGATGTGCAGGCGCTGTGCGGCGACAGCGTCGACAACGTTCCCGGCGTGCCCGGCATCGGGGTGAAGACCGCGGCCGAGCTCATCAATACCTATGGCAATCTCGAAACCCTGCTGGAACGCGCCGGCGAGATCAAGCAGCCGGCCCGCCGCCAGAAGCTGATCGACAATGCCGAACTGGCCCGCATTTCCAAAAAGCTCGTGACGCTCGAACAGGCTGTGCCGGTCGAGATCGACCTCGACGGCCTCGTCCGCCAGCCGATTTCGCCGGGAACGCTCTTTCCGTTTCTGAAAGCGATGGAATTTGCCACCATCACCAAGCGCCTCGCCGGTCTCCTCGAGGCCAATCCCGATGATTTCGAGGCCGATCCGGACCTGCGCGCCGGCGGCGCCTCGGCTCCGCCATCGCTTAAATCCACTTCGCTCTCGGTCGCCAAGGCAAAGCTTGCCGCGCAAACCGTGCCCGGCACCGGCCCTGCCCGCTTTGCCGCCGAAGAGCATGCGCGCGTCAAAGCCGTCCCGGTCAATTATGACGATTATGAAATCGTCTCGACCCCCGAGCACCTCGCCCAATGGGTGCAAAAGATCTGGGACACGGGCTATGTGTCGATCGACACCGAAACCACCGGCCTCGATCCGCAATCAGCCGATCTTGTCGGCATCTGCCTTTCCACCAAAATCGGCGAAGGCTGCTACATTCCGATCGGCCATACCCTGCCCGGCGATCTTCTCGCCGGCGGCGGTCTCGTCGAGGGCCAGTTGCCGATCCGCGACGTGCTCGAGGCGCTCAAACCCGTCATCGAGGCGCCCTCGATCCTCAAGATCGGGCAGAACATCAAATACGACATGGAAATCTTCTGGCGCTACGGCATCGACCTATCGCCCATCGAAGACACAATGCTCATGTCCTATGCACTCGATGGCCCGCGCTATAATGGCATGGACGTGCTCGCCGATCATTGGCTCGACCACAAGTGCATTTCCTTTACTTCGCTCGCCGGCACCGGCAAGGCACAAAAAACCTTCGACCAGCTCGAAATTCCCGCCGCTGCCCGCTATGCCGCCGAGGATGCCGACGTTACCCTCAGGCTCTGGCACGTCTTGAAGCCGCGCTTGTCGGCAGAAAACGCCACGACGCTCTATGAAACGCTCGAGCGCCCGCTCGCCCCGGTCCTTGCCCGCATGGAAGCGCGGGGCATCACCGTCGACCGGCAGATTCTCGCCCGCCTTTCCGGTGATTTCTCGCAGCGCGCCGCTGCCTTCGAAGCGGAGGCCCATGAACTGGCCGGCCAGAGTTTCAATCTCGGCTCTCCCAAGCAATTGGGCGAAATTCTCTTTGACAAGATGGGGATCGAGGGCGGCACCAAGACCAAGACCGGCGCCTGGTCGACCGGCGCCGATGTGCTCGAAGACCTCGCCCTCAAGGGCGTGCCGCTCGCGCGTACCATCGTCGATTGGCGCCAGCTCACCAAATTGAAGGGCACCTATACCGATGCCCTCCCCACCTATATGAACCCGCGCACCGGCCGCGTGCACACATCCTACAGTCAAGCGTCCGTCCTTACCGGACGTCTGTCTTCCAACGACCCGAACCTGCAAAACATTCCCGTGCGCACTGCCGATGGGCGGAAAATCCGCACTGCCTTCGTCGCCGCGCCCGGCAAGACGCTGATCTCGGCCGATTATTCCCAGATCGAATTGCGCGTCCTTGCCCATATCGCCGATATCCAGGCCCTCAAGGACGCCTTCGAGGAAGGTCTCGACATTCACGCCATGACGGCGTCGGAAATGTTCAACGTGCCCGTCGAAGGCATGCCGAGCGATGTCCGCCGCCGCGCCAAGGCCATCAATTTCGGCATCATCTACGGCATCTCCGCCTTCGGCCTTGCCAACCAGCTCGGCATCGAGCGCTCGGTCGCCGGGGAATACATAAAGACCTATTTCGAGCGTTTCCCCGGCATTCGCGACTACATGGACGCCCAAAAAACCAAGGTCAAAGCCGACGGTTACGTCACCACCATCTTTGGCCGCAAAATCCAGTTCCCCAACGCCAATTCCGGCAATCCCAGCGAACGCAGTTTTGTCGAACGCGCCAGCATCAACGCCCCCATCCAGGGCTCTGCCGCCGATATCATCCGGCGGGCGATGATCCGCATGGAGCCGGAATTGCGAAGGGCAAAAATCGAAGCCGACATGCTGCTGCAGGTCCATGACGAACTGATTTTTGAAGTGCCCGAAGGGACGGAAGAGGTCGCGATCCCGGTGATCAAGACGGTGATGGAGAACGCGGCAGAGCCGGCGGTGAGATTGTCAGTGCCGATCCAGGTGGATGCGCACGCGGCGAAGAACTGGGATGAGGCGCATTGATCCCGCGCACCAATTGATGCCGCTTATGGTTAACTCAATGTAAACACATCAGTGTTGATAGATGATATGACGGAGGCGCTGGCCATGGACGCAACTTATCATTTGAGTGGTGGATACAAGCCAACACTGAAGCGCTTTGCCGATTTGGACGGACCGGACTACTTTCCGACTCCGAAGTGGGCCACTTTTGCATTACTCGACAATGAAAAATTTTCGGGAGACGTCTGGGAAAGCGCTTGTGGCGATGGCGCCATGTCCAGTGTGCTGTCGGAATTTGGTCTGAACGTTTTTAGTTCTGACCTCTATCAGCGTGGTTTCGGCGAGGCGGGAATAGACTTCCTAAACAATGACATCACATCAGAAAACATCATAACTAATCCCCCATACAACAGTGCAGAGGGCTTCGTTCAGCAGGGGCTCAAGAAGAGCACCAAGAAATTTGCACTTTTGTTGCGGCTTGCCTTTCTTGAAGGGGCGAACCGAAATCGTAGCATATTTTCTACCAACCCACCTGCAAGGGTGTGGGTATTCAGCGAGCGCATCACTTTTTACCCGGCCGGGATGGAAGCTAAGAGCTCAGGCACCACTGCTTACGCGTGGTTTGTCTGGGACAAAGACGCTCAAGGTACAGAGCTTTGCTGGTTAAAGCCTGGGTACAAGGCTAAATTCCGCTGACCTTTTTTCTTCCCCTGTCGGTGATGCGCAAGCTACCTCGGCTAGGTGCAGTTAAGTAACCTTCCGCAATATAGTTACCCTCATTTATCGAGTGCGACTTGATGTTGCGAAGCCTTTGTTCCCACATCTGCTCATTGGGGCGCTTGAAGGATTGCTCTTGATCATGTGCTGACAACTGCACATGTTCGGGGATCCTAGTCCGAAGAAACGACAGTTTTGCCTCACCACTCACAGTGCCCGAAAGAATAATAAGAACTGCTTCGGCAATTTCGTTCTCAGTAACGTCCACGTCACGACTCGCACAGATGGAGATCTAGAGAATAGATGCTCAAGAATCTGTCTCATGCAAGATAATGTTCTGGTCAGACCACCAAATCCAGTGGACCAATGCCAGCTACGAGATATCACTGCAGAGATCTGAGGTGATATTGACCGCATTTCTAGAAGAAGCCCCCCACCCGGCCTCCCCCTCCAGAAGGGGGAGGAGAAGAGGGGATCGCAGGAGCCTCAGCTCTCTCGATCGGTCCCTCCCTCTTCTGGAGGGGGAGGCTAGGAGGGGGTGCTTTTTGAGCCCGGCTCACCCAAAATCCCACTCAGTACCCCAAACACCCCCTCGGCATTGTCCATCACTTCGGCGTTGGTAAACCGCAACACGCGAAAACGGCGGCTTTCGAGGAAGGCGGTGCGCTCGGTGTCGCGGATCATGCCGTCTTCAGAATAGTGGGTGTCGCCGTCGATCTCGACGATCAGCTTGGCTGGCTTGCAGACGAAATCCACGATGTAGGGACCGAGGGGCGCCTGGCGTCGCCAGTGGAGGCCGGCGTCGCGCCAAGGCTGGAGGATGACCCAGAAGCGCCGCTCGGGCGCGGTTTGCTCGCGCCGGAGTTTTCGGGCGAAGGTGACCGGGTCGTCCATGGGGGCTCCTTCCTGGAAGGATAGCATTGGGGAGGAAGAAGTGTACCCCCTCCTTAGCCTCCCCCTCCAGAAGGGGGAGGGATCTGCCGACGGCTCACAAATGTCTCGGCAGGAGCGAATTGGTCCGATTTCAGAAGATCCGGAGAAGGTTCGGCAAACTCGATCTGTCCCTCCCCCTTCTGGAGGGGGAGGCTAGGTGGGGGTCTTCTACCCCCGCATCACCTCCGCCGCCGCATTGAGCCGGTCGACGCTTACCGCGTTCCAGTTCTCTACCGCATCTCGCGCTGCCGCTTCCCGCCGCACGAACGCTTCAATCCGCTCATGCCCGATTTCGTCGAGCAGGTGCCGGATGGGGGACCACATGGTCCAGATGGGGTTGATCATCCGCATATGCAGACGATCATTGGTGATGTCGAAGGTGACATTGGCCGAGCGCGCCAGGTCGAGGAATTCGGCGACATGGGCGTCGGTCATGGGTTCGGAATAAGCCATGGGGCTGCCTCGTATTTGATTTAAATACAATGCCTTGCCACCGCCCGGGCTCCAAAAGCCTGGGGTTATGGTGAATGGAGCGTTAAGAGTGGAGTGTTGGTGCGGATGCGGAAACCCCAAAGTTGATCGCGATCACACCTGGCAACCCTGGCGCCTGCGAGCCGTTGCGCCCTTGAGGGCCGATAGGAGGAAGCCATGCAGCAATCCAATCACGAGACTCGCGGCACCGAAAAGACGACGCAAGGCGCCCGCACCCGCGAACAGCAGAAAGACCTTTTCGAAGGGCGTGAAAAGCAGGAGGGGGTAGAGGTCGACACCGATCAAAAGCCCCTTGCCCAGGCGCGCGAGGATATCGAGCAGCCGGCCGGGGAATACGAGATTTCCAATGGTGACCGCTCGATCCAGCGCGGCGTTAATGACCGCGGCGAGCACGACAAGAAGCGCGGCCACTAAAGCAGAAGCCCGCGGATCGCTCCGCGGGCTTCTCGTTGTTAGGCCACAAGACCCTTGGTCAATTCCAGCGCCTGGCGCTCGAACAACCGGCGATAGATGCCGCCCTGGAGCCGGATCAGGGCTTCGTGATTGCCCTCCTCGACGATGCGGCCCTTGTCGAAGACAAGCAGCCGATCGAGGGCCCGGACGGTGGACAGGCGGTGGGCGATGACAAGCGTCGTGCGTCCCACCATCAGCCGCTCCATCGCCTCCTGGATCATCACCTCGCTCTCGCTATCAAGGCTCGAAGTAGCCTCGTCGAGAATGAGGATCGGGGCATCGGCCAGAAACGCCCGGGCAATGGCAACGCGCTGGCGCTCCCCGCCCGAGAGCTTTACGCCCCGCTCACCCACCAGCGTTTCATATTGCTTGGGCAGGTTCATGATGAACTCATGCGCATTGGCCTGGGTGGCCGCCGCGATGATTTCGGCACGGCTCGCCTCGGGCCGGCCATAGGCGATGTTCTCGGCCAGCGTCCGGTGAAACAGGATCGGCTCCTGCTGCACGATGGCGATCTGGCCGCGAAGGCTCGCCTGCCCGAACTCGGCGATGTTCTGCCCATCGATAGTGATAGCGCCCTCGTTGATGTCATAGAGCCGCTGGATCAGCTTGACGAAGGTCGTCTTGCCAGATCCCGAATGCCCTACAAGCCCGACCCGCTCGCCCGGCTTTATGGCGACGGAAAAATCGCGATAAAGCGGGGTCGGATGGCTGCCATAGCGGAAGGTAACACGGTCGAAGTTGATCGCACCTTGCTCAATCGTAATGGCTCCGGCCCCCGGCCGGTCCTCGACACCCAGCGGCATGCTGTTCAAAGCCACCAGTTCTTCCATGTCGTTGACCGAACGCTGGAGATTTCTGATGTGCATGCCGACGTCGCGCAGATATCCCTGCAGCACGAAGAACATGGCAAGGACGAAGGTGATGTCGCCGGCCGAAGCCAGGCCTTGCGTCCACATATAAAGGCCCGTGCCCAGAATGCCGGCCTGCATCAGGGTCATCAGCAGACCCTGGATGGTGCCGTTGAGCGTGCCGCGCTTCCAGGTCCGGCGGGTGCGCGTGTCCCACTTGGAGAGGACATGGCGCAGCCGCCCCTCTTCGCGCGTTTCGGCGCCAAAAGCCTTGACCACCGAATTGCAGCTCACGGCATCCGCCAGCGCCCCGCCGAGGCGCGTGTCCCAGGCATTGGCAAGGCTTGCCGCCGGGGCGACATAGCCCACCGACATAAGGACGGTGAACCCGATATAGATGACCGACCCCACGGCGACGACGAGCCCCATCACCGGCCAATAAGAGCCGAGCAGGATCGAGGCGCCGACCAGCATGACAAAGCTCGGCAACAGCGCGACCAGCAAGATATCGTTAAGCGCATCGAGCGCCCACATGCCGCGCGTCACCTTGCGCACGGTCGAGCCGGCAAAGCTGTTGGCGTGCCAGTCGGTCGAAAAGCGCTGCACGCGATAAAAGCCGTCATTGACGATCTCGGCCATCATTTTCAGCGTCAGCTTGATGATGGCGTGGAAAACGAAAAAGCGCAGCACGACGCTGGTCAGCCCGAGAGCGGCAACCGTGGCAAAGGCGGTCAGCGCCCCATTAAGCGCCTCGTCGTCGCCGATGGAAATAGCGTCGACGATGCGGCCCGAAAACATCGGTACCATGACTTCGGCGATCGTCGCGATCATGACGAGACCGGCAATCAGGGCGATGCGCTTTGGCTGATGGGCCCAGTGACGGAAGGTGAAGCCGAGCACTTTTCTGAAGGCATCGGCACGAAAATCGAGTTTCTTGCGACTCATTCTGGCAGTCCGGTCCCGTTCTCCGGCAACCGGCTCCTCAAACAAGGATATGAAAGGGCGCAAAACGGACCGGGAAAGACAATGACCCTGCCGGGCTGGTCTATTCTGCGAAAAAGGGAAAAACCGCAGGCGGCTGGCCTAAACGGCGGGCCGCGGATGGCAAGGACCTAACGTCGGCCGATGCCAATTGGGGAAGCGAACATCAATGCTGGCATGCAACGCCTCCCTGTTGTTTTGAAAAAATGAAGCGGCGAACGGTTGATAGCCAAACCGTTCGCCTTTGCCAAGAGGGGAATGTGACAGAATGTCGCCGCTGATGCCGATTGGGCACAGTGCGATTTCCCTCTCTCCTGAGGGGAGAGGATCAGGGTGAGGGGGCCGCCGTTTGAAAAAGCCTCCAGACTTAACCCCTCATCCGGCCCTGCGGGCCACCTTCTCCCCTCGGGGGAGAAGGAAGCATCAGTCCAAGGGACGCGCACCCGGCGCAACCAATCCCCGGGTCTGGATCTGCGCATAGCCCAGGGCGACGGCAAAGGTGGCAAAGACGGCAAGGACAAAAGCAACGATCAGGGTCATGGGAACCTCCAATGGATATGGCTCCCTTGTCATCCTCCCGGCAGGCCTCCACCTTGATCGAGATCAACGGTTTTTCCGTTTTGGCCGGGTGGCGCCGCCACTCGGGGCCGGATAGGCTCGACCCAATCGATTCAACGACAGAGGCTTTGCCCGATGAGCAGCACCCCCATCGATCCCCATAAACTCGACAAGCTCGGCGAAGTCGCCATCAAGGTCGGCCTGCAACTGGCCGAGGGGCAGGATCTGATCATCACCGCGCCGATGACGGCGGCCCCCCTCGTCCGCCGCATCACCGAACATGCCTATAAGGCTGGCGCAGGCCTCGTCACCACGGTCTATTCGGACGAAGAAGCCACCCTTGCGCGCTACAAATATGCCAGGGATCAGAGCTTTGATCGCGCTGCGGGCTGGCTTTATGCGGGCATGGCCGAGGCCTATAAGGCAAATGCTGCGCGCCTTGCCATATCGGGCGACAATCCGATGATGCTGGCCGGGCAGGATCCGGAAAAGGTGTCGCGCGCCAATCGCGCCAATTCGGCTGCCTATCGCCCGGCGCTCGAATTGATCACTGGCTTCGACATCAACTGGAACATCGTGTCCTATCCGACGCTGGCCTGGGCAAAACTCGTCTTCCCCAATGACAGCGACGATGTCGCGGTGGGCAAGCTTGCCGATGCGATCTTCAAGGCAAGCCGCGTCGACCAGGACGATCCGATCGCGGCCTGGAAAGCGCACAATGCCAATCTCAAGGCGCGCTGGACCTGGCTCAACGGCAAGAAATTTGCCGCACTCAAGTATAAGGGCCCCGGCACCGACCTTACCGTGGGCCTGGCCGACGGGCATCGCTGGAAGGGCGGCGCGTCCGAAGCCAAGAACGGGGTCACCTGCAACCCCAATATCCCGACCGAGGAAGTGTTCACCACGCCTCATCGCCTCCGGGTCGAAGGTACGGTCTCGGCGACGAAGCCCCTCAGCCACAATGGCACGCTGATCGAGAACATCCAGGCGCGCTTCGAAGACGGCCGCATGGTCGAGCTCAAGGCGACCAAGGGCCAGGACGTGTTCAACAAGGTGCTCGATACCGACGAAGGCGCGCGGCGCCTCGGCGAAGTGGCGCTCGTGCCCCATTCCTCGCCAATTTCGGCTTCGGGCATCCTTTTTTACAACACGCTCTACGACGAAAACGCCTCGTGCCACATCGCCATGGGCCAGTGCTATGCCGATTGTTTCGAAGGCGGCAAGGACCTGACTTCCGACCAGATCTTTGCCCAGGGCGGCAATAAGAGCCTCATTCACATCGACTGGATGATCGGCTCGGACCAGGTGGATATCGACGGTGTCCATGCCGACGGATCGAGCGAGCCCGTCATGCGCAAGGGTGAATGGGCCTTTTAAGGGATCGATGAAGCGCCACCTCGTCTCCTCTAGGGGGAGGCGAGGTGTGGCTTACCCGAAGTGTTCCTAGAATCCCCGCTCTACATGATCGTGCATGTAGTCCAGCTCCTCGATACTGTTGTCGCGGCCGAGAGCCAGATTGCGGAACGGGAAGCGTCCGAAACGATCGATGCACTTCTTGTGCTCGATTGCATATTCGAGCTGGTCGTCATCGCCCAGGGCCTCATAGAGACGAACCGAGGCGGATTGGATCGCGACGGACTCCGAATGCATGAAAGGCAGGTAGATGAAGCCGCGCCTGGGCTGTTCGAATTGCCGATCAAGACCTTGGCTGACCATTTCCTGAGCGAGGACCAGCGCCATCTTGTCCTGCGCGAACGCTTCGGGTTTCTTGCGGAAGAGCTGTCGCGAAAACTGGTCGAGCACGATGATTTCAGCAAGGCGTCCTGATGGCGTCGTGCGCCATTCCCACGCCTCGCCTTTGGCAACATGAGAATGGGTCTGTGTGAAGCGCTGGGCGATCAGCGCGTCGAAGTCGGCCTTGCCGGCAAACCAGTCACCGGGCCCGTGATCCTCGAACCAGAAGTCGAGTACGTCCTGGGCAGTGCGCATCGTGTCCCCCTTGCCTCTTTCGCGTCATCATCGCGGAAGAGCAACGCCAAAGTCCAGTTTTGGTTTTGATTGCCTCAGGCCTTATCGAGAACCAGGCGAATCCGGTTCCCAAAGGGATCGCGGGTTTCAACGCCATTCTCCAACCGGTCAATCGGCGATCCTGCCCGTTCGAGCCGGCCGATCAAACCATCGAAGCTGGCCGCATCGGGCAGTACGATGGTGAACCAGCGCAATCCAGCCGAACCGGCGGGCGGCAAAGTCGCATTGGGGCCTGACCAGATATTGAAGGCAACAGTGTGCGGCATGTAGTCGAGCCCCACATCACCCATGCCGAAGGAGTTGATCAGGAGGAAACCGGCAAAGCCGACGATGTCGCGATAAAACTCCATGGCGGTCATGAGATCGTTCACATGAACGTGGATGTGGCCGATGCGCGTTCCCGCCGGCATGCGCGGCGCGAAAACCGGTTGCTCTCCCAATTCGCCCAAGAGCGCGTCGAGATCGATGGGATCGCGACCCGAATGTGGTTTGCCTTCGGCGGTTACCGCATAGGCCTCGCCCTTTTCCGGATCGCCGAGGGTGCCGCGCCACGGCGTCTCGAAGGTGATTTCGATCCCGTTGCCATCAAGATCCCATAGATAGATCGCTTCGCTGACGAGATGGTCGGTGGGCGAAATGCGGACGTTCCGTTGCAGCGTCCGTACCGCCATTTGCGCAAGATCAGCCCGCGTCGGCACATGAATAGCCACGTGATAGAGACCGATGCTGCGCGGAACCGATGGACGGGTTGCGCCGGTTTCTAGCACGATAAGCACCTGGCCGCCTGCGCCCATGGAAAGCGCATTGCCGGTTTCTTCCATGAGATCGAGGCCAACCACATCCTGCCAGATGGCGAGCGCCCTGGCGCGATCCGTGACGGCTATGTGGACAGGGCCCAGCGTGGTGGCAAGCGGCAGGACGGGCTGGGATTTGACCAGGGTCTGTTGAGACGTGTCGATCAAGACGACCTCCTCAGGGGTGCACTACTATTGCCCCTAGTCTAGGCCGCAGTAATTGGAACTTCTATACGACCAGAGCCGAAGGCTTTGTTCGCTGGAGAGACCCAATGCTCAAGAAGTCTGCCATCCTCAGCGTCGATACCAAGCGATCAAACGCCCTCATTGTCCTCATCGAAACCATTATTGACGAGTTCAACAATTGCCTCGAGCGCCTCACGCGCCTGTTTGCCTGTTGCCTGTACCAGAATGGTCGAGCCAGGCCCGGCGCCCAGCATCATCAGGCCCATGATGGAGTTGCCGTTGACCGATTGCCCGTCCTTGACGACGTGCAGGGTCGCATCAAAGCATTCCGCCGTGCGCACGAAGCGGGCGGAGGCTCGCGCATGGAGGCCCTTGCGATTGACGATGGTCAGCTGTTGGGCGAGAGCCCGGTCGGCATCCATCAGGAGGCTCCACCCAGGATCGAATTGGCGACGGTGATATATTTGCGCCCCGCCTCCTGGGCCAAGGCCACCGCATCAGCGAGGCTCATATCGGCGCGCACACGGCCAAGCTTGACCAGCATGGGCAGATTGACACCGGCAATCACTTCGACGTTCCGGCTCTGCATCACCGAAATAGCCAGGTTCGATGGCGTGCCGCCGAACATATCGGTGAGAATGATCACGCCATTGCCAGTATCGGCCCGGTCAAGCGCTGCTAGGATATCCTCCCGGCGCGTTTCGGCATTGTCTTCCGGACCGATGGCGATGGTCTCACAATATTCCTGAGGTCCTACGACATGTTCCAGCGCCAGCTTGAACTCATCCGCCAGCGCGCCATGCGTCACCAGAACCAATCCAATCATAAACTCTCCCCAGATCGCGGTTCGCCCCAATCGAGCGCATCGCAATCGCAGTCAGATAAGCCCCCTGCCCGTGGCACTGACGTGCCTGGCCGGGCGGGCGACAGTCTTGTCTCCGGGGCTCAAGGTTGCAAGCGATAAATTGTCGCCTCCTCAGCGGAAGGCAATTGCGCCAAGTGCTTCGTCCACCAGCAGCCTCTGGTGATCCGCGCCGATGACGCCGAGCCTTGGCACCGGACATCGCGCAAACGGCCGGCCCAAGATTTCCGTCCTGAAATCGGGATCTTCGGGCATACGTTCAAGATCGGGGACGAGATCGACCACGAGCATCAGCCTTGCCTCGGGAGCATGGGATTTACGGACAATGCCGCGCCCGCGCAACTCGATCAGCCCGGCCAGCAGTTCGGGCGTGCTCAGCACGATTGCGTCATCGCGGAGCGTAAGATCGACACGATCATCGGCGACCAGCATGGCGCTCCGGCCTCTCAGCGCCCACCAGTCGAGCAGCAGAAGCGCCAGAAGCGACTTGCCCGAGCCCGAGGGCCCGCGCAGCAGAACCCCCGCGCCGTCGACGAGTAGAGCCGTGGCGTGGATATTGTGCCGGCTCATCAGGCGCGGCGCGCGCGAGGCAGCGAAACGGTGAAAAGCGCCCCCGAACGGTCGGTGCGATTCTGCGCCTTGATGGTCCCTTTATGCGCATCGACGATCTGCTTGGAGATCGAGAGGCCAAGCCCGGAGTGATTGCCGAAGCTCTCGGTTTCGGGCCGGTCGGTATAGAAACGCTGAAAGATCCGGCTGACATCCCCGGTGATCCCGGGGCCCTCATCCATGACCGTTACGACGATCGTGTCGGATTCGGTCGAAACCGTCACCGTCACCACGCCCCCTTGCGGCGAGAAGGAAACGGCATTGTCGATCAGATTGGCCAGAACCTGCGCCAGCCGGGACTCATGCCCGGTGATCACGGTGGAGCCGCGACCCAGCCGCTTGCCCATGACCACATCGACGCCCCGGCCCGCCGCCACGTCCTTCTGAATGCCGACCATGGCTTCAGCCAAGGTCTCGATATCGACCGCTTCGGCACTTTCGCGCGCCAGTTCGGCATCGAGACGGCTGGCGCTCGAAATATCGGTGATCAGCCGGTCGAGCCGCTTCACATCATGCTGGATGATCTCGGTCAGCCGTTCCCGATCCTCGGGCTTTCTCGCCAGCGGCAGGGTTTCGACGGCAGAGCGCAACGAGGTCAGCGGGTTTTTCAACTCGTGGGCAACGTCCGCCGCAAAGCGCTCGATGGCTTCGATGCGATTATAGAGCCCATCGGTCATGCGCCTCAGGGCATGGGACAGATGGCCGATCTCGTCGGGGCGATCCGAAAGATCAGGAATCTCGGCCCGCGCATTACCAGCTGTCTGCACTCGCTCGGCCGCTGCCGCAAGCCGGCGCATCGGCCCTGCAATGGTGCCGGCAAGAAGAAGCGATAGCGCAATCTGCACCACGGCGGCGATCAGGGCGATGCGCAAAATGCTCCAGCGCTCCTGCGCCACCACCGAATCGATATCACCCGGCGCCGTTGACAGGAGGATCACCCCAACGATCGCCCGCAGGCGCTGCACCGGCACGGCGACGGAGACGACGAGCTGATTGTGCTCGTCCACACGCACGAAATCGGCAGGCGCTCCTAAAAGCGCGGAGGCAACCTCGGGATAGCGCGCGCCTTCAGCCGGACCATATTCCTGATAGCGCGAATAGGTATCCCCCGGCGCCCAGGCGATGATCGCATTCCACCAGTCGAGCAGGAAGAAGCGGTTCTGGTTCGAGGTGTCGATGGTCTGCCGGATCACCTCGCCGCGCGCATAGATGGTCTCGCTGTCGAGGATAAGCAGGCCCCCTTGATCATAGATCCGGGCTCGCGTCCGCGTGGGGGTGATCAGGTTGCGCAGGAGCGGGGCGACCCGTTCGGGGCTGATCGGAAATTCCAGCGTCGGATCGAAATAGGAGAGCGGGGACACATTGCCCGCCTGCAGTTCCAAGAGCCGGTCGGGATTAACCGAGATGACGTCGCTGTCGACCGTAGCCGACGCGGCAATGGCGGCTGCAATGATTTCGCCCTGGACGCGCAGGGATTGCACGCGTGCATCGATCAGGCCCGCGCGCCACTGGTTGAGATAGAGAATGCCGACGACCAGCACCAGAAGGCCTGCCAGATTGAGCACGATGATGCGCCGTGTCAGGCTCGAAAAAATAGTGAAGTCGACGAAGCGCCGCAGCGCCCCGATCAGCTTGCCAAGAGGCTTGAGGGCCAGCCGCCAGCCGCGCCGGCCATGCCTTTCGGCACGCGCCGGCTTCGCCTTCGTGGTCGAAAGCGTTTCGCCGAGCTCGGGATCGATGCTGGCCACGGCCCCTTACTGCTCCTTAAATCGATAGCCGACGCCGTAAAGCGTTTCGATCATTTCGAAGTCGTCGTCTGTCGCCTTGAACTTCTTGCGCAGACGCTTGATGTGGCTGTCGATGGTGCGATCGTCCACATAGACCTGGTCGTCATAGGCCGCATCCATCAGCGCATTGCGCGACTTGACGACGCCGGGGCGCAGGGCCAGCGCCTGGAGAATCAGGAATTCGGTGACGGTGAGGGTCACGCGCTGCCCTTTCCAGGTGCAGGTGTGGCGCTCTTCGTCCATCACCAGCGAACCGCGCTCGATGAGCGCCTTGCCGGGTGCAGGCTCGACCCCGGTCGTGCCGGGTGCGGAAGGATCGCGCGGGGCGGAGCGGCGGAGGATAGCCTTGACGCGCTCAACGAGCAGGCGCTGGCTGAAGGGCTTGGTGATGAAATCGTCGGCACCCATCTTGAGCCCGAACAGCTCATCGATCTCCTCGTCCTTGGAGGTGAGGAAGATCACCGGCACATCGGACTTCTGGCGCAGGCGGCGCAACAGTTCCATGCCGTCCATGCGCGGCATCTTGATGTCGAGGATGGCCAGATCGGGCCGATCGGCGGTGAGACCATCGAGACCCGAAGCCCCATCGGTATAGGTTGCCACCTGATAACCCTCGGCTTCGAGCGTGAGGGAAACCGAGGTGAGAATGTTCCGGTCGTCGTCCACCAGGGCGATCTTGGGCATCTTGTGCCTTTCTCTTTGCGACGCTTTCGGGCTCTTTGACTGAGCCTGTTTCTTTTTGTCCTGCGCGACTTTGCAAGCGACAATTACGCGTTAAATATGGCGAGGCCAAGCCTGCCACGACGCGCGGCTCCCGTCCGGGCCGCCTCAGACTTCCGTCTTACGACCGATTTCGGGATGGCTGGCAAAGGCCCTGCCTGTCACCTTCCGCTCGTCCGCTGCTCTCCTTTGCGGCGGAAAACGGAGACGGAAACATGCAAGCCGAAGACCACAGCGCCCTGCGCCAAGCCATTGTCGAAGCTGCAACATCGCTCGATGAAAACGCCATTGCCCCCGAACTGGTTGCCCAGGCCCTTGCTCAGGGTGGTGCCCGGCTGACCGCGCATGGGGCACTCAGCGTAGAGACCGGCGCCTTTACCGGCCGCTCGCCCAAGGACAAATTCATCGTTCGCGACGCGCTGACCGAAGATCGGGTCTGGTGGGACAATTCGGGATCACTGTCGCCGGCCCAGTTCGATCTCCTTCTTGCCGACATGCAGGCCCACCTTGCCGGGCAAAAGCTCTTCCGCCAGGATCTGCTCGCCGGGGCCGATCCGCGCCACCAATACGATGTCACCGTGCTGACCCCGAGCGCCTGGCATGCGCTCTTTATCCGCAACCTCCTGATCCGCCCGGGCGAAGGCATCGACACATCGGCTGACGCCATGCCGGTCACCATCATCCACGCGCCGCTGTTCACCGCCGATCCGAAGCGCCACGGCACCCGCACTGAGACTGTGATCGCGCTCGATCTCAGACGCAATATCGTGCTGATCGGGGGCACGCGCTATGCCGGCGAAATCAAGAAGTCGGTTTTCTCGCTCTTCAACTTTCATGCGCCGGCCCAGGGCGTCCTGCCCATGCATTGTTCGGCAAATCTGGGTCCCGATGGCGAAGCCGCGCTATTTTTCGGCCTTTCGGGCACCGGCAAGACCACGCTCTCCAACGATCCGGAGCGTCCGCTCATCGGGGATGACGAACATGGCTGGAGCGCCGATGGCGTGTTCAACCTCGAAGGGGGCTGCTACGCCAAGACCGTCAAGCTCAGCGCCGAAGCCGAGCCAGAAATCTTTGCAGCCACAAGCCGCTTCGGCACCGTGCTTGAAAATGTCATTCTCGACGAGGCGACGCGCCGGCCCCTCTTTGACGATATCTCCTTAACCGAAAACACACGCGCGGCCTATCCGCTCGATGTCCTGCCATCGGTCGCCCCTGGTGGCGCCGGCGGCACGCCCAAAACTGTCGTATTTCTCACTGCCGATGCTTTCGGCGTTCTGCCTCCCCTGGCCCGGCTTACGCCCGAACAGGCGGTCTACCACTTTCTTTCCGGCTACACCGCCAAAGTTGCAGGCACCGAGCGGGGCGTCACCGAGCCGCAGGCGACTTTTTCGGCCTGTTTCGGCGCGCCCTTCATGTCGCTGCACCCCACCGTTTATGGCGAAATGCTCGCCCAGCGTCTGCGCAGCAGCGGCGCCCAAGCCTGGCTCCTTAATACCGGCTGGATCGGTGGCGCCTATGGGGTCGGCAAGCGCATCGACATCGCCTCGACCCGGCGCCTTCTGACAGCAGCTCTGAGTGGCGCGCTCGACAAAGCCCCCGCCCGCATCGATCCCTTTTTCGGCTTTGCCGTGCCCGAAGCGGTCGAGGGTGTCGAGCCGCATCTGCTCGACCCGCGGCAGTGCTGGACCGACCAGGATGCCTACGATGCGCAGGCCCATAAGCTCGTGCACCTGTTCCGGCAGAACTTTCTCAAGTTCGGTCCCAGCGCCAGCAACGAAGCCGGCCCGCAAATGGCCGAAGCGGCGGAATAAGTTTGCCCCCGCGCCCTCGGATCAAGTCCGAGGGCAAAACGGCGGTGTCGCCCACAAGCGCCCAGGTGAATACTTCCGTCTGGGGTTAGAAGAGAAGGGGCACAGGCAGCCCCGGCTTTCCGCACAAACAGAAATTCCCGCTGACGCGGGAATCTTGCCTGCCGCCAAACCGGAAATCTCAGTTGGGCGAATAGAAAATGTGGGAGCCCACTTCGGCGACGCGGTCGAAGGTATAGGACCAGGAGGGGCGCACGGCGGTGGTGTGGTAGAAAAGCACTGACTTTGGCAGCGCGCCGATATCGGCACCGGTTGCATAGTCGGCATAAACGTCCTTGGCGAGAGCCACGGAACGTGCCCAGGCCTGACGTTCGCCGGGGCGTTCGTCGCGGCCGTCACAGGCAAAGGTAAACTGGCAGCGATAGCGGCCCTTGTCGGCGCCCTGGTAGATCACGCCACAGAGCGAGCCGGGATATTTGCTGGAGCGCGCCCGGTTCACGATCACATTGGCCACCGCCAATTGCCCATCGGCGCTCTCGCCGCGCGCTTCGTGATAGATGGCCATGGCCAGGCACTCGCGCTCCTTGTTGGCCACTTCGAGCCGCTTGGCGGTCGGCCGGTAGCCATCGGCCACATAGGCCTCGAGCAGGTCAGGCGTGACAGTCGGTTTGGCCGCGCTGATCGGCTGCATGAAGCTGTCGATGGCCGAAAGAGCGGTGTTGTTGCTGCCCCCCAGCGAGCCACGGGCGATATAGCCCATCAGCACTTCTTCGCTGAGCGGGGCCTGCGGCCCGGCCAGGGTCACGTCCACCGAGCGGAGTTTTTGCTGGCGCGCCACGTAGTTGGCGAGCAGGGCATCGGTCAGCGCCTGCTGCCCGGCCTTGACCGGCACAAAGGATGCGCCGAGCGCCGGCTGCGTCCGCGTTTCGGCGATGTCGGCGGGAATTTCGAGCGGCAGGACGATGTCGGCATCATTGGCCTGGCTGGCGATCGGTGCAGCGATCAGAGCGGCGAGGCACGCAGCCGTTGCCAACAGTGTCACCTTGGATGCGGCGCGCGCGATCCTATGCCCCCAGCGTGCAGT
Organism: Devosia crocina; assembly: GCF_900116545.1. Taxonomy (GTDB): domain Bacteria; phylum Pseudomonadota; class Alphaproteobacteria; order Rhizobiales; family Devosiaceae; genus Devosia; species Devosia crocina. Next base: position 67,591 of record NZ_FPCK01000004.1, read on the forward strand.
CAATGCCCCGTCCTTGCCCCTGAGCCCGTCCAGTCCTTCCGGCGAGCCTTCTGGTCAGACCGTCTGGCGGTCCGTCGTTGCGGGGGCCACACTAGCCAAGCCCGCTGCGAGATGGAAGCCAATTTTTACGGCTGGTTAACCATACGCCTTAGCTTCTTAAAACACGGTTAATCGCAGAGCGCGCAAAAGAAAACCCACGAAACTCATGGGCTTAATTCGTGCTCAAGCGAGTCTTGCCGGATTTGTTAGAATTTTATGCGCGTTTCGGCGCGATCACATCTTAATGGGAAAGGCCGCACGATGGACGTGGCCGAGGCTCTCCATCACCGCAATGCCGAGCGCGAGAATGTCCTCGCTGGGATGGACAAGATCGGGCACCATGATGGTCTGCATCCCTGCCGCGTGGGCGGCCTGAACCCCGGCATGGCTGTCCTCGAGCGCGAGGCAATCGGCAGGATCGACGCCAAGCCGCTCGGCTGCCGTCAGATAAGGCTCGGGATGGGGTTTAGGGTAGGTAACGTCGTCGCGCGTGACGATCGTTTCAAACAGATCAAGCAGCCCCGCTGCGCTCAGATGGTGCTGGGCATGGGGATTGCGCGAAGAAGTCGCGACCGCTGTCGGGATATTGTTGTCATGCAGCGCCGCGATGAAGTCGTGCACGCCCGCCTTGACGGGCACGCCCGCATGGGAACGCTCGCGCATGCTGACGCGGCATTTCTCGTCGAACAGCGCGTAGGGAAAGCTCACGCCATAAGCTTCCAGCAGAAGCTGATTGGTCCGCTCATGGCTTGAGCCAACCATGGAACGATGCACGTCCTCGGTCATTTCGAAGCCAAGGTCGGTGCAGACTTCGAAGACGATGGTCTTGAACAAGGACTCGGTGTCGAGCAAGGTCCCGTCCATGTCGAAAATGGCGGCCTTGAAGGGTGCAAGCTGTATCATCCCGCATGATATAGGCCGATTTGCCCGCTCCCGCCAGCCGCACCGGCCGCAAGCCGGGCCTGCGCATGAGGCGCATCAATAAAGCAGTGGTTCCATGACCGACTTCATCCCCGCCCAGAGCCACGCCGAACTTGGCCCCGATTTTTTCGATCCCGTCGCGCCCGCCGACTTCCCCAAGACCATTCTCCGCCACCGCGATCAGCGCTGGGCCGGGCGGATCGGGCTCGGCTCGCTGACCGAAGAGGAGTGGCTCAGGCATTTCGGCCGTTTCGAGCCAGTGCCTGGCTCGTTGCCCCAGCCGCTGGCCCTGCGCTACCACGGCCATCAGTTCCGCTCCTACAATCCCGATCTGGGCGATGGCCGGGGGTTTCTCTTTGGCCAATGCATCGATCCCAAAGATGGCCGGCTTCTTGATTTCGGCACCAAGGGCTCGGGCAAGACGCCGTGGTCGCGCGGCGGCGATGGCCGGCTGACGCTCAAAGGCGGGGTGCGCGAAGTGCTGGCGACCGAAATGCTCGAAGCGCTCGGCGTTTATACCTCGAAGAGTTTTTCGCTCGTTGAAACCGGCGAACAGCTTTATCGCGGCGACGAACCCTCGCCGACCCGATCGGCGGTCCTGACCCGGCTCAGCCACAGCCATATCCGCATCGGCACCTTCCAGCGTCTCGCCTATCTCGAGGACACGGCCAATCTCGGTCGCCTCGTTGATTATGCCATCGCCAATTACTATCCCGAGCTTGAAGATGCGCCTGACCCCGCTGCCGCCTTCCTCCAAACGGTGGTCGAAAAGGTCGCGATCCTCGGCGCGCAATGGATCGCGGCCGGCTTCGTCCATGGCGTCCTCAACACCGACAACATCAATATCACCGGGGAAAGCTTCGACTACGGCCCCTGGCGCTTCATCCCGACCTATGATCCGGATTTCACCGCCGCCTATTTCGACCAGACTGGCCTCTACAGCTTCGGCCGCCAGCCCGACACCCTTGCCTGGAACCTGACGCGCCTTGCCGAATGCCTCGTGCCCCTCTCTTCGCTCGAAGCACTCGAGCCGGTGCTCAACACCGTCTGGCCCCTCTTCCGCAGGCAGCTGCCGGAGGCGATCCTTTCCCGGCTTGGGCTCGTGCTCCGGGACGAAGAGACAAACAATGCCTTCGTTACAGCGCTGTTCAGCTTTCTTTCGACCAGCAAGGCGCCCTATGAACAGTTCTTCTTTGACTGGCGCGGAGGCGTGATGAGCGCCGAACGCGCCGCTCGCAGTCCTGCGGCCGGGTTTTACGCCACCGAGGCCTTCCGCCCCCTCGCCAATGTCCTTGAAGCCCTTGCGCCGCGCGACGACGTCAATCTCGATCATCCCTACTTCGCCCGAGAAAAGCCTCGAACCATGCTGATCGAGGAGGTGGAAGCGATCTGGGCGCCGATCGCGGAAAGCGATGACTGGTCGGGGTTTTATGCGGTACTTGGGGAGATTGGGGAAATGCGGGAGGCTTATGGGGTGGAGATATAACCCCCTCCTAGCCTCCCCCTCCAGAAGGGGGAGAGATCTGCCGGTGGCTCACGGATTTCTAGGCAAGGACCGATGTGTTCCTCCCCCTTCCGGGGGGGGAGGTCAGGTGGGGATTAGCCAGCCACCTTCGCTACGGTCGCCTTCGCGCCTTCGTCAAAAAGACTTTCCAGGTGCCCAACCACGGTCTCGCGAAATACCGTGTGCCCAGCCAGGTCCGTGCCGAACACTTCGCTGAGGCTGGCAAGCCCCTCGTAAAGCGCCACCGGGTTGTCCCCGGCATCGGCCGCAATCGCATGCATCTTGAGCGCATGGGGATCGCGCACGTCGATCTCGCTGCCCCCCTCGTCGACCCCGGTCACATAGCGCATCCAGGCCGCCACCCCGAGCGCGAGCCGGGTGATCGGCTGGCCGGCCTTGAGGCGATCGCGAATGGTGCCAAGCAGCCGCTGCGGCAACTTTTGCGAACCGTCCATGGCGATCTGCCAGGTCCGGTGCTTGAGCGCAGGATTGCGAAACCGCTCCAGCAGCTCGTCACGATAAGCCCAGAGATCGGTGCCCGGCATGTCGAGCGTGGGCATGGCTTCCTCGCTCATCAGGCCGTGGATCAGCGTGACATAAGCAGGGTCTTCCATGACCTCGGCAATATATTGGTAACCCCCGAGATAGCCGAGATAAGCCATGGTGGAATGCGAGCCGTTGAGCATGCGCAGCTTCATCAGCTCGAAGGGCTCGACGTCCTCCACCAGCTGTGCGCCGGCCTTTTCGAACGCCGGGCGGCCGGAGGGGAAATGATCCTCGACCACCCATTGGGTAAAGGGCTCTGTCATGATCGGCCAGGCATCTTCAGCACCGATCAGCCCCGCCACTTCGGCCCGGTCGGCATCGGTGGTCGAGGGCACGATACGGTCGACCATGGTCGAGGGGAAGGCCACCGCCTCAACCCACTGGCCGAGCGCAGGGTCGCGCAAGGCGGCAAAGCGCGTCACGATGCGCTTGGCCGTCTCGCCATTGGCCGGGAGATTGTCGCAGCTCATCACCGTAAAGGGCGCAATGCCGGCCGCCTTGCGCCGCGCCAGCGCCTCGACCAGCATGCCGGGCGCCGATCTCGGGTCAGTGGGATGAGCGAGGTCGTGGACGATATCGGGATGGTTTTCGTCGAGTTCACCGGTTGCCGGATCATGGCAATAGCCCTTTTCCGTTACGGTCAGGGAGATGATGCGGATCTTTTCGTCCGCCATCAGCGCCAGCAGCGCCTCGCGTTCGCTGTTGGCATCCATGACGGACAGGATCGAACCGATGACACGCGGATGCGTGCCCGCCGCATCGCGCACGGCAATGGAATACAATCCTGCCTGCGGCTCTAGCGCGTCCTTGGTGTCGGGCCGGCGCAGGCTCGCGCCGACAATGCCCCAGCTCGGATCGGCGGAAAGGAGATCATCGACATAAACCGCCATATGGGCCCGATGAAAGGCGCCGATCCCCAGATGCACGATGCCTGGCGTGACCTTGCCCCTGTCGTAGTTCGGCACACCGATGCCCGGCTTGAGCGAGCCTAGAGTTGCGGGGCTGAGGCGGGTGCTGGTCATGTGGTCTTTCCGAAGTCTGGCAAATCGGAAGCCAGCATAGAGATTTCCAATCTTGTATGGAAGCCCATGCCTCGCTAGGAGAGAGCCGATGGCGCGCTTGCTCCGGTATTATCGTCCCGGCATAAGCGTAGCGTGGGATCAGCGGAGGAAAAGGCATGGCCAGCAAGCGGATCGTCAGCATCGGGGAATGCATGATCGAAATGAGCGGGGGCGAGGACCGCACCTATCGGCTCGGCTATGCCGGCGATACGCTCAACACCGCCTGGTATCTGCGCGCGCTCCTCGGCAAGCCCTGGGACGTCGATTATGTCACGGCGCTCGGCAAGGATCGCTATTCAGACGACATCCGCGCCTTTCTCAAGACCAACAATATCGGCACCGATCATATCGGCACCGTGCCGGAGCGCCGGCCGGGCCTTTACATGATCCACCAGGACAAGGGCGACCGTCACTTCACCTATTGGCGCGATCAATCGGCGGCCAAGCTGCTGGCTGACGACAAGGCGGCGCTGCACAAGGCGGTGGAAGGCGCGAGTCTTGTTTATTTCTCCGGGATCACGCTTGCGATCCTCGCGCCCCGCGCGCGCGGGCGCCTCCTTGGTGCCATCGTCAAGGCACGCGACAGTGGCGCCAAAATCGCCTTCGACACCAATCTGCGTCCGGCCCTCTGGTCCAGCCCGCGCGTCATGACCTCGGTCCTGACCGCAGCCGCCAGCCTTTGCGACATCGTCCTGCCCACCCATACCGACGAAGCCCCGCTTTTCGGCGACAAAAGCATCGAAGACACGGCCGAGCGCTATCTCGAGCTTGGTGTGGAGGAAGTGGTGGTCAAGGACGGCGCCCGCGACGCCCTGATCGCCACCGCCAGTGAGCGCATCACTCTCGCGCCGCCCCCGGCGGCCAATGTCGTCGATGCTACCGGGGCAGGCGACAGTTTCAACGGTGGCTATCTTTCAGCCCGCCTCGAGGGCAAGTCCATTCGCGAAGCTGCCGAAAACGCCCATCGCATCGCCGGCATCGTCATCGGTCACAAAGGCGCGCTGGTCGAGCCGGAGTTTGTGGGCTGACAAGCTCAGCCTCATGGCGAGGCGCAAAGCAGGCAGCGCAGCCGCGAAACACGGTCTAGGGCACGCCGAGCGGCCTATTCCCCCGCCGTCTCGGCAAAGGCCTTGGCGCTGAGCACGATATTGCGGTCGATGGCGCCGATCGCCTTTTCGGTCTTGCCTTCATAGTTAAAGCCGTTGAGCACGGTGCGAATAACGTTGAGCCGCAGCCGGCGCTTGTCGTTGGCGCGGATCACCGTCCAGGGCGCATGGTCTGAATCGGTGCGCTCCAGCATCCGGTCCCGCGCGTCCGAATAGGCGTCCCAGCGTTTGAGCGCTTCAAGGTCGATCGGCGACAATTTCCAGGTCTTGAGCGGATCGTGCCGGCGCGCATGAAAGCGCTTGAGCTGCATCTCGCGGCCGATCGAGAGCCAGAACTTGAACAATCGGATTCCGTCCCGGGTCAGGCGCTTCTCGAATTCCGGCGCCTCTTGGAGGAAAAGCTCGGTCTGCTCGGCTGTTGCAAAGCCCATGACCGGCTCGACCCCGGCCCGATTGTACCAGGAACGGTCGAACAGCACCATTTCGCCTGCTGCCGGCAGCCAGTCCACATAGCGCTGGAAATACCACTGCGTGCGTTCCCGATCGTTGGGTTTGGGCAAAGCGGCGATGATGTTGTAGCGCGGATTTAGGTTTTCGAGGATGGTTTTGATGGTGCCGCCCTTGCCGGCTGCGTCGCGTCCCTCGAAAACCAGAACGATCCGCTCGCCGGCCTTGGCCATGTGCGCCTGCAGCAAAACCAGTTGCTTTTGCAAAGCGTAGAGTTCTCTTTCATACTCTTGCTTGGCGAGCTTTTGCCCATAGGGGAAGCCGCCCGAGGTCAGGGCGTTATTCTCGATGCTTTCGGGAAGCTCGGGATTGTCGATATCGAAGCTGTCGAAAGGGTCGTTCATACTGTCGCTCCACTGTTACAGTCAGCGTGCTAGAAGATCCGATCCGGCGCAAGAGCCCGGAGCAAGCATTTGATTCGGCGGCCAAAAATGGACGACATTCAGTCGGCCGCGCCCCTGGGGCGTAGCCAGGACATCCTGACGCGCCTTGCCGGTTTCGCCGGCCTGCTCCTCTGCCTCGCCGGGCTTTTCATCGCCATGGTCGTTTTCGGCGGCCTGCGTCCGGATCTTGCCCTGCTCGCGTATGGCCTTATTGTGGGCTTTGTCGCTTTCCTGCCGCTGCCGGTGCAGATCGTCACCCGCCTCGTCGAAGCGCCTGCACCCCTGCCCGCCCCAGGGCAGGATCCGCTCGACATCCTGCCCGCCTTGGTCGAGGCCCTGGGCGAGGTGAGCCTCGTGCTCGATCAGCGTGGCGCCGTCACCTACCGCAATCGTGCGGCCGCCGATCACTATCCCAATGTGCAGCCGGGCAAGCTGCTGACCCTTGTGATGCGCAATCCTGACCTCGTGGCAGCGGTCGATGCGGCGATGCGCACCGGAGAAGCGCAAAGTTTTGAACTGCACGAAATCCTGCCCAGCGAAACCTGGGACAAGGTGACCGTTGCCCCGATCCGCGCGCCTGGCAGCGATTGGCTCGCCGCCGATGACCGTCATTTGCTGATCACCTTCCAAAGCCTGACTGAGCTCAAGCGCGTCGATGCCATGCGCACCGATTTCATCGCCAATGCCAGCCACGAATTGCGCACCCCGCTCGCTTCGCTGCTTGGCTTCATCGACACGCTTCTCGGCCCTGCCGCCCGCGACACGGTGGCGCGCGAGAAATTCCTCGGCATCATGCGCGGTCAGGCCGAACGCATGAGCCGGCTGATCGACGATCTCCTTAGCCTGTCGCGCATCGAAATGTATCAGCATGTCCGGCCCACCGGCTCGGTCGATCTTGCCGCGCTCCTGCGCGAAGTGCGCGAGGGCCTCCAGACCCAGGCCAAGGCTGCAGAGCTCGAGGTAACCCTGGACCTGCCCGCCGGCCAGGTGATGGCGACGGGCGATCGCAGCCAGCTCTACGAAGTCTTTGAAAACCTCATCGATAACGCCATCAAATATGGCGCCGATGGCAAGACGGTGGACGTCACCCTCTCGCCGGTCGATCGCGGCGGCTTCAAGCACCAGATCAGCATCGTCGATCACGGCCCTGGGGTTGAACCCGAACACGTGCCGCGCATGACCGAGCGCTTCTATCGCATCGACGCCGATACCAGCCGCAAGAAAAAAGGCACCGGCCTGGGCCTTGCCATCGTCAAGCACATCGTCCAGCGCCATCGCGGCCAGATGACCATCAAAAGCAAGCCCCGCCAAGGCCTCCGCGTCGACGTTATGCTGCCATAAAAGAAGACCTCATGGTGAGGTGCGAAGCGTAGCGTAGCCTCGAACCACGAGGTCGGGCATGCTGGGACACCCTGGCACGCCTCAGTCCTTCGAGGCCGCTTCGCGGCACCTGAAGAAGAGGCTACTGGTTTTCCTGGGCATGGCGCCAGACGCTACCCCGGCTCGAAATCCCCTGCCCGTGTCACCTCGACCAGTCCTGAAGCAAAGCGCTTGGCATTGGCGACATAGCGATCTGCCGATGCCAGGAGCCCGGCCATGGCTGCTTCGTTGAGCGTCCGCACCACCTTTCCCGGCGCGCCGACAACAAGCGAATTGTCCGGGATTTCCTTGCCCTCGGTGATCAAGGCATTAGCTCCGATCAGGCAATTCTTTCCGATCCGTGCGCCATTGAGCACGGTTGCGCCCATGCCGATCAGCGTGTTGTCGCCGATGGTGCAGCCATGGACGATGGCGCTGTGGCCGATGGTGCAGTTCTCGCCCACCGTCAGGGGAAAACCCTTGTCGGTATGGAGCACGCAGTTTTCCTGGACATTGGTGCGCGCCCCGATGCGGATGGGTTCGATGTCGCCGCGCATGACGACGCCGAACCAGATCCCTGCATCCGCCCCGACACTGCACCGTCCCACCAGCACGGCACTGGGGGCAATCCAGCCGATATCGGACGAGATTTCGGGCGCGACGCCGTCGAGCGCATAAAGCGGCATTGTGTCCTCCAAGGTTCTGCGCGCAGTTTAGAGGAGCGTGGCGCAACGAGGTAGCCCTGCCACCGTTCTACCGCCAACGAGCCCTTGCCTTCGGCGAGGAGCCCGCTCAGATCCGCCCCTCCATTGCCCGATCGAAAATCTCGAGCGCCCGCTCCCGGGTCAGCTCCACCGGATTGCCGCCCGCCGTGGGGTCAACGATTGCCATGTCGCCGATCTTGTCGCGTTGCTCCCCGTCGACGCCGAAGTCGCTCAGCGTGTGCGGCACCTCGAGCCGCAGCCTCAGGGCCACCACTGCATGGAGGAACGCGTCAAAGCTCGGTGCCAGCCCCAGATAGGCCGCCAATCGGGCAATCTTGGCCTCGATCGCCGGCTTATTGACCTTGAGCACATAGGGCATGAAAACGGCATTGGTCATGCCGTGATGGGTGTCGTAGAGCGCGCCCACCGGGTGGCTCAGCGCATGGATCGCCCCGAGACCCTTCTGAAACGCCGTTGCGCCCATGGCCGCCGCGCTCATGAGATGCCCGCGCGCTTCGATATTGCCGGGGTCCAGGACAACCTTGGGCAGGTTCTCGAAAACGAGCCGGATGCCTTCCACCGCAATGCCATCCGCCATCGGATGGTAGCCCGGCGCGCAATAGGCTTCGAGGCAATGGGCCAACGCATCCATGCCGGTGCCCACGGTGATGAATTTGGGCATGCCGACGGTCAGTTCAGGATCGGCGATAACGACCTTGGGCATCATCAGGGGATGAAAGATCACCTTCTTGGTATGCGTTGTCTCGTCGGTGATCACCCCGGCGCGTCCCACTTCCGAGCCCGTTCCGGCCGTGGTCGGCACAGCGACGATGGGAAATATGCCCTGGGGATCGGCGCGGGTCCACCAGTCGCCGATATCTTCGAAATCCCACATAGGGCGGGTCTGTCCGGCCATAAAGGCGATCACCTTGGCCGTATCGAGCCCGGAGCCGCCGCCAAAGGCGATAACGCCATCGTAGCCCCCTTCGCGCAGCACCTTGATGCCGGCCTCGACATTGGCCGAAATGGGATTGGGTTTCACATCGGAGAAGAGGCTGACATCGATGCCTTGGGCCTTGAGGTCAGCGAGCACCTTTTGGGTGACGGGCAGGCCAGCGAGGCCTGCATCGGTCACGAGGAGCGGTTTTTCGACCCCCGCGACCTTTAGGGCGTCGGGCAAATCGGCAATGCGGCCGGCGCCGAAACGGACGGCGGTGGGATAATTCCAATTGGCTTTGGTCATTCTGGCCTCGTGTTCATGGCTCTCGTCCCACCGTCATTGCCGGCTTGTCCGGGCAATCCATCTCGTCTCCGCATGGACCACCGGGACAAGCCCGGTAGCGACGACGGGAGAGGATTGCGTCTCAAACCCGCTTGAGATGAAAACTCTTGGGCTGGGTCAAATTATGGTAGCCGATTTCGCTCAGTCCGCCGCCTTTGCCGGTGTCCTTGACCCCGGTCCAAACGAGCGCAGGATCAAGATAGTCGCAGCGATTGGCGAAAACCGTGCCGGTTTCAACCTGCGCGCCGATTTGTCCCGCGGCGTGGAGGTCGCTGGTCCAGATCGAGGCGGTCAGGCCATAGGGACTGTCGTTCATCAGCGTGATCGCCTCATTGTCGTCCGCCACCTTCATGATGCCCACAACCGGCCCAAAACTCTCCTCGCGCATGACACTCATCTGGTGGTTGACGCCGGTCAGCACTTCGGGGGCAAGATAAGGTGAGCCGTCTTTATCGCGCGGATCGGCCCAGTTGAGATGCCGCGTGGCGCCGCCGCGAACCGCTTCCTCGGTCTGGCGCCGCACATGATCGGCGAAGCTGCCGCGCGCCATGGGGCCGACAATGGTTGCGGCATCGAGCGGATCGCCAAGCGTCCAGCCGCGCGCCTGGCCAATGAAGCGGTCGACGAAGCCGTCATAGACATCGGCATGCACATAGATGCGCTCGACCCCGCAGCAGGACTGCCCGGAGTTGAAGAAACTGCCATCAGCGAGGTTTTCTGCCGCGGAATCGAGATCGGCGTCGGCGCGCACATAGGCCGGGTCCTTGCCCCCGAGTTCTAGCCCGAGCGTTGCAAATGTCCCCGCCGCAGCCATTTCGATGCGCCGCCCGCCCTCGACCGAGCCGGTGAAGTTGATGTGATCGATAGCGCCGGAGCCAACGAGCTTTTCGGTGTCGGCATGGCTGAGGACAAGATTTTGAAAGATGCCATCGGGCAGGCCGGCGGTCTTTGCGGCAGCGGCGAAGCGCTCGCCGGCGAGCAGGGTCTGGCTCGCATGTTTCAGAAGCACCGCATTGCCCGCGACCAAGGCTGGCACGATCGAGTTGACGGCCGTCAGGAAAGGATAGTTCCAGGGTGCGATGACCAGCACGAGCCCAAGCGGTTCGAGCGAGATATAGCGGGTGAAGCCTTCCTTGTCGGGCCGCATCGAAGGGGCGAGCACGGTTTCGGCAATGGCCAGCATATGCTTGCTGCGCTCTTCGACGCCGCGCTTTTCCGCACCGTACCGGACGGGGCGGCCCATCTGCCAGGCCAGTTCGGGGATGATTTCGTCATTCATGGCGAGAAGCGCATCGACCATGCGCCCCACTGCCGCGACCCGCTCCGCGACGGAGACCATGCGCCATGCGCGTTGAGCCGCTTTGGCGCGGGAAACCGAACTGGCGATAGCGGCGCTATCGAGCGTTTGCCGCTCGGCATAGACCTTACCGTCGATGGGGGAGATGATCTGGACCGTTTCGGTCATTGTTGCGTTCCACTCACAGTCGGGGTGCTGCCACACTGCTTTTGAGCAGGCACCCATTTATCGTCACCCGTCACCACCCGGCGTTTCGCGCCGACCTCTCACCGGGACGGAAAGGTAAGTCAGCTCTGCTCGAACCCGCGCTTGCGCTCCCAATCGGTAACGCGGCGGTCGTATTCGAGCTGTTCCCAATTGCCGGTATGCACATAATGGGCGACGACATGGGCCCCAAACGCCTCGGCCAGCATGTCCGAACTTTTGAGCGCGGAAATGGCGTCGCGCAGGGTTTTGTGCACTTCGCGCAAGCTTTCGCCCGCATAGGCGTCGCCGGAAAATGCCGGCTCGAGCTCAAGCTTGTCCTCCACCCCCTTCAGCCCCGCCGCGAGCAGGGCCGCAAAAGCGAGGTATGGGTTGAGATCGGCCCCACCGATCCGGCATTCGACGCGAATGCCCCCGGTATTTTCTCCACAAAGCCGGAACCCCGCGGTGCGGTTGTCGCTCGACCAGATCGCCTTGGTCGGGGCAAAGGTGCCGACCTGGAAGCGCTTGTAGGAATTGATATAGGGCGCAAGAAAATAGGTGATGTCCCCGGCATAGGTCAGAAGACCCGCCATGAAATGCTTCATCAGCCCGGACATGCCCAAGGTGTCGCTTTCATCGACGAACTGGTTTTTTCCGTCCTTTGCCAGCGACATATGGATATGAGCGGAAGATCCGGCGAGATCATAGGCCCATTTGGCCATGAAGGTGACGGCTTTGCCCTTGGCATAGGCGATTTCCTTTGTGGCGTTCTTGATCACCACATGCCGGTCCGCCATGGTCAGCGCCTCGGCATAGCGCACATTGATCTCTTCCTGTCCCGGCCCCCACTCGCCCTTGGAGTTTTCGACCGGAATGCCCGAGGCATGAAGGTGATTGCGCAGCGAGCGCATCACCCCCTCCTCCTTGGTGGTCTGGAAGATGTGGTAATCCTCGATGTAGTAGCCGGCTGCGGTCAGGTTCTGGTAGCCCTTGTCGTGGGCGGAGCGGAAGGTCTCGTCGAACAGGTAGAATTCGAGTTCGCTCGCAAAATTTGCCGAAAGCCCCAAGGCCTCGAGCCGGGCTAGCTGACGCTTCAGGATCGAGCGGGGCGCGTGCGGAATGGGTTCGTGATGGTGATGGTCGACAAGATCGGCCAGAACCAGCGCCGTGCCTTCGAGCCAGGTGCAGAGCATCAGCGTTGCGAGGTCCGGCTTCATGACGAAGTCGCCATAGCCCTTGCCCCAGTTGGCCGCCTGGTAGCCGGGCACCGGCTCCATGTCGATATCGTTGGCCAGCAGGTAGTTGCAGCCATGGGTCTCTTCCATGGCGCCATCGAGAAAGAACTGCGCCTGAAACCGCTTGCCGATCAGCCGCCCCTGCATGTCGGGAAAGGCCACGAGCACGGTGTCTACCCGCCCCGAGCGGACGTCCTCGCGCAGTTGTTCGATGCTATAGGCACTCATCAAAACCCCCTCGAAACAACGAAAGCCGGCCGCGCCATTGCGACCGGCAGCAGCGATCAGGAATAGCGATAGGGGGCGCCTGCCAGCTCCATATCGGCGTTGTATTTTTTGATAATCTCTACCACGCGCGCACTGCGATCCGATTGCGAGGCGATCTGATCCCAGAAAGCGCGGGCATCTTCTTCCACACTCGCCCATTCGGCTGCGGGAATCGTGGTCAGTTCCAGGTTTCCTTCGATGCGGTAGCGCGCCTCGCCGGCCCAGTACCAGTGCTGGCGATAATAGTGCGAACTGTCGATCATCATGCGATAGAGCTGCTGAAGGTGCGGCGGCACCGCATTCCACTTGGCCGTGTTGACGAAATATGACCCCGCCCACGCCCCCGAGAGCGGATTGGTCAGGTAATATTTGAGCACATTGGCCCAACCCACGGTGTGCAGTTCGGTCGTGCCGCACCAGCAGATACCGTCGAGTTCGCCGGTCTGGAGCGCCGGCTCGACGTCTTCATAAGGCAGGGTCACCGGGATCACGCCATATTTGGACAGGAACTGCCCGGCGGTGGGGAAAGTGTAGACCCGCAAGCCATTGAGATCGGCCAGCGTGTTGATCGGCTTGGTGGTGCCGAAATTGCAGGGATCCCAGGCGCCGGTCGAGAGCCACGTCACATCCGGAATTTCGCTATAGGCCTCTTCCCAGATTTCCTTGAGCCCGCGCCAGTGCCAGAGCGCCGGCACATCGAGCGAATAGCGCGAGGCGAGCGGAAAATAGGCGCCGAACACCTTGACGTCGACGGGCGCTGCAGCGGAATCGTCGTCGCTCTGGGCCGCATCGATCGTGCCGGTCTGGACGGCGCGAAACAGTTCGCCATGCGGCACCAGCTGGTCGGCGGTATAAAGCTCGATCTCCATTTCGCCATTGGCGGCGGTGTTGAACCACTCGATGGCATTGCCCACCACATGTTCGGCGAGCGCCGGCCCGGCATAGGTCTGTAGGCGCCAGCGGATCGGCGTCTGGGCCCGCACATGCGGCATGGCAAGGGTGGTGGCGCCGAGGGCTCCAGCCGTGGCAAGGCCTGCGCGCTTCAAGAAACTACGTTTATTCAAGATATCGGTCAAAGCTTGTTCCCCTGTGAAATCAGGCGCTCCGCCGGAGCGGGCGCGGCAAATAGTCGACGTCGGGCTAGCTTGGCTGGCGCCTCCCTTGCTTGTTGAGTTTCCCGCGCAAATTCATCGTCACGTCCCCCGATAAAGGCCAGGCAGCCAGAGCGCGATCTGCGGAAAGATCATCAGCAGCACCAGCGTCAGCACCATCAGCAGGATAAAGGGCGTGATCGAGCGATAGATATCGCCCAGGGTGACTTCTGGCGGCGCCATGGCGCGCATCAGAAACAGGTTATACCCGAAGGGCGGGGTGATATAGGCGATCTGGCAGGTGATCGTGTAGAGAATGCCGAACCAGACGAGGTCGAACCCGAGAAGGCGCACGAGCGGGATATAGAGCGGCGCCACGATCACCAGCATGGCCGTGTCATCGAGAAAAATGCCCATGACGATGAAGCTGAGCAGCATCAGGATCAGGATGCCCCAGGGATCGAGGTCGAATGTGTTCAACAGCAGGTTCTCGATCGCCCGCACGGCCCCAAGTCCGTCATAGACCGAGGAGAAGCACAGGGCGCCCAGGATGATCCAGAGGAACATGCAGCTGATCAGCAGCGTCTGGCGCGATGTGGTTTCCAGCACGGCGCGGTTGAGCTTGCCCGAAAGGGCTGCGGCAATCGTGGCCAGCAGCGCCCCCACGGCGGAGCTTTCGGTCAGGCTCGTCGTGCCGGTGAGAAACAGCGTCATCATGATGGCGAAAACCGCCACCGGCATGATGCCTTCGCGCAGCAGCACGAGTTTCTCGCGCGGAGTGATTTCGGCCAGTTCCTCGGGCGAGATCGGCGGCCCCAATTCGGGCTGCACGCGGCAGCGGATATAGACATAGAGCCCGAAGATGGTGGCCATCAGCAGGCCCGGCACGATGCCGGCGAGCCAGAGTTCGGTGATCGGGGCGCGGGCGATCATGGCGAACAGCACCAGCACGACGCTCGGGGGAATGAGGATACCGAGCGTCGAGCCGCCCTGGATGACGCCGGTGACCATGATCTTGTCATAGCCCCGGCGCAAAAGTTCGGGCAGCGCGATGCTCGCCCCGATCGCCATGCCGGCGACCGACAGGCCGTTGATGCAGGAGATCAGCACCATCAGCCCCATCGTGCCCAGCGCCAGACCGCCGCGCACGGGGCCGAACCAGACATGAAACATGCGGTATAGATTGGAGGCGATGCCGCTCTCGCTCATCATGTAGCCCATGAAGACGAAAAAGGGCACGGTGATCAGCGGGTACCAGTTGAGCACCTGAAAGGCCTGGTTGAACGGCATTTCGGCCGATCCCTGCCCCCAGAGCCACAGCGCTGCCGCCGAGCCGACGAAGCCGATCACTCCGAAGACGCGCTGCCCGGTAAAGAGCAGCACCATCATGGTGGCGAACATGAAAAGGGTGATCAGCTCGGGCGTCATGGGAGGGGCCTGCCTCTGGCCGCGGCCAGATCACGGAAAAACTGGGCGATCAGTTGCAAGAGCATCAGGAAGATGCCCACGGTCATGGCGAGCTTGACCGGCCAGAGCACGGGCGACCAGGCCGAATAATTGCGCTGATTGTACTGGATCGAATATTGCGTGCTCGAGATCGCGCCCCAGAGTAGGACGCCGAGAAAGAAGATGACGAACAGGATGGTGAAGGCATCGAGCACGGCCCGTCCCTGCTGGGGCAGCCGGGCATAAAAGAGATCCATGCGCACATGCGAATTGTGCTGCAGCGAATAGGCCCCGCCGAGCAGATAATAGGCGGACAACAGAAACTGGGTCATTTCAAGCGCCCAGTTGACCGGCACGCCGAACACCGCGCGCGACACAGTCGAATAAAGCATGATGGCCGCCATCACGAAAAAGATCGCCATGGCAAAGCGCCCGACAAGGCGGTTGACGCTGTCCACACCCCTGACAAAGAGCACTATCGGTTTCGGCATATTGCGTCGTCCTGATGCTTTGTCATGGGGCCCTCCGCTATGGTCGCAAGTTGCGCCGGGCTTGCTCGAGGCTTCTGGCCAGGCGCTCACCCCAGAGGTTGACCCCGTCGGGGGCAAGGATTTCATCGTTGCGGATTTCGATCATAGTGGCGTCGAGCCCGCGCCCGTCGCCGTGCTTTTCAAGCGTCAGCGTGACCCCGTTGAGCGCGGCGTAGGGCTCGTTCCAACCGATATTGAGCGAGGGGTCGTCTGATGCCAGCGCCTCGCGCAGCGCCAGCGTGAACTTCTGATCCCGGCCATGGATGAGCCCGATCGGCCAGGGGCGCGCGATCCCGAGAAAGACCGGCGTATAGGAATGCATGCACACCACCACCGTTTCCCGCCCGGCATGCCGGCGCGATTCGAGCAGCATGTCGATCGCCCCATGATAGGGCCGGTGATAAAGCGCGATGCGCTCCTGGCGCTCGGCTTCCGAGAGGTTTTCGTTGGCCGGGATGCGCGTGCGTTCGGACAGGGTCCAGATCAGGTCTGGCGCGTCGAGCGCCCGGTTGCAGTCGATGATCAGCCGCGACACCGTGGATTCGACCAGCGGCGCATCCAGCAGCATCGAAAGGCGGCGGCTGACCGCCAGCGCGCCGGGATCCCAGGCGATATGGCTCAGCCGCTCGACGGCGGAAAGCCCAAGATCGCCATAGCGCTCGGGAATGCGATTGGAGGCATGGTCGCACAGGAGCACAAAGGGCGAATTGCCCCGCGCATTGGTGACCAGCACCGGTTTTTGCGCTTCCCCGTCCATAATCCCCCTAAACAGAACCGCTCAACTTCTGTAATAGGTGTTGCATAAAACCAAACTCTGTCAACATTGAAACAGCAGGTTCAGGAACCCAATTGGAGCGGAGGACGGTTGCAGCCCGCATCCACGATCTTGATCAGGCCCTGACCGCGGCGGGCCGGCGCGCGGCGCGTGGGCTGCTCGGAAACTACCCTCTCCTCGGTCTCGCTCCGGTGGCCGAATTTGCCGCGGCCGCCGGAGTAAGCGCTGCAACCATCGTGCGCTTTGTCGCCCAGCTCGGTTTCCGCTCCTATCCCGATTTCCAGCGCGCGCTGCGCGAAGAGCTCGAAGAGCGTTCCAAATCTCCCCTGCAACGCGGTGCCTCGGCGCCAGAGACCGAAGGGGACGCAGCCTTTCTGGCCGCGTTTCTCATGCGTTCGGCGCGAACCCTGAACGAAACCGCTGCCCATATTCCCGCCGGCGAATTCGAAACCGTGTGCCGCCGCCTCAGCGAGCCCAAGCGCCAGTGCTATCTCGCCGGTGGCCGCTTCACCGATTTTCTGGCCGGCTATCTCGAGGCCCATCTCCGCCTCGTCCGCCCCGGCATTCGCCGGCTCGATGGCCGCCCCGCCACCAGCGCCGATCAACTGATCGACGTGCGGCCCGGCGATATCGCGGTGCTGTTCGATGTGCGCCGCTACGATCCCGCTCTGCTCGAAACCGCGCGCACCCTTGCACGGCGCAAGGCCCATATCGTCCTGATCACCGACGCATGGCTGAGCCCCATTTCGCGCCATGCCCGCTACTGCCTGCCCTGCCGCACCGAAACCGGCCGCACCTGGGACGCCAATACCGCGCTTCTGGCACTGGCCGAAGCCATCATCGCCCGTGTGACGGAGCTGAGCTGGGAAACGGCAAAGGGCCGGATCGGCGCCCTCGAAGGCGACTAGCGTTCCATTTCGGCTGCCGATAAGCCCGATTTCCGCTTCCCCGAACGGAACGCAGATGCATACTCCGGCGCACAAGCGGAGTTCTTCATGCGCCTTATCGATACCCACCTGCACCTGATCTATCCCGACCGCCTCTCCTATCCCTGGCTTGCCAACGCTCCGGCCATCAACAAGCCCTGGAGCGTCGAGGCTTACTGGGCCGAGGCAAAGCCGCTCGGGATCGAAGGCGCGCTTCACATGGAGGTCGATGTCGCCGAGGCTGACATCGAGGGGGAAACCGGCTTCGTTCTGGGCCTGCCCGGCATCGTCGGTGCCATCGCTGCGTGCCGCCCGGAGCACCCCGACTTTCCCCAGCAGCTCGAACGCCTCCTTGCGCTCGGCGAGGGTCGGATCAAGGGATTGCGCCGTATTCTGCACGAAGTGCCCGACGAGATCAGCCAGCCCGCGCTCTTTTCGGACAATCTCAAGCGCCTTGCCGAACACGGGCTCACCTTCGACCTGTGCCTGCGCGCCGATCAGCTGCACCTGGGCCTCGACCTCGCCCGCCGTGTTCCCGAGGTAACCTTCGTGCTCGACCATTGCGGCAATCCCCCGATCAGCGGAGCCGGGCTCGACCCCTGGCGCGCCGAGCTCAAGAGCCTTGCCGCTCTCCCCAATCTGCGGGCGAAGATTTCCGGCATCGTCAATCACTGCGATGCCGGTTGGAACGCGGAAACGCTGCGCCCCTATGTCGAGCATGTGATTGCGTGCTTTGGCTGGGACCGCATCGTCTGGGGGTCCGACCATCCCGTGGTGACCCTCACCGGCTCCCTGACCAGTTGGGTCGAGGCCATCCGGCAGATCGTCGGAGCCGAAAGCCCGGAGAACCAGGCCAAGCTCTTCCATGCCAATGCCGAGCGCATCTATCGGCTCGCTTAGGCGTTCGTCTTGACACATGACAGCAGGGATAAAGCCCTGCTGCCGGATCTGAATTGGGGAGAAGACCTTTGGCTGAAAACGACCATCGCATCGCAGTGTCCACCTGGTCGCTGCACCGGCTCCTGGGCAGCACCTATCCGCACGATCTGACGACGACAGCCATCGGACCTGGCGAAGAAACCTTTGGCGAGGGCGAAGAATCCCTTCTGGGCCTTCCCTCGGTTCTCGCCAATCACGGTTATCACCGGCTCGAGATCGTTTCTTTTCACATGCGCAGCCGCGATCCGGTCTATCTCGGCGAATTGCGCGACCAGCTCGAGCGCGCCGAGGTGCGCCTCCAGACCCTGCTGATCGATGCCGGTGACATCACCCATCCCGAGCATGGCGTGCGCGACCAGGCCTGGATCGCCGGCTGGATCGATGTGGCAAATGCGCTTGGCGCTGAAAACGCCCGCGTCATCGCCGGCAAGCAGAAGCCGAGCCCAGAAACCATTGCCCGCTCCGTTTCCGCCCTGCGGCAACTGGCCGATGGCAATGCCGGCTCCTCGACGCGCATCGTCACCGAAAACTGGTTCGATCTGATTTCAACACCCGAAGCGGTCCATAGCGTGCTTGACCAGCTTGAAGGCCGGGTGGGCCTGCTTGCCGATTTCGGCAATTGGAACGGGGAAGGAAAATACGAGGATCTCGCCTCGATCTTAGGGCGGGCCGAACTCTGCCACGCCAAGGCCGGCTTTGCCGATGGCCGGCTTGACGAGGCCGATTACGGCGCCTGCATCGGCATTGCCGAAGACGCCGGTTATACCGGCCCCTATACCCTGATCTTCGATGCCGACCATCCCGGCGAGTGGTCGGGGCTTGCCGAGGAGCGCGACTTCATTCTCTCGCGCCTTGCTTGAGCCTCTAGCCGTAGTAGACGCTGATCAGCTGTCCGCCGATCTCGTGGACCTTGATGTCCATTTCGTAGATCCCGGACAGCACATCGGGCCGGATCATCTGCTTGGCCGGGCCTTGCGCGGCGACCTTGCCATGCTTCATGGCCACGATATGGTCCGAATACCAGGAGGCGAAATTGATGTCGTGCAGCACCAGCACGACCGTCTTGCCCAACTCGTCCGCCGCCTTGCGCAGGAGCCGCATCATGCCCATGGCATGTTTCATGTCGAGATTGTTGAGCGGCTCGTCGAGCAGCACATAATCGGTGTCCTGGCAAAGAACCATGGCAACGAAGGCCCGCTGGCGCTGCCCACCCGAAAGCTCGTCGAGAAACCGGCCTGAAAGCGCTGTCAGGTCGAGATAGCCGATGGCATTGGCGATATGGACCCGGTCATCGGCATTGAGCCGCCCCTTGGTATAGGGATAGCGCCCGAAGGAGACGAGATCCTCCACCGTCAGCCGCGCCGTCATGTGGTTGTCCTGGCGCAGGATCGAGAGCCGCCGCGCCAGGACATCGCCCGATGTTTTGGATACATCGAGCCCATCGATCGTCACCGTGCCGCGATCCATGCTCATCAGGCGGCTGACCATGGACAAAAGTGTCGACTTGCCCGCCCCATTGGGCCCGATGATCGAGGTGACCCCGCCCTTGGGCAGGGTCAGCGACACGCCGTCGACCACGCAGCTTGTGCCGTAGGATTTGGTGACCTCGGAAGTGATGATCATCGCGCAGCTCCACGCAGGACGAAGATGATGAAGACGAGCCCGCCCAAAAATTCGATGATGATCGAAAGGGCCGTGTTGAACGAGAACACCCGCTCGAGCAGCGTCTGCCCGCCCACAAGGCAGATGATCCCCATCAGCACCGCCGCCGGGATCACCCATCTATGCTTGCTGGTGCCCATCAGGAGATAGCCGAGGGTCGCAACCAGAAGGCCGAAGAAGGTGCGCGGACCCACAAGAGCAGTCGAAACCGACACCAGCACCGAAACGATGACCAGCAGGATCACCACGGCCCGCTTGTGGTCGACACCCAGATTGACCGCGGTGGGCCGGCCGAGCGAGAGCACGTCGAGCACGTGCCACATGCGCCAGAGCACGAGCGACGCCAGCGCCACGATGGCATAGGAGACCCCAAGAAGGGTCGTGTCCACATCGTTGAAGCTGGCAAAAAGGGTATCCTGCAATACCTGGAACGCATTGGGATCGAGCATGCGCTGCATGAAATTGGAGAGGCTGCGGAAAAAAATTCCTAAGACGATCCCGACTAGGATCAGCAGGTAAAGGCTACGTTCGCTGCGCACGAAGAGCCAGTAAAACAACAGCCCCGAAAACCCCACCATCAGGACGAGCTGGATGGCGAAGGCGATATTGGGGTCCATCAGCGCCAGCATGTGCGCGCCGAGGAAATAGGCGACCGCGGTCTGGATCAGGATGTAGAGCTGGTCAAAGCCCATGATCGAAGGCGTCAGGATGCGGTTGTTGGCGACCGTCTGAAACAGGACGGTTGAGACCGCGATCGAATAGGCGACAAGGATCAGCGCCAGAAGTTTCTTGCCGCGAAACGGCAGGATGAAGCTCCAGCTGCCCCGCGCCCCCAGCGTCATGAACAAGACGATCGAGGCGAGCGCGAGCGCGCCCAGAACCAGCAGAACCAGCACCTGCCGGGACAGCCCGGCCCGGCGCTCCAGAGCAACCATCGCCTCAGCCATTGGCCGTTCCCCGCTTGCTGCGCAAGAGCATGTAAAGGAACACGAAACTGCCGATCACTCCGACGACCACGCTGATCGGGATCTCGTAGGGAAAGCGCACGAGCCGCCCGATGATATCGCAGGCGAGCACGAAGGCGGCTCCGCCGATCGCGACCCAAGGGACAGTGCGCCGCATATTGTCTCCGATCAGAAGGCTGACCACATTGGGCACGATGAGCCCGAGAAACGGAATGGCGCCCACCGAAACCAGCACTACGGCGCTGACGATCGAAACGATCACGAGCCCAAGCGTCATCACCGCCTTGTAGTTGAGCCCGAGATTGGTGGTGAAATCCTCGCCCATTCCGGCCACCGTCAGCCGGTCGGCCGAGATATAGGCCAGGATCGTTCCGGCCAGCCCGAACCAGAGCAGTTCGAAGCGCCCCCGCAATACGCCGGAAAAGTCTCCCACTTCCCAGGCCAGCAGCGAGGCCATCAATTCGAACCGGTAGGCGAAAAAGGTCGTCACCGCGCCAATCACACCGCCGAGCATGATGCCGACCAGCGGCACAAGCAGCACGTCGCGCAGCGGCACATAGCGCAGAATGCGCAAAAACAGCGCCGTGCCGCCGAGCGCAAACAGCGCTGAAACCACCATCTTGGCCATCAGCGGCCAGCCGGGCGCGAAAATGGTGACAACCAAAAATCCCAGTGCAGCCGACTCCATTGTCCCCGAGGTGGAGGGTTCGACAAAGCGGTTGCGCACGATGATCTGCATGACGAGGCCGGAAATGGCGAGCGCCGAACCGGCCAGGATCACCGCAAGCGTGCGCGGCACGCGGCTGATAAAGAAGACTTCGACGGCGCGCGGATCGGCCGTGCCGCTCAGAAGGGCTGGGAGGGAAACATCGCTCACCCCGATAAAGAGGCTGATGGTGGCAAGGACCAGCGTGGCGATGGCGGCTAGAATCAGTGTTCGCACGGGGCTGCGACCTGGATTGGGGAAAAACGAGAACCCGGCCACCGTGAGCGGCCGGGTTCGAATTGGGAGCGGGCCGGTTTAGCCGTTGAGGCCTTCGAGCACCTGGTCGAGCAGCAGCATCACGCCCTGATAGCCATGCATGGTGATATAGGAGGCCTGCGGGTCGAGATAGACGATCTGCCCTTCCTGAGCGGCCGTGGTCTGGTTGAAGAGTTCGTTGTCGAGCAGGGCTGCGGCAGCGCCGGCATTTTCACCGGTCCCGGCATCGCGATCCACCACGAAGACCCAGTCGGGGTTCACTTCAAGGAGGAATTCGAACGACACGGCATCGCCGCCATGGTCGCCATCGCGCACGCCCTCGAGCGCGGAGGGCATGCCGATCTCGTTATAAACCCAGGACACGCGCGAATCCGGACCATAAACGCCGAGCTTGCCGGCATTGGTCACGATCACGAGCGCATTGCCCTTGCCCTCGGCGGCGGCGGCGACTTCAGCCACCTTGGCATCGAGCGCGGCATTGAGTTCGCTGGCCTTGTCTTCGAGACCGAAGATTTCGCCAAGCGTCGTCATGTTCTTTTCGACGCCTTCGAGGATGCTGCCATTGTCCACGGTCAGGTCGATCGTGGGCAGGATATCCTTGGCGGTGCCGAAGGCTTCGCGCGAGCGGGAGGCGATGAAATAGACATCGGCTTCCGCAGCGGCAATGCTTTCGAAATCGGGCTCGAAGAGCGAACCGATCTGGATCGCGTCGGCCGGGATCTGATCCGCAAGATATGCTGGCGCATTGGAAGAGGGCACGCCGGCAACGCTGACGCCGAGCGCGCTCAGATCGTCGAACACGGCCCAATCCTGCACCAGCACCTTGGCAGGCACGCCCGGCAGGGTGGTCTCGCCCTGAACATGCGCGACTGCCTTTTCCTGGGCCAGAAGAGCCGGCGAAAAGGCGGCAGCGCCGGCAAAAACAGCGGCAGCAAGGGTTACGGAACGGAAAATCGTCTTCACGGGAGCGATCCAATTGGTTGCGTCAAGGGTCGCGCCGAAAACCTGACGGCGCTTATCGGATTTCCTAAAGTCCGCTTCCGGCGGAGTCAAAGAAAAACGTGACGCATTTTCTCAGGCTATTTTCCCCTCAGGCCGAGGGCGCGTAAGTCTCGGCGCACAAGGCGATAAAACTGCGGGTTGCGGCTGATTGCGGGCTCGATTTCCGCCGCGCGACGAGAAGCTGCCGCATGGCCCAGGGTTCGGACAGAGGCGCACAGACCAGATCCGTTCCCGCCAGAAGATGCAGGCTCGTCGAGCGCAGGAAACCAATCCCGAATCCGGCCTCGACCATGCGCACCAGGGCAGGAAAGCTTTCGACCCGCAGGGTCTCGACCATGGGATGGCCGAGCTTGACCGCCGCTTCCGACAAGAGGCGATCGAGCGATCCGGCATGGTGCACTCCCACCATGGCATGGGGCACGACGGCATCGAAGGACAGCGCCTTGCGCGGCTCGATCGCCTGAGCCAGCGGATGATCGGGCGGAACGAGAACCCAGACCCGCTCGTCCTCGAAAGGGCGGATCTCGAAGCGGTTGAAATCGTAATTGTCGGACACGATCGCCACATCGCCGCGTCCCTCGTCGAGCGCCAGCAGCGCCTTGGCCGCGCCCATTTCGGCAATGGCGATTTCTATGCCGGGAAATTTCTGCGCATAACGCGCCAGAAGCTCGGGCAGCCGCCCGGTCAGGGCCGAGCTCGTGCAGGCCAGGCGGAGGCTTCCGCGCTGCCCCGATCCGAACTCGGCCATCAGCGCGTCGAGATCGGCGATCGAGCGCAATACCGTGCGGCAGCCTTCGGCATAGGCCTCGCCGGCCGGGGTCAGCCTGACCCCCTGGGCCGAGCGATCGAACAGCACGACGCCGAGCCGCGCCTCGAGATCGGAAACCCGCCGGCTGACGGCGGAAGACGCGATGCCCTCACGCTCGGCCGCACGGCCGATGGAGCCGGTTTCGGCCAGAAGCAGGATAAGGCGCGCGGTGACGCTGTCGAATGGTGCCATGTCGTTTCCCCGCCGCCACCATATCGGTGGATCGCGCGAGGTCAAAACCCATCATCTCCTCTCACGCCAATTGCTTGTGCGTAAGCGGCTCGACAGTCCTCAACCAGCGAAGCCATGCCCGAGATTACGCGGCCAGCGCCAAGAGCCCCCGCAAGAGGTAGAACAGCCCGATCGCGGTGACGATCCAGCGCGTCCACTTGCGGAAATTCTCGTCCGTGAGGCGCTGCAGGATGCGATAGCCGACATTGGTGCCCAAAATGGCGAAAGGCGCTGCGATCAGCGCGATCACCCAATCCCCCGGCGCCATGGCCGAAGCCATGGCGCCATAAAACACGATCTTGGCGCCATGCGAGAGCACCTGCGCCGCCGCTTTGGTGGCGATCACGGTGCGCCGATCCATGGGGGTGCGGATAAAGAAGATATCGATGGTCGGCCCTGCAACCCCCACCGCCAGGTTGAGCCCCGAGCCAAAAAAGCCGCAGAAAAACCCGTGGAGCGGCTTGCTGGCATCGAGCGCCAGCCAGTGTTTGGGAATCCAGACCAGAATGGGCATCAGCCCCACGGCAATGCAGACCGTAACAAAGTCGGGCGTGTAGCGGACAGTGAACAGCAGCGCCGCGGCGGCAAGAAGCCCGAGAAAAATGGTGCCCAGGATGCGCCAGTCGATAAACGCGCGCGAAAACAGCGCCCGCGACCCATTGGCGATCAGCTGGATGACACCCTGAACCGCGATGGCTGTCGCGACCGGCAGCAGCGCCATCAGTGCGGCCAGAAGGATCATGCCGCCAGCCATGCCGAAAATCCCCGAGAGAACCGAGGTGCAAAAGGTAACGGCGGCAAGAAGAACAAGGATCAGGGGCGACATGAGCGGAAAATGACCGAGCCTTGCCGCGCGAACCAGCCGGCTTTGGGCAAGGGGGCATGCCAGCAAAGTCACCCACGACCGCAACGCCGCAGCGCTGTGCATATACCTTTGCCTGTGAGGGGTGAGCGGGCCTTACGGCTGCTCCAGCAATTCCGGATAGATGACCGCCGAACATTGCCGGTTGTTCTTGTCGAGCCGGTCCTGCTCGTCCTCATTCAGAACGCCGGAATAAACCGCGTCCCAGAGATCTTCCCGATCGAGCCCCGCCATGCCGCACTGGCAATAGGTGGTGCAGAGCGCTGCCTCGGTTCCCCCGCTCTCGCAGGTCGCCTGGCAGGAGGCCATGAAATCCTCCTCGCGCAGCGCATTCTGTGAACCGAGCAGCATGGAAAGCGGCACGACGAGCGCCAAGAGAACCGGCTGATGGACAAGATAAAACGGCAGGCTCCACCGCCCGAGCCACCCAAAAATCTTTGCCACCCGCCCCTTTGGTTGAATGATCGCGAGGCGCGGCAGGAGCGCTGTCTCTGCCAGCCTTGTCGCCAGCACACCGATCAGCACAACCCCGAACCAGGGAAAGATCGGCACCAGATCATTGGTGATCGGCGGGGTGACCCAGAAGCCGATAGGGGAAAAGAGCTTTTCGTTGAAAAGCGGGTCGGAAAAGAAGAAAGGCGGCAGGATGAATGCGAGGGCCACGAGCCCCACAGCCGCGATCGGGACGAACAGAAACGGCAGCGCCAGCAGCATGAAGAGCGCAATGGCATGAAGCACGCCGAAATAAACGAAGCTCTCGGGAAAGGCGATCCAGGTTCCAAGCGTAATCAGCAGTGCGCCGCCAAAGGCAAAGCCCCAGCGCCGCCAGAATCCGGCCCAGCGCACGCCTCG
The DNA here is from genome assembly GCF_900116545.1 of Devosia crocina. Lineage (GTDB taxonomy): Bacteria > Pseudomonadota > Alphaproteobacteria > Rhizobiales > Devosiaceae > Devosia > Devosia crocina. Next base: position 93,059 of record NZ_FPCK01000004.1, read on the forward strand.
GCCATGCCCCAGAACGACCCCCACACCCACCAGAAACAGAAAACTCGCCAGGATCGTGCGGGCAAAGAAAATCCAGCGGGGATCAAACCCCACGTCCGCTCTTATGAGACCATAATACCAAAGGTCCCAGCAGAGATGATACCCCGCCATAGCGAGGATCGCGACACCACGGGCAATGTCGATGACGGGGATGCGGGGTGATTTGATTTGGCTCAAATTACCCCCTCATCCGGCGCTGCGCGCCACCTTCTCCCCGAGAGGGAGAAGAATAGAGGCGCCTACCAAGATCGCTGAACCTATTCCTCTCCCTCTCGGGGAGAGGGTGGATCGGGCGAAGCCCGAGACGGGTGAGGGAGAAGGCCAGCTCAATCCCGATACCCCACCACCACCGCCAAAAACGCCTCTCCATAGCGATCCAGCTTCCCCTGCCCTACCCCCGGCAGGTTCAGCATATCATGGGGATGGGTCGGCCGGGCCAGCGCCATGGCGCGCAGCGTCGCATCGTGAAAGATCACATAGGGAGGCACGCCCTGGCTCTTGGCGATTCGGAGCCGCTCGGCGCGCAGCGCATCGAAAATCCCGCGCGCGTGCTCGGGAATATCGACCGCCTTGCCCAACTGCCGGCGCACCTCGACTGCCTTTTTCGGCCGATCCTTGCGCAGGATGACGCTGCGCTCTTTCTTGAACACAGCCCCCGCGCCCTGGCTCAGCGTCAGCGCGCCATGATGGGCGTGGTCAACCACGATCAGCCCCATGGCCGTCAATTGCCGCAGCACCGATTGCCAGGCTTTGGCGTCGAGCTCCTGGCCCTGCCCGAACACCGGCTGGTTCTGATGCCCGAAGCGCTGAACCTTTTCGGTTTCCTTGCCCACGAGGACATCGATCACATGCGCTGCGCCAAACCGCTGCCCGGTGCGATAGATCGCCGCCAGCGCCTTGATCGCCGCCTCGGTGCCGTCCCAGCTTTCAACCGGCGAGCGGCAGGTATCGCAATTGCCGCACTGGCCGGCATGCGCCTCGCCAAAATGGTTGAGGATCGCCTTGCGCCGGCATTCCGCGGTTTCGCAGACGCCGAGCAGCGCATTGAGCTTGCCATGCTCGAGCCGCTTGACCTCGTCGGGCGCCCCGCCCTCGTCGATCATGCGTCGGCGCTGCACCACATCGGCCATGCCATAGCTCATCCAGGCATCGGCCGGCTGTCCGTCGCGTCCGGCGCGGCCGGTTTCCTGATAATAGGCTTCGATGGAGGCGGGCAGATCCATATGCGCCACATAGCGCACGTCCGGCTTGTCGATCCCCATGCCAAAGGCGACGGTTGCAACGAGGCACAGCCCCTCGTCCTTGAGAAACGCATCCTGATTGGCGCTGCGCATTTCTGCCGGCATGCCGGCATGGTAGGGCAGCGCGCGAATGCCTTTTCCGACAAGATAATCGGCAATGTCCTCGACCTTGGCGCGGGAGAGGCAGTAAACGATGCCGCTTTCGCCTTTATGACTGCCCAGAAAATCGAGCAATTGCTCGCGCGCCTTGTCCCGCTCGACGATGGAGTAGGAAATATTGGGCCGGTCGAAGCTGGTCGTAAAAACCCTGGCCTGTTCGAGCCCCAATCGCTCGATGATGTCCTCGCGCGTCGTCGGGTCCGCGGTTGCCGTCAGGGCGATGCGCGGCACGCCTGGGAAAAGTTCGACGAGATTGATGAGCTCGCGATATTCGGGCCGGAAATCGTGGCCCCACTGGCTCACGCAATGGGCCTCGTCGATCGCAAACAGCGCGATTTCGACGCCCGAGAGCATGTTGGCGAAACCCGGCGTCGCCACGCGTTCGGGCGCCACATAAAGCAGATCGAGCTCTCCGGCCCGCAATTGCCGGCGAACCTGACTGGCTTCCTCGGGCGATAGCGACGAATTGAGCGCCGCTGCGGCCACGCCGGCTTGCTTCAGCGCCTCGACCTGATCCCGCATCAGCGCGATCAGCGGCGAGACGACAATCCCGACCCCGGAGCGGCAGATAGCCGGGATCTGATAGCACATGGATTTGCCCGCGCCCGTGGGGAACAGGACTACGGCATCCCCACCCTCGACCAGTTGGTCGATCACCTCGCCCTGTTGACCGCGAAATTCACGATGGCCGAAAATCTCGCGCAACACATCGCGCGGCGTCAGCCGTTCGGCGCGATGGGGCGAAAACAGGTCGTAGGAATCGAGCGCTTGCACAGAGGTCTTGAATCACGCGCCGCCCGGACGTGCAACATGCCTCACGTCACAATCACCTAATGATGTGCGCTATGCTCGGCATTGCGCTTGCGCGTAGCGGCCGCCTTTTTGGCAGAAGCCGAACGATCCGCTGCTGATCGGCTTGCCGAAGCTTTGCCACCCTTTTCCCCGCCCTTGTGAGAAGCGGGGTGTCCGGTGTCCTTGCCGCGACCGGAACCCGATTTCTTGCCGCCACCATCATCCTTGTTGACCGTAGCCCAGGCCCGGCGCTCGGCCTCGTCCTTGTTGACGCCCTTGTTTTCGTAGCTCTCTTCGATCGCTGCAGCCTTGCGCTTCTGCTTGTCGGTATATGCGGATTTATCGCCTTGGGGCATGAAAACCTCCAAACGGTCAAAGGAGCGAAGGGTCGGCGCGGGTGGGACAGAGGCTCGGCTGCCGTTTCGTTGGCCGGGCCGGGAAACCGGAAAAACCATGCCCGTTCCTCGTACCACCGCGTCCGGTTGACGCGCGCCAAAACCCTTCGCGCCATGCCAACGGCGTGCCCCGGAAGGAGTTGCATCCAGGCGATCACAGAATTTTAGTTGATTTCCAGAAACATCGCCCATCGTCCCCTCGCCCCTCTGGAGAGAGAGTCAGGGTGAGGGGCTCTTGAGCGGCTTGCTCAGATAGCCCGACCCTTTCGCCACAAACCGCCAGGGCGTCTCGACACCCTTGGTCAATCCGATCCGCAGCCCCGTCGCCACCTCCGGCGTCCCTTGCCGCGGCAGGATGGCAAACGGAGCCTCATCAAGCGCCAATCTATCAAGCCCCAGATCCACCCCGAGCGCTGCCGCCAGCTTCCCCGGCCCCGAGCAGAGCTGTTTGTCGACGACACCGCCGCGGCGCCCATGCATGACCTCGACCCCCGCAAGCGGTCGCAAGGCCCGGATCAGCACGGCACTCCCTGGCTGACAGACGAAATTGAGACAAAAGTGAATGCCGTAAATCTTATAGACATAGGCGTGCCCCGCCGGCCCAAACATGGCCGCATTGCGCAGCGTCGGCCCCCGAAAACTGTGCGACGCCGGATCGGTCTCGTCATAGGCCTCGACCTCTACAATCTCACCGCCAACCCCGTCAACCAGGAGCGTCGCCCCGATCAGTTCGGGCGCCACCTCGAGCACAGGCCGATCGAAGAAGGTGCGGGGGAGGCTATCAACTTCGTTCATGCAAGACCCCTCACCCTAACCCTCTCCCCGAAGGGGCGAGGGCATTGCATCGCGTTTGGGCTCGCTTCATCTACAACCGCCAGCCCGATCCCCTCGCCCCTTCGGGGAGAGGGTTAGGGTGAGGGGCATCTGAACAAACACCTAACTTTTGCTCAATCCACCCGCCCTCTGGCTGCCACCTCGACCACCTCGACCACCTCATCCCCGCGCACCAGCGTCACCGTGTCGAAAAGATTGCTCACCGGGCAGCAGTGATTGGGCACGATGCGCACCACGTCACCCACTTTCGGCTTGTCGCGACACCCCGAAACATCGAGCGTGCCATGCTCCTCGCTGAGGCCCACGATCTTTGCTTCGGGATAATCGAGCACATGACCATACCCCTCAAGCCCAAGAAGATCGCTGGTCAGCGTCTTGGATCCCGCATCGATGATCGCCCGCCCCTCGGTCGGCCGCGACACCACTGTCGCCAGCACGGTCAGCGCGCATTGCTCGAACGTCGCAGCGCCCGCTGCCACCTGCGAGCGGTCCATATAAATATAGGTCCCCGGCCGGTATTCGGTCGCAATGCCCGCTTCGCTCATGTGCCAGATATCGGGCGTGCCGCCGGTCGTGATCACGGGAACCGGTATGCTGGCTTGATCGAAAAGAGCCTTGGCATCGGAAAGCCATTTGGCCGCCTCCCGATATTTTTTGGCTGCCGGATAGGTCATGAGCCCGGCAAAGGCGAGGCCGGGCGCAGTCCCGATCAATCGCGCCAGGGCCAGCGCCTCGTTCCCCGATTGCACGCCACAGCGCCCCATGCCCGTATCGCATTCGACAAAGACACCCAGCGGGCGGTGCGGGTCAGCAAAAGTCTCGGCCAATCCCGCCACCGTCTCGGCGCTGTCGGCAACGACCCTTATCGTCACCCGGTCATGCAGCGCCTTGAGGCGCGCGCGCTTCTTTTCACCCACGATATTGAATGTCAGCAGGAGATCATCGAGCCCGGCATCGGCCATCACCTCGGCCTCGCCCAGCTTTTGCACCGTGATACCGACGGCCCCCAGCGCCACCTGGCGATGGGCGAAGCGAGGCAATTTGTGGGTCTTGATATGGGGGCGCAAGGCAATGCCGGCTCGATCCGCCGCATCCTGGGCAGCCTTGAGGTTGCTCTCGACCTTATCGAGATCGATCAAAACAAGGGGTGTGTCGAGTTGCTTAAACGCCGTCATTTGCCCCTCAAGACCTCATCGACAAATCGCAGATTACCCGCCGTCAGTCCGGCATCGACCGGCAACAGCGTCCCGGTTATGCCCGAAGCGGCGTCTGAACACAAAAACAGCGCGGCATGGGCCACCTCCGTCGGACTGACCAGGCGTCCCAGCGGATAATGGGGCAGGACGGCATCAAGCAGATGCGGATCGGCAGCAAGGCGATGGTCCCAGGCTGGGGTCCTGACCGAACCCGGCGCCACGACATTGGACCGTATCCCTGCCCCGCCACGTTCGACGGCAATAGCCTTGGAATAGGCGACAAGGCCCGCCTTGGCCGCCGCATAGGCCGGATTGCCATAGTGGCTGATCGCATTGACCGAGGATACGAACACGAGGGCACCGCCCCTATGCTCGGCCATCGCTGCAACGATTGGATCGGTCAGCGCATAGGCACCATTGAGATTGACGGCAATTTCGCTCGCCCAGACGTCATCGTCCACCATGCCCAGATGCTCGGCCCGGGTAAAACCGACATTGGCGACAACCGCATCATAGACGCCGTTCGCCGCGATATCTGCAGCAACCGCCGCCCGCGTCCCGCCCATATCGGCCTGATCGAACACCAGGGTCCGTGCCAAAGCGAGCCCCTCGAGCAACCCCGCATCCCGATCCGCGCCCACGATACTAGCCCCCGCCGCGCAAAACACCTCGACCAAGGCGCGCCCGATCCCACCACCGGCGCCGGTAACAAGCACCGTCTTGCCATCGAGGCGAAAGGGAGAGGTTGTCATATCAGCTCCTTGTCCAGGCAGCGCTCACCAATGGGGCGCAGAGGAAAAGCAAAGCCCTCAAACGCACGCCCCATGTTTGCGCAATAAATCCTTCACCGTCACCACCGGGCTCGTCCCGGTGGTCCATGCATCCACAGGCTGGATGCGTCGGGGAGCTGGATTGCCGGGACAAGCCCGGCAATGACGGCGTTGAGAGAAGTTGCGTACACCCTCCAGGAGAGGAAAAGATCGGCCTTGCCTCAAAATCTGAGAGCCACCGGCAGATCCCTCCCCCTTCTGGAGGGGGAGGCTAGGTGGGGGTGCAGCAAGTACCAAGCCCTCACGGCCCCTTATACGCCACGCAATCGATCTCGACCTTGCAATCGACCATCATGCGGCTCTGCACGCAGGCCCGCGCCGGGGGATGCTCGCCAAAATAGCTCTTATAGACCCCGTTGAAACTCCAGAAGTCACGCGGATCGTCGAGCCACACGCCCACACGCACCACATGTTCGAGCCCGTATCCAGCCTCTTCGAGAATGGCGAGGACGTTCTGGATGGTCAGGTGCGTTTCTTCGACGATCGATCCCTTGACGATCTCGCCATCCTTCATCGGCACCTGGCCAGACACATAGAGCCAGCCGCCGGCTTCCACGGCGCGCGCAAACGGCAGGTTCTGGCCGCCGGCACCCGACTTTTCAGCGCCGAAACGTTTGATGGGCATAAGGCTCTCCCGGTCACAAAATGTAATTCTCTTTCTTTTTTAGTCCAAACAGGCCCGCCCAGAGATCCTTAAAATGCTCCAGAGGACCCAATAAATGTAAATTTCTTACGTGAGACGGCGAAGTCGCTGTGCTAGGCTTGAGACCGGACCGGCCCATCCAGAGCCAGCTGCCATCCATTCGCCGGAGGCTTCACGTGCGCATTTTCACCGCTGCCCTTGCCACCGAAACCAACACCTTTTCGCCCATTGCCGTCGACAAGCGGGCTTTCGAGGCATCGCTCCATGCCGGTCCTGGCCAGCATCCGGCGACGCCGACCCTGTGTACCGCGCCCATCACCGTGGGCCGCGAGATTTGCGAGCGCGAAGGCTGGACCTTGATCGAAGGCAGCGCCTCATGGGCCGATCCGGCCGGGCTTGTCGCCCGCGCCACCTATGAAGAGCTGCGCGACGCCATTCTCGATCAGTTGCGCGCTGCCATGCCGGTCGATGCGGTGGTGCTTGGTCTTCACGGCGCCATGGTTGCCCAGGGCTACGACGATTGCGAAGGCGATATCCTCACCCGCATACGCGCCATCGTCGGACCCGATATTCTGGTTTGCGCCGAACTCGATCCACATAGCCACCTTACCGCCCAGCGCGCTGGGGCGGCTGATTTCTTCGTTTATTTCAAGGAATTTCCCCATACCGACTTCGTCGACCGGGCGCGCGATCTCTGGGAACTTGCGGTGCGCACGCTCAAGGGTGAGATCAGGCCGGTCATGTCGATCTTTGATTGCCGCATGATCGATGTCTTTCCCACCTCGCGCCAGCCCATGCGCGGCTTTGTCGACAAGCTGAAGAGCCTCGAACAAACCGAACCGCGCCTTTTGTCGCTTTCCGTCGTTCACGGTTTCATGGCCGGCGACGTGCCCGAAATGGGAACCAAGGTGCTTGCCGTCACCGACAACGATCCCGATTTGGGATCGGCCCTGGCCGAAAGGCTCGGGCGCGAGCTCTTTGCCATGCGCGGCACCTTCATGGCCGAGCAGGTCGATGAACAGACCGCTGTTGCGACCGCGCTCGCTGCCACCGCATTTCCCGTCGTCATCGCCGATGTCTGGGACAATCCGGGCGGCGGCACGGCCGGCGATGCCACTGTTCTGCTTGCCGAACTCATGGCCCGCAACGCCACCGATGTTGCGGTGGGCACGATCTGGGACCCCATCGCGGTCCAGATCTGCTTTGCCGCCGGCGAAGGCGCTGAGATCCAGCTGCGCTTCGGCGCCAAGTCGGCTCCCCATACCGGCCAGCCGATCGACAAGCGCGTCACGGTCAGGCGCCTCGTGCGCGATGCCCAGATGCGGTTCGGGGAAAGCTATGCCCCGTTCGGAGACGCGGCCTGGATCGCGTTCGACGGCATCGACGTCATTCTCAACTCAACCCGAGCCCAGAGTTTTGATCCCAGCCTCTACTCGGCTCTCGGCATCGATCCGAAAGAGCGCAAGATCCTGCTGATCAAATCCACCAACCACTTCTACGATTCATTCTCCCGCATCGCCGCCCAGATCATCTACTGCTCGGCCGGCAAGCCCTATCCCAATCGCCCCGCCGAAACCGACTATCGGAAGGCGCGCAAAGACATCTGGCCCATGGTGGAAAACCCCTAGAACTAGGCGCTGTGTGGCGCATACTGCGCCGCGCTAACCGGAACTGGTTTCGCCAGCCCTTCGCGTGCCCCGGATGCTAGCAGAACCACAACCAAAGCGGCACGTTCAGTGCCGCTTTTTGCGGTAAATCACTCCGCCGCCCAGTGCCCGTACATGATCGGCATCAGCCCGACCAGAGCCTTGAACCGCTCCCAGCTCTTGCGTTCCGGCAGGGTCCAGCCGGCCTCCGCAACTGCGGAAAGTCTTGGGAAAACAAGGCGATCGAAGATCGCGCGATCGGTCATCGACTCGCTCCAGATGCAGCTTTGCACCCCCAGCAGATGCTTCAGCCCCTGCTCCGAAAACCCCTCGCGCGCCTCGAATTCATAGGTTTCCTGCGGACCCGACCATCCAGCCCATCCGGCACCGGGCTCGGCCCAGGAAATTCCATTAGCCATATCAAGGTAGTAGCGCTGTCCGGGCGAGACGACGATGTCGAAACCGCGCTCGGCAAGCGCTGCATTGATCTCGACATTGCGCCAGCCGATGACATAGGACTTGTCCTTGTCCACCGCATCGCCATGGGCTGCTTCTTCCCAGCCGCCGGTGATCGCGCCCTTGGAAGCGATATATCCATGCACACGCTTGATGAACTCGGCCTGAAGGATCGCAGTGGGCGATCCCTCGATTTCATCGGCGCCGTGATGATTGCCCAAGACGTTGAATTGCTTGGTATGTTTGTCGCGCATCGCTGGGCCGGCAAGCCGTTCGAGCATGTCGAGCGCCAGGGGCGATCCCGACCAGGCCGCCAGCGGCACCTCGTCGGCGCCGAGATGGAAAACGCCCGCGGGGAACATTTCGAGCACTTCGTCGATGACAGTCTCGACGAACGTGTACACGGGCTCATGCGCCGGATTTAAACTGTTGTTCGGAAAGCCTTGCACCGACTGATATTCGCCCTTCTCGTCGGGATCGCGCAACTGGGGCAGCGCTTGGAGCGCGGCATAGAAGTGACCGGGCATGTCGACTTCGGGAATAACTGCAATGCCGAGGCTGTCGGCGAGGGCAACGATCTGACGGATCACAGGCTTTGAATAATACCCGCCCGTCGGCTGCGGGCCGGACCCCAGGAGCGGGGGCAGCGCCTTGCCGTGTCCGCGCCAGGCGCCGATTTCGGTCAGCTCGGGATAGGCTGCGATCTCGATGCGCCAGGCCTCGTCTTCGGTCAGGTGCCAGTGGAACTTGTTCATCTTGTTCCACGCCATGATCTTGATGAACTGTCCCACCTCGGCGCCGGTGTAGAATTGCCGCGCCACGTCGAGGTGGCACCCACGGAAGCCGAAGCCGGGCTTGTCGGTGATCGTGCCGCCCGTGGGAAAGGTGAACACATGCGGATACTGCCGGGCCCCGCGTAGAATTTGACCTATGGTTACAAGACCATAGAGCATTCCTTGCCGGGTGCTGGCAGCAACGGTTGCGCTGTTTTCTCCAAAGCTCAGTTCATAGGCTTCGGCGCCCAGCCCGACCTTTTCCGTCACATGGACCGGCATGCCCGCTTCCGAAGCAGGCCGCACCAGCGCCTCCACGGGAAAGAGATCGTGGACGAGGCCCGCAAAGGCCGCCGCAGCGCGATTGGCCGCTTCTCCTTGCGGCTGGAGGTCGAGCCCCGCCGGAGCGATCCGTCCACCCGTTGTCGCTACCGATTTAGGCCAGGGGATGATCGAGTGGGCGACGGGCGCTTTGGTGGGCACAGGAAATTTTGCCGCGCCTTTGAGGAGCGGTGAGTTATGGCCCTTGCCTTGTGTCGGCTTGGTCGGAATGGTGACGACCTGCCCATCCGCAAGAACGACATAGGCCGAATTTGCCCCATCGCTCCAATGTCTCAAGCCATAGGAGAGACCGCGGGCCGTGGCCGTCCAGGTATCCCCCGGCTGCAGCACGAAGCCATCGGGTGGAGCCACCAGCGTATGATTGGAGAGCCGCTTGACGAGTTTGCCATTCTCCAGCGTCGCATGCGGATCGACCCTGGCGGGACCTGAAAAACCGAGCTGGAAACCGCTGACCGGCTCGTCCCCGATATTGGTCAGTTCCAGTCCATAGCCAAGCGGCTCGTGGTCAGTCGCGGGCGTCCAGGTCGTGACGAGGGAAAAACTGGCGGTCATGGGAAAACCTATAAATTGGGCCTGATAGATATCTCGATCTCCGTCATTGCCCGGCTTGTCCGGGCAATCCATCGATCAGCGCTTACGGAGAGGGTGCTTGCATCACCCGAGTAAGCCGGGTGATGATGGGCTCGAAAAGATTGGGTATGCCATCACTAGTCCCCCAGCGGCTGCCCATCGTCGCCATCGCGATCGACGACAAGCTGGTGCTTGATCCGGCGCATGCTCGCAACCGCCTGTGGCCCGAGCCTTGTCGCCACGGTCTGGGCCAAGACGTCGATCGTTGCCAGAAAGGCATAGCGACCCGGGGTCGGCCGCAAGATATCGGCATTCTCGTGCCAGTTGACGGGCAGGAGAATGTCCGCCTCTGCCGAGACCATCGAGGCCGAACGCGTCGCAACGATCCGCGTCAGCCCATATTCCCCCGCCACCGCCAGGGTCTTGGCCAATTGTGCATTATTGCCCGAGAGCGAGAACGCCACGATCACGGTGCCGGCAGGAGCGGCCGCGACACGCATCAGTTGCAACTGATGATCCTCGCTCGAAGCGACCTTGAGGCCGAGGCGGAAGAGACGGGTTTCGATCTCGCCGGCCATCATCGAGGAGGCTCCGCCCGAGCCGAAGGACAGCACGAAGCTTGAGCTGGCAATGCTCGCAGCCGCCCGCTCGACGGCGTCGAAATCAAGCTGCTCGAAAGTTTCGTAGATGACCGACTGAATGCCGTTGACGACGCTCTGGGCGATCTCGTGTACCGAAGAGGGGCCTACGGCTGGCGAAACATAGCGCTGCCCGACAAAGCGCGACTGGGCGAGCCGCACCTTGAAATCGGCATAGGAATCGCAACCCAGTCGCCGGCAAAACCGCGTTACCGTGGGCGGGGAAACGCTGGCTTCGCCCGCCAGATCGACGATGCTCATCTTGAGAACGGAATCGACGTCAGCCAGAACAATGTCCGTCAGCGCCCTTTCGGACCGGGTAAAGCCGCTCTTTTCGGTCTGCAAGAGGCCGACGATATCGAGCATTGGGCGGCCTCCCCGCGGCGGATCACTAAACGGCCAGGCCCTTGGCATCGAAGAGGTGCGCATCGGCGATGCTGAAGCCGATGCGGAGCGGCTTGGCATCCTCGATGGTCGGATTGCCTTCAAAGAGACCGATGAAGTTCTCCCCACCCGGCAGGATGGCGTAGGCAATGGTGTGAATGCCCAGATGCTCGACTATGGTCGGGGTGATCTCGAGACTGAACTCGCCGCCATCGAGCCGCATATGTTCGGGGCGAATGCCGATCGTGACATCCTGACCCGCGACAGCGGTGCTGGCCCGCGGCAGGGCGAGCGTGCCCAAGGCGCCGAGATCGACAGTCACCGTCGCCCCGTCGGCGCTGCGCACCTTGCCATTGATGAAGTTCATCTTCGGGCTGCCGATAAAACCGGCGACAAAGAGATTGTCCGGCTTGTGATAGAGCTCGAGCGGCGAGCCCACCTGAGCGATCTCGCCGGCGTTGAGCACCACGATCTTGTCGGCCATGGTCATGGCTTCGATCTGGTCGTGGGTCACATAGATCATGGTGGAGCCCAGCCGCTTGTGGAGTTCCATCAGTTCGATACGCATTTCCGAGCGGAGCGCAGCGTCGAGATTGGACAGCGGCTCGTCGAACAGGAAGATTTTGGGTTGGCGCACGATGGCGCGGCCGATGGCAACGCGCTGGCGCTGGCCGCCGGAAAGCTGGCCGGGGCGATGCTGCAAACGGCTTTCAAGCTGCAGCACCTTGGCGGCAGCGCCCACGCGCTTGTCGACTTCGGCCTGCCCCAGCTTCTCGACGCGTAGGGGAAAGGCGATATTCTCGTAAACCGTCATATGCGGGTAGAGCGCATAGGACTGGAATACCATGGCAATGCCGCGCTGAACCGGGGGCAGATCGTTGACGACCTTGCCGCCGATCTCGATTTCGCCCTCGCTCACCTCTTCGAGCCCGGCAATCATGCGCAAAAGGGTCGACTTGCCACAGCCCGAAGGGCCGACGAAAACCACGAACTCGCCCTCGGAAACATCGAGGTCGATGCCCTTGATGATACGCGCTTCGTTGAAGCTCTTTTCGAGGCGCTTGAGGCTCAGTTGCGACATGGTGCGCGTCTCCGGGCGATGCATTCGGGGAAAGCCGCCGCCCAAGGGCTCGGGCGACGGCAAATGGTCTTGAGAGACTTACTTGTACTGCTCGAGTTCGCCAGCCGCCCGGGTCAGGGCGTCTGCAGGCTCGGCAGCCCCTGTGACAACGGACTGGACCATTTCGATCATGACGTTCTGGAAGCCCAGATAGTCGGTAAAGAGCGGCTCAGGACCACCGAATTCGATGGAATCGATCAGCGGCGCCCATTCCGGATTTTCCGAAACAAAGGTTTCGACTTCGGGGGATGGACGAAGCGGGGTCAGCCCGTTTTCCTGCTCATAGGGCCACTGATATTCGGGCTGAGTGAGGAACTTGGCAAATTCGATGGCCTTGTCCTCATAACCCGTGCCCTTGAACACGACGAGGGAGTCGGTGATCAGGAGCGTGCCCTGGCCCTGGGCGCTCGGGCCCTGCGGAAGCGGAGCGACGCCCCAGTTCATGCCGGCTTCATCGGCGCGCACGCCGGCGCTGGCCATGGCCTCGATCATGGCAACGCCACCGTCGAGCCAGATGGCGCGCACTTCGTTCTGTTCGTAAGCCGTCGGGCCTTCTTCGCCATAGGGCACGATATCGCGCAGTGCGGTCAGCGCTTCGAGCACTTCGGGGCTATCCATGACGATATTGTCGTTCTCGTCGATGATCATGCCGTTGTTGGAATACACCCAGTGCAGGAACTGGTGCATGGTGTTGTCCATGGTCTTGGCGACCACGCCATAGCCGGCAGCATCGGTGTTTTCAGTGATCTGCTTGGCGAAAGCGATCTTTTCTTCCCAGGTGGTGGGCGCCACATCGGGGTCCAGCCCGGCTGCCTCGAAAAGGTCCTTGTTCCAATAGAGCGCCTTGGTCGAGAAGGCGACCGGCACGCCCCACTGCGTGCCCTGGAAGGTCACCGTCTCGGGAACGTAGTTATAGTAGGCCGCGCGCTCCTCCTCGCTCATCGGCACTTCAACGATGAGGTCATTGAGGGCATATTGCTTGACCGTACGCGAGCCGACATAGGCAAGACCCACCGGATCACCGGCAATCGCCAGCTGGGTAGCGCGATCCTGGCACTGGGCCCAGCCGACCAGCTGGACTTCGATTGGGTTATCGGGATTGGCCGTACCCCAGTCGTCAATCGCGCGCTGCTGAGACGGGAAGATCTCGTCGCCGCAAAGGATGAAGCTGATTGGCTCGGCATAGGCGGCGGTGGCAAGACCGGTCGTGCCGGCCAGCGCCGCCAAGGAGGCGAGCAGGAACTTGGATTTGGTTGTCACGTCTTAGTCTCCCTTGTTTCGCGAGGCTTGAGGGGCCGCGCTCCCTATTGCTTGATGGCCCCAGCAGTAAGACCTGCGACCAGGTAGCGCTGCAGGAACACGATAACGACCATCACCGGCAGGATGCCGGCGAAAGAAGCGGCCATCAGCTCGTTCCAAAGCACTTCCTGGCGGCCGAAAAAAGCGAACAGCCCCACCGGCAACGGCATGAATTCCTGTCGCGAATTGAAGGTCAGGGCAAAAATGAACTGCTGCGCGTAAGCCCCGATAAAGGTCATGATGGCGACGACGACAATGCCCGGCATGGCGAGCGGCAGAATGATCCGGCGCAGGGTGTAAAGGCGCGATGCGCCATCGACCCAGGCCGCCTCATCGAGTTCGCGCGGGATACGCAGCATATAGGTGCGCAAGAGCCAGATGGAGGAAGGAATGAGAAAGGCGATGCCGGGCACGATCATGGCCCAATAGGAATTGAGCAGGCCGAACGAACGCAGCAGCCGATAAAGCGGGATCAGCAGCACCGCGCCCGAGAACATGTTGACCGCCAGAAACCCGCCCAGCATGGCCCCGGCCCCGGCAAAGCTGAAACGGGCAAAGGCATAGGCAGCGGGGACGACGATGACGATCACCGCCAAAGTGACGACGGCGGAGATAAAGAGTGAATTGAAGATATAGCGGCCAAGCCCTTCAACCGTACTCCACATGGTAAAATAGGCGTCGAACGAGCCGTTGCGGGGAATGAAGCTGTAAGGTGTCGAAAAGAGCTGGCTCAGCGGCTTGAGCGACACCAGGAACCCTTCGATAAAGGGCGCAAGCACAAAGAACAGAAACAGCGCAATACCGGCATAAAGGCCCAGGATTTCGTACCAGCGATACCGCTCGATCATCGGCTTCGAGGATCGCGCTTTTCGCCTCGGCTTGACGGATGAAGGACTATCTACGGCAGCGATCTCTGTGGTGCGGGCGACGTCGCTCATTTGGCTTCTCCCTGCTGAAGCCGGCGCACGGCCCGGAAATAGACGATGCAGAACAACGAGACGAAAATGCAGATGACCACTGCCCGCGCGGCGCCCTCGCCATAGCGATAGGAGCCGATGGCGGTCTTGTAGGTATCGATGATCATCGTCGTGGTCTGGTTGGACGGCCCGCCTTGGGTCAGGATCCAGATGATATCGAAGGAATTGAAGGTCGAAATGAGCGAGAGCAGGCTCATGGTCAGGATGGCCGGCACCATGAGTGGCAGGGTGATGCGGCGGAAGCGATAGAACCGCCCTGCCCCATCGGTCCAGGCCGCCTCATAGAGATCGCGCGGGATCGATTGCATGGAGGCCAGGAAATAGATGGTCACCATGGGCACGCCGATCCACACATCGGTGACAATCGTCGCCCAGAAGGCGCTGTTGCCATAGGCAAGGAATGGGAAGGGCCGGCTCAGAATGCCAAAATTCTGCAAGAGCCCGGAAATCATGCCGAACTGGCCGTTATACATCCAGCCCCACATGAAGATGCCGATGGCCATCGGCACGATCCAAGGCGGCATGGTCAGGATGCGGAAAACGGCTTGTCCGGGAATGGCGGCATTGAGCAGCACCGCCCCGGCCATGCCGATGATCATCTTGATGGACACCGAAAAGAAGGTCCAGATGAAGGTGCGGATGATGACTTCGGTGAAGTTGCCGGCCCCGAAAATGCGCTGATAGTTCGCCCAGCCGACAAAATCATAGTCTGGGCGCAGGGCGGCATTGGTGAAGGAGAGAATGACCGTGTCGACCAGGGGATAGGCGACGATCGAGAGAATGTAGATCAGGGCCGGGGCCAGCAGAGCCAGAGCAAAAAGTGTGGCGCCTCTTGTGCTGGTCATCGCCCGCCCCTTCTAGCTGCGACCCAGGGCAGCATCGAAGCGCTGCCAAATGGGGGTCATGTCGACAACGGTTCGGCTCGCCATCGCTTCGTCCATGGAAAGCGCCAAAAGCCCCGCCTCGAGCGCATCGACCACCGATACCGGCAGGGGTGTCCCCTCGAGCATATGCTTGAGGATGTCGGCCGCCATCTGCTCGTCGGCGCCGTAATGCACCGACAGGTCGGTGCCCTTATAAGTCTTGTCCTCGACTCGCTCGGACGTCCGGCTGTCGGTGAGCTTGAAATAGTTGCGGACGAAATCACCCTCGGCCATGCCCTTCGCGCCTATCACCGCAAACCGGCGGAAATCGTCGGGCACGTTGAGATTGGTGTGAAAGGTCAGCGCCGCGCCGTTCTCGTATTGCACCAGCGCGGTCTGGAAATCGATGATGTCGCCGTCGCTGTCAAAGACCTTGTCCGAGCCCTCCCAGCCGGAAGGTTTGCGATGGTAGACCTCGAGGTCGTTGGCACCCGCTCCTTGCGGCGCATTATCCGGCACGAAGCTGCGGCGCCCGCCAAAGCTTGCGACATAGCGGGGGCGACACCCCATGACGCCGTTATAAAGATCGAGGTCGTGGCAGCATTTTTCGAGCATGAAGCTGCCGGCATATTTTTCATACCGCCGCCAATCGCGCATGAAGAAGGCGCCGTGATAAGGCGGGATGGTTTCTGACGCTTCGATCGATGCGATGTCGCCGATCCGGCCCTCGGCCTGCGCCTTGCGCAAGTCGACATAGAGCGGAGCATAGCGCAGGACGAGACCGACCATGACCTCGTCCGACCCGTATCGCCCGATCAACTCGGCAAGGGCCATCGTATCCTCGATCGAGGTGACGACAGGTTTTTCGGCAAAGATCTTCAAGCCGCGCTCCAGCCCAATGCGGATATGGTCAAGGTGCAGGTGATTGGGCGAACCGACCATCAACAGGTCGAGTTCACCCCCATCGATCATTGCCTCAAGGCTCTCATAAGAGGAACCAACCGCAATGCCATGCTCAGCGACATAGGGCAGGCCAGCAGGTTCGGGATCGACGTAGCCGACAATCGAGAAATCGCTCCGCGCCGCAGAGAAGACGCGTGCCAGATAAGCCAGCCGATAGCCGAGACCTACAATGCCAACCCTCATATTCCCTGCACCTTTGCACGCCAATCTCTTCCGGACCGGTCGTTTATTTTGTAAACGGTTTTCAAGACTAGGCGTGTTTCTGACATCATGTCAACACAGATTCACGGCCATTACAATACCAATCTAGACCACGCCTCAAGGCTGCCGTTTTTTGCGCCGCACCGCCTCGTTTCTGGGCTTTCCCAACAGATTTGATGACACTTTTCCGCTGGACAGATCCATCTGGCGAAAGCACCATAGACCGATTGGTATCCATGTGGCCTTTGCTGAACAGGTTGCGTGAACTGACCTCTATGAAAATCTGAAACAGCATGAGCGCTGCATGACCTTATCGGCTGATCCCTTCCCCGACGACCCGGACCGCTCCGCAATCTGGACCATGCTGGTGCCGCGCGATATCGCCGCCTATGTGGCAGCAGATTGGTCCATGGTTGAAGACGATTTCGTCGCCGCTGACTTCATGGGGATCAACGGCAATCGTGGCGACAATCCCGACGGCTGGACCATCAGCTATCCCACCCTTACCCATTACCGTGACGAATGGCTGCGACAGGCTCGAGAGGGTCAGAAGCTCGACTATGCCGAAGATGTTGAAGCCGGCATTCACCGGGCGACCAGCCTGACACAGATCGAGATCACCGGCGACCGGGCGATTGCGCACAAGAAATTCGACGGCACGATCATGCTGCGCGATGGCGGCGTCGACCGGCTCAATTGGCAGACGCTCTACTTCTGCCGAAAGGTCGAGGGACGTTGGAAGCTGACCGGCTTTCTCGGATACCTGCCCTATCCGATGGGCGAGCCCGCCTGACCAACCATTGCTTTTCCGGAGGAACGACTCCGCCCCGAGTTCAAGGAGTGTCCAGATGCGCATTGCCGTTGCTGGGCTGCATACCGAATGCAGCACCTATAATCCCGTTCTTGCGCGCGAGGCCGACTTTCGCGTGTTGCGCGGTCAGGCCATGCTGCGGGATCAGTATTTCGATTTCCTGACCCACTTTCCCGCCGAGTTCGTCACGATCCTTCATGCCCGCGCGATTGCCGGAGGACCGGTGGAGCGTGCGCTCTACGAGAAGTGGAAAAGCCAAATCCTTGCCGGCATAGGCGAAGCCATGCCGCTCGATGGTGTTTACCTCGCCATGCACGGCGCCATGTTCGTCGATGGGCTCTTCGATGCCGAAGGCGATTTCATCGCGGCCGTGCGCGAGCATGTCGGGCCTGATGTGCTGATTGCCGCGAGCTACGATCTTCATGGCAACGTCAGCCAAAGGATTATCGACGCGCTCGACATCTTCTCGACCTATCGCACCGCGCCCCATATCGATGTGCCCGATACCATGCGAAGAGCGGTGACAATGCTGGTGCGTGCGCTTGGAAGCGGCGAGCGCCCAAAACTTGCTTGGGCGCCGGTGCCGGTTCTGTTGCCGGGCGAGCGCACATCGACGCAGGATGAGCCGGCGCGCAGCTTTTATGCAGGGCTCCACGCCATCGAGGAGCCGACCGGGATTTGGGATGCGTCTTTCCAGGTCGGCTATGTCTGGGCCGACGAGCCACGGGCCACTGCCTGCGCCATCGTGACGGGTACGGACGAAGTGGCCTTGGCCGAGGCTGCATCGGCGCTGGCGCAGAGCTATTGGGATATTCGCGAGCAGTTCACCTTTGGCATGGAAACCGGATCGATCGGCGCGTGTGTCGAGCGGTCACTTGCGAGCCAAACGCATCCCGTGGTGCTCGCCGAATCCGGGGACAATCCCACAGGTGGTGGCGTTGGCGACCGGGCCGAAGTTCTGGCCGAACTCATGGCTCGCGATGCCCAGGGCGTGATTTTTGCCGGCATTGCCGACAGGGCTGCAACAGACAAAGCCTATGCTGCAGGCGAAGGGGCCAGTGTCCTCCTCGCGATCGGCGCTAGCCTTGACCCATCTTCGACGCCGGTCCAAACCGAGGTAAGGGTGTGCATGCTCTTGCCTGTCGACGATCCGACTTTGCGCGAGGCCGTGGTGAGGATCGGTGGTATTGATCTTGTGCTGACCGCACGCCGGCGACCTTTCCACGCCATTGCCGACTTCAAGCGGCTCGGGCTTGAGCCCCATGCTGCCCGTGTCGTCGTGGTCAAGTCAGGGTATCTTTCCCCCGAGCTCGGGCCGATCGCCAATCCTGGCATCATGGCCCTTTCGCCCGGTGTCGTGGATCAGTTCGTCGAGCGCACGGTGCGCGAACATACGCCCCGTCCCTCATTTCCATTCGACAAGGACTTTTCTTTTTCGCCCGAGGTCAGATGGTCGGCGCGCGCCAGACGCTGATCTAGATCAGCGCCACACGCTGATCTCAGATCTCGGCTCTTCCCGGGCGAGCCGCTTTCGTTTACTCAGCAAGCGAAAGCGGCACCCAGATGAACCCTTCGATGCGACAGGCTCAGATCGTCGAACTCGCCCGGAAGAAGGGCGGGGTTACGGTCGAGCAGTTGGTGGATGCGTTCGGCGTGACACCGCAAACGGTGCGCAAGGATCTCAACCTTCTTTGCGATCGCGGCGCCCTGCGCCGAACCCATGGCGGGGCAATCCATCCATCGGGTGTCGAGAATGTCGAATATGAAGCCAGGCGCCAGATCGCCATCCTTGAGAAGCACGCCATCGGACGGGCGGCCGCTGCGCTTATTCCCGACAACGCGTCCTTGTTCATCAATATCGGGACGACAACGGAAGCCGTGAGCCAGGCGTTGGCAGATCATCGCGGTTTGATGGTGATCACCAACAACATCAATGTCGCCAATCGCCTGCGCCTTGCTCCGAGCATGGAAGTGGTAATCGCCGGAGGTGTCGTGCGCCCTTCGGATGGCGGGATCGTTGGAGAGGCAGCCGTCGACTTCATCCGTCAGTTCAAGGTCGACTTCGCCGTCATTGGGGTGTCGGCGATCGATGCAGATGGGGGATTGCTCGATTTCGATTTCCGCGAAGTCAAGGTGGCCCAGGCCATTCTGGCCAATGCGCGCCATGTCATCCTTGTGTCCGATTCCAGCAAGTTCACGCGCACAGCCCCGGTGCGCATCGGGCATCTTTCGCAAGCCCATACATTCATCACGGACAATTGTCCCCACGCTTCGATCCGGCAGCTTTGCGCCGAATCGGGCATCCGCCTCATCGAAACCACTCCTCGAGCCGACCAGCAGGACCCATGACTCAACCTGATCACGACATCGCCCAAGCCCTTATCGCCGCGCACGATGGCGGCCCTCTCGTCGGTCCAGTTGCCGAGCACGACGTGCCCGCCGATATCCCCGCGATCCACGCCTTGCAGGATCGGATCATGGCAGGGATCGGGCCTGCCGGCGGTTGGAAAATCGGGGCGGGACTCGGCGCCGAGCCTCCCTGTTCGCCCATCCCCGCCAACCGATATTTCGAAGATGGCGCGACGCTTGATGCCAAGTGCCACCGCCTCATCATCACCGAGGTCGAACTGGCGCTCAAGCTTGGAGCGGATATCGAAGCATCAGCGGACGAGGCACACATCGAAGCGGCCATCGCCAGCATTCATCCCGCGCTCGAAATGGTCGGCAATCCTTTTGTTGATCGCAGTGCTATGCCACGCAATCTGCAGCTGGGAGATCTCCAGAGCAACGGGGCGGTGATCGTGGGGGCGGCCATGGATCGCTCGGTCGCCGCAACGGCAGCGCATTTGCCGATCGTGCTCCGCTATGGAGACCGGACGATCAAGGAGGTCGAGACCGGCGCCTCATGGGCCGATATCCTGGCGGCAGTCAAATGGCTTGCACCGGTGGCGGAGCGACGCGGCATGGGCCTGAAGGCGGGCCAGGTCATCATCACCGGCGCCCGCATCGCCGTACCGCTCGAAGACGCCGTGTCGGTGACAGCACAGATTGGGGACTGGGGGCAGGTCAGCGCCGCCTTCACCTACTGACACAAAGGCCCGCCGTAATGGCGGGCCCTTGGCTAGAACATCATGTCGGCAAGATCGAAGTCGTCGCTGTCATCGACTGCTTCGGCTGCTGCTTGCGCGGCGCCTCCGAAGAGAGCGGCATGGATCTTCCGTTCCGCTTCCATCGTGTAGCTTTTGCGCAAGCGTTCGAGGACCGTGGTCAGCGCTGCAGGCGGCGTCGCCGGCACGGAATCGTTCGAAAGCGCCGTGATCTGCATGGCGATATCTTCCATGCTCTCGCTCAGCCGCACCTGCCCATCGATGCTGCCCGCGGCTGCGGCGAGCAGCTTGATGACCTTAGGACCATCGCTGTTCAGGCTCTGCATGGCGCCCGCAAGGCGCTCGTCCAACCCTGAGAGAAGCGACATGGCGTGATTGGCCTGCTGTTCGAGCCGGCCGATCTGCCCCGCATTGTCGCCGCCAGCAGCTGCACCAAAGGCTCCCGCCAGCGCCGAGGCTTCATCGAGCTGCCCCATGGCTGCCTCGGCGGCGACCACCGTTTCGGTCGTCAGTTCGCGCAGCTGCGATGCGATGACGGTGAGCGAAGCGCCGCGCGGGCCGAGCTGGGCGCAGCGTACCGCCGCATTGAGGCTGACGAGCCGCATATTGGCTTCGATGTCCTGAACCGCAGCCACGTGTCCGAGAAGGACCGAAACCGTCTGTTGCACGGCCGATGCCACCGCCTCGAGCTTGCCGCGCTCGATTTCGCAATCACGAAGGATTTCGGTGGCTGTACGCAACTGGGCGCTGAGTACGGTGAGGGCCGACGCGTCTTTGCCGGCGCCATAAAGGTCGCGGCTGCGCGACATGATCGTGCCGGCATCGCTGGCGAGCGCGGCAAGAGCGGTTTCCGCCTCGCCGACTTCCTCGGCAAATTCAAGGGCGGTTTCGCGCAACTGGGTTTGCTCAAGCACGCTCAGGGCCGCGACGGATTGGCGCCTGCTGTCATCGTCGAAGGCCTCATTGTCCGCTATTATGTCGGCAAGGCAGGCAAGCCCTGACTCCACATGTTCGAGCCGCTGGCGGGTGGAGTCGCCAACCTGAAGCGCCATGACAGCGCTGCCGATCCGGCCGACGATACCCCGCGACACCCGGCCGGTTTCAGCGCTCCCCTCCACCGCGGATTGGCGTTGTGCATCAAGGGCGCAAAGCGTCTGATCCAGCTGTTCGGCAAGTTCGGACAGGGTGTGCGCGTGAGCTGCATCAAACCGCGCGCGCTGGCTCGCCGCCTGCTCGACCTCCGTGGTCAGCTGGCGATAGACCTGGCTGAACTCGTGAATCGTGGTGCGTGCCGAGTCCGAAAGCGTGGCGATGTCGGTGGTAAAGACCTCGAAATCTTCGTTGTCCCCGACGATACCGGCCGCCGTGACGCGGGCATTGACCGAGACAATGCCCATCATCTTCACTGCCCGGCGAAGCTCGCCAATCGGGCTGTTGGCAGCGGCAACGACCTGGGTCAAGCGTTCGAGGTCAGCTTTTTCCTTGGCGAAGTCTTGCGTCAGGTCCCGCGCCTTGCTGGCGACGGCGCGAAGCTGGGCGCTCGCTTCGATTACCTCGTCACCCTGGAGGGCTGCCGGCAAGGCTTCAAAGAGCTTGGTGAGCCGATTGAGCATGGCTGCACCTTCGGAAAGGCGCGTGCCGACTTCGACGAAAGCGGCTTCGATCTCCTCGCGTGGCCGCGAAAGAGCCTCGGCGAGCGCTGAAACACTGCTGGCTTGCGGCATGGGGGTCATGACTGGCCTCCTGTCGGTTTGGGTGCGTTGCGGCCAAATGCGGTGATTTCGTTGGCCATGCGCGATAGCGGCAGAACCCGCGCGGCAGCCCCGCGCTGGATGGCTTCCTTGGGCATGCCGAAGACGACTGAACTTTCCTCGTCCTGAGCCACAGTCGGGCTGCCCATCTGGCGCATTTCGAGGAGACCGCGGGCGCCATCGTCGCCCATGCCCGTCAAGAGCATGCCAAGGGCATTGCGACCCGCCGCTTGCGCGGTCGAGCGGAAAAGGACGTCAACGGAAGGCCGATGACGCGAAACGTGCGGACCTTCGACAATCTTGACCGAATAGCGCGAGCCATTGCGCACCAGTTGCATGTGCACATTGCCTGGAGCGATCAGCGCACGGCCGGCAAGCACCAGGTCTCCGTCTTGCGCTTCCTTGACGCCGATGGCGCATGACGCGTCGAGGCGGCGGGCGAAGGCCCCGGTGAATTTTTCGGGCATATGCTGGACGATCAGGATCGCTGGACTGTTGGCCGGCAGTTCCTCGAGCACCTCGCGCAGGGCTTCGGTGCCACCGGTCGATGCTCCGATCGACACGATGGGTTCTGTCACAGGCATGCGCGCGATCAAGCTGTCGCGGCGCGCGTCCGAGATGGGCGGGATGATCGCATCGGCATTGAGCTTGGCTTCGACCCTGAGCTCGGGCGCAGCCTTTTTGAGCCCCCTGAGCTTGGCATGAGCTGCAGCCTTGGCAGCATCACAGATGCGCATTCGCGATTCTTGCAGGAACTGGGCGGTATCGACGCGTGGCTTGGTGACCACGTCCACCGCACCCGCTTCAAGGCACTGCATCAACGTGTCGGAGCCGGCCTGGGCAACGCCCGAGCAGATGACAACCGGTATGGGGCGCTGCGCCATGATCTTGCGAAGAAAGGTCAGACCGTCCATGCGCGGCATTTCCACATCGAGGAAGATGACGTCGGGGACTTCCTGGCGGATTTTCTCGACCGCTACATAGGGGTCGGCAGCCGTCGCCATGACCTCAAGGTCTGGATCGGCGGCGATAATCTCGCTCAGGGTCGTTCGCACCGAGGCGCTATCATCCACGATCAGGACGCGGATCTTGTTCATGTTTTCGCGCTCACACTCGCTGGAACACGGCAGGCGCGACCTGCCGCACGGGTATCGATGTACCGATCATGGACTCGGAATGACCAAGAAGTAGATAACCGCCCGGACGAAGATGCCCCACGAGCCGGTTGATCACCTTGGCCTGGTCCGCCTTGTCGAAATAGATCAGCACATTGCGCAGGAGGATGATGTCGACATCCCGATCGAAGGGGTATTTTTCGTCCATCAGGTTAAGCCGGTGAAACTGCACCAGGCGCCGCAGTTCAGGGACGATCCGCGTATCGGGACGCACACCCGCCTTGCGCGCCCACATCAGATATTTGGCCTGCATGGATTGGGGCACAGGCACGATCTGGTCAGCCGGATAAACCGCGCGAACGCCCTGCGCCAGAACATCGGTGGAGATGTCGGTGCCAAGGATGGAAAAGCGGAACCCGCCGCCTTCCTTGACCATGTCGGCGAGCACCATGGCGCAGGTATAGGCCTCGGCGCCCGTCGAGGAGGCAGCGCTCCAGACCTTGAGCAGTGGATTGCGCTCGCCGGCGCGCCCTTGGAGCAGTTCGGGCACCATCTTCGCGCGCATGAGCTCGAAATGCTCGGGCTCGCGAAAGAAATCGGTCTTGTTGGTCGTGACCACGTTGATCAGATAGGGCAGTTCCTGCTTGAGCCCGTCTTTGCGAAACACATAGTCGCAATAGCTATCAAAGCTGGTCAGCTGCAGCGCACGCAGGCGGCGGCGCAACCTGCCTTCCACCATCAGGCGCTTGGCAGGGGGCAGGCGGATGCCTGCCTCATTGCCGATCAAGGTCGCGATCTTGGCGAAGTCGGCATGGCTGAGATGATCCTCGCCATCGTCTTCGATCTGGAGGGCACGCATTGCTAGAGCCACTCTGGTCTCTCCGGGAGAAGGCCCGCGCAGGACTGCGACGGGCCAGTATCATTGTTACGCAGCCGAGAGGGTTCGAGCCCCCTCGCCCAGGAGCTTGTCGAGGTCGAGCACCGTCACGAAATTGCCGTTGCGCCGGCCGATGCCGAGGATGCAGTGATCCCGCCAGCGTGCATTGACATCGGGCGGCGGATCGAGCGTGTCGCTGTCGAGCACGGTGACCTCGAACACTCGATCTGCCCTCAGTCCAAGCGTCACCGGAGCGTCAGCGCCTTGAACGCAGAGGACCACGATACGGGTTGTCTCCGTGTCGGCGAGGGGCTCCATGCCCAGGGTCAGCCGCAGATCGAGCACCGGCACGCCCTGTCCGCGCACGTCAATGATCCCCAGGAAGTTGTCCGGCGCCCGCGGCAGGCGCGAAATGGGGCGCATGTCGAGGATTTCCTGAACCTTGCTGACGGGAGCGGCATAGATGTCCTCTGCCACCCCCAGGGTCACATATTGATTATGATCGGACATATTACCCCCTTGCTATGCCGAGATGCGGGTGAAGCTGTCGTCCATCTCGTCCGAGCCGCCATCGAGCGACAGATCGAAACCACCCGAATTCGCCTTGGGCCGCTGGGCTGCCTTGTTCATGTGCGGCGAAACGGCAAGGACGGCAGTCTTGATGTCGCGATTGGCTGCCTTCGGCTTGCCGGCGAGCGCGGCGGTCGCATTGCTGGACAGGCGGAAGTAGCTGATGGCTGATTGGAGCTGTTCGGACTGGCTCGCCAGCTCTTCGGCGGTCGCCGACATTTCCTCGGCGGCCGAGGTGTTCTGCTGGGTCACCTTGTCGAGCTGCTGGATCGCGGTGTTGATCTGGGCCGCACCGGCATTCTGTTCGCGGCTGCCGGCCGAGATTTCCTCGACCAGTTCCGCCGTGCGCTGGATATCGGGCACGAGCTTGCCCAGCATCTCACCGGCAGACTGAGCGGCCTTGACCGTTGTACCTGAAAGAGTCGAAATCTCGGCGGCAGCGGCCTGGCTGCGTTCAGCGAGCTTCCGCACTTCGGAAGCCACCACGGCAAAGCCGCGGCCATGTTCGCCGGCTCGGGCTGCTTCCACAGCCGCGTTGAGAGCAAGCAGATCGGTCTGGCGGGCGATTTCCTGGACCACCATGATCTTGTCGGCAATGGTTTCCATGGCGCTGACGGCGTCCGAAACCGCCTTGCCCGAAGCGATGGCGTCGGCAGCGGACTGGCGCGCGATCTTTTCGGTTTGGCTGGCATTGTCGGCC
This sequence comes from Devosia crocina, assembly GCF_900116545.1. GTDB lineage: Bacteria > Pseudomonadota > Alphaproteobacteria > Rhizobiales > Devosiaceae > Devosia > Devosia crocina. The sequence goes on from NZ_FPCK01000004.1 coordinate 118,351, forward strand.
GACTGCTTGATGGTCGCCGCCATTTCTTCCATCGATGCCGAGGCTTCTTCGGTCGAGGAGGCCTGTTCAGTCGCGCCCTGGCTCAGCTGTTCGGCCGTAGCCGACATTTCTTGCGCCCCAGCCGAAACGTTGTTGGCTGAAGAGATCGCGTCAGCGATCACGTCGCGCAGCTTTTCCACCATGCGCTCCAGGGCGATACCCAGCGTGTCCTGATCGGAAAGGCGCTTGGGTTCGACGGTCAGGTCGCCATTGGCGATCTGATCGGCGATCTGGGCGGTGCCGCGCAGATTGCCGGTCATGTTGTTGACGGTTTCAACGACATCGCGGATTTCGTCATTGCTGGTGACCTTGATGGTCTGGTCGAGGTCACCGATGGCAACAGCGTCGATGGCGCGCCGGATGCTGCCAAGGCCACGGCTGACGCCGACTGCGATCCAGATGGCTGCGGCAATGGCCAAGAGAACTGCGAAGGCTGACACGATGGTGGTCATCAGGGATGTGGCGGCATATTGCTCGTTGGTGCTCTCGTCGGCTTCGACCAGCAGATCTTCGGAGTGGTTGACGATCCGGTCGACGACGTCGTCGATCTCAAGAGTGACGTTCCGGGCTTCGCCGGCCGATAGCTGCATTGCTCCGGCATGGTTGCCGGCCTCGACCATGCTCACGAGACGATCTGCCGTTTGGTCGAACCGCTTACCCACCTCGGCTGCTTCTTCCCAGATGTCCTTGTCTTCTGCAGATGCACTTGCCGCACCGGCAGTTTGTGAGTCCCAGAAGTTGGTGCGCGACTGCTGGATCTCGGCGACATATCCGCGGATTTCGGAAGCGTTATTGGCCTGCAGGACAGCCCTTTGGCTGGCCACGCCCTCCCAGATGGAGATGCTCATCTTCTGAGCCATCTTGAGCCGTTCGACCGGTCCATCGATGATCTGAGTGATCTGCTGGTTGAAATTGCCGAGATTGATCATGCCGTAGCCTGCAATTCCGGCCATCATCACGATCAGCAAGCCAAAGGCGGCGGCCAATTTGAGCTTGATAGTTATACGCATAGTCCAGTCCTTGGAATGTCAGCCTCTCCTGGGGCCGAGCGAGAGATCCGCCGCTGATCCGGGGCCACGTGCGACTCCCCTTGGCGCGTCGCCTTGGCGGCGCGCCGTGTGTGTCAGGCGCCTGGGTCAGGCGGCGCCGCGGCGGGAAAACTCGCCATCGAGGTCGTCAGAACCGCCATCGAGGTCGAGATCGAAGCCGCCGGAATTGGCCTTTGCCCGGGCAACGGAGGCGCTGCTCATGTGCGGAGCCGAGGCCATCACGGCCGAGCGCAGGTCGCGCTTGGCAGGCTTCTTGAGCGGCTGGACCGCAAGAGCAGCTGTCGCCGTTGCATCGAGGCGGAAGTAGCTGATGGCGGCCTGAAGCTGTTCGGCCTGGCTTGCCAGTTCCTCGGCAGTCGAGGACATTTCCTCGGCAGCCGACGTGTTCTGCTGGGTCACCTTGTCGAGCTGCTGGATAGCAGTGTTGATCTGGGCTGCACCGGCATTCTGCTCACGGCTTCCGGCCGTGATTTCTTCGACCAGTTCTGCCGTGCGCTGGATGTCGGGCACGAGCTTGCCCAGCATTTCCCCGGCAGACTGGGCTGCCTTGACCGTCGTACCCGATAGGGTCGATATCTCGGCCGCAGCGGCCTGACTTCTTTCGGCAAGTTTGCGCACTTCGGAGGCGACCACGGCAAAGCCGCGGCCATGTTCTCCGGCACGGGCTGCTTCCACAGCCGCGTTCAGCGCCAGAAGATCGGTCTGGCGGGCGATTTCTTGCACGACCATGATCTTTTCGGCGATGGTTTGCATGGCCGAGACGGCATTGTTGACCGCATCGCCCGAAGCGATGGCGTCGGCAGCGGACTGGCGCGCGATCTTTTCGGTCTGCGACGCATTGTCGGCGGACTGCTTGATGGTCGCCGCCATCTCTTCCATCGACGCCGAGGCTTCTTCGGTGGAGGAAGCCTGCTCAGTCGCGCCCTGGCTCAGTTGTTCGGCCGTGGCCGACATTTCCTGGCTACCGGCAGCGACGTTGCGGGTGGCTGCAGTGACTTCCGAGACGACTTCGCGAAGCTTGGCCGTCATGGCGTTGAGCGCCTTGATCAAGTCACCGACTTCATCATCGCCCTTGACGTTTGCGGTCGCATTGAGATCGCCCTTGGCAACGTCGTCAGCAAGGCGAACGGCGGCGGACATGGCCCGCGAGATGGACACCACGATCCATGTGGCAGCGATGGCAGCGATGGCGACCGACGCGATCAGAATCCCGATCAGCAGCATGCGGCTTTGTTCATAAAGCGCGTTCGCGGATTCAACGGATTCGCTGAGCACGAGGTTGTTGCGCTCTACGATGCTGTCGATCAGGCCGCTGATCTGTGTGCGACGGGGCGCGGTCTCATTGGTGTTGATGTTGTTGGCATGATAGCTCGAGCGCTGCATGGCAATTGAATTGCCTGCATTCATTGCTTCGACCATCTCCGACACGTCGGTGCGCACCTGGTTGAACTGGGACAGTTCGGATCCGACCAGGAAGGACCGAAGTTGTTCAAGCTCACTTTGGAGCGCCGCGGACTCGTTCTGGAAATCGGCATACCATTCGTCCTGCTTGGCCGGATCACTCGAGGCGAGAAGAACATTGCGGTGCTGACGGAACACATCGCTGGCCGAGAGCAGCAGATTGCTCGCGGCCTGATAGGCTGAAGCGCCGGAAAGCTCGCCCGAGCTCATGCGATTGGCAACGGTGTCGCGCAAGGCGCCGAGCGAGGTCTCGACAGCGGTCACGGCCGCGCTGCCGCGCGTCGTTGAAAGTTGAAAAGCGTTGAGGTCGCTGTTCTTCATCGTCTCGTCCTGGAGACGTGTCAGCGCCGTGCGATATTCCCCCAGAGTATCGACGATCGTCTGCATGTCGGCATTCGATTGCGGAACACCGAAGGCACCAACCAGCCCTTGGGCGGTTGCCGTAATGCTGGCAAGGCGTTCGTCCATGGAGGACCGCACCTGGCGCAGTGTTTCCATATCGGTGTCGATGATCATGCGCCGTGCGTCATTGGCCATCGTGACCATGTCACTCTTGAGATTGAGCACCTGTGTGGATCGGCTGACTGGACCATTGACGATCCGGCTCATCTCTTCATTGAGCGATCCCAAATTGCCCAGTGCCATGAACATGCTGGCGCCCGAGAGGGCAACAACCGTGGTAAACACGGCCGCCAGTTTGGTTTTGATAGTCAGTCTCACGAGGCAGGCCTTTCTTCTGAATTTGCCGCGGACGCGCTTCTGCCGCCCGAAGTTTCGAAAATCCGTTCCATGTCTGGAATGATGATGAAGCCGCCATTGCGCTTGCCGATGCCCTTGACGAATTCGGGGCGCCAGCGCATGCCGACCTTGGGTGCTTCCTCGATCGAGGCGGACTCGATTTCGGTTACGTCGTGGACCTTGTCGGCAAGAATGCCGGCAATGGTGGGTTCGCCATCGATGTCGACTTCCATCACGACGATGCGCGTGTCTTCATCGGGCTCGGGCCGGTGCATGCCGAACATCACCCGCAGGTCGGCAAGGGGCACGACGCGGCCGCGCACATTGATCAGCCCGCCCACAAAGTCGGGTGCGCTGGGGACTTCGGTGATGGCTACGAGATCAAGGATTTCTCGGACGCGGCTGGCTTCAACGGCAAAGAGTTCGTCTTCGAGCCGGATGGTCAGCGCGGTCATGGACGCTTCAGTCGCGCTCATGCGGCCCTCCCCACATTGCGTTCGACATAGGATTGTCCTGAAGCCACCAGATGCGCGGTATCGAGGATCAGCGCTACGGAACCGTCACCGAGAATGGTGGCGCCCGAAAAGGACTTGATGCCCGAGTGGAGCTTGGAGAGCTGCTTGATGACGGTCTGGTTGTTGCCGATGATCTGATCGACCACGAGCCCGACACGGCCTTCGCCCGAGGAAACGATCACCACCTTCTGGTGCGCCTCGCCCTCGCCCTTAAGCCCGAACACCTGGCGCAGGCGCAGATAAGGCACGAGGCTGCCACGGATATCGAGGAAGTTGCGGCCCTTGGCGTGAGCTTCAATGCCGTCGGGGAGCTCGACACATTCTTCGACCGCCGCGAGCGGGATCGTGTAGCGGCCATCGCCGACGCGCACCAGCATGCCATCGATGATGGCAAGGGTCAGCGGCAGGCGCAGGGTGAAGGTCGAGCCCTCGCCTTGCGTGGTCGTCACATCGATCGTGCCGCGCAGGCCATCGATCGTGCGCTTGACGACGTCCATACCCACGCCACGGCCAGACAGCGCCGTCACTTCCTTGGCAGTCGAAAAACCAGGCGCAAAGATCAGGTGATTGAGTTCCTGCTCGGTGAGCTTGGCATCGGGCAGGATCAGGCCGTTTTCTTCGGCCTTGGCGCGGATGCGCTCATGGTTGAGACCAGCACCGTCATCGATAACCGAAATGGCGACTTCGGCGCCCGAATAAACCGCCGAGAGACGTACCGTCCCTTTGGCGTCCTTGCCGGCAGCCAGGCGCTTTTCGGCGCTTTCGAGACCATGATCGACCGAATTGCGGATCAGGTGCACCAATGGATCGGCGAGGCGCTCGATGACCGTCTTGTCCAGCTCGGTTTCTTCGCCTGTAGTGATGAACTCGATCTGTTTGCCCAACTCGGTGGACAGATCGTGCACAAGGCGCCGGAAGCGCGAGAAGATTGTGCCGATCGGCACCATGCGGATGCCCATCGTCGTGTCTCGCAGGCCCGAAGACAGGCGCTCGAGTTCCTCGGCAATGGTTTTGAGCGCAATGTCGCTGGAACTGGCCGCAATCTGGCTCAGGCGCGCCTGGGCAATCACCAGTTCGCCGACCCGGTCCATAAGCTCGTCGAGCCGTTCGGCAGGCACGCGCAAGGAGGTCGCCGCCGGCTTTTCCTCGGCCTTCTCCGCAGGCTTGGTACGCTTGGGCGCCACCTTGACAATGGGCGCTTCAACGGGAGCGGCGCTCTCGGGCACGAATGGAGCCTCGGGCATGGCATCGTCCGCAGCAAGGTCGATGACAAGGCCGGCAGCAGCGGCGGGCTCCCGAGGCAGCGGAGCGAGAGTGAGTTCCATGTTGTCGCGCAGGAACAGAAACACGTCGTCAATCGCGGCAGTGGGGTCTTCCGCCTCGATATCGACTTGCCAACCCAGATAGCTGACTTCAGGGTCGAAGATGTCGAAGTCGGGAATGCGATCGGTCAGCGCGAGAACGGTTGCCGGTCCGATCTGCTTGAGTTCTTCAAGCAGCAGAAGCGGATTGGTGCCGTAGATGAGGGCATCGGATGGCAGATAGAAGGTCAGGCGCCAGTTTTTGACGGCTGCTGAACCCACCGGCGCGGCAATAGAAGACGCTGCCGTTTCGGCGGCCGAAGGCACGGCAGGTGCGGCCGTGCCGGTCTCACCCACGCCATCCACGATAGCGCGAAGCGCAACAAGGATTTCCGCACCTCCTGCGATATCGGCATCGGGGTTCTCGATCAGCAGGGTGATGTGGTCCTTGGCGTCGAGCGCCACCCCGATCAAGGCTGCATTCGCTTCGCTCTGGCCTTTGCGCACCCGGTCGAAGGCGGTTTCGAAGTCGTGGACGAATTCAGCCACCGCCGTGAAGCCAAACATCGCGCCCGACCCCTTGATTGTATGGAGGGCCCGGAAGGTGGAGTTGATGAGATCGGAATTGGAGGGGTCCTGCTCGAGATCGAGCAGCCCGGCTTCAAGCTGATCGAGCAGCTCGCGCGCCTCCTGGCGAAAGGTTTCGGTGGGGTCGGAGATATTCATGCCCCTGTGACCTTCTTGATCACGGCCAGCAGTTGATCCTGCTTGAAGGGCTTGACGATCCAGCCGGTGGCGCCCGCTTCCTTGGCCTGGCGCTTGAGTTCCTCGTCGGACTCGGTGGTCAGAAGGATGATCGGGATGCCCTTGCTCGAAGGATGCTGGCGATACTTGCGAATGAATTCGATGCCGTTGAGCACCGGCATATTGAGGTCGGTGATGACGGCATGAACCGTGTTGGTGGTCGCTTTTTCGTAGCCGTCCTCGCCATTGACCGCTTCGATGACGTCGAGGCCGGCTGAAGAAAGGGTCATGGCAACCATTTGGCGGATGGAAGCGGAGTCGTCGATTGTCAGGATTGTCTTGGTCATGCCGCGTCCCTTGGCGTTACTGAGATTGGGTCCAAAAGCCTGCTTCAGGCTGTGCAGGGTCGAGAAAGCCGGCGTCCTTGAGGACCGCTTGCAGCTTTTCTCCCGGTGCTCCGGCGAGCGTGAACGACTTGCCCTGCGCCGCAGCCTTGCTGCGCGCCGCCAGGATCGTCTGGATAGTGGTGACGTCGGCCTGTACGATGCCGCTCGTATCGAGAGCTATGCCGGCTTGCTCGGCCAACGCGGTCTTGAAGCGTTGCTGAACATCGGCAGCTGCCTTGACGGACGCATCGCCGGACAAAAAGAGCGTGAAGGTGCTGGGCCCGGTCATGACGACGACCGGGTCGAAGAGAGGATCTGCAATGTCATAATGCGCTCGGGCCTGGGTAGTTAACAACCGATAAACGGTACGAAGTAATCAGGGGGCTCGCGAACCCGTCCGAATAGTCGTCTGACGATGTTTGCGGCCGTATTCCCATCCGGCCTTGCCCTAGATTTGCCATATATGACTTAACCGTTGGTTACGGCAGCAAGACCTTCGGAGCCATTTACTGACTCAGGTTAGTATACGCTTGCTGTTAACTTGCCCTACTCGAGATGAAACAAGTGCTTTAGATTCAGAGTCGAAGGTGAAACGACAAGAGTCGCGCGCCTTAGACTCACGCTCGATTCTGAATCAAGCTCAAGAAGAGCGCGTTCGATTCACTTTGGTGATTTCTGCCGCGCCAGGTAAGACAGCCGGATTTTGCTGGCCCGATTGCGCAAGCTGCAATCTGCACGGCAGGATTACTGCAAAGGCGCTAACGGGTTTTTGGATTGACGCAGGTGCGGCAGTACGCAGAACCGCGGGGTAGCAGCGTAGTTCCCACAAATGATGCAGTAAGGGAACCAATCCGCCGATGCGACAGACGGCTCAAGCAGCAGGATGGCTGGACTGCTGGTCTTTGATCCAGGCAAAGCGCGGCACGGCGATGTGGTGCAGGCCTTCAGACTCACCGGCGATACGGCGCAAGAGGATTTGCCCCAACATGCGCCCGGCACCGCTGAAATCTTCCGGAACTGTTTCGGCATCGGGCTGGAATTGCATGAACATCGAGGTCGACTGCTTGGTCAAGACATGCGCCTTGTTGCTCAAGCCAGCCTCGCTGAGCCCGCCGAGGATAGCGAGCGCGGAAACTTCTGAAGCACAAACATATCCATCGGGCGCATCTGGGCGTCGCGCGCGCTTGATCACGTAGTTTCGAATGGCATCGGTCGGGCTACCGAGATTGACGTCCGAAGCAAACTCGAAGCCGATCCCGGCCTCGCGTGCTGCGCGTTGCATGCCGGACTTGAGGTGATCGGTATAGGTCAGCGCGCTATCGGGCAGAACGATCGAGACCTTGCGGCAGCCTTTCGCAGCAAGGCGCAGCGTTGCCTCATATGCATAGGACTCGTTGTCGAAATCGACAAAAGGGTGAGGCTCAGGCCAGTGCGAGCGACCGTGACTGACAAAGGGAAAGTCATTATCGAGCAGAAAGCGGATGCGCTCGTCGAAGGTCTCGGCCTTGGAAAAGATGACGCCATCCGCCATGCGGTTGCGCACGATGTGCTTGACCGGTTCGATCGGTTGTACGTTACGAAACAGGGGCGTGATCACGAGGTGATAGGCCGTGTCCCGCAGGGCCTCGGTGATCCCGGTCACGAGCGCGGTGCCGAAGCCATAGATCTGCTCATCCGGTTCGAGAACCAGGGCGATCACATTGGTGCGTCCAGTCTTCAGACGAAGCGCTGCGCGGTCAGGTAGATAACCGATTTCGGCAGCAATCCGCTGCACGCGGTCACGGGTATCCTGGGCCAGTTCGGGCGCATTATTGAGCGCGCGCGAAATGGTGGTGACCGCAAGTCCTGTCATCTGAGCAATGGTCTTGAGCGTCGGCTTGCCGGAAGGCTTTACGCCGCGCTTGCTGCGCCCGGCGGACGGCAAGTCGTCTTGCGACACAGAAATATCCTCTCATCCGCCCGTTTCCCGGCGTCGTTAGAAGCATGAAGATGATCAGATTGGCGTGCGTAGATCAAGCAAAAGCCGACAGCTCACGACGGCAGCCCACCGCGAGTTACGCACATTCAACATCTCGGTCCAATGCCAGAGAAGATGGGCAGCAAAAAACCTCGATTGAGGTACGTATGTCAATCTCTAACCAACATTATCCCGGCAGCCTCGGAATTGACGTTGAAGACGGCGAAGGCGTCGTGGCAAACCTAGGCAAGAGGATGTCGGAGGCAACTTCGACAAGCCCGCGGCACCCGCTGGGCTGCGGCAGCACAGGGAGAAGAGAATGCGCAAAGTTGGTATTGGTATCGTCGGGCTCGGCAATATCTCGGCGGCCTATCTCAAGGCCGCAGCGGGATTTCCCGTGCTCGACATAAGAGCCGTGGCCGATCTCAACCCTGCGGCTGCGCAAGCGCGCGCTGCCGAGTTCGACGTCAAAGCCGTCAGCATGGATGCGCTCTTTGTCGATCCTGAAATCGAAATCATCCTCAACCTCACCATTCCCAAAGCCCATGTGGATGTAGGCATGCGGGCAATCGAAGCGGGCAAGCACGTCTATTCGGAAAAGCCGCTCGGGATCGTTTTCGCCGAAGGCAAGAAGCTGATCGATGCCGCGCGAGGGCGCAATCTGCGGGTCGGTTCCGCGCCGGATACCTTTCTCGGCGGCGCACACCAGACAGCCCGCCGCATCGTGGACGAAGGCGAGCTCGGCCAGGCAATCGGCGGCACCGCCTATTTCATGTGTCCGGGACACGAACGCTGGCATCCCAATCCCGCCTTCTATTACGAAGCCGGGGGCGGACCCATGCTCGACATGGGCCCCTATTACATAACCGATCTCGTCAATCTGCTCGGCCCCGTCGCGCGCGTTTCCGGCATAGCGACAATGCTGCGCAATACTCGCACGATTACCTCCAGGGACCGCAATGGCGAGATCATTCCGGTGCATGTTCCGACACATGTGTCGGGCACTCTCGTCTTTGCCAACGGCGCTGTGGTTCAGATCTCGATGAGTTTCGATGTGGCTGGTCACAAGCATGTGCCGCTCGAAATCTATGGCACAGAAGCCACCCTGATCGTGCCCGATCCCAATAATTTCGGCGGCCAGGTGGAGCTTCTGAAAAAGGGCGGCGAGTGGGCCAATGTGGAGACCGATCAGCCCTATGCCGATGGAAACTATCGCTCGATCGGGTTGGCTGACATGGCCCACGCAATCGCCGAAGGCCGCCCGCACCGGGCAAATGGTGATCTGGCGCTGCATGTGCTCGAAGTGATGGAAGCGTTCGAGACCTCTTCGAGGAGCGGTCAGGTGGTGGAGATCACAACGCCGGTGACGCGCCCGGCGCCGCTCGCGACATCGATCGTTGATGGAAAGCTGGGGCGGTAGCTCCATCTCTTAGGGGCACCAGAGATCGGGCCCCTGCAGCTCTCGTCAGATCCAGCCCTCCTGATGGTGAGGCGCTTTGCCCTCAAAGATTTTGAAGCGCGGGTGCGCGGTCAATGCCAGTGGCACGCACCCGTCTTTAGAGGCCGCTTCGAGGCATCTTGGCTTGGGGCGTTATCAAAGCCTCAAGCAACCTCAGATGCAGCGCCGGCACGCACCGAGTGCGGCAAAACAAACGAGCCTTTTTGCGGCGCTATACCGACCCGCAGCGGCACGTCGAACACGGTTTCGAGCACCTTATCCGTCAGCACCGCTTCAGGCCGGCCTCTCGCCACAACCTTTCCCTTGCGCAAAGCGATGATGGCATCGGCATAAAGCGCGGTGAGGTTGAGGTCATGGAGCACCGCTATGACACCGCCACCGCTGCGGGCAAAGCGCTGCGCCACATCCATGATCATAAGCTGGTGCTTGATATCGAGGCTGGACACCGGTTCGTCGAGGAAAAGATATCTGGGCACGCCCTCGACGACTGGCTGCCACACCTGGCAGAGCACGCGCGCCAACTGCACGCGCTGCTGCTCGCCCCCCGAGAGTTCACCATAAAAGCGCCCACCGAACCCTGTGAGGTCGACCCGCGCCAAGGCTTCGTCGGGCAAGGTTTGCAGGTGCTGGCGCGCGACGCCCGGACGTCCCGCGGTGAGCCCCATGGCGACGACTTCGCGAACGGTGAATGGAAAAGGCAGGTTGCTCGATTGCGGCAGGACTGCGCGGAGCACCGAAAGTTCCATTGGGGTCATGGAAGCTATGTCCCGGCCATCGAGGCTGATCTTTCCGGAGTAGGCATAGTCCCTGCACAGGGCCTTGAGCAGCGTCGATTTACCAGATCCGTTGGGTCCCACGATCGCTGTCAATTGCCCAGCCGGCGCTTCCAGCGAAACGTCTTGAAGGATCGTCCGGCCATTGACGGCTACTTCCAGTTTATCGATCGTGATCATGGGCTCACCAGGCAAAGGCACTGCGCCGATGCAGCAGGATCCAGAGAAAGAACGGCCCGCCGAAAGCGGCGGTGACGATGCCGATCGGCAGCTCCGCCGGCGCGACGATGGTGCGGCTCAAGGCGTCGCAAAGAAGCAGGAACGTTGCTCCAAGCAGGGCGCTGGCGGGCAGCAGATAGCGATGGTCGGGCCCGATGACGAGACGCAACAGGTGTGGCACGACGATACCGACGAAACCGATGCCGCCGCTGACGGCCACAGAGGCTCCCGTGGCAGCAGCAACCGAGAGAATGGTCAAGCGCTTGAAGCGTTGGACAGGCACGCCGAGATGGGATGCCGTTGCTTCCCCAAGGGTCATTGCGTTCAAGCCCCGGGCAAGAAAGGCTGCTGCGGCAAGCGCGCAGATGATGATCGGTCCAGCGGCAGCCACCTTGATCCAGTTGGCGCCGGCCAGAGAGCCCATGCCCCAGAAGGTCAGGTCACGCAGCTGATTATCACTGGCGACATAGGTCAGTAGGCCAGAAAAGGCGCCCGCTAGAGCCCCGATAGCAATTCCGGCGAGCAACATTGTGGCTATGGCAGTTTGGCCGCCGCGGGTGGCCACACGATAAAGGATCGTGGTGATGACAAGCCCCCCGCAAAACGCCGCAGCAGGTAGAGCCCATATACCCAGCGCAGACGTGAACGGCGCGAGAGCCGTGCCGCCCAGAACGATGATGACGATCGCACCGAGGGCCGAGCCACTCGACACCCCGACGAGGCCGGGATCAGCAAGCGGATTGCGGAAGAGCCCCTGCATCAAAAGGCCTGACACGGCAAGGCCTGATCCAATCAGCACGCCCAGTACCATGCGCGGCATGCGGATATTGAGAATGACAGCGGAATCGCGCAGCAGCGCCGCATCGTCTGCTGGCACGAAGCCGAGCCAAGCGCCGATGAGATTGAGCGCAGAAGCACCCGAAGCGCCGGTGGTGACGGAAAGAGCCATTGCTGCAACAAGCGCAAGGGCGAGCGCAAAGACAGCAAGGCGGCCGAGGTGGCTGCGATCGCCCTCCGGTCGAGCCGGCACGCCGATGCTGTGCAGGATCATGGTACTTGTCATCTTCGACTCGTCACTGCGGCGCAGGGCCGTAAAGAAGATCGGACAGCTCGCTTGCAGCTTCCGCGGTGCGCGGGCCAAAGCCGAGAAGATAAGCCCCATCCATGCGATAGATCGCCCTGCTCTGTCCGGCCGGCGTTAGCGCAATTGCCGGATGCTCCAGAAGATCCGCCTCGGTCGCACCGTGATCGCCACCGCGATCCATCAGCAAGATGGCATCGGGCGCGGCAACAGTGATCGCTTCTTCGGAAAGCGGGCGATAGCCTTCGAATTCGGTAATGGCGTTTTCGGCACCGGCGAGCGCGATGATGCCGTTGGCGGCCGTGCCGGTGCCCGACGCCTGGATCTGACCACCTTGGTTGGAGAGGATGAAAAGCACCCGCTTGGGTGCAACAACTGCATCGGTACGAGCATCGAGAGCGGCGAAATCGGCTTCAAGCCGCAAGGTGAGTTGCTCAGCCTCGTCTTCCAAGCCCAGTGCCTGGCCGACGGCGCGGACCTTATCCAAGACACCTTGAGCCGAATAGGATTCGGGAACGGTCTGGTAATCCACACCAGCATGGGAAAGCACTTCGAGTGCTTCTGGCGGACCGCTCCCCTCTATCACGAGGAGCCCAGTGGGATTGACCGACAGCACCCCTTCGGGGGCCAGTGCACGCATATATCCGACATCGGGCAGCCCTAGGGCTGCCTCGGGATAGAGCGCGGTCTGGTCGCGCGCCACCAGCATTGTTTCGCCACCCAAGGCATAGACGATCTCGGTCAGCGAGCCACCAATGGAGACGAGGCGAGACGGATCAGGAAACTGGTGCAGTTCCTCGGACCATGCCGGCGCAGCGGCCATCGCGGTGGCAATGAAAAAGGCGGCAACGGAAGCAAAAGTGCGCATATCAGCCCCTTCAAGCAGCGTTGGAGGTGGAAAACAGCGGCAATTGCTCGACCACGGAACGCCATTCGCTCCGCTCGTCCTGGCCCTCGTGACGCTTGCCGAAGAACTGGATGATCAATTCGCGGTTTTCGTCATAGAGCTCGACGGAGGTGACGTGGCCGTCCTTGGTCGGCTTCCGCACGGCCCAAGCCGCTGCGATATGGTCGAGACGCAGATGCAGGTGGAATGTCTCGTCCATGACGTTGAGCCAGGGCCCCATGGGACTGACATTGGTGATCGGGCCCGAGTGAATCTGAATGCAGCCTTCATTGCCGGCAAAGACCATGATCGGCAGGTCGGTGCCTGCAACCTTACCGAACATGGCTTCGACCGCAGTGTGGTCGAGTTGCCAGGCATAATCGGCGCCGACGGTCTCAAGGGCATGGAGCCGCTCGAAATTGAGCTTTTTAAGCAGGCCAAAAAACTGATGCGTATCGGTCATCGCCGACCAGGCATCACGCAGGGCTTCGATGCTCGCCGGAGCCTCCGTCGGTGCGGATTTTTCGTATGGGGTAACCTCGAGCGTGTCGAACTGCTCATCGAGGCGGAGGGATGCAACAAGCGCAGTCCAGGCTTCGATGTCAGTTGCAGGACGGGCATGAACCTTATGGACGGCATTGCCTGCGCGATCGAAGAACTGCAGCGAGCGCTTGACCGACCCATCTTCTGCGGTCTTTTCGAGCGCAAAGCCATGGACCCAGCGGCTCGGAAAGATCCGCAGGTCGATCTGGTCGCCCAGAACGATCGAGGCATGCTTGTTGATCGACACGCCCTCATAAGGACCGATTTTTTCGTGGACCGCGCTTTCGTTGCGCGTCAAAGCCATGACTTCGCCGACGCCGGTCAAGCCGTTGAGAACCGCGCCGACATCGCTTGAAATGCGGATGGCGGTCCGCCCTACCTCGGCTGCAACGAGCTGCGCTTCGGCAATGGAATGGATGCGAGCGAAATCGCGCTCGCGCATCTGCGGATGCAATGCCCTCAAAGTGCGGATGTCTTGGGCTGTTTTAGCGACGGTCTTGGTCACGAGGGGGCCTATTTTGTGAGAATGAGCTTGTTCTGCCGGGTGACCCGCAGACGATAGATCGCGCCTTGATGCTCGATCAGTATCTCCGTGCGCCCTGACAGGATGTCGTCGCTGCTGACGATCTTCTCCCCAAGGCTCAACGGCGATGACTCCAGCGATCCAGGCATATCTTATCCATATGAGTCAGTGCTTTACGACACAGAAACGAGGTGACGCGGCGGAAGAATTAAACTTGACTCACATAGCCATATTAATTTATCCACGCAATAGGTGATTGAAAGAGTCTTGTTTCTTTCGACCGGCAAGCCAGCCACGATGCCAGCCAGCCAGATACCAAGAAAAAGAATTTACTGGAGACGAAAATGGGGCTGGTCAGGTCACGCGCGGCCGCGCTTTTGGGCGGGGTCGCGCTGGCGATTGTCGCGCAGCAGGGTGCTCAAGCGCAAAATGTCAACGCGACCAATATTACGATTTTGGAGCGTCTGGTCATCGGGGCCGGGACGCCCAAGATCGCCATCGACACGCCGCAGGCGGTCACGGTCATCAACCAGGCCGATATCGATCAGCTGCAGGCGGCGACAACCGGCGAGCTGTTTGCCAACGTGCCCGGCGTTACGGTAGTCGGCAGCCAGCGCCAGTTCGGTGAGGCCTTCAATATCCGCGGCATCGGCACGACCGAAAACTCGTCCGATGGATCGCGCGTCATCATCAATATCGATGGCACGCCCAAGTTCAACGAGCAGTACCGCATGGGCTCATTCTTCTCCGATCCCGAACTTTATAAGCAGGTGGAAGTGCTGCGTGGGCCGGCCTCCTCAACCCTTTATGGCGCTGGTGCTCTGGGCGGCGTGATTAATTTTACCACCAAGGACGCCTCGGACTTCATCCGGGACGGACAAACCGGCGCCCTCCGCGTCAAGGGCGGGTTCGACAGCAATGGCAGCGGCACGCTCACCTCGGCCGTACTGGCCCAGCAGGTCACCGATACGTTCGAAGTGCTGGCGGCCGGCAACTGGCGCCGCCGGGATGACGTCACCCAGGCCAACGGCAATGTTTTGGATGGCTCGGACTTCAATACCCTATCTGGCCTGATCAAGGGCACCGCCCATTTCGGCGACAATGACGAGCAGAAGCTGAGCGTGTCCTACCAGCGCTGGCAGAGCACGGCCGATGATCAGGCCTATGCACAGACCGGCACCAACGCCGTCTTTGGCGTGATTGATCGTGAAGTCATCGACCAGACCGCCGTTCTCGTTTGGGAAAATCCGGCAACCGACAATCCTTGGGTCGATCTCAACGTACGCCTGAGCTACTCGGACACGACCAACGACCAGACCAATCATCGCGCCGTGCTTGGTGGTCCGCCAACCGTCGTCGGCGCCGTCGTGCCGGGCGTTGGCCGCATCGAGCCCGACAATATCCTTCTCGACACGCGCTATGGTTACAAGACCTTCCAGCTCAGCGCCGACAACACTGTCGAGTGGATTACCGACGATTTCGAGAACTACCTGACGTTCGGCGCTCAAGGGTCGACCCAGGAACGCTCCGTCGTGCGTCCGGACAATGCCGGACCGCTGCCCGCGCACCCGCAGGGCACCGAAAACAAGCTCGGCATCTTTGCCCAAAACGAGCTCAACTGGGATCGCCTGACGGTGATCGCAGGTGCTCGCGGCGATTTCCATTGGGTCAATTCGACAACCGGCGCGCCCGATATCGATGGCGCTGCCTTCTCTCCCAAAATCGCAGCGCATTACGAAGTAACAGAGAATTTCGGTGTCTTTGCTTCGCTCGCTCACACCGAGCGCCTGCCCACGATCGACGAATTGTATTCGGTCGCAGCAGCCGGTCCGCGCGGCGCTGCCAAGGGCACGAGCCTCGGGCTCGAAAAGGAAAGCGCCAATACGATCGAAGGCGGCTTCTCGCTTTCGGGCAATGACCTGATCGCCTCGGGCGACAGCGCCGCGCTCAAGACCACTGCCTTTTACAGCGACCTGACCAATCTGATTGCCTCGAACACCGCTTCTCCTCCGGGCGGCCCGGTCGTTCCCTATTACGGCAATATCGGCAAGGCGCAGATCTACGGCATCGAGGTGGAAGCCTCCTATGACAGCGAACTGCTGTTTGCCAGCCTCGCTTATGGCCTGACGATCGGCGACGACCTGGTCAGGAACACACCGCTGACCACCGTGCCGCAGAACAAGCTTGCTCTGACCATGGGCGTGCGCAACATCGAATACAATTTCGATGTCGGGGCTCGCCTGACCCTGGCTGACGAGGGCCGCTATGTGGTTGCCGCCGGGCCTTTCGGTGCCGATGGCCCCGCAGAGGGCTATGCCACGGTCGATCTGTTTGCATCTTGGAAGCCGGACACCGGCCCACTGGCCGGCACCGAATTGCAGCTCGGGATCGACAATCTGTTCGACACCGATTTCCGTCAGAACCTTTCCATCGACCGCTCGACTGGGCGAACGTTCAAGGTCACGCTGGCCAAGCAATTCGACTGGTAACTCTTTTCAATAGCGAAGGTTTTTGCAGCGGCGACCCTTATGGGTCGCCGTTTTCGTTCCGGCTTCGAAGCCTCTTTACATATAATAGTACTTTATATAGCGTCGCTCTATCGCCTGAAGCGAAAACGCCGGGCGGTCATTTGGGAGGATTCATCGTGAGCATCATTACCAAGCTTGCCCTTGCGGCAGGCCTCGCTACCGCCTTGTCCACTGCTGGCTTTGCCCAGGACATTTCCGGCAAGGTCATCGGCTTTTCGCAGATTGGCTCGGAGTCTGGTTGGCGCGCGGCCGAAACGGCTGTGACCCGTCAGCAGGCCGAAGAACGCGGCGTCGACCTCAAGTTTGCCGACGCGCAGCAGAAGCAGGAAAACCAGATCAAGGCCATTCGCGGTTTTATCGCGCAGGGCGTTGACGCCATTCTCGTCGCGCCCGTCGTGGCAACGGGCTGGGATGACGTTTTGGCCGAAGCCAATGAAGCTGAAATCCCCGTCGTTCTGCTCGACCGTGGCGTCGATGCGCCCGAAGATCTCTATCTGACCTCGGTTGCCTCCGATCAGGTCGAAGAAGGCCGTGTCGCCGGCCAGTGGCTGGTCGACAATGTGGGCGATACAGACTGCAATGTCGTCGAACTGCAGGGTACCGTGGGCTCGACCCCAGCCATAAATCGCAAGCAGGGCTTCGAGGAGGCCATTGCCGGCCATGACAACATCACCATTTCCCAGAGCCAGACGGGCGACTTCACCCGTGCCAAGGGCAAGGAAGTGATGGAAGCCTTCCTCAAATCCTCCAATGGCGGCGCCGATATCTGTGCGGTCTATGCGCATAATGACGACATGGCCGTGGGCGCGATCCAGGCCATCAAGGACGCCGGTCTCAAGCCCGGCACCGACATCAAGGTCGTTTCGATCGACGCCGTGCCCGATATCTTTACGGCCATCGCAGCCGGTGAAGCCAATGCCACGGTGGAATTGACACCGAACATGGCTGGTCCTGCATTCGATGCCCTGGCTGCCTATTGGGCCAACGGCACGGAACCGGAAAAGTTTATCATCACCGAATCCAAGCTCTACACGGCCGAAAATGATCCCGCAGGCGAATACGACCGCCGCAAGGGTCTTGGGTACTAAGAGCCTTAAGGTTCAAGACGCGTAGTTTCCGAACTCCGTCACCACCCGGCTTGCCCGGGTGGTCCACCGGGGGGCAGTGGGTTTTCCCGGACAAGCCGGGCAATGATGGGGTGGAAGAAATTGGACGCATGCTCGTAGGCAGGGAGGGGCGCATGCCTGATCAGCAATACGCGCTCGAAGCGCGCGGGATCGTCAAGATTTTCGGCAACCACGTCGCGCTCGACAAGGTCGACTTCGGCCTCAGGCCCGGCGAAGTGCACGCGCTGCTCGGTGAAAACGGCGCCGGCAAATCGACCCTGATCAAGATATTGACCGGCGCTTACCAGCCCGATGGCGGCGAGGTTCTCGCGAATGGCGCCGTGGTCACGCTCAACAATCCGCAACATGCCCAGACCCATGGCATCGGCACCGTCTACCAGGAGGTCAATCTCCTCCCCAATCGCTCCGTAGCTGAAAACCTATACCTCGGGCATCAGCCAACCCGGTTCGGCTTCGTCGATCGGCGCAAGATGGAACGTGACGCCCGCGCGGTCCTTGCCCGCTATGGTCTCAACCTCGATCCGTCGAGCGAATTGGGCGCTCATTCTGTCGCCGTGCAACAAATCGTGGCCATCGCCCGCGCCGTCGAACTGTCGGGCAAGGTGCTCATCCTCGATGAACCGACGGCTTCTCTCGACCGCAACGAGGTCGAGCGTCTGTTCGACATCATCCGGGACCTCAAGGCGAGCGGCCTTGCCGTCGTTTTCATCACTCATTTCCTCGAGCAGGTTTTTGCCATTGCCGACCGCGTCACGATTTTGCGTAACGGCAAGCTGATCGACACCAAGTCGCTCGATGATTTGACCCGAACCGACGTCGTCCGGCTGATGCTGGGCAAGGATATCGCCTTTTCCGGCGCAACAATGCTGGAAGAAAACCGTCCTCTTGGGGAGGTCCTGCTCGACTTCAAGGGATATGGCAAGAAGCGCAGCGTGCATCCGTTCGACCTGACCATTCACAAGGGCGAGGTCGTTGGGGTCGCCGGCCTTCTCGGCTCGGGGCGCACGGAAATGGCGCGGATCATGTTCGGCGCGGATGCGGCCGACGAAGGCAGCGTGAGCGTTGCCGGCAAGCCGACCTCCATTACCAGCCCGACCGATGCGATTGCCCATGGCTTCGGCTTTTGTCCAGAAGATCGCAAGGCCGAAGGCATTTTCGGTGATCTTTCGGTGCGCGAAAACATCGTCATTGCTCTTCAAGGAAAACTGGGCTGGTTCAGCGCCCTGACACGCGACGAGCAGATGGAGATTGCCGGGCGCTTTGGGGAGTCCATGGACATTCGCGCCGCCTCCCTGGACATGCCGATCAAGCTGCTTTCTGGCGGCAATCAGCAGAAGGTCATCCTCTCGCGCTGGCTTGCAACTGACCCCGCCTTCCTCATTCTCGATGAGCCGACCCGCGGCATCGATGTCGGTGCCCATGCCGAGATCGTCCGCACCATCAATCGCCTGCGCGACGAAGGTCTGGCGCTGGTCGTCATCTCATCCGAACTCGACGAGGTTGTCGCCTACTCTTCCCGCATCGTGGTCATGCGCGATCGCGAACTGGTGGCCGAGCTCAATGGTGAAAACATCAATCCCGGGGTGATCGTGCAGGCTATCGCCAATCATAGAGACGGAGCGCAGGCATGATGCGGCGAACCCTTGGCAAGCTTGCCAGTCCGCAGCTTCTGGCGCTGGTCGGCGTCCTGTTGATCAACTGGCTCCTCTTCCCCAATTTCTTTCGCATTACCTGGCAGGATGGACGCTTCTTCGGCTCGCTGATTGACGTGCTGAACAGAGGTGCGCCGGTCGCCATTCTCGCCGTCGGCATGGTTGGCGTTATCGCGACCAAAGGAGTGGATCTGTCGGTTGGTGCAGTCATGGCCGTTGCCGGCGCTGTTGCCGCAACAATGGTCGTGGCGGGCTATCCCGCTCCCGTGGCCGTCGCCGCCGCATTGCTTGTGGGGCTGCTCTGCGGCCTTTGGAACGGAATATTGGTGGCCATTCTCGAAATCCAGCCGATCATCGCAACGCTTGTGCTGATGGTGGCTGGTCGCGGCATTGCCCAGCTCATCACCGAAGGCTTCATCGTCACCTTCACCGACCCGGTGCTCATCTATATCGGCACGGGCTCGTTTTTTGGTTTTCCCATGGCGGCCGTGATCGCCCTCGTGCTGATGGTCGCTGTGACGCTGATCGTGCGGCGCACAGCGCTGGGCCTCTTCATCGAGGCGGTCGGGGTCAATCGCGCTGCGGCGAGCCTTGCCGGCATTCGAAGCCGTATGCTGCTGCTCTTGGTTTATTCCCTCTCGGGCCTCTGCGCGGCCATAGCAGGCATCATCGTTGCCGGCGACATCCGCGGGGCCGACGCCAACAATGCCGGATTGTGGCTCGAACTCGACGCCATTCTCGCGGTGGTCATCGGCGGCACATCGCTCCTTGGCGGTCGCTTCTCCGTTCCCCTAGCCGTCGTCGGCGCGCTGATCATCCAAGCCATGAACACCGGCATCCTCGTGTCGGGCTTCCCGCCCGAGTTCAACCTTATCGTCAAGGCGGGGCTGATCTTCATCGTCCTCATCATCCAGTCGCCCCTCGCCAGCCGGCTCGCGCCTCCACGCCTCAGGCCCGCCGTCAAGGGAGCCGCCAAATGAACCGTTCCCTTCGCCCGCTCGCTGCCACGGCGCTGATCTTTGCCATCGCCTATGCCATTGCCGTGATGCAGTTCCCGTCCATGTTCTCGACCAGGGTGCTTGGCAATTTTCTGACCGATAATGCCTTTTTGGGCATAGCTGCGGTGGGCATGACCTTTGTCATTCTTTCAGGCGGCATAGATCTTTCTGTGGGTGCCGTGATCGGCTTTACCGGCGTTCTCATTGCGGTGCTGGTCTCCTGGGCAGGTCTGCACCCGCTTGTCGCATTTGCCATGGCCATAGCCGTGGCAGGCGCCTTCGGCGCCACCATGGGGCTAGCCATACACTATCTGCAGGTGCCCGCCTTTATCGTCACGCTCGCCGGTATGTTCCTTGCGCGCGGAGGCGCATCGGTGATCACGCGCGACTCCGTTCCGATCAATCATGAATTCTATGCCTTTGTCTCGGACCTGACGATCCGGCTGCCCGGCGGCGGGCGCTTGAGCATGATCGGGCTTTCCATGGTAGCCATATTCATCATCGGCGCGCTGATCGCGCATCGAACCAAGTTTGGCTCCTATGTCTATGCTCTGGGCGGCAACCCGGTATCCGCGTCGCTGATGGGCGTTCCCGTGGCGCGGACCACGGTGGCCATCTATGCTCTGTCCTCGATACTCGCGGCCATTTCGGGCATCGTTTTTTCGCTCTATACCTCAGCCGGCTATCCACTGGCTGCCGTAGGGGTCGAGCTCGACGCCATCAGCGCGGTGGTTATCGGTGGCACGCTTTTGACGGGTGGTTATGGTTTTGTGCTCGGCACATTCATCGGGGTGATGCTGCTAGGCCTGGTGCAGACCTACATCATCTTCGACGGCACGCTGTCGAGCTGGTGGACGAAAATCGTCATCGGCATTCTCTTGTTCCTGTTCATCGTGCTACAGCGCCTGATATTCGTCGCATCCGCACCCGGAGAGAAAGCCGCCAGGGCTTAACGCAAAGACCACGCCATGATCGAAGCAGGCAGCCTTATCCGGTCGCTCTCCGGCCGGCACGCTGCGCGCAATTTCCATACATTCGTCATCAACGAGATCGGCCGCTCCATCATCAGCGGCAGTTTTCCGGTCGGCTCCGTGCTGGCAAGCGATGCCGTGATGATGGAAACCTATGGCGTTTCCCGAACCGTGTTGCGTGAGGCGCTGAAGACTCTCGAGGCCAAGGGGCTGGTCGAGGCTCGACCCAAGGTCGGCACGCGGGTTTCGCCCAAGAGCCGCTGGAATTTCTTCGATTCTCAGGTGCTTGCCTGGCATTACCACGCGCCTGCCGATCCTACCTTTTACAACAATCTTTTTGCCGTTCGGGCCGCGCTCGAGCGCCCAGCCGCCGAGGGTGCAGCCCGCCATCGCACGGCCGAAGATGTTCGCATCATGAAGTACTGGCTCCATCAGGCCGCAACCGCCGGCGACAGCGTGGAGCAATTCGGCCTTGCCTGTCTCGAAGTGCACAGCCAGATCGCCGAGAGTTCGCAGAATACCCTGCTTCGGGGTGTCGTTGCCGTTGTCGAACTGCTTTTGGCGCTCGCCTTGACGCGCCACAGCGATACGGTCAGCGAATATTGCGAGGCGCGGATCGGGGCCCTTGAGCAGCTTGTTCGCGCCATCGAGGCAGGTCATGTCGAAGGCGCGCGCGAGCATCTCACGGCGAGCCTGGAGCTCGATCATCAAAGGATTTTGGACGGGATATAGCCGCGCTATATTTCCACACACCAAATGTCACCAAGACAAAGGCCGGGGCCTAGCACCCACTCTACAGCCGCCTCGACAGCGAGGCAAAATCTTGGAATCGCAGGATGGGCCCCGGCTTTCGCCGGGGTGACATTCCGTGATTGTGATTAGATGCCTACCACTCGAATACCGGGCCGTTGACCCGGGCACCGAGCAGGAACACGTCCGACATCAGCCGTAGGGGCGCTGCGTCGACGTCGCTTTCGTGCTTGTCGAGCAGGTCGGCAAACCGGTCATACATGGCAGAATATTCAAGATCGCCATGCTCGAGCACCACCTCGCCATTGACGCGCAGCGTACGCCCGCCGCGCTCGAGCTTGATCTCGTTGCCCTTGCCCGTCTCGAATCGGATGGTCCAGATTTCTCCGCTCTCCTCCAACCAGTTGAAGCCACAGGAGAGTTCCGGCTGGTGCGGCTGGCTCGATTTGAAGCGGATCTCGGCATCGACCGGAGTCTGCCGGTTGGCCGGAAAAGTAAGCGTGCTCGCTTCCACGAAGACAGGGAAGGGCATGACCTTGGTGAAGATCGAAAAGGCATTGATGCCCGGATCGCAGACGCCAAACCCACCCGGCTCCCAGACCCAGTCCTGCCCTGGATGCCATTTCCGCACGCTTTCGCGCCAGTCAATGCGGGCAGAGGTCACGCCCTCATCGGCAAGGAGAACCTTGGCTCGATCAACCGCTGCGTTGAACTGACTGTGCCAGGTCTGGTAGAGCACGCGATCGAGGCGGCGGGCGTGTTCGATGAGGTCATCGAGCTCGGAAATCGTGGTGGTGGGCGGCTTTTCCATCATCACGTCCTTGCCGGCATCGAGTGCCTCGCGCACATAGGTGTGACGGATACCGGGCGGGGTGCAGATGGAGACAAGGCTCACGTCCGGCATGGCCGCATAAAGCTCGGCCGGCGTCTTGAAGACCGGCACATCGCCGTGACCGACGCCTCTGGTCGATACGGTCGCTGCCAGTTCAAAGTCCCCTGAGGCATCGATGACGGGCAGATGTTGATCCTGCGCGATCTTGCCGACACCGATCACCGCGATCTTGCGCTTGGCCATGCTGTTCTCCCCGAGCCGTTTGGCTGAGGTTAGATCAAACCTTGGCCCACCCTGCCAAGGCCATTTTTACCACATAAATATGATTTTTAAGGCGACAGCAGTTGAAGGCTAATGAAGGGTCCCAGAGCCCAGCATCAGTGAGCCTATTGCGATGACCGGCTTTGCACCTATCGCACCAGAATGGCGCGGAAGTCGTTGACATTGGTCCCGGTCGGCCCAGTGACGAAGAGATCGCCGATCGCTTCGAAGGCACCGTAGGCGTCATTGTTGGCGAGCGCTGCCTGTGGGTCGATGCCGGCTTCGCGCATGCGACGGGCGGAGCTGCCATCGACGAAGGCCCCGGCATTGTCTTCCGAACCGTCGATGCCGTCGGTGTCTCCGGCAAGCGCGGTGATCCCCTCTGCGCCATCGAGAGCGATGGCAAGCGAAAGGAGGAATTCTCCATTGCGGCCACCCCTGCCCTTGCCGCGCAAGGTCACAGTCGTTTCCCCGCCGGAGAGCAGCACAACAGGCCTGGCAAAGGGCTGGTCGCGTAGTTGAACCTCGCGCGCCATAGCCGCATGAACCAGCGCCACGTCGCGCGCCTCGCCTTCGATGGCATCGGAAAGAATCGCGGCGGCAATGCCGGAAGCCCTTGCATGTTCGGCAGCCGCCTGCAGCGACAAGGCAGCCGAAGCAATGGTTGCCGAGCTATTCTGTGCGAAGACCGGATCATCCGCGCGCGGCGCCGGATTGTCCTCGCTCTCGAGCAAGCGTTGTGCTGCCTCCGGCAGATCGAGCCTGTAGAGCGCGGCAAGACGCCTTGCTTCGGCCCGGCTGCCATTGATGGGCAGGGTTGGCCCCGATGCGACAAGTGCGGGGTCATCGCCTGGTACATCGGAGACGACCAGGGTCGCAACGCGTGCCGGGGCGGCACGGGCAGCCAGTCGCCCGCCCTTGATCGTTGAAAACTGATTGCGGATCAGGTTCATCACCCCGATCGGCGCGCCGGACGCCAGAAGTGCGCGGTTGATCGCCTGCTCGTCCTCCAGCGTCAGCCCCGGCGCGGGCGCGGGCAGCAGAGCCGAACCACCGCCCGATATCAGCGCGATCGCCAGATCGTCTGCGCCAAGTCCGCTGACCAGGTCCTCAAGGCGTCTGGCAGCAACGTGACCAGCCTGGTCCGGCACGGGATGGGCTGCCTCGACTATTTCGATGCGCTCGCATTTTTCCGCATAGCCATAGCGGGTGACGACGAGACCTGAGAGTTCCCCCGGCCAGGCCAGCTCCAGCGCCCGGGCCATCTGCGCCGAAGCCTTGCCAGCCCCGATGACGATGGTCCTGCCCTTGGGTGGTTCTGGAAGAAACTGGGCAACCGCCCGCGCCGGCTGGGCACGCTCCACGGCAAGCTCGAACAGCTTTTGGAGCAGGTTGCGGTCCATCGTCATCCTCCCTAGATTTTCCTCAACACGCTTGTGGAGAGTGGCGGCAGACTTGTCCAGCCTTGCGGAAGCGTCAAATCGCGGACACATAGGGACGTTAGCGGCAGGCGCAGGGAGTTTCATGTGACCGAACGATTCGCCATCTACTACGCGCCATCCGTCAATGCGCCGCTCTGGGACCGGGCCTCGGCCTGGCTCGGGCGCGACCCCTCGAACAACGAGCTGTTCGAGGGTGCCATTGCCGGGATCGATCGCAATCGCCTGCTCAATCTCACCCAATCGGCCAATCGCTACGCGTTTCACGCAACGATCAAGCCGCCGATGGCACTGGCGTCAGGCGCGAGCCTCGAAGAGCTGCGTGCAGCGCTTGGCGAGTTCGCGCGCGCTCAGCAGCCAGTCCCGCTCGGCCAGCTGAAAGTTGCTTCGCTCGACGGATTCCTTGCGCTTGTTCCGCAACAAGAGAACGAGGGGCTGCAGGATTTTGCAGCTCTGGTTGTCGAGCAATTCGAGCCGTTCCGAGCGCCGCTGAGCCTTAAGGATCGCGCACAGCGGGTCGCGCGGGGCCTCACGCCGCGGCAGGAAGAGCTGCTCGATGCCTATGGCTATCCCTATGTCTTCGACGAGTTCCGCTTTCACATGACGCTGACCGACCGGCTGCCGGAAGCGGATCAGCGCGAGATCATGGTGGCAGCGCAGACCTGGTTTGCGCCCGATCTTGCAGAGCCTATGCTGCTCGATCGCCTGGTGCTCTATCACGAGCCCGAAGCGGGAAGCCTTTTCCGTCGCCTCGAAGATTACCGGTTAGGCCAATGAACGCGCCCGAACTGGTCCTGATCAATGCCCGCGTCGTGCTGGCCGATGAGGTCGTTTCAGGCAGCGTCCTCGTGCGCGAGGGCAAAATTGCCGACATTGACACGCAGGGCACTCGAAGCGGCGAAGACTTTGGTGGCGACTACCTGATCCCAGGCATAGTCGAGCTGCACACCGACCACCTCGAAAATCACTATCGGCCGCGCCCCGGCGTATTTTGGGAGCCGCTTGCAGCACTGCACGCTCACGACGTTCAGGTGGCAGGATCCGGGATCACGACGGTGTTCGATGCAGTGCGCATCGGCTCCGATCAGGATCTGACGGATATGCTCGAGCATGCCCGCAAGCTTGTCGAGGCGATCCGGCAGGGACCAGAACAAGGTTGGTTGCGTGCTGAACATTTCGTCCATCTGCGCTGCGAACTGCCTAGCCATGATGTGGTTTCCCATTTTGAAGCCCTTGCCGATCACCCTCTGACACGGCTTGCTTCGGTGATGGACCATACGCCGGGCCAGCGCCAGTTCCGCTCGCTTGACGACTATAAGCGCTTCTATGCCCGCCACATGGGGCAGGACCAAGCGCAGATGCAGGCCTATATCGATGCGCGGCAGGCTGAGCACGAGCGCTATTCTGCGCCTAATCGTGCCGCCATCGTCCGCCATGCCCATGCGCTCGGGATCGCGCTCGCCAGCCATGACGACGCGACGCTCGCCCACGTCGAAGAGGCAGCCGAAGATGGCCTGGCCATTGCCGAGTTTCCGACAACGCTTGAAGCGGCGGCGGCGGCCCACGATGCCGGGCTCGCCGTGCTGATGGGAGCGCCCAATGTGGTGCGCGGCAGGTCGCATTCGGGCAACATCTCGGCGACTAACCTTGTTGCAGCGGGGCTTCTCGATATTCTGAGCTCGGACTATGTTCCTTTCTCGCTTCTTCAGGCCGCGTTCATTCTGCCCCAGCGTATCGATGATGTGGGCCTGCCGCAGGCTGTTGCCACGATCACCCGCAACCCGGCAAAAGCGGTAGGACTTGAGGATCGCGGCGAAATCGCCATTGGCAAAAGGGCCGATCTGGTGCGAGTTTCAGGTCAGACACGCGTGCCCGCCGTGCGGGGCGTCTGGAAAGAGGGATTGAGGGTCAGTTGAGCGAACGCCCGCCGGGATTGCTGGTGCTTGTCGTGGGTCCATCGGGAGTGGGCAAGGACACGCTGCTCTCCTCGACCCGGCAAGCGCTCGACAATGACAAGCGCTTCAGCTTCGTCCGGCGCGTGGGAACGCGGCCCGCGGACCACGATCTTGAAGATCACATCACACTCGATGCAGTTGAATTTGCGGAAGCCCTCGCCAATGATCGCCTGGCCCTTTCCTGGCAGGCTCACGGCTACGACTACGGGCTGCCGATCAGCGTCGATACCGACCTGGCCCTCGGCCGCGTTGTTGTCGCCAATGTTGCCCGCCACGCTGTAGGCCAGGCCATAGCCAAATATCCCACCTGCCGGGTGGTGATGATCACCGCGGAGATTTCGCGACGTGCGGAGCGGCTTGCCCGGCTCGGGCGGGAAAGCCGCGATCAGATCACCTCGCGCCTCGCGCGTGAAGGTGGTGGCCTGCCGGCCGATATCTCGCCCATAGTCATCGACAATTCAGGTTCGGTCGGCATCGGGGTGACCGCATTCGTCATGACGCTCAGGGCATTGGCGGACGAGTGAACCCATAGCGCTCCTCCTGCGTTTGACACTTCTGAATAAAGCGTCAGGAGTTTTCCATGAGTCGAAACGGACTTTACGCCATTGTGGCGGTTCTTGCGGTCGCAGTGATCGGCTTTGCCATCTACACCTATCAGCAGCAGCAAGCGCAGCCGAGCCTGGAAGTGCGTATCGACCAACAGGGAGTTTCGATCGATGGAAACGGATAAGGACACCCAGAGGACAGCTATCGCCACTGCTATAACGGCAGAACTGCAACGCCAGGCCGATCTTGGCGCGCAGCGGATCGATGTCGAGGCGTTGGCGGAGGCCGTGATGAATGCCCTTGATCCTGTGCCGCCCATGTCCGAGGGACGGCGGCCGGAAGAGCTTAATTCGAGCAATGACGGCTAAAACAAAGGCCCGGTCGATGCCGGGCCTTGTCTTATCCGAAATTGGCTAAGCCTTGCACGCCGCGATGGAAGCGAGCGAGCTTGGCGTAGAAATCCTCGAGGATGTAGCGCACATCGATCGTGTCATAGACCTTGATCGGGCGATGTTCGCCATTGTGGATGTAGTGCATCTGCGGACTGAATTCGGGAGCAGGACGCCAATCGAAGGTGCCGCCGAGGGGGTTGAGGATTACGGAAAGCGCTGGTGTGTCTCCCAGGGAACGGTGCTCGATGGGGCCTTGGTGGACACGCAGGTTCCAGTCGATCAGCTGATCGACGAGATACTTGCCAATTGGCCCCTTGTCTTCGCACCGCTCCTGCAATTCGGCATAGCTCACCGACATCATGCGATAAACGGTCGAGGGAATCTGCCAGACTTGGATCTTGGAGCGCATCACGACATTGGCTGCCGCGATATCGTTCATCAGGTTGAATTCGCGGCCGCCTGAAGGCCACACACCGCCACCGATCCAGACGCAAACAATGTTCTTGTCGTTGAGCTGCGGCTCCAGCAGCAGCGCCGAGGCCATGTCGGTCAGCGGGCCAAGAAAAGCAACGTAAAGCGGCCTGTCGTCATCGCTCATCGCTTGATCGATGATCATCTGCGCGCCTTGCGAGGGCACGGGCGTATTCTCATCCGGTAGAGCCGTGGGCGCGCCATTGGCAACCGGTATGCGGCCTTCGAGGTCCATCAACTTGAGCAGATGGTCGATCTCGACGCGGCTGTCCTCCATCGAGGTTTTCGAGCGATGGGCGCCGAAATGAGCGGCAATGATGCCGTGGAAGTCGAAGGTTGGCGTGAGCAAGGCGTGGACGATCGTGAACTGATCGTCCGCCTCGTTCTTGGCGTCGGTATTGAGGATCAGACGCGCGCGCTTTTCGCGGGGCAGATTGGTCATCAGTCCTGCTCTCCCAGGGCGCCGAACAACGCCTTCTGCGCGATCTTCATGGCGCCGATAGCGTCGTGGCGACTCTGGGCTTCCTGAAGGGCGTCGATGTCGAGCCGGTCAAGACCCTTGGCCGCGGCCTTCAGGAAATCGATGGCGTGGGTAGCGGTTGCAACGCTGTCTTCACGGAACGGGAACTGGTCGAGCTGCCAGACGCCCTCCCACTTGTTCTTTTTCAGCACATAGAAGAACTCGAAAAGCTCGAGCGGATGGAGCGAGCCGGCGACGAGATCGTCGTCCCAGGAGCGGTAGTTGTCGTTGACGTCCATGCCAAAGAGGCGGCCGTGGTCGATGGCGAGCTGGGCAGAGTCGGCGGCGGATTCACCACCCATGATAGCGTGGCCGAAATCGAGCAGAATGCCGACATTGGGCAGGCCGATCTTTTCGATGCCGAGAATGGTGCGGGCGACCGACCCAAAGCTCATGCGAACGCGGGGTTCGCGGGGCTTATATTCGATGACGAATTTGAGGTCCGGATTTTCCGAAGCGAGCTGGCCGACGCCATCGAGCGAGCGCTGCCACTGGGTGGAATAATCGACCTGGAACGGATAGTCCCAGCCGTCCTGACCGGGCCAGAGTTTTACATAATCTGCCCCATGGAAGCGGACGACGTCGCAGGCACTGGTGATCAGTTCGTGAGCCTTGCGGCGAATCCCGGCGTCGGGATTGGTGAAGGCGCCCTTGACGAAGTCGCGGGTATAGATTTCAGGCGTGATCCCGATCACGCCGAGCTTGTTGCGATCAAGCGCTTCCTTGATCTGGGCGTCGGAGAATTCGCCACCGAAATAGGGCCAGTTGAGGTCGACAACGGAAAGGTCCTTGACCTGGCCGGCAAGATCGATGGCTTCGATGATATTGCGCGGAATGCCATAGCCGTCGGTGGCATAGCGGTCGAGATAGGTCGCAAAGTGCCAGATGCCGGCGCCGAAACGCTGATTGGTCATGGGGTTCCTCCAGAAAGCTGTTGGTCTTGTGTCGCCAAGGTCTGGGTCACGGCGGACTGCCAGCGTTGACGATGTTTTTGAGCAGTGGCGCCGTCCATCTTGGGGGCGAATTGGCCAGCCGCGGGCACGCCGGGCATGGCCACTCCCAGCGAGGAAAAGGCAAGTGCGGCAGCGCCGAGCGCACTGACTTCCGGCGCGGCCGCCGCCGCAACTGGGCGGCCGAGAATGTCGGACTGAAATTGCATTACCGTGCCGTTGCGCGAGGCGCCGCCATCGGCGCGGAGTTCGCCTAAAGGCGATCCCATATCGGCCTCCATGGCCGAATAGACATCAGCAACCTGAAAGGCGATGGCTTCGAGCGCAGCGCGGGCAAGATGGGCGGGCTTGGTGCCAAGGGAGAGACCGGAAATGGTGCCGCGCGCATCTGCCCGCCAATAGGGCGCGCCCAAACCGACAAGGGCCGGCACGAAGGCAACGCCGTTGCTGTCGGGGACGGTTTCCGCAAGAGCCGAGAGGGCTGAGGCGTCGGAAAGGCCCAGAAACTCGGCGGCGAAGGCGGCGGTTTGGCCGGAGACGGAGATATTGCCTTCGAGGGCGTGCTGGACCTCGCCGCCCTGGCTCCAGGCGATGGTCGAGGAAATACCGTGGGTGGAGCGGACCCGCTGCGGTGTCAGCGCCATCAGCGAGGTGCCGGTGCCGTAGGTGGCTTTTACCGTGCCGGGGGTGCGCACGCCATGGCCGAAGAGGGCTGCGTGAGAGTCGCCGATCATGGCGAGGATTGGCGTTCCGGCTGGCAAGGCGGTCGCGCCTTCCGCCGTAACGCCGAAGCGCGTGTCGGAGGACTTGACCTCGGCCAGCATGTTCTGCGGCACATCGAAGAGGGCGCAGAGCTCGGCGTCCCAGATTAGAGTTTCGGTATTGAAAAGCTGGGTGCGGGAGGCATTGGAATGGTCGGTGGCGTGGACAGCGCCGCCGGTCAGGTTCCAGAGGAGCCAGGAATCGACCGTGCCCGCGCGCAGTTCGCCTTTTTCAGCACGAGCGCGGGCGCCCGGTGCGTTGTCGAGGATCCAAGCGATCTTGGCAGCGGGAAAAAGCGGATCGAGCGCGAGGCCGGTCTTTTGCTCGATGATTTCGCCTTGCCCGGCGGCGCGGAGCGCATCGCATTTGGGCGCGGAGCGGCGGCACTGCCAGATAACGACAGGGCCGATAGGTTCGCCCGTGGCGGCATCCCAGACGAGGATGGATTCGCGCTGGTTGGAGATGCCAATACCGGCAATATCGCCCGTTCCAGCCTCCCCTACGACCTCGGCAATGACCTGCTTGACGCCGTCTACCAGCGCCATGGCGGACTGCTGGGCCCAGCCGGGCTGGGGATAGGTGACCATGTTCGGAACAGAAGCCTGGTGCAGGACGCGGCCAGAGGCGTTGACCAACAATGCCTTGGTGTTGGTGGTGCCCTGATCAATGGCGAGGATCAGCTCGCTGTTCATTTTTTGCGCGCGATGGTCTGGCGTACAGCGTCGGCGATGCCGGGTTCGTTGAGGCCGAAATTGTCGAACAGCCATTCGGCTGAACCGGTGGGCACAAAGCCGGGAAAGCCCAAGATGCGCATGGGCACGGGGTTGGTCGAGATGACCACTTCGGCGACGGCACCACCAAGACCTCCGCGCACGGAATGCTCCTCCACCGTGACGATCGCACCGGTTTCGGCAGCAGCAGCTATGACGGCTTCGTCGAGCGGATTGACTGTCGCCATATTCACGACGCGAGCCGACACTCCTTCGGCTGCAAGGGTTCTTGCCGCGGCAATGGCGCGATGGACCATGGTGCCGTTTGCAATGATGGTGACGTCAGTGCCTTCGAGGAGGGTTTCGGCCACCCCAATCTCGAACTTTGCGCCCTCGGGGCGCTCCAGCGCCGGCACAGCCATGCGGCTGACGCGAACGAAGACCGGTCCGTCATAGGCGGCTGCGGCTTTGATGGCTTCGGCGGTCTGCCAGGGGTCGGCAGGGACGATCAGCTTGAGATTGTTGAAAAGGCGTAGCCAGGCCAAGTCTTCGATCGAATGGTGGGTGGGCCCAAGTTCGCCATAGGCGACACCGGAGGATTGGCCGATCAGTTTCACGTTGACGTTGGAATAGGCGATGTCGGCTTTGACCTGTTCGAGCGCGCGGCCGGTGATGAAGCAGGACGCAGCCGAAACGAAGGGCACCTTCCCACCATTGGCAAGCCCTGCACCAACGGCAACCAGGGTCTGCTCGGCAATGCCTACATTGACCATGCGATCAGGGAATTTGTTGCGGAAGCCGCCGAGCTTGGAGGAGCCGACGCTGTCGCTGACCACCGTCACGATGCGGGAATCGGCTTCGGCCAGGGCTTCTATGGTTGCGGCAAAACTATCGCGGCAGTCGTAGAGTCCGTCTTTTTTGGGTGCAGCAGCGCTCATCAGACCAGTTCCTGCATGGCGAGTTCGTATTGTTCCTTGCTGGGCACGCCGTGATGCCAGGAGACGTTGTCGTGCATGAAGCTGACGCCCTTGCCCTTGAAGGTGTTGGCGATCACGCAAAGCGGCTTGCCGCGCCCCTTAGGGGAGGCGGAGAGCACATCGAACAGTTGCGCGTGATCGTGGCCATCGACGGTCTCGACATGCCAGCCGAAGGCGCGCCATTTGTCGTCGAGCGGATCGAGGGAGGCGGTATCTTCGGTGCGCGCGCCTTGCTGAAGGCGGTTGCGATCAACAATCAGGGTCAGGTTTTCAAGCTTGCGATGCGCGGCAGTCAGCGCCGATTCCCAGTTGCTGCCTTCCTGAAGCTCGCCATCGCCGGTCAAAACGAAGGTGCGGAAATCGGCCTTATCGAGCTGGCCGGCAATGGCGATGCCGGTTGCCACCGGCAGGCCGTGCCCGAGCGGACCGGTATTGGTTTCGACCCCGGGCAGGTAGTTTCGATTGGGGTGGCCGTTCAGCTTGGAGAGCGGCTCCATATAGGTCGACAGGTCCGCTTCGGGGAAATAACCGGCGCGGGCAAGAACGGCATAAAAGGCGCCCGTGCAGTGCCCCTTGCTCATCACAAAGCGGTCGCGCCCAGGATCCCTGGGTTTTTTTGCGTCATAGCGCATCACCCCGAAATAGAGTGTGGCGAGGATATCGGCCGCGGAAAAGTCGCCGCCCGGATGTCCCTGCTGGGCTTCGTAGACCATCTGGAAACTGCGGCGGCGGATCCAGAGCGCCTGGGCGGCGATCTCACCGGTCAGATCATTTTGGAGCGGCGTTGCTGGCGATGGCACGGGAGCCTCCCTGAGCAAGTGTGCGGCGTGGGCGCCGTTTTTCGTCGCGCGGGAAAGGCTTTCCTGGCGTCTTCAGCCAATTGGTATCGCGCTGGACGCTCGCGTGCAATACGGAATATTTGTGATTTTTTGCGTTTCATGTTTCGATTTTCAAGGCAAGCGGAAACAGCGTCCGGCGCAGTTTCCTGTGAGCCGAGCAATCCGGTTGCGCAATTTTGTGGGGGAGCCGCTATTATAGCAGGATAAGCCCCGGCGGAGGATAAGGTGCAAAAAGCCAAAGCAGCACGTCGAAATCGCAGCGACTCCCAAATCGGCGCGCAGCCGCAATTGCTGGCCGAACCGCGGCGCATGCGCATCCTCGAATGGCTGCAAGAGGAAGGCAGCGCGCGGGTTCGCGACCTTTCGGCAGCCTTTGGCGTGTCGGAAGCAACGATCCGCCAAGACCTTGAACGCCTTGATAATGATGGCTTCATCACGCGCGAGCATGGTGGGGCATATCTGCGCTCGATCCCGCAGCAGGTGCAGTCGATGAGCCTGCAGCATGTGCAGAATATGGAGAAGAAAAAAGCGATCGGCGCGGCGGCGGCGCTGGTTTCCGATCATGACACTTTGATCATCGATTCCGGCACGACGACCACGCAATTCGCGGAAAATCTTAAGGTTAGGCAAGAGCTTAACATCATCACCAATGCGCTCAACATTGCGCTGATCCTGGGGGCGATCCCGACCAACACCGTGCATATGCCAGCCGGCCAGTTCAAGGCGCCGACGCTGTCGCTGAGCGGGGAGAAATCGGTGGAGTTCTTTGTGGGCATCTATGCCCAAAAGCTCTTTCTCGCCACGGCTGGCGTGAGTTTCGACGTGGGCCTCACCTATCCGGCCATCGGGGATATCTACGTCAAGAGAGCCATGATCAAATCGGCCTCCCACGTCTATCTGCTGGCCGATTCAACCAAGATCGGGCGTGTATCCTTTTCTGCACTCGGAGGGGTCGAAATGGTTAACACTTTGATAACCGATGAGGGCATTTCGGATGCGGATCGTTCCCTCTTTGAACAACGCGGCGTGGAAGTACTGATCGCCCGCTGAGACCCGCGCAGCAGCATCAGGGAAACACGCGGCCAGCGACGCGATTCGCCGGTTCGCATTCAGTCGACAGAAATCGCAAATAGTCCCGAAACGATCGAGCTGCTCGCCGCGCCGCTCGCAACCAATGTCTTTCGCGATCATTGCGAAACCGGGGAAACAGGTGCGCCAAAAGCGCGCAGGTGAATGGCGTGCCATGAATTGGCCCATTCGTCCCCGCACCTTCACCACTTCGTGACCGGTGACGACTTGCCATGCGCGAATCGCATGCCCGCCATGCAACAACTTTACCAGCTTGGCGGCGTTGCCGGAAATTGATGGAACGTGAAGGAACCAAAAAGCAAAACATGCCTCCACTCCAGACAAACACCATCTCGCGACGTACCCTCCTGTCCGGTGCCGTTGCTTTTGCCGCCTTGTTGTCGACCACCGCCATGACACGGCAAAGCGTTGCTGCAACGCCGGTTTCGGGTGCCTTCGACTTTGAAAGCTTTACCGCGCGCATGCGCGATATGGCAGCGCAGCCCTATCAAAACCCGGAACTGATCCAGTCCCCGGTCTATGAAGCGCTCGATTATGACGGGCATCGCCGGGTGCAGTTCGACACCAAGAAGGCGCGCTGGCTGGGGGATGATCACGGCTTTCAGATCCAGGCTTTTCCGCCCGGCTGGCTCTTCAAGGAGACGGTGTCGGTCTACGAGATCACGAGCGGGGACTCCCATCCTTTCGCCTTCGACACCGAGGATTTCATCTACCACTTCGACGACAAGGCCGAGCGTGACGCGATCGAAAGCGCCGCGTTTCCCGGGATTGCCGGTTTCCGCATCAATTATCCCATGAACAAGCCGGATGTGGCTGACGAGCTCGTCGCCTATCTCGGCGCGAGTTATTTCCGTGCGCTTGGCCGCGGCAATATCTATGGCTCCAGCGCGCGCGGCCTGCTGATCAATTCCTGGCGCGATGGCCCCGAGGAATTCCCGCGCTTTTCCGAATTCTATCTCGAACGCCCCACCGGGCCCGGTCCCATGACGCTTTATGCAGCGCTTGAAAGCCACAGCGTGACCGGGGCCTATCGCTTCGTCATCTCGCCGGCCGACGCGGACCAGCAGGAAACCGTGATGGACGTGACGGCACGCCTCTTCTTCCGCGAGGATGTGGCTGAGGTGGGTATTGCCCCGCTGACGTCGATGTTCCTTTTTGCCGATACCAACCGGTC
This sequence comes from Devosia crocina, assembly GCF_900116545.1. Taxonomy (GTDB): domain Bacteria; phylum Pseudomonadota; class Alphaproteobacteria; order Rhizobiales; family Devosiaceae; genus Devosia; species Devosia crocina. The sequence goes on from NZ_FPCK01000004.1 coordinate 152,968, forward strand.
CGACTTCGACGATTTCCGGCCGCAGGTGCACGATTGCAGCGGTCTCGTGTTCGAGCCCGAAGCGGGCCTGCCGATGTGGCGGCAGCTCAACAATTCGCCGATTCTCGGCAATTCCTACTTTTGGGACGCCAATATGAAGGCGTTCGGACTTTACCAGCGCAATCGCAATTTCGAGGACTATCAGGATGCTGGCGCCCACTATGAGCGCCGCCCCTCGATGCGGGTCGAACCGACAGGGGATTGGGGCCAGGGCCAAGTGCGGCTGATCGAAATTCCGGCTCGCTCTGAAACCGATGACAACATTGCCGCGTTCTGGATCCCGAAGGACGCCCCCAAGGCGGGCGAAGCTCGTGAATATGGCTATCGGCTGATCTGGGGCGATCTTGTCGCCTCCGATGAGGCTGACCTTGCCCATGTGGTGGAAACACGGATTGGGCAAGGCGGGGTTTCGGGCGTCGAAAACGCCGCGAGCCTGCGCAAATTCGTTATCGACTTTGCCGGCGGACGATTGCCGGACCTGTCGCCCGATACGCTTTTCGACGTCAATGCCAGCGTGTCGGCCGGCGAAATCATTGGATTGGCCTTTTCACAGATCGAGGCCAACGGGCTATGGCGATTGGTTCTCGATGTGGAGACAATCGGGGAAAGCCTGATCGAACTCAAGGCCAGCATAAGTGCAGGTGGGGAACCGTTGACAGAAGCATGGCTTTATCAGTGGCGTGGAGAACAGGCATGAAGCACCAGTCCTTTCAGCCCTTCGATGGCCTGCCCAATGCACCATTGGCCATGCCAAAGCAGACGCTTGAACGCGCGATGCCGTTTGGCGGGTTTTTCCGGGCCTTCCTGCTCGTCTGGCAGAGAAGCTAGGTAGAGGGCCCATGCGCAACGGTGCCTTTCCCGGGCAGACAGCTCTCCTCCGTCTGCTCACCCTGACCTTTGCAGCTGCCATCTGCCTGACGGCGGGCCTCGCCTTTATCGACCTGATCGGCGGCAACCGGCCCGGATGGCTCGACTGGGTGCGCACCATTTTGCTTGTGCTCACCGGGTTTTGGCTCGTCTGGGGCAGCATGACCGGCATTATCGGCTCTTTTGCCCCTAAGCGCCGCCCGCGCGGTGACCTCAAGCGGCCCGAAGGGAAAACTGCGGTTCTCGTGCCGATCTATAACGAGGACCCATACGAGACCTTTTCGCGCATTGCCGCCATGAACCGGCAGATCGTTGCGCGCGGACTTGCGGACCGGTTCCACTTTGCCATCCTCTCGGACACCACATCGCTCGAAGTGGCAGCCGAGGAGGCCAATGCCTTTGAATGGCTGATGCGCGAGCCGGATGCGCCAGGGCGGGTGTTTTACCGCCGCCGGGAGCGTAATGTCGGCCGTAAGGCCGGCAATATCGAGGATTTCGTTGCCCGCTCGGGCGGCGCCTATGATTATGCCATCATTCTCGATGCCGACAGCCTGATGGAAGCGGATGCCATGGTAGCCATGGCGCGCAGCATGGATCTCGACAAGGATCTGGGGCTGCTGCAGACGGTGCCGGTGGTGATCGGTGCGCGAACGACCTTTGGCCGGATGATGGCCTTTTCCTCGGCCTATTATTCCAAGTACTTTTCCCGTGGCGCGGCCCTGCTGCAGGGCAATCAGGGTCCCTATTGGGGGCACAATGCCATTGTGCGTGTGCGTGCCTTTGCCAGTTGCTGCGGCCTGCCGGTGCTTTCGGGAAAGCCCCCCTATGGCGGCCATATCCTGAGTCACGATTATGTCGAAGCCGCGCTTCTGGCGCGCGGCGGCTGGAAAGTGGTGGTAGATCCGGAAATCGCTGGGTCCTACGAACAGGGGCCGGAAAACCTTATCGAATATGCCAAGCGTGACCGGCGCTGGTGCCAGGGCAACCTGCAGCACCGGCGCCTGCTTGCTGCGCCCGGGCTCAAATTCTGGAGCCGCTTCACGTTTCTCCAGGGCATCATGGCCTATGTGGTTTCCCCGCTCTGGCTGCTGCTTCTGGTTGCAAGCCTCGGGGCCAGCCTTGTGCCGGACAATGGCGGCGACCGCTGGGGCGTTTCCCCCTGGGCCATTGCAGCCGGGGTCGCGGTGACGTTGCTGTTGCCCAAATTCGCCATTCTTCTTCGCGGGGCGTTCGACGGCACCAATCGACTCTTCGGCGGCTGGCGCGTCATTCCCTCGGTGTTTGCCGAGATCCTGCTCTCGACCATCATCGCCCCTGCCCTTCTGGCCTTTCAGAGCCGGGCCGTGTTCCAGATCCTCTTCGGCTTCGATGGCGGGTGGCCGGCAACGGAGCGCGATGCTCGCTCGGTTTCGCTGCGCACCGCGTTCGAAGCGAGCTGGTGGATCACGATCGTTGCCATCGGGGCCATCGCCTTCATGGCCATGGCGGGTCCGGACTTCCTGCCCTGGCTCTTGCCCGTGGCAGTGCCGGCGCTCCTCGCACCCGTTATCATCTGGGCCAGTTCTCTGGGTGAAGAGCAGGCGGACAAGGCCTGGCTCTATGCCGCCCCGAGCGAACTTGCGCCCACGCCCATCATTGCAGAAGCCGACGCGATCCTTGTACAATGGCGCTCACATGATCCGGTGGGAGTAACAGCCATGGACAGCGTGGGCATACATGCTCCAGCGTAGGTCTTCGTTCTGGGACCGCGTGCCGTTTATGCAATCGATCCTTGCCGGTGGTCCACCGCTCGCTCCAGGCGAGCGGGACCAGCGGCTCGACATGTTTCGTGGCCTGGCGCTGGTGATGATCTTCATCAACCACGTGCCCGGCACCGTGTTCGAGCATTTCACCAATCGCAATTACGGGTTCAGCGACGCGGCTGAAGGCTTTGTGTTCATGTCCGGCATGGCGGCGGGCCTTGCCTATTCGAGCGCCTTTCTCCGGCGCCTGCCCCTTTGGCTGGCGGTCGCGCGGCCCTGGGCGCGGGCCCGGCAGCTCTATTTCGTCCACCTGACATTAACCGCTATTTTCCTTGGCACCTTTGCCGGAGCGGCCCATTTTTTCGGGCTTTACGGGCTGCTGGAAACCAACAATGTGCGGGCGATGGCGCGCGAACCTCTCGCGGTGCTGATGGGCATCCCGCTTCTGTCGCACCAGTTCGGCTATCTTAATATCCTGCCGCTTTACCTGACGCTTTTGCTGGCGACGCCGCTGCTGATCCCCCTGGCGCTGCGCAAGCCCTATTGGCTGATTGCAGGCTCGGTGCTCGTCTGGGCTATCGCGGGCCAGTTCAGGCTCAACTTTCCGAACTATCCCAATTCGGGTGGGTGGTTCTTCAATCCCTTCACCTGGCAATTGCTGTTCGTGATCGGGCTCGCTATCGGGGTGGGGATGAAAACGGGCAAACGCCTGTTTGCCCCGCGCCCCGTCCCGTTTCTGCTGGCGCTGGGCTTTGTGCTGCTGGTGCTGGCCTGGGTCAAAATCCCCGCCGTCGGATCGGCCGGAAATTATGGCTTGCACCTGCTGTGGCGGGGCGGATTGCCGTTTTGGGTCCACTCCTTCGACAAGACCTTTCTGGCGCTGCCGCGCCTGCTTCATGCCTTGAGCCTTTTTTATGTGCTGGCCTGCCTGCCCGTGCTGTTGCGCTTTGCCGCCTCACGCGCGGCCGGACCGCTTAGGGCCATGGGACGGCAGGGGCTGGCGGTTTTTGCAACAGGCACGGCGCTGAGCCTGCTGTTTCAGGCGGTCAAGACCGCCGTGCCGGGAGACTGGGTGTTCGATGGGGCGCTGATCGCGGCGGGCCTGCTGATGCAGGTGGGGCTCGCCTATGCGCTCAACAAGACGGCGGCCATGAAACTGGCGGCGGCGCGCGCGCAGGTAGCAGCCTAGTCGCTGCGCCAGTGCGGCTGCGGCTCGGCCAGGGTTTGCAGCTCTTCCGCCGGCGTACCGGCAATCCGCTCAAGAAGAAGGCGGGTGAGCTCGCCACCAGCGGCGAAGACATCCTCGCGGATGCTGTCGAGCGCTGGAAAGAGCGTGGGCAGGATGCCAGAGGTCTGCTTGTAGACCAGATGCATGTCCCGCCCCAGGCCGACGCCGCCGTCGGCGAGGCCGCCAACCAGAGCAATGGTGCGCATCTCGCTGTCGCAGATAATGCCATCGGGGCGATCGGGGCCATGAGCGAGCTCGACCCCCATGCGCCGGATCTCGGCGGGCGCGCATTTCGCCGTGCCTTCGAGAAGGCGCGCCTTGATGCCCGCCCGCTCGCCCGCAGCGCGGAAGGCGCCGACGATATTGCGGTAATTGGTGGTGCTGTCGTCCCCGATCACCAGCATGACATCGCGACAGCCCTTGCTGGCGAGCCGCTCGACGGCCAGGGCGGCGAAGGCCTCGGCGTGGAAATCGTGGTAGCTATGGGGCTCGGTAAAAGCCGTGCGGCCATGACTGACGAAGGGAAAGTCGGCCTCGATCAACTTTTCGATGCGTGGATCGTGGGGGGCGGTGTGGGTGATGATGACGCCATCGGCGGCGCGGTTGCTCAGGATATAGTCGACCGTTTCGGTGCTGGCGGTGCCGTCGAATTCGGGGATGACGGTGAGGTGGTAGCGCGAGCCGCGGATGGCCTGGCCGATGCCCTGGATCATGTGGCGGGCGAAATCGATGGAATCTTCGGCTCCATCAAGCACCAGGGCGATGACATTGGTCTTGCCGGTGCGCAGGCGCACGCCGGCCCGGTCCGGCACATAGCCGAGGGCGCGGGCGGCTTCGGCGACCCGGTCGCGGGTCTCGGGTTTCAGCGTTTCTCCGCCGCGCAGGGACAGCGACACGGTCGACAGGCTCAGCCCGGTTGCCTCGGCAATGGTGCGCAAGGTGACGCGCTCTTTGCGGTCACGCCCGCCTGGTCCTGAAGTCTTGCTGCTCATCTGTCCCGATCCTGAGGCGCGATTTTGCCACGGCCGCACGCGCACGCCAAACGGGATTTACGGAAAGGCCGGAAAGTGTCTTTGCAACGTTGCAGCTCCGTGCTTACCTGGCGTTGCCCGACATCTGGAGCCGCGCCATGCCCTACCATAATCCACTCGCAGCCAAACTGGGACTGCTGGACGACGACATCAAGATGGAGGGCAAGCTCTTCCGGCTCTGCGCCGATCTCGAGAGCAAGACCCGCACGAGCCTCGCAGATATCCCGTTCCAATGGCATGTGATGGCTGAGGATGGGTTCGGCGCCGAGCAGGCGCTTGCGGCGGACTGGCGGGCCTGGGAGAAATTCGGGCCGCACTCGGTTTGGGGCAAGCATCAGGAACACACCTGGTTTGCGGCCGAGATCGTGGTGCCGGAGGCGGCCCGGGGCCAGGTGTTCGTCGCCCGGTTCACGAGCCAATGGCAGGACCGGCCCGGCACGACCGATCCGCAATGCCTTGTCTATCTCGATGGCAGAATTGCCCAGGCGCTCGATGGCAATCACACCGAACTGGTGATCGAGCGCGATGCCGTGCCAGGCAACAGGCATGTGCTGCTGGTCAACGCCTTCACCTTTTTCGACCGGCCGCTCGTGGGGTTCGGGGTGGATTTCGCCTTGCGCAACGAGCGGGCGGAAAAGCTTTATTTCGACCTTATGACCCCGCTCGATGTGGCGATCCGGCTCAACCAGAACGACCCGCGGCGGCACGCGATCCTGAACCTCGTCGATCGCGCCTTGCGGGCGCTCGACCGGCGGGACGGACATACGCCGGCATTCGAGGCGAGCCTGCCGGCAGCCGAAACCATTGCGGCACAGATCTACGATCTCGCCGATACCGAGGTGCAACCCCAGATCACCGCCGTTGGCTCCACCCATCTCGATGTCGGCTGGCTCTGGCGGGTGCTCCATACGCGCGACAAGACCGCGCGCAGTTTCGCCACCGTGCTCAAGCTGATGGAGGAATACCCGCAGTTCATCTTCATGTATAATCAGTCGGTGCTCTTCGACTTTTTGAAAGAGGATTATCCCGAGCTCTGGAGCCTCCTCCTCGAACGGGTGAAGAACGGACAATTCGAGATTGAAGGTGCCATGTGGGTGGAGCCGGACGTCAACATTGTCTCGGGCGAAAGCCTTGTGCGCCAGATCATGCGCGGTCGCCGGTTCCACCAGGAGCATTTCGGGGTCACGCCCAAAACCGTGTGGTTGCCGGACACGTTCGGGTATTCGGCGAACCTGCCCCAGATCATGAGGCAATCGGGGCTCGAGTATTTCGTCACCTCCAAGCTGAGCTGGAACGATACCGACCGGCATCCCTATGACACCTTTTTCTGGCGCGGCATCGACGGAACGGTGACGAAGGCGCAGCTGATTACCGCGCAGCGCTATGAGAGCGAAGCGATCTACACGACCTATAATGGCGACCTCTCGGTCAGCGAAACCATGGGCGCCTGGAAACGGTATGAGCCGAAGGCGGCTTACAGCGAAGTGGTTATGTCCTATGGGTATGGTGATGGCGGAGGCGGGCCGACGCGCGCCATGATCGAGCGTGGCATGCGGCTCGAACGCGGCATTCCAGGCGCACCGAGAGTGAAGCTAGAGGGTATCGGTCCCTTCCTTGGTCGGCTCGGGGCAGCGATGGAGGCGCATCCCCAGAAATTCCCGACTTGGAATGGCGAACTCTATCTCCAATATCATCGCGGCACCCTGACTTCGGTGGCCAAGAACAAGGCGAACAATCGCCGTTCCGAACGGCTGTTGCGGGAACTTGAATTTCTCGGGGTAATGGCGCTGACCAAGACTGGTCACGCCTATCCGAGCGAAACGCTGGCTGAATTCTGGGAGCTGGTACTGATCAACCAATTCCACGACATCCTGCCGGGCACGTCTATTCCTAAGGTCTATGCCGACAGCGACACCGACTATGACCGCATCTTTTCGACGCTTCAATCGCCCAACGGTCCCTGGCATGCGGCCGCTTCGGCCTTTGCCCGGCCTGAGCCGGGAGCATTGAGGCTTCTCAATTTCACGAGTCAGGCCCGGCACGATCTTGTGCATCTCGGCGCCTCTGTCGCGCCCGGCACAGCGCTGGCCAGCGCTGACGGGATCGCGCCGATTCAAGCGATCACCCGGGCCGATGGCCGCAGAGATCATGTTGCACCTGCCGGACATCTTGCCCCGCTTGGCTGGACCGCAGCGCAACTGGTGACGGGAACGACGGAAGCGGACACAACCCTCTCGGTTTCCCAACAGCATCTGGAAAACGAGCTGTTGCGGATCGAATTCGATCGCTCGGGCGAGATCGTCTCGCTTCGTGACAAGACGCGGCAACGCGAGCTATTGCCTAGGGGCGCCAGGGCAAACCGGCTGATTGCCTATGAAGACAAACCCATGGACTATGATGCCTGGGATATCGACTGGTACTTCGAAGAGCAGTTCTGGCCGCTGGCGGACAGCCCGGCGAAACTAGAGGTGGTTGAGACCGGACCGCACCGGGCCGCGCTCCGCATCGAGCGGCAGTATCGGAAGTCACGGGTGATACAGGTGATCTCGCTGGCCGCAGGCGCCCGGCAGGTCGAGTTTGATACCTTTGTCGACTGGCAGGAGCGCGCTCAGGTCATCAAGGCGCAGTTCCCCTTCGATCTCAACACGTCCGAAATCCGCTCGGAAATCCAGTTCGGACACGTCAAGCGTCCGACGCATCGCAATACCAGCTGGGACAAGGCGCGCTTCGAAGCCTCCATGCATCGCTGGGTGGACCTGAGCGAAGCCGATTTCGGCGTGGCGCTGATCAACGACTGCAAATATGGCTATGATTGCCATGAGCAATCGCTGCGGCTGACGCTGGTGCGCGGTTCAAGCCATCCCAGCCCTGAAGCGGATCTGGGCGAACATCGCCTGCGCTACGCACTTTTCGTGCATGATGGTGTGGCCGATCTAGCGCAGGTGCATCGGGCGGCGGAGCGGTTCAACAACCCTGTGTCTGTGGTGGGAGATCTCACCGAACAGGCGACAACAGCCGACACCTTCGAGCGCTTCAGTTTTGCGTCAGTCGATGTCGACAACGTCACCATCGAGACCGTCAAAAAGGCCGAAACTTCGGACGCCATGGTGATGCGTCTTTTCGAGCACGCTAATATCCGCGCCGAGACCACGGTCTATTTCGGCGTCCCGGTGAAGCGCGTGCGGGTCGTCAACCTGATGGAAGTAGAGGCCGGGGGAGAGCTTGAAGTGCTGGATAATGCCGTGACGCTGAAGCTGCGTCCGTTCGAGATTGTGACGTTGATGGTGGAGGCTTGATTCGTCTCTGACCATTGAGCGCTTGAACACCCGCTTCCTCCCGGGGAGAGGTGAATGGCATCGGCATCCCCCTCATCCGGCGCTCTCGCGCCACCTTCTCCCCGAGGGGGAGAAGAATAGACGTGTTCAACCACGCGCTCGGCCCGTTCCTCTCCCTCTCGGGGAGAGGTGGCTCGGCGAAGCCGAGTCGGTGAGGGGCTACTTCCGCTTCATCGCTTCGGCAAGGGCGGCGCCAAAAGCGCCCTGATCGTTGCTTTTGGCTGGCTGGGGCCGCTGTTGCGGTCTGCCGGCGGATTTCTGGTCGCGCTGAACCGGCTTGCTTTCGCGTGCGGAGGCGCCGCCGTCGCGGCGCATGGTGAGGCCGATGCGCTTGCGGGGGACATCGACGTCGACAACGGTTACTTTCACGACGTCGCCGGCTTTCACCACGTCATGGGGGTCTTTGACGAACTTGTCGGCAAGTTGGGAGACATGGACAAGGCCATCCTGGTGCACGCCGATATCGACGAAGGCGCCGAAGGCGGCGACATTGGTGACTGTGCCTTCAAGCTGCATGCCGGGCTTGAGATCCTTGATATCGTCGATCCCTTCCGCGAAGGTTGCCGTCTTAAAGGCGGGGCGGGGATCGCGTCCGGGCTTTTCGAGTTCGCCGATGATGTCTCGCACGGTCGGCAGGCCGAAGCGGTCGTCCACGAAGACGCGCGGGTCGAGCGATCGGAGGGCCGTGGGATCGCTCATCAGGGCTCGGACGTCGCGGCCGCAGGCGGCCACGATCTTGCGGGCAAGGCCATAGGCTTCCGGGTGAACCGCGGAGGCATCGAGCGGCTCGGTGCCATCGGGAATGCGCAGAAAACCTGCCGCCTGCTCGAAGGTGCGCTGGCCAAGGCGAGCAACCTTGAGCAATTCCTTGCGGGCTTTGAACGGTCCATTGGCATCGCGATGGGCGACGATGGCTTCGGCAATGGAGGCGCCGAGGCCCGAGACGCGGGCGAGGAGGGATGCGGAGGCGGTGTTGAGATCAACACCTACCGCGTTCACCGCATCTTCAACGACGCTGTCGAGGGATTTGGCAAGGCGATACTGATCGACATCGTGCTGATATTGGCCGACGCCGATGCTCTTGGGTTCGATCTTGACGAGTTCCGCCAGCGGATCCTGCAGGCGCCGGGCGATAGAGACGGCGCCGCGCAGGGACACGTCGAGCCCGGGGAATTCGGCGGCGGCAGCGGCGGAAGCGGAGTAGACGGAGGCGCCGGCTTCCGAGACGATGACTTTCAGCGGCTTCGGCGCCGGCATGTGACCCAGCATGTCGGCGACGAGCTTTTCGGTTTCCCTTGAGCCGGTTCCATTGCCAATGGCGATGAGTTCGACAGAGTGGGCGCGGATCAGGCGGGCGAGTTCGGCCTGGGTGCCGGAAGCGTCATTGCGCGGCGGAAAGGGATAGACCGTGGTGGTGGCGAGAAGCTTACCGGTGCCATCGACGACGGCGACCTTGACCCCGGTGCGAATGCCGGGGTCAAGACCCATGGTGGCGCGGGAGCCGGCGGGGGCGGCGAGCAGCAGGTCTTTCAGGTTTCGCGCAAAGACCGTGATGGCCTCTTCGTCGGCGCGCTCGCGCAGATCGCGCATCAGATCGAGAGAGAGGTGGACGAATAGCTTGGTGCGCCAGGCCCAGCCGGCCACATCCATGAGCCATTTGTCGCCGGGAAGGCTGCCCCCGATCCCATAGGCGGAGGCGACGGTGCGGACGGTGGGCTTGACCGGTGAGGTGTCTCCGGCATCCACCTCGATATCGACCGAGAGCACTTCCTCGTTGCGGCCGCGCAGCATGGCAAGGGCGCGGTGGCTAGGGGCGGTGGCCCAGCGCTCGGTGTGATCAAAATAGTCGGAGAACTTGGACCCCAATTCTTCCTTGCCGGGAATGACCTTGGAACGGAGGGTGGCGCGATCTTTCATATAGGTGCGCAGACGGCCGACGAGATCGGCATTTTCGGCCATCTGTTCCACGATGATGTCGCGGGCGCCATCAAGGGCGGCTTTTACGTCAGCGACATCGCCGGTCAGATATCGGGTAGCGAGGTCTGCGGGGACGAGCTTCCGATCGCCGAGGATAGTTTCGGCGAGGGGGCCAAGACCCCGCTCTCGGGCAATTTCAGCCTTGGTGCGGCGCTTGGGCTTGAAGGGCAGGTAAATATCTTCGAGCTCTGCCTTGGTGGGAGCGGCGGCGATGGCGGCGGCGAGATCGGCGGTGAGCTTGCCCTGTTCGGTGATGGACTTGAGGATCGCGTCGCGACGGCTATCGAGTTCACGCAGGTAGCCGAGGCGTTCTTCGAGGGTGCGCAACTGGGTATCGTCGAGACCGCCGGTCACTTCCTTGCGGTAGCGGGCGACAAAGGGGACGGTGGCGCCGCCATCGAGCAGTTCGATCGCGGCCTTCGCCTGATCGGGGCGGGCGCCGATTTCCCCAGCAATACGGGTGGCAAGGTTTTGGGTGGGAAGCGCCATGGTCGAGCCCCTGTGAATCGAATTGGCGCGACCATAGTGGGGATTGGGGCGAAAACCCAATCGGGGTGTGGAAAGCTATTTTGACGCCTTCAAAAACGCCCTTCTGGCCTCCCCCTTCTGGAGGGGGAGGTTGGCTGGGGTGTGGCAGCGATCGCTATACGCTCGACATTTCGCGCAGAAGCAAGGCCGGGCGGATGGAGAGGACGCGCAGCAGCGTGGTGGCGCCCAAAAGCGCCGTCGTGCCGACAAGGCCCAGGACCACGAGGCCGATGGTGGAGGCTTCGACCGCGAAGGCAACGTTGAGAAGGACCTGAGTGAGCAGCCATGCCGTGGCGATGCCGGCGGGGATGGCGATCAGCGCGGCAAAGAGCGAGAGCAGCAGGAACTGGATGAGTGCGGTCACAAGAATCTCGCTGCGGCGGGCGCCGAGCACCTTGTTGAGCACGGCATCGGCTTCCCGCTGGCGGCGGCCGGCAGCAAGGCTGCCGATCAGGATAAGGAGACCGTTGAGGACGGCAAGCCCGCCGACGCCGGTTGCCGCCAGCGAAAGCTGGCTGAGGGCTTCGGTGATGCGGGTGAGGGTCGCGCCGATCTCGATGAACTTGATGTCGATGAATTCCCCGGCAAGGAAGCGCTCGACCTCTTCCTCGCGTCCGTCTTCGGCCGTTACGGCAGCCAGAATGGTGGAGGGATAGGCGTCGAGCACGCCGGGAGAAAAGGCAACGAGAAAGTCGATGCCGCCCTGCCATGCATAATCACGGAAATTGCCGATCCTTGCGGCGACGGTATCGCCGAAGATGTCGAAGGCGATTTCGTCGCCGAGCTTGAGCCCAAGGCTTTGACGCAGGTTCTGGTGGAGAGAAACAAGCGGAGCGCCGGTGTAATCCTCGCCCCACCAGACGCCCTCGACGATGCGCGAGGCCGGTGGCAGGACGCTGCGATAGGTCATGGGGATTTCGCCCGAAAGCAGGAAAGCGGCTTCCGGTCCATCGGCGGAAAGGGAGGCGGCCTGGCGGCCGTTGACCGCCGAAACCTGGCCACGCAGCATGGGAGTCGCCGTGACAAGGGCAATGCCGTGTTCGGGGCCGACATAGCTTTCAAGCGTTTCCACTTCGTCGGGGAAAAGGTCGGACGCAACGAGTGTCGGGGCATCGAACACGGAGGCGCCAAGGAATTCGTTGCGCAGATTAACCACCAGAACCTGAACGACGACCAGGATGACCATGGCAAGTCCGACCGCGGTAACGATGGCCGCGCTGTTGCGGGTGGAGCCGATGACGGCGCGCAGGGCCTGGCGCAGCGGCCGCCAGCCGGTGGCGGGGAGACGCGCAAGGCCCTGGAGCGCGAGGCGGCTGCCTAGTTGCAATAGCAGCGCGGCACCGATGCAGGCAGTCATGAAGGCAAGAACCAGAGCGAGATTGCCGGTGAGGATGACCGCAAGGCCGAAAAACAGGACGATAGCGAGCACCAGGGGCAGCAGTTCGGGCGAACGGAGGAACTGCGACCATTGGATGCGCGGCGCAGAAAGGCCCTTGGAGCGGAAAAGGCTGGCGGGCGAAACCATCTGCGCCTGCACGAGCGGCAGATAGGAGAAGGCGAAGGCAGTGAGAAGCCCCACTGCTGCGGCAACGAGCAGGGAAAGCAGATCGAGCTGGCGGGCAAGCGGAATGCCGATGGCTTCGCCGACGGTGGGGAGAACCAGGAGCCCGACCCCTGCCCCGATCAGCGCGCCGATACCTACCCCGATCAGGCCAAGAGCCAGCACCTGCACCAGAAAGTGGACAAGAACCCGCCAGCGCGACGCACCAAGGCTGCGGAGCACTGCGATGACGCCGGCACGATCGGCGATATAGGCGGACATGACGCTCCAGACGCTGACGCCGCCGATCAACAGGGAACCAAGACCCACGATCATCAGGAAACCGGTGAACAGGTCATAATAGCGCAGCATGGGGCCGAGCCCATCGAGCGCGGAGCGGATTTCCCAGCCGGCATCGCCAAGGGCATCGGCAAGCCTGTCGCGTTCGGCCTCTGTATCGCTGCTCGACAAAAGGAGCTTGTAGCGGAAATTGGTGCCAAGGCCAGGCAGGGGCGAGGTGCGATCTGAGACCGTGGCAAATCCATCGGAACTGATCAGGGCGGCAAGACCAAGGCGGAAGCCGCGGACCGGGCCATCGGGAAAGCCGAGAAGAGTGCCGCGCACATCGAAGTCGGTGCCGCCAATGGAGATGACGTCGCCCACAGCAAGGCCCAGCTGGTCGAGCATGACCGGATCAACCAGAGCGCCGAATGCGCCATCGCGCTCAGCAAGAGCAGTAAAGGGCGCGGTCATGGCCTCCTGATTGTCGGTATAGACGCCGCCGAGGAGGGGATAGCCGGGTCCGGCCGCAACCAGATCGACAAAGGCTTCGCCTGCCGGGGACTGGGCCCCGAGATTGGTTTCAACGACACTGGCGACGAGCCCTGCAGCCTCGAAGAGGGCGAGTTCTTCCCCGTTCGCAGCGCGATCGGAGCGGGTGAATTCAAGATCGCCGCCCATCAGCTGTGCCGCATTCTGATCGACAGACCGCGTGATGGCGCCCGAAACCGAGGAGACGCCGGCGATCAGCGCGGTGCCGACTGCAAGACAGATGATAAGGAGGGAAAAGCGGCGCCAATCGCCCGCCATTTCCTTGAGGCCGACACGGGCAGCCGAAACGAGGGCGCGCATCAGTGCTTCTGGCCCGTGGTTTCGGTCAGTTGTCCCTGTTCCATGGTAAAGGTGCGGTCGGTGCGTTCGGCCAGATGGGGATCATGGGTGATCATGACGATGGCGGTGCCATTCTGGCGGGCCAGGTTGAACATGAGTTCGACCACGATGGCGCCGGTCTTCTGGTCGAGATTGCCTGTCGGCTCGTCGGCAAGAAGGAGCCGGGGCTTGGTGACAAGAGCGCGTGCCAGACCGACGCGCTGCTGCTCGCCGCCGGAAAGTGCGGAGGGATGATGATCAAGGCGCTTGCCGAGCCCGACCGCGTCAAGGGCTTCCGCCGCTTCCTTGCGCACCTCGGCAAGGCTGAGGTCCGGGCGTGCGATCTCGAGCGCGAGCCCCACATTGTCGAGAGCGCTCAGGGAGGGGATGAGGTGAAAACTCTGAAAGACGATGCCCAGGGTCTGGCGGCGGAACACGGCCATCGCGTCTTCGTTGAGGCCGGTAATGTCGGTCTCACCGATTTCGATGCGGCCGGCGCTGGCGCGCTCGAGCCCGGCCAGCAGCATGAGAAGCGAGGTCTTGCCGCTGCCCGAGGGGCCGACAATGGCGACGACCTCAGCCGGTTTGAGGCTGAAATCGACACCCCGCAGAATTGTGAGCGGCTTGCCGGCCACTTCGACTGTATAACCAACCCCGTTCGCCCGAATGAGTGGGGACGCGGTGCTCTGCTCAGGTGATGTGTCGCGCACACGGTCCTGCGAGAGTGGTGACTGATTGGACGCCTGCACGCTGCCTCCCGGACGAGATAGTTTGTATTGCGTTAATGCCGTATCTTTGCGGCATCATATTAAACTGGCATTGTTGGATGAACTCCTAAAGTGACTGCCAACAGTGAGAAAATTGCGGCGTGGCAAGAAGAGGAACGCAAGTGGCAAAGAATATCGGTAAAGCCGTAGCGGTGGCTGTGACCATGCTGGGGCTGGGCGGGGCGGCTCCTGCTTCTGCAGGCCCCACCGAACAGGCGCTGTTGGCGAACTATATCGGCAATTGGCGGGGGGAAAGCGTGCTGCAGGGCGGAGACAGCCCGGAGCCTTTCCGTTGCCGCCTCTCGGTCAGCTCGGGCAACCAGGGCAAGATCAACTATACGGGCCGCTGCGCCCTCATCAACATGAACCTGTCCGTCAGCGGCACGATCGCTTTTGTCGAGGCGCGCGGACATTACGAGGCGGTGATGACCTCCAATGCCGGGTTTTCCGGTACGGCTGTCGGCCAGCAGCGCGGAAACCAGATCGGCTTCGACCTTGTCGAGCGCCAGCGCGACCGCGGCGGCAATGACGTTCAGATCGGTTCGCGTCTTTTCCTGATCGGCGACCAGATCACCGTCGAATTCCAGGTGGAGTTCAACAATTCGGGCGAGTTGCTGACCGCCAGCGTGCCTTTTTCGCGCTGAGCGCAAGACCCTAAAGGATTGAGCCGGCATCGCCTGGCTTAATCCTGATCTGCTTAGTCATATTTCTATACCCGACGAAAGTCGAGCAGGCTTTTTCGCTTTTTTGCCGATTTGAGCAACATAGCCTACTGGCGAAATCACAGCGCCTGCCCTATCTTGCCTTTGCTGCGCCTTAGTGGCGCTCATGTTTGCGTTCAACACCTGCAAGGAGAGGAGTGACGATGACACAATCGCCGACGAACACCATCCATGCCCTGTGTTGGACCGTAGTAACCCGCCGCAATGGCCTCAAACGCTGGCAAGGGCCCTGTCGACTGAAACGAATGTGACTACCGTCACATCCCCATGTGACCGACGTCACATAGCCGTCTCAGAAATCCGATAGACCCCGAGCGAATTGGCCTCACCGGCGCGGATCTCCCGCAGCCTGAGCTTTCCGATTCGCCACGCAAGTGGAGATTGAAGCCATGCAGGAAAATAGTTTGAAGAGGGCCGAAGCGCTTCGGCCAACCGTGATCGAAGTGGGCGGAGAGCCTCTGGGCGTTGTCGTGCCGAGCGAAGGGGGCTACCGCTTCCTTGCCGTCAAGCTGCCGGCCTTTGTGGTCGACGGCCAGCATTTCCCAACCATCGAAACCGCCCATCTCGCGGTCAAGACTGCCGTGGAAGACCAGGGCTGAGAGACGCGAAAGCGGCGCGGCGGGGGATTGGATTTTCGCCTTCCGCCACACGAAAAAATCCCGCTGCGGCGGGACGACGGTCGAAGACGATGTGAAAGGGGTCGGTTGTGCCGACCCCTTCGCGTTTCAGGACTGTGCGGCGCGCGCAGCGTCGAGCCAGCCATCGACGGCGGCGCGGTTGGCCTCGATCCATGCGGCAGCCTGAGCTTCGATGTCGTCGTCGCCTTCGTTCATCGCAGCATTCTGGGCATAGATGTCGGTGAGCGGGATTTCGACCGCATCGAGCAGCGCGGCCACGGCCGGGTTGTCGGCGAGGAACTCGGAATTGACGACCGGCACGATGTCATTGGCCGGGAAGCCGAGCATGCAAGGATCGTTGACGCAGCCTTCGAGGCCCGCGATGGTTGCCGCATCGGCCAGGGACATATCGGGCAGATCGACTTCAGGAACCTCGATCCAGACGACATCTTCGCCCGGCACCAGTTCGTTCACCGTCCAGTTCGGGGTCCAGGTATAGAACAGGATATGTTCGCCGCTCTCATAGGCTGCAACCGCATCGGCCATCGAGGCGGAGTAGCCAGCCTTGATGGGGTTGAGATGATCGCGCAGCTCATAGGCATCGAGGTGATGCTCAATATTGATCTCGCAACCCCAGCCGGGCGGGCAGGCAACGAGATCGGCCTTGCCATCGCCATTACGGTCAAAGGCGGCCTTGACTTCGTCGCGCTTGAAATCCTCGAGCGAGGTGATGCCGAACTCTTCGGCGGCAGCCTTGTCGACGAGATAGCCTTCCAGAGCGCCACCGCGCGCCACGGCACCGACGATCTCGGCGCTGCCTTCGAAGGTGGACTCATAGGTCGAGTGCAGCGGGAACCAGCCATCGACCCACATGGTCACATCGCCCAGCGCCACGGACTGGTAAAAAGGCGGGTTATCGAGCGTCAGCGCGGCGCCGACTTCGTAGCCCAGTTCCTGGAGAAGCTGGCGGTAGATCTCGGTGTGGAACCAGCCCGTATCCCAGGTGGGCTGCGCCATGACGATCTGAGTGCCTTCGCCCGGACGATCCTGGGCAATGGCGGGAGCGGCGGTCAGGCCGGTGGTGAGCATGAGGGCGGCAAGGGCCGGAAGAGTCTTGAGACGGAACACTTGTGGTGGGTCTCCTTTTCTAGCTTTTCGTTGATCCGCCTGGGGCGGAGGCGAAAGGGGAAAATCCCCAAGGCTCAGTGGCTCAGGGAGCCACCTTTCCTGTTTCTGCCGGCGCATTGGCGCCAGGCCGGAACATGGAAATCAGGGTTTGGCGCAAGGACACGGTCTTGACCTTGCTCTGCTCGCCCAGACCCTGGGTGATGCGATCGAGCACGATGGCAAGGATGACGATGCCAACGCCGCCAGCGGTCGCGCCACCGACATCAAGGCGACCGAGGCCGGTATTGACCACGAGTCCCAGTCCGCCGCCGCCGATCAGCGCTGCGATCACGACCATGGACAGCGCCAGCATCAGGGTCTGGTTGAGACCGGCCATGATGGTACGCATGGCCAAGGGCAATTGCAGGTCGAACAGCATCTGGAGCGGGGTCGAACCGAAGGCCTCGGCGGCTTCCACCAGATCGGCGCGCACATTGCGGATGCCCAGATTGGTGAGGCGCACAATGGGCGGCAGCGCAAAGATGATGGTCGCGATGATGCCAGGAGCCATGCCGACGCCGAACAGCATGACGATGGGCACGAGATAAACAAAGCTCGGTATGGTCTGCATGACATCGAGCATGGGGCGGGCGAATTTCCACACGAGATCGCTGCGCGCTGCAACGATGCCGAGCGGAATGCCGATGACGCAGCAGAACAGCACCGCGGTGATGATCATCGACAGGGTCGTCATGGTTTCGGGCCAGAGCCCGATCATGTCGATGAAGAAAAAGCCCACGATGGTGAAGATGGCCATGCCGCGGCCGACATATTTGAACGCAAGCGCTGCAAAGATGGCGGTGATGGCCAGCATGGGCACAAAGGCGAGAACGGCATCGAGCCCGTTCAGCACCTGGGTAATGGGCACCTGGACGGCGCGGAAGAACGGCCGGAAATTAGGCACCAGCCAGCCGCGCACGAATATGTTGATCCACTCGTCAAAGGGAATGACGAGAAAGTCTGACGGGCGCATGGCACGCCTCCTTGCTTCTTGTTCTAGCGCGCGGCGGCAGGTTGGGCAGCGTCGTCAGCCAAGGGCGCGGGGGGCGCCTCGTCCTGAGCCGGATCACCCGAAAGCTGGGCGAACACGGCCTCTGGCTCGACGACGCCGACGAGCTTGTTGTCCGCATCGGTCACGGCGATGGGAAGGCCCGTGCTGGCGTGACCATAGAGATCGACGAGCTGGGTGCCGGGATCGGCGCTGGGATAATCGGTGATCATTACTTCGGCGATCGGCACGTCGCTTGTTCCGCTCTCGCGGTCGGCAGCGGCGGCCTGCTGGTAGGTGACGACGCCGGCGATCTGTTCGCCATCGAGCACGTAGACCGCGCCACGGTTCTGCTCTTCCATGGTGCGTACCGCATCGCCGGCGGTATCGCCATCGAGCTGGAGCACGGCCGGCTCGACTGCCACCGTCTCGGCGGTAAAGACGCGCCCGCGATCGATATCGGCCACGAAAGCGGCGACATAGTCATTGGCGGGCTGGGACACGATATCCTGAGCCGTGCCGATCTGGACCACTTCCCCGTCCTTCATGATCGCGATGCGATCCCCCAGAAGCAGGGCCTCGTTGAGATCGTGAGTGATGAAGATGATGGTCTTTTTCAGGGTTTTCTGAAGGCGCAGGAGTTCGTCCTGCACATCGCGGCGGATGAGGGGATCAAGCGCACCAAAAGGCTCGTCCATCAGCAGCACTTCCGGATCGGTCGCAAGGCCGCGGGCAAGACCCACGCGCTGCTGCATGCCGCCGGACAGGTCTGACGGCTTGCTCTCGGCATGCGCGCTGAGCCCCACTTGATCGAGAGCCGCCTGAGCGCGTTCGCGCCGTTCATCAGGGGCAACACCCTTGATCTTGAGACCGTAGGCGGCATTGTCGATGACGCTCATATGAGGAAAGAGCGCAAAGTGCTGGAAGACCATGGCGACCTTCTCGCGGCGCACCCGGCGAAGGGTTGCAGGCGAGCAGGCGGCAATGTCTTCCCCATCGATATGGATCGATCCGCCCGTGGGCTTGATCAAACCATTGAGCATGCGCACCAGGGTCGACTTGCCCGAGCCCGACAGGCCCATCACAACGAAGATCTGACCCTGCTCGACATCGAAACTGGCGCTGTTGACACCAACGGTGTTGCCGGTGGCTTCAAAGATCGTGGCCTTGCTTTCTCCTGCGCGAAGGCGCTTGAGCGCCTCTGCTGGCGAAGGGCCGAAAATCTTGGTGAGGTTCTTTATCTTTAACTTGGCTGCCATGTACTCACAAAGACAAACCACGAGGTTAAACTTCGCGGCTCGTTCAGTTTATCCAATGTATAGTTTTCACGGAAACAGAAAAGCGCATCGCGTTCACAGCAATGGCATTCACTCAACGTCAAATTCATTCAGATGATGGAAAAGGTAGTACACGCTTTTTCGCGGATCAACCCTTGATGGCAATTTTTTGTCTTTTTGGCGTCCGAACGACGCTCTAAATGATCAGACACAGCCTTGCCGAAACTTACGCTAACGCCCCGTAATTCTGGCGTTTTGTGGATGCTGCGCCAGGGGCAGCAACCACATACCTGAGGCAGGATTTTCTCCGCATCGCCATCGGGTCAACGCTTCTCAAACAGGCGGTGCGACAAAAAACGCGACCAGATCGGCAGAGTTTTCGCCGCCCTGCCCTTTCACTTTGCTATGGCATTGCCTATACCCAATAGGACACCCGAAGACGCGAGGAATTGAAGCTGACTGGACAGGCGGCCGACACCATTCTCACCCTGATGTGCACGTTGCCATTCGTGGCCAGCGTCTTCATGTTAGCCCTTCCCAAAAAGACCAGCAGCGCAGCAGTCTGGATCGCGGGAGGCGTCGCCAGCCTTCTCTTTGTTCTCACCGCCCTGTTGTTCCCCAGCGTTGCCTCGGAGCCGCTGATCTACACGATCGAGTGGATTCCCCAGCTCGGGCTCAACCTGACGCTGCGCATGGATGGCCTGGCCTGGCTGTTCAGCATCCTCGTTACCTTTATCGGCATGCTGGTGGTGCTTTATGCGCGCTACTACATGTCACCCGACGATCCCATCGCGCGCTTTTATGCGCTGTTTCTCGCCTTCATGGGCGCGATGCTGGGTCTTGTTATCTCGGGCAACATCATACAGCTCGCCATTTTCTGGGAGCTGACCAGCATCGTCTCGTTCCTGTTGATCGGCTACTGGTACCATCGCAGCGATGCGCGCGACGGGGCTCGCATGGCCCTGATCATCACCGGCATGGGCGGGCTCGCGCTTTTTGCCGGAGTGATCCTGATCGGACATATCGTGGGAAGCTACGAGCTCGAGGACGTGCTGGCCTCGGGCAGCAAGATCGTCGACAGCCCCTACTATCCGGTGGCGCTGATCCTTGTGTTGCTGGCCGCCTTCACCAAAAGCGCCCAGTTCCCGTTCCAGTTCTGGTTGCCCAATGCCATGACCGCGCCGACCCCGGTTTCGGCGTATCTCCATTCGGCGACCATGGTGAAGGCCGGCGTCTTTTTGCTGACCCGGTTCTGGCCGGTGATGTCGGACCATGACCTGTGGTTCTGGATCGTCACCTATACCGGTCTCGTCACGCTGCTGTTCGGCGCCTATGCAGCGCTTTTCCAGCGCGACCTCAAGGGATTGCTGGCTTATTCGACCATTTCCCACCTTGGACTGATCACAACGCTGCTTGGCATGGCGACGCCGCTGGCTGCCGTTGCCGCCATATTCCATGTGGTCAATCACGCCACCTTCAAGGCCTCGCTATTCATGGCGGTCGGCATCATCGACCATGAAACCGGCACGCGCGATATCCGCAAGCTCAGCGGCTTGCGCAAGTTCCTGCCCTTTACGGCAACGCTCGCCATCATCGCCAGCGCCGCAATGGCCGGCGTGCCGCTGCTCAACGGTTTCATTTCCAAGGAAATGTTCTTTACCGAAACGGCGGTGTTCAACCCCAATGTGTTCGTGAACCTGTCCCTGCCCATCGCAGCAACGCTGGCTGGCATGCTCTCGGTCGCCTACTCCGCCAAGTTCGTGCATGGCGTGTTTTTCGGCAAGCCCACGACCCAGCTCGAAACCGTGCCGCATGAGCCACCTGCGCTGATGCGCCGGCCGATCGAGATGCTGGTGCTGATCTGCCTGGCCGTCGGTATCATCCCCGGCATCACCATGGGACCATTCCTGGCCGCGGCGGTAACCGCCACGCTGGGAACACAACCGCCCTATTACAGCCTCTCGGTCTGGCATGGCTTCAACCTGCCCCTCATCATGAGCCTGATTGCACTTCTGGGCGGCGCGGTGATCTATGTCGCCTATTACCGGCGCCTCAGGCATGTCGACGGCGTGCCGCTGATCCGGGGCCTGCGCGGGCAACGCATCTTCGAGCGCATGCTGGTTCACCTGACCAATCGCTGGGCGCCCAAGGTCACCCGCCGGTTCGGCACGCAGAAGCTGCAGCCACAGATCCTGCTTGTGGTGCTCTTTGCCCTTGGCGCCGGGGTTGCCGCCGCCTGGGGGCGGCTCGGCAACCTGCCTCTGCCACAGAGCTTTGATCCGGTGCTCGGCCTTGTCTGGCTCGTGGGCGGCATTTCTGCCATTGCGGCAGCCCAGCAAGCCAAGTTCCATCGCCTGGCCGCCATGATCCTGATGGGAGGCGCGGGCCTTGCCACCTGCATCACCTTTGCCTGGTTTTCGGCGCCCGATCTGGCGCTCACTCAGCTCCTGGCCGAAATCGCCACCACCGTTCTGATCCTTCTTGGTCTGCGCTGGCTGCCCAAGCGCACACCCTTTACCGACCCGGTGACGCTGCGGATCCGCTTCCGCCGGCTGCGCGACGTCAGCATTGCCGTGGCGGCAGGGCTGGGAGCGGCCGTTGCAAGCTATGCGGTGATGACGCGGGACGCGCCAACGGTTCTCGCCGACTTCTTCCTTGAAAACGCCTACTCGCTGGGCGGGGGCACAAATGTGGTCAATGTCATGCTTGTCGATTTCCGCAGCTTTGACACCCTGGGAGAGATCACCGTTCTTGCGATGGTGGCGCTGACCGTCTTTGGTTTGCTGCGCCGGTTCCGTCCTGCCAAGGACAGTGTCGAGCGGCCCGAGCAGCAGCGCATGCTCGGCGGGGGAGACGATGCGACTGGCGATCGGATCGCAAGCGACTTCCTGCGCATTCCGGCGCTGATCATGAACTGGTTCTTCCCATTCGTGATCGTCATCGCCGTCTATATGTTCCTGCGCGGCCACGACCTGCCCGGCGGCGGCTTTATCGCCGGCATCATCATGTCGCTGGCCTTCATTCTCCAATATATGGCGGGGGGCACGCGCTGGGTGGAAGAGCGATTGCGTATCCTGCCGCTGATCTGGATAGGCTGGGGGCTGCTGCTGTGCCTCCTGACCGGGCTTGGCGCCATGATCATGGGCATGCCGTTCCTGACCTCGGGCTTCACCTATCTTTATCTGCCGCTGATCGGACGCGTGCCGGCGGCAACGGCGCTGATCTTCGACCTCGGTGTATTCGCCCTTGTCGTCGGGGCGGCCGTCCTGATGCTGATCGCGCTTGCGCACCAGTCGATCCGCAGCCCCAAGGCGGCTGGAGCCACCCAGACGCGGATCCGCAAGGAGCACGACAAATGGAACTGACCCTTGCTCTCGCTATTGGCGTTCTCGCCGGTTCCGGGGTTTACCTCGTGCTGCGTCCGCGCACCTTTCAGGTAATCATCGGCCTCTCGTTGATCTCGTATGCGGTCAATCTCTTTATCCTCTCCATGGGACGGTTGCGCACCGATGCGGCGCCAATCCTGTCGGGCAGCGATGCCAATCCGGCCGACTATGCCGATCCGGTGCCGCAGGCGCTGGTGCTGACCGCCATTGTCATTGGCTTTGCCATGACGGCGCTGTTCCTGGTCGTGATGCTGGCTGCGCGCGGCTTTACCGGCAACGATCACGTCGATGGCAGGAACTGAGATGAACGGGGTCAATCACATCGCCATCCTGCCCGTACTCGTGCCGCTGCTGGCGATCATCGCCAATATCCTGCTCGGGGATCAGCGGGCCAAATCCCGGGTTTTGGGTCTCAATATCGGGTTCAGCGGATTGCTGCTGGCCGTCTCCGCCATGCTCTTTGCGCTGCAGTTTGGCGCCGAGGGCATAGCGACGGCTGTTTATCCGCTCGGCAACTGGCCCGTGCCCTTCGGCATCGTGCTGGTGGCCGACCGCCTGGCCGCGCTCATGGTGCTGACCACCTCCATCCTGGCGATGGCGGTGATGCTGTTCGCCTCGGCGCGCTGGTATCGGCGCGGCACCAATTTCTTTCCGCTGTTTCACGCGCTCACCATGGGGCTCAACGGGGCGTTTCTGACGGGCGACCTCTTCAACCTCTTTGTTTTCTTCGAGCTGTTGCTGGCCGCTTCCTACGGGCTGGTGCTGTTTGGCGGCGGGCGCAACCAGGTGCGCGCGGCCCTCCACTACATCGCCATCAATCTTGTTGCTTCCTTTCTCTTCCTGATCGGGGTGGCACTGATCTATGGCTCGACCGGCACGCTCAACATGGCCGATATCGCCCGGGCGCTGCCGGCCATTGCGGCCGAGGACCGGGGGCTCTTCGAAGCAGGCGCGGCGGTGCTCGGCATTGCCTTCCTGATCAAGGCCGGCGCCTGGCCGCTGCATTTCTGGCTGCCCAACACCTATTCGGTGGCGCCGCCGCCGGTTGCCGCGATGTTCGCGATCATGACCAAGGTCGGGTTCTACGCCATCCTGCGGCTTTGGACACTGGTGTTTGCCGGGGGAACGGCAGAGGAAGCCGCGTTCGGGCAGGCGGTTTTGCTGGTGCTCGGCTTTGCGACCCTTGCCTATGGCAGTGTGGGCGTTCTCTCGTGCAAGTCGCTCGACCGGCTGGCGAGCTACCTGATCCTTGTTTCAGCCGGCACGCTGCTGCTCAGCGTCGGCTATAACGATCCGGGAGTTACCGGGGGCGGGCTCTACTATGCGGTGGTCGCCACGCTTGCGGCAGGCGCGCTGTTCCTGCTCAAGGACATTCTCGACCAGATCCTGCCCAGCGAAGCCCAGGTGCTCGCCGTGTCACTCGAACTTTATGGCGACGAGGAAGAAGAGCTCGACGAGGATCAGGAGGTCAGCCGCACCATCCCGGCTGCGGCAACCATTGTCAGCCTCTGCTTTGTCGTGGTGGGCCTGATCATGGCGGGCCTGCCGCCCTTGTCGGGTTTCCTTGCAAAATTCGCCATGATCTCATCGGCCTTTTCGGCCGACGATGCGCCGACGGCGGCAACCTGGTGGTTCATGGGCGCCATGGTTGGGTCGGGCCTTCTGGTGCTGGTCTCAATGGTGCGCAACGGCATCAACATCTTCTGGGTGTCGCTGCCCGAGGGCGATATTCGCCTGCGGCCGATGGAGATCGCGCCCGTCGTCGTGCTGCTGCTTTTGTGTCTGCTGATGGCGGTGGCAGCCGGGCCGGTGCTCGAGGCCATGACCGAAACAGCCATGGCGCTTCACACATCGGCGCCTTATGTCGAGGCCGTGTTTGCAGGAGGGGAGGCGCAATGAAGAAGCTTTTTCCCCATCCTGTTCTGGCAGCCCTGCTTTTAGGGCTATGGCTGGTGCTGCAGCAATCGATCGGGTTCGGCCACGTTCTTCTCGGCTCGATCATCGCCATTGGCGCATCTCTGGCCGCAGCCAAGATCATTCCCGAGCCGGTTCGCATCCGCAATCCGCATCTACTGCTCAAGCTCGCCGCGATCGCGGGTCTCGATATCGTGCGATCCAACATCGCCCTGCTGATGGTGCTCGGCAATCCGCGGCCGAAGCCGAAGGCGGCTTTCATCGAGATGAAGCTCGAGCTCACCGATACGTTTGCGCTAGCAGTGCTCGCCTGCCTCATCACCGCCACGCCGGGCAGCGCCTGGCTCGAATATAATCGCGAGCACAGCACCGTGCTTATCCATGTCTTCGACCTCGTCGATGCGGCGGACTGGGAAACAACCATCCGCACGCGCTACGAGGCCCTGCTGCTGGAGATCTTCCAATGAGCCAAGTCATTCTCAGCTGGAGCCTGTTTGCCGGCCAGATCATGCTCGGCATAGCCATGCTCGCCTCGCTTTATCGCATGGCCGTGGGACCGCGGGCGCAGGACCGCATCCTAGCGCTTGATGCCCTCTATGTGGTGGCGTTGCTGCTGCTCGTGACGCTCGGCATTGCCAACAATTCCCTGATCTATTTCGAATTGGCCATGCTGATCGGGCTCCTGGGCTTTGTGGGCACGGTGGCGCTCTCTAAGTTCTTGATGCGCGGCGAGGTGATCGAATGAGCCCGGACCTGCCGCTCTGGCTTGCAATCCTCGTTTCCCTCTTCGTCTTTCTGGGGGCGCTGCTGACCATGGCCGGGTGTCTCGGGCTTGTGCGGCTCAAGACCTTCTATCTGCGCATCCATGCGCCCACCATGGGCACCAGCATGGGGGGCGGCCTGATCCTTCTGGCCTCCGCCATCTATTTCAGCATCACCCGTGAACGCCCGATCTTTCACGAGATCATCATCTTCGCCTTCGTGACCGTGACGACGCCGGTGACGCTGATGCTGCTGGCGCGGGCGACCCTGTTCCGCGACCGGGTGGAAGGCAGCGCCGAGATTCCCCAGCGCGACGCCTGATCCCTGAGCCTGCCGAACAGACGACGCGACTGCAATCGCGCGCAAACTTCGGAACTGCTGCCGGTTAATTCCATTGTGCGGATAGCGAAGTCCCACACTGGAGGATTAGATGAGCATCGAGGATCCGAACCGCACGAGCGGGACGGCCAATACCCCGTCGTCGGAGTTGCAGCAGCAGGCCAGCCAGGACCTGAACGAGGTGACCTCCCGCGCCAAGGACGATCTCGACACGATCAAGCAGCAGGCCGCTGCCGATACGCGCGAGCTGAAAGACCAGGCCCAGGAAAAGCTCGGTGAAGCCACCGACAAGGCCAAGTCCTTTGCCGCGCACCAGAAGGATCTTGCAGCCAGCCAGATCACCGGCGTTGCCGATGCGATCAGCAAGGTTGCCAGTGAGCTCGAAGGCTCGGAACAACAGACTGTTGCCCGCTATGCCCGCGACCTCGCCGGTGGCCTCTCCAAGGTCGGCAAGCAGATCGAAAACCGCGACGTCGACGACCTGATGGGCGCCGCTCAGGATTTTGGACGCAACCAGCCGGTCGCGTTTCTTGGGGTTGCCGCGCTTGCCGGCTTCGTTGCCAGCCGCTTTGCCCTTGCCTCGACCCATCGCCGCGACCAGGCCGCGACCACTTCCAGCACATCGGGTACGTCCAACGTCTCGGGTGTTTCGAGCGCTTCGGGTGTCTCGAGCACAAGCACGCGTCCTGTCTCTTCGAGCTATGACACGGGCTATCGGCCCAATACCGTGACGGGAGATCGCTGATGTCTCAGACAGGTGAAGGTCGTCCGTTGACGGAATTGCTGAGCGGGCTCGTTGGCGATCTGTCGAGCCTCTTCCGCAAGGAAATCCAGCTTGCCAAGACCGAGGCCTCCGAAAAGGTGTCCGAAGTCACCACAGCAGCCGGCTCGATCGCCATTGGCGGCGTGCTGCTGCTGGGCGCACTGGGTGTGCTTCTTGCCGCGATCGTATCGCTGCTTGCAGCATGGCTGATCAATATGGGCGTCGGCCCGACCATGGCCAATGCCATTGCCGCCTTTGTCGTGACGGCCGTGGTGGGCCTGATCGGCTGGGTTACCCTCTCCAAGGGTCTCAACGCCCTCAAGGCAAGCAATCTCAACATGAACCGTACGGCGGCCTCGCTCGGCCGCGACGCCGATGTCGTCAAGGAGAGGCTGTGATGAGCTACGACAACGAACACAAGAGTTCTGCCGAGCTGCAGCGCGAGATCGAAATGCAGCGCAACCGGGTGGAAAACACCATCGACGAAATCCAGGCCAAGCTTTCGCCCGGTCAGCTGGTGGATGAACTGCTGGCCTATACCAAGGGCGGTGGCGGTGAGTTCGTCTCGACCCTGCAGCGTCAGGTCACCGCGAATCCTCTGCCCGTGGCGCTGCTGGGCGTCAGCCTTGCCTGGCTGATGGCCAAGCCGCAAAGCACCACGCCTGATCGTAGCGCTGACCGGGCCTGGGACAATAGCATCAACCGCAATCGCGGCTATGACAGCTATGATGATGACGATGACTATGGGGATTATCCCGTCACCATCATCGCCGGCTCGAGCCTGCAGCGCCGCTCGCACACCAGCGATGCCCATGGCCGCAGTGTCAGCGAATTCGCCGATGAAGCGGGCCGCACCTTCAAGGCCTTTTCGGACGAAAGCGGCCGTCGTGCCGGTCATTTCGTCGACGAGACTGGTGCGCGGTTCAAGGGCTTCACCTCGGCAACGGGTGACCGCATCGAGCACTTCAAGGATGAAACCGGCAATCTGATCGATGCTGCCGCAGGCTGGGCATCCCATACCTGGCAGAAGGCACGTGAGAAGATGCACGATGCGCGCGACACCGCCAGTGCCGGAGCGAGCGCGGGCCGCAGCAATGCAGCGCATGCTGCGGGTGCTGCCAAGGCGCAGATCGACAATCTCAACGAGACGATCCTGCATCAATTCCGCGACCAGCCGCTGGTCGGTGGCGCTCTAGCCTTCGCTCTTGGCGCGGCTCTCGGCTCTGCTCTGCCGCATACGCCGCAGGAAGACGCCCTTCTTGGCGAAGCCTCGGATGCGGTGAAAGCCAAGGCCGGTGCGCTGGCAGCCGATGCCTATGAACAGGGCAAGGAAAAGGCTGCCGAGGTGTATGAGAGCGCCAGCGAAAAAGCTGCCGAACTCTACCAGGAAGCCAAGGACGGGCTGGCGAGCGCCGCCCAGACGAACAGCTCCTCGACCGGCGGCAGCGGCAGCACGACCGGCAGCTCAGGCCCAACGGGCAGCTCCGGCACGTCGCAGGGCGGCTTCGGCACGACGTAACACAACTCTCGGGGAGGCCACGGCCTCCCCTTTTCCCAAGGGATAATGATGGACGATACCGGCAAGCAATATGCCACGCAGGCAGGTCGGGGGCGCGATGCCGATTCCCCCACAGAGATCCCCTTTCCAGGCTGGAAGGACATCATCTATCGCCTCTATCGGGCGATCACAGAAGATCGGATCCTGCTGACGGCTGCCGGAACAACGTTCTATATGCTGCTTGCGCTGGTGCCCACGCTGAGCGCCTTCGTTTCCGTTTATGGTCTTTTCAATGACCCTTCCACGGTTCTTGGTCATGTCGAGCTTCTGGCCGGACTTGTGCCTCCGGGCGTGCTTGAAGTCTTGCGCGAGCAGCTGACCCGGTTGACCTCGGAAAGCGACAGCACACTGGGGCTGACCCTTCTCATTTCCCTTGCCGTTGCCATGTGGAGCGCCAGCAATGGCGTCAAGGCCATGTTCGAGGCGATGAACATCGCCTATCACGAGCAGGAGCGGCGCTCCTTTATCAAGCTCAACGCTGTTGCCCTGCTGTTCACGCTCGGTGGATCGATCGCGGCGCTGCTGGTGAGCGCCGTGGTCCTGATCCTGCCGGCGCTGCTGGCTTATTTTTCTGCAGGCGAGGGCATGCAATGGGTTATCCGCGTTGCCGCCTATGCGGTGATGCTGATCATGCTTTCGCTGGGTGTTGCCGCGCTTTATCGCTGGGGTCCGAGCCGCGAACAGGCCCGCTGGCGCTGGATCACGCCCGGTGCGGTGCTTGCGGTCTTGGCGCTTGGGGTCACCTCGGTGCTCTATTCCTGGTATGTCGCCAATTTCAGCGACGACAATGCCGCCTACGGTTCGCTCGGTGCGGTGATCGGCTTGATGATCTGGCTCTGGATCTCGGTGACCATCATCACGGTGGGGGCCGAGCTTAATTCCGAAATCGAGCACCAGACCGCCGTCGATTCCACCACCGGGGAAGAAAAGCCGATCGGCGAGCGTGGTGCCAATATGGCCGATACCGTGGGGCGGGCATGGCCGCCCGATCGGGAGAAGGTGGAACGGAAAACGCGCGACCGCTCGCCGGCCGGCAAGTTTTCTCTCGGGTCCCTGCTCTTTGCCCTGCCCGCCGCCGTGGCGCTCCATGCCGCCAATTCACGGCGCCGAAAGGGCAAGTAGGCCCAGCTGCCTCCCCTCTCCATGGCTGGTGTCAGTTTGCAACAGCCTCCGGCACCCAGACCATCATCGAGCCCTGTTCCCGATTGGCCCAGAGGAAGTAGGGAATGGCGGTCAGTGTCGACGGAGCTTCTCGCGGTGGCGCCGTTCGGTAGAGCTCGGCGAACTCACTTTCCTCAAGCGAGGTTGCTTCGGCGGTGAGAGTGACGATGCCATCGAAAAGGTCGGAACGGGTCTCCGCCTTGAGTAGGGCATGGCGCGGCAGCTTCAGCCGTTGCACGCGGCCGCCGGGATTGTCGACTTCCTCAAGGCAATAAACGAGCGGGCCACGCTTGAGGGCAACCCGACCGGCATCCATGATGACGCCCGGATGCGCGTAGAGCCGGACAGGCGGCATGGGGAGATCGAGCGCGATGACATCGCCCTTCTGCCACTGGCGGCGAAGGGTGAGATAGCCGCGCTCGGCGCTTCCGGTCGGGATGGTTTCGCCATTGACTGAAGCCGTCGCACCGTTGCTCCAGCCGGGAATGCGGAGCTTGACGTCGAAAGCGGCCGGCGTTTCGGGATCGACATGGATGCGGATGTCGCCTGACCAGGGATAAGTCGAGACTTCGCGCAGCGACACTTTGGTGCCGGCAATCTCAAGATCGGTGGCGATGCCGCCATAAAGATGGAAGGCCACGCCATCCTCTGCGGACGAGAGGAAATATTGCCCTACCGAAGCAACGAGACGCGAGACATTCATGGTGCAGCAGGGGCAGGTGTGCCATTCCCAGCGAGTGGGCGTGCCGTCGCTCTCGAGCGGATTGGCATAGAAATAGTGCTCGCCGTCCCGGCTGAGGCCCGATAAGGCGCCATTGAACATGGCAAGCTCCAGGATATCGGCATATTTTCCGTCGAGATCGAGATGCAGCATGCGCTGGGCCCAGAAGATCAGGGCGACCGAGGCGCAGGTCTCGGCATAGGCGGTCTGGTTGGGCAGGTCGTAATCATGGGTGAAGCCCTCGTTATGCGCCGAAGGACCGAGCCCTGCGGTGACATACATCTTGGTCTTCATCACATCGTCCCACAGCACCTCGCAGGCGCGCTTGAGCGCGGCATCCCCGAGTTCGGCCGCAAGATCGGCCATGGCGGTATAAAGATACATGGCGCGGACGGCGTGACCCACGACCTTGTTCTGCTCGCGCACGGGCTTATGGGACTGGGAATATTCATAGTTGGCGAAAACGTAGGGCTGCTTGCTCTCGCTGCCCTCGCGCTGCTCGCGCTCCCAATCGAAATAATGCGGCGGCTGCTGGCCGCGCTCGTTGATGAGATAGGTGGCGAAGTCGAGATGCTTGCGCTCGCCGGTGAGGTAGTAAAGCTTCATCAGCGCCAGCTCGATCTCCTCGTGACCGTCATAGCCGCGCCGCTGGCCCGGGCCAGTGCCGAAGGTTGCGTAGATATGGTCGAGATAGCGCTCCATGATATCAAGGAAGCGGCGGCGGCCGGTGACCTGGAAATAGGCGACGGCACCTTCGAGCAGATGCCCGGCATTATACATCTCGTGATTGTCGCGCAGATTGGTCCAGCGCTTTTCGGGCTCTCGGCCGAGATACCAGCAGTTGAGATAGCCATCCGGCGCCTGAGCCTTTTCGAGATCGTCGATGGCGGCTTCGATCTTGTTTTCGATATCGATGTCGCGGCGATGGGCCAGCGCATAGCTGGCCGCCTCGATCCATTTGCCAACATCGCTGTCCCAGAACACCTGGACGGTGAAACCATTGGCGTGGCGGGGAAAGCGCAATGGAGGCGGGGGATTGGGGAGCTTGAGGGAGTCGAGGATGCCGTATTCGCCAAGCTTCCTGTGCTGGCTGGGTACGGTGCGAGCAAGCACGGTGTCGAGGCGCTCATGCCAGAACTGGCCTTCGAGCTTGACCTCGGGGAATGGGACGGGAGCGTAGCGGGGCATTTGCTTACTTTCGTTGTTGCGGACCGCCCAGTAGTCCTCATGGTGAGGTGCGCAGCCTCGAACCACGAGGGCGTGGCACTGGGATCGGGGCGCGCCCTTGTCCTTCGAGGCTTCGCTTGCGCTCCGCACCTCAGGATGAGGGCTACTTAGACTTCGACGATCAGAGCCTCATTCCGGTTTGCGGATCGAAGAGGTGGACGCGGACCGGGTCGATGGTAAGCCCGACGCGGTCGCCTGGGCCGAGCGTGGTCCTTTCGGACTGGACCAGCTGGAAGGCGCCGTCGGGCGAGGTCAGATAGGTGGCCGAGCCGGTGGACTCGACGACGCCGATGGTGAGATGGAAGCTGGCATCGTCACCGGCCATGACGAGATGTTCGGGGCGAATGCCGGCGAGAACCGCCCTGCCCGGCTCCACGTGCCGAGCCAGCGGCAGCGTGCCTGCGCCACCATCCAGCACCACGGCATTGCCGCTCTCGGCGATGCGGCCAGCCATGAAATTCATGGCGGGCGAGCCGATGAAGCCGGCGACGAAGCGGTTGACCGGGTGATCGTAGAGATCGAGAGGCCTGCCCTGCTGCTCGATAACCCCATCGCGCATGACCACCACCCAATCGGCCATGGTCATGGCCTCGATCTGATCATGGGTGACATAGACGGAGGTGGCGCCGAGCCGATCGTGAAGGGCGCGGATTTCCTTGCGCATCTGGACGCGGAGCGCCGCGTCGAGATTGGAGAGCGGCTCGTCGAACAGGAAAGCCTTGGGATTGCGGATAATGGCGCGGCCCATCGCCACGCGCTGGCGCTGACCGCCGGAGAGCTGGCGGGGATAACGCTTGAGGAGCTGGGTCAGGCCAGTCGTCGCAGCGACCTCCGCCGCCTTTTTCCGGGCTTCGGCCTTGCCGACGCCATGCAGGCGAAGGGAATAGGTGAGATTGTCTTCAACCGTCATGTGCGGGTAGAGCGCATAGCTCTGAAAGACCATGGCGATATCGCGATGGCGGGGTGGCACGCCGGTCATTTCCCGGCCCGCGATGCTCATGCGGCCTGCGGAAATGCTTTCAAGCCCGGCGATGGAGCGCAGGAGGGTCGACTTTCCGCACCCTGACGGGCCCACAAGAGCAACGAAACTGCCCTTGTCGATGGTGAGCGAAATATCTTTGAGCGCGTGAAAGCTGCCATAGTGCTTGTCGATGCCGGCAAGTTCGATCTGGGCGGTCATTTGAGAGCTCCCGAGGTGAGGCCGGAAACGATGCGGCGCTGCAGGATGACGAAGGCGAGAAGGATCGGCGTCACATAGATGGCCGAATAGGCCATGATCGAACTCCAGTCGGTGGAATTTGGCCCGAGGAACCCGGAGAGGCCGACGCTGGCCGGCTGCAGGGAGGGGCTCTGGATGATCGACTTGGAGTAGATGTATTCGCCGAATGCGGTCATGAAGGTGAGGATGGCGCAAACCAGAATGCCGTTGCGCGCCAGGGGCAGGACGATGCTGAAAAACGCCCCGATGCGGGAATTGCCGTCGACCAGCGCTGCTTCCTCAAGTTCGCGCGGTACGCTCATGAAGGTGGCGCGGACGAGGACCACGAAGAAGGGCATGGCTTTGGCGGCGGCGGCCAGCACCACGGCGGTGCGCGGATAGTTGAGCATGCCCACCTGGTTGAAGCCGACAAAGAGCGGTGTCACCATGACCGAAGCGGGCAACACCTGCAGCATCAGCACGCAGAAAAGACCGATATCGATCCACACATTGCGGTATCGCGCCAGCACATAAGCGCAGCCCGTGCCCAGGATGACGGTAATGGCGGTGACGCCGCCGGCGATCAGCACCGAATTGGTGAGAAAGGTCGGCATGGTGCGCCGGCCCCAGACTTCGGCAAAGATGCCGGGATTGGGATCGCGGGGCCAGAAGGTGGGCGGATTGGCGAACATTTCCGAGCCCGTCTTGAGGCTCGTGACATACATCCAATAGAGCGGAAAGAGGTAGACCGCGGCAAGCGCCAGGGCAACGATCAGCAGGAACCAGGGGGTATGGGACCGTGTCATCCGCGCACCTCGTGGCGCGTCGAGCGCACATAGATCACCGAAGCAAACAGCACGAGCAGGAACATCATCACCGAAACCGTTGCGCCCTTGGCAAAGTCATAAAGCTGGAAGCTAAGCTGCCAGGACCAGAAGCCGGCGACATTGGAGGTATTGGCGGGACCGCCCTCGGTGAGCGCGGGAAACAGATCGAATTGCTGCAGGGTGCCGATAAGCCCCAAGGAAAGCACGGCGCCGATGGTGGAGCGCATCATGGGCAGGGTGATGGTCCAGAAGCGCTGGAAAGCATTGGCGCCATCGAGTTCGGCAGCTTCGTAGAGATCGCGCGGGATGGCGGCCAGACCGACCGAGAGCAGCAGCATGTTGAAGGCCAGACCGAGCCAGATATTGGCGATGATCACGGCCCAGATGGAAAAGTTGGGATCGGATTTCCAGAAGATGTTGGACTGGATGATGCCGAGCGATTTGAGGATGACGTTGAGGACGCCGAAATCTCCGGCAAGGATCCAGCTCCAGATCGCTCCGACCACAAGGCCGGGCATGACCCACGACACCAGGAACAGGCCACGGATGGTGGAAGCGCCGGGGAAATTCTGCGCGAAAAACAGCGCTAGCGCGAAGCCGAGCACGAACTGGCCGGTCATCGAGCCGAAGACGAAAACAAGCGTATTGCGAGTGACGAGCCAGAATTCGGGCTGGCGCACCACGGCAATGTAATTGTCGAAACCGACAAAAGGGCGGATCAGCGATCCCAGGGTGAACATATCCACCTGCTGGAAGCTCATGAGCACATTGTAGACGAGCGGCGCGCCGGCGAGGGCGACCAGAAACAGCAAGGCAGCGCCGACCAGCAGGATATCGAAACCCACGCCGTCTCGCAGCCAATTGGAAATTCGCGACACGAGGCCCTCCAAGGCTTTGCAGGAAAATGGCCGACCGAAGCTATTCGGCCGGCCCAGTCAGGGAGGTTACTGATTGAAGATCGTGTCGATGGTGGCCTGTGCCTGGTTAAGCGCATCCATGGCGGGCATCTGGCCGGTCAGGGCCTGCTGCTCGGCATCGTAGATCGCCTTGGAAATGCGCTGCCATTCCGGATGCGGACCGCGGGGCTGGGCATATTGCAGCATCTCCTGGAAAACCTTGAGCGCATCATCCTTCTTGGCTTCGCCGGTGATCGGCAATTCGATATCGCCGCGAGCCGGCAGGTTGCCGAATTCGGGGAAGATGCGGTCTTCCTGATCAACAAAAAATTCAAGAAGGCGGAAGGCTTCATCGGGGTGCTGGGTATTGGCCATGATGCCCCAGTTAAAGCCGCCCAGGGCCGAAGAACGCTCGCCGCCTTCTTCGATGGTGGGCAGGAGCGCCACGCCCCAATCGAACTGAGCGTCCTCTACCATGCGGTCGATTTCCCAGGGGCCGGAAATAGCCATGGCCGCATTGCCGGAGTTGAAAACGCCGGTCGAATCCCATTGACCAAGGCTCAGCACGTCGCGCGATGCATAGCCGTTGTCGATGAGGCTCTTCCAGATATCGAGAACACGCGCGGCGCCTTCGGTATTGACCTTGTCGGCATTGCCCCCGGACATCTGGATGATGGGCAGGAACTGGAACGTGCCTTCTTCACCGGCACGGGCGGAGAAGGTGACGCCATAGACGTTGTTGGCCGGGTCGGTGAGCTTTTCGGCATATTCGGCAACCTGATCCCAGGTCGTGGGCGGCTCGGTCAGCCCGGCGGCCTCGAACATGTCCTTGTTGTAGAAGATGCCGATCGTATCGGTATATTTGGGTAGGCCAAAGAGCTTGCCGTCCCAGGTGACGGAATTGAGCGGGCCTTCGAAATAATCGGCCTTGCCGATGATCTCGGAATTGGCGACGCGATCGGTGATATCGAGCATGGCGCCGCGCGAAGAAAAGAGCGCGAAATCAGGATTGTCGAACGAGACAATGTCAGGGGCATTCCCTGTCGCGAAGGCGCGCAGGGTTTCGTTGACGATCTCGTCAAAGGGAATGGCGCGATATTCGACAACGATATCGTCATTGGCATCGTCGAATTCCTTGGAAAAGGTATCGGCAATGCCGGGGCGGTCGACGCCGTCGATCGACCAGACCTTGAGCGTAACCTGTGCATAGGCGGGTGAAGCGGCCATAAGCGCGCCAAAAGCAAGACCAGCCAATAGACCGTGCTTGGTGAACTGCATTATATCCTCCCATTGCGGCCTCGGCCGCGTTGCGTGCCGCTCGGGTTCCTCTTCCTGAGCGGGACATTTCCTCGCTGCCACAGGCATTGCCGTGCCTGTGGCAGCATCGAGCTAAACCTCCTGAAGCGTCCCCTCCCCTTGGATGGCAGCAAGAGTCTTGCTGCCGCAGGATTGGCGCACCACGAGCTTGCACGGCAGCGTGCGGATGCCCGGCTCGACCGGCTTGCCTTCGGCAAGTTCCAGGATCAGGCGACCGGCTTCGCGGCCAAGTTCCTTCAGGTTCATGTCAACCGTGGTCAAAGGCGGACGCGTTGCCGCCGAGACGATCTCCCAATTGTCGAATCCCACGACCGAGACATCGGCGGGCACAGCGACGCCGCGCTCGCGCAGGGCATCGACGACGCCACGGGCAATCTGGTCATTGCCGCAAAAGATGGCGTCGGGCACCGGCCCCTCGCTCCAGAGACGGGACACGGCCTCGTGCCCCCAGGCTTCCGACCAGGCGCCGAACAGAACTGGCGCGGCAGACCCTGCCGCTTGCCGGAATGCAGCGGCACGAGCGGCCACGGAGGCGAAGTCTTCCGGCCCCGTGACGTGAACCAGCCGGCGCCGCCCGAGCGCAAGAAGACATTCGGTTGCCGCGCGCGCTCCCTGGGCATCGTCGGACACCAGGGTAACCGCATCGGCCGGGCCTTCGGTGAAGGCGTAGACGACCGGCACGGGCAGATCGGCGAGATCGACCGGCAGGCGGCGATCGATCCGCTTGCCGGTTGCGATGATGCCGTCGACCTGCTTGTCGAGCATGGCATCGACATGGACCTTGGCTAAAGTCGCATCATCCTCGATGCCGCACAGGAACACCGAAACACCCTGATCGACCAGCGCCTCGTTGATGCCCGCCATGACTGGCAGGGTGAAGCGGCCATAAGTATCGTTGGTGAGAAGGCCGATGGTGAAGCTGCGCTGGCGCGTCAGCGCCCGGGCCATGGCATTGGGACGAAAGCCGAGGGCGGCGGCGGTCTGCTTGACCCGTGTGCGCGTCGCCTCGGTCATCCGGCCGGTGTCATTGAGCGCCTTGGAAGCAGTCGCAACGCTGACGCCGGCAATACGGGCGACGTCGTAGATGCGGATGCGGTCCACCTTGGCCACTCGTCCCAACCTCACAGGAAAACCCTTTTCTCAGATCAGGTAAAACGGTTTCTCATACACAGTCAATAGTCATATTTATACATCGGCATAGCTGCCGCCGCGCGCGTTCTGCAGGTGCTTGAGGGCGTAGAGCTGCCCGGTCATTTCCAGAGCATCGCGGTAGACCGGGTCATGCCAGCCCTCGATGTCGATGGAGCCCGACCAGCCGGCGAGCCGCAGTTCGGAAATGATGTCGGTCCAGTTACTGTCGCCGAACCCGGGCGTGCGCATGAAGACGAAGGAATGCTTGCCGAAAATGCCGTGTTCGCGAATGACATCCCAGCGGATGGTGGCATCCTTGCCATGGACATGGAAAATCTTGTGCGCCCATTTGCGGATCTGGGGCAGCGGATCGATGAGATAGACCATCTGGTGGCAGGGCTCCCATTCGAGCCCAATGTTGTCCTCTGGCGTTTCGTTGAACATCAGCTCCCAGGCGTCGGGATTGTGGGCGATGTTCCAGTCCCCTGTCTGCCAGTTGCCATCCATGGCGCAGTTTTCAAAGGCGATGCGAACGCCCTTGTCGGCGGCGCGCTGGGCAAGCTCAGTCCAGACTTTTCTGTATTGCGGGAGGCTCTCGGTCAGCGGTTTGTTGCGAATGCGACCCGTGAAACCGGCGACGCAGGTGGCGCCGAAATGGTGGGCATTGTCGATGCAGTCCTTCCAGCCCTGGAGGGTTTGCCGGTCCATCTCCTGATCTTCCAGGGGATTGCCGAACATGCCGATGGTCGAGATGGTGATGTCGCGATCCCCGATCGCCTCCTTGCAGCGCTTGCCCAGTTCGGCGATGTCCTGGCCATTTGTGGTTTGCCAGAAGAAGGGCTCGAAGCTTTCAAAACCCTGATCGGCGATCTCGGCGATGCGCTCGGCCGCCTGACCCGCCGAGGCGGAGATCATGGTGCCGATGCGGATGGATTTGGCGGGATCGCTCAATTGGATTGTCCTTGATCTATGGTGACGCGTTGGCCGGTGCGCGCGCTCTCGATTGCGGCAAAGACCATGGCGAGGCTCTTGATATTGTCAGTGGAGGCGGTTTCGGGCTGCCGGCCGGCTTCGATGGCATCAAGAAAGTTGGCGAGGACACTGGCATGGCCGTGGGTCTGGCTGTCCTCGGCGGGGGAGGGCACAGCGATGTCGGTAAGATCGCGGAAAAATCCGGTATCGCCGGCTACGACACGCGCCTCGAACCGGTCTTCGCCATCCCAGAGAACGGTGCCCTTGCTGCCGACGATGCGCCACTGGCTTTCCCAGGACGTGTTGGCGCCTTCCGCCGCCCAGGAGCCGCGATAGTTGAAGACCACGTTGTCAGAGAATTCAAAGATCGCATTGGCTGCGGCGCCGTGACGGTACCAGGAGCCGGGCGGGTTTGTTTCGAGGCAATAGACCGCCTGCGGCACCTTGCCGGACATGAAGCGGGCTGCATCGAGCGTGTGAATGGCCATGTCGAGAAGGAGCACGTTGTCCATGTCCTCGCGGAAGCCACCGAAATGGGCGCCGATAAAGAAGTCGCAGTTGAGACTGGCGAGTTCGCCAATGGCGCCGCTCTCGATCAGGGAGCGGATGCGGCGGACGCCGGCGATGAAGCGCCGGTTCTGCACCACGGCATGAATACGGCCAGCCGACCGGGCGGCGGCAATAAGCGCCCTGCCCTCAGCAAGGCTCGTCGCCATGGGTTTTTCGCTCAAGACGTGGCAGGCGTGACGCAGGCCGGTTTCGACAACACCGGCGCGCGCGGGCGGAACGACGACATCGAACAGGAGGTCTGGCCTGGTTTCGGCGAGCACCGCCTCGAGATCGGTTCCGCAAACTGCGCCTGTCAGGCCGAACTCGGCGGCGCGCGCCTCGGCCAGGGATAGATCGAGATCCACTAGACCAACGACCTTGACCCGCCCAACCAGGAGGGGATGCTCGGAAAGGGCCGACAACCAGCCACGGGACATGCCGCCGCAACCGGCGAGCACCGCACGAAAAACCACGAAAACCTCCCTGGAGCACGGATCGGCACCGTCTTTGCGGCTTGAGGCCAAAGCGCTCCGTAAACGTTTACGACGCTATTCTTTACCCCAAGGACATGTCAATAGGAGTTTCGTTAACGTTTCTGATCCCGCCAAGCGGTCAGCGAATTCAGGGTGACATGACCGGCATCAGGCGCCTTGCCAACCAGCTCAACCTCTCCATCGGTACGGTGTCGCGGGCGCTCAACGGCAAGCCCGATGTGAACGAGGAGACGCGCCAGCGTGTGCTCCAGGCTGCAGCCGAAATGGGGTATGTGCCCAACCAGGCGGGGCGCGCCCTGCGCAAGGGCGCAACCGGGGTTGTCGGCTTCATGATGCAGACCGGCGCCGAGATCACGGGTGAAGGCGATGTGTTCTTCATGCGTGTGTTCGATGGGGTGCAGACCGTTTTTGCCCGCCACCATCTTGATCTGGTCGCGCTGCTTTGTTCGTCAGAGGAAGATCCCAGCGCCTATATGCAGCGCGTGGTGGCGCGTGGCTTTGCCGATGCACTGATCATTTCAGCGACCAAGCGGAGGGATCATCGCATTGCCTTTCTGGCCGAGCGCAACATCCCTTTCATTGCGCTCGGACGCTCGGAAACCGATGCCGGCCATCCCTGGCTCGACCTTGATTTCGAGGGCATGGCCGAGGTCGGCGTCACGCGGCTGATCGAAAAGGGACATCGCCGCATCGGTGTCTTTGCGCCGCTCGATGAAACCAATCTGGGCTTTGTGTTTCTTGATCGCTACCGCCAGGTGCTGGCACGCCATGGCCTTGCCTTCGATCCCGATCTGGTTTTCCGCGCCAATCCCAACGAGCGGGGCGGCCACGCCATTGCCCAAGCCATTGCCGCCATGCCGGAGGATAGACGTCCGACCGGCTTTTTGCTGACCAATGAAGTGATGTCGCTCGGGCTTTATAATGGTCTATACCAGGCCGGGCTGCCGCCGGGCAAAGCGATCGCGGTGATCGGCCGGGACAGTCCGCAGGCGCACTATCTCGTGCCCAAACTGACCTGCTTTACCCTGTCGCTGCGCGAGCTCGGGATCGCCCTTGCAGAAGCGCTGTTGGCGACAATGCCCTCTTATGCCGAGCACTATCCTTTGGGCACCGTGCGCAAGGTGATGCCGCTGACGCTGATCGAAGGGGACAGCGACGGGCCCGCGCTCTAGGGGATTTGGCGCAGCAGGTTGGCGTTCTTGAGTTCGGCGAGATTGGCCGACTGGGTGCAAAAACAGGCGACGCGCAGCTGGGCAACAGTGACCCTCAGGCTTGCAAGCACCGCTTCGGGCGAGACAATGGCGGCCTGCAGAATACCGGCGGCCTGACCGACCATGTCCGCACCGAGGCGGATGGCCTTGGCCACATCGAGCCCGTCGCGGACGCCGCCCGAGCCGATGACAACCGCATCGGGGCAGGCCTCGCGTACGCTCTTGATGGCATAGGCGGTGGGGGTGCCCCAATCGACAAAGGCACGCGCGATTGCCGCCTGTTCAGGCGACTTGGCCCGCTCCGCTTCGACCGCTGCCCAGCTGGTGCCGCCGGCTCCGGCAACATCGATGGCGGCAACGCCCGCATCGACGAGCTGGCGGGCAAGCCGGCCCGTGATGCCGGCCCCGACCTCTTTGACAACCAAGGGTACGCCGAGAGCACTGGCCAGCGTCTCAATTCTTTTGAGCAGACCGCGCCAGTCGCGATCGCCTTCCGGCTGCACCGCTTCCTGGAGGGGATTGAGGTGAATGATCAGCGCATCTGCCCCGATCATGCCCACCGCACGGCGCGCCTGTTCAAGGCCATAGCCAAGATTGAGCTGGGCGGCGCCGAAATTGGCGAGCAGCGGAATATCGGGTGCCCACTGGCGCAGGTCCGCATCGATTCCGGCAGCTTTATCGCCTTCGAGAGCGATGCGCTGGGATCCGACGGCAAGAGCGATACCCATCTCCTGGCAGGCAAGGGCAAGATGGCGATTGATTTCCGCTGCACGGGCCGGGCCACCCGTCATGGAACTGACCAGAAGCGGCGCGCTGGTCTGTTTCCCCAGAAAAACCGTTTGCAGATCAATCTCGTCCATGTGCAATTCGGGAAGGGCCACATGCTCGAACATGATGTCGTCGAAGCCCGTGCGCGCCCGCGACTGGCCGAGGCCATTGAGCACGACGTCAAGATGCTCGTTTTTCCTGTCCTGAAGCAATCACGCCCCCCTCGCTTGTGCGCCCGCCGTCAGCCTATAGCAGGAGGCCGCCCTGCAACACGATGCCCTAGCCGGATATGTGCGCAATTACGCGCTGGACGGAAATCCGGTTCACTCGCTATGCTTGGTCAACTACGGGACCCTGATCGATGACGTTATGCGACGCCTCAATCGACTTCGAAACCGCAGATTTCAGGATCTGTGAAGATCTTTCTGACGTGCGCGAAGCGGTCGAACAGCGGCTCGAAATGCTGGTGGGAACGCTGCCTGGCGTGCCGCTCAACCTGCAGCAGGCGGTCCGCCATGCACTGCTCGGCAAGAGCAAGCGCGTGCGGCCGGTGCTGCTTTATCTGATTGCCGAACCGAGCCCGAGGCAGCGGCTTTGTGCGCTCGATCTCGGCTGTGCGGTGGAAATGGTGCATACCGCTTCGCTTATTCTGGACGACCTGCCCTGCATGGACGACGCCCAGATCCGCAGGCAGCGGCCGACCACTCATATCGCTTTCGGCCAGTCGACCGCCATTCTGGCCGCCATTGGCCTTCTGACCCGGGCCTTCGGCATTGTTGCCGAACTCGACGAGGTGCCCGAGCCGACACGCGTGCGCCTCGCCGCGCTGCTTTCGGACGCGGTGGGCTGGGATGGCCTTGTGGCGGGGCAGGAAATCGACGTCAACGGCCGGCAGCAGCTCAAGAACGCAGACCAGATCGAAGAGCTCAACTGGCTCAAGACCGGCGTGTTGTTTGTGGCTGCGGCAGAAATGGGCGCGGTTCTGGGCGGGCTCGAAGACAAGCGACTCGATGCGGTTCGCCGCTTCGCGCGCCATCTTGGCGTTGCGTTCCAGACGGCCGATGATCTCCTCGACCAGGATGCCTCGACAAGCGAAGCGGGCAAGGACGTGCACAAGGATGGCGACAAGGCAACGCTCGTCTCGCTCTTTGGAGCGAGTCAGGCGCGGATGAGTTGCCAGGAGCACCTCAGCAATGCCGAGAGCGCCCTTGCCGAAAGCGGGGTAACCCCTGCGCCCATACTTGAGCTGATGCAGCGCCTGTTTGCGACCCGCAAGGCCGCCGCCCAATGAATTTATTGCCCGCGGCCCTCTCGGTGGCCGGCCTGAAAATCCGCTATGGCAAGCGCGAGGTTCTGCGCGGACTCGATCTCGAGGTCACCAAGGGCGAAATCTTCGGGCTCCTTGGGCCGAACGGGGCGGGCAAGACCACGCTGATCCGCACCATTTGCGGCAGGCTCAAGCCGATCGCGGGCCAGGTCAGCATTGTCGGCCAGCCGGTCAGCCGCCAGAGCCTGCGCCGTATCGGTCTCGTGCCGCAGGACATCGCGCTTTATCCGCACCTGACGGCGCGGGAAAACCTCGAAGTGTTCGGACAGCTTTCAGGCCTCACCCGGCCGCAAGCCCTGTCCGCCATGGAATGGGCGAGCGAAGCCGCCAATATCCGGGAACGGCTCGACGAGCGCATCGACATTCTTTCGGGCGGATGGAAGCGCCGGGTCAATATCGCCGCCGCGATCCTGCATCGCCCCGATCTCCTGATTCTCGATGAGCCGACGGTGGGGGTCGATGTCGATGCACGCAACGGCCTTCACGACGTGATCCAGCAGTTGAGCCAGGCGGGCATGGGCGTTTTGCTGGCAACGCACGATCTCGACCAGGCCGAATTGCTTTGTGCCCGCGTCGGCTTTTTGCGCGGGGGCGTGATCGCGCCGCAGGGAAATCCGCGCGCACTGATCGACGAGACGTTCCGGGGACAGCGCGAGATCATCATCGAACTGCGCCAGAACCCGACCCCGGCGCAGGCGCGCGCGCTCGACAAAAGCGGATTTTCGCCCTCCAATGGCAGCTTGAGCTGGTCGCGGATCGGGCAGGAAGCCGACCGCTCGGCGGCCGCTCTTGCTGAAGCCTTTGAACGGGCGGGGCTCAGCACGCGCGAAATCCGCTTTCGAGAGCCGGGCCTTGATAGCCTCTTCATCCACCTGTCGCGTGAATCCGCTTCAGCCCCAGAGGAAACCGCCGCATGATCTTTGCCATGCTGCGCGTGATGACCTTGAGCCTGCTTCGCGACCGGGGCGCACTGGCCATGGCCTTTTTGTTGCCCCCGACAATTTTCGTGATCTTTGCCGCGATTTTTTCCGGAGCGGCGGGCGACCAGATGCGCCTGCAGGTAGCACTTGCCGTCACCCAACCTTCGGCGCTGACGGAGCGGCTCGAAACGGCGCTGCGGGCCGAACCCTCCTTGCGCATCCTCGACGACACGCTGG
Organism: Devosia crocina; assembly: GCF_900116545.1. Lineage (GTDB taxonomy): Bacteria > Pseudomonadota > Alphaproteobacteria > Rhizobiales > Devosiaceae > Devosia > Devosia crocina. The sequence continues at coordinate 195,620 of NZ_FPCK01000004.1, forward strand.
GCAGCGCCGCAGAAGCCAACCGGCTGGTGGATGGCGGGCAGGCCGATGTCGGACTGGTTCTGGCTCCCGACCTTGGCGAAACGGCCACCTCCCCCGTGCTGGTGTTGGTCGATCCGGCAAAAATTCTTGCCGGAGCCATTCTTTCGGGACAGGTGCAGCGCCTGATCGGACTGGAAATGCCGGACCTGGCCTTGGCGCGCTCGGCACCGGCCATCGAATCCATTGTGGGCGGCTTTACGCCGGAGCAGTCGGCCCGGCTTTCAGCGGCCATCGCCGAACTGGGCGTGGAGCCTGACGGGGATACCAGCCAGGCAGGGCTCGTAGAAACCCGCACCATCGGCCCAGAGGGCAGTTCGACGGCGACCATCACCTATTATGCCGGAGCAGTGGCGATCCTGTTTCTGCTGTTTTCCGCCATGCAGAGTTCGGCAACGCTGATCGAGGAGCGCCATTCCGGTATTGTCGATCGCGTTGCCGTTGGCCCCGCGGGAACCGATGTCGTGGTCTTGGGCAAGTTCCTGTTTCTAACTGTTCAGGGCGTCGTGCAGGTGGCGCTGATCTTTCTTGTGGCCGGGATCGTTTATGGCGTCGACGTGCTGCCCTATCTTCCGCTTTGGCTTCTGACCTCGCTGGCCGCGGCGCTCGCCGCGTCCGGGCTCGGGCTTGCCGTTGCCGCCTCCTGCACGACCAAACAGCAGGCTCATACGATCGCGACCTTTATCGTGCTCGTTTGTTCGGCCATGGGCGGATCCATGGTGCCGCGCTTCATGATGCCGCCATGGTTGCAGGATATCGGCTGGTATACGCCCAATGCCTGGACGATCGAAGCCTATCATGGCGTGCTCTGGCGTGGTGAAACGCTGCCGAGCCTGCTGCCCGAATTGTGCTGGCTGGTGGTCGTAGCCTCATCTAGTGTACTTCTGGCACTTCTGGTTTCAAGATTGCGCCTGCGGCTCTGAAGGAGCGCGTGATGACACTTGCGGTGAACGAGAAACGCCTGAGCGGAACCGATACGGCCACGGGCCTCGTTCTGGCCGGGCTGGTGATCGCATCCTGGCTTACGGTGCACGTTGGGGCGATCTTTTTCGTCGACTGGACGAGCAACGGCCTCTGGCTGGCCGCGCCGCTGGTCATTGCGCTGCAGTGCTGGCTCAGCGTGGGTATGTTCATCGTCGCTCATGATTCCATGCACGGAACGCTGGCGCCCCAATTTCCCGTGCTCAACCGCGCCATCGGACGGTTCTGCGTCTTCGTTTACGCCGGTTTTTCCTATGAGAAGCTCTACGAGAACCACCACGCTCATCACCGAAATGCCGGAACGCCAGACGATCCCGATTTCGATGACGCGCATTCCTCAAGCTTCTGGCCGTGGTATCTCAAGTTCTTCCGGCACTATTTCGGCTGGCGCGAATTCGGCATCCTGACCATTGCCGTCGTGATCTACCTACTCATCCTGCGCGAGCGCTTTCCTACCATGCTGGTCTTCTGGGCGCTGCCGGCAATCCTGTCCTCGCTGCAGCTTTTCTATTTCGGCACCTACCGTCCCCACCGGGTAGACGAAGAACCGTTCCGGGACGACCACCGGGCGCGCAGCAACGACTTTTCTCCGCTGATGTCTTTGCTGACCTGCTTCCACTTCGGCTATCATCATGAGCATCACGACGCGCCCTGGGTACCGTGGTGGAAACTGCCGGCCTATCGTCGAACGGCCCTGAAGACCAAAGTGACTTGATACCGATGATCGAAAGCGTGCTGCATTATCTGGTCCCTGCCCTGCTTGTGGTGGGTACCGTCGTTTTCATGGAATGGTTTGCCGCCTGGTCGCATGAGCACATCATGCATGGCTGGGGTTGGGGCTGGCACAAATCGCATCATGAACCCCACGACGAAGCGCTCGAAAAGAACGATCTTTACGCCGTGGCCTTCGCGTTCTTCGCCGTGTTCCTGTTTTGGCTGGGCGCCACCTGGTTCTGGCCGATCTGGTGGATCGCGGTCGGCATCTCGATTTATGGCGTGCTTTACTTCTTCTTCCACGATGGGCTGGTGCACCAGCGCTGGCCGTTCAAATATATCCCGCGCAAGGGCTACCTGAAGCGGGTCTACCAGGCGCACAGGCTTCACCATGCCGTGGAAGGGCGCGATGGCTGCGTGTCGTTCGGCTTCGTTTATGCCGAGCCGGTCGAGCGCCTGGTCAAAAAGCTGCACCAGAACAAGCGCGGCTTTGACCAAACTGCGCTCAAGGACGATGATGGGCGCCCAGAGGCGCACTGATCAAGGGCGCTGCCAAAGCCCGGTGCGGGCCGCTCCGGGCCGGACGAAGCGGGTGGCGGCCACATCGGCCAGCGCAAGCGAGAGGAGCCCGATCTTTTCGCCTTTCGTGGTCGAGACGCGCTGCTGCCAGGCCGAGGGACCACCATTGCGCAGCTTGGTGCCTATGGCGCGATAAACGCGGCGCGCAGCTCCGATTGCCCAGGCGGAGCGCGGCGGCAGCGACGACATGCCGATATAGGCCGAGGCATAGTAGCGTTCCGCAAGATCGAGAAGCTCGAGCGCGGCAGCATGGAGCGCCGGCCATTGGCTGCGATTGTCCGGATCGATCTGGCTGATGCCATGGCGGGCAAGAATCTCCTCCGGTACATAGACCCGGCCCATCCGCGCATCATCGACAATATCGCGCGCGATATTGGTGAGCTGAAAGGCAAGGCCGAGATCGCTGGCGCGGTCGAGCGTGCGCGGGTCCCGAACCCCCATGATCATCGCCATCATCACGCCGACGACCCCGGCAACATGGTAGCAATATTCCAGCGTGTCGCCGATGGTGCGATAGTCCCGATTGGCCACGTCCATTTCGAAGCCGGCAAGCAGTTCCTGGGGATGGCGGTGCGGGATCTGATGCCGCTCGACCACCCGGCGAAGGGCCTCAAAGACCGGGTCGCCGGTGCGCTCGCCGGCAAGGGCCGAGGCGGTTTGCGCGCGCAGGAGATCCAGGCGCTCCCGTTGCCCGGCGCGGAAATTCTCGTCCTGCTCGTGCCCGAGCGTTTGCCCGTCCACTACGTCATCGCAATGCCGGCACCAGGCATAGAGCATGACCGCGTCGTCCCGCGTCTCTCTGCTGAAAAGGCGCGCTGCGGCGGCAAAGCTTTGCGAGCCCTGGGCGATGCTGACCTCGCTATTGGCGATGACGGCGTCGCTCATGCCCTGGCGTCCTCGATCATCAGACCAGCCGTCGCCTTGGCGGACCCGACGACGCCGGGAATGCCGGCGCCCGGATGCGTACCGGCTCCGACAATATAAAGGTTGGGCACCGCGTCGTCGCGATTATGCGGGCGGAACCAGGCGCTTTGGGTGAGGATCGGCTCGACCGAGAAGGCCGAACCCAGATGGGCATTGAGTTCGTCGCGGAAATCGAACGGGGTGAAATGCCGGACGGTCACGAGATCATCGAGCAGGCCTGGGATATAGCGATCATTGAGATATTGCAGGATGCGATCGCGATATTTCGGGCCCTCCACTGCCCAGTCGATATCGGCGGTTCCCAGATGCGGCACGGGCGAGAGTACATAGTAGGCACTCGATCCTTCCGGTGCGAGACTGTCATCAGTAACCGAAGGGGCATGGAGATAGAGCGAGAAATCGTCGGCCAGTCCATGGGCACTGAAGATTTCCGAGATCAGCTCGCGATAGCGCGGGCCGAACAGCACCATGTGATGCTTGAGTTCGGGATGGGTGGTCTTGAGCCCGAAATAGATGACAAAAAGCGACATGGAGTGGCGCTTGGCCTCGAGCGCCTTGGCATTGGTCTCGCCGCGCTGCGTGCCGCGCATCATGTGCTTATAGGTGTGGACCACATCGGCATTGGAGGCAATCTGATCAAAGGCGTGCCGTTCGCCGGATCGCAGCAATACAGCCTTCGCCCGCGCGTCCTCGATCTCGATCCGGTCAATCTCGGCATTAAGGTGCAGCGTGCCACCCAGATCCTGGAATAGCCGCACCATGCCAGCAATCAGGGCGCCTGTGCCGCCTTTGGCAAACCATACGCCGCCCTTGCGCTCGAGCGCATGGATCAGCCCATAGATCGAGGACGTCTGAAACGGATTGCCGCCCACCAGCAGCGAATGGAAGCTGAAGGCCTGGCGCAGCTGGTCGTCCTTGATGAACTGGCTGACCTTTGAATAAACGCTGCGATGGCTCTCAAGGCGCACGAGCTGTGGCGCGGCCTTGATCATGGACCAGAAATTAAGAAACGGCACCGTGCCGAGCTTTTCGTAGCCTTCGCGATAAAGATCTTCTGAATAGCGCAGGAAGCGGTGGTATCCCTCGACATCGGCGGGCGACTTAGCCGCGATCTGCCGGTCGATCTCTGCCTGATCATTGGCGTAATCGAAGCGATAGCCGTCTTCCCAGCACAACTGGTAAAAAGGCTTTACCGGCAGGAGCGTTACATAATCCGAGAGCTTACGACCCGTGAGCGCCCAGAGCTGCTCGAGACAGTCAGGATCGGTAATGACGGTTGGGCCGGCATCAAAGGTGAAGCCATTGTCGGTATAGACATAGGCACGCCCACCGGGCTTGTCGCGCTTTTCAAACAGAGTCGTGCTGATCCCAGCGCTCTGCAATCTTATGGCGAGGGCAAGCCCGCCGAAACCGGCACCGATGACGGCTGCTGTCCTTTGTGTGCTGGTCACGCTTTTTCTGCTTTCAACAGTGGCGCTTCGCTAAGACAGGCAAGCGCGCGATGGATGGGCACGGGAGGCTTCCCGACGAGGATGCGAGCGATGTCGCCCGGTGTACTTCGTCCGGCATAGAACCTTTCGATCACCGGCTGCGGCAATCTGTAAAACCGCTGCAGCACGAGATGGCGGCGCTCGGGACGGGCAGCGCGGAACAGCATGCGATTGAGCAGACGATAGAAGCCCTGCTGACGGTGCCGGATACGCGCATGGTCGCGAATGGCTCTCGCCAACGGCGCACTGGCACCAGGCCAGTGCGCCGCGATCAGATTGGCGACGCGCACAGCCTCGGGCAGACTATAGCCGGTGGTAGGGTGGAACAACCCGGCACGCATGCCCGCCTGGGGGATGTCGGCAGGATGTTCCGCCCAGAACCGATCGAAATCATGGGCCAGTGCGATGGGAAGAATACCATCCTCCTCACGGACGACAGCGGCGATCGACCAGCCCCGCGCTTGGGCATAGTGGCGGATATCGGCGGCAAGCTGATCCCGGTCGAGCGCCTCGCCATCGGCATATCGGGTGTCTTCGATCAGCACGCGGGTGGGGGAGAAAGGCAGGAGATATACGAAGCGATAGCCGTCGAGCTGGCTAACCGACGCATCCATGATCACGGGATCGGTGAGGCCATGGGGGTGGTCAAGTTCGACTTCGAGGCCGACAAATTTCTGGTAGCCGAGCACCAGCGCCTTGCTCGGGCGGTAGCCGCGGCAATCGACAACCGCTTCGGCCTCGATCACCCGTCCATCCGCAAGCGTGACCGATCCCGCCGCAAGCGCGGAAACGGCAGCATGGGTCAGCAGCGTGACATTGGGCAAGGCGGCAACAGCCTTTGCCACGGAAGAGGAGGTGAGCGAGGCATAGCCCGAGGTCAGATGCCGGTCGAGAGCGACGAAGCGCACGGATTGCCCGGACCAGCGATGGGCAATCAGCGGATTGAGCCAAGCCAGGTCATCTGGCCGGGTATCGGCAATGTGAAAGGACCAGGTGTGTTCGCCAAAGCCGGCAGCCGCACCTTCAAGAATGGTGATGGGCTGATCGGGATGGCTATGGGAGAGGCGCGCCGCGATTAACGCACTTGCAAGGCCGGCGCCCGCGAGGAGCAGAGGTTTTTTCGTGCTATGCGGCAAAAAGGTCGACTCGCGTTTCCTCAAGGAGCTGGCTCACCATACCAGCCGGTAGCCCCCGCATGTTTGGCGATGCGGACACGGCAGGCATGGGCGAAGAGACCATAGCCGGGCGCGGCCCGCATGCAAGCGGACAAGGGCCGCCTCCCGCCAAATATATGCTTGCCAGCCAGATCAACCTGCCTCTCACAGTACCCGCCGCTTGGCGCGGGCCTGATGGGGTTTTCTACATCAGGCGTTGAGTGGGCACATTTCCGTGGGCTGCCATTCTACTCTTTGCGGACGGAATCGAGCAGGGTATCGCGAGCCTGATTGATCTTGGCTGCCAGATAGCTCGAGCCGCCATGATCAGGATGGAGCGCTTTCATCAGTTCGCGATGAGCGGCGCGGATTTCTTCGGCGCCTGCTCCCGGCGCGAGGCCGAGCACGTCATAAGCCTCGGCAATGGGATCGGAATGGCTGGTCTGTCCTGAAGACTCGTCCGCAGAGTCCCCGGCGAAATATTCGCGCCAGCCGCTGCGATTGACATCGAGCCAGCTCTCAAGAAGGCTCAAGCTGTCCTGGTCGCCCTCGATCTCGGCGAGAAGGGTTCGCGTTTCCCACTCGTCCAGATCCATCAAGTCCATGCCCGCGAACTGACCATTAAGCACCCGGCCATGAACAGCGCCGGTATCGTGGTCGAGTTCCATAGCGAAGCGATAGCTGCGAACTTCGGAGACATTGCCCGAAGCGCCCTCGGGAGCATCGAAGGAGAAAGGCCCCAGCTTGCCGGTCCGCAGCACCGCGAAGGCGGTTACCCCCAGAAACAGCGCCAGATCAAAGCGCCTCGCGACCAACATGAACCCGGCAAGAAGAAAGCCACCGCCGACAACGAGCCAGCGCAGGGCACGCATGCGCACCCGCGGCGAAAGTTTGCTGATGTGATTATAGGCGGCGAGCCCTGCAAGAAGCGCCAAGGCGCCAAGAAAAACGTAGCCCATCAGGGCAACTGCGCTAGAAGAGCGCGCGCCTGCGCACTCGATTGCAGTTTCAGCGCAGCCTTGCCTCCGCCGGCATAAGCCGCAACAGCCTTGAGCAGATCGGCCAGTTGACCCGGTGCCGAAGCGTCGAACCGGGCATAAGCGCCCTTACTGAGGCGAGCGAAGTCGCGGAAAGCGGCTTCCACGCGGCTATCGCTGCCCTCCTGGAAAATGAAAAGCGGCAGGCCCAAAAGGCCCAGCTGTCCTGCTTTCTCAGCGAGGTCATCGACGTTTTCCTCGATGGCGTCGCCCACATAGATCACGGCATCGATCTTCTGCTTGGCGCGCTCGGACCGGGCATGGGCAAAGACCTTGCCGATCTGGGTGTGCCCGCCGCGGCAATCGATGCGGCTCATCAGGGTTGCCAGCGCTTCCCCGTCGCGCACCCATTTGCTGGCGCGGCATTCGCCGAAGCCGCGGAAATAGAGCAACTGCACCTGAAGTGCGCTTGGCTTGGGAATGGCGCGGAACATCTCGGCCTGGAGCTGGCAGGCGAGATCCCAGGTGGGCTGGCGGCTCATGGTGGCATCGAGTGCAAACAGCAACCGCCCATCCTCTCCGCTATTGGGCCGGCCCATGGCGCCAACCTTTTCCACGAAGGCGGCGATATCGCTCCTGACCTCGCCGCGTAGGGGCGGGGTTGCGCTCTTGGTGGGACTGGGTCGGGAATCCTTGGCCATAGGATGAATATGTGGGCCCCGGCGGCGCGCCGCAAGTGGCCCTGAGGTCGCGCCGGCGGGGATCGTGCGCAGGCTCACACCTTGCGCCTCTAGTCGAAACAAAGCCGGATCGCGCCATTGCACTGGCGGGCGGCGCTTATTTTTCTTCGTGTCCACCGAATGAGTAGCGCATGGCCGAGAGAAGCTTGTTGGCAAAGGCATCGTTGTCGCGCGAGGCAAAGCGATTAAAGAGCGCAGAAGAAAGGACCGGCGCCGGGACGCCGGTTTCGATGGCGGCCTGGAGCGTCCAGCGGCCTTCTCCTGAATCGGAAACCTTGCCGCCGAAACGGGACAAACTGGCATCATCCTTGAGAGTCTGGGCCGTCAGGTCCAGCAGCCACGATCCGATCACGCTGCCGTGCCGCCACACCTCGGTGACTGCGGCAAGGTCGATATCGAAGCGGTAGTATTCGGGATTGTGGAGGGGCGCGGTCTCGGCATCCACCGCGCGCTCTTCGCTGCCGGCATTGGCTGCCTTGAGGATGTTGAGGCCTTCGGCATAGGCGGCCATGATGCCGTATTCAATGCCGTTGTGCACCATCTTGACGAGGTGTCCGGCCCCGGCCGGGCCGCAATGGAGATAGCCCTGGCTGGCGGTATCTTCGGTGCCGGGCGTCCCGCCCGTACCATCGCGACCAGGGGAGAGAGCTGCAAGAATAGGGTCGAGCCGCTTCACTGCGTCGGCTGCGCCACCCACCATCAGGCTATAGCCGCGCTCAAGGCCCCAGACGCCGCCGCTTGTGCCGACATCGACATAGGCGATGCCCCCCGGCGCCAATTCGGCAGCCAGGTCCACGGCATCCCGATAGTTGGAATTGCCGCCATCGATCAGAATGTCCCCAGGCGTCATCTGAGCGGCGAGCTGACGCGCGATCCTGCCCGTGATTGCGGCAGGCAGCATCAGCCAGACGGCCCGGGGTTTGTCGAGCTTGCTCAGAAGCTCTCCTATATCGGCGGCACCGACCGCGCCTTCGGCAACCAGATCGGCGACGCTTTGCGGATCGAGATCATGCACCACGCAGTGATGCCCTGCCTGCATCAGGCGCCGGACCATATTGGCTCCCATGCGACCTAGACCGATCATTCCCAGCTGCATGTGTGCGCTCCTTTGCGTGGTGTTTGTGTGGTTTGCGACGTGGACCCGACATTCGCCCGCTTCCAACGTTAACCCGCGCGCCAGAATAAGGTGAAGACCGCCGACTGGTCGTTGCTCGGCGCCACTCTTCCTCACTCAAAAACAACGAGTGCTGAGCCACTTGGTTCAAGCTCCGGGGATAGTGAGTTTGATCCGCGCCGCCGACCATAGTAGGCATGCCGAAATCTTTGCGGGGATGGGCATGAACTGGAACCAATTGCTGTGCAGCGAACGGCTGGGAGACAAAAACTACCAGCCGGGCCTTAATCGCTCGATCTTCGTGCAGGATCATGACCGGATCGTCTTTTCCGCCCCGTTTCGACGGCTCGCCAACAAGACCCAGGTCCAGCCTCTTTACGAGCACGACCACGTGCACCACCGTCTGATCCATTCGATCGAAGTGAGCAGCGTGGGGCGCTCGCTCGCCATGAAGATCGGCCACTGGCTGGAGCAGCAGGGGCATATCGAGCCTGAGGACGTGAGCAGCCTTGCCAATGTGGTCCAGGCAGCCTGTGTCGCTCATGACATCGGCAATCCGCCTTTCGGTCATTCAGGCGAAGAAGCCATGGGCGCCTGGTTTGCCGAACGGTTCGACAGCGACCAGGGCCTTGTGCGTGATCTGGAGCCGGAGCTGCGTTCACAGTTCATCCGGTTTGAAGGCAATGCCCAGGGGTTCCGCATCATCACGCGGCTCGAAATGTATCGCAATGCCGGAGGCATGCGGCTGTCTAAGGCGACGCTGGGTGCCTTCACCAAATATCCGGTCAGTGCTGGCACGCTCGATACGCTGAAAGCGGGCAACAAGGCGGGTTATGCCGGACTGAAGAAATTCGGCATCTTCGGGGCCGAACTGCCGCTCTTTGCCGAGGTCGCTGCGAGCCTTGGGCTTGTGGAAGAAGCCGAAGGCGGCACGTGCTGGTGGCGGCGCCACCCACTCGTCTTCGTGGTCGAGGCGGCGGACGATATCTGCTACAATATCGTTGATCTGGAAGACGCCTTCACCACCGGCGAACTGCCGTTCGAGGTTGTCAAGAAGCTGTTGCATGAGGCCGCAGGCAAGCCCAATCGCGATGTGACAGGGTACAGCCAGGCCGAGCACATCGCCCTTTTGCGCGCCTTGAGCATCGGTAAGGCGATCGACAGTTGCGTCGAGGCCTTTGTCAGCCACTATGAAGCGATCATGAGCGGCACGTTTTCCAGTTCGCTTGTCGAAGCGGGGCCTTTGGCGCAACTGTTCAACAGGATCCGCAAGGTTTCGCGCGACCAGATCTTCACGGCGCGCCGGAAGACCGAGCTTGAACTCTCGGGCCGGCGTACGCTGGGCAATGTCATGTCGGGCATCCTGCCAGTCTATGAGGACCTGGCGCGGGTAGATTGGGACGCCAACAAGCTCAAGGACCACAGCCGGCAACTGGTGCGGGCGCTCGATCTCGATCTGCGCGACATCGGCACACCGGCACAGGCGCTGCATGCGCTTGCCGATTTCACCTCGGGCATGACGGATCGTTATGCCCTGCGCATGTCACGTATGCTTTCGGGCACCTGAGCGCGAGGCGGCTCTGTAGACCCATCTGGGTAGAACCATTGGGGTCTTCCGGGCGTTCGTCTTTCAGTGGCAGAAGTAGACACCATAGTGAGCGTGATGTCGGGGACCGAGGCGCGGCAGCAGGCAAGGGACGGGATTCTGGGCTTTGTCCGGCGCCGGGCAGGAAAAACCACCTGCCCCAGCGAAGTGGCCCGACAATTGGCCGAGAGCGAGGGAGAACCCGAGGCGTGGCGCACCTATATGGATGTGGTCCATGCAGCGGTCGATGATCTTCTCGAACAGGATAGAATCCATCTGAGCTGGAAATCGAAATCCATGCCCACTCGATCCGGTCCTTATCGGATCAGCGGCCGCCACGAGAAATCCTGAAAGACCTGGCCGGCATGCCCAGCAAGATACCCTTCGAAGACATCACTGCTTGTGTCGCCAAATGGGCCATACCTCCATCGGCGTCATTCGGATCGCCCGTGCGTGCCAAGGGCATAGTGCAGGAATTGCGCACCTATTTGCCCCGCGCTGTCCAGAAATCCCTGCAATTGGTTGAGGGCGGGCTCGAGATGCGCATGCCTGCCGGCAGCGAGCAGGATTTCGCCAGAGCCTCGGCGATCATCGGGGAAAGGCTGCCGACGATCGGGCAGCGGCAGGTGCTGCCGCGGGAAATCGAGGACATTCTCGAGATCAAGGCAGGAGAACGCCGGCGCTGGCTGGCCGATGGCCGCCTGCAGAGCGCCGGCACAAAGACGGTGAAGCTGCGCGGACGGGCCAGAAGCATCACCTTCCATGTCTTCGACCCCGCACATGTCGCAACCATCCGGGACGAAGGGCTTGTCGATGCATGGCGCGAAGCGGATGCCGAACGCGCCGCGGAAAAGCGGCGTGAAGCGGCTTGGGCGCGGGTTCGGCGCAAGAGCGACTAGGCCGGGCGCGCTCCTCCGTCCAAGGACCGTGACGACGATGAGCGGCCCCGGTTGCGCGGCTGGGCCGAATTTGCCCGTGATGGTCTTCTCAAGTAGCGAACAAGGTCCGGCAGCATGCCGTGCTTGCATGCTGAGACGCAACTGTTCGGCGCCGAGGCGCTTTGATCCCCTGAGATGGCGCCGGAGGCGTCAGGCTCCAAGCTGATCGCCTACCCCGGCACGGAGAGACCTCTTGCAACCCCTCGCAAAGCCCGCCCCGATCCTTGCTGCGCTCTCGATCCTGCTTAGCGTCGCCTTTTTGATCATGGGCAATGGCTTGCAGCTGATGCTGCTGCCCATTCGGGGTGGGCTGGAAGGCTTCAGCTCTTTCCAGATCGGGCTCTTGGGGTCGGGCTATTTTTTCGGCTTCGTGCTGGGCTGCGCCTTCACGCCGCTGATGATCATGCGGGTGGGCCATATCCGTACCTTTGCCGCACTGGTGGCTATCGCCTCGGCAGCCGCACTCGGATTTCCCATGGCGATCGATGCGGTGGTGTGGGTCGGGTTGCGCATGATCACCGGCTTCTGCCTTGCCGGACTTTACCTCGTGGTCGAAAGCTGGCTCAACGACCAGGCCACCAACGAGACGCGCGGTGTGCTGATCTCGACCTATGTGACGGTCAATTTCACAGTCATCACCCTGGGGCAGATGATGGTGACGCTGTTCCAGCCGTCCTCGTTCATGCTGTTTTCCATCGCTTCGGTTCTGATGTCGCTGGCCGCCGTGCCTATCGTGATGACGCGGTCGAGCCAGCCGCCACCGATCACCTTTGTCCGCTTCCGGCCCATGCGCATGTTCCGTCTGTCGCCCACGGGCACGGTTTCGATCTTTCTGATCGGGTTGGCGACCGGTTCGTTCTGGGCCCTGGCGCCGACCTATGCCAGCACGGTCAGCGGCAGCATCAATGACGCGGCCCTGTTCATGAGTGCCGCGGTTCTGGGTGGCGCCCTGGCACAACTGCCAAGCGGCAAGATTTCAGATCGCGTCGACCGGCGGCTGGTGCTTATTGGGCTTGCCGCCTGCTGTGCCGCCATTGGCGTCGTTCTGTTGCTGACCTCGGGCACGCCGGTCTATTGGCTTGGGCTTGCCGCGGCTTTCGGTGCGGGCCTCCTGCCCAGTTATGCCATTGCGGCGGCTCACGTGTTCGACTTTGCCGAGCGATCCGACTATGTGGAGATTTCGGCCGGTCTTTTGCTGTTGAACGGCATCGGCTCGACCATTGGCCCGATGCTGGCTTCGCTCAGCATCGAGATCTGGGGTCCGACGGGGTTCTTCCTTGCCAATGCAGCAATACAATCGAGCTTGATCGGCTTTGTGTTCCTGCGCCTCCGACAGCGTGAAGGCTTGCCCGTTGAAGAAAAGCAGACCTTCGATCTCGGCACCAGTGCCGCAGTGGCCGTGGTGGGCGACGAGGACGCAGTTCAGCTCAGCGATCTCGTCGTCACGGAAACGACCTGAGGGGCTCGCCGCAGTTCACCAGGCCTGATGGCGGCCTCGCCTCGGCCGGGTCTAGACCGATCGGCTTATCGAGACTGGCTGGCATTGCCCTTAATCTCTGTCTCACGCTCCCGTAAGCGAGGGTGGGTTAGGATCGAGCTGAGGGCGAAACAGCGAGGATACTTATGATGAAAGCAATGGTGATCGCTGCCGTATTGGTGCTGGTGGGCGGTGCAACAGTCCAGGCGCAGCAGAACAATTGGGGGCAGGAAGTCAAATCCTGCAATCAGACGGACTGCTATCCAGGTGGAACCTCTCGCGGCGAGTATGTCAAAGAGCAGGCAAGGGATGGCGACGGTCCGGGATATGGATCGGAAATCCATGAACTGGCCAACCCTGGCAAATCCAGTCCACGCGCCGAAAAATTTCGCTAAGCTGAAGGGCCCTCCGGGGCCCTTTCACTTGCAGGCCTTCCAACGCAGTGAGAAGAGACCGGCAGTGGCTGTATGAGTCCGCGTGTGTGCGGCTGGGCAAGAGGCCGCCAAGCGGTGATACAGCAAGGATTACGCTGCAGGACGCAATCAATCCTACACTCAACCTCTGCCTTGTCACCGTTGCCGAAACGCGCAGTTTCACCTGTCTTCCCAGCGCCTCAGCCTGCGTCAATCAACGATCAGTCAGCATATCAAACGACTTGAAGAGCAGGCCGGTCAACCGTTGCTGTCGCGGACTACACAGCGGTCAGCGCTTCGGAAGACCTTGCCCGGCGCTATGCGCCAGAGGCTGATGCTGCACTGCCGCAGGACATGGGCAGCCCCGCACCTGTCGCCGAGCGAATTTCCCCATCGCGGGGCTGACGAGGCGCGACGTCACCAAAGTTTCGCAGAACCGTCAGCAAAGCGTTGGGGAGAGGCTTTAGGTCCCTCGCATGCAATTCCAATTGCAGGGAGACCCAAATGTCGCGCAAATTGCACACTTCGATTGCAGCCAGCCTCCTGGTGCTGGCCGTTTCCGCCACTGCCGCACAGGCTCAGACGACGGTGACCTTCTGGCATAGCTTCAACAATGCCAACGGTCGTGCGCTGGACGAGATCGTCGCCAACTTCGAGGCGGTGCATCCAGAAATCAACATCGAAGCCGAATATGTCGGCAACTACAATGACATCGTTGCGCGGCTGCAGGCGGCGATCCCGGCTAATCGGGGCCCGGATGCCGTGATCCTTGAAGTGACGCGCTATGGCCTCTTTGCGGACGCAGGCGTTCTGGCCGATCTCACGCCCTATTTCGACGCCGATCCGCTCAAGGACGAGCTCTACGATTATGCCCGCCAGATCGGCGTCATCGGCGAAAAGAACTTCATCGTGCCGTTCAACTCCTCGACGCCGGTTCTTTACTACAACAAGGACGTTCTGGCACGCGCCGGGATCGAGGGCGAGCCGGATCTCAAGACGTTCGATGCCATCACGACCGCAGCCCGTTCCGTGAACGAAACGCTTGGGGCGGAGGGGATTACCGGCATCGCCGCCCCCGGTCAGTTCGCACGCTGGGGCCTCGTCATGGCCAATGGCAGCGACCTGATAGATCCCATGAGCGGAGAAATCCTGCTCGATGATCCCAAGACCCTTGAAGCCTATGAGTGGATGGCTTCGCTTGTCACCGAAGGCCTCGCTTCGGCCGATGGCGTGACCGAAGAAGACAATGGCCGGGATGCCTTTCTTGCCGGCAAGGTCGGCATCATGATGAACTCAACAGGCAACTATGTCGGCTCGCGCAGTGCGCTCGGCGACAAGCTGGGCGTTCTGCCCATGCCCTGCAATCCCGATTGCGCCGTGCCCATCGGCGGCGCCGGGATCGGCATCATGGCGACCTCGCAGCAGGACGTGCAGGATGCGGCCTATGAGTTCGTCAGCTATGCCGCGTCGCCAGAAGCCAACGCCATCTGGTTTGCGGCCACCGGCTACCTGCCGATCAACAAGAATTCGGCCGAGCTGCCGGTCGCTGCCGACGCGCTGGCCAGCCAGCCGGGCATCGATGTGGCGATCAACTCCCTGCCCCATGCCCATGGCCGTGCCCGCACGCCGGTCGTGACCTGGATGCGCACCACCGAATACGACATGTGGCAGGCCATGGCGCTCGGCCAACGCCCCGTTGCCGAGACAATGACCCAGTTTGCCGCCGACACGCGCGCCGAAGCTGCCCGCCTCGGCAACTGAGCCATCCTTGTTCGATCAGGCAGTGGGCGATGTCCACTGCCGCTTTCCCGTTGAAGCCATGTCCCCAAAGCTCACGCCCTATCTTCTGGTCGCGCCGCTTCTCGCGTTTATTGCGGTGTTCACCTATATTCCCATCTTCACGAGCATCGACCTGAGCTTTCGGTCCTGGAACTTCATGTCGCCCGACATGCCGTTCGTCGGGCTCGACAACTACGCCCGGCTGCTCGGCTCCCAGAGCTTTTGGAACTCGATGAGCGTGACGACGATCTTTGCCGTCGTTTCGGTGCCGCTGCGGCTTGCCTTGGCGCTGGCGATCGCGAGTTATCTCAAGCGCGAGGCTGCAAGCTCGCGCGTGCTGCGCGGAGCGCTGTTTCTACCCACCATCACCTCGACCGTGTCCATCGCGGTGGTTTTTTCCTGGGTGTTTTCGACCGATTACGGGCTGGCCAATGCGTTTCTCTCCGCCCTTGGCCTGGGCAAGATGCCTTGGCTGCAGGATCCTACGCTGGCGCTGCTTGTCCTGATCCTGATCAACACCTGGAAGCAGTTGGGTTACGATGTCATCATCTACATCGCAGGTCTGCAAGCGGTTCCGCAGGAGCTTTACGACGCTGCCGCCATCGACGGAGGCAAGCGCTGGCAGGTTTTCCGGCGCGTGACCGTGCCGCTGATCATGCCCACGACCTATTTCCTGCTGGTCGTTTCGGTAATCGAGGCCTTTCAGGTCTTTACAATCATCAACGTCATGACCCGCGGCGGGCCGGCCGGGGCCACCGACATGCTGGTACACCTGCTCTACCGTACCGGTTTCGTGCTGTTCGACATCGGCACCGGCTCGGCGCTCGCCGTCATCCTTTTTGCGCTGCTGATCGTCCTCGCGCTCCTCAAGTCCCGCATCGTCGGAAGTAAGGTGCATTATGAAGCTTAAGGACAAGGGACTGAGCGCCCTCGCCATTGCCGCAGGCATCGTCTTCCTGTCGCCCGTGCTTTACTCGATCTGGATGTCGTTTCAGACGGCGCAGTCCTACTATACCGGTGGGTTTGAACCCACGCTCGGCAACTACGCTACCGCCATCGGCCAGTATAATTTCGCGCGCTATCTCTTCAACAGCCTGCTTGTCTCGGGCCTTGTGACCATCGCGGGCCTGGCGGTGGCGACAACCGCCGCCTTCGCTTTCGCGCGGTTCGACTTCAAGGGGCGGGACCTGCTGTTCGGGCTGGTGGTGGCAACACTGATGATTCCGAGCCACATCACGCTTATTCCCAACTATCTGACGCTTGCCCGGGCCGGACTGCTCGACACCTATGCGGGACTGGTGCTGCCAGCCATCTCCAATGGTTTTGCAGCGTTCTTTTTGCGCCAGTATATCCGCGGGATACCCAAGGCGCTCGACGAGGCCGCCTATATGGATGGCGCCACCCCGCTGCAGGTGCTCTGGCGTGTCATCGTGCCGATATCGCGCCCCGCCATTTTTTCGATGGGCCTCTATATCTTCCTGGGCGAGTGGAACAACTATATCTGGCCGCTGGTCGCAGTGGGCAAGCAGGACCTTTACACGCTGCAGCTCGGCCTGGCCCGACTCTACAGCATCAATCCGGGAGAAGGGCTGATCGACTGGCCGTTGGTCATGGCTGCCTCCACCATCACCATCCTGCCTGTGCTGTTCGGCTTTTTCCTTGTGGAGCGCCACCTGGTGCGCGGCATCACCATGGGGGCCGTCAAATGAAAAACGATCAAGGACAACCGACGATGACACGCATCGCTTCCCACCGCGGGGGAACGCTCGAATTTGGCGACAGCACGCCACGGGGCTTCCGCGCCACTGCTGCCATGGCACTCGAAGAGGTTGAATTCGACCTGCACCCCACCCGGGACGGCGCGATCATGGTGCATCACGACGCAACGCTGGATCGAACGACGGACGGGAGCGGAGTGATCGCAGAACTCAGCGAAGCTGAGATGCGCGCGGCAACCATCAACTTCAGCGGCGGCGAACATCCGCTCTCGCTGGCCGAACTCTGCGCCATATATGCCGGCTCGCACGTCGATTTCCGCTGCGAGCTCAAACCAGGGAGCGACGGCCTTCCGTACCGAGACTTTGTTTCAAAGGTCGTTGAAACACTGCGGGCACATAACATGCTGGAGCGCACGCGGTTTTCCTCGTTTCTGCTCGAAACGCTGGAGGAAATCGGGGCAATCACTGATCGGCCAAGCCTCTGGCTCGTAAGCCCGCCGGTTTTGCGTCAGGTGGGATCGGCGGCGCTGATCCAGATCATGCGCGACAAGGGGATCGGCGAGATCGGCGTCCATGTCGATGATGCCAGCGCCGAGCTGATGTCGGCTTTCACCCAAAACGGCATCTCCTTTGGCTGTTGGGCTGCCCACAGCGCTGCCCAGATCAACAAGGCGCTCGATCTAAGGGTCAAGGTTTTCACCACCGATCGGCCTAGCCTCGCCCTTGCCATGCGCCAGCAGCGGGAGACACGGTCATGAGCGCGGTCGATCTGATCGACATCCGCAAGAGCTATGCCAATGGCAGCCCGGTCCTGCACGGACTTTCCATGCAGATCCAAGCGGGTGAGTTCATCGTCATCGTCGGTCCTTCCGGCTGTGGCAAATCTACCCTGCTCCGACTCATCGCGGGGCTTGAGCGGGCAGATAGCGGGGAAATTCGCATCGGCGAGCAGCGGGCCAACGACCTGCCCCCGCAGCATCGCGACATCGCCATGATCTTCCAGAACTACGCGCTTTATCCGCATATGAGCGTGCGGGAAAATATCGCCTTTGGTTTGGAATTGCGGGGTATGGCCAAGGCGGAACGCAATGCCCGAGCCGATAGCGTCGCACATACGCTGCAACTGACGCCCTATCTTGATCGCAAGCCGGCCGCGCTTTCCGGCGGGCAGCGCCAACGCGTCGCCATGGGCCGGGCGATGGCGCGGGAAACCTCGATCTTCCTGATGGACGAGCCGCTCTCCAACCTCGACAATGCGCTGCGCATTGCCATGCGCACCGAGATCAAGGAACTGCACCGCCAGCTGGGCGCGACCATGGTTTATGTGACGCATGACCAGACCGAGGCCTTGTCACTTGCCGATCGCATCGCAGTGATGAAGGATGGGCACCTGCTGCAGTTCGATACGCCCGAAGCGATCTATGACCGGCCGGCGCACCGGTTTGTCGCCGGCTTCCTTGGCGCGCCGCCCATGAACTTTTTACCGAGCGAACGCGTGCCGGGGGCTCTTGGGGGCAAGGAGATCACCATCGGTCTTCGTCCCGAACATCTCAAGGTGCGAACGGGCGAGCCGCAGGGCAAGGGATTGCCGGTGCGCATCCTTCTTTCGGAAATGACCGGAGCAACGGTGATCCTTCATTGCGAGAGCGATGCGGGCCGGCTGACCCTTAACTGTGCTCGATCCGAAGTGCCGCCCCCTAGCGCTGCGCTCTGGGTCGAATATGATTTGTCGAAGGCGCTTTATTTCGACGCAGCGGGCCGGCTGGTGAATCTGTCGTGATCGATAGTCAGGACGCGGTGTCCCACGCCTTGCGGGAGCTGATCAGCCGCCACGCCGCCCGGCTGACGCCAGCCGACGAGCGCTTGCTTGGCGTTCTAACCCAGGACCCGGTTCGCGCCGCCATCGAAAACGGCGCGGTGGTCTCCTCGCGGGCGGGCGTTCACCCTGCCTCTGCCGTGCGCTTGGCGCGGCGACTGGGGTTTTCAGGCTATCCGGAATTTCGCAGCTTCATTCAGGCCAGCCTTATGGATGGCTCGGGCGACTTCGAAAGCCCGGCAGCCCGGATGGCCGCGCGCCTCGTCAAGGCCGGAGACGGGGGTGTCCTCGCCTCCGTTCTTGATAGCGAGATCGCAGCGCTCGAGCAGGTGCGATCAGCTGTGTCGGATAGCGAAATCCGGCAGTTTTCGGGAGTGATCCGCAAGGCCCGACGCGTCTTCGTCTTCGGGCGCGGCCATTTCGGCGCGCTGGCAGCACTCGTCGCTTTGCGGCTCAACCGGTCCGGTTATTCTGCTGTCGACCTCAACAGCCAGCTCCACCAATTGCCTGAAGCGCTGGTCGAGATGTCGGAGAGCGACGTCCTCTGGCTGTTCGCCTTTCGCCGCACGGTTCCGGTTCTCAAGGAAGTGCGGGCGATAGCTGCTAGTCGGGGTACGTGCACCCTCGCCATCACCGATCTGGGAGGCGCCAGAATCGATCCCGGCCCCGATCACCATATCGCCATATCCCGCGGTGCTGTCGGCGAGTCACAGTCCCTTGTCGTACCGATGACGATCGCCAATGCAGTCATTCTCGATCTGGCCGCGACCGATGACGGGCGCTCCATCCGTTCTCTCCAAAGCTTCAAATCCTTCCGGGCCGATTCCGGGCTCTCCTGATCCGGGGTTCTACAGGCGAGACGCAAGTCGTTCTGCATCTGCCGGAACCCAAGCCAGAGCGGACGTATTGGGGCAGGAACGGAGTTTCTTGCATGTCCCCAATTTGGCCTCAGTGCCTTTCGCCTCTACCCTTGCACCTTGGTCGAATGGTGAGACACGAAGTCCTTGGCGGAGTGGCGGCTCGTGGATAAGCGCGACAATCCAGCCATGCCTGCCCCGCTGTCACCTGCCGGCGTTCCAAACCAGGAGGCGGCACAAGCAAAGCCACCGACGCAGGCGCCGGCAGCAGCTGTGGGGTTCCGGCTGGCCCAAGCTTTCACGGGCTCAAGCGGCAGTCTGTGCTATATCGCCTCAAGCGAAAGGCGGAGCGAAGAGACGGCGCGCGCCCTTGCCTGCTTTGCGCCCGAAGCCGATCGAGTGCACCTGCGCCCCTGGGATTGCCTCCCCTATGATCGGGCGAGGCCATCGAGCGAGAGCATGGGGCGGCGCATGGCCAGTCTCCGGCGGTTGGCCGAGCCTTCGTCGGTCAAATACCTTGTCCTGACTTCACCCCAGGCCATCGTGCAGAAAGTGCCGCCACGAGCGGTGGTGGCAAAGGCACTGCTCACGCTGCGTGCCGGTGATGGGCTTGATCGCGAGGCCTTCGAGCGCTTCGTTCTTGCAACGGGCTATGTGATCGACGACCGGGTGGATGAACCCGGCGAGGTTGCGCTGCGCGGCAATGTCGTCGAAGTTTTTCCAGCAGATGCCGATGCGCCGATCCGCATCACCGAAGAAGACGGCACCATGGCATCCATGACGCGCTACGACGCGCGCAGTCAGCGCTCGCTCGACGAAATCACAGTTCTCGACCTGGGCCCGGCTTCGGAGCTTATCGCAGACGAGCCTTGCGAGGGAGAAGCGGATGAACACAGGATAGGTGAGTGGTATGATGCACTTGAAACAGTGTTCGACTACCTGCCTGATGCACGTCTTGTTGCTTCGTCAGCGACCCTTGAGCGGATAGAGGAGATTTTCGAGCAGATCCAGGAAGCCCACGCAACGGCATCCGAGTTCGGCGGGGCGAGAAAGCCACGGCCCGTGGACGAACTCTATCTCGATGCAGCGGCCTGGCGCAAAGCCTCGAATAAGGCCGGCACGCTCGATCTTGACCTCGATGGTCTCGAAGCGGTGCCGGATTTTTCCGCTGCGCGGAGCGCGGGGTCGGCGCTAAGCAAATTCGTCGAGGAGCAGCTGACGCTCAAGCGAGCCGTGGTCATCTGCGGCTCTTCCGCAGAGGCGGGGCCGTTGCAAAGGATTCTGCGGCGGCAGCGTATCGAGGCCGAGGAACTCGACGGCGCAATCTTCGATATCTGCGGCACGGCAGGCGTGTTCACGGCGTCTTTCGATCTCGATGAAGGGTTCATCGATGCCGAAGCAGGCCTTGCGGTTGTTGCGGCTGCAGATGTTTTGGGCACACGGCTCCACCAGACGCGTTCGGCAGAGGATCTTCTAGCTCCCGTGGAACTGCGCGTGGGCGATGTTGTGGTGCATGAGGATCATGGCGTCGGCATTTTGGAAGATCTGACGCGGATAGAGGTCGATGGCCTTGCCCAGGATACGATCCGGCTGGGCTATCATGGCGGCGCTACGCTGATGGTGCCGGTCGAGGATTTCAGCAAAGTCTGGCGCTATGGGGCAGAACCCGAAGCGGTCACGCTTGACCGGCTCAACACGGACGCCTGGCACAAGAAACGCGCAAAAGTCAGCGCCGAGATCGAGGAGGCAGCCGCTCGCCTTGCCGAACTTGCCGAGGATCGGCTTGCAGCCAAAGCGCCGGTGCTCCGTACGCCCAAATCAGCCTATCAGCGCCTTGCCGCGCGCTTTCCCTATGCCGAAACACCCGACCAGGCCGCAGCCATTGCAGCGGTTCTCGACGATATCGGCTCTGGCCGGCAGATGAACCGGCTTATCTGCGGCGATGTCGGTTTTGGCAAGACCGAGGTGGCCTTACGGGCTGCGGCAGCGGCCGCGCTTGCCGGAAAGCAGGTGGCGATGGTGGCGCCCACCACAGTTCTGGCGCGACAGCACCTTCATAGTTTTGAGCGGCGCTTTGCCGGGACCGATATCAGCGTGGGCCATCTATCGCGGCTGAATTCGGCAGCCGAGAACAAGCAGGTTAAAACACAGCTCGAGAGTGGGGAGCTCCGCATCGTCGTGGCAACACACGCCATCGCCGCAGATGATGTGAGCATGCCAGAGCTCGGCCTTGTGATCCTTGACGAGGAGCAGCGCTTTGGAGCCAGGATCAAGCGCCAGCTGCACGAGATGGCCCAGGGGGTGCACATGCTCTCGATGAGCGCGACGCCCATTCCGCGAACATTGCAGGCCGCCATGGTGGGGCTGCAGGATGCCAGCATTATTGCCACCCCGCCCGCCAGACGGAGGCCAATCCGGACCTTTTTCGTGCCCTATGATGCTGCATCGGCACGCACCGCACTGCTGCGCGAAAAGCGCCGGAACGGGCAAAGCTTTGTCGTGGTGCCGCGGATCGAGGATATCGAAACCCTTGCCGCTGAACTGGCGCGGATCGTGCCAGACCTTGTGGTGGTCAAGGCGCATGGCGAACTGCCGGCCAAGGAGATCGACACCGTTCTTCTCGGCTTCGCCAATGGCGAGGGCGATGTGCTGCTGGCCACCAATATCATCGAGAGCGGGCTCGATGTGCCGCGCGCCAATACGATGCTGATCTGGCGTGCCGACCGGTTCGGCCTCGCCCAGTTGCATCAATTGCGCGGCCGGGTTGGGCGTGGCCGAGCCCAGGGCATCGCCTATCTTTATACCGAACCGGACCAGGAGATCTCGGAAACGACGCGGGCGCGGCTTTCAACGCTTGAAGCCTTCGACCGACTGGGCGCGGGCTTTGAGATCAGTGCACGGGATCTGGAATTGCGCGGGGCGGGGGACCTTCTCGGTGAAGACCAAGCCGGTCACCTCCATCTGATCGGAGCGAGCCTTTACCAGCAATTGCTGGAACAGGCGCTGCGACGCGCCAAGGGCGAACAAGCCGAGACAATGCGAACAGCGCGCCTCAACCTGGGTTTGTCAGGCAGTTTCCCGGTCGACTACCTGCCTGAGGCTGTGTTGCGGATCAACCTTTACGCCCGCCTGCAGCGATTGCGGCGGGCAGAGGAGATCGACGACTTCGCCGATGAACTGGAGGACCGGTTCGGCGAGCGCCCGGCGGAGGTGGACTTGCTGCTCGATTTAGCCCGCTTCGGCATCAAGGCTGCAGATCTCGGCGTCGTTCAGATCGACGCCGGCCCCTTGGCCATTGCCCTTACTCCAGCGGATAAACGAGCTGCCAAACGCCTCGCCGCAGCATCCAAGACCTTCGAAGCGACGGGGGAGCGCCTCGTGCACAAACTTGCGGAGGGCACACAGCCGCTTGAGGCGCTCACAGCCTTGCTCGACCAACTGACTGCGGCGATCAAGCGGTGACGAGTTCATCCCGTCGATCGGGCGCTGGTGGAGCGAGGCGCGTCCAGCGCGCCAGCTCCTCGGCAAGCGGCTGGTAAATCGCCCTCTTTTCACCCGAGAAATCTTGCTCCAAAAGCCCGTTCTGGCAGGGCCTGTCATCGTCCCAACCGAAGTGATTGAGGATAGGATAAAGGCACAGGCCTTCCAGGGGCACGCCTCTGGCCTGCGCTTTGGCCACCTCGCCGGCGGCATAGCGGAGCCAATCGGGGCGCGCTTCGAACTCGGTGCCGGTCTCGGCAAGCAGGATGGGGCGGCCATAGCGGCCATGAATCTCCATCAGCAGCCGATGAAGCGGACGATACTGATGATGCCAGCGATCGATCGGGGGGCCACCATGGATCCACTGATTGTTGCTGTAATAATTGACACCCACGATATCGAGCAGACGCGGGCTGCCGCCGAGTTGGGGCCAAGCCAAACCTGCGAGCATGTCCCAGCCCTGATACTGCGCCTGGCGGTGTCCTTCGGCTGCCCAGAACTCGTGCGGGCGCTCATGCGCGGTAATCACATTAATCGCGGGGTCGCAGTGAACGAAGCGGGCCCGCGGGTCGATGTCGAGGATGGCGTGCATGGCTGCGATCGCTGCCCGAACCAGTTGCACCTTCAATTCGAAGCCGCGGCCACGCGCAAAGGGATTGAGATAGCCGGCATCGCCCCCGCCCCAGGCGGTGAACGAAATCTCGTTGACGGGACAATAAAAAGGCACCCTGTCCGAGCTTTCCCGCACGTGGCGGGCAGCGGCGCGCGCAAAGGCGGCGAAACGGGTGACGAACTCGGGCTGCCAGATATCGAGATCGTCCGGCCAGCCATAATGAAAGAGGTCCCAGATGACCTGCGTGCCCGCGTTCTCGGCAGCAGAGAGCATCGGCGCGATGCTCGACCAGTCATAATGGCCAGGCGAAGTCTCGATCAGGTGCCAGCGGAACCCATCGCGAACGGTGCGAAGGCCCAGAGTGCTCAACTGGCGGTAGTCAGCCTCGGCGTGCCGATCGTGATGGCTCGAAGCGATGATGTCGAGCCGCTTGCCATTGCCAAGGCAATGGGTCGAGCATTCGAACCCACCCTGGTAGAAGGACTGGAATAGCGAAGGCTGGGGCGCCGCCGGGCGCTCGGAGACCACCCCGTCGATCAGCGCCCGCCACTGCGGTACGACGACGGCGGCGCTATAGGTGCTCTCGACCTTGGCCTTCAGGGCAGTACCCAACTGGCGACGAAGCGCCGGCGCGTCGAGCAGGCGCAGCATGGCACTGGCGACGGCTTGCGGCGCGCGATGTGGCACGAAGAGCCCCGATACGCCATCTTCGATCTGTTGCAGCGCACCGTTATCCGGCGTCGCGATCACCGGGAGTCCCGCGGCTCCCGCTTCGGCGATGACATGGGGCATGCCTTCCCCTTCGGAGAGCCAGGCAAAGATGTCCATGGCTGCAAGCAGGGCGGGCACGTCCCGCCGATCGCCGAGAAAGCGCAGCGCGTTCTGGAGGTTCTTGCTGAGCGCCAGCAGCTCCAGCCTTTCGGCATATTGGGGCATGAAGGCATCGGGGCCACCGACAACGAGAAAGCGTGTTTCGGGTCTTTGCTTATGAACGATCGCGGCGGCGGCGATGAAATCCTCGACACGTTTTTTCTCGTCCAGTCGGCCCACCCAGCCAATCAAAGGGGTAGCAGCGCCGATGCCGAGATCGGCCCGGATGCGCTCGCGGTCGCCAGGCGCGAATTCGGCGAGATCGACCATGGATGGGATTTCGACCGCATCGGCTTCGCGGCCGGTCATCTTGCCCGCTGCGGCATCGCGGATGGAGCGGCAGACACCGACATACCGGTTCGTGAAATGTTTGGGTCCGGCCAGTGCCTCTGATACCAGGCCGCCATGCTCGATCAGCGGCGGCCGGAGGTGAGCACGTTCGAGCGCTGGGTAGATATCTGCAACATTCTGGCAGGAGATCACGACATCATAGACCGCGATCTTGCGCGACAGGTAGGCAACAGTGTCCCCGAAGGAAAGTGTATAGGGGACGGTATCGACATCCACACCCAGAGCACGCAATTGCTCATGCGTCTGAGCCGGCATGCCGGGCTTGTGGAAACAGGCGACGACATCAATGCGATAGAGCGCGGGGTCGAGCGTTTGGGCGAGAAGGCGGACTTCTGTTTCCTCGCCACCGACAACGAGCCAGGCAAAAACAAAGAGAATGCGGGTCGGTTCGGGTTTCAATCGGCCACCTTGAAGACGATCTGCAGGAAATCGGGGCGTTTCTCGACCAGTTCAGCAAGGAAGGCCGGGCCATCGTTGAAGGGCACGACATGCGTTATCGCCTCGCGACGCACGAAGTCTCCCACCGAGCGGAGCAGATCGAGGGTTTCGCCCGCAAGCCGCCGGCGGTCCCATTGATGATCAAGGCCCCGGGGCACGCGGTTGATCTGGGCGCATCGGAGCGTCAACCCGTTGTGATGGAATTCCTCCCCCAATCGCAGGGCATCGGCGCCACCCTGATAGAAGGCAAGATCGATGACGGTGCCTTGGGGCCGCAGCGAACGCAGAGCGGTGTGCAAGCTTGCGGGATGAGCGCGGGTTTGGAACACGAAATCGGCACCCCGTTCGCCTCCGCTATGCCATTGCGTCTTGGCGTGCTGAAGCGCTTGTTCTTCATCCATCGCCAGAATACCGAAGGCCTCGATCTTGCGTCGGCGATAGGGCGAGGGATCGGCGACGATCAATCCGGCCGCTTTCGCCCGCTGCGCAAAAAGCGCGGTCATCAAGCCCACGGTGCCGGCACCGGAAACGATGACGTGGCGGCCCATGATGCCCTGGCCCAACTGCTGCACCTGATTGCCTGCTATCTCGGCATCAGCATGGAGAATGCCATTGGCCGCAATGGGCCCCATCTGTCCCACGAATATGCCCAGGATGGGATCGAGTTCAGGCGGCATGGCGACGAGAACGTCGTGGGCAGGATCGGCAGTGTGGCCCGTCTTGTGCCCAAAGGTTGTGGCCAGCACGTCTCCTGCCTTGAAGGCGGAACTACGGCTTTCAAGCACACGGGCGCTTTCCATATAACCGAGGAAGGGCACCGGATAGTGAAGGCTCGGCTCACCCTGCTCGAACACACCCCGTTCCGAATTCCAGCGCGAAAAGAAATAGGGGTTGGTGTGCTTCATGAAGGTCAGCTCGGTGCCGGCCGAGAAGCCGGTATAAAGCGTCTGCAATTGCACCAGGCCCTCGCCGGGCGGGCCTTCATCATAACCGAAGTGATAGGCGCGACCCTCGTGCTCGATGCCCAGGGAACGGATGTGGCGATGAGGCATCAGCGCGCCGCCAGGTCGATCGGTTGCCCGGTCTGGGCGGACTGGTTGATGGCAAGAGCGATGCGATGGGTCTTGAGCGCTTCTGCATAGGAGCAGCGAATGCAGCTCGGCGCACCGCGCACCGCATCGATGAAGTCGCGGTCTTCACGCCATACGGGGTCGCCTTCGGCATGCCGAACGGGGCGGCCGGCGCCGACATCGATCATGATATCGTGGTCGGTCAATTCGAGCGCCAGGCCCTCGGCGAAAAGGTGGAGGCCCACCCTGTGCCCCCAGTTGAGCAGACAGGTTGAGCCGATATTGCCGATGGCGCCCGAGGCGAAGCGGAGGCTCGCCGTGCTGACGGTGGCGACATCCAGACCAGGGAAATCGGCACGATCCCTGTGCCCTGCCATAGCGAAAACCTGCGTCACATCACCCACCAGATATCGCGCGAGATCGATGATATGGGTTGTTTGCTCCACCATCTGACCGCCGGACTGATCCTGATGCCACCACCATTGCGGTGGCGGGGTCTGGTCGAGCCAATAACCGGAAACCAGTTGTGCAGGGCGTTGTTCGAGTTGGCGCCGGGCTTCTTCGACCGTATCGAGATAGCGCCAATGATAGCCGACCCCGGTGATCAAGCCTGCGGCATCGATCTTCGCGGCCAGTTCCTCGGCGAACTTCAGGTCGAGAGAAATGGGCTTTTCGACAAAGAACGGCAGTCCCTTGGCGATCACGGCGCGTTCGGCAGCGCCATGGGCAAAGGGCGGGATGCAAATATAGACGGCGTCCAGGCTTTCATCGGACAGCAGCTCGTCGTGGCTCCCGAATGCCCGGGCACCAAAGCGCGCGGCGGCAGCCAGGGCACGATCGAAGTCGACATCGGCAAAAGCCACGAGATCGACGTCGTCGAACTGCTCCAGCACGCCCAGGTGACGCTGAGCAATGCCGCCGGCGCCGATAAAGCCTATGCGAGTTCTATTCATGCGGAGCGAACCTGAGGTTGAGAGGATGGCGTAGGTAGAAGGGAGCTGTAGAGATCGGCGGTTTCAGCGGCCATGCGGCTGGCTTTGAACGTGCGGTCGAACCGCTGACGTCCAGCTTCGGCGGCGATGCGTGCGGCAACAGGATCGCTTAGAGCCGCCACGATGGCGGCGGCGAGATCATCGGCATTGGCGGGCTGGGCGAGGAAAGGATGCGCCTCACCCACCGCTTCGACACTGCCGCCGATCCGTGTTGCAACGACCGGCACGCCGGCAGCCATGGCTTCGAGCAGCACAAGCGGTAGACCTTCAAAAAGAGAGGGCAGTACTACCAGGTCTGCCGCGCTCAGGAGATCTGGAACATCGGCGCGATGGCCGAGCAAGGTAACAGCATCGGCAAGATCAGCCTCACGCACTTCGGTGCCGAGCTCTGGGAACTCGGGCCCCTCACCCACCCAGACGAAGCGCGACCTCGGCACTTGGGCGAGAACTTTTGGGACGGCTTCGAGCAGACTGCGATAGCCCTTTTGCGGAGTGAAGCGCGCAACGGTGAGCACCATCTGCGCATCTTCTGCAATACCGAGCGAGGATCGGATATCCTTGCGCTTGCCGCGTGAGACCTTCGGCTCGATGCCATTCAGGACCAACGCGAAACTATCGACCCCATGGCGAGACGTGAAGCTGTCATAAGCGGCGCGCGAAACCGTGATGACGCGATCCACTGACAACAAGCAGGCGCGATATTCTGCCTGCTGGACCGGGCTTGTCAGCAGGTAGGGCAGATGCTCGGTGCGAACGACCGGCAAGCCGGCTGCCTTGCCGATCCGTGTGAGATCGTGGCCTTCCCAACCGATGCCGGCATGCACATGGAGCAGGTCCGCGTATTGGGTCAGCCAGGTCTTGAACGGCTGCAGCGCGTACGGCTCGAACGCCTTGACGCGCAAGCCGGCCTCGGCAGCAGATTTCAGCAGTCCCTGTCCGCCCTCGCTCTCTCCTGCAGCAATAACGGCATCGAAACGGCCGGACATTGATTGGGCCAAAGTCAGCATGTGTTCGCCAAGGCCGGAGGGCTGAAGGCTATCGGTCGCCAGAACCACGACCGGCCTCATGAGCCCACCGTCGCATCGGCAGGCACGCTCATGCGGCGGTAGTGGGCAAGAGCCTGCCCCACCACCTGATCCATGTTGTAGTAGCGATAGGTCCCGAGCCGCCCGACGAAACTGACTTCTGGATGCGCTTCGGCAAGCGCCGCGTATTGCTTGTAGAGCGCAGCGTTCTCCGCCCTCGGAATAGGATAATACGGGTCGCCGTCTGCCTGGGGGAATTCGTAGCTGATCGAGGTCTGGCGGTGCACCTGCCCGGTCAGGTGCTTGTATTCGGTGATCCGGGTATAGGGCACGCTTTCGTCCGGATAGTTGACCACGGCCACCGGCTGGAACCGGCGCTGGTCAAGTGTTTCGTGCCGGAAAGCAAGGCTGCGATAAGGCAGCGCGCCGAAACGATGGCCGAAATATTCATCGATCGGACCTGTATAGATCACCCGGGGCGCAAGCCGCTCCTGGCGCAAGTCGGCGTAATCGGTGCCCAGTGCCAGATCGATATTGTCGTGATCAAGCATGTTCTCGAACATGGCGGTGTAGCCATGCAGCGGCATGGCCTGAAACGTGTCGAGGAAATAGCGATCGTCATCGTTGAAGCGGGTCGGTATCCGGGAGGTCACCGCCTTGTCGAGCTGGCTCGGATCGAGCCCCCATTGCTTGCGCGTATAGCCTTCGAAAAAGGTGCGGTAGAGTTCGGTGCCGACCTGTCCGATGACGACATCCTTTGATGTCCGCAAGTGCTCGACCGGCTCGGCCCGGCTGCGCAGGAAGGCTTCGACCTCCGATTCACACTTGAGATCAAGACCATAAAGGCTGTTGAGCGTCGTGCGATTGATCGGCATGGGCACCGTCTTGCCGTCGACCGCGGCCAATACCCGATGCTCATAGGGGCGCCATGCGGTGAAGCGGGACAAATAGCTGACGATGGCATCGCTGTTGGTGTGAAAGATATGCGGGCCATATTGGTGGACAAGAATGCCGACGGCATCGTGTTTGTCATAGGCGTTGCCGGCGACATGATTGCGCCGGTCGCAGAGGAGCACGCGCTGCCCGCCATCGGCTGCGAGCCGCTCGGCAAGAACGGATCCGGCAAAGCCAGCGCCGACAATCACGACATCATAGGCCGAGCGGCGCCTCGAACTGCGCATGGCCGGCAACCTGATCACGGGCCGTTCGGCACACATGGCTTCGTTCACGAGGCGCGACATCTGATCGAAAGTGCGATTCCAGGACATGGCTGCAAGCTTTTCATCGACTGCCGGCCGCCACGCGTCCGGCTCAAGCGCAAGGGCAGCCTCGCAGGCAGCGATGAACTCGGCTGGGGTGGCAGCGATGCGAACGGCGTCGAGCCCGCCATAGGTCGCAACGACATCAGTGATGGCGGTTGACACCACTGGGATCCCTGCCGCCAGATATTCGGGTGTCTTGGTGGGACTGATGAAGCGCGTTGCCTCGTTGATGGCAAAAGGCATCAGCGCCACGTCCCAGCCGGCGAGATAGGCAGGCAGATCGGCATAATCGCGCTGACCGACGAAGTGCAGATTCGAGACGCGTGGCAGGTCTTCAGCACTGATCTTGGCCAGCGGCCCGACCATGACCAGCGACCAGTCGGGCCGGCTTTTAGCTACCTCTTCAAGGAGCGCCAGATCGATCCGCTCGTCGATAACCCCATAGAATCCCAAGCGCGGCCCCGGCAGCGCTGCGAGGTCACCGGCCGGCGCCAGACCCTCGCGAGCCTGAGCGAAATGAGCGACATCGACGCTCGAGGGGAAGGCATGGATATTGTCATGCCGATCCCGCTTGGCGGCGTAAAGGCTCTCTCCGCCGGTGAAAACCACATCGGCGCGCTCGATCAACTCGGCTTCGAGTCCTTTGAGCCCGGGCGGGGCAAAACGGAAGTTGGCCAGCTCGTCCATGCAGTCGTAGACGACTGCGGCAGCCTCGACATGTTTGGCAAAGCCGAACATCATCGGACTATAGAACCAGAATATAGGCTTTGCGCCGCCCTGGAGGCGCAGCAAGGTATCGAGCAGGTCTTTAAGGGCGCCCTCGCGTTGCGCCTCGTTCCACCAGTGCGGGACGCGCGGGCGGATCGCGATCACCTCAGTGCCGGCGAATGGATGATATTCGAGATAGGCCAGGTGGTGGTCGGTCGGGATATATTCTTCA
The DNA here is from genome assembly GCF_900116545.1 of Devosia crocina. Lineage (GTDB taxonomy): Bacteria > Pseudomonadota > Alphaproteobacteria > Rhizobiales > Devosiaceae > Devosia > Devosia crocina. Next base: position 225,953 of record NZ_FPCK01000004.1, read on the forward strand.
AAGAAGAAGACCTGCCGCTCGCGGGAAAAGCGCTGCATCAGGTGCTGCGGCCGTTGCAGCACGAAATCCCATCTCAGGTGCGAAAAGCAGATCAGCGGCGCAGCGCGTCCCGCGGGCAAAGCATCGAATTGGTCAGGCGGAAGCTGCTGGTTCAACCGAAGCTCCTTGCGGTTGGGTCATCTGGATCTGTTTCCTGGATGCGGCTGCGCTCAGAAGCTGCTCAAAGCGAGCAGTCGTGTGCGGCCATGTCCAGCAATCGAGCACCGTCTGGCGCGGGCTGAACCTGTCGGGGTGATCGATAGCCTCGATCAGGGCGTGCTCGAACCGTTCGGCCGGTGCCGCTATGCCGGTTTCGGGCGTGATATATTGCAAGCCGCATGCGAGCTCGGCATTGGCAACCACGGGGAGCCCAGCCAGCATATATTCGGTCAGAATGGCGGGTGCGCCATCCTCCACGCCGCAAACAACGCCGACCCTGGTCTCGTTCATCAGCCGGTTCACATCGGCGTGGCTCACGCCGGGTGGCTCGATGAAGTCGACCTCAACCCCCAGCGCATGCGCCTCTGCGCGCAGCACTGCGGCGTTTTCGCCATAGCCCATGACGCAGAGCGCAGTGAGTGGGCGCGGCGCCCGCGCCATGGCGCGGAACAGAATATCGTGCCGCTTATAGGGCTGGGCGGCGGCGACATAGATGATGTCGTAGCGCTTGGGGGCGCCAGTTGGAAAGAAGGTTTCGGGAGAAGCGAATTCAGGCCCAACAGGCATGATGGCCGCTGGCATATCCGAATGACGGTCGGCGACTACGTCGGACTGCCATTGCGCGCCGGTCAGCACCGCGTCGAAATGCCGGCTAATCTCGGGCGGCACTCTCAAGGCAGGCGCATCGATCGAATTGTAGATGATGAGGCTTTCCCGGCAGACTTCCAGAAGCGCTTCGCCCACCCCAAGACCCCAGACGCACAAAATGCGAGGGGCACCGTAGCGCTTGACGAACTCGATCATGCTCTCGGAATGAAAGGGGGCAAGGGGCTCGGTCAACGGAAACACCCGGCGAGCCAGGTAAGGGTTGTCCTGCCGGAACGATCCCATTCCGGTATCGTGGTGCCAAATCTCGCAAAACTGAGCCAAGCCGCTCTGCACTGCCGCTAGGGGCAAACGCTCCAGATAGCCCCCGATCACCGGCGGAACTGACTCGCTCTTGGGGGGAAGTTTCGGAGCGGTGTCATAGGGCTGTCCGCTGGGCGAGTGCTCGTGCTCAACCCGATCGCTAATAACGACTATCGCGGTGCGCAGGCCTTCTACCGACATACAAAGCTCCGCCGCGCTTGCGCATTCGCGCAAGTTGGATGCTGAAAACTGGGCTTTAGGCTAGTCCGCCACAACGTGGCCCTCATGAACGGTACCCCAGCCTTTAGGTTCCGTCATTATCCGCACTCCTCGTCAGCGAGGCATCAATGACAGGAAAGCCCTGAGGCTTTCCATGGCTGCTGTGGCGGGATAAGGAGAAGCGAACTTGGGAGATTGCCTTGGCAGGGCCCAGAAACTTTCTTTTTGCGCCCGATAGCGCCGATGTGGCTCTGACGCAGTTGCTGGCGACAGCGCGCCGCGTCACCGGCTTCATGGATGGAGCCCCAGGGGCGCCACTGCCCGGATGGTATCAGCCGGGGGGCGACAATCGCGCGGTGCTCGAAAACCTTCATGGCCGCCTTGCGACTGCGTTTCCCGATGCGGGGACGGCGTTCCATGCCGTGCGCCTTTGGACGAACCTAGTCTGGCAACCAGCCTATCTCGCGGTGATCGCAGTGCACGTCCATGGCGCCGTGCCTGATCTGCGTACCATGACGCAGGCGATCAAAGGGATCGACATCAGCGGCTTCCGCATGGTTGCCGGAGAACAATATCGCGCAGAGCCTGAAGCGATGATCGCCCAGGCCGGAGCGGATTTGCGCGCCCTAGCCAATGACATGCTCGGGGAAATCAACGCCATAACCCGGCTCAAGCCCATCACGGCCTTGCGCCTGCTCGCTGATCGCATTCTGGGACTGATGCTGCGGCTTGAGCACTATGCCGGGCTCGATACGGCAGGGCAGAAGCGCATGGCCGCACTTTGGATGGAGGCAACGAGTCTGACTGGGCAAGGGGATCTGGCATCCCTCTCGCTTGAGGATGGAAACGAGGTGCTGATCCTTGAGCGAAAAGGGTGTTGCCTCGACTATCGGGCTTTTCCTGGCCGCTATTGCAGCTCCTGCCCCAAGCAGGACAGCAAGGTACGGATCAGCCGTCAGATGGAGGAGGCGATCGCCGAGCGCGAGGTTTCAGCTTGAGGCCAGGGATCAGTCAAACACCTCGTCGGGATAGACACCCCAGATTTCCTCTTGCCGCACGAAACCGGAGAAGCTCGCGCGCTCACCCGGTGGACCGGCTGCCACGGCGCACCAGTTTCCATCGCATTCATTGATGTTCATGCGAGCGCCTGGAGCGAGGCGTGCGCGGACGCGGGCCGTATCGGAGCGGCTGACAAACATGCTCACCTCACCATTGGCGAGCAGCGGGGCGGCATAGCCAGCGCGATTGCCCACCAGGAGATTTTGGTGCACCCAGCCTTCCATGCCATCGACATCGCGGATTTTGCGCCAGGTGTCGAACTCGGCGATGATTTCCACAGGCACGCCCGAGACCAGGAAATTCCAGGCAATATCGTAACGCGTGCCCGGCCCGACGCGCACATTGACAGGGTTCGAGCGTGTCGTGACAAAGCGCGGAATGGGTAGGCCGGTTACGGTTCCCGTCTGCGCGAAGCTGGCGGGCGCATGTGCAATGAAGCTGCCCAGCACCAGAACCAGACAGGCAAGAAGACGTGGAAAAAACACACGGGCACGGCCCGGCATGGCGTGCGAAAACAACATGACTTTGCAGACGGTTTGGATTTGCCTTATCACTAAGCCATGATCCTTAATGGTCGATAAAGGCGAGGCGCGGACAAGCGCCGGTCAACGTCGCAAGGGCGGGCATGACATCGAGCAAACCGAAGATCCTGGTGACTCGTCGCCTGCCGGAAACCATCGAAGCGCGCATGGCGACGCTGTTCGAAACCGATGTCAACGAGGCGGACGCGACCCTGACCGCCGAAGACATCCTGCTTGGTCTTGCCGGCAAGGATGTTCTGGTCTCAACCATCACAGATCGGATCGATGCCGATCTTGTCGCGCGGCTGCCCAAATCGGTGCGGCTGATCGCACAGTTCGGCAATGGGGTCGACAATATCGATCTCGACGCGGCCTGGAATGCGGGGCTCACCGTCACCAATACGCCGAGCGTTCTGACCGAAGACACTGCCGACATGGCCATGGCGCTGATGCTGGCTCTGCCGCGTCGGCTGGTGGAAGGCACCCAGTTGCTTCTCCAGAACCGGGCCTGGGCCGGCTGGTCGCCGACCTCCATGCTCGGCCATCGCCTGCGCGGCAAGGCGCTCGGTATCATCGGCATGGGCCGCATCGGCACCGCCGTCGCCCAAAGGGCACGCGCTTTCGGGCTCAATATCCACTATTTTTCCCGCCAGCAGCGCCCGCTTGCTATCGAAACCCCGCTTGGGGCGACTTATTGGGACGATCTTGACGCCATGCTCTCGGCGGTCGACATCGTCTCGCTCCATACGCCCCTGACACGCGACACGGCCAATATCCTTTCGGCCGAGCGGCTTAGCCGGATGAAAAAGGGCAGCACGGTTGTCAATGTCAGCCGCCCCGAACTCATCGACGAGCCAGCCCTGATCGCGGCAATCGAAACGGGGCACCTTGCCGGCGCCGCGCTCGATGTCTTCGACAACCGCCAGGGCATCAATCCCCGGCTTCTGGCGCTGGCTGAGGACTGCCGCGTTGTCCTGACCGGTCACATGGCCTCGGCCACGCTCGAAGCGCGCCTCGAAATGGGCGAGACGGTCATTGTGAATATCCGCACCTTCATGGATGGCCATCAGCCCCCGCATCGGATTCTTCCCGACAAGCTCACCGCGCGTGGGGCCAAATAGCCTCAGCGACCACGCCCTCGTGGTTCGAGGCTTGCAAGAGCAAGCACCTCACCATGAGGGCTACTGGGCTAATGTGGGAGAGGGAATTCTCCCAAAACTCGTCACACACTCGATCCGGCACCCTCCCCGTGCGGGGGAGGGCCGGGGAGAGGGCGCGCGCCGCGCGACGGAGACCGCTCCGTTCGACGCCTGCCGAGATGCCGTCCCTCGCCCCTCAGGGGAGAGGGTCAGGGTGAGGGGTGAATGCCGGTTGGTTCGAGCGTCGAGCCTGAACCCCTCATCCGGTCCTTCGGACCACCTTCTCCCCTCAGGGGAGAAGGAACGGACCTCGGTCACACACTCGATCCGGCACCCTCCCCCTTTGCGGGGAGGGCTGGGGAGGGGGTGCGCGCCACGCGATGGAGCCCACTCAGCTCTACTTTTGCCGAGATGCCGTCCCCTCGCCCCTCAGGGGAGAGGGTTAGGGTGAGGGGTGAATGCCGGTTGGTTCAAACTTGAGACTGAACCCCTCATCCGGTCCTCCGGACTTCCCTTCTCCCCGATAGTGAGAAGGGAAAAGCGCCGCCTCGCTCAGTCCTCAGGCATCGGGATGCTTGAACACCAGCGCCGCATTAGTGCCGCCGAAGCCGAACGAGTTCGACAAGACATAAGCGAGATCAACATTGTCCCGGCGCTGGCGCAGGATTGGCATGTCCTCGAAAGCCGGATCGAGCACCTCGATATTGGCGCTTTCGGCGATGAAGCGGTGCTTCATCATCAGGATCGAATAGATCGATTCATGAACGCCCGTCGCGCCCTGGCTGTGTCCGGTCAGCGATTTGGTGGCCGAGATTGGCGGGCACTTGTCTTCATTGCCAAAGACGGCGCGCAGGGCCTCGATTTCCTTGAGATCGCCCACCGGGGTCGAGGTTGCGTGCGGATTGACGTAGTCGATCGGCGCCTTGATGTTTTGAAGCGCCATGCGCATGCAGCGCTCGGCGCCTTCGCCCGAAGGCGCGACCATGTCGAGCCCGTCCGAGGTCGCGCCATAGCCGACAAGTTCGGCCCAGATCTTGGCGCCGCGCGCCTTGGCATGTTCAAGTTCTTCGAGCACCAAAACGCCTGCCCCGCCCGAAATAACGAAGCCGTCGCGCGCCGCATCGTAGCATCGCGAGGCTTTCGCCGGCGTCTCGTTATAGTTCGAACTCATCGCGCCCATGGCGTCGAACAGGTCCGAAAGCGTCCAGTCGAGGTCCTCATGGCCGCCGGCAAAGACCACGTTCTGCTTGCCCAGCATGATCTGCTCCATGGCATTGCCGATGCAATGCTTGGATGTCGCGCAGGCGGCGGTGATCGAGTAGTTGATGCCCTTGATCCCGAAGGCGGTGGCAAGCGTTGCCGACGCGGTCGAGCCCATAGCCTTGGGCACGGCGAGCGGTCCGATGCGTTTCGGCGACTTCTTTTCGCGCGTCACATCGGCGGCTTCGACGATGGTGCGGGTCGAAGCGCCGCCCGAACCCATAACGATACCGGTCATGGGGTTGGAAATCTCGCTTTCGGTCAGCCCCGCATCGGCAATGGCCTGCTGCATGGCAAGATAATTCCAGGCCGCGCCCTTGCCCATGAAGCGGGTCACGCGGCGGTCGAGCAATTCGAACGGATCGAGGCGCGCGTCACCCTTGACCTGGCTGCGGAATCCGAGCTCGGCATAGTCTTCGGCAAAGACGATGCCGGGCTTGGCCTGGCGCAGGCTTGTCGTCACTTCGTCCAGCGAGTTGCCGATCGAAGAAATGATACCCATGCCGGTTACCACGACTCGTCTCATCTCGTCCTCGCTTCAGTCCTTGTCGCGGCAGCCAGTGGGGTAGGGCGCCGCCGATAGATATAGTTCAGATCGACCCGGCTTTAAGGCCGGGTTCAGGCCGTTTTTTGTTCGTGCAACTGCGCATCGGTGAAGAGGCCAACGCGCAAGTCCTTGGCCTCGTAGATCAATTTTCCGTCAGCCTTGACCCAGCCATCGGCAATGCCGAGGGTCAGGCGCGAGCGCATCACGCGCTTGATGTCGATACCATATTCGACGCGCTGAACATCGTCGGTGACCTGGCCGGTGAACTTGATTTCCCCGCCAAGCGCGCGGCCCTTGCCGGGCTGGCCGATCCAGCCAAGGAAAAATCCAGTCATCTGCCAGACGGCATCGAGTCCCAGACATCCCGGCATCACCGGATCGCCGATGAAGTGGCATTTGAAGAACCAGAGGTCCGGATTGACGTCCAGTTCGGCGCGAACGAAACCCTTGCCGAAGTCGCCGCCTGCGTCCCGAATATCGGTGATCCGATCGAACATGAGCATGGGCGGCGCAGGAAGGCGCGCGTCCATCTGGCCGGGCAATTCGCCGCGCCCATGAGCCAAGAGTTCTTCATATCCAAACGCGTGTTGCCGGTCCGCCATTGCCTACCCCACTTCACCTCAAGCCTTGTCTCGTATAGGGGCGCAGAGGGGGGGTCAAGCCAGCCCAAAGCCGCATGGCGGCCAGCCCGCTTGTCTCGAAGGCTCGCCGACACTATAAGAAAAGCCAGATTTTCGGACCAATGAAGACGAGTACCACTGGCCCAATGCATGATAACGACCTTGCCGACCGGTCTCCGTCCCGCACGCCTTGCCTGACTGCGGTTTTGCGCATGGCCGGCCTCAGGCCGACCCGGCAGCGCGTGGCGCTGGCCGAACTGTTGTTCGGCGGCCCACACCGTCACGTCAGTGCCGAGCAGCTGCACGGGGAAGCCAATGCGGCCGACGTCAACGTTTCCCTCGCCACCATCTACAATACGCTGCACCAGTTCCATGAAGCCGGCCTCCTGCGCGAAGTCGCGATCGATGCCTCGCGTTCCTATTTCGACACGGACACCTCGGATCACCACCACTTCTTTGTGGAGGACGAGCAGCGCATGATCGACATTCCGGCTTCTTCGGTCGAGTTCAAGGCTCTGCCAAATCCTCCAAAGGGGATGGAAGTCGCCCATGTCGACGTCGTCATCCGCGTGCGCAAGGCACCGGTCTGAGGGTTTTGCTTCAGGAAGCCTCATTCTGAGGTGCTTGCGGCCGGAGCGCCAATAGTTGCTCCTCATCTTCTGTCCGGGCGCTATTCGCCTCCCACAGTAGCAGTCATCCTGAGGCCGCAGCGCAGCGAAGCCTCGAAGGACAAGGGAGTGCCCCAATGCCTTGGTGCCACGCCCACCGGCTCGAGGCTGCGCTTTGCTTCGTAGCTCACTATGAGGGCTGCTGCTCCTGACAGGAGACGCCCCAAACGCCCCGTCGACAAAACCCTTCCGCGCCCCCATATTCACCCCCGTCTTAATCAGCACCCAAGGTGGCCGATGCCCGAAAAGGTCAACATCAATGCCTATTTCGAGCGAATCGGATTTGCCGGCTCCATCGCCCCGACCCTGCAGACGCTGGAACTGCTCCACGCACTGCATCCGGCAGCCATTCCCTTTGAAAATCTCAGTCCGCTGATTGGTGAACCGGTCCAGCTCGACCAGGTCAGCCTTGAACGCAAGTTGCTGGCGGAAAAAAGGGGCGGATACTGTTTCGAGCACAATTTCCTTTTCATGCGCATGCTCGCCGATCTCGACTTCGAGGTCCGTCCGCTGATGGCACGGGTCGTCTGGACCAATCCGGACGCTATAGCCGCACCGCCCAGCCACATGCTGCTGCTGGTCGACATGAAGGGCACAAAGTATATCGCCGATGTGGGCTTTGGCGGACTGACGCTGACGGCGCCGCTGCGCCTGCGCGCCGATACCGAACAAGCAACACCGCACGAAACCTTCCGCCTCACCGGCGGCGATCCCGACTGGACGCTTGAGGTCAAGATCGGCAACGAGTGGCGTGCCGTTTATGTTTTCACCACCGCCGAGGTACCCGAAGAAGAATTCTGGGATATCAGCCGGGATCTCTCCACTAATCCGGCCTCGCCCTTTACTCTGCAATTGCGCGCAGCCCTCGCCCCATCCGGCCGCCGCCTCAAGCTCCAAGACGCTCACTACACGATCCAGCCTACGGGTGGTGCTGCGGAAAAGCGCGCGCTGACCAGCCTTGAAGAGCTGAAAGCGGTGCTGACCGACGAGCTTGGCATTAGCTTGCCCGCTTCTGAAAAGCTCGACGCGCGGCTCTCTAGCCTCTTGCCTGCACCAGCAGAAACGGTCGGTTAAGATCATGGCGCCGGTGACCGTGCCCGCTGATAAGGTGCATGAGTTCGCCGATTTTCGCGCCTTCTACGATTGGCTTGCCGCGCACCATGAGAGCGCCGACGAGGTCTGGATCCGCATCTTCAAGAAGGCTGCGGACCGGCCGACCATCACACCCATCGAGGCGATCGATGCAGTGCTCTGCTGGGGCTGGATCGATGCGATCAAGAAAAGCTGGGACGCGGACAGCTTTGTCCAGCGTTATTGCCCGCGCCGTCCGAAATCGGTCTGGAGCCAGGTCAATCGCGACAATGTCGCGCGGCTCGAGGCCACGGGACTAATGACAGCGTACGGCATGAAACATGTCGAGAGCGCCAAAGCCGATGGGCGCTGGGACAGAGCCTACAAGACGACGATGGAGCCGCCGCCCGAACTTCTGGCTGCCATTGCCGCCGATCCCGCGGCACAAAAGACCTATGACCGCCTCACCGCCCAGAACCGCTTCGCTCTGACCTTTCGGATCCACAATCTCAAGACCGAAGCGGGCAAGAGAAAAAAGATCACGACGTTTGTGGAGATGCTTGCACGCGGCGAAACGATCTATCCGCAGGGATAGGGCTGCGGCCGCCATGACACGCCTCCGTGAAAAGCCTGAAGGCGATCCCAGAAGCCCATAGCCTTCATCCGGCCCTGCGGGAGACCTTCTGCAGAGAAGAAAAAGGCTATTGCGATCCTTTGTCTCGCAGCTCTCGCTCCAATCCGTCGTTGCGCGCCTTTAGCGCCAAGACGATGTCGGACAGGAACCGCTCGATCACTGCAACGTCTTCTTTCGAGTAGCTTGAAAGCACCGCTTCGTGCAGCCGCTGCGCGCTTTGCGCGATAGGCAGACCCTCGGCGGCCGGGCCGCCTCTGAGAAGGGTTGCCCGCCGGTCGCTCGGATGCTGCTCGCGTAACACGAAACCTTCCTTTTCGAGCCGGTTGATCAGGATCGCGGTGGCGCCCGAGGTCATGCCGAGATAACGCCCCAACATGGTTGGCGTAGCATTCCCGCCGTGATCGCGGATGAACCTGATGGCCATGACATCGGACAGGTTGATGCCGGCAGCAGCCGAAAAGGCGCGATACCCACGGGTCATCTCATCGGTCAGTTCGCGGATCAGCGCGTCGATCGCATCCATGCGTCTTCCTTCAACCTGCTTTTACTATTTTTCAAAGATACTTTCTTGCAAAGTCATATCTGGGCTACTAGATTGGCGGCATAAACACAATCGAGAACCAAGATGGCCCAGCTTTCTCCTATGACCGAGGGCGACATTCAAGCCGCAGCCGCAAGGCGCCCGGAAACCCGCCCGAGCCTCGTTCAGGCGCCGGCCCCTGTCGAGCCGATCGCGGGAAACGAAGCGGCAAAACCCTCGCGCAGCCGCAGAAAGGCGCGGGTTTTTGGCCTGGGGCTCCTTGCGGTTCTCGGCGGCGCCATCGCCTGGTACCCACTCTCGGACCATCAGGCTCCCTTTGCTGCGGGTGGTTCGGTCATGGGCGATGTGACCCAGGTGGCGGCTCGCGTCGCCGGTCCCGTCGCTGAGGTGCTGGTCTCCGATAATTCGACCGTGCGCGCCGGCGATCCACTTTTCCGCATCGACGATACGACTTTCCGCATGGATGTCGCTCAGGCCGAAGCGCAGCTCGACCTGACCGCGACCAACATCTCCTCCGCGAGCGCAGCCATACCCGCAACCGAGGCCAAGGTCAGCCAAGCCGAAGTTGCACTTGGCACGGCGCGCGATGCGGTTGAACGCACGCGACAGATGCACGAGCGTGGGCTCGTAACCGAAGCGCAGATGACCCAAGCGGAAGGCAATTTCGAGACCGCCCGGCTCAATGTCGCAGCCGCACAGGCCGAGCTTGAGCGCGTCCGCACCCAGGCCGGCGCGATTGATGATACCAATCCCAATTTCCGCGCTGCCAATGCAGGCCTTGAAAAGGCGCGCTTCGCCCTCGAAAGCAGCACCGTCCTGGCTCCCGCCGATGGTCACGTCTCCAACCTTTCCCTGACCCCCGGCCAGTTCGTTGCAGCTGGCTCTCCAGTGATGACCTTCATTTCAGGCGATCGCGGCACCGTTGTGGTGGATTACCGCGAAAACCAGCTCGTCAATGTCCAGCCGGGCGACAAGGCGCTGGTGATTTTCGAGGCAGCACCCGGACGCCAGTTCGAAGCGACGGTGGAATCCATTGCCTGGGGCATTGCCAGCGGCCGTGCCTCCAATGGCGGGCTCGCTCAGTCATCGACCGATACGCGCTGGTTCCCCCCTGCCCGCAAGATCCCCGTGCGTATTTCCATCGACGACCCTTCGGCCCTGCCCGGCAATGTGCGCCTGGGCTCTGAAGCCGGCGCCCTGATTCTGACCGAAGCAGACGGGATAGTGCCCACCATCGCGCGGGGCCTGCTGAGCGTGTCGAGCGTCATTTCAGGGTTCAACTGAAATGGAAACGCTCACCCGGGTCGATGCACGGGAAGACCCTTACCTCGCGCTGCGCACCACGTTGGGCGTGGGGCTCTGCCTCGCCCTAGCCGAGCCGCTCGGTATGACCCAGCCCATGCTGCCCATCGCCATCGGCATGAGCCTTCTCTCTGGTCAGCGCGGAGCATTGACGGCGCGCAGTTTTGCCGGTCCGCTCATGCTGCCGGTGGTGGCCATCGTCTTTTCATGGCTTGCGGCCGTGACGGTCAACGAGCCCCTGGTCTTTTTGTTCATGAATGTCGTTCTTGCGGCCGGCGGCATCGCGCTCATGCTGTTTCGCGGATCGCGCGCCGGCATGATGCTCACCGTGTTTCCGGCGATGATGTCGATCTCGGCACTTTACAATGAATATGCGCTGGCAGCCATTCGCGACTCCATGGTCAGCGGCGGGCTGCTGGTTGGGGCGGCGGCAGTGGTCACCAATATCCTCTTTCCCCCGCAGACCCGGCGCATCCATGTCGATAGTCCCAAGCCGCATGTCTCGCGTAATCCCGCACTCGAGCTGGGGATCCGTGTCGTTGTCTACTTGGCAACTCTGATCGCCACTTATGCGACCAACAATATCAGCCTGCTGATTGCTCCGATCATGATGGTCTTTGTGTGCGCAGAGCCGGACCATGGCGGGCGCATGGAGCAGGTCGTTGATCGCGGCGGCGGTACCATTGTGGGTGCTGTGGTGGGTGTCGCAGCACTCGCGGTCTATAATCTCGTGCCCGAGTTCATCGTGCTGCTGACATTGCTCATGATCATCACATTCTGGCTGATCGAGCGCATGACCACCGGCCCTGCCCGTCCGCAATATTATCAATATGTCTGCTCGGTGGCGCTGGTGATCGTGCTCTCCTCCATCTATGGCGCCAATTCCGCCATGGAGGTTGTCGTCCAGCGTGTCACCATCACGGTCGGCATCATGCTCGCGGGGATCGCGCTCTTGTCTTTGCTGGAGGCTATATTCCTCCGGCGCGACGACAGCCCCGAAGATCTGGGCCCTGCTCCCTCTCGACTTTGAAGCGGGCTCGGGCAGTGCTACCTGTCAGTCGGGGAGAACGGAATGAGCTGGGACATCGCTTTTTTGCGCGGGATCAATCTGGGCAAGCGGCAAATCAAGATGGCCGCACTTGCGGCATGTCTCGAAGCATCCGGATATGCCGAGGTCAGGACGATCCTCGCCAGCGGCAATATACGCTTTCGCCACAGAGGCGATAGTGAAGCGACCCGGATCGAACTTGAAAGCCTGATCGAGACCCAGTTCGGCTTCAAGGTCGGCGTCATCATGCGTTCGGAAGCCCAAATCCGCCTCATGCTGGCGGAGCACCCTTTCGGGGCTCTCGATCCGGCCGCCGACCTCACCTGCCACGTGCTGTTGTTCCAAGCGCCGTTGCCGACTGGACTCACACTCGAGGGCATCGCTGGCCACACCGAGATCCTGCGCGTCGATCCACGGGAAATCTACATTGCCGGCTATCGCCAGCCCAATGGGCGCTATACGGAAGGCGTGGACGCTGTCTTGAAGCCGCTTTATGCCCGGCTGGGCAGGGACGTGCTTGGCACTATGCGCAATTGGAACACTGTTCAAAAGGTAATCCCGTGATCGTTGTTTTCGGCTCCAGCAATCTCGACCAGGTCGGCACCGTGTCTCGCTTGCCCGAGCCGGGTGAAACAGTGGCTGGCGGGACCTTTTCGATGGCGCCGGGCGGCAAAGGCGCGAACCAGGCTCTGGCCGCATGCCGGGCGGGTGCGAATGTGCGCCACGTGTCAGCTGTCGGCGACGATGCCTTCGCCGACATGGCGCTCGAACTGCTTGTTGCGGGTGGAGTCGATCTCACAGAGGTGCGCAAGGCGCATGCGGCGACCGGCATTGCCATGATCTTTGTCGATGCGGACGGCGAGAACGTCATCGCCATCCTGCCTGGCGCCAATGGCACGGTGAGTCCGGAAGACGCTGAGCGCACGCTTGGCACTCTGACCGGAGCCGACACTATTCTGGTTCAGCAGGAAGTGCCGCAGGCCGCAACGCGCCGCGCTCTCGAAATTGCCCGGGAAAAAGGCGCACGGAGCGTCCTCAACACCGCGCCATTTTTGCCGGACACTCCTGATCTTGCACCGCTTGCCGATATCGTGGTGGCCAATGAAACCGAATTTGCCCTGCTGTCCGGCCGCCCTATCGACGAACTCGATGCGGCAATGGACGAGTGGGTGCGCAAGACCGGCCGCACGATCGTAGTCACCCTCGGTCCCGATGGTGCCCGCGCCGTTTCGCCGGAGGGGAAGGTTTCGGTGCCGGCACACAAGGTGACCCCGGTCGATACCGTAGGCGCCGGGGACACCTTTTGCGGTTATCTCGCCGCCAGCCTCGATGCCGGTCTGGATCTCGAAAGATCCATGCGCCGCGCCGCTGTCGCGGGAAGCCTCGCCTGCCTCAACCCCGGCGCGCAACCGGCAATCCCCCTGGCCAGGGATGTGGACGCGCTGATCTGAGGCGTCCACGGAGCCCTGCCATTCAAGGCTGCCTGCGGCGGGCACTTGAGGATGAGGGCTACTGGCCGATCGGGACGGAATGATCGGCTCTAGTTGAAAACCCGCTTTGGCTTGAATTGGCCGAATTCGACGGAGCCGGTCGCCAGTACCTTGCCCTTGAAACTCACCCAGCATTCGTCGAGCTGAGCAGGCGCTGCGGCGCCGGTAAGCAGCACGGGATTGCCATTGCCAACGGCACCCGCCTGCCCCGCGTCGAGGCGGATTTCCGGCAGTTCGGCGAGCCCAGCAGCCACCGGAGCCAGCAGGGCATCGCGGGCAGCGCCCTCTTCTGCTGCCTCAAGCGCTTCGATCGTCACCGCATCTTGATCCGAAAATGGCCCAACGGCGGCCCGATGAAGGCTGCCCACATGGCCGCGCGTGCCGAGCACTTCGGCAATGTCACGCGCGAGCGACCGCACATAGGTGCCCTTGCCGCAGGTGACCTCGAGCGTGCTTGCCTCGGCCGAATGCTCGATCAACTCCAGAGCGTCGATCTCGATGGGACGGGGCGCGAGCTCGACTGCCTCGCCGGCCCGCGCCAGATCATAGGCGCGCTCGCCATCGATCTTGAGCGCCGAATAGATCGGCGGGCGCTGCATGATCAGGCCCGTGAACTGGGGTAGTACCGCTTCGAGCGCCGCCCGCTCGGGACGCATATCGGATGTGGCGATCACTTCGCCCTCTCGATCGTCGGTGGTGGTTGCCGCACCCCAGACAACAGAGAAACGATAAACCTTGGTGCCATCCTGCACCTGCGGCACGGCTTTGGTCGCTTCCCCGAGCGCGATGGGCAAGATGCCGGTCGCAAGCGGATCGAGCGTTCCGGCATGGCCCGCCTTCAGTGCGGAAAACAACCACCGCACCTTGCCAACAGCTTGGGTCGAGGTGAAGTCATAGGGCTTGTTGAGCACCACCCATCCCGAAATGGGGCGCTTCCTTGATTTTTTTTGCTCGGTCACGCGCTCAGTCTTCGTCGCTGTCATCGCCATCATGGTCAAGATCGCGCTTGACGCGATCCGAGCGCAGGAGCGCATCGATCCGGCTGGCTTCGTCGAACGTGTCGTCGACAAAGAAGCGGATTTCGGGCGCATATTTCATGTTTATGCGCGGGGCGATGCGGCCGCGGATATATTTGGCATGGCGGTTGAGAACGGTGACGATCTCGTCGGCATGTGCTCCGCCAAGCGGCATCACATAGGCGTTGGCGAGCTTGAGGTCCGGCGTCATGCGCACTTCGGGCACGGTGACGACGGAGCCGGCCAGCGCCTCGTCCTCGATTTCCCCACGTGCGAAAATGTCCGCCAGCGCATGGCGCACCAGTTCGCCCACGCGCAGCATGCGCTGGCTAGGGCCCAGGGGCTTGTTGTCTTTTTTCATGGGCAAGCGGATTAGGCCCTCCAGGCCGCGCCGTCAATCCGCCTTGCTCAGGCTCACTTGGGACTGGAGCTGGGCCGCGCGCGCTTCCACAATGCTTGTCGAGACGGGCCAGGAGTTGGGATCGGCGGGATTGAAGGCCTTGCCGCGCCACTCCTGATAGATGATCGCCACGCCGGTATCGGACCGGCGGAAACTGGCAACCATCACCTCGCCGAGCCCGCGATAGCTCGTGTACTGGTCCTGATAAGCGCCGCACACAAAGCCGAGCGGCGCCAGCTTGTCGCCGTCGTCCGGCCCGAGCTGGAAAAAGCCGGTCAATTCGGGCTTGCAGCTATTGGCATGCAGCATCATCAGTGCGGCGCGATAGTCCGCCAGGGTGCGCTCGCGTTCGTCATGGCTGATGCGTGCGCCATAAAGCGTCGTCCAGAGGGCTTCGCTCTCACCCTCAGGGTAGATCTCGAGAAGCGCCTGCCCCTCATCTGCAAGAAAATTTGCTTCAACCCGCTCCATCGCGGGTCCGGTGCCGGCAGATAGCCAGTCCGGCAGAGGCATGGAAAGCCGGTGGCCCAGCGCATCGAGCTCAAACATGCCGTTCGCCTCGACAAGCGGAGGCGTCGTGCGGATCTGCGCCCAGGCGGGCAGCGCTCCAAGCCCAAGCGCCGACAGAACAAGAATTGCGCTTCTCAACTGCGTCACGGGGCACTCCTTAGCCCAAACCGCTTCGATC
Source organism: Devosia crocina (assembly GCF_900116545.1). Taxonomy (GTDB): domain Bacteria; phylum Pseudomonadota; class Alphaproteobacteria; order Rhizobiales; family Devosiaceae; genus Devosia; species Devosia crocina. The sequence continues at coordinate 241,283 of NZ_FPCK01000004.1, forward strand.
CCGGCCGAGCCCCCAAGGCCGATCAGCCCGACGATTAGAAACTTCGTTTGCCCCTTGCAAGATCAAGAGATGACCCGCCCTTCATTGGCAGGCGGCTGCGGGAAAGCTGCAACACTTCACAGGCCTCGCCCATCGCACCTGCTGGCTGGCCAATCGCACCCGGCCCAGGCATCACCCGGTAAATTGCCTGAGCCAGGCCATGATGGGCGCCAGGTGCTGCGGATTGGACCACAAGAACCAGGCTGCCCCCGCAAGCGCCAGGACGATGGCGATGCCGACAAGTTTCTTGACCACGGAAAAGACCAGCCACACGACGACCACCGCGCCGATGCCCAGTCCCATGAGTGTCATTGCATCGCTAGGAATCGCGAAACCTCCTCAACCATAAGGGTGTCTTGCGGCCCAAGAGCGGCAATTTCAAGCCGTTGCCCTCGTTTATCTGGCACGGTGTTAGCCGACCAGCACCGGATTGGAGCACCGCACTCCATAAACCCGCACATCCGCCTCGCCGACCCCCAGACCCAGCGCCGCCAGAAGCGCATCAAGGGCGGTGTCGAGAGGAGCGGCAAGTGGGGTGAGGTCGGCATCAAGCAAAGAGATCACCTCGCTTACGGTGAGGCCAAGTCCGAGCAAGGTAGTTACCCGCACATCAAGGGTGTTGAAGAGCGATAGAAGCAGTGCGGTGACAAGACCTGTCGTCTTCGCGGTTTTTGTTTTTGCGGCCTCGATATCATTGGAGGTGAATCCGAGTGATATCATGCGCGACTGCGCCATTTGGATTTGAGCGGAGGCAACGACCTTAACCAGCAGGGCATCTAGGATCGTCGTGCGGACGACGGTAAGAGGAACACCGAAACTGCGCAGTTGCGCATCACTCACCTCGCCGATAGCAGCCCGCACCACGCCAGGCAGCACCGCAATTTCCGCCGAGCCCAAGGGATTGCTTTGGCTCGGGCAAGTGATGGCTGTCACCTGTGCTTCGGAATGGGCAATATCCATCCAGATCGGCAGCTGAATGAGGCCTGAGTTACGGATCGCACTGGCTACGGAAACTTTCAGGCGAAGCCGCACCTGTGCGGTGCGCAGAACAGTTCCTGTGGAGCCGACAGCGAACCAGCCTCCTCCCTGAGCCGGTTCGCCCACAGCAAGGGTCGCGGTGACCCCCGCGATGCCGGGGAGACCGGCATCAATATCCGCTGCCTGGCGGTTGCCGTCGGCCAGCATGGCTGCGGCAGAAAGGATATCGAGTACCGAAAGGTCTGCTCCAAACCCAGGACTGCCGCTCTGGACAGCCAATCCGCCCAAAGGGCCGAGATCAAAGAGTTTGTTGAGGCTCACCCGGCTGCCCGAACCTGCCAGGCCGATGGTTGTCAGCGCTGTCTTTTCCGCACCCCCGACCAGCGTTGCCAGCGCACGGGCGATTTGCCCTGCATTGGGCCTCGCATGAAGCAGATCGTCATAGGTGAGGGCGGCGAATTGCATCTCGAAGGCCAGCGCATCGAGAAAATCGAGGGCCCCGACCCGCACCCGCGCCAACCCCTCATACTGGACCAGCGAAAGCGAAATGCCGGTTCCGAGAAGACTGCCAAGCAGGCGATTGGCAATGCCTTTATCAAGGCTGGCCAGTCCCGAACCCAGGGAATAGGAAACCAGCGGCTCGACCATGGCGAGGCCTTCCGCACCGATCAGCGGCGCCTGCATGAAGCTCGTGCCGAAATAAAGCCGCCCCGGCCGCTCCACCCCAACCTTGACCGCATTGACGGGCACGCCGTTCGGCACGAAGCGTTCGGCTGGGCTGCGCGCAGGATCGGGGGCATAGTGGCCTGTTGTCACAACAAGACGGCTAGCGTCAACAAAGCCGGCATCGGCAAGGACGGTTTCTGCAATGGCCTGCGCATTGAGAGGCTGGTTTGCGGCGGTCAGCGCAGCAAGATCGACCGCACCCTGCATCATGCGCCGCTCATGATAAAGCGCTGCGGAATCGACGCCGATGGCCGCAACCGCCCCGATCAGGGAAAAGGCGAGCGCGAAGAGTATCGCCATATTGCCGCGCTCATCCTGCGCGAACCGGCTCACAACCCACCATTCCTTATAGTTGCACCAGTGGTCATGACCCGGCTGGGCAGGGGCAGCGGCGGATAGAGATTCCAGATCGGCAGAGTTTCAGCGTCATAGCGCAAGATGACGCGATATTGGCTGGCATCGCTTGCACTTTCGCCGATCGAAAAGCTCAGGTGCTGCTGGTCGAGCAGCATATACGCTCCGGCATTGTTTTCGAGATAGGCGCGCACGAGCCGGCTGCGCTCTGCCTTGTCGAGCCCGGCAATGGAGACCCGCGCCGCGTCCGCCGCCAATTGCTGCAGCGAATGGGCTGCGCCGAAATAGAGCCCGTAGGCCAACATGCCGGCGAGCATCAGCAGATAGACCGGTGTGAGGATGGCAAACTCGACCGCCGCGCCACCCTCCTGCCTGTGCCAGAAAGCGGCAAGGCGTGCCATCAGACCCTCCCTATGCCATTCCTCCCGGGCCACATGCACATTGTGCACCGGTCGCGGGTGGGAAGTAACTTGGTAGAATTCCCAATGATCGGCCTGCGCCCATGATCACCCGGCGGTCCGGGGGAGTGAAGCGTGACTTGAATAACCTGAGGACCGACGTGACCTGCCGACTAAAAACTCGAGCCCCATTCAACCATGCTAGGGTATTTAAAACCGGAGCGGGCCAGCCGGAGGCGGCCTTGACCCAGTCACGGCGCCAGCTCGATGACTACCTTGAGCGTGTCGGGGTTGGCAGCCCAGAAGGGAAGCGCCTGGTCGGCCTTGTCAAAGGCGAAACGCTTCGAGATCAGTGCATCCGCCTGGGCCCCCAGTGTTTCGAGATAGGCCACCACCGCCTCGAAATCGGCGCGGGTTGCATTGCGGGAGCCCAGGATATCGAGCTCCTTGAGGTTGAAGAAGCGCGTTTCATAGCTCACGGGCGCCTTGGAATAGCCCACATAGACCACGCGACCGGCGAAACCGGCAAAGTCGATGGCCTGGGTAAAAGTCAGCGGCAGGCCTACGGCTTCTATGACCACATCGGCTCCATCGCCAACCGTCAACGCCTCGATCCGCTGGGCTACGTCTTCGGCTCCGGCAACGATGACATCGCTGGCGCCGAACTGGCACGCGAACTCGGCTTTCTGGGCGTTGACATCAACGGCGATGACGCGGGCTCCACGTGCCGCGGCTCCGATGATCGCACCCATGCCGATCATGCCGCAGCCCAGGACTACCACGGTTTCTCCCGCTGCGACCGAGCCGCGCGCAACGGCATGGAAGCCCACCGAGAGCGGCTCGACCAGAGCCAGATGGGCAGGTGCAAGGCTGGCATTGGGAATGAGCTTTTCGGCTGGCAGCACGAGGAATTCGGCAAGCCCGCCATCCTGCTGCACGCCCAGTGTCTTGTTGTAGCGGCAGGCGTTGAGCCGGCCCTTGCGGCAAGAAGAGCAGGAGCCGCAATTGGTATAGGGAACGACGATGGCGCGCTGGCCAAGCAGACCTGCATCGACATCTGCTCCCACCGCGATCACTTCTCCGCCGATCTCATGTCCGGGAATGCGCGGGAGTTCTACGAGGGGATTGAGGCCCTTGAAGGTGTTGAGATCGCTGCCACACAGACCGACATGGCGAATGGCCAGCACCACTTCTTTCGCGCCCGGTGAACGCAGTTCCACCTCCGCAAACTCGGTTTGGCCTTCGGCCTCTATTCTGACCGCCTTCAATGGTTGAACTCTTTCTCTGTCCTCTGGCGCACGATCCGGCCCGCTCGCATATGCGCAGCCACAAAGAGCCGCTCGATTGCTGGGATTCGGCGGTGATTGCGGGGGCGCTCTTCAGTTGATGCTGATCTTGCGGCAGCACATCGAACCTTGATCTATGGCGGTCACATAGTCTTCTCACTGTCACCGGCACGCATTACGCGGACCACTGCATCAGGAGTTCACCAGTCGCATGCTTGATCTCAACGATCTCAGGTTATTCGTTCGCATCGTTGAGAACAAGGGGATCGTTCGTGCATCCAAGGCCCTGCAGCTTCCCAAATCAACCATCAGCCGTCGCCTGGCTGGGCTTGAAGAACATCTCAAGGCGCGCCTCATCGTTCGGAGCGGCGACGAGTTTAGCCTGACTTCTGCCGGTGAAGAGGTTTATCGGGCAGCACGGGACGTCGTTGGCGCAGCCCAGCGGGCGGAAGATCTTCTTCTGGGAGGCAGGGAGGATATTGGCGGCCGCGTCTCGATCCAATCGGCAACGCTCTTTTCCGATGTCATCGGCGAACTGGTTGCAGCGGAACTGGCCGAGTTTGCTTCACTGTCATTCGCTCTCGAGCTTTCGGCGCGAGAACCGGAGATGTTATTGGATCGGATCGATCTCTACCTCCTCGCCCATCATTGGCAACTTCGCGATACCTCCCTGATCCAGCGCCGCATTTGCCGAAACCCGCAAGTTCTCGTGGCTGCACCAGGGTTTAAGGCACCCTCATCCCCGCAGGCTTTGCCGAATGACCGGCTCTTGATCTTTGATAACGATCCAAATGCCCGCCTTTGGCGTCTAGAGCATTTCGATGGTTCATCCCACGACCTGGGAGCCATTCCTCGCCTGATTTCGACCGACGCCCGATTGCTCGTGCAAATGGCAGAGGCTGGAGCGGGCATTGCGCTCGTCCCCGAATATGCGGCAAGACAGTCCCTATACGCGGGCTCGCTGGTGCTGACCGTGCCCGGCTGGATTGGTCCTGCCGTCACAATCAGCCTCCTCAGCCCCTCGCGCCGCCTCATGAACCGAACTTTGCGGCGCGAGGCGGACCGGCTTGCAGACCAGGTGAAACATGCTGTCCTTTTGGGAGACCGGCAGGTTCCAGATTCGGAACACAGGGTTCCGACGAAGGCGCCGGGCCATTTCATCCCACTGTCACACAGCGTGCCTAGCCAAGGCTCGCGCATCACTCAAGCCGGGCTTGCCGATGCGCTCGACACCACTCTGGCTGAGAGCGAACTTGCCATGACCCCTTTTTCCAAAGCCTTCGGCATAGCTGCCCTGACAGCGGTCGCCACCCTGCCCCTTCCCGCCATCGCCCAGGATGAGACCGGGCCTCTCGTGCTCTATACCAACGATTTCGAGGGCGTCATCACCGACCGCTTCGAGGCCGACACCGGCCGTCAGATCGACGTCGTGCAGATGAGCGGAGGCGAGATCCTGGCACGCATCGCCGCCGAAGCGTCGAACCCACAATGGGACGTGCTGATCTACAATGGCTCCTACGTCTTCCAGAGCCTCGATCAGCAGGGGCAGTTGATGCAGAACGTTGAACCCGACAATATCGGCAATCTCAACAAGATTGGGCTTGCGCAACTGCCCGAGAACAGGTCGTGGTTCCCCATCGGTCAGGCCGCATCTTGCGTCATGCTCTACCGCACCGACCTCGTCGACACTCCGCCAGCCCGTTATGCCGATCTTGCCGACGCCCGCTTCAACGGCCAGTTCGGCATGGCCGACCCGGCAGTCGCCGCTCCCGCTTACCCGTGCGTCGCAGAGTTCTTCCATGAGCTTGGGCAGGAGGGCGCCGAGGCGCTGTTTACCAGCTTCTTCGACAACGGCATGCGCGTGTTCCGGACCAACGGCCCGGTCGGACAGGCCATCGCAGCTGGCGATCTCTCCGTTGCCATGATCACCTCCCAGGTCGCTTACTCGCTCAAGGCCGCCGGTGAAACGCCGGTCGAAATCGTCTGGCCCGAAGATGGCGCGCCAGGCGTGGTCCGCGGCGTCGGCATCCAGGCCCGAACGGCGCGGCCTGAAGCGGCCAAGGCCTTCGTGCAGTGGCTGCTCGTGCCTGAAACTCAGACCTATCTTGCCAATGCCGTGGCCGCCGACGGTCTTTTCGAGCCAACCGTCACCGGCGCGGCGCGACGTGCCGATGGTCCGCCCGAAGGCATGATCTACCGTGTGGCGCCTAACGACTTCGCCGTCGAGAACGAAGCTGCAATCAAGACCTGGTTCGCCGACCGCGCGGTCCAGTAGTCGCACACGTTGGCTCGCTCAAGGCACTGTCTTGGGCGAGCGGGCAAACTGGACGCTTCATTATCATGGCCTATTTTCCTGCAGCATCGGCTGCTCCGGCGACAAGACACGCCCCTTCGCGCAAGCACCTTCTCAAGGCAGAGGACTGGCTTGGCTTGGCGGTTGTCACGTGCCTGATCGTTCTGGTTCTTGGTCCACTCGCAACCGTGCTGATCCAAGCCTTTGTTCCCGGTCTTTTCACCAGCCAGAACAGTCAGGCCGGGTTTTCCGGACTGCTGGAAGTGTTCAGCCGCCCCTTGTGGCAGCGTTCACTGACGAATTCGCTGTTCCTTGCCACCGTTGCAGCCGTTGTCGGCACGGTTCTGGGCTGTGCCTTGGCGCTCTCGCGGCAGTCAGCCAATCGGGCCGTAGCGGCAGCGCTTGATATCGCTGCCTGGGCCATCATCATCCTGCCCTCCTTTATTCTGGCGCAGGGCTGGATGCTTTTTGCCACCCGCGGCGGTCTGGCAAATCAATGGCTGGGTCTGAGCTTTGTGCCGGACCTCGTGTTCAATCCCTGGGGACTGGCCGTCATCATGAGCCTCAAGGCCTTCCCATTTGCCTATCTTGCCGTGTCGGCAGCCTTGCAATGGCGCATGGATGATTATGTGCACGCCGCGCGCCTGTGTGGCGCGTCTCCCATCCGTGTGCTCATGACTATCCGCATTCCGATGCTGCTGCCGGCAGCACTGTCGGGTGCTGTGCTGATCTTCATTGATGTCCTTGGCGATTTCGGTCTGCCCGCAGCTCTCGCCACGACCTATCGTTTTCCGACGCTGACCTATGCGATCTATGTCGCCATCAATCAGTCGCCGATCCGCTTCGATCTGGCAGGCGTGCTCGCCTTCTACGTCACCGCGATCATGCTGGCCGCGGTCATCGTCTATTTCTGGATCCTGCGGAATCGCCGTTTCGATTTCCTAGGCGGTAAGGCGCGACTATCAGACGGCCGCGGCAGCCACTCGCGCAGCGCTGACATCTTTGCTCTCGTGACACTGCTGGTCGCCCTTGTCATCCCTGTGGGGTCGAGCGTCCTTGTGTCGTTTACTGGCCGCATCAGTGATGGTTTCGGTCCCGGTAATCTGACCCTTGCCAACTACTTCGCCGTGCTCGAGACGGGTGGAGCCTTCCTGAGCGCGCTTCAGGCATCCCTCGGCATCGCGGCCCTGTCCGCCCTTGGTAGCGGCATCCTTGCAGCGGCCGCCGCCTATGTGGTGACCTTTTCCGATTTCCGCCTCAACAGGCTGATCGATCTCACCTGCACCCTTAGCCTGGCCGTACCCGGCGTGGTGCTCGGTATCGGCTATATCTTTGTGTGGAACTCACCGGTTCTCGACAGTCTGGGCCTTCGGCTCTATGGCAGCCCCTCCATCCTGGTTCTGGCAGGCGTTGCCGGTGCGATACCGATCGCCATCCGCCTGGTTCTTGGCGCTATGGCGCAGGTGCCGGCCAACATGCTTTCGGCGGCAGCGCTGCAGGGAGCAGGCTTGTGGCGGCGGATCGGCACCATCGTTATTCCGCTCGTTGCCGCTGCGCTGGTGTCTGCTACGCTTACCGCCTTCGGCTCCGCCATATTCGACCTCGCGATCAATTCCATTCTGCGGCCACCCCGCCTCGATGTTCTGCCGGTCTATGTCAACCGCGCTTTCGAACAGGGACAGTTCGGCGCCGCAACCGCGGCAACTCTGGTGGCCGGCGGCATCACGATCGCCATCCTCGTTAGTATCCGCTTTGCGACGGACCGCGCTATTCGCCGCCTTCTTCGTACCCAGCCCATCAGGGACAACACCCATGCTTGAAATAAGCGGCCTTACGCGGCGCTTCGGTCCTCAGACCGTGCTGAACGATGTCAGCCTCACCATTGCTCCAGGTCAGGTTGCCTGTATCGTGGGGCCATCGGGATGCGGCAAATCCACCCTCCTGCGCCTCGTTGCCGGTCTCGATCGCCCCGACCTTGGCACCATAGCGGTAAACGGCACGACGCTTTCCTCGCCTGGCTGGGCGCTGGAGCCCCATAAGCGCCAACTCAACATGGTGTTTCAGGACTATGCCCTGTGGCCCCATATGAGCGTCGAGAAAATCGTTGGCTATGGGCTTGATCGGCTTGATACGGAATCGCGCAAGACCAGGGTATTGGCTCTGCTTGATCAATTGCGCATTTCCGCCTTGGCCGACCGCCTGCCCTCGCAAATCTCGGGCGGGCAACAACAGCGCGTGGCGATCGCGCGTGCATTGGCGACCGATCCCGCTCTCCTTTTGCTCGACGAGCCGCTGTCCAATCTCGACGTGCAATTGCGCCTCGAGATGCGCAAGGAATTCAGCACACTGTTCCGTTCGGTTGGCAAAACTGTTCTTTACGTGACGCATGACCCGCTTGAAGCAGCATCCTTTGCCGATGTGCTGGTGGTGATGAACAAGGGCGAAATTGAGCAGGTGGGTACGCCGGAGGCCCTGTTCGCCTCTCCCCGTTCCGCCTGGATCGCAACTCTTGCCGGTTACGATACCAGCATCGAAGGCACGTTGATCGCGCACTCGGACGAGCGGGCCATCACCATGCAGGTCGGCGCTCAACCACTCCACATTGCGCATACCGGCAACAGCAAGCTTGCAACGGCACCTTCGGGCACGGAACTTACCCTCATGCTGGCCTCGGACCGGGTGGACGTCACCCAGGGTGGAGGCGATCCTGCCAGGAACAGCCTCCAGGGCCGGGTGACCCATTGTCTTTTCGAAGGCCGGAATTGGCGCCTCGTTGTCGATGTGGCCGGAAATGCCATCTCCGCTGTCACCACTCACCGCGCGTCGGTCGGATCCCATGTCAATCTGAGCTTTTCACCAGACTCCGCTCTAATCTTTGCGAAATGATGTTTGCCACTTCTGATCCCTCCTCCTTCATGCCGTGGTATCTAAGGGGGAACTGCGATGCTTTGGGCCATGTTACTCCCGTCATTGCCGACCACCTCAGCCGGGCGCGCCTGTTCAGGCTGATCGATCAGCGTCTTTCGCTCGACCCCGGCACTCGACTTGATGAAGCCTTCGCCGCCATAAGAGCGTCCTTGTTTGCTGCAGGCCTGATCGGACCTGAGCGCCATGAACTGATGCCGGTCAGGCTCGAACCCTATGGCGCCCAACTCGCAACCATCGACCGCAGCGCCTTGCGTGCTCTGGGTCTCTGGGCGACGAAGATCCACGTCAATGGACTAGTGGAGGCGGAGGGCACGCTGCGGCCGCGTGTGTGGCTCTCAAGGCGTTCGGCATCGTCCAACGCAGCGCCGCTCGCCTACGATACCATGATCGCCGGTGGACAGCCCGCCGGCGCTAGTCTTGTCGAAACACTGGCAAAGGAAAGCGAGGAGGAAGTCGGCCTGCCTCGCCGCTTGTCGGCAACCGCCCGGAAGGTGAAAGACATCGTGGTCCGATACGAGAGTGAGCTGGGACTTCACCGCGAAGTCCTCGCAATCTACGATTTGTCCGTGCCAGCCACGTTCCAGCCCGATCATCGAGACGGAGAGATCGTGGAATCCGCGCTCCTCGACTGGCCTCGATTCCAAGCAGCTGTTGACGGCTCTCTCCCTATGAAATTCAGCTCAAGAGTGGTGAGCAAAGATTTGCTGGCACGACTTGGCCAGGCAGCAGAACGCGACCGTCTCACTTCGATGCCCAAGGCGCTATGACTTGCGCGCACACTCGTCGAGGAACTTCGAGACATTCCCGCCCCTTTTGTTAGATCTTGGGTAAGATGTGACTGGGGACGTCGATGCGATCCTACTGTTTGCTGCTGATTGCAGCTTGTCTGACCGTACCGGTTCTGCCTGTACACGCGGCCTGCGGGGGCCCGCTTACAACAGCTTGCATTGCAGATGAAATACGGGACGGACTGGATGCGACCGCGAGTGATCCTTTTGCAGCCGCTCGCATCAACGCGAACCTGGCCCGTGCCGAATTGGCGGATGGCAACGAAGAGGCGGCACTTGCTGCCCATGAAGCAGTAGATCAGGAAGGTTGGCGCCAGGATTTCGCGCTGCCCCATGCACGCTTTCTGCAGGAGGCCGGGCGACAGGCCCAAGCGCTCGCGGTGCTTGGTGCCAGCGCAGCAGCTCAAGCAGAGGGGTTCGATCTTCTGGATCATGCCGGCCTGATCCCGCAATATGCCCAGGCGTTTGCCGCAGCCGGCGATCAGACCGCAGCCAGCGCTCTGCTCGACAAACTTGCCAAAGAACTCAATCAGGTTCCTCCTAACCCGATGACTTTGGCTCTGATGGAACAGCTTGCCGAAGCAGCCGATGAGATTGGTGACGCGGATCAGGCGAAAAATCTCTCCCGCAATGCTTATGCTTGGTTCGATGTCGGCGCACTGTCGCTTGGTCCCGCCGAGGCAGTGTTGCTGTTCAGAACGCTGGCACAGTTTGACCCTTCCGACCAGCCACGCAAGGATGCCGCCGAGACCATCGCCTTCTTCGCCGAAGATGGGGCGAGCGTTTATGACGGAGCGATCTGGACCGGGGTTGCCCTGGGCCTTCATGCCCGCGGGGTGGACCCCGCGCCCGTGGTCATTTCGGCGATCGAGGCTCTCGACGCAGCGCCCGAACGCGAGGCTGCCGCGCGGATCGAAGCCGATCTGGCCCCGGCGCTGGCCGCCACCGGCCGTGTCGCCGAGGCGCGTACCAGGCTTCTTGCGGCAGCCGAGACCGCCATCAGCACAGACGCGCAAACCTATGCAGGTATTGTGGTTCCGGTTGCGGCGGCGCTGATCGACATCGGCGCACACGAGGAGGCGCGACAGATCCTCGATCGTCTAGTGCGGGATGTGCGCGCCGACGCTGGAAACCTGGCATTGTTCGCCCAACCAGCGCTGGTGCAATATGTCCGTCTCGGGGCGGCAGATGAGGCGCTGGCTCTTGGCGGAAACCAAACGGGCAGTCACGGGCTCTTTGTCGCCAATGCGCTGATCGGGACGCGCGATTTCGATCGAGCCTATGCCATCCTGCGCGATCTCGATGACGATGCCCGCTTTCTGCTGCTCGCAGCCATATCAGAGCATCTTGCCTATGGCAGCGACGAAAAGCCTTCCGAACTCGATCAGCCATCTTCATGAGCGGGATGGGCATGGTCTCGCCTGGAGCGAGCCTTGCCTGATGCGGAAGAGGTCCTGCAGCACCGCATGCCAGGTTTCATGTCAGGCGGCTCAAGTGTGAAGCAGAGACGATAGTGCTTTACCTCGGCCTTCAAGTCGTGAAACTTCGAAGTGGCTTCTACGCACTCAACCCAAGGCGCCTCAATGAAGACGTTCGATGCGATCATCATCGGTGCAGGTCAAGCTGGCCCGCCTTTGGCAGCGCGGCTGACGGCAGCTGGACAAAGGGTCGCTCTTATTGAGCGCGGACAGGTCGGCGGCACTTGCGTCAACACGGGGTGCACACCAACCAAGGCTTTGGTGGCCAGCGCCAAGATCGCGCACTCCGTGGCGCATTCTCAAGAATACGGCATCCGCATCAGCGCAGCTCCAGAGGTGGATTTTGGCGCGGTTCTGCGCCGGGCGTTGACTATCAGCAGCAATTCCCGCAACAGCGTCGAATCCTGGCTGAAGAGCATGCCTGGGCTGACCCTGGTGCGGGGGCACGCAAGGTTCGAGTCGCCCAGCCGCGTGAGGGTGGGCGACGACATCTATGCCGCAAGCCAGATCTTTCTCAATGTCGGTGCCCGCGCCGCCATTCCCGACCTGCCAGGGCTGGAGCAGGTCGGCATCCTGACCAACTCGGATATCTTCAGACTGACCGGGCTTCCTGATCATCTGGTGATTGTCGGTGGAAGCTATATCGGGCTTGAATTCGCGCAGATGTTCCGGCGCTTCGGGGCTCGTGTCACCATTGTCGAGCGCGGACCGCGGCTGGCCAGCAAGGAAGACCCTGAGATCTCGGAGGCGATCCGCGAGGTGCTGGAAGCCGAAGAGATTGCAGTGCGCACAAATGCCGAGTGCATCCGCTTCTCGCGCTCGGAGACAGGTCCTGTGGTCGAGGTGGACTGCGCATCGGGCAAACCTGAAATCGTCTGCTCGCATGTTCTGCTTGCTTTGGGCCGCAAGCCAAATACCGATGATCTGGACTTGGGCAAAGCTGGTGTGGAATTGGACAAGCGTGGCTTTGTTCAGGTCAATGAGCGCCTCGAAACCAGTGCTCCCGGCATCTGGGCATTGGGAGACTGCAACGGCCGGGGCGCCTTTACCCACACCTCTTATAATGACTTCGAGATTGTCGCGTCGAACCTGCTCGATGGCGGCACTCGCAGGGTCTCCAACCGCGTCATGAGCTACGGCCTCTATATCGATCCGCCGCTGGGCCGGACCGGGATGTCCGAAACTGAAGCTCTTGCAAAAGGGCACCAAGTCCTGATCGGCAAACGCCCGATGACCCGAGTGGGTCGCGCCATCGAAAAGGGTGAGACCAGGGGGCTGATGAAGATCGTCGTCGACGCTGACACCCGCGCGATTCTCGGCGGCGCGATAATGGGGCCCGGTGGCGATGAAGCGATTCACTCCATCTTGGACATGATACAGCGAGGGGCAACGGCAGACGATCTGGCCGCCACCATGCACATCCATCCCACAATCGCTGAACTGGTCCCCACCATCTCAGGGGAGCTGACGCGGGATGCAGATGGATAGCACATTCTTTCAACAAGCAGGGCGATAGTCCTCACTCCAGCCCGGGCGCGCCTCGTCTATCTCTCCTGTTGGACAGCAAAGATCCTTGAAACAGCGTTACCACCGCTGCCGAGAGGGGCCTTGGTAGTGCCGGTCCGCTGATACGACCATGACAGCCCAGCGTTGCGGCTCTAGATTCCCGCGCCTTCGTGAGTAAGCGTGCCGCTAAACGAGCACGATGCTCCATGGAAGCTAAGGCACCCGCCTATCTCCTCGATCAGCAAAGTCCCATCTTCGCCGAACTGAAGATCGACCTGGCAATACGGAGCCGAGCCCTCGGAATTGATCGGATCGGAATCAGAAAACTGGTCTTGCACCTGCATGAGGCCGCTGCCGTCGACAATCTCGACCTGGCCGTCGACGCCGCCGCCGCATCCGTTGAACTCCTCGGTCATCTTCACCGTGGTGGTGATCGAGACTGCATATGCGCCTTCGGATACGGGTGCAACATCCGCGATCAGTTGACCATCATCTGACTCGTATCGACCTGAATACGGATCGAAGTCCTGCGCTGCTGCAAGGCTCGTAACAAGCAGCGTAGCCGTGAAGGCAGCAATCCATCTCATTCGGGCACCTCAACAAAACCTATGGTAGAAGTTCCGAGAATTTGGCCGCGAACGCAAGCATTATGACTTCAGGATTTCCCTGGGGCCCATGCACCGGAGATATCGTTACGCAGGACATGACTGCGCTCCCCTGGGAAAGCCGGGCTCTTTCCTCGGCCACGAGCTTGCCGACTACGTCCAGGAGTCTCGTGGCTGGTATATGGAAAAAGCAAATGCGGAGTACCTCAGCTTACCTTTGCGGCGGTATAACCTAAACGCGCTGGGAGGCTTGGCGACGTCGATCGCTCAGAAATGGCGGAGAGAGAGGGATTCGAACCCGCTTTCCGCGTAAGCCATTGTCCCGTCACACAAAAAGGACAATCAAGAACCGGCACCGTGACGGTCAACTGTGACAGTATAGGTCAGCCAACTCGCTGGCAAGCTGGGTTCACTGTCGGATCGCCGTACTCGCGATCACGCACGTTTTGTTGCTTGCCACGCTTGAGATCCGTTGTTCAGTCTGGCTGCAGGTGATGCCGCCGACCTGCTGCCACATTTGCGGCCATTGGCGGCTTTCGACCCCATTATTGCCATTCATGATGCTTCAGCGATTGTCTAAAAGCTGCCGTCGTTCAGATACTGCCGGAGATGAATCTGTGGGGCGGTTTGCCGACTGATAGCCTAAAGCTCTTAGAAATGCGAAGATATCCTTGAAGGCTGCCGTCGCATACGATTTGCCGCAGTATCAATCAATTGGGGATAAAGATGGCGCACGATATGGATAGAATTGAAGAGTGCGACCCCGAATCCTCGATTCTATTCCTCGGCTCCGGTTTCAGTCTTGGCGCGACAAACATCGCGAATGACAGCCCGCCGAATGGAAAGGGGCTGCGCCGCCACTTCATTCAACAGCTCGGCCTTCCACTAGATACGGACTACGATCTGCAAGTCCTCAGCGACGAGTTCGCCGAGGACGACTCCCATAAACTGCGCGACGAGCTTTACAGAATCTTTCGGCTGACCGCACTGACTGATGGACAAAAGGCCGTGCTCGACGAGCCATGGCGACGCATCTACTCAACCAACTACGACGATGCGGTAGAATTGCACCGGTTAAACAATAAAGAGCCACCGAACGCCTTCGACGTCTCGGAGCCGGTTCCGAATAAATTCCCTCACGGAGCCGTAGTGCATCTCCATGGCAGCATTCGCCTGATCACGCCCGAGAACGTAAAGAACAGCCTTGTGCTCGGCGAGGGTTCTTATGTGAACCAATATGTCGTTCGATCGCCATGGTACGATCAGTTCCAGCGCGATCTGGCGTTCGCAAGCGCCCTATACATCGTTGGCTACAGCCTCGCCGATTACCATATCGCCGGCCTTTTAATGGCCAATCCGAAACTTGCCGAGCGAACCGTCTTTATCCAAGGGGCTGGCCCAGATGAGACCTTCTTACGCCGAACCGCCCTTTACGGGCGCACGATGTTCATAGGTACTGACGGTTTTGCCCAAGCGCTCGCTTGCGCTCCGCGCTCAGCCGCCCCGGGGATTGACAACCTGCGGTCATTCCGCTCCCTGGCACCAACGCGCGACCGGAAGGCTGGCGCTCGTCCGACCGCTCCCGAGGTGTTCGACCTGCTAGTTTATGGCGACTTCGATGCCGGTCGTCTTGCCCGTTCGCAACCTGGTGAAGATTACGCGATAGCGCGTGCGGACGCCGTGCGCGTTGCGGCAGAGGCTGTTGAGTCCAAGCAATCACTAGTGGTCGATGGTCGACTTGGAAACGGCAAGTCAATCTTCCTGCACCTTCTGGCTTTCGAGCTTTCTTCCAGAGGTTGGACCTGTCTTATGCTCCGGCCCGGCCATCCAGATCTTCAACGCGAGCTCGCAGCGCTTGCCGCCATCGACAGGGTCGTCGTCTTTGTCGACCAATATTCCGTTGCCCAAGACAGCTTGCGCGGTCTCCGCGAGGCGCTTCCAAATGCCAAGCTCGTGATTGAGATTCGCACAGGGACGTTCGAGGTTCGGTTTCACGAGCTCACCAAGCTTCTACCCAGACCGTTCGACAGGGTCAGCCTTAATGCTCTCACACGCGCGGAGGTCATAGCCTTTGGTCGATTGTGCGAGCGTGTCGGGCTTCGCGCACCCGCCGAGGATCATCGGAGCGACCTTCGTGACTTGCTGTTAGGTCTGTTCAAGAACACAGCGATCCGGGACCGCGTTCGGGCGACACTGGGGCCGCTGTTCGAGAAGCGAGCCACACGGCGTATCCTGGTCATGACGATGCTGATCGCCACGCATCAGACGGAAGTCGGTGCCGCCTTCGTACGATCCGTAGTCGGCGAAGATCCGTTCGTTGCGCTCAAGCCACTTGAGGATTTGTCGCATGAGATTTTCGAGACTTCAGCCGACAACTTCAAGGCCCGGTCCGCGGTCTTTTCGTCGTTCGTAATTGCCGAGTTCATTGAGCCTGACGAGATCGCTGATGTTGTGGTGGAGGTGACGCTGGCTGCGGCCCGTCGGCGGAGCGAGCGACCGTACCGCATCCTCATGTCGAACATGATTGCCTATTCGAGCCTGCGCAGAACCCTGCTGGGGAAGGGGGATCCGGATGCGATCATCAGCAGCATTTACGAACGCCTCCGTTATGACGAACGCGTAAACGCAGAGCCGCTATTCTGGCTTCAGTATGCTCTTGCGATGACCGAGACACCCCGGCTCGATACGGCCGATGAGTATATTGGCACCGCTTACCGGAAGGCCGAAGATCTTCCAGGCTTCCAAACCTACCAGATCGACACCCAAGCTTTTCGCATCGCGCTGTTGCGTGCGACAGAGCAGAAGCGAGGCCAGGCGATCTTCAATATCGACGCTATAATTATCGGGATCGAGCGGATCGATGCAATGCTCGCCGACGAGAGTCATAGGTCTTATGCCGTGAAGGTACTGGATCTTGTACGGCCATTCATGGCGGCGCGAAGCGGCGATCTCACAGCGGGCGAGCGTACCGCCGTGCAGTTCTGGTTGCTGAAGGTGGAAAAGTCGCTCGCCTCGCTCTCGGATGAGTTCAAGGCAACGTCGGGCTCCGAGGCCGTACGGAGAAGCATAGAGGCGACCGCCGCGAGCTTCCTCAACTAACGCGAGCCGATCAGGGGCGCGTTGCAATCCAAATGCGGCGCCTCGGCGGCTTTCCCAACAATGCCGCCCGGAAGCGGACTGTCCCCTTCCCACCCCGCCGCTGCCGATCAGCATCGACCCCAAATCAGCCGTTCGAAGCTCTTTTTGTTGAGCCCGAGAGCTGCCGTTCAGCCAGTCATCGCGAGAGGGCGTGGTATAGTGCCAGATAGTATGCTCTTGCGCGCGCCGATCTCGCTCAGGGATGGTCATGCCGTCGATCCGCCACATGTCCTCAAGCCATGTCGCCAGCACCTGGCAGGTCGAGGTCGAGGTCTAGGTCCGTCTTAGCCGGTTCGAACTGGTGCGCGTAACCGGCGAGATCATCATTCCCTAGTGGGCGGTGCAGGTTCCACAGCTGCAGCAGTCTGGAACTTCTGTCGGCAACAGGGCCGCCATGGTGAAGGGCAATTGGCCGGTAAGGAGCTCGGGCCGCACCTGAAGGGCGATTGCGATTCTGTGGACCGTAGCGAGCGGCACGTCACCCTTAGCGTTCAGCGCTCCTTCGAGGCGGGCAATGGCGCGCTCGCTCAAACCTGTCAGCTTGGCCAGTTTCGGCCGGCCGATCTTGCGAGTCTTACGCACCAGAACAAGCCGCTCGGGATCAATGATCATGGCCTCAGACACGGGGTTCCTCTTCTCAACTTCAGGATTTGCTCCTGCGTACCTTTTTCGGCTTGAGCGTGAGCAGAAAACTTTCCAATGCCTTTTCGTCGATCCCGTCGGCAATGACAACAAGGCGGGTGCGATGATCCTGGCTCGGCCAGGATTGCAACCTCTGCGGCGGATGGAATATGCCCTGCACGATATGGATGAGATAGGGGCGGCCAGGATCATCTGCGAGCGAGATCAGCCCCTTGAGACGCAGAAGCCGGTCACCCGCGGCGCGCATCAATATGTCGAGAAACGTCGTGACCTGGCGCGATGTCACCGACCCTTCAATAACAAGGCTCTTGGTATAGACATCCGAGTGCCGGTTCCCAGGCAGCCATTGCGAGGGCGCTTGGACGCCAAAAGCCTTCGCTAGGGGGCTTTCGTCCTTGAGCCAGGCGAGTACGTCCATGCTTCGTCCATCCGGCGCATAAATTCCGTGGTCAAGTAGTGTCTCGGGCTGCGCCAGCGGGTCCTGAATATCGAGGATCCGAGCCGACGGATTGATGCGCGCCACGAGCGCCGCAAGCGCCTCGCGCCGTCCCGCTGGATCATCGTGCAACATGTCTGCCTTGGTCAGGGCGACACGGTCGGCAAAGGCCAGTTGCTTGTGGGCGAGCAAACGCTCTTCGACCGTTTCCTCACCCTTGAGGGCATCGAGCGTGGTGATGACGGCTGCCAATGCAAAGAAACGCCCCGCGATGGAGTGATGGGACGACATCAGCATCTGGTTGATGATCGGCGCAGGGTCGGCAAGGCCGGTGGTTTCGATGACCACCCGGTCAACGGCGCTAACCTCTCCATTGTCCATGGCTTCGGACAGCCGCGCCAGGGTGCTTACTATGTCATTGCCCGGTTCGCAGCAAATGCAGCCGGTGGAGGTCTCGATCAGGTCCGAGGCTGTGCCGTCCACCTTGAACAGGTCATTGTCGATCGGCACATCGCCGAACTCGTTGACCATCACCGCTGTCCGGGGGGCGTCGGTCCGCAACATGCGGTTCAGCAGGGTGGTTTTTCCCGAGCCGAGGAAACCGGTCAGCAGATAGACGGGCACGGGATTGTCGAAATGTCCGAGAGCTTGTTTCATCGGGCCGCTCCAATGCAATCCCGGCAAAGTCCGCGCAGCTCTACGGTCACCTTGGAAATGGCGAATGGCTGGTTGCTGGACCAGCGTGTCAGCCCGCGACCGATATCGGCATCCGTGAACTCCTCCACCTGCCCACAGGTATTGCAAATCGCAAAAGCGGTGGGTCCTTCCCCGTGCCGATGGGCACAAGCGATGAAAGCATTGAGGCTCTCGAGGCGGTGCACCATTCCATATTCGACGAGCTTGTCGAGCGCACGATAGACTTGAAGCGGTGCCTTGAAATTGCTGCCCTTGAGCCGGTCGAGCAATGCATAGGCGCCCAGTGGCACTCTGGCCGCCAGGAGCGCGTCCCACACCTGCTTCTGATTGGGAGTGAGCGCTGCATGTTGATTCATCTCAATTCCGGCCTTGCTTCGCATTGTCTGTAATGTAATAACGTCACGAAATTTCAGCAACCGCTTTTCGAGCTCTTTTCGTGCAGCCAGCCGTCGTCACATTTTCCGATCTTACGCTTAGCTATGGCGGGCACCCGGCGGTGCACCACCTGACCGGTGCCGTGCGCCGGGGATCGTTGACGGCCGTTGTCGGTGCGAACGGCTCGGGGAAGTCCACGCTAATGAAGGGCATTGTCGGCATATTGCCGCCGATGACCGGTCGCTGCACCGTGCAGCGCGGCTTGCGCATGGCCTATCTGCCGCAGCAGTCCGAAGTTGACCGCAGCTTCCCCGCGCGGGTTATCGATCTCGTGTCGCTGGGCCTCTGGCCGAAGCGGGGACTGCTTGGCCGCCACCGGCAGGATGATCGCGACGCGGTTCGGCAAGCTCTGTCGGGCGTGGGTCTCGACGGCTTCGAGAGCCGGCCGATCGACAGCTTGTCCGGCGGGCAGATGCAGCGGACCCTGTTCGCCCGGGTGCTGGTCCAGAACGCGGACCTCATCCTGCTGGACGAACCGTTCAATGCCGTCGATGCCCGGACAGTGGCCGACCTTGTTGCTCTGCTCAAGCGCTGGCAGTCCGAAGAAGGGCGGACTGTCCTGGTCGTGGTGCATGACCTTGACCTGGTGCGTGAACATTTTCCCGAGGCCCTGTTGCTGGCACGCCGGCCGGTGGCCTGGGGCGATGCGCGCGATGTGCTCGATGCCGGCAATCTGCTCAAGGCGCGTCAATTCCACGAAGCCTGGGACGAGACTGCCCCGTGGTGCGAACCGGCTCATGGCCATGCTCATCAGGAGCGCGCCTCATGAACTGGCTGTTCGACGTCTTCATCGCCCCGTTTCTTGAATTCGCGTTCATGCAGAAAGCGCTTCTGGGTGCATCGATGCTGTCCCTCAGCGCCGGGCCGGTGGGCGTTTTCCTAATGCTGAGGCGCATGAGCCTGACCGGCGATGCCATGGCGCACGCCATCTTGCCCGGCGCGGCCGCCGGCTTTCTCATGTTCGGCCTTGAAATCGTGCCGATGACCATTGGCGGACTGGCGGCGGGCGTCGTGGTGGCGTTGGCCGCAGGGGCGGTGTCTCGCTTCACCATCCAGAAGGAGGATGCCTCAATGGCGGCCTTTTATCTGATCGCGCTCTCGGTTGGCGTGGTGATGGTGTCGATGCGCGGCTCCAGCATCGACCTCATGCATGTCCTGTTCGGCACGGTGCTGGCGCTCAATACCGATGCATTGGTGCTGATCGGACTGGTCGCCGCGACGACCATGCTCACCCTTGCGGTGTTCTGGCGTGCATTGGTCGCTGAATGCCTTGATCCCCTGTTCCTGCGCTCGGTGTCGCGGCTCGGTTCGCCCGTCCACTTCATTTTCCTCGGCCTCGTCGTCCTCAATCTGGTGGCCGGATTTCAGGCGCTGGGCACTTTGCTGTCGGTCGGTCTCATGGTTCTGCCGGCCGTTTCAGCCCGTTTCTGGGCGCGTCGCGTCGAAACCATGGCCCTGCTCGCGGTGGCGATCGGCATGGCTTCGTCCATTTCCGGACTTCTCTTGTCCTACCACCTGAGCCTGCCATCGGGCCCGGCCATGATCCTGTCCGCGGGCGTTGCCTATGCCGTATCCGTGGTTGCGGGCCGACGCGGCCTATTGATCACCTTGCGCCCACGCCCATCTCACCGAACTGCCTGAAAGGTCCTCCCCATGATCCGTCAACTGTCCACTGCTCTGCTGTGTTCTGTTATATCATTGCCTAGCCAAGCGGTGTTTGCTCAGGAGAAGCTTCAGGTCGTCGCGAGTTTCTCGATCATCGGCGATTTCGCGCAAAAGGTGGGTGGCGACCTTATCGAGCTCAGGACCCTAGTGGGCCCCAATGGGGACGCCCACGTCTATGAGCCGCGTCCTGCCGATGCCATTGCGCTCGCAGGCGCCGATGTCGTGTTGAACAATGGACTGGAATTCGAAGGCTTCCTCGACCGGCTGATTACCGCCAGCGCGACCAAGGCCGAAATCGTGACCTTGAGCGATGGTATCGAAACACGCGAGGAGCCTGGTGGCGGGCACTATCACTTTATTGATGGTCAGGCGGTGTTCCACGCTGGGGCATATGATCCGCACGCCTGGCAATCAGTGGCCAATGCCAAGATTTATGTCGAAAACATCGTCGAGGCGTTCTGCGCTGCGGATGCTGCGTCCTGCGAAGCCTATACCGCTGCTGGCAACACCTACCTTGGCGAACTGGATGATCTGCACGCGCAAATTCTTGAGAGCGTCGCTGCGCTACCAGAGCACCGCCGTACAGTGGTGGTCGCGCACAATGCCTTTGGCTATTTCGAAGGCGAATATGGCATCCACTTCATTTCCCCGCAGGGCGTCTCAACCGAATCGGAAGCATCGGCCGCCGATGTTGCAGGCCTCATCCGCGATATCCGCGATCAGAATGCCGGCGCCATCTTCTCCGAAAACATCGCCGACACGCGCCTGATCGACCAGATCGCGGCGGAAGCCGGCTTGCCCATCAGCGGTGTGCTCTATTCGGACGCTTTGTCCGGCCCCGATGGGGCTGCCCCCAGCTACATCGCCATGATGCAACACAACGCGCAAGTCATTACCGCCGGGCTTGCTGCCGACTAACCCCACCCCTTCACCTGGTGCCTGAGCGCACCTGCAATCCCTGGAGAAACCATTGCTACGTTATCTCGCATACTCAACCGCCCTCGGGCTCGTCTTGTCAGGCGGTGCCCTGGCGCAGGAGCACGATCACCATCACGACGCCACCGACGTCACCCTGTATCGCGTTTTCGTCGGCGATCATGCCGATGCCAAGGTTACGGCCTTTGACCTCGACCAGCCCGCCAACCGCTGGACCTTTGACACGACCGGGCAGAGCAAGCTCTATACGGTAGACAATGGTGGCGCTGTCGTTGCCGTTCAGTCCGATGATGATGCGGTAACCTTCTTCCAGAGCGGCATCTCGCTTCACGCCCACGGCGATCACTCCGACATCTCGGTCAGCGATCCGGCGGCAATCGAAGATACGCTGACCGGTCCGCGGCCGTTCCACCTGATTGACCACGCCGGCAAAGTTGTCATCAATTTCGATCGCGGTGGCTATGCTGCGATCATCGATGCCCATGAGCTTTCGCACGGTGAGCTGGAGTCCACCCAGCTTCAGCAGGCACGCGCCCACCATGGCTATGCCGCTCCGATCGGTGACCTATGGGTGACCAGCGTTGCCTCCGACGCACCGGTAGAAGGCGACGCCGCTCCATCCCGCATCGGGCTACAGGCCGTCAATGCCGACGGAACCCCGGCTGGTGATGTTGCCACCTGCACGGCAATCCATGGCGAAGCCTTTTCCGGCGCCTACCTTGCCACAGGCTGCGCCGAGGGCGTTCTGACCGTCACGGATGGCGCCGATGGCCCGGTCATGGAAATGCTGGAATATCCATCCGACCTGCCGGCCGGCCAAAGCACGGGAACTCTGCTCGGCTCCAAAGCCATGCAGGTGTTTCTGGGCAATTATGGCGCCAATGGGCTGGTCGTTGTCGATCCGGTCGACGAGCCACACTTCCGCTATATCGAATTGCCCTTCCGCCGCGTGGACTTCGCCCTCGATCCAGCCAATGCCCGCTATGGCTATGTCTTGACCGAAGATGGCTCGCTGCACCAGCTCGACATGCTTCAGGCCCAGATTACCCAAAGCGTCAGGGTCACCGAACCTTATTCCATGGACGGTCACTGGAATGACGCGCGTCCGCGCATTGCCATGGCTGGTGACGAACTGGTCATGAGCGATCCCAATGCTGGGCTCGTGCGTCGTATTTCCACGGAAACTCTTGAAGAAGTCGGAACCATCGACGTCGACGGACAGCCCTACAACATTGCGGTTGCTGGTGGCAGCGGCGTCGACCATGGCGCTGAAGGCGGAGACCATGACCACGATGGCCATAGCCATGACCACGGTCATGACCATGGTGATGAAGCACACGACCACGACCATGCCCATGCCCATGGCGATGAAGCCCACGATCATGGTCATGATCACGCCCACGGGCATGATCACAATGACCAGGTCTATCAGGGCTATTTCGAGGACAGCCAGATTGCGGACCGCACCCTGGCCGACTGGGAAGGGGATTGGCAGTCGGTCTATCCGCTGCTGCAGGACGGAACGCTTGACCCGGTAATGGAGCATAAGGCTGAAGCCGGCACGATGACTGCCGATGAATATCGGGCGTATTACGATGTCGGTTACAGGACAGACGTCGATCGCATCACCATCGCGGGCGATACATTCATCTTCTACGCCAGTGGTGAGCCGATGGAAGCCCGCTATGAAGCGGACGGCTACGAAGTCCTGACCTACGAGAAGGGCAATCGCGGTGTGCGCTTTATTTTCGAAAAAGTCGAAGGCGACGAGGCTGCACCACAGTTCGTGCAGTTCAGCGATCACGCCATCGCGCCCCAGGATGCGCACCACTTCCACCTCTACTGGGGTGATGACCGTGCAGCCCTGCTCGAAGAGCTGACCAACTGGCCGACCTATTATCCGTCCGAGCTGAGTGCCGCCGAAGTGGTTGAGGAAATGCTCGCCCACTAGAGCGCGTTCCCACTCCCCATACCGCCCGGCCAGGTGAGGCCGGGCGGCCCAATCCGAACTCGATCCCGTGAGAATTCCATGGCCCAGCGTCTTCCCGTCACCGTCCTGTCCGGCTTTCTCGGCGCCGGAAAGACGACCCTGCTCAACCACATTCTTAACAATCGTGATGGACGCCGCGTCGCGGTGATCGTCAACGACATGAGCGAAGTCAATATCGACGCCGAACTCGTGCGCGATGGCGGCGCCAATCTCAGCCGCACCGACGAGAAACTGGTCGAGCTTTCCAATGGCTGCATCTGCTGCACGCTGCGTGACGACCTCTTGAGCGAAGTCCGCGCGCTGGCCGAGAGCGGCCGCTATGATTACCTGCTGATCGAGGGTACCGGTATTGCCGAGCCGCTGCCGGTCGCTACCACGTTCGAATTCCGCGACGAAAACGGTGTCTCGCTCTCCGACATCACTCGGCTCGACACGATGGTGACCGTTGTCGACTGCGCGAACCTGCTCAAGGATTATGCCTCGCACGATTTCCTGCGCGACCGCGGCGAGACGCTCGGCCCCGAGGATGAGCGCTCACTCGTGGACCTTCTGGTCGAACAGATCGAGTTTGCCGACGTGATCGTCCTCAACAAGATTTCGATGGCGCAGGACTGGGAAAGTGAGGCAGCACGCAAGGTCATCAAGGCACTCAACCCGGTCGCCAAGATCATCGAAACCGACTGGAGCAATGTGCCGCTCGACGAAGTGCTCGACACCGGTCTCTTCGATCTCGACCGGGCGCAGGAGAACCCGCTTTGGTTCAAGGAGCTCAACGGTTTCAAGGACCATATCCCTGAAACCGAGGAATATGGCATCCGCTCCTTCGTTTATCGCGCCAAACGGCCGTTCAACCCCTTGCTGCTGTCTCAGTTCATTAACAAGCCCTGGCCGGGCGTGGTCCGCTCAAAGGGCTTTTTCTGGCTCGCGACGCGACCCGACCAGGTGGGCGAACTCAGCCAGGCCGGCGCCTTGGTGCGCACCATGCGCCAGGGACGCTGGTGGGCATCGGTTCCAAAGCAACACTGGCCTGACAATGACGGCTGGCGGACCGCCATGGCGCCCTATATCGATCCGGTCTGGGGTGACCGCCGCCAGGAATTGGTCTTTATCGGCATGGACCCAATGGACGAGAATGCTATCAGGCGCGAACTCGACGCCTGCCTCGTGCCAGCTCGCCAGTTCACCCCAGACGCCTGGACGCGCCTGCCTGACCCCTTTCCAAGTTGGCAGGCGGCCTAGATGAGCTGCAGTCTGGAGAATAACCACCGCATCTTCCGCGTAGCCGCCTAAGGGTGTCCGCTCCTGGACTTTGAATGGGTTGGGCTTGACCTGAGCGGCTGAAATGGGGGATCAAAGTCTGGCGGTCGGCTGAATGACCGCTTTTCATTTGCGCGGGCCGGAAGCGGTCGGGCAGGAAACCACCCCGCAAAGGCCGGACAGACATCGACCCCGTTTCAGCCATTTCACGCTAGACAGGTGATCACCAAAAGCTGCCGTGGCGCAGATCCTTATTCTGGACACCCGCAATAGTTGACATACCTATGCTGTCTAGGCATCATACCTAGACAGCATAGGTATCTATCAATGGCGATTGCTCAATCACCCTTCCTGAACGGTGTGCCAGAACTGCTGGTGCTGCGACTGCTGCGTGACCGCGACATGTATGGCTACGAGATTGTTCAGGCTATCCGTGACGCGAGTGGCGACGTCATCGGTTTTGCTGAAGGCGTCATTTACCCTCTGCTTCATGGCCTCGAACGAGATGGAGCGCTGATCACCCGTCGCCAGACTGTGAATGGGCGTAGTCGAGTCTACTACAGTGTCACTTCTAGGGGCGCTGACCGCCTTGCCGCGCTGGCTGCCCAATGGCATAGCCTCCACCACACCATTTCCGACATACTGGCTGAGCCGCGTCATGCGTGACTGCTTGCTGAGTCTTCGGGAACAGCTTCTCGTTGGTGGCATTTCGCCCCGGCATGTCGACCGCTATATTCGTGAGCTCTCTGAGCACCGCGACGACATTGCCGAGCATCTGCGTGAAAGCGGCCTCTCGTCCACCGAGGCTTACTCGCGTGCCAATCATCGCCTCGGCGACAGCGACGTCCTCCTTCTCCCCATGCTGGCCGATAGACGCTTTCGCAGCCGCGCCGCCCGTTGGCCAGCCCTTTTCTACCTGGCCCTGCCGCTGCTTGCGCAGTTTGCGCTCATAGTCGGCGGCGTTCTCGCGCTCCTTTTTGCCGCTGGTACGGGTCTACGGCCTGCCATTGTCGATCTCGGCACAGGCTTGGCCTTACTCCTGCTCGTCTCACCCATCGTCATCGCTTGGTTGACACTCCTGGCGGCCCAGCGCCGGCGAGCATCACTCCGCTGGCCAATGTTGGGAGTCCTTGCCGGAGCCTTGGTGAGCGCAGCACTCCGAATCGGGGTCACGCCACCCGGCCCCGACACTGCGGGACAGATCGGCCTCACGCTCGGGACACCACCCCTGATCCTTCTTATTTTCTTGCTACTGCTTTCTATCCTGCCAATTTCCCTGCAACCTCGCCCGGAATGACCGCCATGAAACCGCTGCTTTCTCTGTTCCTGCTGGCATTGTCAGCGGGTGCGGCCTCTGCTGCCCAGATTGTACACCAATTGCCTCGTCCTGACGGCACTCTCATCCACTACACGCTGGATGCACCAGCGGGTGAAAGTGCTGGCTTGCTGGTTCTCGCGCAAGGGTCGGGCTGTGAACCAGGGGCGAAGAGCGGTAACCTCGCCACCGTCCGCGCCGCCTTTCCCAACCATACTGCGCTCATCGTGGAAAAGATTGGTGTCTCGTCAGGCGGTGCCATCGACGAAGGGTACTCGGATTGCCCGCAGGAATTTCTGAGCAGCTACACGCTGTCCCAGCGCGTCGAGGACTATGAGATTGTCCTGACTCATATTCACCTCACGACGCCTCAGCACGAGGTTATTCTTTTCGGTGGCTCCGAAGGCGGGCTTGCCATGGAGGCGCTCGCTGCGCGTATCCATCCTGCCGCTGCCATCCTGCTTTCGGGGTCGGTCGGTGGCACGTTCGGTGAAATGGTTCTTTCATCCGTCCCGCGAGAGGGGCAGGCCAGCGTGCGTGCAGGCTTCGAGGCAGCCCGAGCCAATCCTGACAACACCATGTTGTCGGGTCATACTCACCATTTCTGGGCTGATATTCTCGACCATCGCTCCTCCGACTATCTTAGCGCGACCGATACGCCTTTCCTTTTGATTTATGGTGGCCGCGACACGGCGGCGGGTCAGCCGGTTCGAACCTTGATAGATCGGTTTGCGGAGCAAGGACGCTGCAATCTTACATACCTGGAGTTTTCTGGCCTTGACCACGGGATGGTCGACCCGAACGGACGCTCCTACATGGCGAATGTCGCTCAGCTGGCTGCGTCTTGGTCGGAACACCCAATCCCAAGCTGCTAAGAGGTGGTGCCAATCTTCGATGCGACGAAGCGACAGTTTTTGCCACCTCGTGGCCAATAGCAGTCAGTCCGCTAACCATCCCAAAGCCGAAGGGCAGGGTAGGGTACTGCACCGGACAGTCAGCACCCGACCCCATTTCGGACATGGCCGGTGGAGATCGATAGTCCCAACAGCAGACACGAGGAGGCGCAACCCGGTCAACTGGTCAGGTGATCTTGACCTGCGGCGAAGGCTGTTCGATAAGACCACTGTGACAAGAGTTTTCTTCTGACTGATCGCTGACAGTGAGGCCACCGCGTTGCGGGGTATGCACTGTCGTATCCATATCGTCAGAAGAGTTTTCAAATGACATCAATTGCTATTTCCGGCGCTAGCGGAAAGCTGGGCCGCATGGTGCTCCAGTCACTGCGCTTAATCACCAAGCAGCCGCTCGTCTTGCTTAGTCGGACGCCCAACGCACTTGCAGGAATTTCCAGCAGCCTGGAGCCACGGTTCGCAGATTTCGACCAAGCCGAGAGCCTTCAACAAGCCATGGCTGGGGTGGATCGGCTTATCCTCATCAGCACCAATGCTTTAAGTCCCGATGGCACACGTATCCGTCAACATCGCGCTGCAATAGATGCAGCAATTGGCGCAGGGGTCAGTCACATCGTCTATACGTCGTTTTTGAAGGCAGATAGCAGCCCGCTTTCGCTAATGACTGCTGATCACGCAATGACCGAGGCAATTATCAAAGAGAGCAGCATCGGCTACTCGATATTGCGGAATGCCTTTTATGACGATCTGGCACGGCAGTTTATTGAACGTGCTGACGATGATGGTCGCTTCGCCCATGCGGCGGGCGCAGGCGGTGTAGCCTATGTGACGCGTCAACAATGTGCAGACGCAGCAGCATTCGCCGTTTCCGATGGATTTTCGGGTCGGCGTACTCTGGACATCACTGGACCCAAAGCCATTACGATGCCGGAGTTGGCGGAATTGGCCCGCACTAGTCGGGGCCGCTCATACTCCCCCGTCGACGTCACGAAAGAGGCACTTGTGGAGCGCATGGTAGCGGCATTGGTCCCGCCAGAGAGTGCCGCAATGCTCGCTTGGATAGACGACGGTATAGCGAGAGGCGCAGGTGGACCAGCGTCTCAGGATTTCGAGAGACTTACTGGTCTCGAGCCACCAGTCCTAGCGCTTTAAGCATTTGGGCCAGCCTTGATCAGGCTGGCCCTTTTGATGATCGCGCACCGCGCCAACCTGCTTATTCGCCACACTCAAAAGGCTGCTAATGGCTGGCAGCTACCCGAAACCTGCCAGTCCGCTTACCACCCCTTTTCAGCCGTGTCGCGCGCCTTTGAGGGATGGTAGTTTCCGGAACGCGCGGAAGGGTTCTGAACTGCCGGAGTGGGGCGGTTCCGGTCAAATTTTCCTTCGATTCTATTGCATGCTGTCTTGATAGCAAGACAGCATGCGGTCTGGCTGGACTAAATGTCCGCCTGAAGTTTAGCCAGCAGATCTCCGACCGCCTCGTCGAGAAGCCCTTGAAGGTTTGTGCGACGATCCAGCGCCACACGATGCAAAAAATCACGGCGTTCGCGAGAGAGCCGATAACAAATCTGTGCTCTACCTTCGTGTGGCTCCGCCAAGTCTGCCGCGACTGCAGTGGCGCGAAAGTCGACGCTGTCTGGATCAGCCATTGCTCGCGCCCTTGTCACAAAGGGCCGTCAACAACCGCGCATAGTCGGCACGCGCAGCAGTCGTCTCAGGCAAATCCGCGATCGTCATGCCGCGACCAATCAGATCTGGGTAGATAAGGCGATTGGTTATCTGGTGCGCCCACGTAGTCGCATGTGCCTGTCGCAAACGCGCTCTGGCACCGCCAACGGCGGGCGCCATTGCGCCTAGCCGCAAGGGTGGAGCAGCAGTGAGCGCGACGAGCGGTTCGGCCCCAGCGCGCTGTACAATGCCCACCCATTCAAGAGCCAGGGTGAGGTCGAAGGCGTATGGGCGTGCGACGATCAACGAAAGATCGGTGCTCTGCGCAATCTGGGATGAACCGCTATAGCGCGCAGGAGGATGATCGATGATGACCAGGTCGTAACGCGCCTTCGCGCGCCCAAGCAGGCCCGGCACGGCGGCCACCTCCGTACTATGAACTGCGAATGACGGCGTTTTGCTCGAATGATACCAAGCGCTCGCGGAGCGCTGCGGATCCGCATCAAGGACGACAGTGCGGCGCCCCTCGGCGGCCGCCAGGCTGGCGAGTGCAAGAGCGGTTGTGCTCTTCCCAGAGCCACCCTTCCCCCACAGCGAAAGTGAGATTGAGTTTGTAAGTTTGGTCATATGTTTTCCTTTCTTCGACAGTGTCGGAGAAGGTCTGGCAAGGAACAAAACATCCGCGGTGCGACAGGCTGTCTTGCTATCAAGCAAGCATGCCCGCTTTATAGCTTGATAGCTTGATAGCTTCGCCTCTGGTCGGATCGTCACTTCCCCGGCGATAGCGGCTCAGCCAGACGGTAGAGCCTACTCACCGTCCGGGCCCAGCGGCGCTCCATGTCCATGGCCAGAACCACGCTGGTCGTGCACCAACCGGTACCAAGCTCAGGATGACCCTCGACCCACCCGAACAGGCGTGGGACCCCGGCTTCAGCGTCGGTCCAGGCCCATTGAGATATCTGCGGGGCAGCTTCGAGCTCGGCTTGTGTCGGTAGTTTGCCTGTGCGAATGGCGAGGGCGGCTTGCAGGCCCTCGCGTACGGTCTCACGCGATAGATGCACCATAGTGTTTCTTCAGATCGAAGGGGAAACGCGGGTCACGTCACGGGCTTCTTGTATGGGCGCTCGCTGCTTGCCACCCGACAAGCCGGCATCAAGAAACGCTCCCACCTGATCGCCCGACAGAATCTTCGCCGTTATGAGGTGCCCTGCGAGCTTGATCGCAAGATCGCGCTCCGCCTGCAGCATTGCCACGGCGCGATCGAGCAAGGCCGTTAAGTCCGACGCCACTGCCTTGATGGTAACGGTGGAGGGCATTTTAGACACGGCAGGACCATAGAGGAGCCCCTGCCCCAATCCCTGGCGCTCGTATGCATCGATCAGCAATCGCGTCGCGTTCTCGAGGTCGCTTTCGGACCCGCTATTGGCGCCGCCTCCAAGGGTAAGGTCAGCCGCACGACCGGCCAGCATCACCGTGGCCATGTCGTGTATGTCGCTCAAATTCGGCACGATCGTCGGCAGCGCGCTGCTGACCTGACCACCGACTGAAGCGTGGGGGACAATTGAGACCATTTCGACCGTGTGGCCGAGCCTATGGGCGACCAGAGCGTGTCCCACTTCATGGATTGCAATTGCGCGGATATCGGCAGGCCGGCGGCTGTCCTCAGGCGCAACCTGAGCAACAACGTCTTCGAGCGTGAGCGCGCGTTCTGCGCCGCGTGCCAAGGCGCGCGCCTCGCGAACCCAGCCCTCGACGCGCGCCGGTGTTGCACCAATGCTCAGGTGCGCCAAGACCATCAGGTCGGCATCCGCCAGATCCTCTTTGAGGTAAAACTTGAGGAGATCGAAGATCTCTTCGCGGCTTTGCGGTGCACGAACCGTGATCTTCTGTTGGAGGCGGCGAACCAGCGCGGCATCCAAACGGTGGTAGTAGTTCGTGGCCCCAAGGAGCAGCACGCGCGCCCCGGACACGCGAAGGCGATCAATTTCGGTCAGCATCAGCGTCACGACAGGTGTCCACCAGTCAAGTCCTCGAGCATCCATGTTGGCGCGATCCGGCAGTGCGTCGAGTTCATCCAGAAAGGCAATCGCAGGCTGGGCGGTAATCGCCGCATCGATGAAACTCTTGAGGTTACGGGCGACACCACCAAGCGCACCATCCCCAGTCGTGAACCAGGAACCGACCGAACTATCGACGAAACTCCAACCCGCCGTGCGCGCAAGGCTGCGCGCCAGAAGCGTCTTGCCGGTTCCTGGCTCGCCTTCCAGCACACCATAGGTCAAAGCGCCGGCAGGCAGTCTTCCGTCCGCGACAGCAGCCAAGTCATCTAGGGTCCTGTCTGCCCAATGACGCAAGTCACTCAAAAGGGGCAGCTGAGAAAGGAGCGGCACGTCGGGTTCAGCGACTTGGGTCGGCGGGACAATGGCGCGGCCAAGGTTGGCAACGCATTCCCGGGCCGAAATGCCCGGGCGGATGGCGCTGACGATCGAGGTCAAAGGCAATGCGGCCATCTCGGGCGCGATGCCGCGGGCTATACCACCAGTCACCTGGCGGATGACCTTGCGGAGCGCAGGCACAGTGATCGCTCCGATCGAGATGGTCATATCCGCCGCGGCCAGCACTGCAGGGTCGAAGGTGCCGACGGGATCATGCGAGACAAAAACGATGCACCGGCCACGCTGAAGCATAGGCAAGGCATCAGCCCCGACCAACTCTTGCTCTTTTTTGCGGCCGCTCCGTTCAAGAACTGCGCTGACCGAGATTTTGTCGGAAAGCTTGGCGACACGCCGAGCCACCAGTTGAGACCATTCGAGGCTGGGCACAGAGATGATGATGGCGCTCGATCCGCGCGACATCAGCTTGCGCGCTTTTGCCGTGAGCGCCTTGTCCAAGGCCATCTCAATCAGGCAGTCGGCAGAGCTGGGCGATATTTTGGTCAAAGCATCGAGTCCCCCAGGGTTAAAGTCGTCGTCGTCGATATCGTGTTCAGCCATAACAGGCAGACTCCATGCGCCAGAGAACGCGCCGGTGCGCGCACTCCGTCGGATCAATAGGAATGGGGTGTCGTGGGCTTGAGGCCTTAGGCGGCGATCAGTGCTGCCGTGTTCGGATCGAGGCCGCCATCAGGATCAATGGGCTGCCAACTGTCGCGCGTGCGCCCCTTGGAGCCGACGCAGAACTGAGCAACACCGCTGCCACTCCGAAAAATCAGATCGCGCGTAGTCACAAAGCTGCTGCCATCGGCAGCAAGTTCCAGCAAGCCGGCATGCAGCCACGCGGAACGCTGGAAGCGAGTACTGCTGTTGGCGCTCGCGGCGGTCTCGATGCGCACATCGGAGCCTTGGAGCAAGACCCAGCGATTGTCATGCTGGCGGGCCGCCAGAGCAACAAGACCATCGTCAAAGCAAAGTTCGAGACGATCACCATTCGGAAGCTCATTGAACAGGCGCAGCGGTCCCACGCGCCCAGCTTCATTGCGGGGACCTGCAAGAACGGCCCGTGCCGTGCCCCCGGCGAACAGGAGGCCATTGTGGCGCAGCGTCAGGCACGCTTGAGCGAGGAAGGCATCGATTTCGCTATAGCGCTGCGCGTCGACAGCAGCGCCCATAGGCAACTCGTTCATCACCGAGAAGGCACGAGTGGCCTGGACGCGCGAGAAGAACATCCGTTCTGCCGCAAGGACATCCGCGTCAGACAGACTGTTGTTTGCGTCAGTGATAACGACAATGGTCTTGATATCGGCGATCGGCTGCTGACCGCCGGCGACACGGGCGCCGACCGAAGAGCTTGCGCCGATGTAGACCTGGCGTTCGCCGATCAGCGCGTAAATACCCGGACGCGCGAGAGCGCCAATCTTGCCAAGGCTCCGGCGCGCCTCAGGTGTGGCCACATACACGGCTGGAGCAAAGGGCGACGTCACCATTCGGTCGATACCCGAAGGCAGGGGCAATTCGTCCGGAGAGGCCTGCACGCTCTGGACGCTTTGGCCAACACCGCTGCCGCTGCAGCGAGCACCAAGCTCGCTGACCGACGACGTCGGATCAAAATCCGAAGGCGCGCGACGCACCAGAGCGTGCTCGTCAATCACGCCGACATAGTCGATGACCAGAATGCCCAGATCCACCATGACCAGCACAGCACCGGCGGCATCGGGGTGATCGCCTAA
Organism: Devosia crocina; assembly: GCF_900116545.1. GTDB lineage: Bacteria > Pseudomonadota > Alphaproteobacteria > Rhizobiales > Devosiaceae > Devosia > Devosia crocina. Next base: position 273,916 of record NZ_FPCK01000004.1, read on the forward strand.
GCCGTCCGCGATATCGCCGAGACTGGCGCTGCCGGTCTCGTCGACAATGCGCAGGATGGTCAGCTGCGTCGACCCGGACAGCAGTGCGTGCTGAACCAGTCCGGCGGACAGAACCGGCGGGGAATAGTTCATGAAAGAGGAATAGGACTTGCCCGACGCGATTGCGCCGGTAGAAAAGGCTTTAGCCATGTGACACCTGTTGTAGCAGGGGTTGGATGGTCAGGTCGGCAGGTGGTTTGCACACCCCTGTCGGCCGCTCCTAGCACAGAGCGTTTCAGACCATATCGGACCGTTTGGCGCCGACATGTGCAAGATGAGCATCCTGGTCCAGGTTACAAGCCTTGCCTCGATCGCATGGTTAACACCGGACGAATCCAGTATTAACGCCGGATGGACCGCCAAACCCACAACACCACTAGATTGCTCCGCCAACAACTCGCCCTAATTATCGGGCGAAGCGTCTGTCGCGGGCGTCCCAATCGGCAGGCTTTCCAACTTATCAATGACATGGTGAAGGTCCAGGCCGACTAGCCCCGCCAGCTCAATCAGTTCGACCAAGTCCACACGACGTTGACCGGATTCGATGTTGGCGATGAACGGTTGGTGTCGCCCCAGTCGGCCAGCAAGCTCGGCTTGCGTCATCCCGGCTGCCTTGCGCGCCTCGATGATCCGTTGGACCAGCAGGAGCTGTCTCGGGCTGCGGATTGTCGATGGCATGCGACGCCAGAAGCTGTTGCGGACAACTACCGCCTAATCCGAAGTTCAGATTATCCAACCTTTAGATATTCCGAGCAATGATCCCGTCAGATCATTCTGTCGCTACAGATTTTTGCGAGGCGTTGCGGCCTAAAACATGCGCGTGTCGATCTGTACCCCAGCCACTAACGGCGCCGAAGGGGTGGATGAACGAACCCGCTGTCGCGGGAGGGTGAGCGTGGTGAGATGGCGGCCCTGCCCTGAAGTCATCGCCTGATTGAGGATCGCGTGGTTCGGGCGTTCCATTCGGCTCCTTCAACCCAGGAGCCAGACGATGACCACAATCCTTCCTAACGTCCCTGTCAGCCCGCTGCGCCAGAAGTTGATAGACGACATGACCATGCGCCACTTCTCGGCGGCCACCCAGCGCAATTACATCCGCGATGTCGGGCGCTTCGCATCGTTCCTCCGGCGATCGCCGGATACCGCGACCACCGAGGATGTGCGCCAGTTCCAGCTGGCCCAGAGCGAGGCCGGCGTTCCAGTGCCCACCATGAACACCGTGGTCTCGGCGTTGCGGTTCTTCTTCGCCAATACGCTCGATCGGCCTGACTTGGCCCGCAAGCTGGTGCGGGTGAGCCATCCACGCAACCTGCCGGTGGTGTTGAGCCGCGACGAGGTGGCGCGCCTGCTCAACGCCACGACCAGTCTCAAGCATCAGGCCGCGTTGTCGGTAGCCTATGGTGCAGGACTGCGCGTCGGCGAAGTCGCCATGCTCAAGGTGCGTGATATCGACAGCGAACGCATGCTGATCCGGGTCGAGCGCGGCAAGGGAGGCCGGTACCGCAATGCCATGCTTTCACCCGACCTGCTCACCCTGTTGCGCCAGTGGTGGCAGCACGGGCATCGCCAAGGGATATTGCATCGTGATGGCTGGCTGTTTCCGGGCCAGTACGCCCTCAAGCCGATCAGTACCAGGCAGCTCTATCGCGTCGTGGTCGAGGCTGCCCACACAGCCGAGATTGCCCGACGCGTCGGTCCACACACATTGCGGCACAGCTTCGCCACCCATCTGCTGGAAGACGGCGTCGATGTCCGCATCATCCAGGTACTGCTCGGCCACGCCAAGCTCGAGACGACGGCACTCTATACCAAGGTGGCAACGCGCACGGTGCGCGCCGTCGTCAGTCCGCTCGACAAGCTCGGCATCTTCGTTCCGACGGAGGCGCCACCCGACCCCTGAGCGGTGCGCGCCGCCATCGAGGTTGCCGATATCTTCCGGGCTGCCGGTCCTGCCTATCGCACCGCCCATGCCGGGCATCTAAGCCTTGCCCAACTCAAGGTCATGTCGGCGATCGAAAGTTGTCGTACCGCGGCTCTCGGCGGTCACCTCGAAGCCTGTTCCGACTGCGGGCATCAGCGGATCGCCTATAACTCCTGTCGCAACCGGCACTGTCCGCGGTGCCAGGGCGCCGCTGCACGCGCCTGGCTCGAAGCACAAGAGGCCAACCTCCTGCCGGTCGGCTACTTCCACGTCGTCTTCACCCTGCCCGCAGAGATCGCCGACATCGCCCTCCACAACAAGGCCGTTGTCTACAATCTGCTGTTCAAGGCAGCGTCCGAGACCATGCTGACGATTGCGGCCGACCCAAAACACCTGGGCGCCCGCATCGGCATCACCGCCGTGCTCCACACCTGGGGTTCGGCCATGACCCACCATCCCCACATCCACATGATTGTGCCCGGCGGCGGCATCTCTCCGGATGGCCGGTGGATCTCGTCGCGCCCGGCCTTCCTGCTGCCGGTCAGGGTTCTGGGCGCGCTGTTCCGCCGGTTGTTTATGACCCGCCTGATCGAACTGCACTCCGCCGGAAAGCTTGCCTTCTTCGGCAAGATGGCAGGGCTCAGAGACCGGCGTGCCTTCGTCCATTACCTTGCGCCGGCTCGTAGAAAGCGCTGGGTGGTCTATGCCAAGGCGCCATTTGCCGGGCCTGAAGCCGTGCTGGCCTATCTCTCGCGCTACACCCACCGGGTTGCCATCTCCAACAGCCGCCTCATCCGGTTCGACGGCAATGAGATCACGTTCCGCTACAAGGATTACCGTCGCGCCGGCGCTGACCGCCAGCAGATCATGACGCTGACCGCCGACGACTTCATTCGTCGATTCCTGATCCACGTTCTGCCACGCGGCTTTCACCGTATCCGGCACTATGGGCTGCTCGCCAGCTCCGCTCGCAAGAATTGCCTCGCCCATGTCCGCGATATGCTGGGGGCGGCACCGGCACCGGAAGAACCGTTGGTCGAAAAGGCCTCTGACCAGCGCCAGCCTTGCCCCTGCTGCGGCGGCGCTATGGTGATCATCGACACCTTCGCGCCATGGCACCAACCTCGAGCCCCGCCGACCGCGCGACCATCAACCCGGGAGACCGTTCATGACCCGGCATGAGCTGATACCATACCAGACCGAGCCACCTTCATCTCGGCCCGCAGATAATCTCGCGCTGGTCGATGCTGGGATCAGCATTACCCACTCGCTCGGCCACATCTGCCACGGAAAGTGCAGCTCCAAAGGTCTCTTTATCGCACCACACGCGTCAGACCTGGCCTCGTCACCGCAGGTTCACCCTCGTCCATCAACCGGCCAAATCCAGAAAAACCCATAGTGACCAGACCCTGGCTCGCGGGTTCGGTCTTCCCGGACTTTCGGGCGCCTATCGGCAGCCGAAACTCTTCAGGGTTACGGACAGTCCGCTTTTCATTGTCGGAAGGCAAATGCAGACAGTTGTCTAAAAACCGGGTGGACCACCGATTAATACCCGCCAAGCTTCTCCCCCTTATGCTGAACATCCAAATCCCGATCGACCAAGGCGTCGTTACTATTTTAGAGACTTTAGGTTGGGGTAATCCGCGTGGCCCACAACATCCACGCAGCGACACCGATCAGAATGAGCGCAAAGGTGCGCGACAACACAACCCTGCCGACGCCTTTGGTTAGCACAGGTTCAAGCATTCCTGATGCCGTGACAATCGCTAGGTGGACAAGGGTGGCAATACCCACGTAAACACCCGCCAGCAGCCCCCAAGAGCCCGAGTTCTCTTCGCCCGCGGCCAGAAAGTTGGGCATGACAGTCACATAGAACAGAGCCGCCTTGGGATTAAGCAGATTGGTCACGAGACCCTGGACGAAATAACGGCTTTGGGGGAACGGCTCGGGCGGCTCGTCCGCCTCGCGCCAGGCCTCCCAGGCGAGATAGAGGATATACGCCACCCCGCCCCAACGAAGGATTGCAAACAGTGCCGGTGAGGCCCCGATAATGGTAGCAAGGCCCAGGGCGGCCGCCGCGCCCATGGTGGCAAGCCCCAGCGCCACACCAAGAACGGCAACATACCCCGACGCCCGCCCCTGCCGAGCCGATAGAACGGCCAGGTAGGTCATGTTAGGCCCCGGCGTCAGCTCGATGAGCAACGAGGCAAGGGCAAAGCCAACAAGGTCGGGCATATTAGAGCTCACGCGCTAGACGACACCGATCATTATGCTGGACATGGCGACACCGCCAGATACCGCGCGATGTAGAGAATTTTCCGACCTCGGACTGTCGCGGGCAATCAATACGCCGGCGCGCCTGCGACCGGCGCTTTGGGTGTCGGCAGTGTTGAGGCCGGCACACAGAACGCCCGAATATTCGAAACCGCTACGAGCCCAAGTTCCTTGGAGCGTTCGGCCTGTGCCGCATCAGCGATGGAGCGAAAGCCCAGCGTCAGAGCGGCACCCTTTAGCGTGTGCAGAGTACGATCGAGCTCATCTGCAAGTCCTTCGGAAATTGCCATTTCGGCCTGTAACAGCATAGACTCGGAGGAAGAAACGAATTCCTTGACCAGCCGCCTGAATTCGTCCTCGCCCAAGGCCTCTTTCAGCCCTTGCTGATAGTCCTCGTCTACTTGAAACAATGGTGTCTCAGAAGTGGAGGCACCGTCCGGTGTAGAAACATGCTTCAACAGTTGTGAAACGAGTTTGTCTTTGGTCACCGGCTTGGCGACATGGTCATTCATCCCCGCCTCGACGCAGGCCACCCGGTCTGACTCAAACGCGTTCGCCGTTAGCCCCACAATCGGGATTAGTAAGCCGGACGCTCGCAGTATCCGCGTCGCTTCGAGCCCATCCATCTGGGGCATTTGCATATCCATCAGGATAAGATCGAAGTTGGAAACCTCGGTCGAAGCGATTGCCTCGCGCCCATTGGCTGCTCCCTCCGCTGCAACCCCCAACTTTCGCAGTAGGCCCAAGGCGACATCACGATTTATCGCGTTGTCATCGACGACGAGAACGCGCGCCCGAAAGCCATTCGGAAGTGCGACCTGATCATGCGGGGTGGCAATAGCGACGTCCGCGATAGGGCCGGCCGGAATCTCGAGCCAAAAGGTGCTCCCTTTCCCCACCACGCTCTCGACGCCGATGTCGCCCGCCATCACCTCGACCAAACGGCGGCAGATCGCCAGTCCAAGCCCAGTGCCACCAAAGGACCGGGTACTGGAACTGTCGATCTGACTGAACTCACGGAACAGGCGGCGGCTGTCTTCACCAGAGATGCCTGGCCCGGTGTCTCTGACCTCCAGCCTGAGCCGCTCGCCGATCACACTGGCCTGAACTTCAACCGTGCCGGCAGGAGTGAATTTTATTGCGTTGCCGATCAGATTGACGAGCACCTGGCGTAGGCGGTTGGCGTCTGCGAATAAACTGACACCGGGATACTGAAAGGTAAGCTTGAGCCCTGCGCTCTCAGCCCGGGGCAACATCATATGCTCGATGGGCTCGAAAACCTCGCGCAAGTCAACTGGCTTGGGTTCAAAACGAACGGCGCCAGCCTCCAACTTCGAGTAGTCCAGGATGTCGTTTATGACATCGAGCAGCATGTCGCCTGAGTGACGAATGGTCTCAACCTGATGGATCTGGTCGGAGTCGAGCCGCGACGTTCGCAATAGCTCCGTCATTCCGATAATGCCATTGAGAGGCGTGCGAATTTCATGGCTCATGGTCGCAAGGAATGCCGATTTCGCAGCACTGGCGCTCTTGGCCTGCTTGGCCACGCGGGCGTTACGTTTGCTCAGGAGCTCCACCTCCCTCCCGCTTCGTGAGATATGGAATAGCTGAACCCCGAGTAGAGTGACGATCAAAACCAGAGCAAACGTCAGAGCCGCCACGCTCGCGCCGATGCGCCAATACGTTGCTAATTGCTCTTGGCGTTCGTTGAGGCGCAGCAGGTTTATGGCAGCATTCGTGGCGACCAAAAGTTCGCCCGTGGCCTTTCTGGCGTCTTCTGCCCGCTGGAGGATTTCACCATGCCGAGCAATGAAGACCGACGGGTCTACGACCAGGACATCCATTATGGGAATGAGGTCTCGGATGCGATCGCTCGCCGCTGCTGCAAGCCTTTGAACAGTTGATGATGCGCCGAACATGTCGGCGTAGGATCCCTGACCGAGAAGCTGTGTGCGGCTGAACAGGAGGTCAAACCGTTGGCTGACCTGAGCGATGTCGCCGCTCGCGATCGCATTATGCGTCGCGTCGATAAGACGGGCAGCCTCGCGGTCTGCCTGATACGCTGCCCAGACCATATCCTCCCTGACACTGGCCCGGACAGCGCTCTGTCGTTCATTGAGGCCAACAAACAGCCAAATAACGGCGGTCAGCAGGGCTACGCTGAGAATGGTGAGGAGTACGATCCCCAACCCAATCCGCCGCGACACGGCTCGCCTTGCCCTGATGATAGCCTGAGGCATTTCAGTGGACCGTCACCGAGGCAACTTGCCAAACGGATCGACCGAAGATGACCTCGTTATAGAGGGTTGAATCTAGGTCGAATGGGTAGATCACGAAGAGCGGCCCCTTGTCGCGTACCGAGAGCTCCTCGCCGTCAACACGCGTTGCCAGAATGACCGGCATGTCTTCCAACTCTGCCATGGGGATTTCCGAGGCGTAGTCGTTGAGAGCGGTGAAGGTCACGTTCTCGCCGCTGGCGCCAAGGTAATCGAGAAGATCGCTGATGATGACACCGCTAAATTCGTGCTCTCCGGTGTACCAAGGTGTCGTCGCCTTGGTGACCCGCTGAGGAAGGGCGTCAAGCATGTTGAGATCGAAGATGGCCTTTCCATCAGCGTTCGAGTTGGTGATGGAGCCGTTCACTTCGAGGATCTCGGCCCCCGTGGGCAATGCCATCTCGACCGCGGCGGCGGGCATCAAGGTCATCAGGAGAAGTGCGGTAGCCGACAACATTGGGTTCATTTTTAGGGGCCTTTCAGGCAGCGTCGACGGCGTCGAAACGCGGGGTGTAAATGGGTACAATTTGTGCCCAGGCATGTTCGAGGGCAGAGACACATTCGGGGTCGAAATGCGTTCCGGAGCTGCGGAGGATCTCCTCGAAAGCCTCTGATGCCGACCAGGCGGGCTTGTAGCTGCGCGGGCTGCAAAGAGCGTCGAGGACGTCGGCGACTGAGGTAATGCGGGCCGCGATTGGGATCTGCTCACCAGCAAGCCCATGGGGATAGCCACTGCCATCCCATTTCTCGTGGTGGCAGCGAGCGATCTGCTCGGCCATTCTGAGCATGTCGGAGTCGCCATCGGCGAGAATTTCCGCGCCGATGATGGGGTGCATTCTCATGCGCTCCAGTTCGGGCCCCTCTAACCGGCCCGGCTTGTTGAGGATTGCATCAGATACGCCGATTTTGCCGACATCATGCAGTGGAGCAGCCAGCCATAGTGTGCGAACGAAATCCGCATCAAAGCCCATCGCAGTGGCCAATATCCCTGCCACACGAGCGACCCGTTCGACATGGTCCCCGGTCTCGTGATCACGAACTTCGATCGCACGGGCAAGGCGATAGATCATGTCCTCTTCCCGTTGCTGAAGATGAGCTGTCGCCCGGTTGACCTCGGCCTCAAGGTGAACGGCCCGATCTTCAAGCTGGTTCTGAGCACTGCGCAGCGCGAGAAGATTGGTGAGCCGAGACCGCAATTCGATCGGGTCTACCGGCTTTGCAAGAAAGTCGGTGGCCCCTGCGTTGATGGCAGCGAGCCGTGTCAGTCTGTCAGCGTCAGCGGTAATCATGACTATGGGCACATGACGGTGACTGGGGAGTGAGCGAACCGCCTCAACGAGTTCCAGGCCGGACATTCCTGGCATGACATTGTCGATGATCATGAGATCGCACGCATGACATTGGGCATCGGCAAGCGCAGAGGCGCCCTCCGTAAAACCTTCCACGGCGATTGACGGCATCCGACGAACCAGTTGGGTGAGCACCTCTAGATTGGTGCGGTTGTCCTCGACGATCACGACACGCATCTGCGCCTCCTATTGGCTCACTCATATTAAATCTTATTGCGGAACAAAAGAGATCGCTGGTTCCTTGATTAGCGGCGCTTTAAACCCGTGCAAGCGTATTGGGTCGATCAAGGCTCGGCGCGAGATTAAGTGATAGACCGTATGACCGATCAGGATGTCTTTGATCCCAGTGCAAGGCGCATGTCGGCAGCGGAGCTGCGTCAAAACAACGAGCGTGCGGTCCTGACCGCCATTGCAACTCAAGCCGGATCATCAGCGGCAGAGATTGCCCGACGGACCCATCTGGCTCCCCAATCCGTCGCCCGGATGCTAGGCGATCTGGAGCGCGTTGGCCTCATTGCCAGAGGTGAGGCCAGGAAGGGACTGCGTGGCCAGCCGGCGGTTCCCATTTACCTCAACCCAAACGGCGTCTTCGCGATTGGCTGCGAACTTGGGTGGCAGCACTATCGCGTCGTTCTACGAAACCTGGCGGGGGAAGTTTTGGGCGAGCATAGCCGCCATTACGAGTTCCCGTCCGCAGACGCCATCTTCACCGAGATCGGGTCACTGGTCAGAATCCTGACCACCCTTGTGCCGGAAGAGTTTCGTGACCGCCTGATAGGTATTGGCCTCGCTGTGCCAACGAACATCTTCCGAAATCTCGATCTGCTCGGAACCCCCAAGGCCGAGGTTGCAAAATGGAAAGACCTGGACGTCGCAGCCGCCCTCAATCGGGCCACGGGGCTCGAGGTCTTCCCTTTCAATGACGGCAATGCCGCCTGCTGGGGCGAGCTCGTAGCCATGGGAGCGCCGAGGCCGAAGAATATTGCCTACTTCCTAATCAGCACCTTCGTCGGCGCCGGGGTGATCGCCGATGGAAAGCTCTGGGAAGGAGCCCGAGGAAACGCAGCAAATATGGGGGGCATGCTTATTGCCGGTGACGATGGAAAGCCCACGTTCGTACATCTCGTAGCCTCCATCCATGCTTTCGAAGAGTGCCTAGCCAAAGCGGGTGTGACAATTCCTCCTGGCATGCCCGAAAGTTGGAACTGGGACGCGTTTGTCCCGCAAGCTGAGCAGTGGCTGGATGCAGCAGCAAGAGCGATCGCAATTGCAATCATCAACACGCACGCCATGCTCGAGTCAGATCTCGCTATCGTCGACAGCGCTCTTCCCGACACCATTCGCGAGCGGCTTGTCATCAAAGTTCGCGAGCGCCTCGCGAACAAGCCAACGCTGACGTCAGAACACCCGCCGGTACTTCAGGGAAAGTTGGGTGGTCGAGCTCCGGCCATGGGCGCCGCTTTGATGCCCATGTATAGACGCTATTTTTCTCGCGACGCGGCAGACATGGGGCTCTGAACCCTACCTTCCATCAGGGCAGCAATCGCTTGTCCACGGGTAGCCACACCCAGTTTCCGGAAAATCTCGCCCATATGGTATTCGCAATTTCGTCGCGTAAGCCCTACGATTTCGGCGATGTCACCGTTGGACTTTCCCGCTGCGGCCCACTGCAAAATGCTCGCCTGTGTAGCAGTGAGTGTTGGCGGCTCGGGAAGATCGCACAATTCCAGCATCCGCAGCGATGTAGCCGTACCAATTACCCGCAAGGATGAAACCGCCTCAGGCGACGGCGCTCCACTGCAGGAGTACCCGCCAATAATCGACAGACTCTCGGTGGCCGACAGAACGGGCACGAGAGCAGCGCCGACAATCCCTAAGGGAGCCACCAGCGCACTCACCTCGGCGATCACCGGGTTGGGGTCAGCGACATTCATCGACACGACTACGGCATCAGCACTCTGGCGCAGGCGGGCCAGCACCGGATTGGATCGGTAAAGCCCTCTACTCACCATGGCATCCACCACCTTTGCGGGCAGAGTATGCATGGTTGGATAGAATTCCGTGTCCTCTTCCACCGAGACCGAGGCGGCAAAGACGAAATACGCGAAACCGATGGATTGAACCGCATCAGAGACCGCCCGTTGAAGCTGGATGCTGCAGGCTGACTTTGAGATCTCTCTTAGGTTTGGCGCGAGGGCGCTGAACGCAGATGTCGGATTGAAACCGCTCCTGTGCACGCTCATGCGAATCCTCCTCTCGCGACATTAAATTACGCGACGGAACTTAACAACTGTTTGCGCACGCAGTCTGCCTTGTCGGAGCTGTCATCTAAACTTCGCTTCACATTAAATCGCCGGCACATGCCGGCCGTATCGAGCAGGAGCGAGAAGGTGGAGCATTCCAGAGACGACGGCGATATCACAGCCCGCCTCGACTTTATTGGTCTCGACAACAAAGGCCGAGACGCCCTCCGTTCAGTAGAACCCCTGATCGCAAAGCACCTGCCTGAAGCGCTTGAACGCTTCTACAAAAAGCTGGCGACGGTCCCCGCGGTTTCTCGGTTCTTCTCTGGTTCGGATCAGATGAACCGCGCTCAGTCGAGTCAGCTTGGTCACTGGCTCGCGATCGCCACCGGTAGGTTCGACTCTAAGTACGTAGAGTCCAGCAGACGCATTGGCCTGCGCCATGCGCAGATCGGGCTTGAGCCCCGTTGGTATATCGGTGGCTACGGCGTCATCGTTGAAACGCTTGTCACCGAGCTCGCACGCGACTTTATGGGGGAGCACATCAAGTCGCTGAAGGGTGGACTCTTCAATCGCAAGCATGACGAGGACGTTCTGTCGGCCGCTGTGTCCGATCTCGGCGTCGCGATGTCGGCCATGGTCAAATCCGTCATGATCGACATCGATATGGCAGTCAGCGTCTACTTCGATCAGGTGATGGCGGAAGCGCAAAAGCGCGACCGCGAGAATGCCGACCGGGTAGCCTGGGCCGCAGAGCTTACCGGCGAAGTCCTGCAGAAGCTGGCAGAAGGCGACCTCACTGAAAACATCACTGCCGACTTCGAAGGCGGGTTCGCAAAAATCAAATCGGACACCAATCAATTGGTCGACCGGCTACGGGAGATCATGCTGCAGCTTCGGGACACTTCTGGTCTTCTCCGCACCGCCACTGGTGAAATTCTCGCGGGTGCCAATGACCTGAGCGAGCGTACCACTCGACAGGCAGCAGCAATCGAACAGACCGCGGCCAGCATGGAAGATTTGTCGCGCACAGTCAGTCAGAATGCGGTGCTGGCAGAAGCCGCATCGGACCAAGCTCAAAAAGCGGCAGAGTCTGCTGAGGCGGGCGGCCAAGTGATGGGCAAGGTCACCGAGGCGATGGAGAAGATTTCCAACTCTTCGAGCCGCATCTCGAACATCATCGGGATCATCGACGATATCGCGTTCCAAACCAATCTTCTCGCCCTCAACGCTTCTGTCGAAGCGGCCAGAGCAGGTGACGCCGGCAAGGGCTTCGCTGTGGTCGCAGTTGAGGTTCGCCGCCTGGCCCAATCAGCCGCCTCCGCCTCTGCCGAGGTCAAGGAGCTGGTCGAAAGAAGCGTGGTGGAAGTGAAGGCGGGCGAGAACCTCGTGCGCACCGCCGCCGATCGCCTCTTTGAGCTGCTGTCAGTGGTGCGAGAAACGACTGGATCGATGTCCGCAATCGCCAGTGCCAGCCGCGAACAATCTGCCTCGATCGCCGAGATTTCTGCGGCCGTTATGCAGATGGACGAAATGACCCAGCACAACGCGGCCCTCGTCGAACAAACCAATGCCGCGATCGAACAGACCGAGTCTCAGGCCCGGCAGCTCGATCAGATCGTCGATAAATTCAGGCTCACCAATTCAAAGGCAGAACCGCGCTCACCGGCAATTCGCGAGCGCCCTAAGCGTGTCGCTGCTCGTGCCGGAAAGGCTGTAGGAGATAACTGGAGCGAGTTCTGATGCGCCCAGAGCTCGCGGCCTACTCCGAAGCCCTTCAGGTCCTAAAACTCGCCCTTGTCGAGCTGAACGGGGAATTGGACCGCCTTGTTTCAGATCCGGCAATTCCATCGGAGGAAGCTATCGAGATCGCGGACGCTCTCAACGCCATTATGCAGGAGATGGCGTTTATCTTGACGGAGCCAGACGTCATCCTTGCTCCTCGGCACTAGGTCGACTCCGCCCGGACGTTCGGCAAGACAGCAGGATAGAAGGAGCTTCAGCCGGATCGCAATCGGGCGGCGATAATGTCTGATTGTAGGTCGTCTGCGTCAGCGATGGAATGACCGAGATGGGGTCGGACGTAGACTTCACGATGCAATCGCGGCCGAGCACGCCAAGCTAGCTACATCACATTGAGCGAGGTCCCTCGGCAGACCACGTTCAAGCGCCCATGAGTTCTGTCAATTTGGCCTGAGCTTCGATGAGGTGGCTGCAGCGAGCCAGAATGCGATCACCATCAACACGGACAGCGCCACCACACATGTCATGGTGCCGGCATAGTTGCCGGTAGCGCTCCAGAGAGCCGCTGCGCCCAACGGAGCGAGAGCTCTGGACACCGTCATCGGAACGACCAGCGCACCATTGATCGCGCCGTAGCTCTCTCGGCTGACCATTTCGGGAATGGCGATGCCACGAACGATCGTCATGATGCCATTGGAAGCGCCGTACACCATAGCTGCGGCACCAACGATGAGGATTTCCGCCGGCGCCCAAGCGAACATCGCCATTGCCACCGGAAACCCGATCACGACGATGGAGCCAATCCGTCGTCCGGACGCCTGCTTGCCAAACGCCATAATGAAGATGCGCCCTGCCACCTGCGCTGGGCCGATAATCGTCATGGCCGCGACGACCGCGTATTCGCTGAAGCCGCGCTCGAGCATCATCGGGTAAAAGTGCAGCAGCAAAGCCGAGAAGCTGGCCGTGTAGGCTGTGAACGATATGGCGAGCCACCAGAACACGGGGTTCTTCATCGCGTCGCTGAGATGCGATCTCGACGCCTTTTCGGCAGTCGGCGCCGGTCGCGGCGCGTCTTGGGATGGATCGATGACAGAGAAGTAGACCGTCGCACAGAGGAGAATGTTGACGGCGGCCAGAACCTCGAGCGCGCCACGCCAGCCGAATTGGTCGAGCAGGATCTGAACCACCGGCACAAAGACAGTGCTGGCGAACCCACCCCACAATGTCAGCGCGGTGATGCCATTGCGAGCATGGAGAGGTCCGGCCCTGCGCGCGACGACGGCGAAGGCTGGCTCATATAGGGTCGCTGCCTGGAGTGCGCCCACGCCGGCCGATCCGATGTAGAAAAGGACGATGTTGTCGGTGAGCGCCCAAAGCACCAGCAGCAGGCCGGCGAGCACCGACGCGCCGGCCATGACCAGCCTCCCCTGACCCCGGTCGATTGCCTGGCCGATCGGGATCGCGAGCATGGCGGACAGAAGCGCACCCAGAGTGGCGGAGCCGTAGATCAAGGTCTTGTCCCAACCGAGATCGGTTTCCATCGCTGTCGCAATGAGGGGAAACGAATAGTAGAGCGAGCCCCAGGAGGCGATCTGAGCTACGCCGAGCCCGGTTATGAACCAGGATTTTCCCGAGACCGGCGCCGGAGCAGCTAAGTCTGTCATGATGCTAAGAGCGGCGGAGGCCGACTCTCTCCTGGGTTTTCGGGCTATTAGCCAGCGTGAAATGACGATCTGATTACAGAGACTTGATTGCTCGACCTGGCATCACTGAGGTTTCCTTCATCAGATCGCCTTGAGGCTGACCCGCTCATCGAGCTTGGCGACGTCTTCCTTGCGCTCGCTGTACCGGGACGTGAGGTAGCCCGCGACGCTGCGATTGATCAGCGTGAACTTGACCAGCTCCTCCATCACGTCGACGACGCGATCATAGAAGCTCGATGGCTTCATCCTGCCTGCTTCGTCAAATTCTTGCCACGCCTTGGCGACGCTGGACTGATTGGGGATGGTGACCATCCGCATCCAGCGGCCGAGGATGCGCATCTGGTTGAGAGCATTAAAGCTCTGCGACCCGCCAGAGACCTGCATCAGCGCCAGTGTGCGCCCCTGCGTCGGCCGGATGGCGCCGCCAGGCAGCGGAATCCAGTCGATCTGAGATTTCAGAACCGCCGACATGGCGCCATGGCGCTCGGGACTGGTCCAAACCTGACCCTCTGACCACAGCATGGCCTCCCGGAGCTCCTGGACCTTAGGGTGATCATCGGGAGCGTCATTCGGTAGCGGTAGGCCGTTGGCGTGAAAAACGCGCACCTCAGCGCCGAAGCTCTCAAGGAGACGCTGAGCCTCAAAGGTCAGAAGTCTCGAATAGGACCGCTCCCGCAGAGAACCGTACAACATCAGGATGCGCGGCTTGTGCGTGGGTGCTGAGGGAACAAGGCGGGTAAAGTCCGGAACCTCGAATGCGGCCGGCACGATATTGGGTAGATCAGACAATACGCTTTCCTTCGGCGTCGATAACGACCTCGCCATCCTCCTTGGTGAAGGGGCCGATATTGGGGTTTTCGAGGATATCGAGGACCACTTCAGATGGTCGGCAGAGTTTGGTGCCCAGGGGCGTCACGACGAAGGGACGATTGAGCAAGATCGGGTGCTGAACGATCGCGTCGAGCAGCTCGTCGTCGGACTTGTCCGGATCTCCTAGCGCCAGAGCGTCAAATGGAGTGTCCTTCTGGCGCAGCGCCTGACGCACCGTCAGCCCCGCATCGACAATGAGCTTGATGACTGTGGCGCGATCTGGTGGCGTCACGAGATATTCGATGACAGTCGGCTCGACGCCGGACTGCCGGATCATTTCCAGGGTGTTGCGAGACGTGCCGCAGCTGGGGTTGTGGTAGATTGTGACGCTCACGAGCGATCCTCTGGATTTATGGGGAGATTGCTGCCGCCGGGGCCGGCGAGCAGCCAGGACATCAAGGCCGCTGCCAACAACGCACCGACGAGTTGGGCTGGGATAAAACCGATCAGATCGATTGGACGAATGCCGGCGAAGGTGTCGCTGAAGGCACGAGCGATCGCGACCGCAGGGTTTGCGAAGGACGTGGACGCCGTGAACCAATAGGCCGCGGTGATGTAGAGGCCAACGAGCACCGGCACCGATTTGCGCTCGAACCGAATGCCCGCGAGGATCACTGCCACGAGACCGAAGGTTGCTACCCCTTCAGAGAGCCATTGCGCTTCGCCGGTGCGAACCTTGCTCGAGAGCTGGAGGATGGGCTGCGCGAACATGGCGTGGGCTACGAATGACCCGAGGGCTCCACCAACGACCTGGGCGATGACATAAGCGCCGGCGTCGCGCCAGGACAGCTCGCGCCGCAAGGCGAACACCGCGGTGACAGCCGGGTTGAAATGCGCACCAGAGATTGGCCCCAGCGTGCTGATCAACACGACGAGAATGGCGCCGGTAGCGATGGTGTTGGCGAGTAATGCCAGCGCGACATCGGTGGTGAGGGTCTCGGCCATGATGCCGGAACCCACAACTGTCGCGACCAGCAGCCCGGTGCCGAGAGTTTCGGCCACCAGGCGGCGGGATAAGTCGATCATGCGGCCCCGGCGGACTTCGAGGTGCTGCCTTCCATGGCGCCGATACCGCGGAGCTTCGAGGTCAGTGCCATGCGGTCGATGCTTTCGAGCGGCAGGCTCATGAAGGCGGCCACGCGATTGCGGAGATAAGTCAGCGCGTCTTCGAAAGCTGCCTGCTGCTTGAATTCGGGGCCTGCGACCGCGGCGGGATCTTCGATACCCCAGTGTGCAGTCATGGGCTGGCCGGGCCAGACAGGGCAGGCTTCGCCGGCCACGTTGTCACAGACCGTGAAGACGAAGTCCATCTTTGGGGCGTCGGGGGTAGCGAATTCGTCCCAAGGCTTGGACCGCAGTCCGTCTATGGAAATGCCTGTAGTCCGAAGGGTCTGCAAGGTCATCGGATGCACTTGGCCTCTGGGCGTCGATCCGGCAGAAAAGCCGCGGAAACGACCATTGCCGACATGATTGATCAGGGCCTCACCCAGGATCGAGCGGGCAGAGTTCCCGGTGCATAGGAACAGGACGTTGTAGACGTGATCAGCAGGCACAGGCGGTCTCCTTGGCGTTGGCGGGCGTGCAGCATTCAGCGGCGACGCTTGCGGCGGGCAGGCAAACTTCCGGATGGCCCGAGCAGCAGTCGCGCATGAGGAACTCGACCAGACCCGCGAGGCCCTCGAAATTGGCGCTGTAGATGATTGACCGACTCTCGCGCCGGGACTGGATCAGGCCAGCGCGTTCCAGGTGGGAAAGATGGAACGAGGCGCTGGACGAGGAAGCATCAACGGCCTCGCCGACGGCGCCTGCCGCCATGCCCTCGGGTCCTGCCTGCACCAGGACGCGCACCATTCTCAACCGGGTTTCCTGGCTGAGGGCGCCGAATGCGTTCAGGGCTTGCGGTTCTTCGAGTTTCATCTCAATATCTCAATGAATGTTGAAACAATGGATAGTCCAACATGAACGCGCACGCAACTGCCCCTTATATCGAAGCGGAATCCACGCTTGGCGCCATCCTCGCGGGGCTCGCAGACCACAGCGAGAAGACCCTGGCGATCATTTACGGCGACCGGGAGGTGCAGTCGGGCTACCATGTCACCGAGGTGAAGGCCGGTTCTTTCGTTACCCTTGATTGCGGCGGCAATCCCGACGCCTGGCAGGAGACGGTGCTGCAGGTGGAGGACATTCCGTCTAAAGGAAGGCCACAGATGACCGCCGGAAAGTTCGCGGCGATCCTGGCCCAGGTCGACAAGAAGGTGCGTCTCGACCACGACGCCAGATTGACAATCGAGATCGGGAAGCCGGGCGAAGCGATGCGTGTTTTCGACGTGGCGAACCTAGCGATCACCTCCGATCGAGCTGTGTTGACGCTTGGGGTTCGCGCTGCGATCTGCAAACCACGTCATCGCGCTGATAAGGCGGTCGCAACCTCATGCTGCGCATCGTCCGGGGACGCAGGAGGTTGCTGCTGACCGTCATAACCTGGCACGCCTGAGGAAGGGTCCGGTTTCAGGATATTCTCGCTAACGCCCCAATGACTGAAATGGGGTCGTTAGCCTCCTGCCCTGTCGCAACGCATTGCGTTTTGTCGCC
Organism: Devosia crocina; assembly: GCF_900116545.1. Taxonomy (GTDB): domain Bacteria; phylum Pseudomonadota; class Alphaproteobacteria; order Rhizobiales; family Devosiaceae; genus Devosia; species Devosia crocina. Next base: position 290,926 of record NZ_FPCK01000004.1, read on the forward strand.
TTGGTGGCGCTTCCAGCATTTCTCCTGAGGCCGCTTCGGCCACAGGAGAAATGTAATGGGTATCTCGCAATATGATCCTGCCGCGGCAGGAAGACCGGCATGGAATGCCGGCAAGCAGGTGGGCGCAAAACGCGCCCTCAAAATCAAACAAGTTTGGTCGATCCGCTTCTTCCTCGACCGTGAACGAAGACTGAGAGATCGCGCTCTTTTCGATCTCGCCCTGGACAGCAAACTTCGAGGCTGTGACCTGGTGAAGATCAAGATCGGCACGTTGGTGGCAGGATCATCGATCCGCTCACGATCAATGGTGGTTCAGCAAAAGACAGGTCGACCTGTCCAGTTCGAAATCACCGCTGACGCCAGAGCGAGCCTTCTGGCTTGGCTGGAGCGTCGCGGAGGCACCATCGACGATTTCGCCTTTCCGAGCCGCGTCAATCCAGCTGGTCATCTCAGCACAAGGCAATATGCCAGGCTCGTTGACGAATGGGTCATCGCCATCGGTCTTCCGCCTGAAGAATTCGGCACGCACTCTCTGCGCCGAACGAAGGCGTCGATCATCTACAAGGCGACGGGCAATCTGCGCGCCATCCAAATATTGCTCGGGCACAGCAAGATTGAGAACACCGTTAGATATCTCGGTGTCGACATAGACGACGCACTTTCACTCTCTGAGGCTACAGAGATCTGAGAATGGGGCTTCGTCGGCATGTCCATGCTGCCGAAGCACCCCAGCATGGCAGGCTCTCGTCAGCGACGCGGCGCTCAGCACTCCAAGCAACCACGGGGCAATTTTGGGGCTGGCAGCTTTAGGATCCTGGCATCCATTACAGATGCCCAACCATGACCCTGTATCACGAGCCTCGTTTAGCTCGGAGACATACGGAACGTAAATCGCGTCTCGCGGCTATTGGATTCGACATCGATTTTGCCGCCATGCGCTTCGGCAATCTGACTCGCGATATAGAGACCTAGACCCAGCCCTTCGCCGTTGTTACGCACTTGGCCGCGATGGAAAGCTTTGAACAGGTGGTCAACCATTTCCGGTGGGATGGGATTTCCGGGATTGGAGACACTCAGTTCCAAGGATCCGTCAGCAGCCAGCGTTCCGATAACCTTTATTGGGCCATCGTCCGCACCATGCGTAACGGCATTACCTAAGAGATTGGAGAGCATTTGTGCGATGCGATGATGGTCGACCTTGATCGACTGCGGGATTGCAAGGTCCGTTTCGATCTGTCGGTCGGGGTTAGCTGTCCGGATTTCATCGACGACCTGTTCGATCGTGGGCAAGAGCGGTTTGTCGGGATCCAGGTCAAGCACGATGCCGCCGCCTAGCCGGCTTCGGGTCAGGTCGAGCACGTTGTCGATCAGACCGCTCATGCGGTGAACGCTGCTCTTCATGAGCCGAAGGATGGATAGAGTGCGCTCGGTCCATTCACCATCGCGGAGAAGTTTGCTGGCGCCGGCGTCGATCGAGGCGAGCGGATTGCGGAGATCGTGTCCGAGCACCGCGATGAACTGCTCGCCTAGGTCCGATGTCGCTTGCTGACCCGTCGCTTTCAACTCGGCCGCATCGAGGCGGTCTTCGGCATCCAAATGATAAGCGATCAGCTCCGCAAAGAGCGTAAAGGTGCCGATGATTTGCGGGTTGTTGACCGAGCGCGGTTTAGGATCGATGGCGCACAAAGTGCCAAAAAACTGCCGTCCGGCAGCACGATTGGCGCCGAGATGTAGCTTTGCAGTCCATACAGCTGAGGGGTGTGATGGGCGGAGTAGATCGCATCCTCGGCCACGTTGTCGATTGCCACGACTTGGCGATGCTGCCGAATTTCGTGGCAAAGAGTAGTCTCGACCTTGAGCTCGCCGCCTGGAGGCAGACCGAAGTGAATGTTGTCGAGCACCTGGCAAGCAACCCACCGGCCTTCCGTCACCCGCGCCACCGCCGCAAACCCCATTCCGGTCGACCGGCAGACGACGTCCAGGATTGTCGGTACAGACGCGATCTTTTGCACTGCGTCGATGTCGGCTTGAAACTCGTGCGCCATGGCATCCCACTAACTTCAGTCAACGACTTATAGCTCTTATCCCCTGGATTGTCGCGAACCCTATCGTGATCAACACGGATTGGAGCCATAATCATTGTCGTCCGTTGGCGCTTGATGTCAGTCATGCGTCCGCTGGCACCACCAGCCAACGGAAGTTCTTATGCTTACTCTCATCACTGTGCTCGTCGTTGAGGACGAGCCCCTAGTCCGCATGGACATATCGGACCAACTACAAGATCTTGGTTTCAAAGTGCTGGAAGCCGCGCATGCCGACGAGGCGATAAACATGCTGATGGCCAACCTCGATATTCACGTCGTCTTTACCGATGTTGATATGCCCGGATCGATGGACGGTTTGAAGTTAGCGGCTGCGGTGAGGAAGCGCTGGCCGCCAATCAAAATCATTGTGGCATCGGGTCATCGACGCGTGCAGCTCGACGACATCCCGGCAGAGAGCCGCTTTTTTAGCAAACCCTATTTGGCTAGGGAAATTGCATCTGCAATCCGAGAGATGACAGCCTGAGAGGGTCAGGGCCCCGATTCAGCGCTCCACGATAGGTAAAAAAGAGAGAGTGGGAGGCGCTAAGTTCGCCCATGACACCTACCGAAGAAAGTGGAGGTTGGCTCTACGTTCCGCAAAATGACGATAGCCGGTTGTTGTCAGAAGCGAATGTATTCAGCCGAACCTAACGCACTTCGATTTACTTCCGCATGGCGGCACGCAGCTGGCGAAGAAGAAGCGGTCCTTGCAATTGGCTGACAACGTATCCTTCCCTGGAAACGGCGGCTTTGACGTCAGTCACATTGGCGAACTTGCCGCTTCGAGCGAGTTCGAACGCCCGCTCCAGGGCGGTGGTGTGAGGCTTCATGTTTGGAATCGCCCGAAAAGCTTAAGGCCGCCCTGAGGCGGCCTTGGGGATGCAGTTACTTTGCCAAGATCAGGTTGATCGCGGATTCTCGGCCATCTCGGCCTGTCTCAACATCATAGCTCAGCTTGTCATTCTCATAGAGACCATCGACACCAGAATTCTGGATGGCGGAGACATGCACGAAGTGGTCCTTGCCACCATTTTCTGGCGTAATGAAGCCGAAGCCTTTAGTGGCGTTATAGAATTTTACAGTGCCATTTTCTCTGGACATATGGGTAGTTCCTTGAAGCTCGGAGCCAAAGCAAAGCGAGCGGTTTCCCAGCCGCGACATGCAGATGGGATCGAAAACGTTCGCAAAGTGGATCAGAGGGCCAAAGCCCGGTTCTCACCGGGAGAGGCAGCCGACTTGGGCTGAAAACGTATGGTGATCTTATCGCAAAGAACAGTGTTCTTATCAAGGCGACAACGTGAAGGGTATGTTCCCATTTATATCCTCCACTGCACTAATTGCTGACTGTCCTTCGACAGTAGTGCTAGTTTATCGATCTGGAGAACCCTATGGCAGAACATTGCGAATATATTGTTGAATCCTATAATACCGATCCAATGGGGCGGCCGCAGCAATCCGAAGTCTTTAAGATTACGGCCGCTACCCCAAAGGCGGCTGCACTGAAGGCGCTGAGTGAGTAACTCCACACGATTGGAGAGGTGCGGCGCCTACGAGCACACGTCATAACCGTGGACGCGATCGGCTTTTCGACGACCACGACATTCTATAGCAAGATTTGACGGGTTGGCTTCGCGCCTCTGCGATGCCTAGACCGCCATCAACATCATGTTCTCGCAAATTAGCGCAACGCTGCTTCAGATATTCTTCCAGAATTGGGGCAATGCAAACGGGTCAACTGCCGTTGAGCATCCATCCCTAAGAATTGGCAGGAGGTTCCGATATTTCGCCAAGAGCAGAACCAACTGGTGTTATGACGAGTTGGTCAGCGTCCCGCTCCGCCAAGCCTCGCGAAACCAGAAAGAACACTGCAGCTTCGTCATCAGTTCCGAACAACGAGCGAAGCGCTACAGGTCCTGCATGGATTCGGCGTAGGAGGCCATACGAATAGGCTGGGATATGCTCGGGACGATTTGTTTTTCTTGAACTGTGGCGAATGCCTTCCAACACAGCAGGTCGCATGAGATCAGAAGCTTCGTGTGTGAAACAGAGTGCTTCCACCCAGGAGGCCACGCTGATCGGTATCGCGGTCGTTCCATCGGCCCACTCCTCCACCAAGCGGGTGTTTATTTCCAAGCATTGGGCTAAGGTTGTTGGAGCCCATCGAATGGTCTCAAGGCAAGTCCGCAAGCGCTCGGGCTTCATGAGCACTTTCCTTGCGTGGTGGGACCTACAATGGCACGCCGCAATGGATAGTCTTCGGAGAAATAAAGGCTGCGTATAGCTGCTCCGTCGTAGCGCATTTCGTCAGCTTCAAGCAGCGAACTCGGTTGTAAGCTCTGCGGTAGCTCTTCCATCGTGTATTGAACGGCCTCCGCCAAAGACGGAAAACGTTGGTATCGAGATGCACGGCCCGCCTTATGGTTCCGACCTGGATAAAGTTCGGCAGGAGCGTTGTAATTTGTCATGACCATTGCCTGGCTGAAGCACGCGCGATCGAGTGCCGCGGGACACAACGTTCATGATCCGATGGAACTGGGCAAAGCCTGAGGCCGAAGGCGTATGAAACGCATCATTCTATTTAGGCACCAATGCAGGCCTATATAAGGCCGCTATGCCAACGACTCCGATTTTTTGACCATAGAGTGACCTGAGACCGCAGGTTTTATCCAGGCCCCGCCACAGTCCTCCTATGCCTTCAATTGAACTTAATTGGCGGAGACACTGCGAGGATCGTCTCTACCCCTAGGCGACGAATTCATTGAGCTTTCGGCTCATGCTTCTTCCGATTTACAAATGGCCCGTTAGCAGTCCTAGGCTGAAGAGCCATCTCGTCTGCCGGCTACATGTCTGAGCGAGCACACCGGACAATAAACGGTGTCGCCACCTCCTTCAACGTGCCGTTCGTATCCCCATGCCATACGGTTGGATACCACTGCCAGCAATTTGCTTATGGCGCCGCCGCGGCCTGCAATAACAAGGATGGTTTCATGCTGCACCGTTTCAAGACTGGCCAGATGCTTGAACTTCGAGCGTCTCCCCGGCAAAGCATTAGACCTTCAGGTCCTTGTGAAGTGATCTCTTGCTTGCCCCATGAAGGAGGACCGCTTCTTTACAGAGTGCGGTCGCAGAGGGAGATTATCGATCGCGTCGTTGATGAATTCGACCTGTCGCCCAGCAGCGCCTCGAAGACTGATTTTGCAGAAGCTGAAAGCGCTTTCTCAGTGGCAATCAAGCGATGATATGTTCCCCCGGTCAACTGTGTATTCCCTCCAGGATCAGCGCGTTGACGCGGGCTGCGACCCCACCTTCATCTTGATGGAGGTCATTGGCAGGCTGCCAAGATCTGCGGAGGTTCTAGATTATGCTCACGCTTAGTCTCCTCCATAGAACCGTATACCGTTACTCAAAGCCGGTTCAACTTTTGCCGCACCGCTTGCAGTTGAGACCACGCGAGGGACAGGAGCTTAAGCTGCTGCGGCATGAAATCGCTTGTGTTCCCCATGCCGCCATAAGCTGGTCGAAGGACGTGTTCGGCAATGAAATCGCAGTGGCGAGCTTTGCGGTGACGACCGATCGCCTCACAATCGAAAGTACTGCGACGGTTGAGCTTTATGCAAGCTCATGGCCAGTATTCGACATCGACGTCTCGGCGATCGCTTATCCCTTCAACTATGCAGAGGGAGATTGGATTGATCTTGGCGCCCTTACAGTGCCTCAATATGAAGATGAAAAGGGCAAATTACCCCAATGGGCGCGCAGTTTCATCGCATCCTCGTCAACAGATACATTGTCCCTCCTCAAAGACCTCAATCTCGGGGTGAACCGTCAGATAGCGTACCAGAGTCGCGAGGATGCAGGCACGCAGTCGCCGGTACACACGTTGTTGCGCGGATGGGGATCGTGCCGCGATCTGAGCATACTGCTGGTGGAGTCGGCGCGTGTTTTGGGTTTTGGCGCTCGCATCGTTTCGGGATACCTTCTACCACTCGAGCCCAGAACGGTGGGGACCGGTGCGACACACGCATGGGCGGAGATCTTCGTTCCTGGACCAGGCTGGATTGCGTTTGATCCCACAAATGGCACCATGGGCGGTGCCGGTCTTATACCCACCACCGTTGCCCGTGGCATATTCCAGGCAGTACCCGCCTCCGGCAGTTTCGTCGGGCCAAGTGATGCATTCAAGAGCATGGAGGTTGAGGTGATCGTGCGCGAAGCTTTCGATTCATGGTCTGGCGAACGGTGATAAGACCTATTCAGTTTAATCAGCGGGCCCGCGTTGCTTGTTGGCCACGAGGATGGAAAAGATCGACTTCTCCTCTTCGACCAGATGATGTTGCTTTGCCGCACTGCGTAACTAATGGCAGCTTTCCAGATCGCCGGAATGGTCTGTGGAAGGCCGCAATGGGGTCGCGAGGAGACCTGCGATTCACACGTTCGGATGGCTTGTTGAGCGACGAAAATAAAGGCTTGGAACGTTGATGTCTTGAGGCGGCAGCGCTCCGCATCCGGGTGCCCTCACGAGTTCAAAGACATTGGCCTGTTCCCGCCAGGCTCAAGCCCAAATGCCGATCGCACGACGTTGAGAAAGGCGCCATAGGGCCGCCCCAGTACCAGCATCATCACGGCCGCCCCGATTATGCCGCGGACCAGATCGCTGCCGCTTGCGCCGCTTGCCGCGATTATGGCGGCATAGATCGGCACCTGAAATGTCAGAAGCGCCAGGCTGTCCCAAAGCAGCTTCGACCGCCGCGTCGATCTGGCATGCCCCATCATCCAGTCGCGCCACAGGCCATACGGCCTTGCAACGGGCACCATGAGCAGGGCTCCGATCAAGCGTGCCTGAAACACCTGTTCCCAACTCATGCTTGCTATGAAGCGCTCGTTGATTATGCCGGTCGCCGTGAAAAATAGTAGCAGCGCCAGGGTGTCGGCGACAAAAGCTCGTCTTTCTCTTGACCTAGGGTTCTTCGTCATTGCGCCACGCCTGCGAAGACCATGACCGGTACGGTCGGCAGGTTCACCACGGAATGCACCACAACGGCAGGCCAGATTGAGCCGCTGCGGCGGAAGATTTCGCCAGCGACCAGACCCGTGACGATGGCGGCCGGAAAAACCGGATTGATGCCGTGGAACAGGGCAAACACAAGGGCGCCGCCGCTGACGCCGATCCATGGCCCATATTTCAGCAGGGCACTGGTCACCACGCCGCGAAACAGGAATTCTTCGCCCAGCGGCGTCAGCACCGACAGCAGCAGCGTCGCCAGAATAAGTGTCCACATCCCGCCACTGCCGCCCTGGGCATAGACTTCTTGGATGTTGGAATTATCCCCGGTCAGCGTGGTGTAGGCTAGGATCGACAGGCTCTTGGCGATGAAGGTGAAGAGGCCGGCCCAAACACCGATCAGCAGCCATTTCAGCGTAGTTCGCCTGATGCCGAACGGAGCCCAAGCCCGGATACGGAGGCCAAAGGCCAGTAAAAATCCGGCCAGACCACCAATGCCCGACAGGGCGGTCATGATCAGCCCGAGGACGACGGGATCGAGCGGCAACCTCACCACGAGCAAGGCGAGGCCTATGCCGAAAATGGCGATGCCGGCGAGGCCGGCCGCGACTTCCGGCCAGCCGGGTGTCTGGGAAATCTGTCTGGTCATTGCGCGTCCCTTGTACTCCGGAGGCAAAGACCGCTGATCTCTTGCAGTTCCATGACATGTTGCGATAGTGCCGCCTGGGGCGCAGCTGTGTCGCGTTTGTGGGAACACTGCATGGATATCGAAGAATTGCAGACCTTCGTGGAGGTCGCCGATGCCGGCGGGATCACTCCAGCCGCGCGGCGCCTGGGGATCTCGAAGTCCATCGTCAGCCGGCGCCTGGCCCGGCTCGAGGCCGAGCTGGGCGAACAGCTGCTGGCCCGAACCACGCGAGGCGCGGCACTGACGGAAGCGGGCGCCGCTTTTCGCGATCACGCCGCCAGGGTCGTCGCCGAAATCGAGACAGCCAGAGATATCATTTCCCCCTCCGGCGAGCTTAAAGGGCGGCTGCGCATCGCCGCGCCACTCTCGGTCGGTCCGTCACAGTTTGCGCCCGTGCTGGCCGAACTTGCGAAACGCCATCCACTCCTTCACATCCATACGTCCTACAGCGATCGCTTCGTCGACCTGATCGCGGAAGGCTTCGATTGCGCCATTCGCGTTGGATATCTCCCTGATTCAAATCTGATTGTCAGGCGGGTTGGCCCCTTCTTCGGCAAACTGGTGGCGAGCCCGGACTATGTTGCGGCTCATGGCGCGCCGCAAACCCCCGATGACTTGCTTGGGCACGAAGCCCTGATGCAGGGCGTCGAACCCTGGCAGCTGAGCGATGGCGACAAGGTCATCACCATCCAGCCGCAGGGGCGGTTCAAGGCCGATAACGGCACAGCGCTGGTCTCGGCCGCCATTGCCGGGATCGGCATTGCCTGGCTGCCGGACTGCCTGGTGGATGAGCATATCGCCACCGGCGAACTCGTGCCCATCCTCGCGCCCTACCCTCCGCCCGTGGCCGGTGTCTATGTCGTGCGCCCGCCCAGCCAGTTCCCCACCCGCAAGATCAAGGCGCTGATCGAAATCCTGGTCGAGCATTTCGGCGGACCCTAGCCGCAGCGTTCCACTTTCCGCGACACAGTAAGTCGGCCCATGCGCCTAGCCGTGCCAGGACCCACATGCCTAACTATCCCTTCAGTGAACAGGACGGGGAGCGTGGCGCGTGAGTTGGAATCCATCCCTGCAACCGGGCGATCCGGACGATGTCGGCGCCGATGCGATCGAGACGCTGATCATCCCACGCAGCCGGGACATTGGCGGTTTCGAGGTCCGCCGGGCCCTGCCCTCCCCACAGCGCCAGATGGTGGGACCATTCATTTTTTTCGACCAGGCAGGGCCGGCAGAATTGCTGACCGGCCAGGGGATTGATGTGCGGCCGCACCCGCATACCGGGCTCGGCACCGTAACCTATCTCTTCCAGGGCGACTTCCACCACCGCGACAGCACCGGCGCCGACCAGGTCATCCGACCGGGCGAACTCAACTGGATGGTCGCCGGACGCGGCGTTTCCCATTCCGAACGAACAACGGCAGCGGCGCGCCGCGGACCCAATAGTCTCTTTGGCATCCAGACCTGGCTGGCTCTCCCCGACACGCACGAAGAAATGGCGCCGACCTTCGAACACCATGGCAAGGCAGCGCTGCCCGTACTGCAGGACAAGGGCGTTTCTGTGCGACTGATCCTGGGCGAGGCCTATGGCCAGGCCGCGCCAGCGACCCTCTTCTCAGAGGCATTCTATGCCGACGTGCAACTGGCCGGCCTCAGCCGCCTGCCAATGCCCGACAATCACGAAGATCGCGGCATCTATATCGTCGAGGGTTCGATCTCCGTTGCGGGCCAGGAATTTCAGGCGCCGCAGATGATGGTGTTTCGGCCCGGTGACAGGATCACCGTGGTTGCCGGCGAGCACGGCGCCAGGGTCATGATCCTCGGTGGCGCGACGTTCAATGGTCCCCGCTACATCTGGTGGAACTTCGTCGCCTCATCGCAGGAACGGATCGAGCAGGCCAAGGCCGAGTGGCGCGCCCAGAAATGGGGGCAAGGCCTTTTCGACCTGCCGGTCGATGACCGCAACGAATTCATCCCTCTGCCCGATTGATCGCGGCAGGAAGCCAAAAGAAATCAAGCACAGGACGATCATGACCAACTGGCCTCAACTCGACTATCTCGGCTGGCGCGACACCTGCTCGGCGCTGCATCTCTATCTCCAGATCGCCGGAAAATACCGGCTCGCTCACACACCCTGGCTCAACCACTCCTGGCACGCGACTTTCTATGTCACGCCCATGGGTCTCGCTTCCTCGCCCATTCCCGACGGGCCGGGCATCGAAATCCTGTTCGACTTCAAGAACCATCAGGTCGTCGGCACCTGCGGCAATGGCCATCGTGCATCGTTCGCACTCAAGGCCATGACGGTCGCCGCTTTTCATGCCCGCTTCATTGCGCTTGTGACTGAACTGGGCGGCACGCCAACCTTCAACAGTGAGCCCAACGAGGTGCCCAATCCGGTCCCTTTTTTGGAGGATCATCGTGACCGCCCCTATGACCGGGCAGCTGTCGAGCGCTTCCACGCGGCCCTGGTGGCCATAGACCGGGTGTTCGGCCGGTTCCGCACGGCCTTTCTCGGCAAATCCAGCCCGGTTCACCTGTTCTGGGGCAGTTTCGATCTGGCGGTCACCCGCTTTTCCGGCCGCCGCGCGCCACTGCATCCCGGCGGCGTGCCGGCGCTGCCGCTTGAAGTGGCCCAGGAAGCCTATGACCGCGAGGTGGCCTCGGTCGGCTTCTGGCCCGGTGGCGGGGGCCTCGACTACCCTGCTTTCTACGCCTATGCCTATCCAGCGCCACAGGGCTTCAAGGCAGCTCCGGTGCAGCCCGGCGGCGCCTTCTGGCACGAGGCGCTGGGCGAATTCATCCTCCCCTATACCGCCGTACAGTCCGCCGCCGATCCGGACGCGGCTCTCACGGCCTTTCTCAGTTCGACCTATGAAGCTGCGGCCGATCTCGGGCACTGGGATCGCGACCTGCTCGAATGCGGACCCGGGCGCCCCCGGCAGGTGCGCAGCCACGATGCTGGTCAGCACCACGTGGCGACGGCCCCCGAAGAGGGCGTCGTCGAACGGCAGGATGCCCCCACCAAGGGCCGCTATCGGCTCGTCATCGACGGCGTCGAGGCGGAGATGACCTATAGCCGGATCAGTCCCGAACTCATCATCATCGACCATACCGGCGTGCCCGAAGTCCTGCGTGGCCGCAAGGTGGGTGAACGTCTGGTGCGACAGGCGGTCGAGGATGCGCGCCGGGACGGGGTGTCCATCCTGCCGCTCTGCCCCTTTGCCAAGGCGCAGATCAACCGGCATCCGGAATGGCAGGACGTGCTGCAGCGATCACGGGCGTGAGGGCCAGCCATGTATGAAGACACCGAGAAATTCGTCGATCTCGATTTCCAGCAGCGCGTACGCCAGCGGGCCTATGACCTTTGGGAGAAGGACGGCAGGCAGCAAGGGCGCAAGACCGACTATTGGTTCGAGGCGCTGCGCCTCGAACTCGACACGCGCCAGCAGCCTGACGCGGCACCATAGGATTTGTCGATGAGCATTGAGTTTGGAATAGATTCCTTCGGCGACCTGCCGCGGGACGACCATGGCGCGATCGTATCCCATGCAGAGGCCATACGCGCCACGGTCGAAGAAGCAATCCTGGCCGACCAGATCGGGATAGACGTGGTGTCGCTGGGCGAGCATCACCGGCCCGAATATGCGATCTCGAGCCCAGAGACCGTGCTGGCCGGCATTGCCACGCGGACATCGCGCATTCGGCTTGCTTCGGGCGTGACGGTTTTGAGTTCGGATGATCCCGTGCGGGTGTTCCAACGCTTCGCCACTGTCGATGCCCTGTCCAATGGTCGGGCCGAAGTCATTCTCGGCCGGGGCTCCTTCACCGAATCCTTCCCGCTGTTCGGCTTCGACCTCAAGGACTACGACATCCTGTTCGAGGAAAAGATCGATCTGTTCAACCAGCTGCTCGATGAAAAGCCGGTCTCCTGGACCGGCACGACACGAGCGGCCCTGAATGAGGCCGATGTGTTCCCCAAGACCGAGTCCGGGCGGCTGACCACATGGGTGGGTGTCGGTGGCTCGCCGCAATCGGTGATCCGCACGGCCAAATATGGCTTCGGGCTCATGCTGGCCATTATCGGCGGCCAGCCGGCGCGTTTTGCACCCTATGTCGACCTCTACCGCCGCGCCTGCGAACAGTTCGGCACCACGGCTGTGCCCGTTGGCATGCATTCGCCCGGATTCGTCGCCGAGACGGACGAGGAAGCGCGCGAACTTTTCTATCCCGGATACCGGGAAATCCGCGATCGCATCGGCGCGCTGCGCGGTTGGCCACCTTTGCGCAAGGAAGAATTCGATGCCGATGTGGCCACCGGCTCGCTCTATGTCGGCTCGCCCGAAACCGTGGCCCGAAAAATGGCCCTGGCGATCGAAGCGCTCGATGTCGGCCGCTTCGATCTCATCTATTCGGCCGCCGGCGCCGTTTCCGCCAGCGCCCGCCTCAAGGCCGTCGAGCTTTACGGCACGAGGGTCATACCGCGCGTGAGGGAAATCCTCGCCGACCGGACAACGGCAGCACAACAATAGATGACCCACAGCACAGTGAAGACCATCGGCATTCTGGGTGCGGGCAAGGTTGGTGTGGTTCTGGCCAGGCTCGCCGTCGCGGCCGGCTATCGGGTGCTCATTGCGGGATCGGGCGATCCCGACAGAATTGCGCTGACCATCGAGGTCCTCGTGCCCGGTGCCGTCCCTGCCTGGTCTGCAGAGGCTGCGCAAAGGGCCGACCTCGTCATCCTGGCCCTGCCACTCGGCAAGTATCAGGACCTTCCCGTCGCCGCGCTGGCGGACAAGCTCGTCATCGACGCCATGAATTACTGGTGGGAGACCGATGGCGAGAGGGCGGACCTCAACGATCCGCAACGCTCCACCACCCAGATCGTGCAGGATTTCCTGCCGAGCTCCCGCGTGGTGAAGGGGTTCAATCACATGGGCTATCACGATCTCGACGAGCAGGCCCGCCCCCACGGAACGCCCAACCGAAAGGCGATCGCCATCGCTGGCAATGACCCGTCCGATGTCGCGGCGGTCGCCGGTCTCGTCGATGCACTCGGTTTTGACGCCGTTCACGCTGGCGCGCTGCGCGATGGCATCAGGCTGCAGCCTGGCATGTCCGCCTTTGGCGCCAATGTCGCCGCAACCGAGCTCGAACACCTGCTCCGCCAGGAAATTGACGACAAGGAGCCCGCATGAAGATCGGCATTCACAGCTTCGCCGCGCTATTCCCCGACGCCACCACCGGCGCCATTCCATCAGCGACTGACCGGATGGCCAGCCTGCTCGACGAGATCGAGCTGGCAGAAGAAGTCGGACTCGATTTCTTTGGCATTGGCGAGCACCATCGCGCAGAATTCCTTGATTCCGCGCCGGCAATGATCCTGGCGGCTGCGGCGGCGCGCACCAGCCGGATCCGGCTGACCAGCGCTGTGACCGTCTTGAGCGCCGACGATCCGGTCCGGGTGTTCCAGAATTTCGCGACGCTTGATCTGCTTTCCCGCGGACGGGCCGAAATCGTCGCCGGGCGCGGCTCGTCGGTCGAGGCCTTTCCGCTGTTTGGTCACGCCATGACCGACTATGACGAATTGTTCGCCGAGAAACTCGAACTGCTGCTGCTTTTGCGCGGGACCACCTATCCAACCTGGAAGGGCCGCTTTCGTCCCGCGCTCAGTGGACAGGGCGTTTTTCCGCGCCCCCATCAGGAAAGGATGCCGATCTGGGCTGGCGTCGGTGGCACGCCGCAATCTTTCGCGCGGGCCGGAGCGCTCGGCCTGCCGCTGATGATCGCGATTATCGGCGGCAGCTTCGAACGTTTCGCCCCGCTGGTCGAGCTCTATCGCAAGGCCGGGGAACAGGCCGGGCACGATCCCTCCCGGTTGCAGGTGGCGGTTCATGCCATGGGCTTTGTTGCCGATACCGACGCAGAGGCGCGTGACCGCTTCTATCCCGGTTGGGCGCAGATGATCGGCAAATATGCCAAGGAACGCGGCTGGCCACCGCCCGACCGCGCCCAGTTCGACGCGATGACCGGTCCGGACGGCGCCTTTATCGTGGGGAGCCCCGGCACGGTCATAGCCAAACTGCGCCATGCCGACGACGTTCTCGGCGGCTTGTCGCGCGTCGCCTTCCAGATGACATCGGCGGCGCTCGAAACTAACGCCATGGCCCGTTCGATCGAGTTACTCGGCAAGGTGGTAGCACCGGCAATGCAGTCGGTCCACGTCCCTACATAACGCACACCAACGCAAGATCGATTTCACTCATCGCCAGCGAAGCGGACTGACCGCTTTCAGGAGCAAAGCTTTGAGCGAGTAATGACCGAAATGGGGTAGGATTCCGACGCTGCTTGGTTTGCCGTGATCGTTCTCTGACGGCCGCGTCGGCCGAAAGAAATGCAGTTGCAATCATGTGCCCCTGCAACATCAGGAAGGCCTGCTTGATAACTACTGCAAGAAGAGGTGTGCTGACTGCTGCCAATATCTGACAGGATACCCGACGTACGTTCAACGAGACGAGGGAATGGAGATCGATAGTGGTTTCGGGTCATGTGTTTATCGGAACGAGCCTGGATGGGTTCATAGCGCGTTCCGACGGCGATATCGAATGGCTCACAAGTTTTTCGGGACTGGATGGAGACCTTGGTTATGATGCTCATATGGCACGAGTCGACGGCATCATTATGGGTCGTGGTTCGTTCGACGCCGTAAAGAGTACCGAGCCATGGCTCTATCCCAAACCAGTCCTGGTGCTGAGCCACACGCTCACCGACGGCGACGTTCCTCAAGCGCTTCAGGGCAAGGTCGAGATTGTCGATGCCACGCCCCGGGACGCTATGCTCATCGCTGCCGAACGGGGGTGGCGGGGGGTCTACGTTGATGGTGGCGCAGTGATCCAGTCGTTCTTGCGGGCCGGGCTTATCAACGACATGATCATTAGTCGGGTACCGGTTTTGATAGGGGATGGACTTCCGCTGTTCGGGGCTCTGCCGGGTGACATCGCGCTGGAGCATGTTGAGACCAACAGTTTTCCGTCTGGCATCGTCCAATCGTTTTACCGCGTGGTTCAGTAACCTCAGTTGATGATCTGCTGCTTGTGACGGTAGCCCCTGGCCAGAAGAGGATGAAGCCTCGGTCAATGCCACCCGGGAGCCAAGTTTCGGTTTGCTCCGAGTGCCATCGACGACAAGCCGGATTGAGACGCAGGCATCTGAGCAATGCGAGCTGGCAAAAGCCTCGGCAGCAATGGCGGCTTTCGTTGATTTGGCCTGCCCGGTCTAACGGCCGAAGTGGGGTCGGTATCTGCCCCCTGCCCCGCAGCCATTTTGGGGTCGTCCCCATCTTGGGCCCTGCCACAATCGTTTCTTCCACGGCCGCTTCGGCCAAAGGAGAAATGTAATGGGTATCTCACAATATGACCCTGCCGCAGCAGGGAGACCTGCCTGGAACGCCGGCAGGCAAGTCGGCGCCAAACGCGCTCTGAAAATCAGACAGATCTGGTCGATCCGCTTCTTTCTCGATCGGGAAGGTCGAATGCGAGATCGAGCGCTGTTCGACCTTGCGCTCGACAGTAAGCTTCGAGGCTGTGACTTGGTGAAGATCAAGATCGGCACGCTTGTGACTGGTCCGACCATTCGATCTCGGTCGATGGTGGTCCAGCAAAAGACGGGAAGACCAGTTCAGTTTGAGATCACCGCCGACACGAGGGCCAGCTTGCTCGCTTGGCTCGAGCGGCGGGGCGGCAGCGTTGATGACTTCGCATTCCCGAGCCGCGTCCATCCCGACGACCACCTCAGTACGCGGCAATACGCAAGACTCGTGGACGAGTGGGTGACTGCCATAGGTCTTGCACCCGAGGAATATGGCACCCATTCGCTCCGTCGAACCAAGGCGTCGCTCATCTACAAGGCCACAGGCAATTTGCGAGCCATTCAGATCCTGCTTGGTCACAGCAAGATTGAGAACACGGTTCGCTACCTCGGCGTTGACGTCGACGACGCGCTATCGCTTTCTGAGGCAACGGAAATTTGATCTCAAACCTCTTCGCCGGCTGCTGTTTCAAATCGGTCGGCGAAGCGCCCCATTCCCGCCGTTCGGAAGGCCTCCGCTACGTCCCAAAAGCAGCCGTCCCGCTCGATGGCAGGCGATAGCGGTTGTGGCGCGGCTAGCAGACCAACTGGTTCTGAGTAAGTTAGGGGGAAGCACACACTTCCAGCATGGTATCTGGCCATGTTGGCAACCTCGGAGACCCGCCTTCTGGCGCTTTTATCCAACACATAACCGAGTTCCAAGATTTTGGTCGGATGAGTGCGTTCCTGTGAGATGGGCGCCTCCACGCTTGGCGGGAGGCTGGTTGGCGCATTGGTGTCGGTCAACGCATAGCTGCGCGGACTGACACCGTGATCCACTATGTAGAACTAAAGGACGGAAACTCCGAGATCATACCTCATAGAGATATGGAGTGCCGTCTGAATCCTCATTGAGGTGAATAGGAGACACCTCCAGGCCCTGCCTGCGAAGGTCCCAGATATAGATGATCGACAACGTCCCCTCTTTGCGGTTCCAGACAGGTACGCCGTGATAAGGCAGGACATCGGCCGGCAATGGCAGCGGACGCACGCCGATCCGTCCCGGGCGGGGCGAAACGGTCAGAGCCACCGCCTTGGGTGCATAGCGCTCGAGCAACTGGATCCGGTCGCGGGCTTCGAGGAATGCGCGATAGCGCACCACGCCTTCTGCCGACCGCGCGTCGAGCTTCTGGCGCAAGGCGGCGCCGGCGGGATCGTTGAGATAAGCCAGGCGAATAGCCTCGGGGCTTTCGGCAGTCACGTCGTTGAGATGGAAGGTCACCGGATAGGCAGCGGTGAGCGCATCGACGGTCGTGGCGTCGCCGCTGTCGCGACGGGCCTTGATATCCTTGGTCACCTCGTCCCAGAGCGCATGGAAGCCATCCACCTCGTCGGCAATCCGGCTAGTATCGTGGAGCTTGACATAGCGATCGTATCCAAACCGCGCAGCCGTTTCTTCAAGAGCGACGAAATAGGCGTCGGCGTCGGCGCGCGGCATGCCGTTCATCTCGTGGAAAGAGCCCTCGGCAAACACATGGATCATGGCGCCAGGCTCATAGGCTTCGGCAATGGCCGCGCCGATCTGGTGCAGGCGCGCAAGCATCGACACCTCGCCGAAATCGGGCAGCTTGCGATTGGTCTTGAGCGGCACGGGTGCCTTGAAGGGGAAGCCTAGAATGGTGAAGCCGATCGGCTCGTTGCGCTCGATGAAATAGGCAAACTGCTCCTTCCAGTGGGTTCCCAGCTGCAGGATCCAGTCCGGATCGCCGAAGCAGACCGCCGGATCGGCGAAGAACTGCAGCAGCCGCTCGGGAAGCGACCCTGTCGCGGGGAGCTGGAGCTTGGGCGCGACGGCCTCGATCATGGGTGCGAAATAGTCTGCCTCGACGGTGCGGCCCGGCAGGAAGGTACTGGTCTCCTTGGTTTCGCTCAGCGATGCGAAGGGCTTGAAGGGAAAAACATAGGCGCTGGTCTTTTCAGACATCGGGATGGCTCTCTTTATGTGGATTGATTGTAGGACCTAGACCAGGCCCCGGCAGGCCGCGGCCTCAAGCTGCGACACCACGATGGCATCGGGCTGGCAGGCGGGCTCGGCATGTTCGCGCACATAAGCACGGGTCAGGTCGATGAAATGGGTAGCCGCCTGCGCGACCGACCCGCAAAGCACGAAGGTCCTGGGATTGAAGTGGCGCGCCAGCATGACGAGGAGGCGGCCCAGATACTTCCCGATGATGGCGAAGGTCTCGGCGGCAGCGGCGTCGCTGCCGACCAAGCCGCTGATGTCCACAGCCGTGCGCGGCTGGCCCGACAGCCGCTCGTAGATCAGGGCAACTCCCCGGCCCGAGAGCAGGTGGTCCATGATCAGCCAGTCGCTGATTTCCTCGACGAAGAAGCGTTCCTGACTGATGAGCCCTGCCCCGCCGCGATAGCCGCGCATTACGCTGCCGTCGTGATAGGCAAAGCCCGATCCTGATCCCAGATTGACGACCACCAGGGGCGCTGCATTATGGCCCTGTCCGAAGCGATATTCGCCCAAGGCCATGGCCTGCACATCGCTTTCGACCTGGTAGGACCGGTCGAAACGCCGCTGCAACATGTCGCCCAGATCGACCTCGATACGGCCGCCGAGCAGCGAGCTTTGCGTCAGGCGCGACTCGTGCACCGGCGCATTCCAGCTCAGTCCGATCTTACTGTCTGCCGCCTCGACATAGCGCTGGAAGAGGTCGAATGCAGCGTCGAGGAATTCCGGTCGGCCCGGCCCGAGGCTTGCTGTCGCCACCCGGTCACGGAAGACGAAGCTGCCGTCCGGGCGCATGCGACAAATGTCGATCTTGGTGCCACCCAGATCGAAGGCAATGGTCGTTTCAGCCATTTCAGCTCTCGATATAGGCGAAGGGCGCCGGATCGGTGTCGCCATCGAGACGCAGTGGCGTATAGCCCTTGCCGCTACGACGCAGGTCCCAAAGATAGCTGATATCCATGCCCTGCCCGTCGCGGGCGATGACGGTGACACCATGATAGGGCAGGATCTGTGCTGGAGGCGGCAAGGACCGCACGCCGAGCCGGCCGGGCCGCGGCGACACTGTCATCGCCAGTGCCTCCGGCGCGACGCGCTCGAGCAATTGCACCCGGTCTCGGGCTTCAAGAAAGGCGCGATAGGTGACGACACCGCTTTCGGCGCGTCGCTGGATGCTGTCGATCAGCTCCTGCGCCGCCGGGTCGCGGCGATAGGCCCGGGCCAGATCGAGATCGGCGACGCCGGGATTGGCCAAGTTATGGAAGCGCACCGGCAGCGCATCCCGGATGGCGTCGAGCACCTTCTGGTCGCCGGCATCGCGGCGCCTTTCGATATCCTTGGCCGTATCCGCCCAGACACCGGCGAAATCGGGATTGGCATCCACCACCGCGTTGAGGTCATGCAGCGCCACATGCTGGTTGAGACCAAACCGCACCAGGAGGTTCTCGAGCGAGGCGAAATAGACATCGGAGTCGGCGCGACTGACGCCGTTGAAGGCACCGAACGGGCCTTCGGTGAAAACGTGCGATCTGGCACCCGGCGCATAAACGCGAGTAATGGCGCGACCGATCTGGTTGAGCCGGGCCAGCGACACCACTTCACCGAAATCGGCCAGTTTCCGGTTGGTCTTGAGCGGTACCGGCATCTTGTAGGGGAAGCCCAGTATGGTCATCTCGAGCATCCGGCCCTGGCTTGTGAAGCGCGCGATACGCTCGATCCACTGTTCCCGAAGATCGGTCACGAAGGCCAGTTCGCCGAAGCGCACCGCATCGTCGGCGAAGATCGAAAAGATGGTTTCCTCGATCGTCGCGGCCGGCGTGACGTTGATTTCCGGGGCAAAGCGTTCGAGCCAACTGGAATAGCCCTCGACAGGCAGTGTCTGCGGCTCGGAAAATCGTGCGTTTTCCTCAGCAATATTGAGATGCAGGAAGGGACGGAAGGGATAGATATAGGGACTGGTCTTTTCGTTCATCTGCCTAGCCAGGTTGGAAGGGTGGTAACCAGCTGCGGGAAGATCACCAGCAGCGCGAGAATGGTGAAGAGCACCGCGTAGAACGGCAGCATTTCCTTGAGGAATGTCTCGATCCGACACCCCGTCATCGAGCACACCGTGAACATCACGATGCCGACGGGCGGCGTCAGGGTCGAAAAGGTCAGCGTCACCACGACCAGCACGCCCATATGCACCGGGTCGATACCGAAGTGGGTGGCGATGCCGACCAGGATCGGCGCACCGATGATCATGACCGCGGCGCCCTCGATGACCATGCCGAGCAGGGTCAGGCCCAGGCACACGATCATCAGGATCACCGTGGGGCTGTCGCTGACGGTGCTGAGCCAGGTGATGATCTTGAGCGGCACCTGCTCGATGGCGAAGATGTAGGAAAAAGCGCCAGACGCACCGATGATGATCAACACGGTCGCGCTGGTCTTTGCAGTGTCCTTGAGCACGTCCCAGAGGTCCGCCAGCGACATGGTGCGATAGATGAACACGCTGACCAGCAGCGTGTAGATCGCCGCCATCGCAGCCAGCTCAGTGATGGTGAAGAGGCCGGTGCGAATGCCGCCGACCAGGATGACCGGCATCATCAACGCCCAGAAGCAGTCTATGAAGGCGCGGCCTTTTTCGCCCCAGGTGCTCTTGCGTTCCTGGATCGAGCCATAGGCACGTATCCGCGAGATCACCGCAACAAGCGCCATGAGCGATACGGCGATGACGAGCGCCGGCACCACGCCGCCCAGGAACAGCGCCGCCACCGACACCTGGCCGAGCAGGCCATAGAGGATCAGCGAAGTCGACGGCGGCAGGATGGGCGCAATGACCGAGGATGCCGCCGCAATGGCTGCGGAAAATCCGAGCGAATAGCCGCGCTTGCGCATCTGCGGCACGAGAATGCGTGAATCCACCGCCGCGTCGGCAACCGCCGAACCCGACATGCTGCCCATGACGAGACTGTTGAGTACGCCCACCTGGGCAAGCCCACCCCGCCAATGTCCCACCAACACATAGGCAAAGGACATGATCTTGTCGGCAATGCCGCCGCGCGCCATGACCGTGCCGGCCAGGATGAAAAACGGGATCGCCAGCAGCGGGAATGACCGCAGCGCGGTCTGCACCTGCTGCATCATTACCAGCGTCGAGAGCTCGGCATGACCCAGGAAGTAAATGAGTGCGGCGCCCAGTACGGCGTAGATCACCGGCACGCCCAGGACCATCAGCAGCATCATGCCGATGAGATCGAGAATGAGGAACAGGCTCATGGTTGGCGCCTTCCTGTGACGAAACCCACGCTCCGCCGCACATGGGCGAGCGCCATGAGGCCGAAGCTGATGGGGAAGATCATGTAGAAATAGCCCAGCGGCATCTCGAGCCCCTCCGAGACGCGGGTCCAGCTGCGCATCGTGTATTGCCAGGAACAGACCGCCATAATCGCCGCAACGGCGCAGCAGAAAGCCTCGACGATGAGGCGCGCTGCTATGCGGGGTCCGCGTGCCCCGATCCGGTCGATGAAATCGACCTGGAAATGCGAGCCGGTGCGCGAGGCCCCTGCCGCGCCCAGGAAGATCATCCAGACGAAGGCATAGGTGGCTATTTCCACCCCGTCCGGGATCGTGCTGCGGAAGAAATTCCGCAGCACGATGTCGATGGTAATCATCGCTGTCACCAGCCCGATCAGCAGACCGGGCAAGGTGTCATCGATGATCGCCCCAAGGCGATCCAACACGCGCAGCATGGCCGCCACTAGTCCTTCATCGCCGCGATGGCGCGGTCGTAGAGACCTTCGGACCATTCGGGGAACATGGTGTAGAATTCGGCGGTCGCCTCGCGATAGGCGTCCTGGTTGGCGTCGACGAAGGTCACCCCGGCCTCGCGCAATGCGGTCTCGCGATTTGCGGTGATGTCGTTCATGCCGAGCGAATATTCGGCGCCCTTCTGCTGGAATTCGCTCACCAGCAGCTGCTGGCAGGATTCAGGCAGGCCGCGAAACTGTCCCTCGTTCATGGCAAAGCCGTAGAACAGGCGGAAGTGCTCGGTGTTGGTCACCGTGGTGGCCACTTCCATCAGGTTGGCATCGGCCATGCCGTCCAGTCCGCCTTCAACGGCTTCGACCACACCCTGCTGCAGGGCGAGGTAGAGTTCGGAGAACGGCAGGGCGATGGGCAGCGAACCGAGCAGCTCGAAGGTTCGCATATAGGCCGGTGCCTCGGGCGAGCGCAGCTTCACGCCCACCAGGTCGCTCGGCTCGGGATAGCCGCGCTGGCCAAGGAAGACGCGCGGCGAGTCGAACCAGTTGATGGCGAGCAGCCGCAGATCCGATTTCTCGGCCAGCGTTTCGGCCAGCTCGTCCATCAGTTCGGAGCCGGCGAGCTTTTCTGCCGCTTCCAGCGAAGGCGTCAGGAAGGGACCATTGAAGATCGAAAAGTCGGGGACGCCCGCCGTCGCGAGATTGCCGGTCTGGGTGTAGAAGATGATGTTTTCGCCCAGCGAGGCCTGCTCGAGCGCCTGGACGGGCCCGCCCAACTGTCCCGAGGGGAAGAGTTCGAGCCGCAGCTTGCCGTCGGTTGCTTCGGTCACCGAGGCGACGATTTCCTCGAGCCGCGGATGGATCGGGCTGGTCGGCGAATTCTGGTGCGAAATGCGGAAATAGGCTTCGCTGCCCAAGTCGGTGCCGCAGGTATTGTCCTGCGCAAGAACGGCAGCCGGCATGGCGACGCAAAGCGCCACCGCAGCCGCAGAAATTAGGGTCTTGTTGGTCATGTCTTCCTCTCTTGAACGGCGGGAGCGGTTCCCAGCGGCACCCACCATGACCCTAACGCTAGCCGAGCCGGCAGGCGCTGGATTGAATGTTTGTGAACGAGGCGTGACAGTGGGTCACTGGGCTTGACACCCCGGCATTCCGGGTGTTTCCAATGCGTACGACCTGCAGCCGCTAGGCTGTTTAGAATTTTTGCGAGTGAGTTTTTGCCTCATGCGGCATGGTGTGCGGCACTGGCGGATCGGCGACTGGATCGACGCCTTTGAGCTGGTTTCGGGACCGGAAGCCGGCTTCCTGCACTGTCACGCCACCTTCAACATCGGCGCCATGATCGACGGCCACGCCCATGTTTCGGTCGACGGCGCCTCCTACGACCAGTTGCCCGGGTCGGTCGTCATGCTCAATGCCTATCAGCCGCATGCCAGTGGCTGGTCCGCCCCATCCAACACCTATTTCGTGCTCCATGTCGGCCACCGCTTCTGGGATGAAGGGGTCGCCGCCGAGGGACCGGCCTGGGGTTTCGCTGTCCCCGTTAATCAGGATCAGCTGGTCTTTCACTATCTCCTGGGGCTACGAGCCCAGTTGCACGCGGATGCCGATTCCGTCTCTGCCGGCGACATCAGGTCGCTGATCGACCTGTGCAGGTTGCGGGGCCATGTCGTTGCGAGGCCCATCGACACGACCGACGCCGATGAGGCCACGATCAACGACCTGCTGCGCCTCAGCGAAGCCGAGGATGCCGACATGGGCAGCGCAACCGTGTCGGCGCTTGCCGAGGATGCAGGATTGACGCGCTTTCAGTTCGCCCGCCTGTGCCAGCGAACCTCCGGCATGCAGCCGCGCCGGCTGCGCATCCAACTGATGGTTGCCCGCGCCCAGCGGGGCATCCGGGACGGCCTCGACCTGGCTTCAGCCTCGGCGATGGCCGGCTTCAGCGACCAGAGCCACATGAGCCGCGAGTTCCGCCGGACTATCGGGATGACACCTAAGGACTACCAGCGCCTGAGCCAGTAGGACACGGCCAATGCGACTTGGCATGTTTCATCTGCAACGCGCCCCATTCCGGTCACTAGGTTAGCACTGGCGGTTTCCGAAAAGCGGACATTTGATCGTTCGGCTCCCTTTCACCCAAAAGTTCGGCGCTCACCAAGGCATTTCCCAAGCGCGCACGAATTGAACCGTCGTGTTGAAGAACGATCAGCGGTTGGCAGAGTGAGCCGGTGGTCACAACCGTCCCAGCCCGGAATAGGTCGCCGCTTCCTGACGCCAGTGCTGCGCGGATGGGCGCCAGAATGGAGCCGAAAGGCAGTCGCGCGCGATCCTCACGGACAAGTTGATCGTCGATCTTGACCGAAATTGGAAGTCCATCCACTTCAAACTGCCCAAGGGAGCTGCCAATAACGAGGCCCGCGGTCGAGAGGTTGTCGGCAAGGTTTCCCCAGGGCCCGGCAGCACGCCGGTCATCAAAACGACTGCCGATCAGTTCGATGGTCACGACAACATCGTCAATTGCATGCCGCCATGCCGCGTCGGACTGATCGAGCATGTCGACCGACAGATCGCGGCCAAGCCGAACCGCTGCCTCCACCTCGATACCCACTATGCCGCGGGCCGGCAGATGGAGCGTTCCAGCATTTTCGACGACGAGCGGAGCAAAGATCGGTGCCGAAAAACCGCTGCCATCCGCCGCGAGCCCGACCTTGGCGGCCGGACTGCGGCTGCCGATATCGGCGGCGACGCGCTTCTGGATATCCAGGGCCTCTGCCTGGGTGAGACCGGCGAAACGCTCGGCCGGCACCAGCATGGCATCATCGCCATGGGCTTTGACAAGCATGGCGGCAAGTTCTGGCGGGAGGCTCATGGCGGACTGCTCATTCTTCGGCGAAGGTTTCTTCCCGGCGCTTCCGCACGGCCGGAAGAACGACTGTGACCACCAGGAGCACACAGACGATCAGGATGCCCGCACTGATCGGGCTGGTGAGCAGCACGCTGCCATCCCCGCGCGACAACAGAAGGGCGCGGCGCAGATACTCCTCCATCATCGCACCGAGGATAAGCGCCAGCATCATCGGGGCGGGTTCGGCTCCGACCTTGCGCAGCAGGTATCCGGCAATGCCGAAGCCGGCCATCAGGTAGACATCAAAGCTCGAATTGCTGACGCTGAAGACCCCGATGGCACAGAAGCCGAGGATGATCGGGTACAGCAGGTGATAGGGCACCGACACCAGTTTCACCCAGAAGCCGATCAGCGGCAGATTGAGGATCACGAGGAACAGATTGCCGATCCACATCGAGGCGATCAGCCCCCAGAACAGCGCCGGCTGCTCGGTCATCACCGTCGGACCGGGCTGGATGCCCTGGATCAGCATGGCGCCAATCATCAGGGCCATGACCGGATTGGACGGAATGCCCAGGGTCAGCATGGGAATGAATGCGGATTGCGCGCCGGCATTATTGGCCGATTCCGGCGCCGCCACGCCCTCGATCGCTCCCTTGCCAAATTCCTCAGGATGGCGCGAAAGCTTCTTTTCCATCGCGTAGGAGGCAAAGGACGCCAGGTTTGCCCCGCCACCGGGCAGGACGCCGAGGACCGATCCAAGACCGGTGCCGCGCAGGATGGGCCAAAAAATGCGTTTCCAGTCCTCCCTGGTGGGCAGCGTGCCCGAGACGGACTTGAGCGAGACAGTGCGTTCGGCGCGCTGTTCCAGATTGGCAATGATTTCGCCAATACCGAACAGGCCCATGGCGATGGCGACGAATTCCAGACCATCGTAGAGCTCGGGAATGTCGAAGGTGAAGCGCGGCACGCCCGAATTGATGTCGGTGCCGACAAAGCCGAGCAAGAGGCCGATCAGGATCATGCCGATGGCATGGAACAGCGAGCCATTGGCGAGAACGACCGAGGCGATCAGGCCAAGGACCATGAGCGAGAAAAAGTCGGGAGGCCGGAACTGGAAGGCGATGCCAGCCAGGGTCGGCGCGAAAAGCGCGATGACGAGCGTTGCGATGGTCCCCGCGATGAAGGAGCCAATGGCAGCGGTGGCGAGGGCCTTTCCGGCCTGACCCTTGCGGGCCATCTGATAGCCATCGAGCGTAGTGACAACGGAACTCGTTTCCCCCGGCAGGTTGACGAGAATGGCCGTTGTCGAGCCACCATACTGAGCGCCGTAAAAGATGCCGGCGAGCATGATCAGCGAGGTTTCGGGCGGCAGGCCGAAGGTGAGAGGCAGCAGCATGGCGATCGTCGCCACTGGACCCAGCCCTGGCAGCACGCCGATGGCCGTGCCCAGGAAGACGCCGACGAAGCAATAGAGAAGGTTCATCGGCGTGAGCGCAGTAGCAAAGCCCAGGCCGAGATTGACGAGCATATCCATAGTGCGAACTCAACCGAACCAGGAACCAAGGACCGGAATGGGCAGTCCGAGGCCATAGGTAAAAAGGGCCGCGCAAAGCGCGGTAAACGCGACCACGCCGAGCCCGGTGCGCCAGTCGAGGCGGAACCTGTCGCTCGCCATGGCGGCAGTAACGAGCAGCAGCGGCATGGCAATGGCAAGGCCCGCGCGCTCGAGAAGAAAGCCGAAGGCAATGACCGTGCCGGCAATGAGGGCAATAGCCTTCCAGGCGATCGGCCCCACCGGCTCTCCGGCCAACAGGAAACCACGGGCCCAGGACACCACGGCAAAGATCAGCAGCAGGCAGGAGAGGTAGAACGGGAAAAAGCCCGGCCCCATATTGGCGGCAGTGCCGATGGCATAGTCGCGACCAAAAAGCAGGCCAGCGCCGCCGACAAGGAAATAGAGCAATCCCATGAGCAGGTCTTTTGGATTGCGGATGGCGATTTGCATGATCTTCTCCCCGATACCGGAGCGTCCTCCTTTCTTGGCGAGGCAGAGACGCTCCGGCTTCTTGTTGTGCCGCCGATGAAAAATAAGAGCCTAGGCGGAGCGGCCGACGAGCTGGCGGAAGGCGGCGACATCGGCAAGCGAGCGGTCCCGCAGCATGGCGGTGTCGGACGCGGCATTGACCATGGCATAGCCGGCCGCGAAGAGATCCTGCCAGGAGCGCTGCAGCGGCACCGTGCCCATGGGAATGCCCGAGGCCAGGATCTTGCGCTCGGCCAGTTCGAAATAGGGCACGACATCGGGATGATGCCTCTGGGCCAGTTGACCGGCCGACCCCGTCAGGTCCATGGCGCCGATAAAGACCAGATCGATGCCCTCGACCGCCAGGATCTCGTCAAGATTTTCGACGCCCTTGACCGTTTCGATCTGGATGACGACCAGCAGGCGTTCGCGCGCCTTGAGATGGTAGTCCGGGAGCATGCCATAGTGGGAAGCGCGACCACCGGCCCAACCGGCACCGCGAATGCCATTGGGGGCATATTGGCAGGCAGCGACGGCAGCCCGCGCTTCTTCGGCCGTGTCGACCGATGGGATCATGATGCCTTCGGCACCGGCATCGAGCGCCCGCTTGATCAGGGCATGATCATTCCAAGGCACGCGGACGATTGCCGTCGCCGGATTGTTCGCCATGGCCTGCAACTGATGGATGAGGGAGACATTGTCGCCCACGCCATGCTCCTGATCGAGCAGCAGATAGTCGAAGCCGGCAAGGCTGAGCAGCTCGGTGACGACGGGGCTACCGGACGATGTCCAGCAACCCAGAACCTTCTCACCGGCCAGAAGCCGCGCCTTGGTGGCGTTATCCCTGTAAGTCATGTCATGCCTTGTCGTGTGTAAGAGAGGGAGGCGGGCCGCCTCCACTGGGTCAGGCGGGCGAAATGCCCGCTTCGGTGATGAGCGCGCCGAACACGGCATGGTCCTGCCGCCGGCGCTCTTCGAGCTGTTCGAGGCTCTGCTGGGCAGGCTGCAGCCCCAGCGTCGCGAAGCGCTCGATCACCTCGGGCACTTCGACATAGCGGTTCATCATCTCGTTGAGTTGGCGGCAGATCTCGGGCGGTGTGCCGGCCGGGACGGCAACCCCGTGCCACGACCTGATGGCCCAATCGGCAAGGCCCGCCTCGGTTGTCGAAGGCACATCGGGAAGCGACGGCCAGCGCATTTCACCAAGGGTCGCGAGGCCCCGCAACTCGCCCCGCAGGTGATATCCCGCATCGCCCATTGAGAAATTGACCTGCGTTTCTCCCTTCAGCGTCGACTGGATGGCATCGGCCGCCCCACGATAGGGAATATGCGTCATGTCGATGCCGGTGCGCTGCTTGAAATATTCCCCGCAAAGGTGGGTCAGCGAACCCTGGCCATTGGAAGCGTAGTTGAGCGCCCCCGGATTGGCCTTTCCATAGGCGATGAGCTCCTCAAGCGTATTGGCCGGCACGGAGGTATGGACCGACATGGTGTTGAACTGGTCGCCGGCAAAACCCACGGGCGTCAGATCGGCCAGAGGGTCATAGCGCACGCTGCCCAGAAACGGCGTCACGGCATAGAAAGTGTTGCTGACCGCCAGAAGCGTATAGCCATCGGCCCGGGCCCGGGCGACCATGTCGCCGGCAATGCCGCCCCCGCCGCCGGGACGATAGTCCACCACCACCGTCTGCCCGGTTTCCTTGGTCATCTCGTCGCCAAAACTGCGCGCGATCAGGTCGCTGGTGCCACCGGGATTATATCCCACGATGAAGGTTATGTTCTTTTCCGGATAAGCGCCCTGGGCGAAAGCCCCCGGCACTTTTGACAGAACCAAGCCTGCCCCTGCAGCTCCCAGAAAAGTACGGCGGGACATTTCCCAGCGTGCCATGTCGTTCTCCTCATCTCTCGCCCTTTGCCTGCTCAAGCAGGTCGTGATGGCAAATGTATGCGCTTACATTTCCGCTCATGTCAATTCTTGTATGGAAGTTTAATTGGTGCGAATCTGGCGCGAGATCGACGGGGAGCGCCTTGCCAGTGAAACAAGGGCGAGCCATCAATGACGCCAGGACCACCGGGACGCCAGCATTATGAGAGATACGACGTCCGAGCTTCTGACCAGGTCGCCCCGCGCGATTGACGTGGCGCGCGCCGCCGGCGTGTCTGCCGCAACGGTGTCACGGGCTTTCAATGAACCGGACAAGGTCCAGCCGCATGTGCGACAGCGCGTGATAGCGGCGGCCGAGGCGCTCGGATGGCTACCTCACGGCGCCGGCAGTGCATTGGCGCGACGCCGCAGCCTGATCGCCGGCGCGCTCATTCCCACGCTCGCAAACGGCATCTTTGCGGCTCACGTGGCCGCGCTGCAGGAAACATTTGCCAGGGAAGGCATCAGCCTCATCGTCTCGGTGTCGAACCACGACCCGGCCCAGGCCATGCGCGACGTGCAGGCCATGCTGACGCGCGGGGTCGAGGCCATCGCGGTCGTCGGCGAGGATTTCGGCGACGCCATCTTTGACCTGATGACTGCCCGAAAAGTACCCTATGTCGTCACCCATGGCTTCAGTGCGGAAAGCCGCCACCCCACCATCGGCATCGACAATTTTCAGACTTTTCAGGAAATAACCCAGTATCTGCTTAGGCTCGGCCATCGCACCATCGGCATGATCGCGCCGACGCAGAAGAACAATTCTCGCGTCACCGCGCGTGTCGCGGGGGTTCGCACGGCGCTTGCCGAAATGGGGCTCGCCATCCGCCCGCAACATTTTTGCGAGGGCCCCTGGAGTATCCAGTTCGGGCGCGAGAGCCTCCGCGCCATTCTCGCTGCTGATGGCCCTCGGCCGACCGCAATCATTTGCGGCAATGATCAGATCGCGTTTGGGGTGCTGACCGAAGCGCACATGCAAGGCATCGCGGTGCCAGAGGAGCTTTCGATCATCGGTTTCGATGACGATCCGATCTCCGCCCACACGACGCCGCCGCTGAGCACGGTGAATATCGACCGCACGCTGATGGGGCAGCTTTCCGCCCAATACCTGCTGGCGCAGCTGCAGGGGGGCACCCCCGCCCTGCCTCCGCCGATGACAGCAACCCTGATTCCACGTGGCTCGACTGGCGCAGTTCACCCCTAGCCCCCGAACATTGAATTCTTCCATACAAGATTGACTTGTTGAAATGTATGCGCTTACATTGATGCCGGGAGAGGCGATGATCGGAAACAGCCGACCGCAGATGGCGGCACGGTGAACCGGTCCCGCGCCAGGTCAATGTGAGGAGGAAATCAATGATCGGACTATCGCGTCGGCAGTTTCTGGCTGCCGGTTCGGCCGCTGCACTTCTGGGGGCATCGGGGCTGACCCCGGCCTTTGCCCAGGGGCAGACGCTGCGGATGAGCTGGTGGGGCAATGCCAATCGCGCCGAGCGCACCAATCAGGTCATCGACCTGTTCATCGCAGACAATCCGGGGCTGGTGGTCGAAGGGCAATCGCTGCCTGGAGGTGGCGACTACTGGACATGGCTCGCGACCCAATCGGCCGGTGGCGCGGCGCCTGACATCATGCAGATGGATTATCGCTACATCTTCGAATATGCGGCCCGCGACGTGCTGCTGCCGCTCGATGACCTGATCGGTTCGGTCATCGACCTGTCGGACTGGCCACAGGAGCGTCTCGATGTCGGCAAGGTCGATGGCAAGATCTATGGCATCAGCTTGGGCGCCAACAGCAGCGCGCTGGTGATCAACGAGACCGCCTTCGAGGACGCCGGAGTGGCGCTGCCGACAATCGGCACGACATGGGAGCAATTTGCCGAACTGTGCGCGCAATTGACGGCGGGCACCTCTCGCCAGGGCCTCTATGGTGCCCAGGACATGAGCGGCGCCGATCTTTCCTTCGAAATCTTTCTCCGCCAGCGTGGCAAGGAGCTTTATTCCCCAAGCGGCGACCTCGCCTTTGAAGAGGAAGATGCCCGTGCCTGGTTCGCCCTGTGGCAAGGCATGCGCCAGTCTGGCGCTTGCGTTCCGGCCGATGTGCAGGCGCTCTGGACCGGCGGCATCGACACGAGCGGGCTGACGACCGGACGGGCTGCATCGACCATCGTCGTTTCCAATCAGCTCGTTGCCTACCAGAACGCCACGACGGATCGGCTGGGCATGACCGGTGTACCGGTATTGGCCGACGGCCAGCCCGGGCAGTATCTGAAGCCCTCGATGTATTTCAGCCTCGGCGCCAAAACCAGCGAAGCAGAAACCGCTGGCCGCTTCCTCGATTTCTTCCTCAATAACGAGGAGGCCAAGACCATTCTGGGGGTCGAGCGCGGGGTGCCGGAATCGCCAGCCACACGCGCCTTCCTCGCCCCCGATTTGGACGATGCCTCCAATATCGCTATCGCCTATCTCGACAGCCTCGGCCCACTGGTCGGGCCGCTTCCACCGGCGCCGCCAAAGGGTGCGGGCGAGGCCTGGACAATTCTTCAGGGTATTGCCGAAGAGATCGCCTTTGAGGTGAAATCGGTCGAGCAGGGCGCTTCGGACCTCATGTCAGGCATGGAAGCGGCTCTCGCCCGCGCCTGAACTCCCGGCCTGGCCGGCGCCCTCCCCTTAACCGCCGGCCCGGCCAACATCTCGGCGAAATGACCGTAAAGCAGACGTGTTGGGATAGTCCAAATCCCAACCTTATCTGCTCTAACCATCTCAAGTTGAGGGATGCCCGTCCCATGCGGCAATCCGTAGATGACTTGGACCAACGGCGTCGCTGAAGCTCACGACTGGTCCGGGCCAAGCTTTTGAGACGTCGCTGGCGAAGTGTTTATGGACGCTTGAGTGGAAGCTGTAGGCCGAGCATCGTAGCATAGAGCAAAGTGTAGCTCCTCAAAACGACAGAGCCTCGCTCTCTCCAAACGAAACCGTGAGGGATTTAACGGGCGATGGAGGCGCTCAGAAAATTACAACCGTCTGAGCGCAATTGGGTCGTATCGAAGCCGATCAGCAATGCGCCCCATCCCGGTCGTCTAGGACCCTTCTGCACTTTCCCAAAAGCTGCCATCCCTCGACGAAGCGCCACACGGCTGAAACGGGGTGGTTTGCGGACCAGCGGGTTTTGGTCGGCAACGCTTTGGCGTCGCGCAAAGACGCGGCGGTCTAAGCGTCAATTGCTCGTCTAAATTGGGTGATGGCTTGTCCGGTTCATTTCAGTCGACTTTCATTCAAAAGACCCGCGCGTTCCAGCGAGGGAAGCGCAGTGGAGGCGATATGGCCATTGATACGTTTTAGGTCCCGCAGGAGATCGAGGTGAATGGAACTGGTCGCCAGGCTTCCCGCGTCCCCGGACCTCAAACGTTCAAGATGCTTGCGGCGCGACTCCTGCTCGATGCGGCGAACGTCGAGTTTGGTCGAAAAGAGCTTGCGGGCCAGTTCGATGTCGCCGTCGAGAAACAGGGTTTCGGCGACGTTCAAATTGCCGAGAATCTGCTCGAACAGGTGCTCGATCTCTGCAAACCCCTCCTTTGAGAAACGCGTGCCCATGCGGATATTCTTAAGCAGCAGCGGCACAAGGCTGCGCTGGATGACATCGCCTATATGCTCGAGGTTGATGGTATAGGCCGTGATGTCCTCGACGCGCCGACGTTCCTGACGTTCGAGGTCGTCGAGGCTCAGCCGGGAAAGATAGAGCTTCACGGCCTCCTGAAGTACATCGACCCGATGGTCGATGGCGGACGCCGAACGACAGGCAGCCTCGTCGGCGGAGCGCAATCCGCCCAGGGTGGCGGTGAGCATCTGCCGCACCATGTCGGTAATGCGCAGGCTCTCGCGCATGGCGGCGGCAATGGCGGCTTTGGGTTCAGCCAGCGCCTTTTCATTTAGATGATGGGGGCCATCGGCCGGACTGGCTCGCAGGGGTGCGAGCCAGGAGACCAATCTGCTGATCGGCCCCAGCAGCGGCAAGGCCGCCGCGGCGAGCGAGAGGTTGAATGCAATATGGGCTTGCACCGCCAGGCTTGCCGGGTCGAGCCATGCCAACCGGGCACCGATGAGCCATGCACAGGACGCCACCGCGATTGCTCCTACGCCACGCACCAAGAGGTTCGCCAACGCCATTTGCCGACCGGCACCGCCAAGCGTCATTAGAAACGGCGGGAGAGCCCCCCCGAGATTGGCTCCCGCAATTAGCAGCAGGCAAAGCTCAGGACCGACCAGGCCTCCTGCGGCCAAGCTTGCGACGAAGAGGACGATGGCAAGGCTTGAGGCCGCTAGGGCGGCGAGCGCGGCAGAGATCAGGATTGCGACCACGGGCGCGTCCTCGACCAGCACCAGCATGACTTGAAAGGCGGGAGCCTGTTGCAGCGGTGCTGACGCTTCCTTTAGCAGCGCAAGCGATAGCAGCATCAGCGCCAATCCTATGGCAGCATTTCCGGTTCCCTCGGCGGCCGCGTTTCTGCCGAAGCGCCGCAATCCGAGCCCCAGCACCAGTGCCACAGGCGATAGCCAATCGAGTTCGAAGGCCAGAATCTGACTGACAAGGCTGGTCCCGACATTGGCCCCCAGCATGGCGGCCTGGGCCATGACCAAGCTGACCAGCCCGGCGGAAACGAAACCGGCCATGAGCGCCGCGGTTGCCGTGCTGCTCTGCAAGACCATAGTGACAAGCAGACCTAAGACGAAAGCCTGCCCCCGATTGTCCGCACCATTGGCCAACAAAAGGCGAAGGCGCGCACCCAGCGCCGCTTCGAGGCCGCCCTTGAGCAGGGAGAGCCCAAACAGCAGCAAGCTCACGGCTCCTCCGAGGCTGATGAGGACAAGATTGGCTTGCATGGCCTTGGTCAGACGTATTTCGAACTGAGCTGGTCGAGCCCTGCACCACCGGCCAGGTACCGACTCATCGCCAACGCACAGGCGCCTGATTCCATGGCGACGGACTCGAGGACTTCGATCCTCGGCGGCCGCAACAGTTTGTCCGCTGCGCGACCAGACAACAGCATAGTTCCGTGCGGCAGCAGATCGATCCCCGCAACCATCTGCCTGGCGATGTCTCTTGGAAAACGGGCGCACACGAAAACTGTATCGACGTCAATCAGATAGGTCGCGGCTTGCATGGCAGGCTGCAACTCGGCCCCGGCCCGTCTGCACCAGTCCAAGAGCTGGGTTCGGTCCTCTTGGGAAAGCGCCCCCAACCCTTGCCAGTCCGCAAAATCCGGCTTGCCCAGAAGCGCGGTGATGCGCCCGCGCGATGGCCGATAATCCCCATCCGGAATGAGTGCGCCGATTTCGCCCGCGTTGCCATAGGCCCCTTCTGCCAGGCGGCCATCAACCACGAGGGCGCCGCCGATACCATTTCCGATATAGACAAACAGAGCGTTGCGGACTGCATTTGGTCCGAGGGCCCTGATACTGCCCATGGCCACGGCGCGGGCGTTGTTACACACAGTTACGTCGAGTTCATACCGCTGCTCAAACACCGTGCGCAAATTAATTCCGGCCCAGGCGGCAGGCATCTCGCGGGACACTACGGATCGGCCGGGCTGCACGAAGAAACCCTTTGCCGCAACGCCCATGCCGACGAGCCTGGTATGCGCCGCGATACGTTCGAAATTAGAATCGATCATCGTCGTGGCCCGCGCCAAAGCGTCGTCCGGGTGGCCGAAGCCGCCTGTGGCCTCTTCCTCAAAAAGCACTGTTCCGTCGAGGTCTTCCAGGGTGAGGGCAATCCGGGTGTCGGACAGCGACAGGCCCAGGCTGGCCAGACTTGCTTTCCTGTACGAGAGATTGCGGGCAGGCTGACCCCTTGTGCCGCTATGAACCGGCTCTTCGTCCAGCAACTCGTCGGCAACCAGTGACCGGGTGGCGCGCGACATGGTTTGGGGAGACAATCCCAATTCGTCTGCGAGCGACAGCCGGTTTGTCGAACCGCTTCGGGCCACCGCGGCCACGATCTGCCTCTGACCCCAATTCAGATGCTGCGCCTGAGCGTTCTGCGCCGCCCTGGACGATGGAATGACTGGCGTGTCGACGATGGTCATCCTTTGACGCCTCCGCCGGCAAAGCCCTGAAGCACATAGCGTTGGCAGAGGACATAGATCAGCACGAGCGGCAAGGTCGAGATTACCGAGCCGGCCATCAACAGCGTCCAATCTGCTTCGAACTCGCTGACGAAACTCATGAGACCGATGGGCACCGTGTGCATGGAGGGCGTGTTGAGATAGAGTAGCGGCCGCAAAAGCTCGTCCCAATTGTTGATGAATGCAATCACGAAGATGGACACCAATGCCGGCCGGGCGAGCGGCAGATAGATAGTCAGGAAAATTCTGAAGGGTCGCGCGCCGTCGACACGGGCCGCCTCGCCATAGTCGGCTGGCAGACTGGCGAAATATTCGCGCAGCATGAACGTGCCGAACGATCCGACCAGGAATGACGGCACGATCAGCGGCAGGTAGGTATCGATCCAACCTAGGCCGCGCATGATCAGGAATTCTGGAATGATCGTCACCTCCGTGGGCACGAAGGCAGTCGCGAGGATGGCCGCGAAGATCACGTTCTTGCCCGGCAGTTCCATGCGCGCGAAGGCATATCCTGCCAGGGCGCAGGTGATCACCTGTCCCGTGGCTGCCAGGGTCGATACAAAGAGCGAATTGAGAAAATACCCGAAGAAGTTGCGATTGCCTAAGACCTCGGAATAGTTGCCGAACGGGTCGTCGGAAAACAGCTTCGAGGGATAGAATGTCGGCGGCAGTCGGAAGATATCGGCGGGGATCTTGAAGCTGGTGATCAGCATCCAGAAGAATGGCATCAGCGTGACAACGCCATAGGCGCCAAGCGCCAGATACAGCATGGTCAGCGTCGATAGGTTCGAGGCTTTGTGCGGCTTACTCATAGACCCATCTCCGGCGGAAGTAGAAGTTGATCAGGGTCACAAGTCCCGTGACGAAGCACAGCAGGTAAGCCAGCGCCGAGGCGTAGCCCATGTCGAACTGCACGAAGGCGTTCTGGTAGATATAGAAGGACAGGGTCGTTGACGCACGGTTGGGCCCACCATTGGTCAGCGCATAGGTGATCTCGAATGTCTGCGTGGAGCGCACCAGCGCCAAGATGAGTACGAAGAACAGGCTTCGTGACAAGAGCGGCAGCGTTATGGTGTGGAAGCGTCGCCAGGGCCTTGCCCCGTCGATCCGCGCCGCTTCGTAGACCGTAGGATCTATGGTTTGCAGGCCCGCGAGCAGCAGCAGCATAAAAAAGCCTGCGTCCTTCCAGATCGCCACAATGGCGACAGCCGGCAGCGCCCACGCCGGATCGGCCAACCATGCAGGCGGGTCGGTCCAGCCGATAGTCTCAAGCAGGTGGTTGAGCAGGCCGAAGCGCGTCGAGAAGATCCACCGCCAGGTCAGCGTTATGGCCACCGTGGAGGTGATGTAGGGCAGAAAGAACGCCCCTCGGAAAAACGCCGAGCTCCTGAGGCCGTTGTTGAGGAGAACGGCAAGCGCCAGCGACAGTGCAATGACGCCGGGCACATAGATCGCCGTGTAATAGGCAGTATTGCCCAACACCTGCAGGGAGACGGGCGAAGACAGGATATGAGCATAGTTGGACAACCCGACCCACTTGACCTGATCGAATATGCGCCATTCGGCAAACGAGAGAGCGAATGCCCAGATAATAGGGATTATGCGAAAGAGCAGTAATCCCGCCACCGCGGGCAACAAAAAGAGCATCGCGGGCGCGTATCGGCGCAGGTCACGAGCGGAAACCATGAGATCAACCTTGCTGGTGGCCGGCCGGAACAGGTCCCGGCCGGCTTGAGAGATCAGCGCGAAAGGATGTCGTTGCCGTAGGCCACTGCTGCGGCCAAGGCATCGTCCAGCGCCTTGCGGCCGTTGAGAACTTCGTCGAGCTCTCCATTCATGCCGCCCGAACCCGAGGCGCCGTATCCGCGCCATGCGCTCCAGTCATCAGAAAAGCCCGAATAGGCGGCCTTACCGCCCATTTCGAGCAGCAGTGATTTTTCGGCGGGCAACATGCCTTCTTCGAGCCAGGCACGGTCTTGCGCGACGGGAATGTAGGCGGGCACTTTGCCGCCCGGAAAGTCAGACGCCTGACGGCCTGGCCCTGACATGTGCAAAACGAACTGCCAGGCCAAGTCCTGATGCGCGCTATCCTTGGTAACCGAGAGCATGTCGGCCCAAGCATAGACTCGGGCGGTTTCCTCGGTGGCGTCCGGCCCCAGAGGCACTTCGGACATGCCCCATTCGAACTGATCGGCGATGACCTGACGATTGTTGTCGATCTGCCAGGATCCGTCGACCCACATGGCCGCCATGCCCAGTCCGAATACGTCTTGCGGGCGAATGCCCTCCAGGTCCTTGGGCATGGGAGCGGACTTCTCCTCCATCACCAGAGAGACAAGGAATTCCATGGCCTTGATGGCTTCCGGAGTTGGGTCGATAGCCGCTCTGTCCTCGGTCAGCAGCAGGCCGGCATTGCGGAAAATCCACGGCTCGACATTGGTGTAGCGGCCGTCAAACCAGAAACCCCACTGTTCGGGCCGCCCATCGCCATTTTCGTCGATGGTCAGAGCCTTTGCAGCGGCGCGGAAGTCTTCCCAGGACCAGGCGGTGGTTGGATACTCAACCCCGGCCGCGTCGAAGGCATCCTTGTTGAAATAGAGAACAGGCGCGACCCAGTTCTGCGGAAAAGCGAAGGTCGATCCGTCGACCTGTCCGAAACCCAGCGCGCTCTCATAGAAGGCGCCGGTATCCACCTCAGCAAGGTACTCATCCAGTGCGGACAGGTTTCCGGCACGCGCCCATTGCTGCACGAAGGCAGAGGACATGGCCATCACATCGGGTAGGTCGCCAGCAGCGGCGCGGGCCGAAAGGCTTCGCCAGTATTCTGACGACGGCATGGCCTGGGCTTCAATGCGAACCCCCGGATTGGCGGCTTCGAATGCAGCGATGACCGGGCGCTCCGCTTCCAGTGCCGGCACCGAAAGCTGCATGTAGCGGAGCGTTACCTGCTCCTGTGCTGCCACTCCACAAGTGCCGGCGAGCGCCGCTAGAGTCGCCAATCGCAAAATTTTCATCTTCGTTTCCCTTCCCTTGAAATCGCGGACAGAGCGTCTGGACATTTTAATCTTACCATGCGATTTAATTGATACTTCTCTAACTTCCCCGGAATGTCCAGAGGGTAGTGCGCACTATTTTTCGGATGGCCAACCATCCCGCTTTAGGAAGACAGTTCTATGACGATCTCGCCCTTTGCCCTGCCAGGCCGGTTCTACAAGGGAAACCTGCACTGCCATTCCACGGTCTCGGACGGCCGTTTTGACATGGCGGAAGTGGTGCGAAAATATCGCCTCGAGGGCTATGACTTTCTCGCCATCAGCGATCATTTCCAGGAGCAGTATGGCTACCCGGTAGCGGACACCCGTCCCTTCAGGACGGCAAATTTCACGACACTGCTGGGCGCGGAACTGCACCAAGGACGGCTGGGCAACGGCGAACTCTGGCACATTCTGGCCGTCGGCCTGCCGCACGATTTCGCCGCGCCGTCTCCGGACGAGGACGCAAAGAGCATCTGTGCGCGGGCGGCTGCGGCCGGCGCGTTTCTGGGTTTTGCCCATCCCGGTTGGTACTGCCTCACCCCTGACGATACGCGGAAATTGCCGATGGTCCATGCGGTGGAAATCTACAATCACGGTTCAGAAGTGAGCCTCGCACGGGGCGATGGATGGCCCCTAGCCGACATGCTGCTGACGGAGGGACGGCGCGTGACCGCTTTTGCCGCTGACGACATGCACAGGATGTCAGTCGATTTTGCCGGCGGCTGGGTACATGTAAAGGCCGAAAGCCTCGAGCCCGAGAACCTTCTTGCCTCCTTGAAGGCGGGCAACTTTTATTCGAGCATGGGGCCGCTGCTGCACGACATCCGTATCGAAGGAGACGAGATCGTCGTAGAGTGTTCCCCCGCAGCGGTCATCACGGCAGGAGGGACGGCTGCGCGGCGCGCGGCGGAGATGGGCATAGGCCTGACCGGCGCCCGCTTCCCTCGCGCCAAGTTTGATGGCGGTTTTTTCCGCATAACCGTAGTGGACGACCGCGGTCGCAAGGCCTGGTCAAACCCAGTCTGGCTGGACGTTTAGGAGATTATCGATGGCTACCGTCACCCTCGCCAATATCTCCAAGCGGTTCGGCGAGACCGCTGTGCTCGACAACATCAGCCTTTCGATCGACGACAAGTCCTTCGTGGTCTTTGTAGGGCCATCGGGCTGCGGAAAATCCACTCTGCTGCGCATCATCGCAGGGCTGGACGCCCCCTCGGATGGAAAGTTGTTGATTGGCGAGAAGGACGTCACTCTTGAGGAACCAGTCGACCGCGGCATCGCCATGGTGTTCCAGTCCTACGCGCTTTATCCCCATATGAGCGTCTATGAGAACATCGCCTATCCGTTGCGTACGGCCGGCCTCAGCCCTGGCGATATCGACCGGAAAGTGCGCGAGGCCGCGAACTCACTGCAACTGGCCGATCACCTGGAGCGACGGCCCAGCCAGCTTTCGGGCGGACAAAGGCAGCGCGTGGCCATCGGGCGCTCGATCGTGCGGGATCCATCGGTCTTTCTATTCGACGAGCCCTTGTCCAATCTTGACGCTGCCCTGCGCAGCGAAATGAGGGGCGAACTGATGCGACTGCGGCGCAAGCTCGATACTACCATGATCTACGTGACCCACGATCAGGTCGAGGCGATGACCATGGCCGACCAGATCGTTGTACTCAACAAGGGACGCATAGAACAGGTCGGGAGCCCGATGGAGCTCTATGAGCGGCCCGCTACACGATTTGTGGCGGGCTTCATTGGCCAGCCGGGCATGAACTTTCTTCCCGTGGATAGGGTCGAGCGTCGCGAGCACCAGACACATGTGGTCTTTCCCAGCGGTTACCGCATGATCGTGCCTGGCGTTGTCACCACGGATATGGCTGATGCGATTGCCGAGCTTGGCTCACGGCCCGAGCATACTCGGCTGGTCCCATCCGGTGATGGTGTGCCCTTTGAGCTGGACTATGTCGAACGTCTGGGGGGCTCTACGCTCTTGCACGGCCATGTCGAGGGTCGCGCGGTCTGCGTGGCGACTGAAGGCAGAGAATACGCTTCCGACGTTGGCAAGGAGAACCCCGGCCTCAAGTTCGTTGACCCTTGCTTCTTCTCGGAGTCTGGCCTGAATTTGAGCGTTGGCTGATCGGAGTTCCGACCGTCTGTCGACGGTCAGCCCCCCGCGAAATATGACTGTGTTCTAACAGTCTACTGCTTGGGTTTTATTCCGCTGAGTGCGCAGCAGTCTTCGATGGGTGTTGGTAGCGATCTTTGGGGTGCATCGCCGCTTGTCGGCAATGCGCCCCATTCCGGTCATCGTTTGTGGTCCTGCGACTTTCTGAAAGCTGCCATTCCATAAATGCTAAAGCAAGAAGCGGCAGCGGAAAGTTGCGGCCCAGCCGATGTCGTCACGCATCCTGAAAGCTGACGTCGACTTGTTGGCGCTCCACGTTGGCCACCCGTTATTTTTCAGAGAGCCCCATCCAGCCTTACCCCTCCCTTGTCAAAACCTCGAACTCAACTTATGACTTATGACTTATGACATAAGTTGGAGCGATAGATGTCTGACCTTTTCAGCGTCGCTGGCAAAGTGGTGGTCCTGACCGGTGGTCTGGGGCAGCTTGGTCGCGAATTTACCACTTCGCTGGCCAATGCCGGTGCCAAGGTGGCGGTGTATAGCCGCCGGTCGATCACCCAGGCGCAGTTCGACGAGCTGTTTCCCGGCCTTGGCGAAAACGTTCGCATCTATGAAGCCAGTGTCACCGACAAGGCAGCGCTCGAGGCTGCGACCGACAAGGTGATCGCCGATTGGGGCGTGCCGGATGTGCTGGTCAACAATGCCGGCATCGATTCCAAGCCCGATGGTGGCGCCGAGCAGAATGCGCCGTTCGAAGTCTATCCGCAGAAATTCTGGGACGAGATCATCGACACCAACCTGACCGGCGTGATGCTGTGCAGCCAGGTGATCGGCGCCAAGATGGCCGAGAAGCGTCGCGGCAGCATCATCAATGTCGGCTCGATCTATGGCCTCGTCTCGCCCAACCAGGCGCTCTATGCCTATCGCGAAAAGCGCGATGGCGTGCCCTTCATCAAGGCCGTCTCCTATGCGGCATCGAAATCCGGCCTCGTCAACCTGACGCGCTATGTGGCGA
Organism: Devosia crocina; assembly: GCF_900116545.1. GTDB lineage: Bacteria > Pseudomonadota > Alphaproteobacteria > Rhizobiales > Devosiaceae > Devosia > Devosia crocina. The sequence goes on from NZ_FPCK01000004.1 coordinate 331,121, forward strand.
CCTATTGGGCGGAGAAGAATGTCCGCTGCAACCTGATCTCCTTCGGCGGCGTCAAGACTGGCAGCTTCGACAAGGAATTCGTCGACAACTTCCTCGAGCGCGTGCCGATGCGCCGCCAGGCCGAGAAGGGCGAATATAACGGCGTCATCCAGTTCCTGGCGTCCGACGCCTCCACCTATATGACCGGCTCCAATGTCGTGGTCGACGGCGGTTTCACCGCATGGTGATCCAAGGCGCGCCAGATCGGGAAAAGCTCCACGCTTCGGTGGTTGCCACCATCGAGGCGGAAATCCTCTCGGGTGAGTTGAAGGTGGGCGCACGCCTGCCTTCCGAAGCCGAACTGGCGCGCCGCTTTTCCATTTCGACGCGCTCGGTGCGCGAGGGGCTGCAGATCCTTGAAACCAAGGGCCTGGTCCGTCGCCGCCACGGTGAGCGCGCCGAAGTGGTCCGCGATGATGTGGACCAGTTTCTGGGTTCGCTCGCGACCACGGTAAAGACGCTGTTCGCCGAGGACCCGGCCTATCTCGTGCAGCTGATGGACGTGCGCCGCATGTTCGAGCTGGAGGTGGTCGGGCGGCTCGCCGCGGGCGAAGGCGAAATCTCTGCTGATGTCGAGGCGGCCCTGTCCGATCTCGCCGCAGCCAAGGATTTTGGCCACTATGCCGAGGCCGACGCCAAGTTTCATCGGGCGCTGGTGCAGTCCCTGGGCAATGAAATCCTCTCCAGCGTCTATGCCAATCTTTATGGGCTGATTACCGACGTGATCCGCCTGACCAGCCGCGTGCCGAGCAAGACGCAGGCGGAAGGCGTGGCCGAGCACCAGGCCATCTTCAAATCCATTCGCAGTGGCGATGTCGAGCAAAGCCGCGCGCTGATGCGCGAGCATATCGACAATTCCACGGCCTATCTCCACCAGGCGATTGACGCCGCAAACAAGGGACACTGAGACAATGGCGGCTTACGATTACAACAATACCGACTGGGCAGCGATCAAGCGGCTTTCCAACTGGTACTCGGGCGATATCCACGACGTGCTCGATGGCCGCGGGCCCTATGGCTATCTCAAGGGCATTTCCCAGTTTGGCGTGCTGGCCCCCGGCCAGGTGGTCTGCGGGCCGGTATCGACCGTGCTCTATGAAAAGAGCGCGCGCGTCGGCCAGCCGCAGGACGTCTATCACGGCGCCATCGATGCCGTGACCAAGGGCGGCATCCTGATGGTCGACAGCTCCTGCGCCGAAGGCTCGGGCACGGGCGAATTGATGTCGAGCGGCGCCAAGACCAAGGGCGCAGCCGCGACCGTCGTCAACGGCACCGTCCGCGACCTCGCCGAAGTGCGCAAGCTCGACTATCCGCTCTTTGCCAAGGGGATGAGCCCGGTGGGCGTCTCGGGCCGCATGGAAGCGACCTATTTCCAGACCGAGCTCAATATCGACGGCGTGCGCATCCGCCCCGGCGACGTGATCTTTGCCGACGTGACTGGCGTCGTCGTCATCCCGTCCGAGCTGGTTGGCGTGATTGCCGATGCGGCCGATGAGCTGGGCAAGAACGAAGTCGCCTGCCGCCAGCGCATTCTGGCCGGTGAAGACCTGCAGAAGATCTGGCCGGTCGGCAAGACCGGCGGCCCGGTCTGATCCCACGCACTGAACGAAAAAGCGCCGGTGGCACCAAATGCCACCGGCGCAAAAAGCCCAAAACACGCCAACCAGGGAGGGGAGGCGATGACGCGGTTAGCGCACGTATCCCAGACGCTGGGAAATCAGATTGGCGTGGTAGATGACGACCTTGTTGAGTTCGTCGACCTCGGCCATGGGCAATTGCCAGGCGGGGGAGCTGATGCTGATGCCGGCAAAGACCGCGCCCGACTGGTTGCGGATCGGCGCGCCGATGCACCTGAGGCCCGGCTGGTGTTCGCCATTATCGATGGCGTAGCCGCGCTGGCGGGTGAGGTCGAGTTCGGCGCGGAAGGCGTCGGGCTCGGTAAAAGTGGTTTCCGTAAAGCGCTCAAGCCCGGCCTCGATGACGCGGACGATGATCTCTTCCGGCTGGTGCGCCAGGATCGCCTTGCCGACGCTGGTGCAGTGGACCGGCGAGTTTTCGACCATGGTATTACTGAGCATGGGCTCGGCTTCGGTGCGCTGGATGACGACGGCGCGATGGCCGTCGAACACGGCCAGGTGCACGGCGCGGCTCGTGAGGCGATGCAGCGCATCGACGATGACGCGGCCCTCGCGATTGAGCTCGAGATTGGCGAGCACCGTATTGCCCAGCTCGAACAGCCGCAGCCCCAGGCGATAGGCGTCGCGCTCCCGCTCCTGCTCGATGAAACCGACCTCGCGCATGGCGGTGAGGAGACGGTGCGTGGTGGAGCGCGGATAGCCGGTCTTGGCGCAGATTTCGGCCAGGGTCAGCGAGCGATGCGCGGTGTCGAAACAGTCGAGCACGCGCGACACCTTGGTCAGCGATTTGAGGCTCTCGTCGCTGCGGGCCGGTTTGGCTGGGGCCAGGGCTTGATCGCTATCGGTCATCGGCTTGGTCTCAACACTTTGGCTGAACAGTCACGAACGACCGTCAAACCTGGTTCTCTTATTGCACTTGTTGCCCGCTCTCAAGCAACGGGGGCGGCGCTATGCTGAGCACCTTTGGCAAGACTACGAACAATTTCCGCCAGGGCCAGCATGCCGGGATCGTCGAGGCCGACGCTCTTTTCGGCGAACATGCGGGCGCGGCCCATGGCAGACGGACGGTTGCGGAATTCAGCCAGCACAGCGTTCATGGCTTCCGCTGCCGCAGCAGCGACTTCACTAGCGTCCGTCTTGCCGGCGATGCCGCTGGCCAGTGCGTCGAGGCCATCGATAATAGTCTTTGCACCCAGCTCGGCCTTGCCGCGGGCCATGGCGGCGTCGCGAATGGTGGTGAGAAGGCCAGAGAGGTCGGCCCAATCCATGTCACTCTTGCCGGCATTCGCCTTGCCCGCCGTCATCATCGCCGTGATGATCAGGGTGCCGAGGCTCGATCCGGTCGAGGCGGCGCCAGCCTTGGCGAGCGCCATGAAGCCGGCACCGAGATTGTCGGCCCCGCGCACATCCACCGCAGCAAAGGTGCCGATCAGGCGCACCAGCATGGTGCCGGTATCGCCATCGCCCAGCTTGGCGTCGGCGGCATTGAGCACGTCGGCCAGGCTGGCCATGGACGCATTGGCGCGGGCAATGGCGTCAGCCAGAGTGTCGAGCGTGATGGCCATGGTTCAGCCCACCTTCCAAAAGGGGCAGTCGGCGGGAGCTGCCAAGAGCGGTTCGATCTCGTCATCGAGGAAGCAGAGGCTGATCGAGGCGCCGCCCATTTCCATCGAGGTCACATAGGGCCCGATCAGCGGATTGACGATCGTCAGGCCGGCGGCATCCAGCTGCTGGGCGGCGCGGCGATAGAGAATGAACAGTTCCTCGAAGGGCGTGGAGCCCAGCGAATTGACGAGCACCGCAACGCGGCTCGCGCCCTCGGGCTTTTCGGCAAGGATCAAGGATATCATTTCGTCGACGAGTTCGTCGGCCGGGCGGATCTTGTGGCGCCAGATGCCGGGCTCGCCATGGATGCCCATGCCAAACTCGATCTCGTCATCGGCAATGGTGAAATTGGGACCGGCCGCGCCGGGGATCTGGCAGGACGAGAGCGCGACGCCAATGGTGCGGGTGCGATCGCCGGTCTTCTGTGCGATGGCGGCGACGTCGTCGAGGCTGGCACCCTGCTCGGCCAGCGCGCCGGCGGCCTTGTAGGCGAAAATCAGCCCGGCGACGCCACGGCGCTTGTGGGATTCTTCGGGCTTGGCGCTGGCGATGTCGTCGGTGCCGAGCACGGTGCGGATTTCGACCCCGTCCATGGCGGCGAATTCGCTCGCCATCTCGAAGTTCATCTTGTCCCCGCCATAGTTGCCGAAGAGGCAAAGGACGCCCGCGCCACCATTGGCGGCCGCGATCGCGTCCTGGCAGGAATTGATGGTCGGGCCCTCGAAGACATTGCCGATGGCGCAGGCGTCGAGCAGGCCCTGGCCGACATAACCGGTAAAGAGAGGCAGATGGCCCGAGCCGCCGCCGGAAACGACGCCGACCTTGCCCTGGCGCATGCCGGTGCTGCGGGCGATGGCGCGGCGATCATCGCCGACGCGCTTGAGGCCCGGATGGGCGAGGCAGAGACCGTCGAGCATCTCGTCGACATAGTTGGCGGGGTCGTTGATCAGCTTTTTCATGTCGTCCTCCCAGGCGTCGTGGTGGGAGGCGGGCCGCAGCTTTCGCGGCCCGCCTCAGGTCAATCAGGCAGCCGAGCGGGCGCGCACATTGGTCAGCTCGAGCACCGGGCCGAGCACGGCGTCGATAGCGGCCTTCTGGGCGTCGGTGACGCGTTCCATCGGCGCACGCGGGTGGAACAGCGGCAGGCCCTGGCGGTGCTGAATGTACTTTACGCAGGCCGGCAGGTTGTCGTGGCGCAGGGCATTCCACAGCGCATTGAGGCGGAAGTGGATATCCTTGGCGGTCTTGTGGTCGCCCGCCTGCACGGCGTCGAACAGCTTTACGGTCACGCCCGGCACGGCGCAGGTCAGCGCGCTGATGGCACCATGGGCGCCGAGGGCAAAGCTGGGATAGAGCAGCGCGTCGATGCCGGTGAGCACCAGGTTTTCCGGCTTGGCGCGCAGCATCAGGTCGGACACCGACTTCACGTCGCCCGAGGACTGCTTCATGCCGACAACGCCCGGCACGGCTTCCATGATGGCGAGCATGTCGTCGATGGAGAGGTAGTTCCAGGGAATGACATTGTAGATCAGGATCGGCACCTGGGTTTCTTCCCAGATGGCGCGGAAGTGCTCGATGGTGGCTTCGCGACCCGGCTTGAACAGGTAGTGGACCGGGGTCACCTGCAACGCGTCGATCTTGATGTCGCCCAGCGCCTTGACGCGATCGATGGCTTCGCGAGTCGACTGCACGATGAGGCCGACGACGAAGGGCACGCGACCGGCATTGGCGTCATGCGCTTCGACCATGGCATTGGTGAATTCGGTCGAGGAGAGCGTGTGGCCCTCGCCGGTCGAACCACCGACCACCAGACCACGCACGCCGGAATCGATCATGAAATCGACCTGGGCCTTGAGTGCGCCGCCAACCAGATTGCCATTCTCGTCGAACGGCATGGAGAGTGGCGGCAGAATGCCCGTCAGGGTGTTGCGCAGCTTGAGCGCGATTGGGTTGCTCATCGAATTCCTCCAAGGCCGGGACGGGCGCCACCATGGCGGTCCGCGTCCGAAAAATTAGCGCGATGCGGGCCCGCCACCGGGCACAACATTCATGAAATTCCACAATCCGGAATATCATTCCTGCATTTGATAGGGATGATCGCGTTATCGTGTCAACATATTTGGGCAGTTTTGCGCAATATTGCAGAATCTGCGCCGCGGGAGTTGACAGGCTAGTTCCGGAATGTGGTACAGAAGTTTGCAATACGGCAAGCAATGCTCGTATGTCGGAACACTCGACTCATAGGGAGGATTGAAATGACTCTTTCGAAGAAACTCGCCGGCGCTCTGGCGCTGTCCGTCTTGGCGATCGCCCCCGCGGCGGCGCAGTATCCTGATCACGCCATCAACCTGATCGTGCCATGGGCCGCAGGCGGCGGTACGGATGCCACCGGCCGCATCGTGGCCACGCTGCTCGAAAAGGAACTGGGCCAGCCGATCAATGTCATCAACCGCACCGGCGGTGGCGGCATTGTTGGTCACACCGAAATTTCCTACTCGCCGCCCGATGGATATACGCTGGGCATCATCACCACCGAGCTGTCCATGTATCACTGGACCGGCGTGTCGCCGCTCAACTACGAGAACTATGACGCCCTGGCGCTGTTCAATGCCGATCCGGAAGCGGTCTATGTCCGCACCGATGGCCCCGACATCGACGCCCTGCTCGACCAGATCCGCGCCAATCCCGGCCAGGTAAAGGCCTCCGGCGCAAACCTGGGTGGCATGGCCCACCTCGGCTGGGCCGGGGTGTTGACCACCAATGGCATCGACCCGGCAGCTGCGCCGTGGGTTCCTTCGGAAGGCGCCTCGGCCAGCCTCCAACTCCTCGCTTCCGGTGCCATCACTGTCGTTACCACCACCATGCCCGACGCCCGCCCGATGGTCGATGCGGGCGAAGTGAAGCCGCTGATCGTCGCCGCCAATGAGCGCGTCGCCAATGCACCCGACGTCCCGACTGCCGAGGAAGCCCTGGGCAACAAGTGGGCCGCCTATGCCTGGCGCGGCATTGCCGCTCCCAAGGGCCTGCCCGAAGACGTGAAGGCTCGCCTCGTCGAAGCTCTCGACAAGGTGCTGACCAGCGCCGAATTCACCGAGTTCATGGCGCAGCGGAACTTTGGCGTCGATTATCGCGACGCTGCCGACTTTACCGCCTTCATGCAGGATGCCGACGCGTCTATTGGCCAGGCGCTGACGGCTGTCGGCCTCGCCAAGTAAGCCCCAAGGCTTCGATCCACCGCACAGATAGCCGGAGCTCCGTCTCCGGCTATTCCCTTCACGAGGAGAAGCGCATGAGGCGGTCCATCCCTATAGATAGCGTCCTAGGCGTGCTGTTCGCCCTCGGCGGCGCAGCCATTCTGCAGCAGGCGCTCACCATGCAGTCGCTGCCCGGAATGAATGTCGGCCCCGGCTTTTTCCCTTCCATTGTCGGTGGCGGCATGGCTCTCCTGGGCATTGCTCTGGCCGTGCAGGGCTGGTTGGTGCCGGACGATCCCGAGGAAGAGGCGCCACCGTTGGCAACCTGGTTTGCCGTGTGGATCGTCATGGCGATCGCAGCCGCTATCTTCGCTATGCCCATGCTCGGCTTTCTGATCGCGGGCACTATCTTCTCGTTCGCCATCGTTATGCTTAGCCGTGGCGGCCTCGTACCCGCGCTGATATTCAGCCCGATCGCCACTGCGTCGGTTTATTTTCTGTTCACGCTGGTGTTGCGGGTTCCGCTGCCGCGCGGGCTTCTGGGGTAACTATCGATGGAAGCTTTTGCTCTGGCCGCTGGCCTCGTCTTCAATTTCGAAACCTTGCTAACCATTTTCATGGCTGCGGTGTTTGGCCTCTTCGTCGGTGCCATTCCCGGCCTCACCGCCACCATGGCGACGGCGCTTCTCGTGCCGATCACCTTCTACATGGCGCCCATTCCCGCAATTGCCGCTATCATCTCCTGCACCGCCATGGCCATCACCGCCGGCGACCTGCCCGGCACGCTGCTGCGCATTCCCGGAACGCCAGCGTCGGCCGCCTATGTGGAGGACTCCTATCGCCTCGCCCAAAAGGGCAAAGCAGGCCTCGCCATCGGCATCGGCGTCGTCGGCTCGGTACTCGGCGGCCTCTTCGGCTTCCTTTTCCTCCTGTTCACCGCGCCGATGCTGGCCAAGGCGGCGCTGGGTTTTTCGAGCTTTGAATATTTCTGGCTCGCCGCGCTGGGCCTTTCCTGCGCCGCGCTCATCTCCTCGGGTGGCATGATCAAAGGCGCGCTGGCGCTGCTGCTCGGCCTGTTTATCGCCCAGATCGGCATGGACCCGCTCACCGCCACACCACGCTTCACCTTCGGCAATCTCGAACTGATGGGCGGCATCAGCTTCATCCCGGTTATGATCGGCATGTTCGCCGTCTCAGAAATCATGCGCTCAGGCCGCCGCGCCATGGCCGAAGTTCCGCAGATGAACCTCAAGAACCCCTTCGAGGGCACGCTCGGCGCTTTGTGGAAATATCGAAAGAACCAGGTGCGCGGCTCAATCATCGGCTCGCTGCTGGGTGCCCTGCCCGGCGTGGGCGGGGACCTCGCGGCCTGGATCACTTACTCGCTGGCCAAGCGCACCTCCAAGGAACCGGAAAAGTTCGGTAAGGGCCATCCTGAAGGTCTCGTCGAAGCGGGCGCCACCAACAATGCCGCCCTCAGCTCCTCCTGGATTCCGGCGATGGTGTTCGGCATTCCCGGAGACGCCGTCACGGCCATCGCCGTGGGTGTTCTCGTTATGAAGGGCCTTGATCCAGGCCCGACACTGATGACCCTCCATCCGGAGAATTTTTATGCAGTGATGATCGTCTTCGCGATTGCCAATATCCTCATGCTTCCGCTCGGCTGGGTGGCCGCAAAATCAGCCCGCTGGATCTTCGAGGTTCCGCGCGCACTGCTCAACGCCGCAATCCTGCTCTTCTGCATTGTGGGCTCCTACTCGATCAACAACTCCATGTTTGGCGTCTGGCTAATGCTGGGCGCAGGTATGGTTGCCTATGTACTCGAGGCGCGGATGATCGCAATCGCTCCGATCATCCTCGGCATCGTTCTTGGCCCGCTGGTGGAGACCAACTTCACCACCTCGATGATGATCTCGGATGGCAACCTGCTCGGCTTCTTCGGCCGGCCTGTTGCAGCAGTCTTTGGCGTGGTGACGCTGCTGATCTGGGGTGTAGCCATTTTCCAGACCATCCGCGGCATACTCCGAAAAGACAACAACCTGCGATCGGCGAGCCAGTTCCCTTCCTAGCCGTGCAAACGTTTCAAAGCCCTGGACCCGTCCGGGGCTTTTCTTACCACTAAGGCGTTTCCCTCACGAGGAAACCACGATTGGCGTCTCTCCGAAGGTCGCGACATTAACGGAGTCGAAATTGCCTAGGCAGCAACGGGGTGGGAAGGAAATGGTAAGTTTGGACTGATCGTTGGAATAGTTGACACGATGATTTATCTCCGGCCCTATTCCAAGCCGAGTTCATACGCTGCGATAATGCGATACAGTGTGCTGTGACCAAGCTCGGTCATCCCGGACTGGGTGTTCGGGTAGTACCAGACCAGGCCCATGGCCTGCTGAAAGGCCCACGCCGCACCGCGCCGCCACTCCGCGTTATGGCACGCAAGTTGAGCTCGTAGCCGCCACGTTCGTTTGTCTCAAACAGATACCATGCTGCGACGAGGTCGGGGGCGGGATCGGCTGGGCCTAAACTCCCATTGTCTAGGACGCCCGCCAGTCGCTGATCCTGAGTCAGCAGGTTCGCGGAGATGTGGTCCTTGTGACACATGGCCTGCGTGGTCGGTGTTGGTAGCTTCCTGAACTGTTGCCAGAGGCGTTTCAGCTTTGGCTCGTCGAGAAGAGTCTAGCTCTTATTAAAACCGGTGGCCATCCACGCATCGTGATCGCGCAAGTGCCGCCTCTACTTCCTCCGGTGAATGGGCGTCCCCTAGTATGCGCTCGTCACAACGCGGAGATCAAATTGGCGATGTCGAGAGCAAATGTCCCTGACCTGCTTAGTCCTTGCGGCGTTGCCGGTATGCCCTCAACCCAGCTCTGCATCGACCGTGGCCTAGGATAACCGCGCCCAAGTTGCTCAAGACCGATGGGGCGAGACGTCGAGACGGGATAGTAGCCGGACAACTCCTGCAAGGCCTGTGCCTCGCGTCGCAGTGCATCCGCGCAGACTTTCGCGTCGGCGCCCCGTAGTGGGAATCGCGCCGGTGCAAGTCTTCCGATCCGGAAGACCGCGTCGTCAGTCCCCGCCTGAAATGGTGTGATCTCTTCGCAGACCAAGGTTGGAAAGTGTTCCTGGATCAAGCGGCGTACGGTGGCGGTGTCAACGCGCACTTCATCGTCATGCAGCATAGGTCTCCTCCTAATTCCGTCAACAACGCTCGCGGAAATGACCGCTTTGGGTCAACGAGAAAGCACGCCAGAACGGCGATTTAGGGGTCGACAGCTGACGTGGCACCTACGAGCAGCGCCCCCCCAAGCATCAGGCTACAAATTGGTGGGTCGACGGTAGTTAACAGTTATCGCAAATGATAAGCATCTAGGAAACGCTTACGCATGCTGAGTTCTTTAAATGAATCCCATCCTCCCCTGATGCGGGAGGGCAACCCAAGCGTTGACTTACCTCAGCCTGATGGGCCTACCTATCCTCTCCCTTCGCGGGAGGGTGCCCCGGAGCCAGTCTCCGGGGCTATTTCGACCGGTTCACACACAGCCTCTGCAACTTCCTACCCGCCTACCGAACCGACAGCCTTTGGGCAGCGGCAAGGATGTCTTGGGCGACCGGATTGGGCGTCGCAACCGCCCTTCCCTGCCCAGCCGATACGCGCCCCATTCCCGTCGTTCAGACTGCGTTCTTGATTTTCTGAAAGCTGCCAGTCCGCTTCGGCCGCCGTCAAAGGCTAAATAGGATGGCTTTCAGGCTGTCCTCTTTGGGCACGTACGATCGAGTAACGGATCTACAGCCAGCGTCAGCCAACGTGATACGGCGGTCGGAAACTCTCGAGAGGAGTGCACCGTCGTGGCTGATGACGAGAATACCAAGGTCATCGGATTTGCGAGCGAACAGATAGCGTCATACTCGGCCTGTGATATCGGACCGAGCATGTTGGTCAATTCATCAGCGCTGAGATAACGGGGCTGTAAAGACAGGACCCAAAAGACGCGGACAACCTTCGGACGGTGCTGGAACCAGTTTTCACACGGCCTCGGCTCGGCAGCCGCCGTTACAGTGCAATAGCTTCTCGGTCCTTTCGGCAATACGGTCGTAGCGAGCGCAAGATATCGCACAGTCGACTTTTGTGGCAAGCGATGCTCGGCTCCACCACAACCGCGAAATTCAGTCGCAGTTAGTCCTAAGCAGGTAGGTGATGATCGCGTATTTGACGTTGTCGAGGTGTCGCCCCATCAGCAGCCGAGCCTTGTCCGCATTACCGGCCATGATGGCCTCGATCAGAATACGATGCTCGGAGGCGCCAGTCACCAGCCGCTGCGGCAGGCGCGCGGTGTTAAACAGCCGTGTGCGTCGGCGCAGATCGCGGACAGACGCGGCAACGAGGGGATTGCCGGCAGTGTCGGCAATGGTTTCGTGCACCAGATTGTCCACGGCCCAGTGCTGGGCAGGCGTCGGCGTTTCGATAGCCACCAGCTTGTCGATGGCATCAAACAGCTGCGTAGCAACAGAGGCCGGCAGGTTGCCCGCAGCGCGCCACGCCGCTTCTACCTCCAGAATGCGGCGCATGTCGAGAATTGCAACGAAATTTTCGATGCCGACGGCGCGCACGACGGGAGCCCGACCATGGGCGCGAATGATGAATTGCTCGGCCTCGAGGCGGCTGAGGGCTTCGCGCAGGGGCGTACGCGACATGGCGAGCCAGTCAGCAAGATTGCGTTCCTGCAAGGGCGTGCCGGGCGCGATCTTGCCACCCAGGATCATTTCCAGCAGCCGGTTATAGGCCTGGTCAGCCAAGCTCACCACCTCGTCGCGCGCAGGCGCCGAACCAACCGGCGAATTCATCTCAAAGTAAGTCATGCTTTTCGGTACACCAGCCCCATACCAAAGGCAACGGAGCTTCGGAAGGATTTGCTTCACACTCGCAAACCGATGTGCCATTGGTATTCCATTGGAACACAACGGAGATCGATTATGCCTAACGCACCCTGGCGCGCCACCTGCATTCAGATGACCAGCCAAGTGGCCAGCGATGCCCCCAACAAGGCGTCGGCATGGGCCGTGATCGAAGCCAATCTCGCCAACGCGATCAGCCTGATCGAAGAGGCCTGCGCGGGGGAGAACCCACCGCGTCTTGTGGTCTTGCCCGAATTCGTGTTCCAAGGCCCGCCACGCGCCACTCCCGTCAGCACCTGGATCGAAAAGGCGTGTGCCGCCATTCCGGGGCCGATCACCGATCGCCTCGCCGAGGTCGCGAAGCGGCTCGACATCTATATCGCCGGCAACCATTTCGAGGTCGATCCGCGCTGGCCGGATCGGTATTTCAACTCGTCCTTCCTGCTCGACCCCAGAGGCGAGGTGATCCTGCGCTACCGTCGCATCAACACCGCATCCTGGACCAGCCCGCACGACATCCTTGACCAATATCGCGACGCCTATGGCGAAGAGGGCATCTTTCCGGTCGCGGATACCGAACTGGGGCGGCTTGCCATTTTCCCCTGCGGCGAGATCAATATCCCCGAACTCAGCCGCGTCTTCATGCTGCGCGGCGCCGAAGTCCTGCTGCATCCGCACAACGGCCCGGTGTCGCCCCCGAGCGAAGCGGCCAAGACCTGCCGCGCCGCCGAGAACATGTGTTACCTGATCAGCGCAAATGTGGCGGGTGGCATCGGCTTTTCAGCCGATGGCAGCGAACAGGGCGGCCATTCGCGGATCATCGACTACTTGGGCATGGATGCCGCAACCGAAGTGGGGGCGGCCGAAACCATCTCGGTGTCCGCCATGATCGACGTCGAGGCGCTGCGTCAGGCCCGGCGTGACAAGGGCATGGGCAATATGCTGATGCGGTCGCGGTTCGCCATGTATCGCGATTACTACGCCAAGGCCGATTTCTACCCGGCCAACGGGCTGGCGGAAAAGGCGTTCGAGACCTATCCCGAACTGACCCCGCTTCAGGAGCAGGCCCTGGCCAACATGACCCAGGCCGGGGTGCTCAAATGATCCGGATCGGCGAAGGCGCAAGCGGCAGCGCGGCTGGCACCAGCCTCATCCGAGGCCGATACCTGCTGCTGGGCACCAAGGACGATGGCACAGTCGAGATCGTCCGGGATGGCGCCATTCTCCAGCAGGACGGGCGGATCGCCGAGATCGGGGCGTGGGACGCATTGCGCGCGCGGCATCCCGATGTCGAGGTTCTGGGCGGACCGGACGCGCTGGTCAGCCCCGGCTTCGTCAATACCCACCACCATGTCGGGGTGACGCCCATACAATTGGGCAGCCCCGACCTGCCGCTAGAACTGTGGCTCACCCACCAATTGCGGCATCGCAAGCCCGACGCTTACCTCGATACGCTTTATTCGGCTTTCGAACTGATCGCTTCGGGCGTCACCGCGGTCCAGCATCTGGGACGGATGATGCCGGCGCCGGTTTCCGGCTGGCGCGATGCGGCGACCGCAGTCATCGAGGCCTATCGCGATATCGGCATGCGCGTCAGCTTTGCCATGTGCAATCGCGACCAGCACCGGCTGGTCTACGAGGACGACACCGTGTTCGTCGCCAGCCTGCCGGCCGAGCTGCAGGAAAAGACCACCGCTTTCCTCAAGCGCTCGCATTTCCGCCTCGAAGACTTCGAGAGCCAGTATCTAGAACCCATGATCGAGCATTATGGCGTGCGCAACGACCCGCTGGTGCGGCTGTGGCTGGCGCCGATCAATCTCGAACGCGCTTCCGATCGGTTGCTGACGCTGACCCGCGACTGGGCCGAAAAATACGGGATGGGCATCCATCTCCATCTGTCCGAAACCGTCTACCAGAAGGAATTTTCACGCCGCCGTTTCGGCAAGTCGTCGGTGGCCCACCTCGCCGACATCGGCTTTCTTGGGCCGCACCTCACGCTGGGACACGGCACCTGGATGGACGAGCACGACCTCGACTTGATCGCCGATCACGGGGTCTGCATCTGCCACAATGCCAGTTCCAACCTCAGGCTGCGCAGCGGCATCGCGCCGGTCAACGCCTTGGTCGAGCGCGGCATTCCGGTAGCGCTCGGCATCGACGAAGCTGGCCTCAACGATGACCGCGACATGCTGCAGGAGATGCGGCTGGTCAAGCACCTGCATGCCGAACCGGGGCTCTATACCCCGGTGCTTTCACCGGCACAGATTTTCCGTATGGCCACGGAAGCCGGGGCACAGGCTTCAGGCTTCGGCGACGATATCGGCCGACTGGCGGTCGGCAAACGTGCAGACCTCGTGGTGCTCGATTATCGGGCAATGGCTGGAGTTTACCTTTCGGACGATACCGATCCGGTCGCCGCCCTGATCCACAGGGGCAAGACGGAGCATGTGCAGGCAACGATGATCGACGGACGCGTGGTCTATCGCGACGGACGGTTCAGCTTCATCGACCGCGATGCAGCGCTTTCGGCACTGCATAAAGACCTGGATCGTCCTTTGACGGCTGGAGAAGAGGCACTCGGCCAACTCTCGCGCAGCTTGCTGCCACACCTCAAAGACTTTTACCGAGACTGGCCGCTGCCAGACGGCGAGCCCTGGTATCGCCTCAACGGCCGATAGCGCTTTTTGACGCAAGCACGCACGCCCTGCGTGCAAAACGGTCGACAAGGCCGGAGCGATCTGCACAAATAATCAGCAGAACAGATTTTTGCCCAGAGATGAGACAGACGGCCGTTGACAGCCGATATTCCCTTGGCATACCGTTTGAATGCCGAAACGGATTGGCAGATATGGGGAAACAAATGAAACATCTGACAAGGGACGCACTCTCGCTGGCGAGTGTTGCTTTGATGACGGCGCTGATGGGGTCCGCAACCTATGCGCAGGACCTGCAGCCGCTCACCGTCCGCCTCGCCTTCATTGCCGGCGGCATCGATGCGCCGTTCTTTGTTGCCAAGAGCAAGGGCTATTTCGAAGAAGAGGGCCTCGACGTCACGATCATCGACGGCACGGGCTCGACCGACACCATCCAGGCCGTCGGCAATGGCTCGGTGCAATTGGGCAATGCGGGTCTGGGTGCCCTGGTCCAGGCTGCGGCACAGGCCCGGTTCGACAACATCACTGCCGTCTTCGGCCTCGTGCAGAAAGACCCCTCTTCCATCGTGTCGCTCGAAGGCTCGGGCATCGATGAACCCAAGGACATCGAAGGCAAGCGCTTCGCTACCGAAGCCGGCAACTTCTCCGACGGTATGATCGGCGCCTTTGCCGCCGTCAACGACATCGATCTCGACACCATCGAACTGATCGTCACCGACAATTACAACCAGGCGCTGCTGCGCGGCGATGCCGACTTCGTCAACGTCTGGGCGAACCCCGATGGCGACAAGATCGCCGTGTTCAACGCCATAGAGCCACCGATGCTGTTTGCCGATTACGGCGTCAACGTCCTGGGCTCGAGCGTCATCGTGCGCAAGGATTGGTTGTCGGAAAACGAGGAAGCCGTGCGCGGTTACCTCCGCGCCATCACCCGCGCCCATGCCGACGTCATCGCCGATCCGGATGAAGCGCTGGACCTCTTCATGGAAAACCGCCCCGATGCGGACCGTGAAGCCATCGGCCTCGAAATCGAGGTGATGGAACAGTATCGCCATACCGCCCGTACCGAACGCATGCCGCTTGGCTATGTCGATCCGGAAGACCTGGTCGAGACCATCTCGCTGCTCGAGACCTATGCCGAAATCCCGACCGGCTGGTCTACCCCGGAAATGGTCTACACCGACGCCTACCTGCCGGAAGCCGAATAAATCTTCGGGCGCCGCGACCCGGTTGCGGCGCCGCACTCACACTACGGAATTAGTTTATGAATCTGGGTTTGCGCGGCAGAAATGCCTTGGTTTTGGGAGCCAGCCAAGGGCTTGGTCTGGGCGTTGCGCGCGCCTTGCTCGATGAAGGCGCCCGCGTCGCCATCTCCTCCCGTTCCCGTGACAGCCTAGAAGCCGTGCGCAGCAGTCTTTCCGACGAGCAGCGTGATCGCTGTTTTATCATTCCGGCTGACTTGGGCGCAGAAGATGCGGCCCGGTTGCTCGCCGACACAGCCCGCCAGGAACTCGGCCAGGTCGATATTCTCGTCAACAATTCGGGCGGTCCGCCCACCGGGCTACCCAGCGCCATTTCCATGGTTGATGTCGAAGCCCAGTTCACCAAGATGGTGACGCCCCTGATGGGCCTAACGCTGGCGCTGGTTCCGGCCATGCGCGAGCGCGGATGGGGGCGCGTGCTCACCATCGCCTCGAGCGGGGTGATCCAGCCGATACCGCATCTGCCCATTTCCAACAGCCTGCGTTCCGCGCTGGTCGGCTTCATGAAGACGCTGGCGGGCGAAGTCGCCCACGACGGCGTCACCGTCAACATATTGGCTCCCGGTCGCATCGCCACGGACCGCACCCGCAGCATCGATGCCGCTGCCGCGGCCCGCGCCGGCAAGTCCGAAGACGACATCGCCCGAAAATCGGCAGCGACCATTCCAGCCGGGCGCTATGGCACGCCCGAAGAATTCGGCGCCGTGGCGACGTTCCTGGCCGGCGCGCCGGCCAGCTACGTCACCGGCTCCATCATCCGCGTCGATGGCGGCGCGATCCGCTCCATCTAGCCCAGGCCCAGGACTTCGAGGGGAAAAGGTATGAATGACATGAGTTTGAACCTGGAGGCGGCCAGCTCCGTAAAGCCGCATATCCGCATTTCCCGCGTGTCCAAGACCTTCAAGACGCGCAAGGGCGATGTGCATGCCCTCGACGATATCGATCTCAATATCAAGCGCGGCGAATTCGTCTCCATCCTGGGGCCGTCAGGCTGCGGCAAGAGTACGCTGATGATGCTGCTCGCCGGCCTCACGCCCTATTCGAAGGGCCGGATTGAAGTCGGCGAAAAGCTGATCCAGGGTCCCAATCCGGAAGGCGGCATCGTCTTCCAGCAGGACGTCCTGCTGGAATGGCGCACGGCGCTGCAGAACATCATGATGCAGGCCGAAATCCGCAAGCTGCCGATCGAGGCCGCAAAGGCCCGTGCGCGAGAACTGCTGGAGATGGTGTCGCTTGGAGATTTCGAGAATGCCTATCCCAAGGAACTCTCGGGCGGCATGCGGCAGCGCGTTTCCATCTGCCGCGCGCTGCTGCATCGGCCGCCTTTGCTGCTGATGGATGAGCCGTTCGGCGCGCTTGACGCCATGACCCGCGACCAGCTGCAGCTCGACCTGCTGCGCCTCTGCCGCGATAACGAGATGACGGTGATGTTCATCACCCACTCGATTGCCGAAGCGGTGTTCCTCTCCGACCGCGTGGTCGTCATGTCTCCACGACCCGGCCGGGTCGAGCGGATCATCGATATCGACCTGCCCCGCCCGCGGCGCCTCGCCATGCGCGAGGAACCCCAATTTACCGCTTATACCCGCGAACTGACCGAGATCTTCAAGACCCTCGGCGTCTTCCGTGAAGAGGTCTGAAATGGCAGCCATCACCGATGTCGAAACCGAGCCGCGCGTGCGCCGGCCATCGCCCCTGCGGTTCCTTGGGCGGGTTTCCCCTGCTTTCTGGACCCTCATCATCCTCCTAATCCTCTGGGAACTGTCGGTGCACATCACCCAGGTCCCCATCTACATCCTGCCCCCGCCCACCGCGATCGTCAAAGAGATGATCGCCTACTGGCCGCGACTGATGTACAATGGCGGCATCACGCTGTCGGAAGTGCTGATCGGTTTCCTATTCTCCATTCTGGTCGGCGTGCCGCTTGCCATCCTGATCACCTATTCACGTGTCGCCGAACGCGCGATCTATCCGATCATCGTCGCTAGCCAGACCATTCCCAAGGTCGCCATCGCGCCCCTTTTGATGGCCTGGTTCGGCTATGGGCTCACCCCCAAGATCGTCATCGTGGTGCTGTTGAGCTTTTTCCCGATCGTCATCAATTCGGTTGTGGGGCTCAAGGCATCCTCTGCCGAAATGCTCTACCTGGCGCAGTCGATGGGTGCTTCCGGCTGGCAGACCTTTTGGAAGTTTCGCCTGCCGCAGGCCCTGCCCTACATCTTCGCCGGTCTCAAGCTGGCAACCGTGCTGTCGGTGATCGGCGCGGTGGTGGCCGAGTTCATCGGCGCCGACCAGGGCCTGGGCTATGTCATTACCGTGTCAGGCTCGAGCTTCAACATCACGCGCCAGTTCGCGGCCATCATCGTGATTTCGGCGATCGGCATGCTGTTCTTTGCCGCCATAGAAGCGCTCGAACGCTTTGTGGTGCCCTGGAAGGCGAACCCGATCGTCGCCAGCGAGTAAATAACGGTCGGACTGCGGCCCGCCCCCAGATATTTTCCGAGGAGACTACCTTGATCCACCGTTTGGACGAGAGCGCCGCCGGCGTCTACGTCATCGCCGTCACGCCCTTCACCGATAGCGGCCAAATCGACGAGGCCAGCATCGATCGCGCGGTCGAGTTCTACCTCGAAAAGGGCGTCTCGGGCATGACCATCCTGGGCATGATGGGGGAATCCCATAAGCTCAGCATGGAAGAGAGCCGCGCCGTCATGACCCGCTATCTGCGCCGCGTCGACGGCCGGGTGCCAGTGGTGGTCGGCGTTTCCAATCCCGGGACCGACCCGCTGGTCAGCTTTGCCGGCGAAGCCATGGCGGCCGGCGCCGCCGGCGTCATGGTCGCGCCTGTGAGCACGCTCAAGATCGACGAGCAGATCTTTGCCTACTTCTCGGGCGTCCTCGATCGGCTGGGAGATACGCCCGTCGTCCTGCAGGATTATCCGCTGGTCACCGGGGTCAATATCGCGGTGGAGACGCTGGTGCGCCTCTTCGAGCGCTATTCGAGCATCAAGATGCTCAAGCACGAAGATTGGCCGGGCCATACCAAGCTCTCGCGGCTGCGCGCGGCACCAGGTCGGCAGGTCAGCATCCTCGTGGGCAATGGCGGTCTTTACCTGCCCCAGGAACTGGCGCGCGGCGCCAATGGCGCGATGACCGGCTTTGCCTTCCCGGAAATGCTGGTCGATGTCTGCGCCGCGTTCCAGAAGGGCGATGCGGAGCAGGCCGAAGACATCTTCGATACCTACCTGCCCCTCCTCCGGCACGAGGCACAGCCGGGCATCGGCATTGCCCTCCGCAAGGAAACTCTGCGCCGGCGCGGCGCTATCGCCTCGGCCCATGTCCGGCATCCGGGCCCCAAACTCAGTGCCGAGGACCTGCACGAACTCGATCGGCTCATCGAGCGGCAGGAGCGCCGCCTCCTGGGTGAACCGGCCCTGGCCGCTGCCAGCTGATGGCGCTCATCGATCTTCCGCCTCCTCCCAAACCGGCCGGTCTTTACCGGCCGGCAATCATTGCGGGAGAAAAGGTTTACCTTTCGGGCTTCGGCCCCCGCAGGGACGATGGCAGCCCGCTGGTCGGGCAGGTCGGCCGCGACCTCGATCTTGCTGCCGCGCAGGCTGTGGCACGCAATATCGGGCTCACAATTCTTTCGGTCTTGCAGGATACGCTGGGCGATCTCGATCGCGTCGCTCAGGTGATCCGCATCACCGGCATGGTCGCCTGCGGGCCGGACTTCACGCAGCACCCCAAGATTATCGATGGCTGTTCGCTGCTGTTGGCCGAGGTGCTGGGGGAGCGTGGGGCGCATGCCCGCATGGCCTATGGCGTGAGCTCCCTGCCCAATGGATCGCCCGTCGCGATCGATTGCGTCTGCCTGATCCGGCCCTGAGGGCCGGCCGGATCAGAGATCGAGCACCAGCTTGCCGCTGGAGCAGCCGGAACAACAAACCATGACGACCTCGTTGGAGGCGCGCTCGCGCGGCGAGAGCACATTGTCCATGTGCTCGGGCACGCCTTCGAGCACTCGCGTTTCGCAGGAGCCGCAGACGCCCTCCTTGCAGGAATGGGAGACGTAGACATCGTTGCGCAAGAGCACGTCTAGCATGGTCTCGCCCAGCGGGACATGAAAGGTCATGCCGCGGCGCTTGAGCTCGATATCGAATGCCATGGTGGGCTTGGACTTGCTGCCGGCAAAGTGCTCGATATGGACATTATCCTCGGGCCGCCAGCCGGCAGAAGCGCGAAAGGTTTCGATCATCTTGCCAGGGCCGCAGCAATAAAGATGCGCTGCCTTCGGGATGGTCGAGGCGATCTTGAGGAGCGGCATGACCCGGCCTGCCTCTGCATCGAAATGCAGGTTCACCCGCCCCGGCCCCTTGGCCTCGAGCGCTTCAAGCTCGGGCAGAAACGCAGCGCTTTGGCGATCGCGGGCAGCGTAATGCAGCACCCACGGCTTGCCCAGAGCCTCGAGCTTGCGGATCATGGCAAGGATCGGCGTGATGCCGATGCCGCCGGCAAAGAACGCGCTTTGCTCGGCATCATCGATTAGATGAAACGTATTGTGCGGCGGATCGACGGGCAGCACGTCGCCGACCTTGAGCTCTTCGTTGAGATAGGCCGAACCGCCCCGGCTTGCCGCATCGCGGTTGACGCCGATGATATAGCGATCGGTGACGCCCGGCCCGTTGGTCAGCGAGTAGGAGCGGCTGAGATCGCCGGGGAGCTTCAAATTGATATGGGCCCCCGCCGTAAACGGCGGCAGGGGCGAACCATCGAGCGAGACCAGTTCGATCTGCCGGATCGTCGCCGCAAGCGGAACAAT
The DNA here is from genome assembly GCF_900116545.1 of Devosia crocina. Lineage (GTDB taxonomy): Bacteria > Pseudomonadota > Alphaproteobacteria > Rhizobiales > Devosiaceae > Devosia > Devosia crocina. Next base: position 351,224 of record NZ_FPCK01000004.1, read on the forward strand.
GACGTCCACCCGCAGCCGCAGCTGGTTCCGCTCGGTGGGGGTGGCACCCACGCCGTCCCCCACCCAGTCAAAATCGGCACCGGACACCATGCCTCCGTCGCGCTCCACAATCCGCTCCTCGCTCATTCCGCGGCGGAGAGCTTGGGACGGTAGCCCTTGATCTCGGCCATCTTGTCTTCGTAGCCCTCGAGCCAGTCGGTGCCATAGGGCACGACGATGTCGCCGCCGCGGGCATCGCGGGCAAGCTGGGGCTGATCGACGATCTCGGGCAGGGTGCGACTTTCGCGCCAGGCGATGGCGGCGTCGAGCATGACCCGGCGGGTGAGGATCACCATGCGGTCGGAGGCAGCAAGGTGCTCCATTTCGCGATCCACCACCGGACCCATGGATTCCTGGATCGCCTGGTCCTGCAGCGGGATGCCGACAATGCCGGTATAGCTTTCCCCGCTGCGCTGCCAATCGCGGTCGATGCCGAAATCGTTGCTCGCGTCCTTGACCGGGCGCCAGCGGCCCTTCCAGTCGGTGGTGGTGGGCAGGTATTCGAGCGGACGGGCTAGGCCCTGCACTTCGGTGCCATCATTGTACATGAGCTTCTTCTTGCCGCCGCCCGACGCGCGGCGCAGGTCGATGTTGAAGATCATGGTCGAGGTATCGTCGATCGGCACCCAGGCGTTGACCGTGACATTGTCGTCCATTTCCCCGGACGGATAGGTGACCCAGAAGGGGAAGATGTAGCTGGCGAAGCGATGGTGCTCGGTGCCCTCATAGGCATTGCGCTGGGCCGAATACATGGTGCCGAAAGGCATGACCGAGACGTTGATCTTGGGCGCCTTCTCGATGACCGTGAACACTTCCGGATTGGAAAGATCGAGCCGTTCCCCGTCGACCCCGCCGACATGCAGGAACCCGAGGTGGGAGGTATCGATATCGCCTTCGAGCGCCTGCATGTAGTTGCAGTCGCGATGGGTCAGGGCGATGTTGCGATCATCCGGCTCGCCCATGATCGCTTCGATCTCGGGCAGCTCGGGCGGATTGTCCTGGCGCTCGCCCATATAGGCGAAGACCATGCCGCCCGATTCCTTGACGCGATAGGCGATGGCGGGCGTGCCAGCGGGATACTTGGACTTGTCTTCAAGGTTTGGCTGATCGAGGCACTTGCCGGTGACGTCGAACTTCCAGCCATGGTAGGCGCAGCGGATGCCGCCCAGTTCGTTGCGGCCAAAGAACAGCGACGCGCAGCGGTGCGGACAGCGGTGGTCGAAGACGCCGACGCGGCCTTCGGTATCGCGGAACGCCACGAGCTTTTCGCCCAGGATCATTAGCCGAACCGGATCGCCATCTGCCTTGAGCTCGGAGCTCAGGCACACTGGCAGCCAGAACTGGCGAAAAAAATCGCCCATCAGCGTGCCTTTGCCGACGCGGGTCAGGTCGATATTTTCTTGCGCGGTAATCATTGGGGCTGTCTCCTAGTGAGCGGATACGGCGACCGGCTCAGAAGCGCCGGTCGGAAGCGGTTTGAGAATGCCAGCGCGCTCCATGTTCTGGCGCGAGATGGCGATGGCGTCCCGGGTTTCCGCGACATCGGCCATGGGCGCGTCGAGGAAGTAATTGGGCGGGTAAAAGCGTGCTGCCTCGTAAAAGGGCACGTACATTTCGTAGCGGGCGCGCAGCAGCGCATTGTCCAGGCCGCTATCGGTGCGCCGGTCGCGCCGCAGTTGCTCGATATCGATCATGGCGCTGACGCCGATGCTTTCCTCGGCGTTTTCCTGGAAGGCGAGCGTTTCGCCATGGTGATCGAGGATATGCGAGCGACCGCCCAGAATGGTGTTGTCGGGCGAAAAACCGATATACTGGGCGACGTTGCCGGAAACGAGATAGACCATGTTCTCGGTGACGCGGGTAAGCTTAGCGGCTTCCTGCCGAGCCGAATATTTTGAATTGGTAGGGTGAAGGATCACCTCGGCGCCCTGCATCATCATCACACGCGCTACTTCGGGAATGGTAATCTCGCCGCAGGGGATGACGCAGAGCCGGCCTAGTTCGGTATCGACGACCGGGAACACCTTGTCCTTTGGCGTGACCGCCAGATAGGCGCTCATGAAGTCATGGACGGACGGGAAGGCGGCCGTGTTGAGCCGGCGGTAGTTGAGGATCACCTCGCCCGACCGGTCGATGATGAAGGAGGAATTGAAGTAACGACCCGGCCATTCCGGCGGCGCTTCGAACATGTTGCCGCAGATGAAGATGCCGCGGCGCTTGGCCAATTCCTGCAAGGGCGCCGTCAGCGGACCGGGGATGGAGGAGCAGGCGCGCTCGATCCATTCGCCGACGCCCATATGAAGCGGCGGGCCCTGCATGGCAAATTCGGGAAAGACCACGAGGTCGGGCTTCTGCTCGCTGTCGCACGCTGCTTCGATCATGCCGACTAGCCGATCGACATTGCGCTGGATCAGCGCTTTTGCTGCGGCGTCATCGGGCGCTTGCGAGGCGCGCTCGCTCTTCATCTGGATGCTGGTGGCCCGCCAGGGTTTGATGGTCATGAGCTTCATCTCGTCAATTGCACGCCAGTGGTATACCACTGATTTTAGAGCAATTCCAGCCCATTGCAAGAGGATTGCCGATGTCCTGTGCAAATCGGGCATGTGCACAAGAATACGCCGCTTAAAATCACCAGTTTACGGGGGGATACCGCTGATATCCCGCGTGTGCTTCACGCCGTCTTGTTCTATAGCAGAGGGGTTGGCATCGGAGACGACGATGAACGAAATTGCTGCACTGGTGGACAGAGACGACGAGCTTGGCCTTGCCGGCGACGCCGCACAGAAGCCGAACCTGACCGAGCAGGTCTATGGGCAGTTGATCGACCTCCTGATCGCTGGCGAACTGCGACCCGGCGACGTCATCACCGAGCGCCGGATGGCTGATCGGCTCAACGCGTCGCGCACCCCGATCCGAGAGGCCCTGGGGCGCCTCGAGGCAGAGGGCCTGGTCTACAAGCAGCCGAGCCGTGGCGTCACCGTCAGCCCGTTTTCGACCGAAGCCTTTGTCGACATCCTCAATATCCGCCAGTTGCTGGAAGCAGAGGCTGCCTTTCTCGCGGCCGGCAGGATGCGCTCGGATCGCATCGCCCTGATTCGCGATGCGCTCGAAACCCTGGCCAAGAATCCGCAACCCAGCCTGGCCGATATCTGGGGCGTCGACGACATGCTGCATGGCGAGATCGCTGACGCAGCCGGCAATCCGCTGATGGCGGCGCTGATCCGCGACCTGCGGCGGCGCACTCATGTGTTCAACGCTTATCGCAACCCGATCACGCCGCGCTTCAGCGTCGACGAGAACACCAAACTGCTCGAAGCCGTCGCCGGCAGCGATCGCGAGGCTGCGAAAGCGGCGATGCGCGAACATATCGAGATGGTGAAGCTCGCGATCATCGAGCGGCTGTCGGGACCGCAGCGCTAGGGCCAACGTGATCGATGTGAAGAGGTCTCTCCTAGACCTCATGGTGAGCTTGTCGAACCACGAGGTTGGGCACGCAGATCCTGCCACGACCTCGCCCTTCGACAAGCTCAGGATGAGGTCTACTGGAATTGAAGCTCGGACGTAGAACCTTCAGCCGCGCCTGACGTATCGGCCCGATCCAGCCTCTGCCACAATTATCGCCCCATCCGACGCCTGCGTGCCGCGCACCCAGGTGGCCACCGTCCGTGCAGCGAAGGTTTCCCCGTCATAGGCGCTCCAGCCGGGGCCATCCGGATTATCGGTCGACTGATACGTATAGGGTTCGGGCTTCAGCACCACGAAGTCGGCATCCATTCCCGGTGCCAGTCGCCCTTTGCGCCCCAATCCGAAGAATTTTGCCGGGCGATCGGCGAGCCATTCGGCGCTCAACTCTGCCGCACGATCCTGGCCATAGCGGCTCGCCGCATCCGAAAAGAATACCGGCAGGAGCGCTTCGAGCCCCGGCATGCCCGCTGCGACATCGAAGATCGACGCATTGGTCTTGCGCTCGATCGGCCAGGCGCTGTGATCGGAGGAGACGAAGGTGCAATCGCCACGCTCCAGCACCTGCCACAGCGCTTCCTTGGCGCTGCCGCGGATCGGCGGATTGACCTTGAGCAGGCCGCCCAGCCTTGGCATGTCCACGTCGGCATCGAAGTGCAGATAGTGCACGCACATTTCCGCCGTCGCCTTCTGGCCGCCATCGCGGAACCAGCGGGTGATGTCGAAGCCCTTGGGCGTCGAAATATGAACGATGTGCAGCGGCGTCGACAGGCCATCGCCAAGCGCGAGGAATGTCGCGGTTGCCGAAAGCTCCGCCACTTCCGGCCGGCTGGGGCTGTGGTGCTCAGGACCAGTTCTCCCGTCCGCCTTGAACTCTGCAGCGAGCCTCCGCACGATCTCCTGGTCTTCATTGTGCAGGCCGAGCGGCAAGCCGCTGCCATCCAGCATCTCGATCAGCGCGCGGGTTGCCCCGCTGCCGATGCGCGGGAACCGATGCGGGTGGGCCTCGAAGGAGGAGATCTTGAAGGCGCAGACGCCGCCCGCAATCAGCGCCTCGACATCGTCCCGGTTCGGATCGGCCGGCACGGTGCCGTAAAGAGCGACATCGCACACCGCATATTGGCCGATCGCCGCCGCTTTGTCGGCAAGCAGCTGGCCTGTGGTGATAGGGTCGGGCTCGTCATAGGGCATGTCGACGATGCTGGTCACCCCGCCGATCAACGCCGCCTTGGTGGTTGGCCCGATGCCAGGGAAGCCGATCTGGCTGCCAGCATGGGTTTGGCCATCCACGACGCCGGGCAGGATATAATCCTCACCGTAATCCACGACCGTCGTGGCCTGGGGCGATGTGCCACTGCCAAGCTCGGCAATGCGGCCGCCGTCCACGGCAATCCAGCCCCGGTGCAGAATGCCCGCAGGCGTCACGACACGACCCTTGATCAGGCATTCGAACATCTCGGGCAAACCCCTGCGAACGTTTGGCGTGCAATTGGAATCCAATTGGTGTACCAAATAGGCGCACTTTTGGAAAGCCTCTGCTGCAACGCCTCATCTCAGGACCGACAATGCTCTACGACCTTACCATCCTGTCGCTGCTGCCCAATACCTTGGGCGCCGTGATGCCGATCCTTCCCAAGACCTACGAAAACTTTTCCTCGACCGGCCGCCCGCTGGGTGCCTTCGCTTGCGAATTCGGCCAGCTCAACCGCTTTGCCTTCCTGACCGCCTATGACAGCGTCGAGGCCCTTACCGAAGAGCGCGCCCGGCTGATGCGCACCGACGATGCCTATGGCATCGCGCCCTATCTTGGCGGCGTCGTCAGCACCGCCTTCAAGCCGCTCTTTTTCATGGAAGACAAGCCGGTCACCCCCGGCGAGTATGGCCCATTCTACGAGTTCCGCACCTATACTCTGGCGCCGAACGGCCTCGATGAGACCGCCGATGCCTGGAGCAAGATCGTCGAGCGCCGCAACGCCATGTCGCCCCTGCTGATGGTCATGGCGTCCATCGAAGAAGGGCCGCAGCGCATGGTCCATATCTGGCCCTATAACAGCATCGAAGACCGGGTGAAGGCGCGCGGGCAAGCCAGCAAGGAAGGCATCTGGCCACCCCCGGGCGGCTCGGGCAAGCTCACCGCCCTCCAATCCGAACTGTTCGTGGCGACTGGCTTCTCTGACCTTAAGTAGGCATCGCCGCTTCTCGTTTGGATGCGATCATCCCCCAACCGTCACCACCCGGCTCGTCCGGGTGGTCCATGCCTCCGCAAGATGGATTGCCCGGACAAGCCGGGCAATGACGGACCTTGGTATAAGGGTGATCGGACCTACCCGGCGCCGGCCTTTTCCTTGAGCCGCTGCATCGCCATCAGCACACGCTCCGGCGTCGCCGGCGTATCGAGGCGCGGCGCGAAGCGATAATCGGCAACGCTCGCGACCGCCATTCCGATGGCGCCGAACACCGAATTGGCGAGCATGATCGGCGGCTCGCCAACCGCCTTCGAGCGGTTGACGGTCGGCGCCTTGTTGATCGACCATTCGGCGATATCGACATTGAAGATGCGCGGCCGATCCGAGGCGAGCGGGATCTTGTAGGTCGATGGCGCATGGGTGCGCAGGCGCCCCGCCTTGTCCCACCACAATTCCTCAGTGGTCAGCCATCCCATGCCCTGGATGAAGCCACCCTCGATCTGGCCGAGGTCGATGTCCCGGTTCACCGAGCGCCCGACGTCCTGAAGGATATCGGTGCGCAGGACCACGTATTCGCCGGTCAGCGTATCCACCGCCACTTCCGAGCAGGAAGCGCCATAGGTGAAGTAGCCATAGGGGCTGCCCTGCCCGGCATTGCGGTCCCAATGGATATGGGGGACCTTGTGGAAGCCGGTTGCGGAAAGCGGCACGCGAGCGGCATAGGCAGCCTCGGTAAAACTGTGCCAGCTGACGATATGGCTGCCGATGCGCACCGTTTCGTTCTCGAAGCCGACCTCGTCCTCGTGCACTTTCCAGGCGTCGGCGGCGAAGGTCACGAGATCGCGCTTGATGCGCCGGGCCGCATCCACCGCCGCCGCGCCGTTGAGATCGGTGCCGGTCGAGCCGGAGGTGGGCGAGGCATTGGGCACCTTGTCGGTCGCGGCAGCCGTGGCCCGCACGCGCTTCAGCGGCAGGCCAAACTCAGCGGCGACCAGTTGGGCCACCTTGGTGTTGAGCCCCTGCCCCATTTCCGTGCCACCGTGATTGATGTGCATGGAGCCGTCGCGATAGATCACGAGGAGCGCAGCCCCCTGGTTCATCGACTTCTTGGAATAGCCGATCCCATATTTGATCGGGCTGAGCGCAATACCGCGCTTGATGAATTCGGACTTCTGGTTCGCCTCGATGATCTCGGCGCGCCGTTCCTGATAGGCGCTGCTCGCCTCGAGTTCGGCAACGATGCGCGCCATGATGTTATCGGTGACGGGCTGGCCGAAATGGGTCGTGTTGCGCTTTTCATCGTCATAGAAATTGCGCTTGGCGATTTCGAGCGGATCCTCGCCCAAAGCATAAGCGATTTCCTCGATCACGCGCTCGGCGGCGATGATCGCCTGCGGCCCGCCATAGCCGCGGAAGGCGGTATTGCTCACCGTATGGGTGCGGTGCAGCGTCGATTGAACATGCGCCGAAGGGTAAAAATAGGCATTGTCGGCATGCATCACTGCGCGATCCGCCACCCCGCGGGACAGGTCGAGCGAATGTCCGCAGCGCGCATGGAGCCCCATGCGCACGCCCTCGATCACCCCGGCATCGTCGAAACCGACCGCATAGTCGATCTCGAACTCGTGCCGCTTGCCGGTGATGACCATGTCGTCATCGCGATCCGGCCGACATTTGACCGCCCGCCTGAACTTGCGCGCCGCCAGAGCCGCCACAGCGCCGAACAGCGTTCCCTGGGTTTCCTTGCCACCAAAGGCCCCACCCATGCGCCGCACATGAACGCGCACGCCATTGGATTCGAGGCCCAGGATACGGGCGACCACTTCCTGCACATCGCCGGGATGCTGCGTTGCCGAATAGACCAGCACCTCGCCGTCTTCCCCGGGCAAAGCCAGCGAGACCTGGCCTTCGAGGTAGAAGTGCTCCTGCCCACCGATGCTGATGCGCCCTTCGATCACCTGTCCGGCAGCCGCCAGCGCCGCATCGATATCGCCTCGCCTGACCGTCAGGCCCGCGCCCACGGTCGCGCCACCGCCAGCGATCGCCTCGGCCACCGTGAGGTGCGGCGCTTCCGGCGCGTAATCGACCACGGCGAGCCGTGCAGCCCGCCGCGCCGCCTCGCGGCTCGTCGCCACCACTGCAAAGATGGGCTGGCCGTGGTAATTGGCGCGACCGTCGCAGAACAGCGTATCGTCATTGGTGCCGGCCGGGCTGATGTCGTTGATGCCGACAATGTCGGCGGCGGTCAGCACCCCCACCACGCCCGGCGCGGTTTTCACACGATCAAGGTTGACCGAGCGGATCAGGGCATTGGCTTCGCTCGACAGCCCCAGATAGGCGTGCAACGTGTTCTGCGGCTCGATGATGTCGTCGATATATTCGGCCGTTCCCGCCACATGCTTGTGCGCCGATTCATGGGGCACAACCTGGTCGAGGGCGGCAAGCCCGGTGCGCAGCAGATCATCCATGCAGCAGCTCCCGCACCTGCACAGGCGCGATGCCGGTGGTCTCGCGCCAGAACCGTAGCAAAAGATTTTGCGCCACCAGCAGCCGATAATCCGCACTGGCGCGCCAGTCGCTGAGAGGGGTGAAATCATGGGCATAAAGGGGCAGAACGCTCTCGATCGTCTCGCGCGTCCATTCGCGGCCCAGCAAGGCGCCTTCGACTGCGCGGGCGCGCTTGGGCGTCGCCGCCATGCCGCCATAGGCGATAGTGATCTCCGAGATCAGATCGCTATCGAGCCGCAGGCGAAAGGCGCCGAGAACGGATGAAATATCCTCGTCAAACCGCTTGCTGACCTTGTACGCCGCGATGCGATCCTCCGGGCCGGGCAATGGCACGGTGATGGTTTCGATGAATTCGCCCGGCTGGCGGTCCTGCCGTCCATAGGCGATGAAGAAGTCCTCCAGCGGCACGCTGCGCCGCTCGTTGCCGCGCCGCAAATTGACTTGGCTGCCCAGGACGATCAGCGGCGGCGGCGTGTCGCCGATCGGCGAGCCATTGGCGATATTGCCGCCGATGGTGCCCGCATTGCGCACCTGGCGGCCACCGATCCTCGACCACAATCCCGCCAGTTGCGGCAGATGCTGCGCGATCGCCTCTTCGGCCTCGGCAAAGGTGGTGACAGCACCGATCGTCAGCGTCCCCTCTGCGGCGCTAATGCCGGTCAAATCCTCGATTCGCTGCAGGTGCACCATGACCGGTAGCTGCTGGAGAAACTTGTTGATCCAGAGCCCGACATCGGTCGCCCCGGCAACGATGGTGGCGCCGGGTTGCTCCATCAGCACCGCCGCCAGGTCGTCGCTGCTGGCCGGCAGGATAGCGCGATCGTCGCCCGAGCGCAGCACCAGGCGCGCGCCATCGCGCAGCGCGAGCAGCCGCTCCTTCATCTTCGCGCGTCCAGTATTGAGTCGATCCGACCGCGGCTCGTTATGGTCGCTGGCGTACTGCGCCGCCCGCACGATGGTGTCGTAGCCAGTGCAACGGCAGAGATTGCCCTGCAGCGTCTTTTCGACTTCCGCCACGGTCGGCCGCCGGTTGTCCAACCAGTCTGCATAAAGCGACATCACCATGCCCGGTGTGCAGAACCCGCATTGGCTGGCATGGCAATCGACCAGGCTCTGCTGCACCGGATTGAGTACACCGTCGCGCGCCAGATCTTCGATGGTCACAAGATGCGTGCCATCGAGCGTCGAGAGCAAGCGGATACAGGCGTTGACCGCTTCGTAGACCAGGGCGCCGCCTCGATCAATCCGACCGACCAGCACCGTACAGGCTCCACAATCGCCTTCGGCGCAGCCTTCCTTGGTTCCGCGCAGATGCTGCTCGAGCCGCAGCCAGTCCAGAACATTGCGATAGGGCTCTACTCGATCGAGTTCGATGAACTCGTCGTTTAAATAAAACCGCAGAGTCGATCTATGTTTCACGCGCATCGCCATCCCAATGGTATCCTTATGGTCGACCAAAAGTTTGCTTAGCGCAATACCGTTAGAGAAGCGGTGTCGCATTTCTCATCGCAAGCTGGTCGGCCAATGGGTCACGGACGACTAGCGATGATTTACAGACGGGGGGCCTCTGGCAGCGGAATTGGGATCGAATGCCGCTGGTCTGGTATTTCGCCCCTACCCTGCCCTTGCGCTTGAAGCTCCTCGTCTAAGCCCTGCCGTGATTGTTATTCCTTTGGCCGTTTTGGCCGAAGGAGAAATGTAATGGATATCTCGCAATATGACCCCGGTTCGATTGGAAAATCCGCCTGGAATGCCGGCAAGCAGGTCGGCGCCAAGCGCGCCTTGAAGATCAAGCAAATCTGGTCGATCCGCTTCGCTCTTGATCGAGAAGGTCGAATGAGAGACCGCGCGCTTTTCGATCTCGCAATCGACAGCAAGCTTCGAGGCTGTGATCTAGTAAAGATCAAGATCGGCACACTCGTGTCCGGAGCTGCTATTCGCTCGCGATCGAAGGTGATCCAGCAAAAGACGGACAGGCGTCCAATTCGAGATCACCGCCGATACCAGGGCTTCTCTCCTCGCTTGGCTCGAGCGCCGTGGCGGAACGATTGATGACTACGCTTTCCCCAGCCGCGTTTCAGTGGGTGGTCACTTAAGCACGAGACAATATGCCAGACTGGTCGACGAGTGGGTCACAGCGATCGGGTTGCTGGCAGCGGAGTACGGAACCCACTCGCTCCGTCGAACCAAGGCAACGATCATTTACAAAGCCACGGGTAACCTGCGGGCCATCCAAATCCCGCTTGGTCACAGCAAGATCGAGAACACGGTCAGATACCTTGGCGTTGATGTTGACGACGCACTCTCCTTGTCGTAGGCGACGGAGATCTGAGCCAGCCCACTTCGCCGGCGGATACTAACGCGCACTATCGGCGAAGCGCCCCATTCCTGCCATTCCAAGCTGTTGGGAAACTCCCAATAGCTGCCGTCACAAGACCGCTCCCTCAGAGCTGTTCTGTGAACTTCTTAAGCGGCCTTTCCAAAAATTCTAGGGAGTCGAAAAGCGGCCGGCGGAACCGGCCGCTTTTATGTCCTACTGCACAGCGACGGGTTCGAGCTGGGCGGCGATGAATTTGAAATTGCTCCACCACCACCACGGGCCCTCGTAGTAATTGTCGGCCGATGGGTAGTTGGTCCAATAGGTCTCGTTTACCGGCACGAATTTGGAGGTGCCGAACATCTCGATTACGGGCAGACCCTCCGCAAGTTCCTTGAGGATCTCCGTGCCAAGCGGCACGATCTGCGGATCATCGGCGGGGATAGCGCGGAGTTCCTCGATCAGCGCACTAAGCTCGTCGTCCACATAGCGCCCCTGGTTCGATGAGGCCGGCGTTCCATTCTCCCGCACATAGTCCTTGTGCCAACCCTCCATCCGCACGAAGAGGTCCGGGGTGATGGCGCAGGAAGACCCCCAATAGGAACCCACTTCATAATCGCCGGTGTTCTCGGCGGTGAAGAAGGCACCTGCCTGCATCTGTTGGACCTGGGTAGGGATGCCGAACTGGCTCCACTCATTGGCCACGGCAAATGCCAGGCGCTGGGACTGCACCTCGAAATCGGCGGGAGCAAGGATATTGATCGTGAACGGCGTGCCGTCTGGTTTTCTCCACTGGCCGCCATCGTTGGAGAAGCCGACATCGAGCAGCAGCTTTGTCGCCTGCTCCGGGTCATGCTTCCACCAACCGACACCCAAAAGTTCGCGCAGGGCTTCGGGGTCTTCGGGTATGTTTTCCACGCCTTCCGAGCGGAGCCGTTCACCAAGACGTAGAGCATAGTCCGGATCGAATGGCTGGTAGCCATCCTCGAGTGCAAATTCGCTCAGCCACTCGGCCATGGGCTGATGATAGGCATCCATGAGCACCGTGGTGGGTGGAATGGCGAGGGGCGAAGCCCTCATCATGCCCGAGAAAGTGGCGATGCTGGCCTGCTCGGCGTTGATGGCGAGCGCCAGCGCCCAGCGCGTCCGCGCGTCGTCATAGGGCGCCCTGGAGGTGTTGAAATGCATGCCGCGCTGACACGGATCATCGAGATTTGCATAGGGGAAATCGGTGAACCAGCCACGGATCCTGTCGTTCTGATTGCGCAGGATCTCGAGACTTTCCGGCGAGATATCGGTGAGGATGTCGATCTCGTTTGAGGCCATGGCCAAGACGCGGCGTTCCTCGGTGCCATAGCTGCGGAACAGCACATATTGCGGCTTGGGCTCGCCTACAATCTGACCAACATCGGAATTTTGCCAATCCTCGCGCTTCTCCCAAAGAAACCAGGTGCCGTTCGGATCGTGGTCCTTATACTTATAGGCGCTTATGCTGACCGGCGGGAAATTGGGAAAGGTTGCGGGGTCCTCTCCCTCCCAGACATGCTGGGGCACGATGTGGAAGGGATTGCCGTAGATCACGGAGCCGAGGACGATTGCGAGGCGTGGCGTCGGCTTGGTGGTGGTAATCTCGACGGTGTGGTCGTCCACCTTGGTCATCGAGGCAATCTGGGCCGTATAGGCAGCGCTATAGCCGAGCGTCGGCGTGTTGCGCAGCATCTGGTCGGTGAAGATGACATCGTCGGCTGTAAAAGCCTCGCCATCGCTCCAGGTCAGCCCCTGCCGCAGCGGCACGGTGAAGACGGTGAAGTCCTCGTTGGCCATGGGCATTTCGGCCGCAAGGTCAGGGATCTGCGATCCTGCGGCCGTGTCGATGTCATAAAGCAGGGCCCCAGCCATCTGGTGATAGCCGTGATTGATGGTCACACCCTGCTGATACATGTTCATATTGGTCGGATTACCGACCCGGGCATTGAGCATGTCGACGACAAGCGTTTCGGCACGCGGCGTGCCGACATCGGTCATCTCCTGTGCCCATGCGGACGTCGTGGCGCCGGACAGGATGGTGCCGCCCATGAGGGCGGCGAGTCCGAGCGCCATCAGGGCCCTTTGTGGACGGTGAACTTGGATTGGTGACATAAATGTTCCTCCGTTTGCTTCAGGCATTGGCCGGCGGCTGGTTTGAGCCAGTCTGTTGCCGGGATGAATGGGTTGGATAGGTTCGGCCGATGTCCTCGAGCTCGCTCCAGCGCTCCCCGACCGTCGGGATCGCGGCCATCAATTCGCGCGTATAGGCCTCGGTCGGATTGTCGAGGATGTCAGTGGGCACGCCGCTCTCGACCACACGCCCACGGTTCATGATCGCCACCTGGTCCGAGAGGTAATAGGCAGTGGACAGGTCGTGCGTGATATAGATGAACGACACGCCCTGCTCTTCGACTATGGTGCGGAAGAGATTGACGATGGACATCCTCAGGCTCGCATCCACCATCGAAACCGGTTCGTCGGCGACGATCAGTTTCGGTTGCGGGATGAGCGCGCGGGCGACGCTGATGCGCTGCAATTCACCGCCGGAAAACTGGCGGATATATTTGCCGCGAATGCGCTCGAGGCTGAGATTGACCGAACGCAGCGCCCGGTCGGCGAGCTGATTGGCCTCCTCGACCGTCTTCGCTACCCTAAGATTGAGCGCGGTGCGCCGGAGATAATCCTCGATCGGCAGATAAGCGCTAAAGGCTTCGAAGGGGTTCTGGAAGATCGGCTGCACCAGCCGGCGGAATTCGAGATCATTGATCCGTCCCTCCTTGCCGGTCAGGGGCCGACCGAGAAGGCGGATATCGCCTTCGCTCGGCTCCACCAGCCGCAGCACCATGCGCGCCAGCGTCGTCTTGCCTGAGCCGGATTCCCCGACAATGGAAAAGACCTGGGGCTTCGCCGGCAGGGTGAACGACACCTCGTCAACCGCCTTGAAGTGCGTGCCGCCGAAGAACCCGCCCTTGCGATAGGACCGGCTGACATTGCGGACTTCGAGAATGGGAGCGTCGCTCATGCGCCCGCTCCCACTCGATCGACCGCCCGCTGGCCGTGGAGGCGCGGCAGCGAGGCGATGAGATTGCGCGTATAGTCGTGCTGGGGATTGGCGAAGATATCGGCCGTCCGACCGGCTTCGACGATCTTACCCTTGTACATGATCACCAGCCTATCGGTGATCTGGTAGTGGACGCCGAGATCGTGGCTGACCAGCACCAGCGTATTCTGCAGTCGCCGCTGGATTTCGACCATCATGAGCAGGATCTTCTTTTGCACCACCACGTCGAGCGCCGTGGTCGGCTCGTCAGCGAGGATGAGACGTGGATTGACGAAGGCGGCGATGGCCACCAGCACGCGCTGCCGCATTCCGCCCGAAAGCTGGTGCGGATAGGCATCGAGCACGTTTTCCTCGAGCCCGAACCCGGCAAGGAACTTGGCGATGCGCGCCCGCAGGTCCTTCCGGCTGCCACCGCGTTCGCGCTTGGGCAGCCCATCGACGACCTGCTGCTCGATTTTCATCAGCGGGTTCAGCACGCTCATCGAGCCCTGCGGGATATAGCTGATCTGGTCCCACCAAAGGTCGCGGAACTGGCTTGATGGCTTTTCAATCGTCTGGTCGCTGGCGGCGTCCGTGAAGCGGCCGGCGATGGTGCCGGACTTGATGCCGAGGCCGGTGGAAAAGTCGCCGTAGATAGCCCGCATCAAAGTGGACTTGCCTGAGCCCGATTCCCCTGCAATGCCGACGATCTCGTTGTCCCCGATGGTGAGGCTGACCTGATCGACCGCGGTTATGAAGCCGACTGTGCCATAGCCGACAGTGACGTTGTCGATGCTAATCATACGCTCATCCTCCGGGCAGCGGACTTCATGGAAAGACCTGAGGAGACGAGGAAAAGGCCGATGAACAGGACGACTATGGCGATGACCGGTGAACCGATCCACACATACTTGCCGCCCAGAAGTGCCTGATAGTTGATGGCCCAATAGATCATGGTGCCAAGCGTTGCCTGCTGCGCGCTCGAAAGGCCGATCACCGCCAAAGCGCTCTCGGTCGAAATGCCAACCAGGACGGTGTTGATAAAATTGGCTGCCGACCAACCGGCGATATAGGGGAAGATGTGGCGCACGAGAATACGCGTGCTCGACTCCCCCGAGAACCAGGCGACATTGATGAATTCGCGCTCACGCATGGTGAGCGCCACCGCACGCACCTGCCGTGCGGGATAGGGCCAGTTGAAGACAACGAGAAGCAGGCCCACGATCGGCAAGGCCAGTTGGCCGCCAAACAAAGCTGCCATCAGGATCAGGATCGGCAAGGTCGGGATGCACAGCAAGGCATCCATGAAGAAGCTCAGAACCCGATCAAGCCACCCCCCGGCATAGCCGGCAGCAAGGCCGAGAAATACACCGATGATAGTAGAAAGACCGGCGACGATCAGCCCGAGGATGATGGAATTGCGCAGGGCATAGGCGAGGAGCCAGAAGACATCCTGACCCAGACTTGTCGTACCGAGCCAGTGGGCGGCGCTGGGATTCTGATTGCGGGGGGCAGAATACCAGACGAGCGGATCTCCGGGAGCTAGCCAGGGCAGGATGCCGCCGAGCACGACGCAGACTGCCAGCAGCAAGAGGCCGAGATAGAGCCGGAACGGCGCATGAGTGAAAAAGCTGCGCATCGGTCTACCTGTGCCGGATACGAGGATCGAGAAGGGGGTAGATGAGATCGATGATCATGGTCGCAGTGGCGACAGCGATGACCGAAAGGCTGATCGTTCCCATCAGGAGATTGAAGTCGCCCTGGAGCACTGCTGTATAGATAAGCAGACCAAGACCGGGATAATCGAAGAGGATTTCGGTGATCAGCGAGCCGTTGAACATCAGCCCGATCTGGAGGGCGAGAAAGGTGATCTGCGGCAGGATGGCATTGGGCAGGATATAGCGGGTGAGGATTCGCCCATCGCTCAGCCCCTTGAGGCGCGCATAGCGGGAGAACTCCTCTTCTTTAAGGGCCGTGGTCTGGGCCTTGACGCTGATCACCCACCAGCCAAACACCACGATTACGATGGACATGGCCGGCAGAAACGAGTTCCAGACGATGCTGGTGACAAGCTCCCAGCTCCAGGGCGCGCCGCGGATGGTGGTGGTGAGCGGAAAAATCTTCCAGACGTAGGAAAAGAGGATCGAGAGCACGAGCGCGAGGATGTAATAGGGGATTGGATAAAGGCAGATGGCGATGCCTTCCATTACCCTCGAGCTATTGGCATTGGGCCGCCAGCCTGAGAGCAGGCCAACGAAATTGCCGAGGACCCAGGCAATCAACGTCGAGCTGAGCAACAGTCCGAAGGTCCAAGGCAGCGCATTCCAGATGAGCTCCATGACCGGAGTTGGGTACATGGAGAGCGATGGCCCGAAGTCGGCGCTGAATATGATGCGGTTGACGAAGGCGCCGTATTGTTCCCAGAGCGATCCGCCGAGGCCGAAGGTATCGATGAGCGACTGACGCAGCGTGTCGACCTGAGCGGGGTCCATATAGGCTCCCTGCGAGGCAACCTTGGCCAGCATGGCTTCCACCGGATCCGTGGGACCGAGACGTGGAACGAAAAACAGCACAGTAAGCGCGAAGATGATCACGAGCCCGTAGACCACCAATCGCCCGGCAATGTAGCGGAGCAAAGGCATGCTCAGATGACCTCGAGATAGTCGCGGTCGGGCAGGTGCGAGAACGGCGCCGTGGGCAGGGTCTGGTACCAGAAGGCGACCGAGGCGATGTCATCCTGCAACGGCAGGTAGCGCCGATCCTTCTTTTCCGTACGCCAGCCGAGGGCCTGGATGGTCACGCGCAGGTCGCTATCGAAGCGGATCGGGTCGTGGACATGCCAGCGATACATGCCGAAGCGCGTCTGGCTCTGATAGGTACCGTCGGGCCTAAGCACCTGCGGCAGCCCGGCATAGGGCGTGGTAAATTCGCGATAGCGGCTGTCCATGGTGGCATCGACGACGCCGCCGTCAAAGTTATAGGCGCCGCAAAAATAGTCCTCTGTGCCGGTGCCGCAGATGGTTGGGAATTGCTTGTCCCCATCCATGAAAAATTTGATCTCGCCCTCGCCCCACCAGCCGGCATTGTTGACGCCCCAAGCCATGTAGGTGCCCACATATTGACCCTGCCCGCTCACGCCATCGAGGATGGTGTAGTCCTCCTTGAACGGCAGCGGATTAGTGCGACGGAACTGGGCGTGAAAATAGGCCGCATCCTCGGGCACATGTGCCAGCGCGTAATTGATCTGGTAGTAGATGATGCCGAAATCGTCGGGATCGCGGTTTTCGATGGTGATGCGGGCGCGCCTCCTGAACGGCATCTGCCAATAGCAATTGAAGGCGCGGCCCGGATTGACGCAGACGGCAAGCGAGGTCACTTGCGCGAAGCGGTTCCAGCCGGAGCAGAAGAAGTCGCCCACCGGCGCCTCCACCGAAGGATGCTCCTGATCGTCCCAATAGATGCGCAGGATCAGGTCGCGCCAGCGCAGATTGGCCGTGGTCAGCCAGATCTGCTGGATGGCACCCGGACCCTCGATATCAGCCAGAACGCGGGTTTCATTGGCTTCGATACGGATGGACGGCGACACCTTCCAGCCCTGGCCGAGACCGCGGGCGCAATCGGCGCCAGTTCCCTCGGTGGCCATGCCGCCCCTGCCCTTTTCACCGGTGAAATTCTCCGGTGAAATGGAGCGGGTCTTAGCTTGTGACAGGCGATAAAGGTTGCCCAGATTGACGTCGAGGCCGGAAAAGGTAGCGTTCATGTGGTATTCCGCAGCGTTGAGGCAGCAACCATCCGGTCGCGCGCCAATGGGCGCTCGTTGCGATGGCTGGATGAAGCAAAGGCGTGACTACGCAGCGCCGCACGGCGACTGCGAGAAACAATTGCGATGAAATAGAAGACGGCGCCCGAAGCCTTAAGTGACAGAGTCGAAGTGCAGCATCGATGTCCTCCCGATGGCCGAATGGACTGCCGGCTTCTTGTCCGTGCTAACCCATTCCCATCCCGTCGACAGCGTCTGGCCGCTATCCGACACGGTCACCATAACAAGCAATTTCCCTTTTGCAAATGCATTCACAAATCAATTTGCAAATCGATTTTGCCAATGATAGCGATCCCCTCATGACAACGATTTCCAAGGTTGCTGAACGCGCCGGCGTCTCCCGCACCACCGTTTCGCATGTGCTCAATCACGCCGACCGCGTTTCCGAGCACCTGCGCGCCCGCGTCCTCGCGGCGATCGACGAGATGGGTTATGTCCCCAATCCCCAGGCGCAGAGCCTACGCACTGGCCGCACCAATATCGTGGCCTTGCTCATCCCCGATATTCGCAACCCCTTCTACCCCGAACTGGTGAAGACGGCACAGTCGGACCTCGAGGCCATAGGGCTCGACACGATGATCTTCAACTCGGACGTGCCTGGCGGGCACCCACAGAACCATAATCGCGAATATCTGCGTCAGATCAGAAACAAGCGGGTCGACGGGCTCATTGTCGGCGACTTCGCGCTTCACCGCATGCACGACGAACTGCTCAAGCTCGACATACCGACGGTCTTCATTGGCGACCTGCCCAACCAGGCGGTCGACAGCGTCAAGATCGACGATTTCGGCGGCGGCTATGCGATGGGGAAACTGCTTGCCGCGAAGGGCCATCGCCGCGTCGCCCACGTTACCGGCCCTGCCCATTTCGCCGAAGCCATGGCCCGCGCGGATGGTCTCGAAAAGGGCCTTGCCGACAGTGGCGCCCCCCCTTTTGCCGATCTGCGATACGAGGGCACCTATCTTGCTCCCTCAGGCGAAGAGGCAGTCGATTGGTTGGTGAAAAATCACAAGGGCGACATGCCCAGCGCCATTTTCTTCGCCAATTATCTGATGGCGATGGCGGGATTGGCGCGCCTCCACGACCACAAGATCCGCGTGCCCGATGACATCGCCGTCGCCGCCTTCGGCGACCAACCGGAAATGCGCTATGTCCGGCCCACCTTGACGCGGGTTGGGGTTGCCCCCTCCGCGCTCGCACATCGCGCCGTAGCAATGCTGATTGAGCGATTGAACGGCGTGTACACCGGCGACAGCAGAGCCGAAATCCTACAATGTGTGGTGAAGGAATACTCTAGCGCTTGAGTAGGCGGCCCCATCCCGCCGTCAATTAAACCCATCTCGCGGACCAGCGACAAGGCAACAGTCGCGCGTGTTCCGCATCGCGCCCCATTCCGGCCGTTTGAGTGGGCATTTCGGTTTGCCGAAAGCGGTCGTGCTGCTTGGTGTCTCGCCCGCACCAAGATATGAGATGGTTACCGCCGAGCCAGTCACCTCTGGTTCATCCATAGAACAGACGACAGCGGACCTTCACGATAGAACCCAAGAGCGTTTTACACCGCTGCAAACGCGAAGTTCTAAATCGGCAGTGCCAATGGCAAGCGGACATTCGACAACCTGGAACGTCGGCCCGAAAGCGTACTGTGCTGTGGAAGCAGAGCAGCCAGCGTTCTCCAGCAGCTTGCGGTCCAGGCCGCTTCCGAGGCGTTAGAGCAAAATCCCACACTCCTGCTCCAGCTAGTTGCTGGCTCGAGCTAGCCAGGCCTGCATTTCCGCGATCTCGACCTGCTGCGTCGCAATAATTTCCTGCGCAAACATGAGTATCCAAGGGTCATTGGAGTACTGCTGGGCAACTTGCGCCATCGCTACGGCGCCCTGGTGATGTGGGATCATAGAGCAGACGAACGCGGTCTGGAAGTCTGCCGCCGTCATACCGCGCATCATCTCGGAATGCATGGGCTCCATTGTCTGCAGCAGCGCGGCGTGCCCCGCGTCGGCATTGCCTGCCATCATGTCGATGTGCTCCTGCATCGACATGCCTCCATGGTTCGCCTGCGCGTCGCCGCAGATGTCGGGCAACGGCAGGGTAGCGGCGAGGCTGGCGGGCTGATCCTGGACCACAAGCGCTCCGACAAAAGCGGCACCGAGCACGGCAGCCGCGCCCCACTGCACATAATTCATCTTGATCCTCTTTCTTGATGGCCCAACCATGCGCCAAAGAAATCGTGCGGCGCTTGATCCAGGTCAAACCTGCAACGGTGATGGATGTTTATGTGCCGTCATCTGCAGGGATGCAGCAGTGATGGAGCTTAAAGTGATTACCGATAGAATTGGCGTGGCAGAAAACGGATTGAGGCGGCGCCTTGGCCGCATCGCGGTCGGTGCTCCTGTCGTGTCCGTGGTCGCGGCACTGCTGGCGGCGACACCTGCCCATGCCCACGTCAAGTGGTTCGCGCCTTACGTCGTGGGCGCGGCTCCAGCCCCCATCGCCGACACTCTGTCGAACGGATGGTTCTGGACCGGTATCGTTCTGGTGCTCGCATTTTTTGCGGCAACAGTCCTGGTCGAGCGCAGCACCGCCGGTCCCGCAATCGGCGCGTCGCTTGATCGGCTGACCGGTGCAATCTGGGCGCGCAATGATGACTTCATGCGGGCGATCATCGGCGCCTTCTTCGTGGCAATCTTTGCCGTTGGCGGCGTGTACCTCACGCCAGACCTGCAAACGCCCAACGAATGGGTTTCGTGGCTGCAATTGCTGATCGCCTTGCTGGTGTTCTCGCGCCGGACGATGCCGCTGGCCGCTGCCGGTATCATTGGCCTGTGGGTCATCGCGCTACGCGACTACGACTTCTTCCACCTTCTCGACTACCTGGCGCTGGGCGTCGGTGTCGCTGGCTACCTGGCCCTCGCCTCGAATCCGGAGAGCAAGTTCTACCAGCATCGTTTCGCGTTGCTTCGCTGGGGTGTCGCCATCGCCCTGATGTGGTCGAGCCTTGAAAAATTCGCCTATGCCGAGTGGTTCTATCCGCTGGTCGAGGAACGTCCTTTCCTCACCTTCGGCATGCCCCGGGACGTTTTCATCCCGATGGCAGGCGTCGCCGAGTTCACGATGGGCTTCGGTCTTCTCTGGACTGCCCTGATCCGTCGCCTGTCGGCTGTGGCGTTGATCGTCATCTTTACGGCTGCGGTTTATCCGTTCGGTCGCATCGACCTGGTCGGCCACGCCTTGATCATGGGAACGCTGTTCCTGATCGCTGCCGATCCGACGACCTCGGGGCTGAAGCTGAAGGGCACGGCGCCCGCTCTCGGCAGCGTCCCAGCCGGATTGGTGGCCGCACTGGTCATCATCGCCGGTAGCTACTGGACCTTGCACGGCGCCTTCTATGACTACGAGACCGACCGAGCCGTGCCCGTTGCGCCCAGTGGCGAACTGCTGACCCATGTTCCCAATGCCGAGCACCCGCACGGCATGACGGTGCCCGACGCCCAGGTGCAATGAAGCTGCCTCGATCCTGCTCCGGCAGGGTCGAGCCTTTATTTCTATCCGCCGACCATTTGGGCAGACTGCCTTTTTCTTGTTCAAATCGGCCCCGCCTCGTCGTATGCACCTGCACAGCAATTGGGCCGAGGGTGGCGATATGATCGACGACAAGCTTCAAACGATTTTCGACCAGGTTCTTCACCGCAATCAGGGTGAACCCGAATTCCACCAAGCCGTAAGAGAAGTTCTGGAGAGCCTTGGACGTGTTGTTGCAAAGCGGCCGGAATATCTCGACCAAGCCTTAATCGAGCGGATTTGCGAACCTGAACGCCAGATAATTTTCCGGGTGCCCTGGGTCGACGACAAGGGGCAGGTCCAGATCAATCGCGGCTTCCGCGTGCAATTCAACTCAGCCCTCGGACCCTACAAGGGCGGCATCCGTTTTCATCCTTCCGTCAATATCGGGATCATTAAGTTCCTCGGCTTCGAACAGACATTCAAGAATGCCCTGACCGGCATGCCCATCGGCGGCGGCAAAGGTGGATCCGATTTCGATCCACGCGGGCGCTCGGATGGCGAGGTGATGCGGTTCTGCCAGTCATTCATGACCGAACTTCATCGGCACATCGGTGAATACACCGACGTGCCGGCTGGGGACATCGGTGTGGGAGGCCGCGAGATCGGCTTCATGTTCGGTCAGTACAAGCGTCTCACCAACCGCTACGAGGCTGGCGTACTAACCGGAAAGGCCCTGTTCTATGGCGGTTCCCGCGCCCGAACCGAAGCAACCGGATATGGCAACACCTACTTCGTGCAGTCGATGTTAGAGACGCGGAACGACAGCTTCGAAGGCAAGAAGGTCGTCGTTTCCGGCTCCGGCAATGTGGCAATCTACAGCGTCGAAAAGGTTCAGTCGTTCGGCGGAACCGTAATCGCTGTTTCCGACAGTTCCGGATACATCGTTGACAAAGGCGGCATAGACCTTGGGCTATTGAAGCAGGTTAAGGAGGTGCGCCGTGGCCGCATATCGGAATACGTCGACCTCAAGGGCGCCAGCCACGGCACATACTTCATCAAGGCGCGGGATGGCTCGATCTGGGATGTGCCATGTGATGTGGCCATGCCCTCCGCCACACAGAATGAGCTTACGGGACAAGACGCCAAAGCCCTGATCGCCAACAAGGTCATGGCGGTGGGTGAAGGCGCCAATATGCCCTCTACCCCCGAGGCGGTCCGCCTCTTCCAAGAAGCGGGCGTAATGTTTGCACCCGGCAAGGCGGCCAATGCGGGCGGCGTTGCCACCTCGGCGCTGGAAATGCAGCAGAACGCATCGCGAGACAGTTGGACTTTTGAGCAGACCGAAGCGCGGCTGGCTCAGATCATGCGCACCATCCATGACAACTGTGCGAGAACGGCAGAGGAATACGGGGCGCCTGGCAATTATGTGCTTGGGGCGAACATCGCGGGGTTCGTGACAGTCGCCGAGTCGATGCGCGCCTTAGGCGTGATCTGACCAAGATGCGAGGGTAAACGCTTCCGATGGGTGGAGTTAAACGTGAGCACTCTCTCACCCCTGATGCGAAGCTGCTGCCGAGCGCAAAAAACCACCGCAGAGCTCACTCATATTATGTGACCGGCCAGCCCACCGGTCACCGCAGCTTTGCGCCCCATTCCGGCCGTTCAGGACCCTTCTGAGCTTTCCCAAAAGCTGCCATCCCTTGAAGAAGCGTCGCATGCCAGAAAGGGGTGGGAAGCGGACTGGCAGGTTTTGTCACTCTTTAGACCGCTCCGAACCAGAAGCCGACGCACCTGACAGTTGCGGCCCACTAAGGCGGCAGATACCCATGGGGGATGGAGCACGTTTCTGACGACAAGCTGGAGGAGTTACGGGACGCTGCGGAGGGCCGCCCGCGTCCACGACGTAACCTCCAGTTCGACCCAAAGCAGAGCGCCATCTACGGTGGCGTATCCGGAGCGCGATTAGGGGTGGAGCAGTTTGAGGTGGCAAGCGGGCTGGTTATTCGTGAGACGTTCGCGCACGTAATGGCCCCCTTCATTATGGCCTTTGCCCAGCCCGATTCTCCATCGAAGCCGCACCCAGGTCCGTGGCGTCCCGTATCAGGTGGTGCTGGCTTCGACGTCTGTATCGAGGTGGCGCTGGCCGAAGGCGCATCGCCTGTGGGCTTCGATAGGGTAAATACTATCTGGTGGACCCTGTCCCTATTGCGCCTGATCACCGGCCTTCCGTTGCTCCTGCCGGTGATGTCCGACACTCGGTTTGCCGAGGCTGCGCATACTGTGCATGAACCGCGACTTTGGCCCATCGAGGCATCCAGGCCAAGGCTGGGGCCAAGGGCGTCCGATGATACGATTGGCGGCGAGCAGCTAGCGGCCGTGGCGACACTCTTCGCGCCTGGCGCTGCGCTTATGGACATCGAACATTTTAACCGGGCTTACCAGACTTGGGATCAAGCTCCGTTTGCCCACTCAACCGGCGCGGCGATGGTGATGATATGGGCCGCCCTGGAAACACTGTTCCGACCGGGTCCGAACAACCTGACGAAGCGCTTATCCAAGGCAATAGCTACTCACTTAGAGAAGCCTGGTGGGAAGCGCGAGGCACTCCAGCAGAAGATTGCGACCCTCTATGAGCTTCGCGGCAGCAGCGTGCATAACTCTCAGGAGGCAACGGGAGTAGCGCTCGCTGACAGTGCCAACCTAGCTCGGCGCGCATTCATAGTCTGTATGGCTGAAGGAGCCGCCCCCGACTGCGAAGCCTTGCTTCAGCGATGGTCCACCGAGCACACCCAAAACCAATGAATAAAGCTCATCCGAGGCGGCGGCGAGGCAAATGACCGCTTTGGGCAATAGGCTACCATTGTCGGCATGCACCGCGAATGACCGAAATGGGGTCGACTGCTGCCCAGCGGCTTCGGGGTGGGGAGCGGACTGTCCGGTTTTTTTCCACCATAACGTTTCAGCCGACAGTCAGCTTCGATGATCTCTTAGCCGTTGGCTCCACTGCTAAAGAGGCCCGCAAGCTGCACGACGGCAAAGGTAAACGCTTGCAGCTTAGGCAGCAGTTTTCACCTCGGCTGATGCCGGAAGTGGGCCGGGGCGCCCAAAAAGGTAACCTTGAACAGTGTGGCACCCAAGACCTGCGAAAAAGTCACACTCTGTTTGTGTTTCTACTCCTTCGACGACAATGGACAAATCGAGGCGCGACCCAAGCTGAACGATGGTCTCAGCCACGGCAACTCCGCGTTGCGAGGTGATCTGCCGGACGAACGACATGTCGATTTTCAACTTGTCCACCGGCAGCGCCGCAATGTGGCTCAAGGAAGAATGGCCGGTGCCAAAATCGTCCACGGCGATAGAGACTCCGAGTGCACGAAGATCCGTCAAGGCTTCCAAGATTGAGGCTTCCCCGTCCGCGATGAGACTCTCGGTTACCTCGACATCAAGCCGAAGAGGAGAGAACCCGCTCTGTTGAAGCGCCGAGCGGATCATCTCGACTACGTTCGAGGACGCAAACTGAACAGGAGATACATTGACCGACAAGCGACCTTGCCAACCGTTGGCAACTGCTCTCCTGCAAGCTTCGTGGGCAACCCAGCTCCCAAGTTGAACAATAGCACCATTTTCCTCCGCTATCGGGATGAAACGAGCCGGTGACACGCGCCCAAATTCCGGACTGGTCCAGCGGAGCAAAGCCTCAACACCCGTTGCCGCCCGCGAACTCGTATCCACCTGGAGTTGGAACTCGATATCAAGCTCGTTCCTCTCGATGGCACCTCTCAAGGCTATATCCAATGCGCGACGGTTCTCTAATTCGGTTTCGAAGCCGGAGTTATAGGTGCATCCTTTTTTGTCCTGGCGCGAAGCCATCGCCAGAGCTGTCCGCGCCTCCTGCAATGCATCAGCAGCGGAACGCTTTAGTCGATAGTCAGAGATGCCGTAACGCAGAGAGATGAGGATCAGGTGTCCTTCTACATCGTACGGCCCTTCAAGCCGATGCCAAAGCTGGTGCAGTGCGAGTTCTCCCACCGGTCCGTCTACCGCGACTGCAAAGGTCCGGCTTTCAATCCGTCCGACAGGCCAGTTTCGCTCTTCCATGAGCCGCCGATAGAATTGAACCACCACCTGATCTGCGACTGCAAATCCCAAACTGGCACCGGTGGTCTCCAATGCATCGAGGCGCAGCAGCAGTGTGTTGAACTTGGCGCCGCCGTTCTCCAGCAGCCCTACTCTCGCGCACCAAGCGAACTGAGAAAGTGCTCCCGTCTGCTCGTCATGATGAGCAAGGTACTCCAAACGTTCGTGGTGCAGGCGCAATTCACGCCTTCGCACCGCACGTTCTTCTAACAGCCGGATGACGACAAGGCCTGCGACTACGGAATAAAAGAGGGTTGTGTCGATCTGTATGGCATAGAGAGCAAACAGCAGGTTGGTCGCTAATTCGAGCACAATTGCGGCAGCTATGGACGCGACCAGCGCTGCGCCGAGCTTAAGTCTGGGTACAGCGAGGCTACCGATCATGAACAGAGCACTTAACCCTGCCGCTGGCCATAGACCGAAGTCGGTCAGCGCTCGATTTTGTCTAACGGTCTCAACCGCGCCGATTTGAACGACGGGACCGGGAACAACTCCGAAGCGTGGCACTAGAAGTAGATCGTGCAGTTCCAGGGCGCTCGATCCAATCACGACCTGTCGATTGTCGATGAGGTTAGGGTCGGCAGTGCCATCGAGAACGGCACTCGCGGGAACGCGGACGATCTGCGACATATCGATAGAATAGTCGATATGTACGCTGTCGGGTAAAGTCTTGCCTGGGTTGAAATGACCAGCGATGGACTGAACACGCTCAGAGTCATCTCTCCCAGGTAGAGACCAAACCATCCCAGCTTCCAAGCTATCGACATTGACCAGTGCTGCTTGGGCGAAATCCCCTAAGATTGGTATGGGGTGGTTCCACACCTCAGTTCCGGAGGCATCAAGCTGTCGGAACGTCGCGAGGTAGGCATAGCCGCCAGCTCGGTTTAAGCTTGAAGCGAAGGCATGGTCCTCCGCCGGGCTGCTCAAATTGCTGAAGTCAATGTCAAAGGCGACCTCGTACGCCCCCATGTGCATGAGTTGGTCGAGCAGCCGGCCATGAAGAGATCGGGGCCATGGCCATATGCCCACTTCTGCCAAGCTTGACGCATCGATATCGACGAAAATCACATCACCGCTTGGAGCCCTGTCAGCAGCTCGAAAGCGAAGCTCCCAAAGTTTCGCATCTGCAGGAACCCAGGCTCCTAGAAAAGCCGCTGTCGTCAGCAGAGCGAACAAAGCTGTCAGAATAGTCAAGCGTGAGGTGAAAGCCGACATGCTTTTCCTTCCAACTGGTTAGTAACCTTAGCACATCCTACTTGTCCCTAGCGCCACCGCTGCCGCCACCGTTGCCGCCGCCGTTCCCGCCGCCGTTTCCGCCACCGTTTCCGCCACCGTTTCCGCCGCCGTTTCCGCCACCGTTCCCGCCACCGTTGCCGCCGCCGTTGCCGCCGCCGTTCCCGCCGCCATTGCCGCCGCCGTTGCCGCCGCCATTGCCGCCACCGTTCTCGCCACCGTTCCCGCCACCGTTTCCGCCGCCGTTGCCGCCGCCGTTGCCGCCACCGTTGCCGCCACCGTTTCCTCCCCCGTTGCCGCCGCCGTTCCCGCCACCGTTTCCGCCACCGTTCCCGCCGCCGTTCCCGCCACCGTTTCCGCCACCGTTCCCGCCGCCGTTCCCGCCACCGTTTCCGCCACCGTTGCCGCCACCGTTTCCGCCACCGTTCCCGCCGCCGTTCCCGCCGCCGTTCCCGCCACCGTTCCCGCCACCGTTCCCGCCACCGTTCCCGCCGCCGTTCCCGCCGCCGTTCCCGCCGCCGTTCCCGCCGCCATTGCCGCCGCCGTTGCCGCCACCGTTGCCGCCGCCGTTCCCGCCGCCGCTCCCGCCGCCGTTCCCGCCACCGTTCCCGCCAACGTTCCCGCCGCCGTTCCCGACAACCTTGGCACTGCTATCGTTGCCGTTGTTTCCACCACCAGCGTCGCCTAAGCTCCCACCAGCCGCGTCGGGGCTAACTTCCCGAGGAGAGGTCGTGACACTCAAACGCTCAGCCTGTCCCTCTGCCTCATTGCCAGTTGGCGAGGTGTTGCCGGTTGGGACGTTACCGTCCCTACTGATCAGAACGCCTTCTGAGGTATAGACATGTGCCGGGCCCGCGCCTGCCACTTGCAGGCCAACTTCTGCAGTTACTGCCGCTTCCTGTCCGGGATGGATATTGGCGACCAGGTCGTTGGAACTGTCCTGAACTTGTACGACGCCGCGTTCAACCTCGACATGTGCTCCGGAGCGATCGGATACCACTGTGAATCTGGTTCCCTTGACCACTGCTGCCAGGAATGGCGTCTGCACCGAGAAGTGCTGAACGTTGCGACGCTCGACGTCGACGGACACGACCCCCGTCGACTGGACTATCGAGGTCATGAGTTCCGGGCCTGCATCCCTTATCTGCACCACAGTGTTCGCACCAAGAGAGAAACGGTCCTGCCCACGGGCAAGGTCGATGCGGCTGCCGCTGCCAGTCTGCAGGCGCGTCCCATCGCCTATCTCGAGCCCGACCTTTGCCCGTTGCCAACCCTGAGCAGTTTGGATCGTGACTTCGCCCCGTAAACGCTCGACCATCCATCCAGAGGCCATTGCAGCAGACGAAATCGAGAAGAGCAGAGCTGTCGTAATGATGCGAAACATGGTTCCCCCTTGGCAGAAGATATGTCCTACCAAAGGCCGAAAGGGGCTATACACATATGTTAAAGCGCCCACACAGCGTAGGAACGTGGTGAACTAAAGCTTGTCGTCTGGTCCCACGGTTCATAACCCGCATTTCGCCCCTGTTAAGGGCATCCTGAGGGAGAGGCTGTCTCTGGTCATCAACACGCGATAGAGTTGAAAGGCTTTGTCGTTTGCTCTGTTCAGACCAGGAGCGCTTGCGTGGACATTCTCTGGATCGCTATCGTGGTCGACCTGATCCTCTATGGGCTCCTAGGGCTAGCAGTCGTAAAGCTTGCAACGCGGTTTCTGCCTCCACCATGGAATACGGCAAGCTTCACCGTTCCTCTTGTTGTCGCAGTCGGGGCACTGATTACCCTGGTCACCTTTCCTCATTGGGTAGTCTTCCCCCGTTAGCAACTGACAACAGTCAGCAGGTCACCATTCCTGTCGGGGCCAAGCGATCACAGAGAGTACGAGCGGCCATGCTCGTGGAGCGCGCATCAGATTTGTAGGCTCGTTGCTACCGCAGCCGGCCTTAAGCTGACAATTGCCTGACACAAGCCGTTGGCATAAAGTAGCAATAAAAACAATGGTTTAGGAGGAACGGAGCTTCCATTCTCTCGTTGATTGGTCACCCAAATCAAGGAGGCAGCCTTCAGAGAGGTTGTAGGACCATGACACGCAGACTTTCGACCGCACTGGCTCTGATACTTGCACTTGGCACCTCTGCTGCAATGGCGCAAGGAACCACTACGGCCACTGACGCTAATGCTGGCGCAGGTGCGACCACAACCACGCAGACGACCGATGGCAGTGGAACCGGTGGCAAAGGCACTGATGCAGGTACTGGCACGACCACCAACACGAACCCTCGCACCACTACCGGCACAACGACCGGTGCGAGCACTGCGACAGATACCAATGCTGCCACCGGCGCTGACGTCGGCGCTGCTGCCGCCAGCAGTGTCGAAGTTTCGACCGAACAGCAGACGGAGATCCGTACCGTCATCACCGAGGTGGAAGTGGAGCCGGTGGTAACCGCCGATATCGACTTCGACATCTCCATCGGCACGGCTGTGCCGCAGACAATCGTCCTGCAACCGGTGCCTGTACGCATTGTCGAGATCGTCCCCCAATACAAAGGCTTTCTCTTCTTCATGCTCGATGATGGCCGCATCGTCATCGTCGATCCGAGTAGTCTTCAGATCGTTCTGATCGTCAACGCCTAACACGAAAACGGCCCGGCGCTGGCCGGGCTAGCCGCCCTTGTCAGAAGGGCGATTTCAAGAGGAGGGACCGATGACCGTTGTTCTTATCTTCCTGGGCATTCTTGTCCTTGCCTGCATCGCGTCCGCGGGCCTGATCCTGTCGACGCAGGATCTCTCCGCCCCCTTGGGTGAGGAGATGGTCAAGCCCGAAACACCCGCCTCTTGAACCAAATCAGCCGGTCCGTGGCTTCGTCTACGGCCTGTAAACAACAACCAAGGAAGCATCCATGCCTATTGAGCGCGAAACCATCATCGAACGTCCATCTACCACCGAAACCGTGGTCACCAGTGATCGCGGTTCGACCGGCGTCATTGTCGGCGTCATCGTAGCCGTTCTCGCGGTTATCGCGGTCCTCTGGCTCGTCAACGGCGGCATTTCGAGCAACGGCGGCTCGGTTAATGTCGACCTGCCCAGCGTTACAGTGACCGACTAAATCAATTTCTAACAGTGAGTAGACCCGGAGCAATCCGAATTTTGGAGACTTTCTATGAAGAAGCACTTTGCCCTTATTGCCTTGGCCCTGACGTCGGTAGCAGTTCCCGGCACCGCCTTGGCGCAGACGACCACCGCCACCGCGACAGCCGAACTTAACATTCGCTCCGGCCCGGGGCCGCATTATCCTTCCGTCGGCTTCATTGCAGCGGGTGATACCACGCTGGTCGATGGGTGCCTTCAGGCCAGCAAGTGGTGCCAGGTGAACTATGACGGCGTTTCCGGTTGGTCCTACTCTGATTATCTGACCGCTGACCTCTCCGGCCAGACCGTCGTTCTGACCGAGCGCTATGCCGATGTTGGTCTGGCTACCGTCACTTACCAGGACACCGGCGCCACAGCTGGCGGCGCTGTAGCTGGCACTGTCACCGGTGCGGTCGCCGGTGCGCTGATTGCGGGTCCTGTCGGAGCTGCGGTAGGCGGGGCAATCGGTGCCGGCACTGGTGCAACGGCCGGTGCGGTCATTGACCCGCCAGAGGTTGCACGGACCTATGTGACTTCAAATCCGGTGGATCAGGTCTATCTTGATGGCGAAGTGGTCATTGGTGCAGGCGTGCCGGAGACCGTGACGCTCCAGACCATTCCGGACTACAACTATCGGTACGTCTACATCAATGGTCAGCCCGTGCTGGTGGACCCGTCATCGCGCCAGATCGTCTACGTGGTGCGGTAAGGCAAAAAGGGCCGGCCATTGTGCCGGCCTCGAGGCCATCAGCGGCGGTGTTACAGCGTTGCGCAAGACAATCGAAACTAAACGAAACTGTCTGCCGCCAACTTGTTAGCCAGCGACAGTTATTGGATCGTTACGTCGGGAGGCTGAAGGGCTGATATGGGGTCGACTATGAACGGTTGATGTCGAGCAGCCGGTTCAAAGGTCACGCGCGATCCGACGTGACCTAGATGGATGTCGACCTGAACCGCGCCGGGTTTACCGGAGGTTATTTGGTTTAAGTTATGCGGCTATGGCCGGTTGATCCAGCGCGGCGTAGTAATTTGCCTCGGCTTCGGCCGGAGGGATATTGCCG
Source organism: Devosia crocina (assembly GCF_900116545.1). Taxonomy (GTDB): domain Bacteria; phylum Pseudomonadota; class Alphaproteobacteria; order Rhizobiales; family Devosiaceae; genus Devosia; species Devosia crocina. Next base: position 381,682 of record NZ_FPCK01000004.1, read on the forward strand.
ATTGGCTCGAGCAGTCGCCGGTTGTTGAACCACTCGACCCACTCGAGTGTGGCGAACTCTACCGCTTCATAGCTGCGCCAGGGGCCGCGTCGATGAATGACCTCCGCCTTGTAAAGGCCGTTGATGGTTTCAGCCAAGGCATTGTCATAGGAGTCGCCAACGCTGCCCACTGAGGGCTCGATACCGGCCTCGGCCAGTCGCTCGGTGTACTTGATGGAGACGTATTGGCTGCCCCTATCGCTGTGGTGGACCAAGCCGCCTCCATGCAGTGGCCGCCGATGATGCAGGGCCTGCTCCAGGGCATCCAGAACGAACCCGGCATGGGCGGTCCTCGACGCACGCCATCCGACGATGCGGCGAGCATAGGCATCGATGACGAAGGCCACGTAGACGAAGCCGGCCCATGTGGCGACATAGGTGAAATCCGAAAGCCAGAGCCGATCGGGTGCCGGGGCATGGAACTGGCGGTTACCTGGTCGAGCGGGCAAGGAGCAGCCTTGTCGCTGATCGTTGTGCGAACCGGCTTTCCTCGAATGACACCCTGCAGGCCGAGCTCCCGCATCAGCCTTTGCACCGTGCATCGAGCAACATCGAACCCTTCCCGCTGCATCTGCCGCCAAACTTTCCTGACGCCATAGACCGAGAAGTTCTCGGCAAAGACCCGCATCACCTCAGGCTTTAGCGCTCCATCGCGTTGGGCACGGGCCGACAGCCGCGAGGGATCCTCTTGCTGGGCAACATGCTCATGATATGTGGATGGGGCGACTGGCAGGACTCTGCAGATCGGCTCGACCCCGTAATGCCCACGATGTTCGTCGATAAAGGCGATCATCGCTTCAGTGGGCGGTCGAGCTCCGCCTGGGGGAAATATGCGGAGGCTTTGCGCAGGATCTCGTTGGCCTGCCGCAGCTCCCGGTTCTCTCGCTCCAAAGCCTTGAGCTTCTCAGCCACATCGCTGGGCACGCCAGCACGCCGCCCGCCATCGACTTCGGCCTTCTTCACCCAGTCGTTTAGGGTGTGGGCCGAACAGCCGATCTTCTGGGAAACCGAAACCACGGCAGCCCAGCGCGACGGATAATCCCCGCCATGCTCCAGCACCATCCGCACCGCTCGGGTCCGCACCTCAGGGGAAAACTTGTTCGTTGTCTTGCTCATCAGGCTCTATCCTACTTGGGAGTTAAAGCCTCCGACAGTCCCGGTGCGGTTCAGACACGCCAACGCTAAAGCTCTCTAGAAAGCAGGATTTCGCTGGTTTTACGTCTGTTTCGAGGGCAGCTTTCACCGGGACTGTGTCCCGTAATGGGGGTCGGGAGCTGCCGATCCGCAAGGCGCCCTTTTCGGACGCTCATGTCAATTGATCGTCTTCTCAATAGCGGTCATTCAAAAGCCTTGCTCTACGGTTTGTTGCCGACCGAGATGTTCAGGTGCGGCATCACGAGATTGATGAAGCTCTGCAGGTCCTGCGGCATCACAGGTGCCATGACGTTAAATCCGTCGGCGGCGCCGACCTCACACCATTCCTGCATCCTGGCCGCGATCGCAGGTCCTGTACCAACGGCAAGAAGATGGCCGCGGCCGCTGGCGAGGCGTGAAAGGAGCTGGCGCAAGGTCAACTGCTCACGCCGGGCAATGCCGACAAGCACGGCAACGCGACTTTGGCTGGACTGGTTGGGAGCGCCCGATCCCACATGTGCGGGTAAAGGCGCGTCCAAATCAGCGCTGGAAAGGTCGGTTCCGAGGAACTCGGAGAGCTTGGCCAGCACATGTTCGATGATCATGAATCTGTTCATCTGCGCTAGACGCGCTTCCGCCGCCTCGTGCGTTGCGGCGGCGATGGGCACGATGCCAGGGAAGACACGGAGGCTCTCCGGAGACCGGCCCAGGCGCACGGCACGGGCCTTCATGTCCGCATAGAACTCCTGCGCTTCAGGCAGGCTCGACTGCACGATGAATACCAGATCGGCATAGCGGGCCGCAAAATCCCTACCGGCTTCCGATGATCCGGCCTGCGCCAGCAACGGTCTACCTTGGGGAGAGCGCGGGACGTTGAGCGGCCCGCGCGTGCGTATAAAGGGGCCGTCATGGTTGACCGTCCTGACCTTCGCTGGATCTAAATAGCGCCCGGCTTGCTTGTCTACAATCCGGGCGTCTTCATCCCAGGAATTCCAGAGCGCCAGGGTCGCCTCGACCACGTCGACCGCCCGGGCATAACGCTGGTCATGTTCGGGCATCACATCGAGCCCGAAGTTCTGCGCCTCAAGTGCATTGGAGGAGGTGACGATGTTCCAGCCCGCCCTACCCCTGCTGATATGGTCGAGCGAGGCGAAGCGCCGTGCCAGATGATAGGGGTGATCGAAGCTGGTGGAGGCGGTGCCGATAAGACCAATTCGCTTCGTCACGGCAGCCAATGCAGACAGGATGACGATTGGATCCAATGCGTCGGACAAGTGCAGATCGGCGCTTTGCTGTAACGCCAGCACGTCACCCAGGAATAGGGCATCAAATCCGCCGGCTTCTGCCCGCCGGGCAATGTCGATCCAGTATTCGAGGTTGGTTGACGACAGCGGATCGCTCTCGGGCATGCGCCAGCCAGCCTCATGGCTGCCCAGCCCAAAGATGACGGCGTTCAGCCCCATGCGGCGGGTGGTCATGGCTCCATGCCGAGGAGATCATTGGTGTAGTAGGTGGAAAAGTCCGGCTTTTCGCCTACTGTGGCACCACTGCCATCCTTGAGTAGACCAGCCTCGAACAAAAAGCCGCCCATCGCCTCCATCTTGCCGGGATCAATAGTGCCGATTGTGCCGTCTTCGGCCCGAAGATAGTGCCCATCAATCATCGCCTGGAGCGAGGCACGGACGAACTCGCGGTCGAGCAGAGTGTCCGCATTGGCCGCAACCAGAATGTCGGCGGCTTCCTCCGGGTATTCCACGGCATAGGCATAGCCACGCCGGCTGGTGGAGATGAAGGCTCGAGCGGTGTCGGGATGTTCGGCAAGGTAAGCGCCGGTGGTTCCGAGAAAGTTGGTATGCTGGTCGGGCACGCCATAATTGGCATAGCGGAAGGCGCGTTGCGCCGGGCCGTCGCGCTCGGCCTTGACGCCTTCCCAGGTGTAGACTTCGAGCGTAAAATCGACGGCGCCATTGGCCAGCGCTTCATAGGCGGAGGTGCCCAAGGTCACGGTTTCGAACGCGCCCTCCCCGCCATCATGCCTGATAATGGTGCCGATCATCGCCGTTTCCCAGCCGCTGCCGAACCCGGCATAAATCTTTCCGTCAAGGTCGCGAGGGGTCTGGATGTCGTCACGATCGGCTCTAAACACCAGCCGCCCGGTTTCGGTCTGAACTAGTGCATAGGTCGCGACAAGATCAGCGCCGGCAGTCCGCTGAGTGAAGAGGCCGATGGAGCCGAGCACGCCGAAGTCGGCAATGTTGTTGGCGACCAAGACGGCGGCCGATGTGTCGCTGTAGGGCAGGATTTCTACGTCGAGGCCGGCCTCTTCGTAGAACCCCTTAGCCTCGGCGACAAAGAGGCCGATATGATTGGTGTTCGGCGTCCAGTCGAGCGCCACACTCACCGGCATGGATTGCGCCGCCGCCGGGGTGGCGATCAGGGCGGCGCATAGGGTCAGAACGGCACGAAGGTGCGGCATGGTCATTCCTCGAGAGTGAGAAGGGTTTGCAGGATATCCGCTTCAATAGCAGGGAGCGTCGCGTCCCCGGCGGGAGGCCGCGGATGTGGGAGCGGAATATCGTAGTGCCGCAGAATGCTGGCAGGGCGCGGCGAAAGCACATAGATGCGGTCGGACAGCAGCACTGCCTCGCGCACGTCGTGGGTGATCAGCAGCACCGTCCAATCGTGGCGCGTCCACATGCCGGAAAGCCAGCGCTGCATCTTTGCCCGCGTCAGGGCGTCGAGGGCGCCGAAAGGCTCATCGAGCAGCAGCATGGACCTTTGCTGGACCACGGTACGCAACAAGGCGACACGCTGCCGCATGCCGCCCGAAAGCTGGGACGGGTAGTGTCGTTCAAAGCCCGCCAGCCCGAACTCGGCAAACAAAGGCTGCACCTTTTCACGCGCGGCCGCGCGGCTCATGCCCTGTACTTCGAGGCCGAGGGTGGCGTTGTCGATGATGCGGCGCCAGGGCATCAGCGCATCGCGCTGCGGCATGAAAGCGAAGCGGTGGCTGTCACTTTCAAGCGGCGCACCGTCGCACAGGATACTGCCGCCATCATACCTGAGCGCGCCGGTCAGCAGTTGCAGTATGGTGGACTTCCCGGCGCCGGACGGGCCCAGGATGGAGACAAATTCACCCGGCTGAACGGAAAGGCTAACATCGGCCAGCACCTCAAGATCGTCGAAGCGCTTGGAAACCGATCGGAGTTCAAGCCGCGCCTTGCTCACGGCTTGAACTCCGCGATGCGCGCCCAAGGCATGGCAAGGCGTTGCAGCAGGACTGTTGCGCCGAAAAGGCAGAGGGTGAGCGTTGCGCTGACGAACACGGCAGCCAGAACCAGGTCGGGCCGAAAATTGTTCTTGGCATTGAGAATGTAGATGCCCAGGCCCCGCACGGCGCCGGCATATTCTGCGAAGATCGCTCCGACCACGGCATAGGTGATGGAAATCCTGAGCCCGGCGAAAAAATAAGGCAGAGCCGAGGGCAGCCGTGCCGCCACGAAGATGCGCCGGCGAGACGCGCCCATGGAGGCAAGCAGCGCCTCGATGTCGCGGTCAGTCGACTCAAAACCTTGCACCAAGGCGACCAGCATCGGGAAGAACGTTACCAACGCGACCAGCACGATCTTGGGCGTAAGGCCAAAACCGAACCAGAGCACGACCAGCGGCGCGATCGCCACAAGTGGCAGCGTCTGAGTGATGATGAAGACGGGAAACAGCGCCCGGCGCAGCGGACGAAAGAAGTCTAGCAGCAGCGAAAACAAGAACGCCGCGCAAAGCGAACAGGAAAAGCCGAACAGCGTTGCCTGGAGCGTCGCCAGCGTGTGGCTGGCCAGAGCCTCGCGCTGTTCGAACCCCTGGATGAGCACACGAGATGGCGCCGACAGAGCCGTGGGCGAGATGCCTGAGAACTGGACGTAGGCTTCCCAGGCGAGAATGAGTGCCGAGATCGACGTCACCGCCGGCCAGGCATCACTGAAAACACGGGACGTGCCCGAGGAAATCGATCGCATCGACATGACCACGTTCCGCCTTCAGCCTGGGCTGGGGCTATTGGCCGATACAGTCAGGTCGATGGTGACATGCCCCCCGGGCGGTCCGAAACGGCAGAATGCCTGTTCCAGCGTGGCAAACAGTGCGCCGGTGTCGCCGCGGAGCTTGGTGGCGAAGTGCTTGGACTTCTCAAAGATGCCTGAGGATTTGAGAAAATCGATGCAGCCGTAGATCTCGTCCATGTGCCGGTCCTCGCCCATGACGTAAAGCGAAAGCTGCGCCACCGAGAACACATCCAGTTTCGGCGCGTCTTCGACTGCGGCCAAGGCAAGAGCCTGCCGTTCAGCCAAAGGCGGCATCGTTCCGGCGAAGTGCGTGGACTGGCAGATCGCATCGTCCGGTTCGCCCGGACAGCCGCGCGAGATTGCGGCGGAAAGAACGCAATGAACGCCGGTTCGGGCCGCGGACGTGAATAGATCGCGCAAGGCCGGAAACAGCACTTCGGGTGGCCCGACCAGCAGCGTGGAAATGTCGTCGGTCTCTATGCGCAACCTATCGCGATAGGGATCAAGCGCGCCAAGGGCACTCATGATGACGCCGACGAAATCGCCGGTCATGGGATAAAGGGAAATCTGCGCGCCAGAAAACATGAACCGCCTCGCTCCGCTGGTATTACCCAGATCAGCTTTAGGGTCCGAAGGCTTGCAGCCCCCATCTCAGCCCCGGCAATACGGAGCACCCCTGTGGATGGCGCAAACCATAGAGGATTATCGAAACAGCGCAAGGGGGTGCGAGATCTATGGCGATGCTATAGTCTGCATGGCGCCCCATTGCAGACGTTCGACCATTGTCAACATAGTCCTAAAAGCCGACGCTCGCAGTGCGCGAAAGTAATGCAAGCCTGCTTGCATTAGAAAAGGGGTTTGCAAGATCACGTGCATGATGTAAGTTGGGGACATTGGAGGAGCCGATGTCCGTTTTAGAGCGCGTTAAGGAAGCGGCGGAAACGCTGACGCCGGCCGAGCAGCTGCTGATCAAGCAGGTGATCACCAACCCGCGCGACATCGCCCTGGGTACCGCGAGCGGGCTTGCTCAACGCATCGGAGTGCATGAAGCCACCGCCTCGCGCCTCGCCAAGAAGCTCGGCTACCCCAACTATGCTGGATTCCGTGCAGCGATCCAGGAAGAATTCATCGTCCGCACCGATCCAGCGACCCGCGTTCGCAACACGCTGCAACAGACAAGTGAAGCGGGCCTAGTCACCGACCTCGTCAGCCGCGAGATCGAGGCGCTGGCCGGCCTGCAGCGCTATGTCGACGACGCCACACTTCTCGCTGCCGCCCACGCCCTGCTCAAGGCGCGGCGCATCTACGTCTTCGCCCGCGGCAATGCGGAGGCGCTGGCGGTGCTGATCGATCGGCGCTTGCGTCGCATGGGCCGCGATACCGTGTTGTTGGCTGGCGAGGGCCGCGATCTGGCTGAGCAGGTGCTGGGAATGGACAGCGATGACGCCATAATCGCCTTTGCCTTCCGCCGCCAGCCGACCCATTATGGAGCGCTGCTTAATCATGCGCGCGCCAAGTCGGCGACATCCGTGGTGGTCTCGGGCAGCGTCGGTCCTTCTTTGGTACCGGCCGCCGACCACCTGCTGTTTGCGCCTCGTACGGGGTCGCAGGATGCGTTCCAGACGCTTACGGTTCCCATGGCCATTTGCAATGCGCTGGTGCTGGCCATGGCCAAGGAGGATCCCAGGGCCTCTTTCGAATATCTCGAGACCCTGGGCCAGCTCATCGACGCTTTCGACTGAAGGGCGTGCAAGGGAGGAAACACGCACGTCCAATTTCTGCAAGTTCACATGCATGTCACAGCCATCGTGCAAATGCGTGTGCATCCACAAGGCGCATGGAGGCGCCATCCCCAAGGAGGAATTGATGGACAAGAAGACTTTGCTGCTTTCGACGGCCCTCGTGGCCCTTGCCTTCCCAGCCATTGCGCAGGACCAGGATCTCGATTCACTAACGGCCGAGGAACTGCTGCCGCTGGCCCAGGCCGAAGGCACAGTGACCGTTTACTCGTTCACAAGCCGCATTGCAGCCGTGGAAGCGGCGTTCGAAGCAGCCTATCCAGGCATCGACCTGATCGGCCATGACATGTCGTCGACCGAGCAGATCACTCGGCTCAAGGCAGAGGCCAGCGCGAATATCGCCAGCGCCGATGTGGTTTATATTTCCGACGCGCCGGTGGTTTTCAACGAACTTCTGGGGCCCGGCCTCGTCACCTCCTATGTGCCGCTGCGCGTAGCCGATCTGCTGGACGAGAACGAGAAGGAGCCGCTGCTGGCGCAGCGCCTCTCGACCAAGGTGCTGATGTATAACGAGGACGCCAATCCCGATGGTGCCCCGGTCAGCAATCTTTGGGAACTGACCACACCCGACTGGACCGGCCGCGTCATCATGGTCGATCCGCTGCAGCGGGGCGACTATCTCGATCTCATGACCGAAATCGTGCTGCGCTCCGACGAAATGGCCAGTGCCTATGAAGCCCAGTTCGGGGAAGCGATTGACCTTGACGACGGCATCGAGAATGCCGGCCAGCAGTTCATCGTCGATCTCTTCGAAAACGACTTGATCCTCGTGTCCTCCACCGATGACGTAAACGCCGCCGTCGGCACGCTCGGCCAGGACAATCCGCCAGTCGGCTTCACCTCATACTCCGACCGCCGCGACAACGAAGACGAGGGCTGGGCTTTGCAGGTGGCCAATGACGTGACGCCGTCCAATGGCATCATCTTCCCCGCCGTTCTCGCCGTTTCCTCCTCCGCCACCCATCCGGCGGCCGCGCGACTCGTCATCGATTTCCTGATGGGCGACGACAGCGAAACCGGCGGCGCCGGCTTTGCGCCTTTCTATGTCGCCGGCGATTATGCGACCCGCAGCGACATCGTCAGCCATCCCGATGCGGTGCCGCTGGACGAGTTCGTGGCCTGGGCGATCGACCCAGCCGCCACCGCCGAAATCCGCCAGGATGTCGGCGACCTCGTGCTCTCGCTGCAGTAATCTTGTCCCACGGCTCCCGGCCATGCGCCGGGAGCTTCCAGGAATTTCCTCATGCCCCTCGCTTCAGCCCGCCCCCTGGCGCGGCCCTTCCGGCTAGACGGCCGGCTGGCGCTGAAACTCTTCGTGCTGACCATCCTCGGCGTTCTCGTTGCAGCCCCGCTGCTGCGCATCCTGTTCGAGACGCTCGATCCGGATGCCATCGTGGCCTGGAGCGACGTCACGTCCGGTCGCCTGTCGCGCAACCTGTTGTGGCTGCCGCTGGGCAATACGCTGATCCTCGGCGTCGGTGTCGCCTGCGGTTGCGTGCTGATCGGCGGCTTCCTTGCATGGCTCGTGGTGATGACCGACGTGCCGTTCCGCCGCACCATCGGATTGATGGCGACGCTGCCCTTCATGATCCCGAGCTTTGCCACCGCACTCGCCTGGGGTTCGCTATTCCGCAATTCCCGCGTCGGCGGCCAGACCGGCTTTCTTGAAGGCCTCGGCTTCGCCGTGCCTGACTGGCTGGCCTGGGGCATGGTGCCGACGCTGATCGTGCTCATTGCACACTACTATTCGCTTGCGTTCACCGTCATTGCCGCCGCCCTGGCCACGGTCAATTCCGACCTCGTCGAGGCCGCGCAGATAGCTGGCGCCAAGCGCGGACGCATCCTCATGGGCATCGTTCTGCCCGTGGCGCTGCCGGCCGTCATCGCCGGCGCCTCGCTGACCTTTGCCGGCGCTGTTTCCAACTTCGCCGCACCGGCCCTCCTCGGCCTGCCGGTGCGCATGCAGACCATGGCTACGCGCCTTTATGGCCTTATCGAAGTCGGCCAGACCGCCCGTGGTTATGTCATCGCCATCCTGCTCATCGTCGTTTCGGCGCTGTTCCTGTGGCTGGGCAACAAGGTGATCTCCGGTCGCCGCTCCTATGCTACCATCACCGGCAAGGGCGGCCGCGCCAAACGCTTCGACCTCGGCCCTGCCCGCCTGCCGCTCTTTGGCGCCGCCGCCATCATCTGCCTGCTGACCACCGTCGTGCCGGTCGCGATCCTCATCGCCTCCTCGCTCGCGCCTTCGTCCTCGGCGCTGTTTTCCAGCTGGACGCTGCATTACTGGACCGGCGCCTCCGATCCATCGATCGCCCAAGGCCAGGTCGGCATTTTCTCCAATCCTTTCATTGTCTCGGCCACCGGCCTCACCATGGCGCTCGGCGTTGCGGTGGCGGTAACCACCACAATCATCGGTCTTATCGTTGCCTTCGTGCTGGCTCGCGACGGCAAGGGACTACTCGCCGGGACCATCAACCAGATCAGCTTCCTGCCGCTGCTGGTTCCGGGCATCGCCTTCGGCGCCGCCTATATCGCGCTCTTTGGCGCCCCAATCGGCCCGTTTCCGGCGCTCTACGGCACTTTCGTGCTGCTGCTGATCGCCGGCACCGCCTACCTCCTGCCCTTCTCGGTGCAGACCGGCCGTGCCGTGATCCAGCAGGTATCGGGCGACCTCGATGAAAGCGCCCGCATGACCGGCGCCGGGTTCCTCCGTCGCCTTACCGCAATCACCGTGCCGCTGGCCAGCCGGGGCCTCGCGGCCGGTGGGCTCATCGTCTTCGTCAAGATCATGCGCGACCTGTCGCTGGTGGTGCTGCTCTTTACCCCGACCATGCCCGTGCTCTCGGTCCTCGCCTATCGCTATGCCTCCGAAGGCTTCACCCAGTTCGCCAATGCCATCACCGTCGTGATCCTCGTGATCTCGATCGCTGCGACCCTGCTTGCCAATCAGTTGCAGGCCAAGTCGCAGCCCTGGCTCAAATCGTAAGTGCCCGCCATGATCCGCATCGACAATCTCGTCAAAACCTTCGGTAGCGCCAACGCCGTCGACGACATCTCCTTCTCCGTTCCGGAGGGTGCCTTCCTCGTATTGGTCGGTCCTTCGGGCTGTGGCAAGTCCACCATGCTGCGCATGCTGGCCGGGCTCGAACAGCCGAGCGGCGGCCAGGTACAGTTCGGCGATAAGGTTGTTTCCGACGGCCAGAAGGGCTGGACCATTGACCCCGCCCAGCGCGACACCGGCCTCGTTTTCCAGTCCTATGCCCTCTGGCCGCACATGACGGTCGCCGGAAATGTCGATTGGCCGCTCAAGGTCGCCGGGCTCGGCAAGCCCGAACGGCAGGCCCGCGTCACCGAAGTGCTGAAGATGCTTGGCATCGAAGCGCTCAGCGCCCGCTATCCCAACGAGATCTCGGGCGGGCAGCAGCAGCGCGTCGCCATTGCCCGCATGATCGCGCCGCGCCCCTCGATCCTCCTGTTCGACGAGCCGCTCTCCAATCTCGACGCCAAGCTGCGCGTCGAGATGCGCACCGAACTGCTGCGCGTCCATCGCGCGACGGGGGCAACCTCGGTTTATGTCACCCATGATCAGGTGGAAGCCATGACCATGGCCAGCCATGTCGCCGTGCTCAATCACGGCAAAGTCGAGCAGTTCGGCACGCCGGAAGAGCTGGTGCAGAACCCGGCGACCGCCTTCGTCGCCACCTTCGTCGGTACCCCACCGGCCAATCTTGTGCCGATATCGGCGCTGCCGCCGGCACGGGCTGCCGAGTTTCCACCCGGCGCATCGGCGATGTATCGCCCGGAGGATCTTTCAGTCAGTGCGACGCCCGTCGAAGGCAGCCTTGCCTTCGATTTCGCCGAAGCCAGCCCGGTCGCGGGTCGCACCATGTTGACCGGTACGCAAGGCGCGCTCCGGATCACCGCCGTCGTCGACGCCGCGCCGCGCTTCGCCGTTGGCGATAAAGTCCATTTAGTCCTCCCGGCCGCGCCCGCCGCGCTCTTTGCTGAGAACGGAGAGCGCCTGTCATGAAGCGTCTTCTCCTTGTCCGTCACGGCGAATCCGAATGGAACGCGGTTCGCCGCCTTCAAGGCCAGGCCGATATCGGTCTCTCGGCAAAAGGCGAGGCGCAGGCCCGCGCGCTGGCGGGGACGGTCGAGCAGCTCGCGCCCGACCACGTCATCACCTCCGACCTGCGCCGCGCATACCAGACTGCCGAACTGCTGGGTTTCCCAGACGCCGTCCGCGAACCAGGGCTGCGCGAGGTCGATGTCGGCGAGTGGACCGGCCTCGATATCGCCCGCATCATCGCCGATGAGCCCGAAGCCTATCGCGGCTGGCGCGCCGGCACCTTCGCGCCACCCGGCGGCGAGATCTGGTCCGATTTCGCCGCGCGCACCGCAGCCGCCACACGCGCCGCCGCTGCAGAAGCCGATCGGCTGCTGGTGGTCTGCCACGGTGGTGTCATCCGCGCCCTGCTCCAGACCCTGCTGGGGCTGAAGCCGCGACGGATCATCCCGGTCGGGCCGGGGAGCCTTACCATCCTCGCCCACAAGCCGAACGAAGCGGACATGCGTCTCGAAGTGTTCAATTACGCTCCTGACGGCCCAGTGCTTGACGCTCCAGATTGAGAACATTTTTCGCTGCTCTTCGAGCGGCTTACTAGCGCCCCATTCCGGCCATTCAAAGCCCTTGCGAAAGTCTCCTAAAGCTGACCCGGGACATGGGTGTTCGGCCTTCGGCCCAGCGAAACATCAGGTGGCTCTCGGACCGTTTGCATCAGGCGTGCTATCGCCGATCCAGAATCCTGTTGCAGGAGTTGGCGAACAACGCGCTAGCGGCCTGCACCCCTCGGTCCAATAAAACCAAAATTACCGAGCGGCAATCTAACGCTCGCGCCATCTTGCTATATTACTCCAGATCCACGCCTCAAAGCATCGCTCAACGCCCCCGGGGCTTGATGATGACCTTCCGCATATCTCGACTAGTGTTTTGCCAAATCGGCTTCTTGCTTCTTCTCCTGCGTCGTTTTTTCTGACTCCGCCTCGATCATCCTCTTGAGCTCAGATTTATTGATCTTCATGTCGAGAGGTCGAATGACCTCTTCGGCTGCGTTGAGCAGATGAAGGCGATCTTCCTTGTGCCAGTGGTTCCAATACACTCGCGCAAGGTAATGAGATGCTAGGATCACTCGGAAGAAGTTGGCCGGCGGGAGATCAATGATCGCTTGTCGGAGCTTGTCCTTGCCACGGGTCGTGTCGATATCGGCCAGCCAGGTTCCGTGGATGATCTTCTCGATCGCACCTACAACCGTCGACGCCTCAACGCTTGGCGCCAGCACACGGTGACGGGCCTGCTCGCACAGAAATCCCAAGACGCGGCGTAGTGGTTCAGCCATAGCCGAGTATTCTAGAATGTCGACCACACCATCAATGAACCTGCGCTTTTCATCAACGCCCTCTTCCCCAGGCAACTCGGCCAAAGCTTCGTCCGTGGTGAGCTCTTGTTTGATTGCCTCGAAATCGATCTGCTGCTGATGACGAGACCACTCGTCGATCACCAACGCTGCTGAGCTGACGATAGCCGAGCTTAAGGATCGCTTAGTCTGTGCGTCGAGATGTTCCGCGCCTGAGCCCAGTAGCACAGTGGAGATCGCCCAAAAGCGAACAGCGTTATTAAGCGGAATGAATGGGGCGGGCACGGTAGACTCTTCATGCATCTCGCCTGTGATCGCCTTTTGATGCCGGGCCGATGCCTCCCGGACCTTGTCGCTGAGGTCCAGCATCTTTTGTTTTTCGTGGCTCTCATCCTTCCCGTCGCGGACCGCATCCGCAGCCTTTTGAAGCCGCTTGCGCAGAGCATCAGCACGCTCTGGCTTGCGCAGGTTCTTGGGTGAGATGCTGTCGGTCAGGAGGATATGCTTGCCAGGATTTTTATCGCGCAAAGCGAGCATTGACTGCTTGAGGCCTGCTTCGATTCTGGTCACCAGCTCCTTGCCCGCGCCTATCTCTGCATAAAGGTCAAACGTTGCGGTGTCGAACCCGTCGTCCGACGGATCAAAGTAGCGCAAGGCCAGATCCGGAGATCCGTGCAGTTCCGAAGCCAGCAGATAGGACTCGACAAACGGCAGGGACAACCGCACTTGTCCAGCTTCAAAATGCAGAATTCCCTGATCGACGAAGCCATTGATGAATGCCAGCGGGTCAATGTCGAAATCATGTAAATCCGCAAATTCGCGAGTGAATGCAATCAAGTCGGCCTGCTGAAAGCTCCGCTTTTCGACATTGATCTCAATAACAAGCTTGCGCAGAAAGCGTGCGCGGGTTGAGCGGCTCAGTGCCACATCCGCGCGATCTCCGGCGACGATGAAGGTGAGAAAACCGTCGACTGCGAGCTGGATGAGCTCAGATCGCCGGTTTGCCTGAAGCAGGGCCGTCAGAGTTTCGCGTGGAATGCCAGCGAAGTATGTGGGGTGTGCATCAAGATCGAAACGATCGAAAGTGTCTCGCAGCCTAAGGGCAACAACCTCAGCTTCGGCTCCCGTCATTCCAAAATTCTTTTGAATGAAGTGCGCGATTTCAAAAAACGAAACGGCGCAAATCTCGTACTGTTCGGCTCCGGACTGGGCTAGGAAGTCGGCTTCTTTCAGTAGTCCAGCATCACCTGCGCGGGTGATGAAGACGAACTTCGCGCTGCTGTACCGGTCGATTTCGGATACGATTTGCTCCATGCGGTGCTTGGAGGCGAAGGGGATATTGTCGACTATCAGTACCAGTCGCGTCCCCTCCATCGCTTCGACGGCGTCAAGATCGACGTCCACCACATCATTGAAGCCATGCTTCTTGCCACGGATATCTTCGCCATTGATGACCACTGGCACGGGCTGGCAACCATCCAACTCCTTGGTCAGCAGGTCATCGGCCAGTACCCAAGCAAGACTGTGGTCTGGATAAGTGCGTGGAAGGCTGACCAGGATCTTATCCTGGAGTTGCAAGGCCTCCACCACGTCGGTGGGCGTGTTGTTGACTTTGGTGGAGATACCATCTGTCTGGTCAGGGCGCCGAATCCGAGGAAGCGGCAAGTGATAGCCTTTGGGCTGGAGCTTGTATTCGGGCGACAGCTTGCGCAGGGCTGCGTCGACTGCCAGGCCAAGCCCCAGCATAAGTTCGCTCAACGGCTGTACCACGGAAGGCAGATTGTCTAGCACCATGGTTTGTTGCCTGCCTGCGCGGCGCCGTTCAAGAGCCGCATGAAAATAAGGGTTGCTGACGACCTGCAGCTTCAAAAAGGACGCAGCATTTGCTGCTGCCAAGCGCCGAACGCCACCCTTGCTCGCATCCTCCAGCCGGCCTTTGTCCTTGTCTGCATAATCGGAGATGCCGCGTACGGTGATTGCAGGGACGTTGCCGTTGAAGTCTGCTTGCGAGAATACGCCACCCGACTCCGTCTCGACCGCAAGCAGGGCCCGATCGATTTTTCGCAGCTTGGCATTGTAAACATGGCTCTTGCTGACCGAGCCGCAAACAATGACGCCCCCCTTCGACGCTGGCTTGCCGATTAGCTCGGTCCCACCGCCAGGAGCAGGGACTTCTTCTGGCACCCATTCACCAGCGACCTCGGCCCTTCGCTCCTGCCACTCCCGATGAAACGCGGCCAGAGTCGGTTGTGTCCGGATGTAGTTGAATGCCTGCGTGAACTCGTGCGGCGTTTCGTAGTTGGTGGGGGAGAGCTCTGTGTCAGCTGTGCCATCTTCGACATCGACAAATTTTGCGTTGTCCAAGACATCGATGATGCTGCCTGAATAGCACACGCTGGCAAGCCGCGCGTCTCCGCTCAGACTGCCGGCAATGCCAAGACAGACGATGAGGCCAACTTCATAATTTTGCAGTACGAAGTTGGCAGCGTTAATGGCTGCCGTCTTGCCCATCTTCTGTTGCTGGACGATGAGCATGGAGATATTGGGCCTGCCGGATTCGACGACATGGCACCAGGTCGTCGGCGAACTCCGGTCTTCGATGCTTGGAAATTGCTCGATAATTTCAAGCAGTTCCTCTTCCAGAGGCACAACCACCACGATGTCAAAGTACTGAAGTTCAGCCATATTCCGTCCCTGCAACACTTCTGTCATCACAGAGCAGCATCCAAGACGCAAACCATTTTCTCATTTTGCGGGGTATTGAGCGACGAGCACACTTGTTCGCACCCCTTGGGGATGCAGCGAAGACCGTCCCCTCTTCTGGCTGTTAGGAGCTAGCGATTGGATTGGAACGAGTGCGACTTAGCGAACATCCGCCGTGGCCGATCCTCTTCTAACGGCAACATTTGGCCCTTTGCGATTCAAAGCTGCCAGTCCGCTTCCGGCCCCAAATGAGACATCGGCACGACCGCGCCAGAAATCGCTGCCCTCTTGGATCGAAGGTGCGACTCGCGGCTGATACTAACCGGGAGAAGCAAATTGCGGTCGCCATGCCAGATGGCAGCGGCAGTTCCGAGCGCCAGCCTTGTTGAACTTATGAACACGGTGTAACGGGCGTAACATCGGTAACGTCCGCGCTTACCCGGTGCTTCACGAGTTACGCCAGTTACATCCGTTACATGTGACCTGCACGGCTAAGGCATGATCCGTCCGTCTATCATACGAAACCGCATCAGCTTTCCGCCCGGCAGTCGGGCCGGACTGTTTCGCACCAATCTGGCCTCGGTAAGTGCCGTCTCAATAGCCTCGCCGCTCTCGCTAAGCGATTGCCAGCCTTTTGGCCGCAAAAGGAAGGTTAGCGGCTCCTTCCGAATGTAGCCAAATTCTGAGGCGGCATCGCCTCTGGCCGCTCCCCAATCGGCAAAGTTGGCAGCATTGCGATCGAGCCAGGCTCGAACTTGGGCTAAGGCATCCGGCTTCTTGTCAGGGCCGCGGGCTGCTGCCCAGTCGTGAGCGCAGCGCGCGACTTGTTCGAATGCATGTCCAGCAGACCAGGGCAGGATGCCCAATTCGATCGCTACTTCCCCCGCTGCCGCCAAGAGTGCGAAGTTGCCGAAGGCGCGGCGGGTCAGACCATCTGCATCCTGTCCCAGGTGAGCGGCTAGAAAGCGGGCTTGCAGGTCGCTCAGGGAAAGCCTTGCCGCAGCAATGTTGTGGGTCAATCGTTCGACGAAGGCCAAGGCAACATCACCTGTGCTCCGACTCGTGACGGCTTTGAAACAGTCTGACAGGGCCGCACCGTCGGAAAAACCGTGTAGGGTATCAAAGAGCCCGAACCCTTGACTTGCATCTGCCGGAAGGTCCATGACGCGTACAACTTGGCCTTCCCGCATCGCCGGGGCACCCGCCCATTCCGCGATTTTTTCTTCAAGGCTGATTTCGCCGCTAGACAAAAAGACCAACTGCCAGAAGGCCGGCTGCCGGGAGCGTCCCGCGCCACTGGCTCGCTGCTTACCTATTCCATTTCCCAGAGTGTAGCCGACCTGCGCGGCAGCACGCGGGTCAATCTGCGCGATTTCGTCAAGGATCAGAAGCCGATGGTGGTGGGATTCAGCCATGGCCTCGACACCGTTATCCGTGGCGCGCCAATTCCGAATTTCACGGCTGGCTGGTCCGAAAATGGATGCTGCGACAGCCAGGGCAGTGGATTTACCAGTCGACGACAAACCTCGCAAATGTACTCCAAAGGTGCCCTGGCCCGGCAGAAGTCCTATGGCAAGGCCAGCGAAAGCGGCACAGAGGGCGAGGACCAGACGCGAATTCCCCATGGCAAGTGCGGCTACTTCATCCTTCCACAAAGCTAGGTCGTCCGCTGCACTGACGGGAGCCATGTCAAAACATCCGGACCGCACAGGCATGTCATCACATGTAAGACCGACCGTTCCGGTTGGCCCGAGATAGTGATCACCATGCCAACCCCCGCGCTCAACCAGCCGCAAGCGAGTGGTGATCCGGGCCAGCCGCAGATGCGCAACGATCACGGCCATCCCGGAAGTGACGTGAATATCAAGCCCCCCGTCGACGAGGTGGGACACGACGCGTCGCCAGAAAAAAATAAGGTCCCGCTCGGTGATTTTGAGTCTTTGCTCGACACCATCACGATCGATCATCCAGACCAGCCGAGACCAATCCGTACCATCTTCAGTGCGGATGACGGTTGTCGCCATGACAGGGCCACACACCCTAAACGGGTTGCCATCCTCGTCGTAAGCCCACAGTCCGGAGCGGCGTAGCCAGGTGGACCCGGCCGGTGTCACACCAGGAAAGACCAATAGGGGATCGTCGATCCAGGTGCGGGCGAGCCCACCGAGTTGCAGACGCAAAATGGCCCATGACTGACCCTCGGGCGCGACAATGAAATCTTCCGACCACGTTTCAGGAGTGACGAGGGTGGATGCATCGGTCATGCTCAAACCAGCAATTAAAACCCGCTTACCCGCCAATCGCGACTTAAGACTGAGGGCATCGCTTACGGAAGTCGCAAGAAAAACCTGGTGCCCGGATATGTGATGAAGTGCCAAGACATCGGCGAGATCACTTACGGCAATGATTACGGTGTCCGACGCGCCGATGGAGAAATGCGCCGAGCCCCCCTCGGGCATCCAAGTCCGCGCACGCCCGGCGGCGTCGACAATCAGCAGACCACAAATGCGGCCCAAGCCATCGCGCACTGGTCCGATAAGACCGCCCTTCCAGAGACGGAGCTCGCCTGGCGGCAGGCCATGCCGAGCCAGATAGGGATGGGTGGAGGGCGCAGGTACACAAGCGGCCCAGACGCGCATCACGGCGTCCGGGCCCTCATTTTCATCATCCATCAAATCGAGCGGCGTGAGCATCATGCGCCAAGTCTCGCGCCGCCCTTGGCAAGGCACAAACATCTTTAGGGAAGTTTCGGCCTAAGGGCTTCGGAAAGCTTGAGGGGAGGCGATGCCTTCTCGTCCGCCCTGTCGACCATGTCCTGGCTTGCACGGACCGTGGCCTCAAGTTTCCAGCCAGAACTGCGGCGCGCATAAGCCTTGCCGGCAGTGCGGAGCGAACCGTGGCCAACAGCGGCTGCGATTTCGGCCGCGCTCTTGCCGGCCGCCTTCATATTGGCGATGGCCTGGTGGCGGGTAGTGTAGAGTGCAAAGGGCTCGACCCCGACACGGCGGCACGCGCGACGCAGCCTTCCGCCGAGCCTGTCCAGCAAACGCGCCAGCTCGCCCTGACTGGCGGTCGCGAAACTCTCGATCAGGCGATGGATCGAGGCTTGCTCCTGATGCGAGATACCAGAAAGGTCAAGCTCCCTAAATTCACCGAGGCCGCGACCATTGGTGGCCTTGCGCGTGCGAACAACCAAAAGAGATCCTTGCAGATCAGCGTCAGAATACTCAGAAGGTCTGAGGCCCAGAAAGACGCCGTGCACGAGAAGGAGCACAAGCAGCTTATCCTCGATCGTGCCGCGAGTGAGCAGGAATTTGCCGACGCGGTGCAACTCCCACTTGTCGACTTGTTTGCGCTTCCTGGCCGAGGTGCGTGGCTCAGCGGTCTTGGGGCGCGGACGCGGCCGGGACGCCAGCGCCTGGCGATGGGCATGCTCGCTCACATCGTCCAGGTCGCCACGCTCGACGGCTTTGTCCACCGCCCATGCCAATGCAGCGTAATATTTTCGGATACTGGCTGGCCTATATTCGTCATCCTGGGTGCCAAGGCAGAGAATGACTTCGAGCAATGTCGCCTCGCGCCCTTTGGATGTCTCCGCCCGCCGCGTGAGCATGTCCAGGCGCTTACGATACTCTTCCTCGGTCGTACTCTGGCGCGTTACCGCTCTTCCTAAGCCATCAACCTTTTCCATGCCAGTTTCCCCGTTACTCGACGGAATTTTCCGTCGTGCGAACGCTGGAGCAAGGTCTGGCAAGGTACAAATCGAGCAGATGAAAAGGTGCGCGGTAACGCGGTATCGGTGTCGAGGTAACACTTTTCTCACAACCGCAGAGCTTGTGGGAAAAGTGTTACCTGATGCAGATTTGGTGTTACCAGCAGCGCGGGGCCGTGCCGAGGCGACGCCTACTTGAACTCGATCTTGTCGAACCAGGCGAGCTCTTCGACGGTCGGCAGTGGAGAGCCATAGCGGGCCGAGACGTGCCTGCCGCGGGCCTTACCCTGAGCTTTGTCTTCGCTTCCCTGCGAAGGCTCGTGGCCCATGAACATATTCCTCACGGCAAGTGGGATCCCGGCATCATCGCAGCGCTTCGCGAAGGTGTGGCGAGCGCTGTAGGCGACGATACGGCGATCCGAGGTTATGCCGCGAACCAGGCGGTTCGCGCGCTTGGAAAGCGCCGAGGACGAGTTGCCATATTGGTCGGGAGTCTCGTTTGGAAAGAGCCGCGCATTCGGCCCATCTTCTCGGCGGCGCCTGGCTATGAGTTCTAACAGGCCGTCATCGAGGAGCTCCTGCGCCAGCGGAAATATCCGGCGCGCAGCATTGGATTTGAGCTGCAACTGCGAGCGCCGGAGCGCGTGGTTCTCGTCGCCATCGAAGTCGAAATGCAGCAGGTCCACACAAAGCCGACCATATAACTCACGGAAATCCGATACGCAGAGCTGGGTGAACTCGTGCAGTCGCAGGCCCTGGCGGCAGTTGAAGCGCGGCCACCAATAGTCTGCTGACGTTTTGGGCTTCCTGCTGGTCTCGAGCAAAATTGCATGCTCGATTTCCGGTGTAAAAGGCAGGCGCACCTCTACATCCAGAAGATCCTCTTCGTCTACCTCCTGCTCGGATTGGACATTGGCGACGGGATTGCTCTCGAGGTACCCCTTCCTGACGAGATAGTCGAAAATGCCGCGGATCGTACTGAGATATTTGGCATTGACGGTTGTGTCGCTGATCGGCGGCAGTGGGGTTGCACGTTTGGCATTGAGCGCGATCGCCTTCACCGGATCATCGGTCTTCAGATGCTTGATTGCATCAAGGGGCATTTGATCGATCAAATCCCGATACCGCAGCATGTCCTCCTTTTTGTATTCATGTACCGGCTTGTCGCCAATCGTGGACACGAAGACACGCAGCTTGGTGCCGACTTCAGCCAGATACTTTGCTGACCTGCGTTTTTTGCGCAGGTCGGCAACATGCCCCTCAATATGTGCCGTCAACGGCTTCTTGGCCTCTGGATGCAGCGTTCCTAGTCGCATGGCATCCACAACCGCCTGTGCCAAATTCTGCGGCGTCGGGACGATGAGGGCAGGTGCGGCCGGCGTCGTACGCGTGACATCACTGGAGACGGCAGGCTTGGGGGGGATCACTCCTACAGGTTTCTGGCAGCCGACAACAAGCTGCTGAGCAAGAGCCGTTTTCAGGTCTTGATCACCAGAAGCTGCCGCTGAATCGCAGCTGAGTGCGCTGTCTTCGTTCCCGGTGCTCAAGCTATCGAGAAGCATGCGATATTTGGCGCGTTCCGCCCAAGCCCGACCGTCACGATCAAAATCATCCATGACGCGGCCGAGGACGACATTCAACGCATCGCGTGCGCCGGGCTTGAGCCCAGCGTCGCGCAATATCGCGAATGCCTCTTCGACCAGCAAGACCAGTATCCACGCTCTTTGCCGGGCCACCCGCATATTGCATGTGCGCAATGATCTGCGGATATCCGAACTGCCAAGGCGATCGATCAGGTCGACTGGTATCGTCTTGCGAAACCAGAAGACCGGACCTCGCCGGTGCACGAACGATGCAATGGACTTAAGCAAGGAACAAACACTCCGTCGATGTGACGGGATGCTGTGACAGAATCCGTATTTTGATTCGGATTCAAGCCTAGCAATTTCAATGGCTTAGAAGTGGCGGAGAGAGAGGGATTCGAACCCTCGAGACGGTTACCCGCCTACACACTTTCCAGGCGTGCGCCTTCGACCACTCGGCCATCTCTCCGCATCGCGTGGCAGATTTTTAAGTCTGCGGACGGCTTTGATTGCCGGGTGCGAGCGTGGCGCAATATAGCGATGAACCGTTTGGGCGCAAGCGGGAGTTATATGTTTTTGTCACACGGGGACATCCCTTGTGGATAGCCCCTGCGGCATGGCACAAGAAGACCGATGTGCGGGACGGGTGAATGCGGACTGTTTTGAGGATAATCGGCACCTGGCTGATCGGCCTGGCGCTGGTTCTGCTGGTGATCGACGGCACCAAATCGCTGGCAGCCAATGCCATCGTGATGACGAGCCTGGGGGATGGCTGGACGGCGATCCACCCCGGGAGCATCGAGGCTGTCAGCGCGTTTTTTTCGAGCCGGTTGTTTGCCGACCTGCTGGCGAGCCTTTTTGCCTCGCTTCTAACCTATCCCGCCTTTGCGGTGATCGGGGTTCCCGGCATCGTCCTGGCGCTTCTGGGCCGCAGGCCGCGCAGCCAGCGGTTTTTGCGCACCGAAGAAATCTGACCTAAAAAGGGGGCTTGCCAGTCCCCATATAGGGGCGGAAAGGAAACGCTCATGTTCTTCCGCACCAAACCCACAACCATTCCCACACCTGAGGCATCCCTGCCCGGCCGTACGGCGGAAATGCCCGTTGCGCCGGACCATTTCGTCAATGGCGCCAGCCTCAAGGGCCCCTATCCCACTGAAAGCGAAACGATTTATTTCGGTCTTGGCTGCTTCTGGGGCGCCGAGCGGCTGTTCTGGACCCTGCCCGGCGTCGTTGTCACCGCCGTAGGCTATCAGGGCGGGCATACGCCCAATCCGAGCTATGAAGAGGTTTGTTCGGGCCGCACCGGGCATACCGAGGCGGTCAAGGTGGTCTATGACCCCAAGGTGATATCGCTTGAAACCCTGCTCAGGACGTTCTGGGAAGAGCACGACCCGACCCAGGGCATGCGCCAGGGCAATGACGTGGGCACGCAGTACCGTTCGGCCATCTATACGACGACGCCCGAGCAGGCCGAGATCGTGAGCCGGAGCAAGGCTGCCTATGAAAACGCCTTGCGCGAAAAGGGCCTAGGGCCGATCACCACCGAGATCGGGTCAGCGGGCCCATTCTTTTATGCCGAAACCTACCACCAGCAATATCTGGCCAAGAACCCCAATGGCTATTGCGGGCTCAACGGCACCGGCGTCAGCTGCCCGATCGGGCTCGGGGTTGCAGCCGAATAGGGGCTGTGCGCACCGGGCATAAACGGGCACAAAAAGGGCGGGGACAAGTGCTCCGCCCAAGGCGCGGAAGCGCAGCAGATTATTGCCCAGGCGCTGCGGATCGGTGCCATCTTTGTTAGCATCTGGTGAACACATGACGCCGCTTTACCCCGACATCATGCACAGAGGCGGTTTCGAGGTCTTTGTTGCGGGGCTCCCGGCGGCAACGCTGGTGCGCCAATGGCGCGACGATTCGGTGGCCAAGGTTGGCGGCAAGATTTTTGCCCTGCTCGATCGCGATCCCGGCGAGGTCTGGTGCAAGACATCGGACCTGTCCTTTGCGCTTCTGACCGAGTTGCCCGGCATTCGCCCCGCACCCTATTTTGCCCGGGCCAAGTGGGTGGCGATCTCCGCCTCCAGTCCCCTCTCGGGCGACGAGATCAAAGCCTATGTCACCGAGGCGCATCGGCTCGTCGCGGCGCGGCTGAGCCAGAAAGTGCGGATTGCGCTGGGGCTCGGAGATCTGGGGTGAGAGCCACCTGAATCTGGGCGCGCCAGCCCCCGCCCCTATGGGGCGAGGGCCGGCACTGGGTTGCCAAGGTTTGGATTGCCGGACGCGCTCGGACGAAACGCTTTGGCAAAAGAGCCCCCGCTCTACTGCAATTGCGGTTTGACCAGGAAATCGTTGCGGTCGGCAGTTTTGACGCGGACCCAGGATTCGCGGCCCGAACGGAGGATGCGCATGGAAAATTCCGAGCCCGCGGGAGCCTTGGCCCAGAGCTTTCGGTAGAAGTCGCCGAGGCTTTCGATCTCTTCGCCATCGAGTTCGGAGATGATGTCGCCCTGCTTGAGGCCGGCAGTGTCGGCGGGGCCGCCGTCGGACACGTTCATCACCACCACGCCATTGTTGCGCTCGGCTGAGAAAACGCCGAGCCAGGGGCGGGCCTCGCGCTGCGGGCGCCCCTTGGTGACCATGTCGTCGAGAATGGGTTTCAGGAGATCGATCGGCACGATCATGTTGATGTCGGTGGTGTCTCCGGCATGCAGCATCTGCAGGCGCAGCGAACCGATGCCGATCAGGCTGTCATTGCTGTCGAGCAAGGCCGCGCCGCCCCAGCAAGGGTGATAGGGCGCGGTAAACATGGCCTCATCGAGCATATATTCCCAGTAACCGGCAAATTCCTGCTTGGCGACGATCTCGTTGACCACCTCCTCGCCCTCGCCATCGACCATGCGGGTGACATCGCGCACGCGCGCTCCGCCGGAACTGCCGAGCCGCAGCGCGGGCAGGTCGAGATCGCCCAGAGCCTGAACCAGGCCGAAGCCGGTTTCCTGATCATAGCCCACGACATGGGCGGGCAGGACGCGCTCGTCATGGGTTGTGAGCCAGACCTCTTCGGCCTCGGTGATCAGATAGCCGATGGTGACGACGAGGCCCTCGTCGTTGATGACGGCGCCGCTGCCTTCGCGCAGGGTGCCCAGGGTCGAGGCCGTATAGGCGGTTTCCGGAACCTGGGCGCGGACGGCAACGATGGAATGGCGCGCAGTGGTGGACATGGTCATCCCCTCTTGGTGCTTTGGTTTATAGATATGCCGGGCAGACGGCGGCGCAAGGTTTGCCCGGTTGTGAGCACGGGGATGTGTGCGAGCCGCGGTGATGAGCTAGCCGAGAACCTTGAAATCGAGATGGGTGGCGAAGCGGGTGTGCCGGGCGGCGGTGGGTTCGAGTTTCGCCGTCAGTCCGTCCCAGAGCCGGTTGCCATCGCCGGCAAGAAGCGGCACGAGCTTGATGTGGAGCGTGTCCACCGCCCCGGCATTGAGATAGTGGCGCAGGGTCGATACGCCACCGGCAATGGCGACATCGCCGGCGCCGGCGGCCTGCCTGACATGGGCAAGGGCTGTTTCCGGCCCCGCGTCAACGAAATGAAACGTGGTGCCGCCTTCAAGTTCCAGCGGCGGGCGCGGATGGTGCGTCAAAACGAAAACCGGCGCATGGTAGGGCGGGTTGGGACCCCACCAGCCAGTCCAATCGGCTTCCCAGGGGCCCGGGCCGGGCGCGGCATACATGTTTCGCCCCATGACGAAGGCGCCGTAGTCGCTGATGGCCCTGATTTCGGCGCTGTTATTCTCAGCATCTTCGAACATCCAGCGGGCGAGCTGGCGCGGATCGATGCTGCCGAACGGGCGCTCGCGCGACTGGCCGAGCCCGGTGCCGAATCCATCGAGCGTCAGCATCATATGGGCATGAACAGATTGGACCATGGCGGCCTCCCCCTGGCTGTCACTCTCCATCAGGCCCATGCGCGGCTTGCCCGTCAATCGATAACTCCGGTTATCGGATGGGCGCCTTTGGAAACTCTGGGGCCGGCAGCCGTTCGCCCAGCATCAATCCAAAGGAGACCGACATGTTCTATACCGACGGAAAGCTGCAATACCCGGTGCGCGTGGAAACGCCCGATCCCGTATTCGCCCGTGCCCTGCAGCAGGCCATCGGGGGCGTCGAGGGGGAAATCCGCGTGGCGATGCAGTATTTCTTCCAGGCCATGGGCGCGCGCGGCAATCCCAAATTCCGCGACCTGCTGCTCAACACCGCGACCGAGGAACTGGGTCACATCGAAATGCTGGCGACCGCGGTGGCTCTCAATCTCGAAGGTGCTCCGGTGGGCGAACAGGAGCGCGTTGCGGCCGATCCGGTCGGCGGATCGATCCTGAACGGGATGACCATGAAACATGTCCTCTCGTCGGGGCTTTCGGCCATGCCGGTGGATTCGGACGGCGTGCCGTTCGACATGAGCCACATCTATGCCAGCGGCAATATCGCCGCCGACATGACCGCCAATGTCACGGCGGAATCGACCGGCCGCGTGCTGGCCGTGCGGCTTTACAACATGACCAACGATCCCGGCATGAAGGACATGCTGCAATTCCTGATCGCGCGCGACACCATGCACCAGAACCAGTGGCTGGCAGCGCTCGAAGAACTGGGCGGCGCCACCGAGGTCTTCCCCATTCCCAACAGCCACCCACAATCGGAAGAAAAGCAGGAATTCAGCTATAGCTATCTAGGGTTCAAGAACGATGGCAGCGAGCCAGCGCCCGGCCGCTGGTCGGAAGGCCAGTCGATCGACGGCAATGGCACGTTCGAAACGCGCAACATGGAGCCACAGGGCGAAGAGCCGAACCTGGGCCGCGCCCGCCCCGGCACCGGCGCCCAGGCCGAACAGCTCTAGGAGGCTTCGATGTTTCGTCGCAGCTTTCTTGCCGCTGCCGCAGGGGCTCTCGCCCTTGCGCCGGCACTGGCCGCGGGGGCAAGTCCCCCGCCGCATCCGGCCCGGCATCGGCTGAGCAGCACCTATCTGACCGCGATCGACGCCGAAGCACTCCATGGGCTTACGCGCGGCACCCAGCTCGAGTTGCGCGCCGACCCCGCGCGCCGGTTCGAGCCTGGGTCGGCGGTGGCCGTGTTTGCCGCGAACCGGCGCCTCGGCTACCTGCCGGGGACGGCGGGCAGGATCGTGGCACCACTTCTGGCGAGCGGGGTCGCGCCACTCGGGGCAGAGGCAACACGCGTGCGCACCGGCACCCAGCCACGGCTCGATCTCGATCTTTTCATCGCAGGCTAATCGAGGGCGCCGCCGGCGGGCGGCGCCTTTGACCCCGGCCTTGGCTTCGGCGTCAGGCCGTGGAGAAACAACTGTTCGAGGTAGCGCGCCGCATCCTCGTAACGCCCCTCCCCGCCTCGGCCCCTGCCGAGAATGGCGCGCACCTGCACGTCGAAATCGGCATAATGCTGGGTGGTGGCCCAGATCGAAAAAATCAGGTGATAGGGGTCGGTGCGCGTGATCTTGCCTTGGTCCATCCAGGTGAGCAGGACCTGAGCCTTCTCGTCGACGAGGTTCTTGAGATCGACCTCGAGCATGTCGACGATGTGGGGGGCGCCGCGCAGCATCTCATTGGCAAAAAGCCGGCTCTGGCGCGGAAAATCGCGTGCCATTTCGAGCTTTCGCCGGATGTATGACCGGATCTCGACAAAGGGATCGCCATCGGCCCGCATTTCTTCGAGCGGGGCGAGCCAGGTGACGAGAAGCTCGGACATCAGGCGGCGATGGATCTCTTCCTTGCGGGGAAAGTAATAAAGAAGGTTTGGTTTGCTCATGCCCGCGACCTCGGCGATCTGGTCGATCGTCGAGCCGCGAAAACCCTCGGCCGAAAAGACTTCGAGCGCCGCTTCGAGGATGATGTCCTGCTTTTCCCGCTGAATGCGCGTCAGCGGTCGCGGCTTGGCTGGCGCAGCCGTTGCGGCCTTGGCGTCGGCCTTGTGCTGGCGCCGTTTAGGGCTTGGCTGAGGCTCGACCGATTTCAGCTTTCTGGGCGCCATTTGGGTCTTGCGGGAATGAACAGGAGTGCTAACATTTTTCCAACTGGTCAAAAATCTGGGTTCCGCCTTGCGCTGTCAAGCGGCAAAGCACACCGCAGAGACCGGATGCAAAAAGGGGAGCGCCGCCGCCGTGTCCAATTCCAATGCCGTCGTGCCAAATGACTTAAGCGCGTTCTGGATGCCGTTCACGGCGAACCGGCAGTTCAAGCAGAACCCGCGCATGTTCGTCGCGGCTAGGGATATGCACTATACGACATCGGACGGGAGGCAGGTGCTCGACGGCACGGCGGGGCTCTGGTGCGTCAACGCCGGTCACGCCCGGCCCAAAATCGTCGAGGCGATCAGCCGCCAAGCGGCCGAACTCGACTATGCGCCGGCCTTCCAGATGGGGCACCCCAAGGCCTTTGAACTCGCCAATCGCATCATCGACATCGCGCCCAAGGGGCTCGACCATGTGCTGTTCACCAATTCGGGTTCTGAATCAGTAGAAACGGCGCTGAAAGTGGCGCTGGCCTATCAGAAGGTGATCGGCCAGGGCGCGCGCAGCAGGCTGATCGGGCGCGAACGGGGCTATCATGGCGTCAATTTCGGCGGCATTTCTGTGGGCGGCATCGTCACCAACCGCAAGATGTTCGGCACGCTGCTTACCGGCGTCGACCACCTGCCGCATACGCATAATCTGGCGAAAAACGCGTTCTCGAAGGGCCTGCCCGAGCATGGGCTCGACCTTGCCGACGAGCTCGAACGGATCGTCACGCTGCATGACGCTTCGACCATTGCGGCCGTGATCGTCGAGCCGGTGGCGGGCTCGACCGGCGTTCTTATCCCGCCGCCGGGCTATCTGAAGCGCCTGCGCGAGATCACCAAGAAGCACGGCATCCTTCTTATATTCGACGAGGTGATCACCGGCTACGGGCGGCTCGGCACCCCGTTTGCGGCGGATTATTTCGATGTCGTGCCCGATATCATGGTGACCGCCAAGGGCCTGACCAATGGCGTCATTCCCATGGGCGCGGTGATGGTGTCGGCCGAGATCCACGATGCCTTCATGACCGGGCCCGAACACGTCATTGAATTTTTTCATGGCTATACCTATTCGGGCAATCCGATAGCCTCGGCGGCGGGCCTGGCAACGCTTGAGACCTACAAGGAAGAGGGCCTCCTTACGCGCGGCGCCGAGCTTGCCAAGGCCTGGGAAGACGCGCTTCATTCGCTCAAGGGTGAGCCGCATGTGATCGATATCCGCAATATCGGGCTCGTCGGCGCCATCGAGCTCGAGCCGATTGCCGGGCAGCCGACCAAGCGCGCCTTCTCCGCTTTCCTCAAATGCTTTGAAGACGGCTATTTGATCCGTACCACTGGCGACATCATCGCCATGAGCCCGCCGCTGATCATCTCGGAATCCCAGATCGCCGAATTGATCGATGCGGTCCGCACCGCGCTGAGGAGTATCGACTGATGGAAACCATCGAGAATGCCGTGGGTGGGCGGCGCTATGTCTCGTCTTCGACCCGTCGGGTGCCGGTCTATAATCCGGCAACGGGCGAGCAGAGTGCCGAACTTCCCCTTTCGACCCCCGACGAGCTGAACCAAGCCGTCGCCAATGCGGTCAAGGCGCAGATTGCCTGGGGCGCGACCCCGCCGATGAAGCGGGCGCGCGTCATGTTCAAGTTCAAGGCGCTGCTCGATCAATATGCCGATGATCTGGCCCGCGAAATCTCGAAAGAGCACGGCAAGGTGCATGACGATGCCTTGGGCGAAGTGGCGCGCGGTATCGACTGCGTCGACTTCGCCTGCGGCATTCCGCATCTCCTCAAGGGCGAATTCTCCCGCAATGTGGGCCCCTCGATCGATTCCTATTCGGATCGCCAGCCGCTCGGCGTCGTTGCGGGCATCACGCCGTTCAACTTCCCGGCCATGGTGCCGATGTGGATGTATCCGGCGGCCATCGCTTGCGGGAACGCCTTTATCCTCAAGCCTTCGGAGCGCGATCCATCGGCGCCGATGCTGGCCTGGAACCTCTTCATGGAAGCCGGCCTTCCCGAGGGCATTCTCAACGTTGTCCACGGTGATAAGGAGACAGTCGACGGGATCCTCGACCATCCTGATATCAAGGCTGTGTCCTTTGTCGGCTCCACCCCGATCGCCGAATATGTCTATCAGCGCGGCACAAAGGCTGGAAAGCGGGTGCAGGCGCTGGGCGGCGCCAAGAACCACATGATCATCATGCCCGACGCCGATCTCGACCAGGCAGCCGATGCCTTAATGGGCGCGGGCTATGGCTCCGCAGGCGAACGCTGCATGGCGATTTCGGTGGCGGTGCCAGTGGGGGAGAAGACTGCCGACGCGTTGATCGAAAAGCTGAAACCGCGCGTCGAATCGCTGAAAATCGGCCCCGCGACCGACAAGGACGCGGAAATGGGTCCGGTGGTCACGAAAATGCACCGGGACAAGATTCTCGGTTATATCGACTCCGGCGTCGAAGAGGGCGCGTCGCTGGTTGTCGATGGCCGCGGCTTCACGCTTCAGGGCTATGAAAACGGCTATTATGTGGGCGGCACGCTCTTTGATCATGTCGAGCCGGACATGAAGATCTATCGCGAGGAGATCTTTGGGCCGGTCCTTTCGGTGGTTCGCCGCGAAACCTTCAAGGACGCGGTCGACCTGATCCACGGCCATGAATACGCCAATGGCACGGCGATCTTCACCAGGGATGGCGATGCGGCGCGCGAATTCGCCGACAAGATCGAAGTGGGCATGGTGGGTATCAACGTGCCGATCCCGGTGCCGGTCGCCTATCACAGTTTCGGCGGCTGGAAGCGCTCGCTCTTTGGCGATCATTCGATCTATGGGCCCGAGGGAATCCACTTTTATACGCGGCTGAAAACGGTCACGACCCGCTGGCCCGCAGGGATCAAGGGCGGGGCGGAATTTACGTTTCCGAGCTTGAAGTAGGGCTGAGATGGTGGGGCGGAACGGACAGATTGGCTTGATCGGAGGGACTGAACCCCTCACCCAAGCTTTGCCAAGTCGCTCCGCTCCTGGCGCCGCTACCCTCTCCCCTCAGGGGCGAGGGGGCGAAGGCTCCGAACTTCTTTCGCAGGCACCGGCCCCCACCTCTCCCCTGAGGGGAGAGGTCGACGCGAAGCGTCGGGTGAGGGGTTCAGTGTCGCGCTCTCGCACATTGCGTGCCAACAGCACAGACGCGGAGCAGAAGCTCTGGTCGATCCTGCGGGCGCGACAGGTCGAGGGCCACAAGTTCGTCCGGCAATTGCCTGTTGGCCCATATTTCGCAGACTTTGCCTGTCGCGAAATAGCGCTCATCGTCGAACTCGATGGCGGCCAGCACGCGGACAATGAAGCGGATCGAGTCCGAACCGCCTTTCTCAATGCTGAGGGCTATTCCGTTCTCCGATTCTGGAATGATGAGGTCTTGGGCAATCTGGAGGGCGTTCGTTACGCCATCGTCTCGACATTAGCTCTGAACCCCTCACCCGACCTCCGCTTCGCTCCGGCCACCCTCTCCCCTCAGGGGCGAGGGACGCTGGGCGCGGTTGCGGCGACAACCAAGAAACGCAGCTATCGGCTCTATGCCGAAACAATCAGCGAGTGACCCATGACCTCTCCCGGCGAAAATCTTCGGATCAATGGTGATCGGCTCTGGGAGAGTCTGATGGAGATGGCGCAAATTGGTCCTGGCATCGCCGGGGGCAATAATCGGCAGACGCTGACCGATAGCGACAAGCAAGGCCGCGCGCTGTTTCAGCGCTGGTGCGATGAGGCCGGGCTCACCATGGGCGTCGACAAGATGGGCACCATGTTCATGACGCGGGCGGGCACCGATCCCGACGCCCTGCCGGTTTATGTCGGCTCGCATCTTGATACCCAGCCTACCGGCGGGAAGTATGATGGCGTGCTGGGGGTCCTCGCCGGGCTCGAGGTCGTGCGCTCGATGAACGATCTGGGGATCAAGACCAAGCACCCGATCGTCGTCACCAACTGGACCAATGAAGAAGGCGCCCGCTTTGCCCCCGCCATGCTGGCTTCGGGCGTGTTCGCGGGCGTCCATGAACTCGAATATGCCTATAGCCGCAAGGATATGGACGGGAAGCTCTTCGGCGAGGAGCTCGAACGCATCGGCTGGGTCGGGGATGAAGAGGTGGGCGCTCGAAAGATGCACGCCTATTTCGAATACCATATCGAACAGGGACCGATCCTTGAGGCTGAAAACAAGCAGATCGGCGTCGTCACTCATTGCCAGGGCCTCTGGTGGCTCGAATTTACCCTGACGGGCAAGGAAGCCCATACCGGCTCGACGCCCATGACCATGCGCGTCAATGCCGGGCTCGCCATGGCCCGCATCCTCGAAATGGTGCAGGAGGTCGCGATGGGCGAGCAACCGGGCGCCGTGGGCGGGGTGGGGCAGATGAAATTTTCACCCAATTCGCGAAATGTCTTGCCCGGCACAGTGGTGTTCACCGTCGATATTCGCACGCCCGACCAGGCAAAGCTCGACCGGATGCGCGCGGCAATCGAAGCGCGGGCGGCAGAGATTTGCGCGGGACTGGGCGTTGGGTGTTCGGTCGAGGCCGTGGGGCACTTCGACCCCGTCACCTTCGACCCGACGCTCGTCTCACGCGTCCGGACCGCGGCGGAAAAGCTGGGTTACTCACACATGAACATCATCTCGGGCGCGGGGCACGATGCGTGCTGGGCAGCGAAAGTGGCGCCCGCAACGATGATCATGTGTCCGTGCGTGGGTGGGCTGTCGCATAACGAAGCGGAGGAGATCTCCAAGGACTGGGCGACGGCGGGAGCGGATGTGCTTTTTCATGCTGTGGTGGAAACGGCGGGGGTGGTGGAGTGAGGAAAGTCTCCCCCTCACCCGTCTCGCGCTACGCGCGATCCACCCTCTCCCCGAGAGGGAGAGGAATAGGCGCCAGCGCTCGTGTAGGCGCGATGCTATTCTTCTCCCTCTCGGGGAGAAGGTGGCGCGTAGCGCCGGATGAGGGGGTTCTTCGGTGACCAACCGCCCCCGCCTGTTGCGCCGCAACGCCACAGATGCCGAGAACCAGCTTTGGTATCGGCTGCGGAACCGCGCGCTGGGTGGGTGGAAGTTCGTGCGCCAGTTTGCGGTCGGGCCCTACATGCCGATTTCGCATGCCGCGAGGCTGCTTTGATCGTTGAACTGGATGGCGGACAGCATGCTGAAAACTTTCGCGACATCAGTCGAACGACGTATCTGAATGCGGAAGGCTATGGCGTAGTCCGGTTCTGGAACAATGAGGTGATGGATAATCGCGACGGTGTCCTTTGCGCAATCATGAGCGTGATTGAGAGCTCCCCCTCACCCGACCTCCGCTTCGCTCCGGCCACCCTCTCCCCGAGAGGGAGAGGAATAAGGGGTGCGCGTGCAGCCGGCGGCGCAAAATACCTTCATGAGGCACGATCCGTTCTTCTCCCTCTCGGGGAGAAGGTGGCTCGCCCAGCGGGCGAGACGGATGAGGGGGCTAGAACACAATAGAATCAAACAGTCCCGCCAAGGCGCTGAGGGGTGCGGGGTGGGGCTGAGAAAATGCAAGGGAACGAAGATATGCGTAAAGTGATCAAGGGCGGGACGGTGGTGACGGCCGATCTCTCCTATGCCGCCGATGTCGCCATCGAGGGCGATATGATCGTCGAGATCGGGCAGAACCTCCAGGGCAATGAAGTGCTCGATGCGACCGGCTGCTACGTCATGCCGGGGGGGATCGATCCCCATACCCATCTCGAAATGCCGTTCATGGGCACTTATTCCGCCGATGATTTCGAGAGCGGCACGCGGGCAGCGCTGAGCGGGGGCACTACCATGGTGGTCGACTTCTGCCTTCCAAATCCCGACCAGAGCCTTCTTGAAGCGCTGCAGATGTGGGACAATAAAACATCGCTCGCATCGACCGATTATTCGTTCCACATGGCCATTACCTGGTGGGGCGAGCAGGTGTTCGAGGAGATGGCCGAGGTCGTCGACCGCGGCATTACCTCGTTCAAGCACTTCATGGCCTATAAAGGCGCCCTGATGGTGAACGACGACGAGATGTTCGCCTCGTTCCAGCGCTGCGCCGCGCTTGGCGCCCTGCCGCTGGTGCATGCCGAAAACGGCGACGTGGTCGCCGCGATGACGGCAAAGCTCCTTGCCGAAGGCAATAACGGACCCGAGGGCCACGCCTATTCGCGCCCCCCGGAGGTCGAGGGGGAAGCCACCAATCGCGCCATCATGATTGCCGATATGGCCGGCGTGCCGCTCTATGTGGTGCATACAAGCTGCGAACAATCACACGAGGCTATCCGGCGGGCTCGGCAGAAGGGCATGCGCGTTTATGGCGAGCCGCTGATTCAGCATCTGGTGCTCGACGAGACCGAATATTTCAATCCCGATTGGGACCATGCGGCGCGGCGCGTCATGTCGCCGCCCTTCCGCAACAAGATGCATCAGGATTCGCTCTGGGCCGGGCTGCAGGCGGGGTCGCTGTCCTGCGTTGCGACCGATCACTGCGCCTTTACCACCGAACAGAAGCGCAATGGCGTGGGTAATTTTGCCAAGATTCCGAATGGCACGGGCGGGCTCGAGGACCGCTTGCCGGTGCTTTGGACGGCAGGGGTCAATACCGGGCGGCTGACGCCCAATGAATTTGTGGCGGTGACGTCCACGAACATCGCCAAGATACTTAACATGTATCCCAAAAAGGGTGCGGTGATGGTGGGGGCGGATGCGGACCTTGTGGTGTGGGATCCGAAGCGCACCAAAACCATCTCGGCTGGGCGCCAGCAGTCGGTCATCGACTACAATGTTTTTGAGGGATTTGAGGTGACGGGGCTGCCGCGCTTTGTCCTAACGCGGGGCAAGGTTTCCATTGTCGAGAACGAAGTGAAGACCGAACCGGGCCACGGCAAGTTCGTGGCGCGGGAGGCCAGGAACCCGGTCAATCGGGCGCTCAGCCAATGGAAGGAGATCGTCGCGCCGCGCAAGGTGGAGCGGACGGGCATTCCGGCGACGGGGGTTTGATGGCTTTGGACTGTTCAGCAAGCAAATCCCCCTCACCCGTCTCGGCCTATGGCCGATCCACCCTCTCCCCAAGTGGGAGAGGAATAGAAAGGCCTGAGCAGGCACTGACCTGTTCTTCTCCCTCTCGGGGAGAAGGTAGCGCGCACCGCCGGATGAGGGAGTGCTTGGTTTGACCCCCGTTGTCCAGGCCCACAATCTCGGCCTCACCTTTCCCACCGCCGATGGCGATGTCGTCGCGCTTTCCGACGTCAACCTCACCATCGAAAAGGGGGATTTCGTTTCGTTTATCGGCCCGTCGGGCTGTGGCAAGACGACTTTTCTGCGCACCATTGCCGATCTCGAGCAACCGACCTCCGGGACGCTGGAGATCAATGGGCAGATGCCGGAAAATGCGCGGAAAGATCGAGCCTATGGCTATGTCTTTCAGGCGCCGGCGCTTTATCCCTGGCGCACGATTGAAAAGAATGTGGCGCTGCCGCTTGAAATCATGGGCTATTCGGCAGCGCAGCAGGCCGAACGGATCAAGCGTACGCTGGACCTAGTCAATCTCTCAGGGTTCGAGAACAAGTATCCGTGGCAGCTCTCGGGGGGCATGCAGCAGCGCGCTTCCATTGCGCGGGCGCTGGCCTTCGATGCGGACCTTTTGTTGATGGACGAGCCGTTCGGGGCGCTCGACGAGATCGTGCGTGACCACCTCAATTCCGAGCTTCTAAAACTCTGGGAGCGGACGAAAAAGACCATCTGCTTTGTGACCCACTCGATTCCCGAGGCGGTTTATCTTTCGACCAAGATCGTGGTGATGTCACCGCGCCCGGGTCGGGTGACGGATGTGATCGAGAGCAATCTGCCGCGGGAGCGGCCGCTCGATATCCGCGAAACGCCGGAGTTCCTCCAAATCGCAGCGCGGGTGCGGGATGGGCTGCGGGCTGGGCATTCTTATGAGGAGATGGTGTGATGATTACACGAGCGCATATCAAGGAGTGGGTATTCGATGCTGTCAAAGCACTCGGTGAGGGTAGTCCCGCTTCTGTTGCGAAGCACATTTGGGATCATCATGAAACCGAGCTTCGATCCGCTGGTGATCTTTTTTACACTTGGCAATACGAGTCTCGTTGGGCGGCCCAGAACCTTCAGAAAGAAGGTAGGTTGCTAAAGACCGGCCGCATTTGGAAGTTCATTAAATGAATAGGTGGGTGCTTGGCCGTAACGGCCCCCACCCGGCCTCCCCCGAAAGCCGGGGGAGGAGTGGCAGCATCTCGCCTGGGGCAAGATCGTCAGTTAGCTACCTGCCAGCTCCTCCCCCTTCTTTAGGGGGAGGTTGGGTGGAGGTGTTCTCTCCATGAACCGCGTCCTTCCCGTTCTCACCATTCTCGTTCTTATCATCGCCGTCTGGTACGCGGCTGCGATTTTGATGAATGCGCCCTGGCAGAATACGCTCAATGGGCGCGCTAACCTGACTGATGTGCCCTTCCACACCTTTGCCCAGCAGACCTGGGCGCAGGACAAGCCCATTCTGCCGGCGCCGCATCAGGTGGTGTCCGAAATCTGGAATGGGACGGTGGCGCTGGAGATCACCTCGCGGCGTTCGCTCGCCTATCATGGATGGATCACGCTTTCCGCGACGCTGCTGGGCTTTGCCTTCGGGACCGGCCTTGGCGTCTTGCTGGCCGTCGCCATCATCCACAATGATGCGTCGGACCGCTCGCTCATGCCCTGGATCATCGCGAGCCAGACAGTGCCAATCGTTGCGGTGGCGCCGATGCTGGTCGTCGGGCTCAATGCGGTGGGGCTGACCGGGCTCGTGCCCAAGGCGCTGATCTCGATGTATCTCTCGTTTTTCCCGGTGGTCGTGGGCATGGTCAAGGGCCTGCGCTCGCCCGAGGGCATTCAGCTGGATCTCTTGCGCACCTATGACGCTAATTCCTGGCAGGTATTCTGGAAGCTGCGCTGGCCGGCGGCCATGCCGTTTCTGTTCGCCTCGATGAAGGTCGGCATCGCCATTTCACTGATCGGGGCTATCGTGGCCGAACTCTCCAACACCGCCGGGGGGGGCCTGGGCGTGCGGCTTCTGACGGGCTCGGTCAATGGGCAGACGATCCAGATCTGGGCGGCGCTTTTTATCGCGGCGGGGCTGGCGGCAGTGCTCGTGGCGCTCGTCGGCAGTGCAGAGCGCGCTGTCAACCGGCGCATGGGAGTGCGGGCATGAGTTTTGCGCGCGAATTGACGAGCCTGCAGCTCTATCTCGGTCTTGTCGGCGGCGGGCTTGCGGCCCTTGGCTTTCTTGCGAGCGTCCCTACCTTGGGGTCAGCACCGCTGATCACGGTCTTTTTTGCCCTTGGCGCCGTCTCGCTCGCGCGCCTCGTCATGCCCTGGAGCCTGTGGCTCGACGGGCTGCTGGCCGTGTTCGGCGCCGTGGCGCTCATCGCTGCGCTACCGGCCGAAGGCGTGCTGCCGGTGCACCACTGGCTGGCGCTCTTTGCGGCCTGGGCCTTTAGCTGGCTCTTTGTCGAGCGCCTGACCACGGCGATCCGGCAGGGGCGACTGCCTCATACCGGCACGGGGCAGGTCATTCCGCTGATCTTCGGGCTGTCGCTGCTGGTGATCTGGGAGGTGGTGACGCGGGGCGCCAATGTGTCGCCCGTGCTCCTGCCGCCACCCTCGGCAATTGCCGCGCGCTTTGCCCAATCGACCGGGATCCTCTGGGCCGATTTCGTCCAGACCTTCGTCAAGTCGGTGATCCCCGGCTATCTGATCGGCTGCGGGGCGGGCCTCCTTGTCGCCATCGCCGTCGACCGCTCGCCGTTCCTCAAGGCCGGGGTCATGCCGATCGGCAATTTCATGTCGGCCCTGCCGATCATCGGCATCGCCCCGATCATGGTCATGTGGTTCGGGTTCGATTGGCAATCGAAGGCCGCCGTCGTCGTCGCGATGACCTTCTTTCCGATGCTGGTCAACACGGTGGCCGGGCTTAATGCCGCCTCAGCGATCGAACGCGACCTGATGCGGACCTATGCTGCCAGCTATTGGCAGACCCTTATGATGCTCAGGCTCCCCGCTGCGGGCCCCTTCATATTCAATGCCCTCAAGATCAACTCGACTTTGGCCTTGATCGGCGCAATCGTAGCGGAATTCTTCGGAACGCCTGTTGTGGGGATGGGCTTCCGGATTTCGACCGGGGTGGGGCGTCTTGCCATCGACCTGGTCTGGGCGGAGATCGCGGTTGCCGCGATCGCGGGGTCCGCCTTTTACGGGGTGATCGCTCTTTTGGAGAGGGGCGTCACCTTCTGGCATCCGTCCGTCCGTGGTGGCCGGGCGTAGCCAAAACAGGGAAAAGGGAACGAGAAATGAAAACAATGATCACGGGCCTTCTGGCGGGGACCATGGCGCTGGCCACACTGCCCGGCGCCTTTGCGGCGGACGCGCTGACGCTGCAATTGAAGTGGGTGACGCAGGCCCAGTTCGCCGGCTATCTCGTGGCCGAAGCCAAGGGATTTTATGACGAGGAAGATCTCGACATCACCATCCTGCCCGGCGGGCCCAACATCGCGCCCGAACAGGTGATCGCCGGCGGTGGCGCCGACATCATCGTCACCTGGATGGCGGCAGGCCTTGCCGCGCGCGATACCGGCGTGCCGCTCGTCAACATCGCCCAGCCCTTCAAGCGTTCGGGCCTGATGATGATCTGTCCGACCGAATCCGAGGTCACCGAAGTAGCCGACTTCCCCGGCAAGACGCTGGGCGTCTGGTTCTTCGGCAACGAATATCCGTTCTTCGCCTGGATGAACAAGGAAGGTATCGCGACCGACGGCTCGGACGGCGGCGTGACGGTCTTGCAGCAGAGCTTTGATATCCAGCCCATGATCCAGGGCCAGGCCGACTGCATCTCGGTCATGACCTATAACGAATATGGCCAGGCGCTCGATGCGGGCTATGGCCCCGAAAACCTGACCATCTTCAACTATACCGAAATGGGCAATGACCTCCTCGAAGACGGGCTCTATGTCCTGGAAGATTCGCTCGACGATCCAGCCAAGGTCGATGCCTATACCCGCTTCGTGCGCGCCTCGATGAAGGGCTGGGCTTATGCCCTCGAAAACCCCGAGGAGGCTGCTGAAATCGTCGTCGAGAGCGACGAAACGGGTGCGGCCGAGCTCGATCATCAGCTCTATATGGTGGGCGAAGTCTCAAAACTTGTCGACGCGGACGATCCGGCGCTCGACATGGCGACCTATGACCGCACGGTCAAGGCGCTGATCGACCAGGAGATCATCGGGGCCGAGCCGGAAGGGGCTTATACGACGGTCGTCACCGACGCCCTGAACTAGGTTTGGAGCGCTCTGTTTGGGCGGGCGGGGAGCGATCCCTGCCCGTTTTGCTTTCTTAGGAGGCAGGCAGATGGCCTGTTGGCGGCAACTTCCGCCACGCTTTAGTATTTTCACCCTTGCTTTGCCCATACACTGTGCTACATATCTAGCACACTAGATAGGCACGACACATGGATGATTTTCACGCGAGCCAGCCGATCTTCGTGCAGATCCGGCAGCGGCTGATCGAAATGGTGCTGCGCGGTGCGGTCAAGGAGGGCGATGCCCTGCCTTCCGTGCGCCAGATCGCGGGCGAGCTCTCGGTCAATCCGCTGACGGTCACGCGGGCCTTCGAAGCCCTGGTCGAAATCGGTGTGGTGGAAAAAAGAAGGGGGCTAGGGATGTTCGTGACCCAGGGCGCACGCGACAAATTGCTGTTGCATGAACGCGACAAGTTTCTCGCGCAGGATTGGCCGCGCATTCTGAGCCAGATCAAGGCTCTCGAACTCGATCCCCGGACGTTGCTTGCCCAGGCCCAAGAGGAGCCCAAGCCATGACTGACACCACGTTGCACAGCGAACCCGTCGTCACCGCACGCGGGCTGAAAAAGCGTTTTGGCGGCAAGGAAATCCTGCACGGGCTCGATTTCGACATCCCCGCGGGGCGCATCTATGGACTTGTGGGGCACAATGGAGCCGGCAAGACCACGACGCTCAACGCCATGCTGGGCCTGACGAGCTATGAGGGCACGATCCGCGTTCTGGGCGAAGACCCCTTTGCGCGCCGCGCCAAGCTGATGGAAAACGTCGCCTTCATTTCCGATGTCGCCAGCCTGCCCCGGTTTTTACGGGTGCGGGAGCTGTTTGCACTCTTGTCCAACATCCACCCCAACTTTTCCGTCGACAAGGCGCGCGATTTCCTTTCCGGCACCGATATAAGGCCGGAAATGAAGATCAAGACGCTCTCGAAAGGCATGATGGCTCAGCTCCATCTGGCCGTCGTGATGGCGATCGATGCCAAGCTGCTCGTCCTCGACGAGCCGACGCTCGGGCTCGACATCACCTATCGCAAGCGGTTCTATCGCCGGCTTCTGGAAGACTACATGACCGAGGAGCGGACGCTGATCATCACCACCCATCAGGTGGACGAGATCGAGTTCATGCTGTCCGACATCATGTTCATCAGGGATGGCGACCTGATCCTCCACATGCAGATGGAAACGGTGAACGAGAAATTCGCCCAGCTCGTCAGCAACGAGCCCGAAACGCAAGAAGCGGCGCGGGCGCTCGGCCCGGTTTACGAAGAAACCCGCTTCGGCCAGACCGTCTTTGTCTTCGACGGGGTGGCCCGCGATAGGCTCGAGCCGCTGGGCAAGGTGTCGACCCCCACGCTGAGCGATCTTTTCGTGGCGCTGATGCAGCGCCCGACCGCCAATCCGGAGACCGCCCGATGAAGGCCTTTTCCGCCCTGATCCACCGCGAATTCATCGAACATCGCGGGGCCTTTCTGCTCGGCCCGCTGCTGCTGGTCGCGATCGTTGTCGGGATGACCGTTCTCGCCTTTACCGTGGGGCGGGTCGATGTGCGCATGACCGGCTCGATCGTGACCGGGTTGTCCACCATGCTGTTCTGGCCGGCCCTCGTCCTCTGCGTCGCCTGGGGACTCTATCTCTTGGCCGTGCTGTTCTTTTATTGCGCCGATGGCTTTGCCGCCGACAAGCGCAACAATTCCATGCTGTTCTGGAAATCGATGCCGGTTTCGGACTTCACCATGCTGCTGGCCAAGCTGATTGCGGCCGTCACGGTGCTGCCCGGCGCAGTCTATGCCATCGCTCTTTTGAGCATGGCGCTGATGCTGGGAACGGCGCAGATCGCCATGATCGTCAATGGCACCTCGGCCGTGACCAATTTCCTCGATCTCGGGGCGATCTTCTGGAACGTGGGACTGATTGCGCTGGTGCAGCTTGTCGTCTCGCTCTTGTGGTACATGCCGTTCATGGCGCTGGTCGGGGCCATGGCCGTGATGGTGGGCCGCTGGGCCATTCCGCTCTCGCTGCTTCTTCCCTCGCTCGTGGCAACGCTCGAATGGGTGACTCTGGGCGGGCTCCACCCGTTCCAGACCCGGACCTGGGACTATGTGAGCTATCGCAGCACCATGCCCGAGGCCGGGCTTGTCGATCAGTGGATCGCCGATGGACCGCTTGGGGTCGATGTTCATTCGGGTGTGCCCTATGCGCTCGATCTCATCGGCCGCCTCGATTGGCTGCAGGTGGGAATCGGCGTTGTGTTTGCGCTTTGTGTGCTGTTCCTTGCCAGCGAATATCGGCGCCGCGCTGCCGCCAATTGACCGGCAGGCTCGACTTGACCACTCTGCCGCCGCGTGCCGATCGGGATGCGCGGCGGCCAATTCAGAGGATTTCATGCGCGTTCATCTGGTGCAGTGCCACCCCCTGGCGGAAAGCCTCAATGCGCATCTGGCCGGCACCATCGCCCAATGGCTGCTCGAACGCGGCCACGAGGTGGACCGGCTCGATCTTGCCGTGCATGGCTTCAGCCCCAGCCTGACCCCGGAGGAGCGGCGCGGCTATTATGCAGCGCCGTTCACGCCACCCGATATCGCGCCGCTGCAGGAGCGGCTGGGCCAGGCCGATTGCCTGATCCTGGTTTTTCCCACCTGGTGGTTTTCCATGCCGGCGCTGCTCAAGGGCTGGTTCGATCGCGTCTGGGCGCCTGGCTTTGCCTACCATCACGGCACCCCGATCAAACCGCTGCTGACCGGACTCAAATCCGTGCTGGTCGTGACGACGCTCGGCTCGCCCTGGTGGATCGACCGCCTCCTGATGCGCCAGCCGGTGCGCAAGGTGCTCAGGACGGCGCTGATCGGAGCCTGTGCGCCCAAGGCCAGGTTCGGGATGCTGAGCCTTTATGGAGCGGAAGAGGTGGATGCCGGGCAATTGGCGCGGTTCGAAGGGCGGATCAAGAAGGCCTTGGCAGGTTTGAGCTGAAGGCGCCCAAGCGCATTGAGTTTTGATGGCCAAGGGCTTAGTTGGCCTGGCTTTACCGGGATGATTTGCATGACCCTGCCCACTCTTGTCAGTTTCTGGCATGGCCCAATGAGCTGGCTCGAAGCGCTGTGCATTGCGTCCTTTGTCCGGCAGGGCCACCGCGTCGAGATTTTTGCCTTCGACCGTCCGGACAATTTCCCCCATGGCGCGGTCTGGCGCGACGCGTCCGAAATCCTGCCGCGTGCGGACCTGGTTTTTTACAAAGGCAAGGGCACGCCGGCGGTGTTTTCCGACCGATTCCGACTCGAGCTGATGCGGCAGGCCCAAGGCGTCTATGTCGATCTCGATCTTTATCTTGTGGCGCCCATCGTGGGGCCCCAGGACTATCTGATGGCCTGGGAAAAGCCCGGCTCGGTCAATAGCGCGGTTCTCCATATTCCCGCCGATGCGCCGCTGCTGGGGGATCTGCTTTCAATCTTTTCGGACCAGAACCGTCCGCTTCTTGAGCCATTCCTTACGCCCATGCGGCGCTGGGAAGTGGCGGCGCGCCGGCTCCTGGGCGAAAGGATCCCGCCGGAAAACCTGCAATATGGCGCCACCGGCCCCATGGCCCTGACCCATTATGTGCGGGCGCGCGGGCTGGCCGATCGGGTCCTGCCCAGTTCAAGCTTTTATCCGATCCCCTATGAGCGCATTCCGCCCTTGATGCAGCCCGGCTCATCGGTCGACCCCTTCGTTCGCGCGGACACCACCGGCATCCACCTCTGGCGCAGCCAGTTCACCGCGCGCGGGCGGGCCGGCATGCCTGTGCCGCCTGTGGGAAGTGCCATGGCGGACCTCTGCCGGCGCGAGGGAATCGTCCCGAACTGAGCGAAGGTCCCTACCGCAAGAACGGCAGCCTTTTCCGCCACCACCGTCCCCACCGGTGCCGCGCGAACCGGTAGAACAGATCATTGGTCATCACGTGGCGATACCAGCGGGCATAGGCGGTGGTGCGTAAAATGCCCGCCCAGAGGGCCCAGGGCCGGTTCTTGCCGGTGAAATGGAGGATATGTGGATCCAGCGCTTCATGGGCGGGGTGGGCGTCCATGGTGTTCCAGCGCCAGTCGAGCTTGTGCCAGCGATTGCGGAACACGAGGTTGAGAACGTCCTGATCGTAGTAGAGCCGGTCCAGCCAGCCCTTGCCGGCGATCAGCGCGACCTCTGACTTGACGTCGATGGCGCGCCATTGCGCGAGATCGACCACCAGCATGCCCGAATTGAAATAGGGATCGGCGAGATCGAAAATGCCGCTGTTCTGGCGCATGTCCCGGCGGCCCATGATGAAGGGATGGAGCGAATCCTGCACCGCCCCGAGCGGCATGCCGCCCAGATCGGCTTCGAGCAGCCGCTCGATGGGCGCGCGCACCAGCATGTCGCAATCAAGATAGAGCACCCGCGACACTGCCTCCGGCAAGATGTCGGCCAGAAGCAGCCGCGCATAGACCACCTTGGGCCATTGCGCGCTGGCGGGCATGTCGGCGACGAAGACATCGAAGAGCTCCATGCCATCGAGCGGATGCCAGGCGATCTTGGCGCCGAATTCACCGGTGATGGCTTCGAGATCGCGCTTGTGCTCGGCCAAAAGCGGCAGGTGCAGGAGATGGAAGACGAGGTCCTGGCGCCGATGGGTCGAAAGGCAGATCGAGCGCATCACGGCATAGGCCGGCGCCCAGAAATTGTCGTCGAAGGCGAGAACGATATCAAGCGAAGAGGCCATGGCGATCCGGAGTGCACGTCGCCCCCCGCACGGAGGCTCGTCCCCTCTTATAGACTGGAACGGCAAAGAAAAGAGGCGCGGTGCCGCCCCGGCCACGCCTATGCCGCTAATCCCCGGCCTTTCGGGCGCGGGCAGACTGTGGCTCCACCTTTTCCGGAGAGCCAGAATGGACGACACACCCCGCCTCGGCCTGCCCCATATCCATGCCGGACAGGCGCTTAAGCACATCACCCATAACGAGGCGCTGCAGCGGCTCGACATCCTTGTGCAGGCCAGCGTCGACAGCGCGAGCGACACGCTTCCCCCGTCGGACCCGCTCGAGGGCGAGACCTATCTCGTGCCCGCAGGCGCTGGCGGGGGCTGGGCAGGTCATACACACGAGATCGCGGCCTGGCAGATCAATCGCTGGGTGTTTCTCGATCCCGCGCCCGGTTGGCAGGTCTTTGACCGCGCAAGCGAAAGCCTCTTGGTCTTTTCGGGCAGCGCCTGGGTGGCGATCGCCGGGCCGGAGCTGAGGAGTCAGGGGATCAATACCAGCGCCGATCCGACCAATCGCCTTGCCGTTGCGGCTCCAGCCACGCTTCTCACCCATGAGGGCGCGGGTCACCAGCTCAAGATCAACAAGGCCTCGGCGGCAGACACGGCGAGCCTCCTGTTTCAAAGCAACTGGTCGGGCCGGGCAGAAATGGGCCTGATGGGTGACGATAGCTGGCGTATCAAGCTCAGCCCCGATGGCGTGAACTGGATCGAGGCCATGGCCATCGGGCCGGATGGCGCGGTGCGGCTTGCCGGATCGCTTCGGCCAGCGGCCGACAACAGCCACAGCCTTGGCGCGAGCGGCGCGCGCTGGGGCGCCATCTGGTCTGCTACCGGTACGATCCAGACCTCGGACAGCCGCGACAAGATCGATATCGCCCCAAGCGATCTCGGGCTCGATTTCATTCTGGCGCTCAACCCGGTGCGCTATCGCTGGCGAGCGGGCGCGGACAAGTCCGACCATTATGGGCTCCTTGCCCAGGAGGTGCTGGCGACCGCCCGCAAACACGGTGTCGGGCGCTTCGGCGGCCATGTTCTTGCTGAGCCCGAGGACGAGCAAAGTCAGCAGGCGCTGCGCTATTCCAGCTTCATCGCGCCGCTGATCGCCGCGATCCAGACGCTGAACGGGCGCATCGAAACGCTGGAAAAAGCTGTTGCCTCCCACATGCAACCAGCACCTTGATATGTAACTCTCCGTGTTACATATAGGAGGCAGACAGTCCCAAGGGGAAAGCACCATGCAGGATGTGACCATTATCGGGGGCAGCTTTGCCGGCATTGCCGCCGCCATGCAACTGGCCCGCGCCCGCC
Organism: Devosia crocina; assembly: GCF_900116545.1. Lineage (GTDB taxonomy): Bacteria > Pseudomonadota > Alphaproteobacteria > Rhizobiales > Devosiaceae > Devosia > Devosia crocina. The sequence goes on from NZ_FPCK01000004.1 coordinate 425,625, forward strand.
GCCGGGTGACCGTGCTCGACACGGGTTTGAACCGCAACCGCTATGCCAGCCACGCCCATAACGTGATCGGCCAGGACGGTACGCCGCCGGGCGAGTTTCTGGCCCGGGCCCGCGAGCAGGTTCGCGCCTATCCCAGCGTCACTTGGGTGGACGCGCGGGCCGAAACCGTTTCAGGCGAGCCCGATGCCTTTACGGTCAAGACCGCGGATGGCGAGACGATCGAAAGCCGGCGGCTTATCCTGAGCTATGGCATTACTGATATTTTTCCCGACGTTCCCGGCTTTAGTGAAAGCTGGGGCAAGACGGTGATCCACTGCCCCTTCTGCCATGGCTATGAAGTCTCGGAGAAACCCTGGGGCCTGCTTTATTCCTCACCCATGTCGCTCCACGGGCCGGTGCTTTATGCCAATTGGACAGAGGACATTTCGCTTATTCTCGATGGCCACGCGATCATCGACGAGGAGCGCCACAAGCTAGAAAAGCGTGGCGTCAAGATATTCGACGGCAAGCTGGCTTCCATCGAGCACGACAGGGGCACGATCAGCGGCGTGACGCTGGCGGACGGCACCAAGGTGCCGCTCGGCGCGCTTTATGCCCATCCCCAGAACCGGCCCTCGGCCAATCTGCATGAACAACTCGGCCTTGATACCAAGCCCACACCGACCGGAATCATGCTGGCCATGGGCGATATGGGCGCCACCCCTCGCCCCGGCATTTATGCGGCGGGAGACCTGACCATGGGCATGCATTCCATCACCTTTTCCGCCAATTCCGGCTCGCTCGCCGCCATGGGCGCGCTCAATTCGATGATGGTTTAACGGCGAGCGAGGAGCCCACTGACGCATCCCCCTCATCCGGCGCTACGCGCCACCTTCTCCCCGAGAGGGAGAAGAACAGATCAAACCGCCCCTCTTGTCCTCTCCCTCTCGGGGAGAGGGTGGATCGGGCGCAGCCCGAGACGGGTGAGGGGGAGCCCTACTCGCTCATAGGGTAAGCCCCACTGAATTACCGCAACCAGCCTTGTGGGCGGGGATGCAGCTCCATCTGACCATCCTTGGTCGCCTCATCGATTGCGGCGACCTCCTCGGCGCTCAGTTCGAGATTGTCGAGCACACCCAGATTATCCTTGAGCTGTTCGAGCGTGCGCACGCCGATCAGCGCCGAAGTCATTTCCGGGCGCCGCAAGACCCAGGCGAGCGCCAGTTGCACCAGCGACTGGCCGCGGTCACGCGCGATTTCGCCCAGCTTGTCTACCGCAGCCAGGACGCGCGGCTCGATATGGCTGGCGCGCAGCGTGCCGCTTGGATTGTCGCCGCGCGTGCCATTGGTGTTGCCGGAGGAATATTTGCCGGACAGCACGCCCTGGGCGAGCGGGGAAAAGGCGATGACTCCGATGCCGAGTTCGCCACAGGCCTCGATGGTGCGGTCGTTCTCGATCCAGCGATTGAGCACCGAATAGCTCGGCTGGTGAATGGTCGTCGCAACGCCCATCTCTTTCAGGATCCGATGCGCCTCGCGCGTTTCCTTTTCGGGATAGGAGGAGATGCCGACATAAAGCGCCTTGCCGGTGCGCACCGCATGAGCCAGCGCACCCATGGTTTCCTCGAGCGGAGTGTCGGGGTCGAAACGGTGCGAATAGAAGATGTCGACATAGTCGAGCCCCATGCGCTTGAGGCTCTGATCAAGGCTCGCCAGCACATATTTGCGGCTTCCCCACTCGCCATAGGGACCGGGCCACATATTGTAGCCGGCCTTGGTCGAGATGATCATCTCGTCGCGATAGGGGCGGAAATCGCGCGCCAGGACATGGCCGAACAGTTCCTCGGAGGAGCCGGCCGGCGGGCCGTAATTGTTGGCAAGGTCGAAATGGGTGATGCCCTGATCGAAAGCATAGCCAAGGATTTCCATGGCGCTCGGATAATCGCGCGTACCGCCGAAATTCTGCCACAGCCCGAGGCTGACCACGGGCAGCTTCAGCCCGGAGCGGCCGGAGCGGCGATATTGCATGGGGTCGTAGCGTGCGTTGTCGGCCCGATAGGTCACTTGGAAATTCTCCCGATGTCGTGCTTGCAGCCGCCCGTGACGCCGGGTGCGGCCAATGGTATGAGCGCATCATGACCGCGCATCACACCGACTCTGCCTCCAATCTGCCTCAGGCCCATTATCCATACAAGGTGATGGCGATCTACAAATTCGCCGCCCTGCCCGATTGCGAAGCGCTCAAGACCCCGCTTGCCCAGTTCTGCTGCAATCAGGGCATCAAGGGCACGCTTATCCTTGCTCCCGAGGGGATCAATGGCACGGTGGCGGGCAGCGCTGAGGCGATCGATGCGCTGGCCGAGTTTTTGTTTGTCTCGGGCCCGTTCGGCACAAGGCTCGATGGTGCGGAAACCAAATATTCCTTTGCCGAGGAAGCTCCGTTCCTGCGCATGAAGGTCAGGCTCAAGCCCGAGATCGTGACCTTGCGTGCGCCGGAAGCTGACCCTTCAAAACAGGTCGGCACCTATGTCGAGCCGGAAAACTGGAACGCCTTGATCGAGCGCAACGATGTGGTGCTGGTCGATACGCGCAACGATTATGAGGTGGGTCTTGGCACTTTTCAGCGCGCGCTCGACCCCAAGACGGCGAGCTTTGTCGAGTTCAAGGACTATGTGGCCAAACATCTCGACCCCGCGCGCGACAAGAAGGTCGCCATGTTCTGCACCGGCGGCATCCGCTGCGAAAAGGCGTCGTCCTATCTCCTGAGCCAGGGATTCGAGGAAGTGTTCCACCTCAAGGGCGGCATCCTGAGATATCTTGAAGTCACGCCGAAGGAGGAGAGCCGCTTTGCCGGCGAGTGCTTCGTCTTCGACGAGCGCGTTTCGGTCGGCCATGGGCTGGAACTAGGCAATGCCACGCTGTGCCGCGCCTGCCGCCATCCACTGACCGAGGCGGATCGCGCCCATAAGGATTTCACCGAGGGCCTTTCGTGCCCCTATTGCGCCGATGACACGGCCAAGCACAAAGCCGCTGCCGAGCGTCAGCACCAGATGGACCTCGCCAAAAAGCGCGGCACGGCGCATCTGGGGGACGCGGTCAAGGAGATCGCGGCACGCGCAAAGAAGGAGAAAATCGCGCGGGCCGAGGAGTCCCGGGCGCGGAATGGCGAGAGCTAAGCTGCTCGGGGCTCGATTGCCTCAAGGTCCTTTCCGATTTCGCGCCGGCGCTGCATCAGATCGAATTCGGCCTGCAAGGACAGGAAAAAGCCTTCCGACAATCCAAAATAGCGGGCAAGCCGCAGATCGGTATCGGCGGTTACGCTACGCTGCCGCAAAACGATCTCGTTGATCCGCCTCGGGGATACGTGGATAGCACGCTCTATCGGCCCATGCTCGTCGACTTCATCCGCGAAATCGCAGTCGGATGCGCGCGGGTGGGCACAATTCTCGATAGCCGACTAGAAGACTTGCTGCCTGCGGCTTAGTCTCCCCATCAAGAGGAGATACTATGCCCACATACGACTTCATCATTGCCGGCGGTGGCTCGGCTGCCTCGGTTGCCGCCTGGCGGCTGGTCCGGGAATTCGGCTTTCGCGTCTTGATGCTCGAACGCGGGCGGGCGCGGACCAATCGCATCATGGCAATGCCCGCCGGCTACATGAAATATCTGGGGCAGGACACGTTTCTTGAGATGCACAAGACCGTGCCGCAGCCCCAGCTTGGCGGCCGCGCGCCGATCGTGCCGGTGGCAAAAGTTCTCGGCGGCGGCTCCTCGGTCAATGCCATGGTTTATATGCGGGGCCAGAAAGAGGACTATGACGGCTGGGCCCAGAGCCTCGGCAATGATCCCACCTGGTCCTATGACGGCATACTTCCTCACTTTACCGGGATAGAGGACAATGCCCGCCTCCATGATCTCTTCCATGGGCGGGGCGGGCCACTGCGGGTTTCCGATCCGGGTTATACTACGCAAACGACGCATGATTTCATCGCCGCGGCCGAGGCGCTGGGCCACCAGCCGAACCCTGATTTCAACGGTGCCACCCAGTTCGGCGTCGGCATCATGCAGCACACCTATGCCCAATGGGGCCGCTACAAGGAGCGTTCGGACGCGGTCAAGGCCTTTCTCGATCCGCTCAAAGGGGACGAGCGGCTGACGATCATCTCCGAGGCGCGGGTCGACAAGATCCTCGTCGAAAACGGCCGCGCCACGGGCCTCAGCTATACCAGGGATGGCGAGACCCACACCGTGCGCGCCGAGCGCGAAGTGCTTGTTGGCGCCGGCAGCTATAACAGCGCCAAGCTGATGATGCTTTCGGGCATTGGCCCGGCCGATCACCTGCGCCAGCATGGCATTTCGGCGGTCGCCGATATCGCCGGCGTCGGGCAGAACCTGCAGGACCATCACGAGGTCCCGGTGATCGCGACGACCAAGGGCAAGTCCGGCTATTTCGGGCAGGATCGCGGCTGGAACATGATCCGCAACGGGCTCCGATATCTGCTCACCAATACCGGCCCGGTGACGACGACGGGCATCGAAGCCTGCATGTTCTTCGATCCCGATGGCGGCTCGCGCCCGACGATCCAGCTTTATTGCGCACCGATCGTTTATCTCGACCGCGACGTTTCTGCCGCCAAGCCCACCTATGGCGTCACCTTCACCTCCTGCCTCCTCCGCCCCAAGGCGCGCGGCAGCGTCACCCTGCGCTCAGCCAATCCGGCGGATCAGCCGGTGGTCGACTGCAATTTCTTCGGGCATCCTGACGATCTCAGGCTCACCATCGCGGCGCTGCACGAGGCGCGAAAACTGCTGAAATCCTCCCCGCTTGCGGAAAAGATCGACGCCGAACTGCTGCCGGACCAAGCGGTGATGGATGATCCCGAGGCGCTCGAAAAATATTGCGGACAAACGGTCAAGACCAACTACCACCCTGTCGGCACGCTGCGCATGGGCCGGGACGACGATCCCACCGCCGTGGTCGACAGCCAATTGCGGGTGCGGGGAATCGCTGGATTGCGGGTGATCGACTGCTCGATCATGCCGCAGATCGTCTCGGGCAATACCAATGCGCCGGCCATGGCCATCGGCTCGAAGGCGGCGAGCCTGGTGGCGGGAGCGTAAGCTTGCGCCAATCCGCTCCAGTCGACTAAGGCACGCTACGCCATGCCGATCAGCACGCCTGCGCCAAACACCAATGCGCCGCCGATCACCACCTGCAGCACCGCGCGCCAGAAGGGCGTTTGCATATAGTGCTTCTGGATAAAGGCGATGGCCCAGAGCTCGATAACGACCATAAGGCCGGCAATCGCGGTCGCTGTCCAGAAGTCGTGGATAAGATAGGGCAGCGCGTGACCGAGCCCGCCCACCGCCGTCATGATCCCCGCAGCAAGGCCGCGCTTGATCGGCGAGCCGCGGCCGGTCAGGCGGCCATCGTCTGAGGCCGCTTCCGTAAAGCCCATGGAAATGCCTGCGCCCACCGCGGCCGCGAGCCCCACCAGAAAGGTCTGGTGCGTATCGCCCGTGGCAAAGGCGGCGGCAAAAACCGGGGCGAGCGTTGAAACCGAGCCATCCATGAGCCCGGCCAGTCCCGGCTGCACATAGGTGAGGAGAAACTGGCGATGGGCGGCATCCTTTTCGGTGTTGTGCCCGTCCTCGCCCAAAAGTTCCTTGTCCAACCGCGTGGCGCTTGCCGCGTGGCTGCGCTCGACCTGGGCCAGATCGCCGAGCAACCGGCGAATGGCGACGTCATTCACGAGCCGGGCTGCCTCTAAATAGAAATGGTAGGCGCTTTCTTCCATCTCCCAGACCTGCTGGCGCGCCTGTTCGAGCGTCAGGGTCTTGAGCAGCCACACCGGCTTGCGCACGAGAAAGCCGCGCACATGTTCGCGCCGGATGGGCACGAGGCGCTTGCCGAAGCGCTCGACATACATATCGAGCAGAAGCCGCCGGTGCTCGTCCTCCTCGGCAGCCATGGCTTCGAGCAGCGCCGCCGTGCCGGGATAATGAGTGCCGAGCCGGGTCGCGAGTTCGGAATAAATCCGGCCATCTTCCTCTTCGGCGGCAATGGCAAGAGACAGAATTTCCCGCTCGGAAAGCGTTCGGAAGGAGCGGCGGGTGTCAGGCCAGAGCGTGAACATGAAGGGCCAAAGCTTAGAACTGTTCTAGTTTAGAATTGTTCTAAGGTTTGAGCAAGAGCCGAGATGAGGGGAACGGCAGCGCGATTATCGAGGCAAGGCCCCCTCACCCGCCGGCTGCGCCGTCGACCTCTCGCCGAGAGGGAGAGGTGGGAGACTGCCAAAGTCGCACAGCGACACCTCTCCCTTGTGGGGGAGAGGTCGGATCGCGCAGCGATCCGGGTGAGGGGGCCTTCCAGCACCACCAGTCGTTGCTCATCGAGACCAATCAGCCGCCCAGAAACCGCTCCATCCTGAACGGCTTCACATCTATTGCGGTGGGTTCACCCGTCATCATCTGGGCCAGCAATTCACCGGTCGCCGGCCCCAGGGTAAAGCCGTGATGGGCATGTCCTATGCCGGCATAGAGGCCATGGTGGCGGGGGGCTTTGGAGATAATGGGCATCATGTCGGGGGTGCAGGGGCGGGCCCCTTTCCAGGGCTCCTTCTCGGCCCTCGTCCCGAGCGGAAAGAAGTCGCGCGCCGCCGCTTCCGCCTTGCCGAGCTGGATGGGGGTGGGCGCCGCATCGCGTAAGGCGAATTCGGCGCCTGTGGTGATGCGGATGCCGCGCGCCATGGGCGCCATGGCAAAGCCCACTTCGGGATCGAGCAGGGTATTGTTCAGCTCAGCCCCGTCTTCGGCATGGTAATGCATGTGATAGCCACGCTTGACGAAGAGAGGCAGGCGATAGCCGAGCCTGTCGAGCACTTCTGGCGCCCAGGGACCAAGGGCGATCACCGCTTCGCGCGCCGTGTGCCGCGTGCCGGACACGTTGGTCGACCACGCGTTTCCGTGCTGGACGAGCCCATCGGCCGCCCCGACCACAAAGGTTCCGCCAAGCCGCTCGAAGAGCGCAAAATATTGGGCGACCAGCGCGCCGGGATCGCGCACGGTCCAGGGATCGGTCCAGTGCACCGCCCCCACGAGGCCACCGCGCAGGCTCGGCTCGACCGCCTTGAGCCCGGCCCAATCCACCACTTCATGATTGACCCCATAGCGCGCCTTGTCGTCGGCTGCCCTGGCAGCCGCCTCGGCGAGCTTTTCGGCGGTGCGGAACACCAGATACCAGCCATGGCGGGTGATGAGCTTTTCAGCTTCGGGCCCCGCTTCGGCAATCAGGGCGGCATGGGTAGTGATGGAGCGGCCGATCAGGGGCGCATAGTTGTGCACGATCTGCCGATAATGGTCGGGCGAGGAGGCCCACCAGTATCGCAGGAGCGGCGGGGCGATGCGCGGCAGGGCGAGCGGTTCGTAGCGCGCTGCAGTCGACAGATGCAGCCCTACCTGCATCAGGGTTGCCAGATCACGCGGAAAGGCATGGGGCCGGACCCCTTCGCGCTGGATGATCCCGGCATTGCCATAGGAGGTTTCGCGCCCTGGCTGGTTCTTGTCGATCAGGGTGACGCTGCGGCCGCGCTTGAGCAGATGAATGCCCGTCGCAATGCCGACGATACCGGCGCCCAGGATCAACACATCTTGCATTTCGGCCTCCTTGTGCCGCCAGGGGTGAGCCTATGGCCGCGCCTCTTGATTGAGGTAACCTTGCGCGCTGTCGGGCACTTCCCCGGCCAGCCAGTCGCGAAACAGTTTCAGCTTGCGCGTTTCGCGCCGCCCCCTGGCCGTCGCCAGATAATAGCCGCGGGAGCCCAGGACAGGACTGTCGAAGGGCCGCACCAGCCGGCCATCGCAAACCGCATCGGCGCTCATCATGTCGGCCGCCAGCAGCAGTCCCTGCCCCGACATGGCCGCATCGAACGCCAGCGACGCGTCGGACAGCACGGGGCCGGCCAGTTTCTGGCCGGGGTCCCGCCCATGCGCTGCGAGCCATAAAGGCCAATCGAGCATGCTGGTCTGATCGATGATCACCGGCACTTTGCCAAGATCGGTGAGATCGGCGTGCCGCGCCGCAAATTCGGGTGCGCAAACCGGCTGAAAGGCCTGTCCGCCGATTAGGCTTGCCGAAACTCCGGGCCAGGCTCCATCGCCGAAGCGGATGGCGCAATCGAGATCGGGGCGCGTCAGGTCGAGCATGGTGCCGGTTACGGTCAGCCGCAGATCGAGCCCGGGGTGTTGCTGCTCGAATTTCTTGACCCGCCAGATCAGCCAGCGCGAGGCAAAGACGCTGCCCACGGTGACGTTGAGCACGCCCTCCTGCGCGCCGGTAAGGCTCGCCAGCCCATCGCGCAAGGCCGTGAAACCGGCGCTGAGCTGGGGCAGGATCTCGACCAGTTCAGGCACGGGACGCAGCCCCTGCGGCGTGCGGGTGAAAAGCGCCATCCCGAGCCGTTCCTCGGCCCGGCGCAGATGCTGGCTGACTGCGCCCACCGTCACCCCAAGCTCCTCGGCGGCCGGGGCAAGCGCCCCTGCCCGCGCCACGATCTCTATGGCGCGCAGGGCATTGAGCGGAATGGGGAAAGCACTGCTCATATAGATTTTCTATACCGAGCCGAAAACCTTGTCCATTGCCTCGCCCCGCACCGCGGCGCAGGATCAAAGCCATCAAGACCTGCACCACGACACAAGGAGACGGACCATGTCCGGCTTGCGCGACCTTTTGCGCCGATTTGCTGCCTGGCTGAGCGAACCCAGCGCGGCTCCTCCCCCACCTCCAGGGCCTGCCACGCGCCTTTGGGCGGATCTTCCCCCGCACCATCCGCGTTGCCCGGAGGCGCCGTGCTGAAGCCATAATCAACGGGACAATGCGGGGCGACACAAGAATTCAGTTTGGAGTGCCCTCTTGCCCCGTCTCCTTTCCGCCCTCGCCTTTCTCGCCCTGAGCCTCAACGCTGCCGTGGCTCAGGACCAGGCGCCGCAAGAACCCGCGCCTGGGCAAAGTGTCACGATTGACCCGCTTGCCAAGGTCAATTCCAGCAACCGCCAGAGCGAACTGCTCACCGGGCTCTATGCCACCCAGGCAACGATCGAATTGTGCGGTATCGATGTGATCGAGCCAGGCGTCACCGCCATGGCCGCCCACCGCCGCCAGCTGCAAGGCGAGTTGCGCATGGATGAAGCGACCGGCGAGAGCGCCTATGCCGCCATCAAGGCCGATGTCGAAAAAGCCGGCGTCGATTGCGCCGAAGGCAGCACCGACCGGACCCAGGCCAATGCGGTGATCGCAATCTATTCGGGGAACTGATCGTTCAACGAGGCGGGAGAGCCCCTCACCCTAAACCCTCTCCCCGGAGGGGCGAGGGGACGATGGACTTGCTGGCGGTGTACCCGTCAACGCTGGATGATCGGCTCTTGCGTCCCCTCGCTCCTCCGGGGAGAGGGTCAGGGTGAGGGGCCTATCCTCACTCGCAAATCTGCGCCGTGCACGTCTGCCCATGACAGCCGAGGTCGAAATGGAGGTGATCCCGATGCTCCGCATTGGCTTCGGGGCCCAGCACCGTCGTGAACCTGCCGCAGGCAGCCCCATGTGACTGGCGCAGCAATTTGCCCTCTGGACTCGTTGCCTCCGGCCAATCGGCCTCCACCGAAACCGTGCGCCCGTCGGCCAGGGTCATCCCGGCGATATCGACCGCATTGGCAAAGCCGTGCTCGGACACGAAGCCATCTTCGGCGCCATAGCGGTTGCGGCACACAAAACCCGGACCGTTGGACAGCGACACGAGCGCACTGTCGAGCGCGGCCCGGGCATAGCTATCCACCTCCCCGGCCCAGGCGACTAGTTCGCCGGCCACGAGGCAATTGGTGGTGATCGGCTCGGAAAGGGCAATGCTGCGCCCCTCGAGATTGAGCGCGGTGATCGAAAGCGGCGACTGCGCCTTGCACACACCATCATCGATCGGGGGCAGCATTTCTCCACTGACCGCACCCGAGAGCAGTGCCGGGCAGGCCACCTGATAGATCCGGCCAGCCTCGACCGGCTCCGCCGCCACCGCGGTCTCCTCCCCTTCCGCGACAGGCTCGTCCGGCGTTTCGGCAGTCTCGGGCACCTCGGCGTCCGCCCCGAGATCATCGGGTCGCGGACGGGGAATGGGCGGGGTTTCACCTTCTTCGCCACCCTCGGCGTTTTCCGCTGCCGGAGCTGCCTGAGCGGGGCGCTGCGTCGGCGCGCGGCGCGGTGTCAGGTCCTCGACCAGATCCTGCAAAGGCGCCAGCAAATCCTGCGCCGGGGCCGGATGGGCGAGGGCGGCAACCGCCAGAATGGAGACGATGAGGTGACGCATGGCCGAACAAACGCGCCAAAGCGTTGCGCGTTGCCGTTTACCCCTCGCAAACCATCTTTCTCCGCTCTTCGCCTTCTGCTATCAGCGCGCGTATGACCACGCCGCTCAAAAACATCCGCAATTTTTCCATCGTCGCCCATATCGACCATGGCAAATCCACCCTTGCCGACCGCCTCATCCAGCTGACCGGCGGGCTGGACCTGCGCGAGATGAAGGAACAGGTGCTCGATTCCATGGAAATCGAGCGCGAGCGCGGCATCACCATCAAGGCGCAGACCGTGCGCCTCAAATATCGCGCCCAGGATGGCGAGGACTATGTCCTCAACCTCATCGACACGCCCGGCCACGTCGACTTCGCCTATGAAGTGTCGCGCTCCATGGCCGCCGTCGAAGGCTCGCTCCTGGTCGTTGACGCCTCGCAGGGCGTCGAGGCGCAGACCCTCGCCAACGTTTATCACGCGCTCGATGCGAACCACGAGATCGTCCCGGTTCTCAACAAGGTCGATTTGCCCGCGGCCGACATCCCGCGCGTAAAGGCACAGATCGAGGATGTGATCGGCATCGATGCCTCGGACGCGCTCGAAATCTCGGCCAAGACCGGCATGGGCATCGACACCGTGCTTGAAGCCATCGTTCAGCGCCTCCCTGCTCCCCAGGGCGACATCACTGCGCCGCTCAAGGCGCTTCTCGTCGATTCCTGGTACGACACTTATCTCGGCGTCGTCGTCCTTGTCCGCATCATCGATGGCGTGATGAAAAAGGGCCAGAAGATCCGCATGATGGCCTCGGGCGCCGTCTATGAGCTCGATCGTGTCGCCGTGCAGACGCCGAAACTGGTCGAGGTCGGCCAGCTGACCCCCGGTGAACTCGGCGTCTTTACCGCCTCGATCAAGGAAGTCGCCGATACCAATGTCGGCGATACCATCACTGATGATCGGAAGCCCACCGCTACGCCCCTGCCCGACTTCCGCCCGGCCCAGCCGGTGGTATTCTGCGGCCTGTTCCCGGTCGATGCTTCCGATTTCGACGAGCTGCGCGCCGCTATGGGCAAGCTCCGGCTCAACGACGCCAGTTTCTCCTTCGAAATGGAAACCAGCGCCGCTCTCGGCTTCGGCTTCCGCTGCGGCTTTCTGGGCCTTCTCCATCTCGAAATCATCCAGGAGCGGCTCAGCCGCGAGTTCGATCTCGATCTGATCGCCACCGCGCCGTCGGTCGTCTACGAGATCGAGATGACCAATGACGAAACGCTGCATCTGCACAATCCGGCCGACCTGCCGGACGTCATGAAGATCCGCGAAATCCGCGAGCCCTGGATCAAGGCGACCATTCTGACGCCCGACGAATATCTTGGCGCGATCCTGAAACTCTGTCAGGACCGCCGCGGCATCCAGCGTAATCTCTCCTATGTCGGCCAGCGCGCCATGGTGGAATACGACCTACCGCTCAACGAAGTGGTCTTCGATTTCTACGATCGCCTCAAATCGATCTCCAAGGGTTATGCGAGCTTTGACTACCAGCTCGCCGAGCACCGCGAGGGCGATCTCGTCAAGCTTTCGATCCTGGTCAATGCCGAACCCGTCGACGCGCTTTCCATGCTGGTGCACCGCTCCGTCGCCGAATCGCGCGGCCGCGTCATGTGCGAAAAGCTCAAGGAGCTGATCCCGCCGCATCTCTTCGTCATCCCGATCCAGGCCGCTATCGGCGGTAAGATCATCGCCCGCGAAACCGTGCGCGCCATGCGCAAGGACGTGACGGCAAAATGCTATGGCGGCGACGCGACGCGTAAACGCAAGCTGCTCGAAAAGCAGAAGGCGGGCAAAAAGCGCATGCGCCAGTTCGGCAGCGTGGAAATCCCCCAAGAAGCCTTCATCAAGGCGCTTAAGATGGGCGACGACTGACCCTGCCTCACCTCGCCCCTTTTGGGAGAGACCGGCGCGCAGCGCCGGGTGAGAAGCCTTGTTCGGCATAGCCAAGCAGATAAAGCGCCGCCCCACTACCTTTCATCCCCGCGCAAGCGGGGATTTCTTCTTGTGGCGAACCCGCACCAGAAAACCATGTCCGTTGCCCCCCACGGGAGGCCGGAGTCCATCCGCACTTCCTGGCCCACCCCACCCGACCTCCCCCTCCGAAAGGGGGAGGAGCACCTCAGCGGCCCCAACCGCCCCACACACCCATCTGTCCCTCCCCCTTCTGGAGGGGGAGGCTAGGAGGGGGTGCTCTGGGGCGTGTCACTGCTCGCTCACAAAACCGGGCGCTCGCTTGGGTTATTACCAGTCGAGTTGAGGCCCTATGTCATCAGTGGGGTGGGATGCGGACTGGCAGCTTTATCCGATGTTGGTCGAACAACTGCCGTTCAGGCTTAACCCGCTCATTTAGAACGAAGCGACCGGACCACCGAATAGCGCCTCGTCGGGGTTGATACCGAGACCCGGCCCCGTTGGACGCTCCACATGCCCGTCCTTGATGGTGAGCCCGTTCCCGCCATCATAGTGGCCTTCGATAAAAGGCGCAGCGATCCATGCGCCCTCGTTGAGTGAGGGGCGAACCGTCGCACCAACGTGCGTGCAGGCCGCAGCAATGATGTCGCCTCCCCAACTATCATCAGAGGTGTGCGGCAGGTTCATCGCTGCGCAGACATCGCGGAATGCTGCCATTGGCTGCAGTCCGCCGATCCGGGTGATTTTCATGGCGAAGCCGTCCACGAGACCTTGACCGGCAGCAGAGATAGCGGTTGCGAGGTCCAGCCCGCTCTCGTCCATGTAGATGGCATGATGCATCTGCGGCCTGATCTTGCGCAAATCCTCAATGGTCTTGCACGGCTGTTCCATGGTGAAGGGCACGTCCAGACATTCCCGACTTGCGCGCAGAGCGTCGCGCGTCGTCCAGTTGCAGTTGGCATCGACAGCGAACCGGGTGCCGGTGCTGCGGATGACCTCCCACGTTTTACGGATCGCCTCAATGTCGATCTCGACCGGTCGGTTGCCAACCTTCAACTGAAGCCGCGGATAGCCTTCTTTACTCTTCTCTTGTGCGATGCGAGCAGCTTCATCCGGTTCTGCGAGCCCGACTGCATAGTACGAGGGCACGCGGTCTGTAAGGGCTCCGCCTAAAAGATCCGAAACGCTGACCTCTAGATGCTTACCGAGCAGGTCATAGACGGCGATGTCCACTGCGGCCTTCGCGTAATTATGGCCAGCGAGCAGCTCATTCATCCGGCGGTGGATCGGGAGCGGCAAGACCTCCTCGCCGATAAGACCGGGGGCCATCTGAAGCAAGGCTGCACGTGCGCCCGCAGCATGTTCTTCGGCGTAGGTCGCTCCGACGGGGCATGTCTCTCCCCAGCCGACTTGTCCGTTGGTTGCGATGATCTTCACAAGAGTCGTGTCGAGCGTGGATACGTCAGAACTCGCGATCCGGAATGGTCCCCCCTTCACTGGCAGCTCTAACTTGAAGATCTCGATACCAGCGATTTTCATATGATCTCCTTTTACAACCCCAGCGTGGTTAGCTCGCGCTCTTGGCGAATCCGCTTCAGAGCACAACCGCATGTCAGGCGGGGTAGAGCTGGAGGGCTTAGAGCGAGACGAACAGCGTTAGCAGGGTGGTAGACCGGCTCCTGGCAGTCCCAACTCCCTAAACGATGTAGTGTTTCGTTGTTTCGGGCATGGTGCCTTAGTTTCAGTGTCGACTCTCAAGGCGTCGCAACTACTAAGCTCTGCGCGGATCTAGCCAAGCACATGTCGATCTCGTTGGTGATGCGTGTGGCGTCATGGCGCGGCTCGATCGGCGCACAATGCCGCGCTGATCGTCCCATCGCTCTCGAGAACCAGATATTTGACGCTCTCGATATCCTGACCGCCTGCAGATCGCACGGCGCTTAAGGCTTCATCACGCGTAACGCGCTCGCGCTTCATGGCTTCGTAGCAAAATGCCCCGTCATGCGCCAAGAGCGTCGGCTCAGACCGAACAGCCTGGGCGAAACCAGGCCAACGAACTGAGGCGAACGTCACCAGATACTGCATGAGGATCAGCAGGCCCAGCGCCACGGCCCCTT
>NZ_FPCK01000003.1 GCF_900116545.1 Devosia crocina
GCGCCTCCGAAAAAGCGCGATAGGTAGTGTACCTCTGAAAAACGTGCACCCATCGAAAGTCTATCAACTTCCACCAGAATTGCTTCCAGCTTCCGCTCGCAAGAACTTCGCCGGCCACGTTTCTCTTTCTTCTTTCTTCACAATGTCAAAGAACTGACCTTCACCCCAAAGGGCCGAACGTCGGTGAGGCAATCGCCCCGGATTTCCACCAACAAAACAAACCTGCATTCCGGTTGCCCGGCAGCACACCCGCCCTGTCAGATTGCACCGATCAGTGGGAACAACTCAAAGCCGTTCACGTCGTCAGTGCCGCGGTATTTAGTGAAGGTTTAAATCACTGTCAATACCACTTGGAGAAATTTCAGCACTGCCGAATTTCTGTATCGCTTAAGTCTCGAAATCTCTTTCGTTTTCAGCGACTTGCTTCCGTGCCCGCCGCCGTTTGGCGCCGCGCTCTTCAGCGATGAGCGGGTTATAGGGGCGGCCCGGGCGCCTGTAAATCCCCCCCATGACAAAAACGACATTTTCGCCGGAACAACCCGGCCGCGATGTGGAAAACTCGACTGAATTGCCAGAGATTGCAGTGCTTTCCTGCCGCCCCGCTTTTTTGCGCCTCCGCGGGCGCAATCGCTTCTTATAAAGACGCCCTCTTTGCTTCCTCTGGCAGAACACTCGCTCCGCTCTCCTCGCCAGGGCCCTGACTCGCAGTTTCGCCGCAATTGTTGGAGATAGGACGGGCATTGAAAAGGGCGGCGCGCCTCCTTAGTGTGCCGCACAATATTCGAACCGATGCGGCGCCGCCCCGGCGCCTGGGGGAAGACCACCAGAACGAAGGACGGCGCATTGAACGCTGCGCAACGAAATCGCCATGCGTCCCAGCTGCGGGCCAGCGGGTTCGAGGATGGGCCGGCGCTCACTCTCCAATCGACCGACGGGGAGATCCCCCAGGGTCGCGAGCTCAGCTTTGCCTGGCTCAGCGGCACGGTGATGACCGGGCTGACCAGTGTCCTTCTTATGGGCGCGGCGCTTTACGTCTCCTTTCAGGGCCAGGACACGTTCTCAACCGCTTACAAAGCCTTGCAGTTGGCCGCCCCGCGCCTCGAGCAGATTCTGCCCACCGACATGACCGCGAAATCCTCGCGCATTCGTCCTGTTGCCGAAACCCGGTCCGATCTCGAAATCGTCGAGGCGTCGATCCGCCAGGTGGTTGAGGGGCGCGAGATCATCCGCAATCAGCCTTTTACGCGCCTCAAGGCAACGCTGGCGACGACAGCCACCTCGTTGTCTGCCGATGCGCCCGCTTATGACCCTGTGGCCATTCTCAATGCCACCCAGCCGCTTCAGGCAGCAACGCTCGACCTCAATGCCGAGGTCTACGGCACCGATGTGGATGGCGAAGTTGCGGTTAAACAGGCCGACATGCCGCTCAGCTTCACCCCGGCCAGCGCCATCTCAGATGAAAATGCCGCCGATTTCGTGCGCGGCATGGCCGAAGCCACCTTCTATACCGAAGACGATGCGCCCCCGCCCACTCTGGCCTATGCCGCCATTGCCCCGAGCCTTGCCGAACTCGCGCCGGAAACCGGAAGCGCCTCGAGCCCGAGCGGCGTTGCAGAAAACGTCACAGTGGTGCCCAAGACCACCCTTGCGGCCAATAAAGGTCCCGGCCGCACCGAGCGCTTCCTCACCGTGCGCGAACTCGGGCCGCTCGCCGAAACCCTGGTGCGCAACGGGTTCAGCCGCGCCCAGGTGTCGATGGTGGAAAACACCCTTGCCAATCTCATTCCCTCTTCGGGTTTGCCCGCCGGCATTAGGCTGCGCATTCTTTATGGTGCGTTGAGCAGCGATTCCACCAGTCTCGTGCCCTACCGCATGTCGATCTACCGGCCTGAAGGCGCGCCGGGCGAGCAGCATATCGCCACGGTCGCCCTTAGCGACAATGGGCAATATGTGGTTGGCCTCCAGCCCGACTGGGTCGACTTTCCGCAGGAAGATATCGAGCAGATCAATGTGGGCAGCCTGCCCACCGTTTATCGCTCGATCTGGGAAACCGGCCGCAAGCACGATCTCGATGACGACACGATCGAGAGGATCATCGGCATGTTCGCCTATGACGTGGACATGACCAAGCGCATTTCCGCCGGCGACACGATCGAAATCCTTGAGACCCAGGACACGCCAGAGGCCAAGCCCGACCTGCTTTATGTCTCGCTGACCCTGGCCGGCACCAAGCGCCAGCTTTATCGCTTCGCCACCGAGGACGGCACCGTGGATTTCTTTGATCCCGATGGCGAAACCGGCAAGCGCTTCCTCAATCGCCGGCCTCTCGAAGGCGGGGGCACGCTGCGCTCGCGCTTTGGCTATCGCATCCATCCCATCTTCAAGACGCGCAAGCTGCATACCGGCGTCGATCTTGCCGCCCGCACCGGCACCCCGATCTATGCCTCGGGCGATGGCACGATTTCCTATTATCGCTGGCAGTCCGGCTACGGCAACAAGATCGAGATCGAACACGTCAACGGCTATGAGACGGCCTATGGCCACCTCTCGCGCTTCGTCGATGGACTGAGCGTCGGCAGCCGTGTGCGCCAAGGCCAGTTGATCGGCTATGTGGGCTCGACCGGCCAATCGACCGGTCCGCACCTTCACTTCGAGATCAAGATCAACGGCAATCTCGTCGATCCGCTTAGCGTCAAACTGCCCAAGGACAATGTGCTTGCCCCGCAATATCGCGACGCCTTTGCCCAGCAGATGGCGCAGATCGATGAGTTGATGGCGCGCAATGGCGAGCCGACCCAGGTTGCCGCCGCCAGCCGCTGACCCTAGCCTTCGCGCGCGACATAAACAGCAAGTTCAGTGCCGCCCGGTTCGCGAAAATGAAAGCGGCGCCCGCCGGGAAAATCGAACTGGGCGCGGGTAATCTCGCCGCCGGCCGCGCGGACCCGCCGTTCAGCATCGTCGAGATCGCTGGTGCGAACAATGGCCATAGTGGCCGCAACGCGTTCGGGCGCCCCGTCGACACCGCCATCGATGCCCGCGCCCTCGATGCCGTCATAGACAGGACCGTAGCTGGTGACGCCCCAGCCAAAAGCGGACTGGAAGAACCCGCTCGTTGCCGCCTTGTCGGTGGAAGGAAATTCGATATAGTCGATCTGGTCAGCCATGCCAGCCCCTTTGTTCTCTCTATGTTCTAATCGGGCGCGGAGCGGCAGGCAAGCGGTCAGCGCGGATTTTCTCGCCCCTTGCCGGGCGCGTCCTTGCCCCGCGCCTGCTGCCAGGGCCAGCGCCCCTCGATCTCGACTTCTAGCGACAGGCTCAGGAAGGTCCGGATCAGCACGATGCCGCCCAGCACAGCGAGGCTTTCGAGCGTGGGCTCTATGGCAACGGTGTTGATGATATCGGCAGCCACCAGCAATTCGAGGCCCAACAGGATCGAGCGGCCGAGCGAGGAGCGCAGGCGATGATAGGCGCTGGGCACGAGCTCAGCCTGCCGCCATTCACTAAGATAACGCAATCCGGCCACGACGGTCCCCGCGACGATCACGACAATCCCCGCAACCTCAATTGCGCGCGTCGTCCAATGGAGGATCTGCGAAAGCAAGTCGTTCATGTGCCACCCCGCCTTTTGCGGGCAACGCCAGCGGGCAAGGCGCGGTTGCCTGGACGAAGAAAAGGCCGGTCCGGGGACCGGCCTTTCTGTTCTAGGCGGCTTCTGTCACAGCGTTTTCGCCACCGGCCCGCAGCACGATGCCGGTCTCGTCGGCATCCACCAGAACCTGACCGCCATCGCTGACCCGGCCCGAAAGGATATCCTCGGCAAGGCTATCCTGCACCGCGCGCTGGATCACCCGCTTGAGCGGCCGGGCGCCATAGGCGGGATCATAACCCTCATTGGCGAGCCATTCGCGGGCACGCGGCGAGAGCACGAGGGCGATGTCGCGATCCCGCAGCAGCGTCTGGAGCCGGCTGAACTGGATATCGACGATTGATCCCATATGCTCGCGCCCGAGCCGGTGGAACAACAGGATCTCGTCGATCCGGTTGAGGAATTCGGGCCGGAACGAGGCTTTCACCATGTCGAGCACCTTGCCGCGCACCAGTTCCACCGAGTCTCCGTCCTTGAGGTCGACCAGATATTCGGCCCCAAGGTTGGAGGTAAGGATGATCACCGTGTTGCGGAAATCGACCGTGCGCCCCTGCCCGTCCGTCAACCGCCCGTCGTCGAGCACCTGGAGGAGAACATTGAACACGTCCGGATGCGCCTTTTCGATCTCGTCGAACAAAACGACCTGATAAGGCCTCCGCCGCACAGCTTCGGTGAGCACCCCGCCTTCGTCATAGCCGACATAGCCCGGAGGGGCGCCGATCAGCCGGGCGACCGAGTGCTTTTCCATGAACTCGGACATGTCGAGCCGCACCATGGCGGTATCGTCGTCAAAGAGAAACTGCGCCAGGGCCTTCGTCAATTCGGTCTTGCCCACGCCGGTTGGCCCAAGGAACATGAACGAGCCGATGGGCCGGTTGGGATCCTGCAGACCCGCGCGTGAGCGGCGAACGGCTTTAGCCACCGCAGCCACCGCTTCGCTCTGCCCGATCACCCGGTCGCCGAGCGAGGCTTCCATGTGAAGCAGCTTTTCGCGCTCCCCTTCCATCATCCGGTCGACCGGAATTCCGGTCCAGCGCGACACGACCTGGGCGATGTCGCTGGGCTCCACCGTTTCCTTGGCCATGACCGGGTCCGGCTGGCCGTCGCCATCAAGATCGTCGGCGGCCTTCAAACGCTTTTCGAGATCTGGAATGACGCCATAGGCAAGCTCACCCGCCTTGGCGAGATCGCCCTGGCGCTGCGCGATTTCGAGCTGGCTGCGGGCGGCATCGAGCTCTTCCTTGAGCTTGGTCGATCCCTGCAGCCGCTCCTTTTCCGCCAGCCATTTGGACGAGAGCGCCTGGGCCTGCTCTTCGAGCCCGGACAGATCCTGTTCGAGCCGGTCGAGCCGGGTCCTCGAGCCGTCATCGGTTTCCTTTTTCAAGGCCTCGCGCTCGATCTTGAGCTGCATGATGCGCCGGTCGAGTTCGTCGAGCGCTTCGGGCTTGCTGTCGACCGCCATGCGCAGGCGCGCCGCCGCCTCGTCCATGAGGTCGATGGCCTTGTCGGGCAGGAACCGGTCGGTGATATAGCGGTTCGACAGCGTCGCCGCGCTCACAAGCGCGGAGTCCGCGATGCGGATCCCGTGGTGCAGCTCGTATTTTTCCTTTAGCCCGCGCAAAATCGAAATCGTATCCTCGACCGTCGGTTCGGACACGAAGACCGGCTGGAAGCGCCGGGCCAGTGCCGGGTCCTTCTCCACATGCTTTCTATATTCATCAAGGGTCGTTGCGCCGACGCAGTGGAGCTCACCGCGCGCCAAAGCAGGCTTAAGGAGATTGGACGCATCCATCGCCCCATCGGCCTTGCCGGC
This sequence comes from Devosia crocina, assembly GCF_900116545.1. GTDB lineage: Bacteria > Pseudomonadota > Alphaproteobacteria > Rhizobiales > Devosiaceae > Devosia > Devosia crocina. Next base: position 5,460 of record NZ_FPCK01000003.1, read on the forward strand.
GCCAACCAGGGTGTGCATCTCGTCGATAAAGAGAATGATCTGCCCTTCGGCCGCGGTCACCTCGTTCAGCACGGATTTGAGCCGCTCCTCGAATTCGCCGCGATATTTCGCGCCGGCGATCAAGGCTCCCATGTCGAGTGCGAGCAAGCTCTTGTTCTTGAGCGATTCTGGCACATCGCCATTGACGATGCGGATAGCGAGGCCCTCGGCGATTGCGGTCTTGCCAACGCCCGGCTCCCCGATCAGCACCGGATTGTTCTTGGTGCGCCGGCTCAGCACCTGAATGGCGCGGCGAATTTCCTCATCCCGGCCGATCACGGGGTCGAGCTTGCCCTCGCGCACATCGGCGGTCAGGTCGCGCGCATATTTCTTGAGCGCGTCATAGCTGTTTTCGGCCGATGCAGAATCGGCCGTCCGGCCCTTGCGGATCGCTTCGATCGCGGTATTGAGCCCCTGCGGCGTCACCCCGGCAGAAGCCAGGATCTTGCCGGCATCGGTGTCTTTTTCAACCGTCAGCGCCAGCAGCAGGCGTTCGGCCGTCACATAGCTGTCGCCGGCCTTCTGCGCGGCGCTTTCCGCCGTATCGAAAACGCGCGCTAGTTCGCGGCTGAGGTAAAGCTGGCCGGCATCGCCGGAAACCTTCGGGATTTTATTGAGCGCGGCTTCGACCCCGGCGCGAGCGGCCTTGGCATCGCCTCCGGCACGTTCGATCAGGCCTGAGGCCAGCCCCTGGTCGTCGTCGAGCAGCACCTTCAAGAGATGCACCGGCGCAAATTGCTGGTGGCCCTTGCCCAGCGCTGCGGTCTGCGCGCTTTGGATAAAGCCACGCGAGCGCTCGGTATATTTTTCGATATTCATTCAACTCTCCTTGTCTCGCCCGCCACCCGGCCCTTTTGGCACCGGCATGACGGCGGAAGTGTTGGTGAAGAAGCGCCTGACAGTGCCGTCGGCACGCTCCGTCATCGAAAGGATATATGGGGAGCATTTCGCCCCCAGCAATGGCCGGTCAACGCTATTCGGACTGTCGCACGACTGTCACTTTTCTTCTCCGCGCTATGATTCTCCTAATCTTTGGCTGCTAGAACGGGGACGATGATCAGCGTCGGCATCACGGGTTCAATCTAAGCGGTAGCCTGACACGTAATGAGTACCCGCGCTAAGGTGCATTCGCGCTCCAATCTTGCCTTTGTCGCTCTTGCAGCTTCCTTTGTTCTTGCGCTCGCCGCCTTTGGCTTGTGGGCGGCCAGCCGCATCGATGATCGCTCCATGGCGCGCGAGACCCGCGCCGTCCGCGTCGGCCTGGAAGAGATCCTGGATCGTATTCCCCTCGAGCAGGATACGTCGGCGATCTGGACCGAGTCCGTCGTCAATCTGCGCGCCAACAATGAGCCCTGGCTCGCCGAGAACCTGGCCGAGTGGGTCAGCGAATATTTCGGCCATGACCGGGTTTACCTCGTCGCTCCCGACGGCCAGCCAATGCGCGCAGTGCAAAATGGCGAACAGGTGCCGCTCGGCACCTATGGGGAGGATCAGGCCGTCATTGAGCCAATGATCCGCCAGTTGCGCCAGACCATGGCAAACGCGGCTGAAAGCGATCCCGCTGATTCCACCGCCGCAATCACCGGCCTTGGACTTATAGATGTACGCGTTATGCCTGATGGCCGTGCCGCTATTGTCAGCATGCGCCCCGTCCTGCCCAGCGACGCGACGCTGGTCCAGGCTTCGGGCGAAGAATATCTGCACGTCTCCATGATTGATCTTGGCGCCCGCATCGCCGAGGCCATCGGCACCAAGTTCGAAGTGGACGATCTGCGCTTCGAGCGCGAACTCGCCGCCGATCGCGGCCGCATCGCTGCCCCCGTGCTCGACAAGGCCGGTCGCATCGTCGGGTTCTTCTCCTGGCAGCCCTATGAGCCGGCGTTCCAGCTGATCTGGGAAACCGGTCCGGGCATGGTTTTGTGCGTGCTGTTTCTCGTGCTGGCGGGCACGTTGTTGATCCTGCGGCTCCAGCGCACCACGCGCCGCCTTAATGAATCCGAGGCCCAGGCGACCTTTTTTGCCTATCACGATCCGCTCACCCATCTGCCCAACAGGGCTCTCTTTGAGCAGGATCTCGCCCGCGCCCTGGCAAATGGCCGGCGCAATGGCTGCCGCGTCGTGCTCCACTGCCTCGATCTGGACCACTTCAAGAGCGTCAATGATACGCTCGGCCACCCTGCCGGCGACGCTCTCCTGGTCGAAGTAGCCCAAAGGCTCGGCGCTCTTGTGGGCGAACATGATCTGCTGGCCCGGCTCGGTGGCGACGAATTCGCTCTGATTCAGAAAAACGTCACCGATCTCGGGGATGCCCTCGGCCTCGCTCAGCGCATTGTCAGCAGCCTTGAGGAGCCCTTTGTTCTAGATGGACACGAGGTTCATGTCAGCGCCAGTGTCGGCCTCATGTCCGCCGACGACCCCCTGGTTTCGGCGCAGGACCTGATCGGCCGGGCCGACATGGCGCTCTACCAGGCCAAGAACGGTGGCCGCAATCGCTACATGCTTTATGCTGGCGAGCTCGGTGCCGCCGTTCGGGAGCGGCTTGCCCTTGAAGCCGATCTGCGGTTGGCCGTGCGCACCGGGGAAGGCCTTGAACTGGTTTATCAGCCGATCTTTTGCGCGCAGAGCCAGACCGTTCTTGGCGCCGAAGCGCTGATCCGCTGGCAGCACAAGGACAAGGGACGCCTCTCGCCCGCCATGTTCATCAAGCTTGCAGAGGAGCGCGGACTGATCCGCCAGCTCGGCCTCTGGGCCCTCGAAAAAGCCTGCCGCCACACGGTCGCCTCTTCTCTGCCTTGGGTCGCGGTCAATGTGTCGCCTATCCAGTTCCAGGACGAGCGCTTTGCCGAACGCATCTTCGATATTCTCGAAGCCACGGGTCTGCATCCGCGGCGGCTTGAAATCGAGGTCACCGAAGGCCTCTTGCTGCAGAACTCGCCGCAGGTGCAGGAAACCCTGCGCCTCCTGCGCGCCCGAGGCATACGCGTCGCGCTCGACGATTTCGGCACTGGCTATTCCTCGATCAGCTATTTGCGCACTCATGGCGTGGACAAGCTCAAGATCGACCAGTCCTATACGACGCAGCTCGAAAATAACGTCGAGATCCGCTCCATCGTGCGCTCCATCATTGATCTGGGACGTGCCATGAATATGAAGGTTACCGCCGAAGGCGTCGAAACCGAGGAGCAGCGCGAAATCCTGCTTGCCATGGGATGCAATCAACTCCAGGGCTATTTGCTTGCCCGGCCTATGGCTGCACCCGCGCTCGAAGCACTCCTCACGCAATCGGCCGAAATTGGTCCTCTGATCCTGCGGGCCTGACCCAAGCTTTTGCGGCCAGCAGGCGTCAAATCACGGAACAACCCTGAGGACCGATCATGCGCCTGCTGCTTGCCCTATCCGCTGCCCTTCTCGCCGCCGCCCCCGCCACCGCCGAGGTCGAAACCGATTTCGTCACCGCCAATCGCATCTTCGGCCAGGTCTCGGCGCCCGCCGTCACCGGGGATATTGCCGGTGAGTGGCTGCCGCTCACGACTCTTACCAATGCCATGGGCACCGATCCTGAACCCGGCCTTGCGGAGAGCGCCCTCGAGCGCTTCTGCGGCAACGATCCAATGCGCGGCGCCGTCATCACCGCCATCGACGAGGCCAGTTTCGCCATGACCGAACCCAATTCAGCGGATGAACTGACTTATCGCTTCGACTGGATCGGCGGCGCGCAATTCCACCGCAGCTTCGATCCCGAAGCCCTGTTCCGCCTCCGCCGGTTCGACACCATGGAGGGCGAGCGCGGCATGGAGATGCGCGCCCGCACGCTCGAAGCCCTGTCTCAGCCCACCGCCATCTACCGTATCGCGCCGGACCTGATGGCCATCGCCACCCCACAACGCGTCGAAATCTTCGGCCGCTGCCCGGCATGATGCTCAAGCTCCGCACCCTCGCCCTTCTTCTCGCCCTGGCAGTCCCTTCGGCGGCCATGGCCCAGAGCGCTGTGCCCGCTGCTGTGGGCCTGCTCGAAACATTTGGCGACACCGAAGACCTTGACGGCCGGTGGATCCTTGCCAATGGCACGGTGCTGATCGATCTCAACGCGCCGAGTGAAGACAAAATCCGGGCTGCCATGACCCGCTTCTGTCCCGAAGACAGTTCACCTGTCATGGCCATCGAAACCCTGCCCGAGGGGTTCAACCTCAGCCTGATCGACGCTCCGCCGGACCTTCACTGGCAGTATCGGCGCGACAGTTTCAGCGCCTTCACCAGAAGCATCGACCGCCCAAAATTCTACGCTGCCCTCGGCTACCCGCCAGATCGATCTCCGAGCGAAGAGGTGATCACCGCCAACGAGCGCAATAACGGGCCCGTCACCGTCCTCCGCCCCGGCCCCGATCTCCTCCTGATCACTCACCGCACCGGCTTCGACCTCCTGATCCGTTGTGATTCCTAGCGCGATGGCTCGGACGCGCCCTCTAGGATAAAGCTAAGAATAGGCAACGGGACTGGTTTTGTCCTTTGGCCCAAACAAGACCGCAACGGAGTTTAAGCATGTTCACGCATGTCATGATCGGCAGCAACGACATCGAGCGCGCCCGCACTTTCTACGACGCCACCTTTGCAGCGCTCGGCGGCAAGCCCGGCGAAGTGGATGCACGAGGCCGGCTGATCTATACCCACGAGGGTGGCCGCTTGATGATCACGAAACCAATCGACGGAAAGCCCGCGACTGTGGCCAATGGCGCGACCATTGGCATCGCTGCGGCAAGCCCCGATCACGTTCTGGCTTGGCACAGTGCGGGTACTGCGCATGGCGGCACAGCGATCGAGAGCCCGCCGAACGAGCGGCCAAACGGCGTTTTCGTTGCCTATCTCCGCGATCCCGACGGGAACAAGCTCTGCGCACGAACAGTGTAGGCCAAGAACAAGAAAAGCCTCGCGCAAGCACGCCTCAGGCGCGCTCCTAGGGACGGGCGCATCAAACGACCAGATAGGCCGCACCAACTAGCGACATTGCACCCGCATCGTCTGGCTGGCCGGGCAAGCAATAGGGGTCAAACCACCTCCCCATTCGAACGGCACCAGCTGGATGGGCGGAACACATCGGCGGAGACATATGCGCGTCAGGAGCCTGGCTGATGCACTCCCCCAGAAACAAAAAGCCGGGCATCAGCCCGGCTCTCGTGTTCTCTATTCCGCGGCGTTTGCCGTGCCGGCCGTCAGAAAGGCCGGCAATTCGCCAACGCTAGGCTGGTCGGCATTGGCCGGATCGGCTGGGGCGCCTTCGGCAGCGGTCGGGCGGCGGCGACGCGGGCGGCGTTCGCGCGGCTTGCGCGGGGCGGCCTCGCCTTCGCCGGCCGGCTGTGCGGCGATATCGCCCGCTTCGGCAGCCGGACGCTCGGCGCCATCCTCGGCGGCGGGCACCGGTTGAGCCGGGGTCGCAGCGACGTCCTCCTCCCCTTCGGGAGCGGGCGTTGCCTGCACCGGCTGGGGCGAAGAAAAGCGCGAGTTCATTTCCGAGACATCGTCATCGAACTCGTTGTCGTCCTGGCTCTGTCCCTCGCGCTGGCCATTCATGGCCTGCTGCGCCGAGGAGACGATGCGGAAATAATGTTCGGCGTGCTGCAAATAATTCTCGGCCATCACCGAATCGCCCGACGACTGGGCGTCGCGCGCCAGTTGCAGGTATTTTTCGGCGATATGGGCGGCATTGCCGCGAACCTTCACGTCCGGGCCATTGCTCTCGTAATTGCGCGAGAGCGGATTGACGTGCTTGCGTCCGCCGTTCCGGCCACGCTGCCGGTTCTTGTTCTGGTTTGGTCTCATCGGGTCGCTTTGTCTAACTCTGGTAGTGAAGCGTCACAATTTGGGCGGGCCGGGCCAATGCCCGGTCTGGCCCCACATCCCGCGTTCTACGCCAGAGGATGCGGTTATACTGGTTTCATGAAGACCGTCCGCGGTCGGGCAGCGCCCTCGGAAAAATCCGCCCGGATCATCCACTCGCCCCGGTCATCCGGACAAGCACGGCACTCGGCCGCAGGTTTGGAAATCGGGTGTGGTCGCCGCGGCGCTCATGATGCGCCATTGACAGCACGGTCAAACTAGCCGCTTCCGCCCGGTTTGACCAGCAAAAATTGGGCACCGGCCGCCGCCTAGGCTTTTGCCCCCTCCATGTGGTGCGCCGAAACCACACGATCAAGACCTGAAAGGTCCTTGTGAACCATCACCTTTGCAAACCCCGCCGCGGCAAAGAGCGCGGCAACGGCCTCGCTCTGATCGTAGCCGATCTCGACCATCACCTCTCCGCCCGGTCTCAGCCAGGATCCCGCTTCCGCCGCGATGATCCGATAAGGTGCCAACCCATCGGGCCCACCATCGAGCGCCAGGCGCGGATCGAAGTCTTTCACTTCCGCAGACAGGGTCTCGACAACGGCCGAAGATATATAGGGCGGATTGGAGAGGATGAGGTGGAATCTCTCTTCCTCCGACGCGGAGCCGCGAAGCGCCCCGAACCAGTCTCCCTGTTTCAGGGTCAACCGGCCCAAAACCCCATGCCGTTCGGCATTCCGTTCCGCAACCTCCAGCGCCCCCGGATTGATATCCGTCGCCACACCTTGCGCATCGGGCCGGTTGCTCAGGATCGAGATGGGAATGCATCCCGATCCCGTGCCAAGATCGAGCACCGCTCCCCCGTCGGGCAAAGCTGCAAGTGCAAGGTCGACCACGAGCTCCGTATCGGGTCGTGGCTCCAGCGTCGCCGCACTCAAGTCGAATGCGAGCCCATAAAATTCACGCTGGCCCATAATGCGTGCCACGGATTCACCGGAAACGCGACGTTTCAGCGTTTGAGCAAGGCTTTCTGCTAGCGAGATGCTAACCAAATCGCGCTCGTGCAGCATTAATTGCAGCACGTCGTAGCCGAGCCCGTGGCCCACCAGCAGCTTGGCATCAAGCGTTGGCGTGGGCACCCCGTGACGCGCCAGCTCGTCCCGCCACCGCCGCCACAGCGCGCCAACGGTGATCTCTTCGCTCAGCTGCCGCTCTCCATCGCGGCCAGCTGCGCAGCCTGATTTTCAGTGATCAGCGCCTCGATCAATTCGTCGAGCGCTTCACCCGCTATCACCTTGTCAAGCTTATATAAAGTCAGGTTGATGCGGTGGTCGGTTACCCGTCCCTGCGGGAAGTTATAGGTCCGGATACGCTCCGAACGATCTCCCGATCCCACCTGCCCCTTGCGCTCGGCCGAGCGGGCGCTGTCGCGCTCTTCGCGTTGCATTTCATAGAGCCGCGCGCGCAGCACCACCAGCGCTTGCGCACGGTTCTGGTGTTGAGATTTGAGGGCCGACGTCACGACGATGCCGGTCGGCAAATGGGTGATGCGAACGGCCGAATCGGTGGTGTTGACGTGCTGTCCGCCGGCGCCCGAAGCGCGCATCGTATCGATGCGGATATCTTCGTTTTTGATTTCAATATCAATGTCTTCCACTTCGGGCAGCACCGCAACCGTCGCTGCCGAAGTGTGGATCCGCCCCGAGGCTTCCGTCGCCGGCACACGCTGCACGCGATGCACGCCGGACTCATATTTCATCCGCGCATAGACGCCCCGGCCCGAAACATTGGCGATGATTTCCTTGAACCCGCCCATTTCCCCGGGGCTCTCTTCCATCACCGTGACTTTCCAGCCGCGCACCGAAGCATAGCGCTCGTACATGCGGAAAAGATCGCCGGCAAACAGCGCCGCCTCGTCCCCACCCGTGCCGCCGCGGATTTCCAGAATGATCGACTTTTCGTCCGCTTCGTCCTTGGGCAGCAGCATGACGCGGATCGACTGGGTCAGGGCTTCGATCTTTTCCTCGAGCTCCTCGAGTTCCGCGGCTGCCATCTCCGCCATTTCCCGGTCCGGACCTTTGGCGAGAGCTTCGGCTTCGGCCTTGTCTTTCAACGCTTTTTTGTAGGCGTTGATCTCCCCGACAATGGGAGAAAGGTCCGAGTGCTCCTTGGACAATTTGGCCAGCTCGTCCGGGCTCGCGCCGCCGGACAAGGCAGCTTCGATATACTGGAAACGGGTGGCAAGCGTATCGAGCTTGTCCTCTGGCAAAGCGGGCATTCGCGGTCTTTCATGCAATCAGCGATGAGGGGATAGCGGCGCGCGCCCGCAATCGCAAGCAGAACTAGGCTGGCGCTAACCCATGGGCAGGTTCTGACGGTCCACCCATTCCCGCAGCAATTCCCGGATCGTAACCCCATCCGAGCCAACGCTGAGCGCTGCCGCCACCGACTCCTGGATCGGCTTGAGGTCGAGATTGAGCACGAGTTCCTTAATCGGTCCGATCGAGGCAGGCCCCATCGACAGCCGGGTCATGCCGATCGCCATCAGCGCCAGTGCTTCCATCGGCCGCCCAGCCAGTTCCCCGCACATGGTCACCGATTTGTTGTGCCGGCGCGCGGCATCCACCACCAGCCGGATTGCGCGAAGGCGCGGCAGGGCGATGGGGTCGTAGCTCTTGGAAACCCTCGGATTTGCGCGGTCTGCGGCGGTCAGGAACTGAACCAGGTCATTGGAGCCGATCGAGACGAAATCGGCCTCGGGCATGATCTGGTCGAGCTCGAAAAGCAGCGATGGCACCTCCACCATCGCGCCCAATTCGAGCCGCGAAGGCACGAGCTCGCCGGCACGGCGCAGGCGATCCATTTCCTTTGAAACCACAAGCCTTGTCTGCCGGAACTCGAAGGTCTCGGTGACCATGGGTACCAGGATTTTAAGCGGCCGCCCCTGCGCCGCCATCAGCAGCGCACGGATCTGGGTGCGCAGGAGACCCGGACGGTCAAGACCGAGCCGGATGGAACGATAACCCATGGCCGGGTTTTCTTCGGCCATGGAGCGCAGATAAGGCACGACCTTATCCCCGCCGATATCGAGCAGGCGGAATACGATAGGGCGCTCTCCAGCGATTTCCAGCGCCTCGGAATAGAGCTCGACCTGCTCCTGCAGCCGCGGCAGCTTGCTCGCGATCATGAACTGCAGTTCGGTGCGAAAAAGCCCAACCCCGGTCGCCCCGGTGTCCTCGAGCATGGGCAGATCGGCAACGAGGCCGGAATTGTGCAGCAGCGTGATCTCGACCCCGTCGCGGGTCACGCTGGGCTTGTTCTTGAGCGCCGCATAATGCGCTCTCCGCCTGGCGGAAATCCGGACCTTGTCGACATAGGTCTGCTCGACATCGGGCGTTGGCCTCAGATGCACGGTTCCGGCGGAGCCATCGATGATGATGTCATCGCCGCTTTCGCACATGGAAACGATGGAATCCGCCTGACCAACGGCAACGATCCCGAGCGAACGGGCGACAATGGCGACGTGTGCCGTGGTCCCGCCCTCTTCGAGCACGAGGCCACGCAGCTTCTTGCGATCATATTCGAGCAGTTCCGCCGGACCCATATTGCGCGCGACGAGAATGGCATTGTCAGGCAGTTCGCGATGCGCCGGCTGGCTCGTATTGGTGAGGACACGCAGGAGCCGATTGGCCAAGTCGTCAAGATCATGCAAACGGTCGCGGATATAGGGATCGGTCTGGCGCAGCATGCGCGCGCGCGTGTCGTTCTGAACGCGCTCGACCGCCGCTTCGGCCGAAAGGCCGTTCTCTATCGCTTCGGTCAGCCGGTTCACCCAGCCCCGGTCGTTGGCGAACATGCGGTAGGTTTCAAGAATTTCGCGGTGATCTGAACTCGGCTGCATGTCGCCATGGTCGAGCATGGCATCGATCGACACACGCATGCTGGCCAGCGCCTTGTCGAGCCGGGCTTTCTCCTGATCCGTGTCGTCGGCGATGAAGTTGACGACCACGACACGCGGGTCGTGCAGCACCACCGTGCCGAGCGCGATTCCATCGGTGAAGCTTACGCCATTGAACATGCGGGGACGCCTGAGATCGATATCGGATCCGGGCTTGATCAGATTGTCGAAGTCCGAGGTGGCGATCATTTCGGCCAGGATTGTGGCCGTAGTCAGCATGGCCTCGGCTTCATCCTCGCCATAGTGGCGGCGCTCGGCGTTCTGGACCACGAGAACGCCCAGGGTTTGCCCGGCTCTGAGCACCGGAACACCGAGGAATGAATTATATTTGTCTTCGCCTGTTTCCGGTCGATAAGCGAAGCCCGGATGGCTGGGAGCATCGTCAAGGCTGAGCGGCTCGGCCTCCGAAGCGATCAGGCCCACAAGCCCTTCGCCTAGCCGCAGCGTGGTCATATGAACCGATTCGGCCTTGAGGCCCTTGGTGGCGAAAAGTTCGAGCGCACCATCGTCGCGCAGAACGTAGAACGAGCACACGTCGGCGCGCATATTGTCGGCGATCAGGGTCACGATCTTGTCGAGGCGCGCCTGCGAAGCCAAAGGCTCCGCCATGGTTTCGCGCAATTGCCGCAGCAGCACCCTTGGGCCGCCGATGGTCGTGACCATGCCAGTCTCCGGCGGCCCCGCCGAGCCGCCCCCCTTGATCGGACGCGGCCCCGTTCCCCCTCGAAACGAGATCAGGCGTCCTTCTTGTCCAATCCGTAATAGGTGTGCAGCGCCCGAACCGCAAGCTCGGCATATTCTTCATCGATCAGGACCGAGGTCTTGATTTCCGAGGTGGTGATCAGCTGGATATTGATCCCCTTGTCGGCCAGCGCCTTGAACATGGAGGAAGCGACACCGGCATGGCTGCGCATGCCCACGCCCACGACGGAGACCTTCGCGCCGCCCTTCGAGCCGGAAAGCCGGGCATATTCGAACTTGCCGCCGTTGTTTTCCAACGCCCGGACGGCCTTGTCGTATTCGCTGTCGGGCACGGTAAAGGTGATGTCGGTGGTTGCGCCATCATCGGCAATGTTCTGCACGATCATGTCGACGATGATGCCTTCATCGGCCAGCTGGCCGAAGATGGCGGCGGCCACGCCGGGCTTGTCCTTGACATCGCGCAAGGTGATCTTGGCCTCGGCCTTGGCGAGCGTCACGCCCGAAACGATCTGCTTTTCCATGATCTCATCCTCATCGCAAACAAGCGTGCCGGGAACACCGGGCGACCCATCGGGCGCGATCTGGGGCGCATTCGGGTCATCGAAACTGGAGCGCACCAGAAGGCGAACCTTGTGCGCCATGGCCATTTCCACCGAGCGGATCATCAGCACCTTGGCGCCGAGCGAAGCCATCTCAAGCATTTCCTCAAAGGAAATCTTGCTCATGCGCTGGGCCTTGGGGACGATGCGCGGATCGGTTGTGTAAACACCGTCCACATCGGTATAGATATCGCATCGATCCGCGCCGACTGCTGCGGCCACCGCAACAGCGGATGTATCCGAACCGCCGCGACCGAGCGTCGTCACCCGGCCGTGGGGCGAGATGCCCTGAAAGCCTGTGATTACAGGCACCCAGCCATCCTTCATGCGCTTGTCGAGTTCGCTCGGATCGATATCGGTTATCCGAGCCGCCCCATGGGCGTCATCTGTGTAGATTGGCACCTGCCAGCCGGCGAACGAGCGCGATTGGACGCCCATTTCCGCCAGGACGATCGCCATCAGGCCCGCCGTGACCTGCTCGCCCGAAGCAACCACCGCGTCGTATTCACGCGCGTCGTGGAACTTGCTGGCATCATTGACCCAGCCAACCAGTTCATTGGTCTTGCCCGACATGGCCGAAACGACAACGGCAACTTCGTTGCCGGCATCGATCTCGCGCTTCACATGGGCGGCAGAATGGCGGATACGTTCGATATTGGCCATCGAAGTGCCACCGAACTTGACAACGATACGGGCCACTGGCTTCCCCGGCTAAAGCATTGCCTGCAAAGGTGATCCCCACATCTGCGGCGCGGCAACGCGACAATTCCAAAGCGCCAACCGCCGAACCCGGCGGTACGCTTAGTGTTAGCGCGGGGGAATGCCACAAACCGCGCCGCCGATCAACTGGCTTCGCACCGCCCCGGCTGCGTCACCCCGCGCCTTGAACCAAGCCGTGGCTCGGGGTCATATGGAGCCAAAGGAGCCCACCATGTCTCAAACCACCATCAACGATGCCGAAGTCGCAAAATTCACGGCCATGGCCGAGGAATGGTGGGACCCCAAGGGTAAGTTCAAGCCGCTGCACAAGTTCAATCCCGTTCGCCTCGGCTATATCCGCGATCAACTGGTCCGCCATTTCGGCCGGGATATCTCGGGCATGCGGCCGCTCGAGGGCTTGCGTATCGTCGATATCGGCTGCGGCGGCGGCCTTTTGTGCGAGCCGCTGACCCGGCTCGGAGCAACCGTGACCGGCGTCGATGCGGCCGAGCGCAATATCGCCATCGCCAGGATACATGCCGAACAATCGGGCCTAACCATCGACTATCGTGCCACAACTTCGGAAGCGCTGGTTGCGGCGGGAGAACGCTACGACGTTGTCTTGAACATGGAAGTGGTCGAGCATGTCGAGAATGTGCCACTCTATATGAAGAGCTGCGCCGATCTCGTGGCCCCGGGCGGGCTGATGTTCACCGCTACGCTCAACCGGACAGCTCGCGCCTATGCCCTGGCCGTGCTCGGCGCCGAATATGTGTTGCGATGGCTGCCGCGGGGTACGCATGACTGGCGCAAGTTTCTAACGCCTGATGAAATCCGCAGCCAGTTGACCCGCAACGGGCTCACCGTGACCGATGAGACCGGAGTTGTCTTCCACCCTCTGGCTGATGAATGGAAACTCTCCCCCGACATGGGGATCAATTACATGATCCTCGCCGAGCGGCGGGCCTAGAAAAAAGCCACCGCCTCAGAATGCGGTGGCTGAAATGGTCAAGCCTTGATCAGATGGTCACGATCGACATTGAGCACCAGCGTTTCGCCCTCGACCCGGTCGATATGCTCGGGAAAGATATAGCGATCCCCAGCAAACAAGCCCTTGGCATCGAGGCGTACGAAGCCGTCCCGCAGCGCTTTTTCCTGGAATTCGCGCGGCAGGCCATCATCTGGATGAAAAACATCGGCGAGCAGCGAAGACATACGGTTCTCGCCCTCTTCGAGCACCGGGCTGACCCCTGCGGCGCCATTGCCGCCATTGGTTTCCGGATCATTATCGGTGGCGCGGAATGTATCGACCGTGCCGATTTCGTGCATGGCGCGGTCAACGACCTTCATGCCTTCATGAATGGTGTTAGGAATAGCTTGCATAATTTCCTCCATAACTTGCCCGACCAACGCGAGGATGGGCTGTGCCGTTCCGCCTGTCTCGTTTAGACTGCCGGTGAACCCCTCGGGGATATCGGCGTTGTTGAAGCTGGATCGCAAAGGCCTGATTTGATGAAGCGTGCTCTTTTTCTGCTCTCCACCCTCCTGTGCGGGGTGTCCGTCGCCACCGCTCAAGACAGCACCGGAGCAAATGACCAGAACGTCTTCGTCATGGGCGGACCGCTGACGCGCGACTATTTTTCGGACGCGCTGACCCCTTGGGACAATGTCTACGAATCCAATTTCTTTGCAGGCTTCGGCTACCAGCAGTTCCTGTATCAGTATGGCGTGTTCCACCTGGGCCTCGAAGGTGGCCTCGGCATCCGCGCCGGCGAAAGCGCCTCTCTCGAGCTTTGGGGTGGCGCTGTGGCGCGCCTTGAAGTGTTCAAGATGGGCGGGCTCAACATCACGCCCTCGCTGACCGCGGGTCTGTCGGTGGTCACCGATACGATCGGGGTAGAAACCGAAAGGGCAGCCGCAATCAATCGCGCGGTGCCAGTGCTTTACTACCTCGGCCCGGAAATTGCCGTGTCTCATGATGCGCTGCCGGACTACGAGGGCTTTGTCCGCATTCAGCACCGCTCCGGGGGCTTCGGCACCATTGCCGAGATCGACGGCTCCAACGCCGTTGCGGTGGGCTTGCGCTACAAGTTCTGATCCTTACGGCCGGACAGGCGCGGCGTTCAGAGTGCCGCGCCAATCCCGAAGACCGTAAAACCGTACCGTACGGTACGGTACTGAATATCCTTGATGCTGCCCTGGAATGGGTCTAAACAACATGGCGAATTTCCGGCTCCAACCGGCGACACTATCGAGGATCCGCCATGCCCGTTTATCGTTCCCGCACCACCACTCATGGCCGCAACATGGCCGGCGCCCGTGGCCTGTGGCGCGCCACCGGCATGAAGGATGGCGATTTCGGCAAACCCATTATTGCGGTGGTCAATTCCTTTACCCAGTTCGTGCCTGGTCACGTTCACCTCAAGGATCTCGGCCAGCTCGTTGCGCGCGAAATCGAAGCGGCAGGCGGCGTCGCCAAGGAGTTCAACACAATTGCGGTCGATGACGGCATCGCCATGGGCCATGACGGGATGCTTTATTCGCTGCCGAGCCGCGACATCATCGCTGACTCCGTCGAATACATGGTCAACGCCCATACGGCCGACGCCATGGTCTGCATCTCCAATTGCGACAAGATCACGCCGGGCATGCTGAACGCCGCCATGCGCCTCAATATCCCCGTCATCTTCGTTTCCGGCGGACCGATGGAAGCGGGCAAGGCCATCGTCAAGGGCAAGTTGCAGGCGCTCGACCTCGTCGATGCCATGGTGATGGCTGCCGACGATCAATATACCGACGAGGAAGTCCAGGCCGTCGAGGAAGCCGCCTGCCCCACCTGCGGCTCCTGCTCTGGCATGTTCACTGCCAACTCCATGAACTGCCTCACCGAAGCCTTGGGCCTTTCCTTGCCCGGCAATGGCTCGACCCTCGCGACCCACTCGGATCGCAAGCGCCTTTTCCAGGAAGCCGGGCACCTGATCGTCGATCTCGCCCGCCGCTACTACGAGCAGGACGACGAGACCGTCTTGCCGCGTTCGATTGCAACCAAGCACGCCTTCGAAAACGCCATGGCGCTCGATATCGCCATGGGCGGCTCGACCAATACCGTGCTTCATATCCTTGCCGCTGCCCATGAAGGCGGCGTCGATTTTACCATGGACGATATCGACGCTCTGTCGCGTCGCGTCCCGGTTCTCTCCAAGGTCGCGCCGGCCAAGAATGATGTCCACATGGAAGACGTCCACCGCGCCGGCGGCATCTTTGCCATCCTCGGCCAGCTCGACCGCGCAGGCTTGATCAATCGCAAGGAGCCCACGGTCCATGCCGCAACTATGGGCGATGCGATCGACAAGTGGGACATTTCACGCACTAATTCCGAGAGCGTGCGCCAATTCTATATGGCTGCACCGGGCGGCGTGCGCACGACCGAGGCCTTCTCGCAGTCCAATCGCTGGGCAGAGCTCGACACCGACCGCACCAATGGCGCCATCCGCTCGCCCGACAATCCATTCTCCAAGGATGGCGGTCTGGCCGTGCTCAAGGGCAATATCGCGCTCGACGGCTGCATCGTGAAGACCGCAGGCGTCGATGAATCCATCCTGAAGTTCACCGGCCCTGCCCGCGTTTTCGAAAGCCAGGATTCCACCGTCAAGGCGATCCTCTCCAACGAGATCAAGCCTGGCGACGTCCTCGTCATTCGATATGAAGGGCCCAAGGGTGGCCCGGGCATGCAGGAAATGCTCTATCCCACGAGCTATCTCAAATCGAAGGGCCTCGGCAAAGCCTGTGCCCTTCTTACTGACGGGCGCTTCTCGGGCGGCACATCGGGCCTCTCCATCGGTCACGCTTCGCCTGAAGCAGCCGAAGGCGGCGCCATCGGGCTCGTGCGGGAAGGCGACATGGTCGAGATCGACATCCCCAACCGCACGGTCAATGTGCTGGTTTCGGACGCCGAGCTCGCCACCCGCCGCGCCGAGCAGGACAAGATCGGCTGGAAGCCGGCCCAGCCGCGCAAGCGCAAGGTGACCACCGCCCTCAAGGCCTATGCTGCCCTCGTGACCTCCGCCGCCAAGGGCGCCGTGCGCGACACCAAGGCCATCGACAAGCTCTGGAACTAGAAGACGCGTGCTGTCTTCCCATCGTCGCCACCCGGCTTGTCCGGGTGGACCACCCCGCCATTTCGGGGATGAAATGATGCCCTTCGAGACAAAAGCGTGACAACACCGTCGTCCAGTGCTAAAGCCCCAGCCAGCCACTCAGCGGTCTGCCAAGATTTGCTGATCTGGTCAGGCTCGATAGCGGGGATTCCACCCTCCCTATCGGGCCGACCCAATCCCCTTTGACATCGCTGACGCTTGCCAGACCAGCCCATCGATTCAGGCTGTCTCAAAGCTTTGACGCGGCGGCGCTTCGAGCACAAAGAAGGGCGATGGCCTCGCAGCCACCGCCCTGTTCAGCGCCGAACCCGCGCCGTGCACTACCGCTTGGCAATGGCGTCCAGCGTTGCAAAATCCTCGTCACTGAGCGCGAATGCCGCGGCTGCAACATTATCCTCGAGATGCCTGACCTTGCCTGTACCCGGGATTGGCAGCACGACGGGCGAACGCTTGAGCAACCAGGCGAGCGCGATCTGGCTGCCGCTCGCGCCATGCTTGTCCATGATTGCCCGCGCCTTCTCATGGCCCTCGACGAGATCGCCACCGGCCAGCGGGAACCAGGGAATGAACCCGATACCTTCCTTTTCGCAGTAGTCGAGCACCGCTTCGCTCTTGCGATTGGCGAAGTTGTAAAGGTTCTGCACGGTCGCGACAGAGAAATACTGCTGGGCTTCCTTGATGTCGTCCACGCTCACCTCGGAAAGGCCCACGTGGCGGATAAGACCCTTCTTTTGCATATCGGCAATAGCGCCGAACTGATCCGCGCGCGGTGTCTTGCTGTCGATCCGGTGCAACTGCCAGAGGTCCAGTCGCTCAAGCTTCAGGCGGCGCAGGCTGGTCATCACGCCTTGGCGCAGAAACTCGGGACGGCCTAGCTGGTGCCACTCTTCGGGCCCCGTGCGGGTGAGGCCGCACTTGGTGGCAATGACCGAACCGCGATCGTAGGGCGCCAATGCCTCGGCGATCAGTTCCTCGCTGATATAGGGGCCATAGCTTTCGGCGGTATCGATGAAGTTTACATTGAGCTCTGGCAAACGCTTGAGCACTCTAATGGCTTCGTCGCGATCTTCCGGCGGTCCCCAGATACCCTTGCCGGTAATGCGCATGGCGCCAAAGCCGAGGCGGTTCACCTCTAGTTCGCCTCCGATGGCAAAAGTGCCCGCCAGGGCTGCGTCCAGTTGAGCCATTTCAGTCTCCTTGGATGTGAGCCGCTTGCAAATGCTGCAAGGCTCTAATTGTCTTCCCCAACGTCGGGGAGAGGCAGAAAGTCGACGCCGTCATCGATAAGCCCTGCAACTTCATCGCGCGTCGCCTCGCCATAGATTCCGCGCGCCTCCGCCTCCTCGAAGTGGATCTTGCGCGCTTCCTCGGCAAAGCGGTCACCAACATAATCGGCCTGGCTCATCACCGTCTGGCGGTAGTGCCGCAGCATCTCGCGGAACTTCTGCGCGTCGGGATGCGCCGCGGAGAGCTTCACCCGCTCCCCATCGGTTCGAGCGACAGCCGGCGCCATGGGCGCTTTTTCAACTTCGGCACCGCCGCACTGGGCGCAAGCGATAAGGCCTCGGGCCTTCTGCTCGTCATAAGCTGCGGCATTCTTGAACCAGGCATCGTAGCGATGCCCTTGTGAACACTGGAGTGTGTACTGGATCACGGTCTTGTCGTCTTCTGCTCGGCGCCAGAAATGCGCCGCTTGGATAGAGGTTGCGCCTAGTCTTGCAACGCTGGCGAGGCGAAGTCCCGTGCATTGGCAAGCGCCGGAATACGCTGGCGAGCCTCTACCACCGCCTGTGGGTCGATCTCGGCCACCAGCACGCCTGGCCTGTCATGATCGAGTTCGGCGATCACCTTGCCCCAGGGATCGACGATCAGCGAGTGACCATAGGTCGACCGTCCATTGGCATGGACGCCCCCTTGGGCTGCAGCAATGACATAGGACCCGGTTTCGATAGCCCTTGCGCGCAGCAGCACATGCCAATGAGCTTGTCCTGTCGGCACGGTGAACGCAGCTGGCACCGCCATCAGCGTGGCCCCTGCATTGGCAAGCGTGTTGTAAAGGCGGGGGAACCGCATGTCGTAGCAGATCGAAAATCCAAGCCGGAACTCGCCGAGCTCGGCTGTCACGGCACGCTCACCGCCCCTATAGGTCGCGCTCTCGCGATAGGCGTTAAGCCCTGCAATATCGGCGTCGAAAAGATGAATCTTGTCATATCGCGCACGCTGCTCCCCACCGGGGCCAAAAAGCACCGACCGATTGGCAAAGCGTCCATCCTCGAGCGGAATCGGCAAGGAGCCGATCTGGATAAACAAACCGAGGCGCCTGGCAAGCTCTCCCACCTTTGCCAATTGCGGGTGATCCACGAAGGGAGCCGCCACCGAACGCAACTGATCCCGGTTTTCGGGAAAGATCATGGTGACCTCAGGGGTCAGCACATAATCTGCACCCTGACCTGCCGCCTCTTCGAGGAGAGGCTCAAGAGCGGCAAGATTCTGATCGGGATCAAGACCCGAACACATCTGGATGGCGGCAATTTTCATGAAAAGAACTCAGAAACTGGAAAGTGCCGGAGGCAAGCGGAGCGGCCTGCCGCCGTTATTGCGCCAGAAGGGGATCGAGGCCACCGGCACGGTCGAGCGCAGCCATATCGTCATAGCCACCAACATGGGTCTCGCCGATAAAGATCTGCGGCACGGTGCGCCGGCCGTTGGCGCGCTGCGTCATCTTCTCCCGCAGGCCCGGATCGAGCACTGTGATCTCGGTATATTTGGCGCCCTTTTCGTTCAGCAGCGCCTTGGCAGCGTGGCAATAGGGACAGGTCGGAGTGGTGTAGATCTCGATATTGGCCATGGGGCTGGCTCCACATTGAATTGTCACCCTGCTTATATGGGCACTTCTTCGCCGCTGACAACGCGGGCAAAGGTCAGAACATCGACCGCCTCCACCCCGGCCCGCATCAGCGTCCTTGTGGCCGCCTTCACAGTTGCGCCCGTTGTATAAACATCGTCGATCAAAACGACGCGGCGCCCCTTGAGGCGCAGGAGCATATCGGGATGGACTGAAAAGGCGCCTTGCACATTGCGCGCTCGTCCGTCGCCGGAAAGCCCCACCTGGGAGCGCGTCTTGCGGTGCCGGCGCAGAAGGTGAGGATCAACCTCAAGGCAGAGGGTTCGGCCAAGGGCTCGGGCGAGAAGCAGGGATTGATTATAGCGCCGGAAGCGCATGCGGCTCGAGTGGAGCGGAACCGGCACCAGAAGCGGCGCTGCCCCCCAGAACTCGTGCCCTGCCATTTGCATCAGTCGCGCGCAGAATGCGGCGAGTTCGGTCCGATCGCCATATTTGAGGCGGCTGACAAGACCCTGCGCCACTTCCCCATAGCGAACCGCCGCCCGCGCCCGTGCGAATGGAGGCGCGTCGGCCAGGGCTTCTGCGCTCACGGCGTCTGGCCCCAACGCGATTTCGAAGGGTACGCCAAGGATCGGGCACAGCGGGGCGGTGATCGGCGCCAGCTTCGAAAAACAAGCAGCGCAAAGCCCGTGGCCAGCCTCGATCGGTGCAGTGCACACCGCGCAGGCAGGTGGATAGAGCTGATCGACCACAAGCCGCAGCGCATGGCGCCCCACATCGCGCACCAGGGCGAAAGACGTCCCGGCTTTGACTTCCCTTGTCCCGCTCTCCATAAGAACCATATTGCTTGAGGTTCCCGCCTTGGGCCAGCTCCTTTTCCGTGAGTCCGGCATGTCCCAGCCGCCCCGCCTCTTCGATCCTGCCCTGATTGGTAGCCATCTTGCCCGACGTCCGACACGCGACAATTTCGTGCGCGATCTGGTGTTCGAGGATCTGGCCGACCGGCTCGGCGCCTATATGCGGGATTTTGCCAAGGCCGTGCTGATCGCGCCCGATGTCGATCTGCTGCCGACGACGGTAGCGACCGCCTCGGGAGCTGTCGAGTTCACCCCGGTCGAGGCTTTTGGGGGAAGCGATTTTCCCGACCTGCCCGATGGCGAACTCGATCTTGTCGTCTCGCTGCTCCATCTTCAGGCGGTCAATGACGTTCCCGGCCACATGGCGCGCCTCCGCTCAAGGCTCAAGCCCGATGGCCTCTTGCTAGTCGCCATGCTTGGGGGCGAGAGTCTGACCGAATTGCGCGAAGCGTTTCTTGGAGCCGACATCGCCGTTTCGGGCGGCGCCTCGGCTCGCATTGCGCCCATGGCCCAGGTGCGCGATGCGGGCGGGCTCCTGCAGCGCGCCGGCTTTGCCCTGCCGGTTGCCGATGTCGAAACCCACACTGTGCGCTATGCCAATGCCTTTGCGCTGATGGCCGAACTCAGGGCGCTGGGCGCGGCAAACCCTTTGGTCGACCGCTCGCGCCGCCTTGCGACGCGAAGCCTTCTGACCGCTGCGGCAACTGCCTATCAGGACGCGGCGGGGGATGCCGATGGAAGAGTACGCGCTACACTCGAAATCATCTGGCTGGCCGGCTGGGTGCCACACGAGAGCCAGCAGAAGCCGCTCCGTCCGGGAAGCGCCAAAGTCAGTCTGTCGGACTTGCTCAAGAAGGATTAGAAGTGGACCTTGCCGGTCATATCGCCATCATTTCCGGTTCGCCCGGCTCGGGAAAGACCACGGTGGCCGAAGCGCTTGCCCACCTCCCCGGCTCTGCCAAGGCGCATATCCATTCGGACGATTTTTGGGGCAATATCAAGCACGGGCATATCCCGCCCTGGCTGCCCGAAAGCGACGCGCAGAACCGCATGGTCATGCAAATTGCGGCCGATGTCTCGGGCCATTATGCACGCCACGACTATCTTGCAGTCCTCGATGGCGTGGTGCGCCCGTTCTGGCTCCCCGCCTTTCTGGCGCTCGATCTGCCCGTGCACTATCTCGTCCTGCGACCAAGCCTTGAGGAAGCCGTTGCCCGCTGCACCTCCCGCGGCGGGGACAGCCTGACGGACGCAGCCGTCGTGACCGACCTTCATGGCCAGTTCGCTGACCTTGGCGATTATCAGCGCCACGTGATCGATACGATTGGGCTTGATCGCGCCGGGACGCTCTCACGGGTCATCTCGGCTCTCGAAAGCGGTGCTTACCGTCTCGAATAGTGCCGGGTAACAGCGTTTGCAGACGCCCCCTCACCCGTCTCGGCCTTCGGCCGATCCACCCTCTCCCCAAGAGGGAGAGGAATAAGTTCAGCGCTTCTGGTAAGCACCTCTTATTCTTCTCCCGCTCGGGGAGAAGGTGGCGCGCAGCGCCGGATGAGGGGGCGAACCAACCCGCTAAAAACACAAAAAAGCCGGCATCGCTGCCGGCCTTTTTAGCTTGACGACAGAATCCGCTTATGCGGCTTCTTCGTCGCTTTCGCTCTCGGCAGCGTCCGCCTTGGTGCGCTTGGGGCTCTTGGCAAGCTGCTTTTCGATGAGCTGCACGGCCTCGGTCAGGGTCAGCTTGTTGACCGAGCTGATTTCGCGGCTCATGCGATCCATGGCCTGCTCGAAGAGCTGGCGTTCCGAATAGCTCTGCTCGGGCTGATCATCGGACCGGTAAAGATCGCGCACGACTTCCGAAATCGCGATCAGATCGCCCGAATTGATCTTGGCTTCATATTCCTGAGCGCGACGCGACCACATGGTGCGCTTGACGCGAGCCCGACCGGTGACGGTCTCGAGGGCCTTGTTGACCTCGTCTTCTTCGGCGAGCTTGCGCATGCCGACAGACTTGATCTTGGCAACGGGTACGCGAAGGGTCAGCTTGTCCTGCTCGAAGCTGATCACGAACAATTCGAGCGTCAGGCCGGCAACCTCCTGCTCTTCGATGTTAACGATCAGACCGACGCCATGGGCCGGGTAGACGACATACTCACCCGTCTTGAACCCGAGTCGCTGCTGAGACTTCTTGGCTACCATAAGCTGGAACTCCTTTATGACGCCCCAATGACCGGTTCCTCGCGGCAAGGACCGGGCATCTCACTAACCTACCCGCTCAACGGGCCCTTTGGCAGTACGAACACCCACAGTCTTCGGTTCCGCTTTGTTCCGAAGCACCATGCAACAGATGATGTTGTGTCAAAAAAATCGTGCCTAGCGGCACGGTCTGGGTGAAGGGCTGAACTGCATTTACGAAGACCATAGCACAAAAAATCAGCAAAATCAAAAGGAACGAATCGGTGTCCGATTCATCCCCTTCAAATTGGCTGCGTCTTTATGACGGAACGGCAACAAAGCCCTGCCTGGGCCCAAGTTCTACCCTTTGCAGGCAGAACCAGCTGGCAGATCAGTCGCCTTCGCCGGGCGTTTCGGAGAAGTATTTTTCGAGCTTGCCGGTCTCGCCGTCCCGCTCCTTGGCCTCGGGCAAAGCATCGCGGCGCTCGGTCAGGTTGGGCCAGGCAGCCGAATACTTCCGGTTGAGTTCAAGCCATTCGTCAAGCCCGCTTTCGGTATCGGGACGGATCGCCTCGGCTGGGCATTCCGGCTCGCACACGCCACAGTCGATGCATTCATCGGGATGAATGACCAACATGTTCTCGCCCTCATAGAAACAATCGACCGGACAGACTTCGACGCAGTCGGTGTATTTGCAGGCGATGCAATTGTCGGTGACGATATAGGTCATGAAAGAAGCGGTCCTGAACGGCGCCGGGGGCATGGGGCAGCCCGTGCGGCAGTCTCAACGGCACGGTGCTAAACTCTTTTTCCGGCCCGTGCAAGGCGACAAGGCGGCACGGATTGGCGCGGCCATGCGTGCTTGCGCAAAGCCATTCCTCGGGCCCCTTCACTCCTCGTCAGGCTTGAGTGCGTCGGTTTCGCGCCGCTCTTTCTTGGTAGGTCGCCCCGTGCCTTGAGGGCGGCCGGCAATCGCAGCTTCAAAAGGGGAGCGTTCGGTCCGCGGCGGAGCGGGCGGAGAAATGTCTTCGTAAAGGCCCTGTGCTTCGCTGGCCGGTCCGCGCCGCGTCCCCGGATCGAGAATGCGCCAGACAAGAATCCGGCCATGGAGCGACATGGTCAGCACATCGCCCGCACCGACCTTGTGATCGGAGCGTTCGGTTCGTTCGGAATTGACGCGTATGGCGCCGGTTTCGATGAGCTTTTGCGCCAGGGTGCGCGATTTGACGGCGCGCGAGAAGAACAGGAACCGGTCGAGCCGCTCCTTGTGGGAGCCTGTCTCGCCCGGTCCTGCCAAATTCTACTCCGTCTTGCCGCGCAGGGCGGCAAGGGCAGCAAAGGGACTATCGGGATCGAAGGCCACCTTGCGCTCTTCGCGCGGCGGACGCTGGCGATTTTCATCGCGCGGACGCTGGTTGGCCGGGCGTCCACGCTGCTCGTTGTTTTTCGGACGCGCATTTGGATTGGGCGCTGACCCATCCCCTTCGGGACGACGCGGACCCTTGGGGCGCGAACGATCGGGACGCCCGCGGCCTTCCGACTTGCCTTCACCACCTTCGGCAGCGTCGGGCCGGCGATTGCCGGGACGGCGGCCATTGTGGTTGTTGTCATTGTGACGACGCCCACCGGGGAACCAGATTTCGTCGAATTCCGGCTCGGCAGGAGCTGTTGCTTCAGCGGTCTTGGCCTCGTCGACGACGCCCTCGTCGGCTGCGGGTGCCTCGGCAAGGGCCGGCTCTTCGGCCGGTGCCTGGGCGATCTGCGGCGCGTCTTCAGCAGGTGCTGCAATTTCGGTCGCATTGTCGGTCAAGACGGCCTCGAGTGCCGGCGCTTCCGCGCTGGCCTCAGCGGCAGGCGCTACAACCTTCGGGGTGCGGCGCACGCGATAGCCCAGCGAGGTTAGGATCGAGGCAAAGTCCTCGCCCGAACAGCCCAGAAGGCTCGTCATTTCGACGGTGACGCGGAACCCGTTGCCTTCGGCAGCGCCAGCGGGCGGCTCGCCCTGGAAGCGGGTCGGGTCGATCGCGATCAGCGGACGAATGATATCGGCGAGGCGCTCGAGAATGTCGACGCGAACGGCGCGCTTGCCCGCCACCTTGAAGCCGGCGATTTCGTAAAGGCGCGGATCGACTTCCGGATCGACGAGGAACGAGGTGCGGCCCGAGAGCACGATATGGGGGATGTCGGTGACGCCTGGCTGGCGAATGCCGCCATTCTTGAGCGCAAAGAGAATCAGCGCGAGTTCACGCGGCGCGGGCTTGAGCGAGAGCGGAACATAGATGTGGTAGGCGCCGAACTTGATCCCGAGCTTGCGCATCTTGCCGCGCACGTCCTGGTCGAGACCCTTCACATCGTCAGCGACCTGGGCGCGGGGCAGAAGGCCGAGATGTTCGAAGAGCTGGAAGGCGATGCCGCGGGCCGGACCATCGACGTCGGCCGGGGCTTCGAGAGCCATAACCTGTTCGAGCGTGGTGTTGACGTGGTGGCGCAGCCAGAGCGCGAGGCGATCCTGCACGCGTTCGAGATCGGGGCCGGTCAGGGATTCGTCGGCCAGAATGATGATGCGCGGACGATAAAGGCTGTCCCCTTCGGCAAGTTCTGCCACGACATCGCCGCGCCAGCGCAGGCGTCCGTCGGTCGCGAGGACGAATTCCTCGTTCGGCGCGCCGGCGAGGCGATCGGCACGATTGCGAATCTCGGGAGCCACGACCTGGTCCGCTGCGGAGCGAATACCCTTGGGGTCGAGGTCGCCATCGGAGCGGGCGAGGGTAAAGCGGAAGCCTTCGAGCGTGCCGAGAAGATGGCCTTCGAGCCTGACTTCGCCTTGGCTATTGATCTCGGGAGATACCATACGTTTGTCTTTCAGATGGCGGAGCAGCACGCTGGTGCGCCGGTCGACGAATCGCTGCGTAAGACGCTCATGCAGGGCATCACTCAGTCGATCCTCAATGTCTCGGGTCTTTTCGCGCCAATGTGAAGGGTCTGCAAGCCAGTTTTTGCGGTTGGCGACGAAGGTCCAGGTCCGAATCTGCCGAATTCGGTGGCTGAGCGTCTCGATATCGCCTTCGGCATTGTCGCAAAACCGCACCTGCTCGGCAATCCAATCGGCATTGACCGTTCCCTTTTGTCTCAAATCCGAGAAGATGCGCGTGACGATTTCGCCATGCGCAGCCGGAGAGATTCCCTGATAATCCGGGGTCTGGCAACATTCCCAGAGCAGTTTGACCGCTTCGTGGCCACGGGCCAGTGCACCGGCCTCGTTGCGGGACAGGAATTCAAGGGCAAGCTGGTCCGTTGCTATGGGCACCCGGGTCAAGGTCCGGTCGTCCGGAGTTTTTTCAAGGCTATCGCGCAGGCGGTCGATGGATGAAAAATCCAGCGCCGAATTGCGCCACTGCAACACTTTTACCGGCTCGAAGTCGTGCGTTTCGAGTTGAACGATCAGTTCTTCCTCGAATGCGTCGGTTCCTCCGGTCACGCCAAACGTGCCGTCGCGCTTGTGCCGGCCGGCGCGTCCGGCGATCTGACCGATCTCGGAGGGGGTCAGGGGACGGGTCTGGTGGCCGTCAAATTTGGTGTCGTCAGCAAAGGCGACATGGTGGATATCGAGATTGAGCCCCATGCCGATGGCGTCGGTTGCAACGAGAAAATCGACATCTCCATTCTGGTAGAGCTCGACCTGCGCATTGCGCGTGCGGGGGCTCAGGGCCCCCATGACCACAGCCGCTCCGCCCCGCTCGCGACGGATCAATTCGGCAATGGCATAGACCTGGCGCGCCGAGAAGGCGACGATGGCGCTGCGCCCCGGCTGGCGCGAGATTTTCTTGCTGCCGGCATACATGAGCTGGGAAAAGCGCGGCCGCTCGATAATTTCGGCATGCGGCAGGAGCTTGCGGATCACATTGGCCATGGTGCCCGAGCCCAGCAAGAGGGTCTCATGAAAACCGCGTGCATGAAGGATGCGATTGGTGAAGACATGGCCGCGATCGAAATCGGTCGCAGTCTGGATTTCATCGATCGCCACGCAATCGACGTGAATATCCATCGGCATGGCTTCGACCGTCGCCACCCAATAGCGGGGCTTGGCCGGTACGATGCGCTCTTCCCCGGTCACTAGGGCCACCGCCTGCTCGCCGACGCGCTCGACGATCCGCCCATAAACTTCGCGCGCCAGAAGACGCAGCGGCAGGCCGATCATCCCGGTGGGATGGGCCAGCATGCGCTCGATGGCAAAGTGGGTCTTGCCGGTATTGGTCGGCCCCAGAATAGCCTTGACCGACTGGGAAGCTGAAAAAGTCATCGCCGCTCTATGTAGGGTGCCCGAGGGCGCATGGCGAGGGGCTCGATGCATTGTGTCATGAATGCACGCTTTTTCCCATTCGGCGTCCGCGCCTTAATCTCTGGAACAGATCTGGAACGAACAGGGACAGAATCGGTTTCGAAGCATGGATCAGGTTTTGTTCTCACCCATATATGGTGTGAGCTTGGGCGCTTCGGCACTATGGGCAACGCAATCGACCTGATCGAGAGGCGTGATAGCCCCCTTGCGCTTCAACATTATTGAAAAGTGGTAAAATTCGTGCCGGTCGGCGGGTTTGCTAACGCGGAGCGAAAACAGGTGTCGAGATATTTTCTGTGCGCTTAATGGTTTGCTCCATGTGCTGCGCGATGCTCCATTCGCAAAATTAGTGGTTTTTCGTTTGACGTGTCGTTTCGGGACAGTGGGGAGAAGCCCCTCACCCTAACCCTCTCCCCATAGGGGCGAGGGGACTGGATCCAGTTGCACGCAGGGTCCGTTGATAGCCACAGTACTTGTCCCCTCGCCCCTTTGGGGAGAGGGCTAGGGTGAGGGGCCCTTGTGCTCGTGTCTCACCCCGGCACATGTTTCCCTCTCTCCGCCACCTCCATTAACGCCTGGATCACAGGGAGAACGAACAGGGTCAGAATCGGCAGCAACCGCAGTTTTCGCTCTTTGTTCCGCACCACATTTGGTGGGTCAGTGCGGGTGGAACCGTCAATGGGCATATCAGATGATCAAAAATTGCTCGTCACGGGTTTACCTCTATTACCAAAGACTTAATGCGCTCACGAAACCGCCCATTCCTGCCCAATGGTGAACGCAAATAAAAAGGGCGCCGAAGCGCCCTTAATCTTTATTGGCCCGAACTTTGGGACCGAAAACCTCTAAAATAAACGAAAAACCCTTTGACGGTTTCAGCCTGGCACAATGCGTCAGAACTCAGCTTTGACCAGCACCATCGAAAGATCGCCCATCGAAGTGCCGAGCAGAACGCGATAGGGAATGAAATAGCCGCTTTGCCCCAATGGCGCGTACCAAACGAGAATACGACTCTGATTGGCGAGATAATTGGTCATCTCGTTGCTCTGGTAGTGGCCTGATACCGGCTGATAGTTGAGCGAGCAGAGAACCACAGGCCCCTGATAACCCGTGCGTGGCGAAGTTGCTTGATCGGCGCTCACATAGCTCATGTCGAGATTGAAGCGTTCGACACCGGTGAAGATGCGCATGCGCCGCTCGCAGAGCCCCTTGTCGAGAGCATTACCCTTGAGCATGAAGGAGGAAACGAAATCGGTGACCCCGGTCAGGTGCCCCCGCTCGACCGGCACGCGGTCATATTCGGTTACGGGTGGCTCGACCTTGAAGGACGAGACGTTCTGGCCCGCATAGCCGACATCGACCGAGAAAGTTTCCCCGCCTGCCCGCGTCTCGATCCCAAAACTGTCTGAACGCAGGCTCGCTCCCGAGGAATTGCCCCTTGCAGTCACGCGCGCCGTGCCGCTTGCCACGACCGCGCCGAGCCCGGCAACATTGGCGGAAATGTCGATCTCATATTGACGGCCATCGTCATCGAGATCGACCTTGACTGCGGCGACATTGATGCCGCCAAGGGTAATAACATAGTTCGCCGTGGCATCGACGGGGGCGGCCTGAACCGGGGCAAGGCCGAGAAGGAGGCCGAGGGCGACAAGGCTGGTGCGGATCAAGATAGTCGTCTCGTTTCGTGAAAGCGGGCTTTAGGCGCGCGACTGCGAATCACCGGTAAAAGCTCAAGGTGCAGTCCACATGTGATGCTGGCAAGGCAATCGCGCCTGTTTGAGCTGGCTCGGCTTGACTGGAGAGGCCCTTTTCTATAGGACCGCGCCAGATTTCATCACAATCGAGGCCCGTAGCGGTTTTCCGCCACGCAGGACCTTTACACAAATAGGATCTCAAAAATGGCACGTCGCTGCGAACTCACCGGCAAGGGCGTTTTGATGGGCAACACCGTTTCGCACGCCCTCAACCGTCACCGCCGCCGCTTCCTTCCCAATCTGATCAACGTGACGTTGATTTCGGAAGCGCTGCAGCGCCCGGTCAAGCTGCGCATTTCTGCTGCAGCCCTGCGCTCGGTCGAGCACCGCGGTGGCCTTGATGCCTTCCTCGTCAAGCAGGATGACGCCGACCTGTCCCCGCTGGCCCTCGGCATCAAGAAGGAAGTGCGCGCCGCCCTCGCCGGCTAAGCGCCATTCGCGGAATTTCGAGGCCGTGCAGCCCCAGGGTTGCACGGCCTTTTTGTTGGGCGGTTGCTCAGCTATCCTCGACACCCTCTCCCCTGAAGGGAGAGGTCGGGGCGATAGCATGGGGTGAGGGGTTCAGCGCTGCGGCTCGAGCCGGAAAAATCACCCTCCCACCCTAATCCTCTCTCCTCATGGAAGAGGGGACTGTCTCGCTTGACGCCAAACCTTTGCCCGACTAGGGCATGACCAGCTCGCCCTTTTGCGAGGTCACAATCGCCGCCTCGGTCTATTGCCGAACAGCGGATAACAGAGGTGCATTCCCTTGCTAACTCGCTTTATTGCGGCCGTGGCCGCCATGGTCGTTGTCGTTGCAGCGTCCAATATCCTGGTGCTCTACCCCTTCGCGGTCGAACTCGGTTTGGTCAACCTGGCCGATCTCCTGACCTGGGGCGCCTTCACCTTCCCCTTCGCCTTTCTGATCACCGATCTGACCAATCGCTATGACGGTCCGCGCAATGCGCGCCTCGTCGTGCTGGTGGGCTTTTTGGTCGGCCTCTGCGTTTCCTTTTATCTTAGCTTCAATCCGCTACCTTGGGCTGAAAACAGTGCCTCGGCGACCACCCAGCGCATCGCGCTGGCCTCGGCTTCCGCCTTCGTTGTCGGTCAGTTGCTCGATATCAGCGTGTTTGCGAGGCTGCGCGCGGTGCGCGCATGGTTCGTGCCGCCGCTGGTGGGCTCGTTTCTGGGCTCGATGCTCGATACCGCGATCTTCTTCACGGTTGCCTTCGCCCCAATGCTTGCCGGCATCGATGCGCTCTTTGGGCTCGAAGACGGCTCTCTGGGCTTCCCGGCGCCTTTCCTTGGCATTGGCCCCGAAGTCCCGCTCTGGATCTCGCTGGCGGCTGGCGATTTCTCGGTCAAGTTCCTGGCAGCTCTCGTGCTGCTGGCGCCCTATAGGGCATTGATGGGCAAGTGGCGCCCGCTGCCACCGCTCGGCCGCACCACACTCGCCTAGCAGGACACCCGGATTTCGGCATAGCCGGTGGTGGCTTCGTCGCCACCGGAGGTCACCCCGATCATGCAGGCCGTGCCGACCAATGGAACGGCGCTACCTGATGGCACGGTCGTGCCATCGGTCAGGCTGATATAGCCATTGCTGACATTCATCACCCGCACGGTGGCATCCGTTCCGCACACGGGATACGCATCGCCCGAGGTCACAAGAATTCGCATGCCCGAGGGCAGGCAATCGCCATCGCTCTGGGCAGAAACGGCGGGGCCGGAAATCGGCGGCAAGCTCGCTGGCTGTCCGGCACCCGTGGCTGCGCCCCGCCAGTTTTCCTCAAGGATCGAAAGCCGGTTTTCGAGCGTCTCGATGGCTGCCTGACTTGCGCCGGCACTTTCGGCCACGGCAGAAGGCGAACTGCCTCCATCGCGTTGGACATATAGGTCAAGGCTGAGCCGCAACTGCGCAACGTCTGTCGAGAGTCGCACTATCTCGCGCCGCATATCGGAATAGACCCAGCCTGTCGCGGCAAGGGCCGCGACGCCGACGAGCGCGGCAACGGCAGCGATGGCGACGGGCGGTCGCATGGGACGGCGCCGGCGCCGGAGCGTTGGCGACGGCTGCGCATGCGCTGCCTCGCGCGAAACGCGCATATCCGGCGTTACCGCAATCGGCTCGGCCATCGAGGCAGGCTGCTCGCCCGGTTTGTCGTCCACCACTCGCTCCTTGGCCGTTTGGACCCGATTTTCGGCAGGTCCCATCAAACTGGGGCCGAACTAAGGACCAGCTTTATTGCACCGGCGTTGCAGCGGCGGGTTGCGGTGCCGGTTGTCCGCCGAACATGTTGCCGATCCCCGAGAAAAACCCGTTGACAGCTTCGCCTCGCGCCCTGATGGCAGCCTGCTCGGACGCCTGGCGGTCAGCGAGCGCCATCACATTGGACAGGGCCTGACTATCGGCAGCCTTACGTGCATCGAGCGCCGCATTCTGGATCACGGGCGGACAGGCACCCATCTCATCGAGCGGGCCGGACGCCATGGGATTGAAGACATAGCGCTGTTCACACACGTCCCAGGCGGGCGGCGCCTTGTTGATGTCAAAGAGGTCATAGCCCTCCTTGATGTTCTGCCAGAAGCTTAGATGCGGGCTCGACGCATGGGCGGCCAGGCTTGCCGAGGTCATCCGGAAGGGAAAAATCTGCACCTGGAAATTGGGATTGCCGCCCTTAAAGCTTTCCCGCGCCAGCGCATAGATCTCGGCCATGCCGGCATCGGTCATGGCATAGCATCCGACCGACTTGCAGTCGCCATGCACCATCAGGTGCGAGCCGGTACGCCCATGGGCGCGGTCGAACTTGTTGGGAAAGCCTGTATTGAAGGCAAGGAAGTAGTTCGACTTGGGATTCATCAGCCCCGGCGTAACCGTGTAGAAACCTTCGGGGCTTTGATAATCCCCTTCCTTCATCTTGGGGCCGAGTTCGCCCGAATAGGCGCAGATCGCATATGTCTTGAATAGCTTGTACTGACCCGAACTCGTCCGCTTCCAGACCTCGAGAATTTCCTCGGTCTTGAAGATGCGAATGACCATGGCCTCGCCTGGCGAGGAGCCCATGTCATGGAGCGCCTTCACCAGGGCAGGAGCAAGGGGAATGTTATGGCGATTGTCGCCACCCTTGACGAAGCCGGCACAGGCGGCAAGGCCGAAACCGACCCACACGATGATGAAAAAAGCCGCAAGGCGATGAAAGAAGCTGGCGATCACGACAAGGCCCGAACATTCCGCCCCGCGGGGCACATTGGTTAGCGCAGCTTGAAACGGCTGGGTGAACGAAGCCTTATCATGCCGCCCGTCGCATCGAAAAGCTGACGGTTTTCACGCAATGGTGTGCACGGCGAGCCATGTTGGAAGACACCGCACTCCTGCCCTGCCGCGCTACTTCCGCAAAAACCCTGGGGTCACGCCGGCGGGAAGTCTGAAGGGCGGAAGACCGAACGCGAAACTCCGCCTCATCCTTGATGGCGGAGTGAAAGGCCCCATGATCCCGCACAAGCTTCAGAAAGCAGCAGTGATGCCCGGCATGTTTCCCGGAAAAGACTAAATATTGGTCCCGATCGCGAGGAACTTCTCCCGGCGATGCTCGCGCGTTTCGAGCCGAGACTTGCCGGCGAATTCACTCAGAAAGTCCGAGATCGCGCCTCGGGTCGAATCCATCACCGAGCCATGGTGACGATGGGCGCCCCCGGTGGGTTCGGGGATGATGCCGTCGATAACGCGGAAGGAGAGGAGATCCTGGGCCGTGATCTTCTGGGCCGTCGCCATGTCCTGCGCCTTGGCGGCGTCGCGGAAGAGGATCGAAGCGCCCGCTTCGGGCGAAATTACCGAATAGATCGCGTTTTCCAGCATCAGCACGCGATTGGCCGTCGCAATGGCAATGGCGCCACCCGAGCCGCCCTCGCCGATGACGATAGCGATGTTCGGCACGCCGAGTTCGAGACCCTTTTCGGTCGAGCGGGCAATGGCTTCGGCCTGGCCGCGCTCTTCCGCACCAATGCCGGGATAAGCGCCGGCCGTGTCGACGAATGAGATCACCGGAATGTTGAAGCGGTCGGCCATGTCCATGATGCGGACGGCCTTGCGATAGCCCTCGGGATTGGCCATGCCGAAATTGTGCTTGAGGCGCGTCTCGGTGGAATTGCCCTTTTCCTGGCCCAGAATGGCGACGGACTGCCCGTTGAAGCGGCCGAAGCCGGCCTGCAGGGCGCCATCTTCACCAAACTTGCGGTCGCCGGCGAGCGGGGTCCACTCGGTGATCAGCGCATCGACATAATCGGAGAAATGTGGGCGCTGGGGGTGACGCGCCACCTGGGTCTTTTGCCAGGGGGTCAGCTTTTTGTAGATTTCCACCAGCGCTTCTTCGGCGCGGGCAGAAAGCCGGCTCACTTCCTCGTCGATGCTGACGGCCTGATCGGTCGCAGCGAGGGATTTGAGTTCGGCGATCTTGGCTTCAAGATCGGCAACCGGCTTTTCAAAATCGAGATAAGACTGCATCCCACCCGCCCGTAAGGGTCGTTGTTCTGACCCGGATTGTCATCTGGGCCACGGCTCTTGCGCCCTAAAGTGGCCGGAAAGTGGCGAGGGTTCAACGCCGAGTCAAGTTTTGCCCGCCAAATGCTTTGATTTTCTCCCGCGTTCCACAGGCTCGAACCTAGCCATTGGCAAGGGGGTGATGCGTTTCGACAAGCGTACGCAGCTTTTCGTCAAGGACATGCGTGTAGATCTGGGTCGTCGAAATATCGGAATGCCCCAAGAGCATCTGGACGACGCGCAGATCCGCCCCGCCTGCAAGCAGATGGCTGGCAAAGGCGTGACGAAGAACGTGAGGCGCAACGCGGGCTGAGGAAATACCGGCTCGCCCCGCCAGCGCCTTGAGATCGCGTCCGAAAACCTGGCGGGCCAGATGCCCGATTTCCCCCTTGGCCGGAAAGAGCCATGGTCCGGGCTCGAGCGTTGCGACCCAGGCACGGACCGCGTCGCGGGCCTTATCGTTCATGGGAACGATCCGCTCCTTCTGCCCCTTGCCGGTTACGGTGATGAAGCTGGAATCGCGCATCACCGCGGCGCGCTTGAGCGAGACCAGCTCCGAGACACGCAGCCCCGTGGCATAAAGCATTTCAAGTAAGCAATAGAGCCGGCGCGCGGCTTCCTGCTTGGCCGGGCTCGCCTCGGCATTGGCTTCCGCCTCGGCCAGCGACAAGAGCTTGTCGACCTCGGCAACCGAGAGCACCTTGGGCAGCGGCCGCCGCGTCTTGGGACTAGCCACAATGCGCGTCGGATCATCGCCGCGAAGGCCATCGGCGCACAAAAATTTGTGAAACTGCCGGATGGCGGAGAGGTGCCGCGCGCTCGAGGAAGCAGAAAGCCCCTCGTTCTTGAGCATGTCGAGATAGGCGGTGACAGTTTCGCGCGGACAATCGAGCAGGCTCTGCTTTTTGCCCGCCACAAAACCGGCATAGCTGGCGAGGTCCCGCCGGTAAGCGGCAATCGTATTGGCCGCCGCGCCCCGCTCGGCGCTCATCATTTCAAGAAAGGCGCCCACCAGGTGGCTCATTGGGCCGGCGCCTCGGCCGGCGTGCTGGTCACGTTCGGCGTCGGCAGGCCGGCAGGCCGGGTCGGAGCGGTCTCGCCCAACAACTCGCGCGTGGGAATGCGCACAGCCACTTCCTTGGGCTCGGGCTCGACAAAGGAAACCAGCGCGAACATCCCCGCATAGGCGAGGCCGCCAAGGAAAACGAGTGTGATCAAGAGGCGAAAAAGTGTCGGCATAAGCTTCCCGGTCGGCAATGGCAGCAAAACTTTGCCATAGAAAGGTTTCCGAGGGGTAGGCAAAATCGCGTTTGGCTTGACAGCGTGCATCCGGACCGGTTCAACCCCTCACAGAATTCGGAGGGCGAGTTGAGCAAAACGGACACTGGCGGGCGGTCGCAGCGCGCCAAGGCACTTGTTGAGCGCCTGGGCGATCGTCCGCTCGTGCTGGTGGGCATGATGGGGGCGGGCAAGACCACGGTCGGGCGCCGGATCGCGGCGCGTCTGGGCCGGCGGTTCCTCGACAGCGACGAAGAGATCGAAAAAGCCGCGCAAATGAGCATCCCGGAGATTTTCGCGCAGCGCGGCGAACCCGAATTTCGCGCCGGAGAAACCCGCGTCATTCAACGACTGCTAAAGGAAACCGATCTGGTCCTGGCAACCGGGGGCGGCGCTTTCGTCAACGGAGAAACACGGGCACTCGTCAAATCCGACGCAGTCTCGGTCTGGCTCAAGGCCGATCTTGATGTGCTGTTCGAGCGCGTGTCGCGCCGCTCCAACCGGCCGCTCCTGAAAACAGCCAATCCACGCCAAACACTCCAAAAACTGATCGACGACCGTTATCCCATCTATGCCGAGGCCGACGTGACCGTTCTCAGCCGCGACGTGCCGCAAGACAGCGTTGCTGCCGAAGTCATTGCAGCCGTGCTCCACCACCTTCGCTAGAGGCAGCGCCATGGCCGCGATTTCACACAAAGTTCACGTCGCTCTTGGCGAGCGTGCTTATGATATCCTGATCGGTCCGGACCTGCTGGACCATGCCGGAGCGATCCTTGCCGAGCGCTTTCCCGGCCGGCGCTTCGGCGTTGTCACCGACATCGAAGTTGAAAAGGCGCAACTGCCGCGCCTCCGCAGAAGTTTTGAAAAAGCGGGCCTTGGCTTCTCCGTCATCACAGTGCCGTCGGGCGAAAGCACCAAGAGTTGGCAGCATCTGCAAACGGTGGTGGAAGGTCTGCTTGCTGCCAAGCTCGAACGCAACGATCTCGTGATCGCGCTGGGGGGCGGGGTGATCGGCGATATCGCCGGCTTTGCCGCCTCCATCACCCGCCGCGGCATGGATTTCGTTCAGATGCCGACAACGCTTCTGGCCCAGGTCGACTCTTCTGTCGGCGGCAAGACGGGCATCAATTCGCCCCATGGCAAGAACCTCGTCGGCGCCTTCCACCAGCCCAAGCTGGTTCTGGCGGACCTGTCGACGCTCGACACCCTTTCCCAGCGCCAGTTTGCCGCCGGCTATGCCGAAGTGGTCAAGTATGGCCTAATCGACAGCCCCGACTTTTTCGAATGGCTCGAAGCGCATCAGGCTGAGATCTTTTCTGGCGGTCCGGCACGCGGGGAGGCCATCGCTCGCTGCTGCGCGCACAAGGCCCGCGTCGTCATCGAGGATGAAAAGGAAACCGGTGTTCGCGCGCTGCTCAATCTCGGCCACACCTTCGGCCATGCGCTGGAAAAGGACACCGGCTATTCCGACCGGCTCCTTCATGGTGAGGGTGTGTCGATCGGCATGGTGCTGGCCCATACTTTTTCCGCGCGCCAGGGCTTCGCGCCGGGGCAGGATGCCGGACGCATTGCCGCGCACTTGCACAAATCCGGCCTGCCTACCACATTGGCCGATATCCCAGGAACGCTGGGCTCCACCGACACGCTGATGCATGCCATCGCACAGGACAAAAAAGTCTCGCGCGGTGCGCTGACCTTCATTCTGACACGCGGCATCGGCAAGGCCTTCATCGAGAAAAACGTCGATCCTGACGCCGTCCGAACCTTTATAGAAGACATGCGCCCATGACCCTCACACTTTGGCTGACCACGGCTGGCATCGTGCTGCTGCTGGCCATGAGCTTTTTCTTTTCAGGCTCGGAAACGGCCCTGACGGCCGCCTCGCGGGCGCGCATGCACCAATTGGCACGCTCGGGCGACAAGCGCGCGATGCTGGTCGAAACGCTGACAAGCGAAAAGGAACGCCTGATCGGCGCGATCCTTCTGGGCAACAACATCGTCAACATTCTTGCCTCGACGCTGGCGGCGAGCGTTCTGATCGCCGTCTTCGGGGAGGCTGGCATCGCTTATGCAACTATCGCCATGACCGCGGCCGTCGTTATTTTTTCGGAAGTGCTGCCCAAGACTTTGGCGCTGATGCGTCCCGACGGCTTCGCGCTGGGCGTTGCACCCCTCGTGCGGATCATCGTAGTGATCTTTGCGCCCGTGACCCTTGCAGTCCAGGCCATCGTCAATTCCATCTTGCGCCTCTTCGGCCTTGATGCCAGCAATCAGACCGATATTTCCGGGCACGATGAAATCCGCGGCACGCTCGATCTTCTTCATTCCGAAGGCGGCGTCGTCAAGGATGACCGCGATATGCTCGGCGGCCTGCTTGACCTGCGCGACCTCGTCGTTAGCGACGTCATGGTTCACCGCACGCAGATGACTTCGCTTGACATCAATCTGCCGGTCGAAGAGTTCGTCAACGCGGTGCTTGAAAGCGCCTATACGCGCATTCCGCTCTACAACGACAATCCCGACGATATCGTGGGCATTCTGCACAGCAAGGATATGCTGCGCGCCGTGATGGCCGCCAAGGGCGATCTCACTCAGGTCAATGTGCGCGACCTGATCAACAAGCCCTGGTACATCCCGGAATCGACCCGCGTTCAGGATCAGCTGGCGAGCTTTCTCAAGGGCAAGTCGCACATGGCCTTGGTGCTCGACGAATATGGAGACCTCGAGGGTCTCGTAACGCTCGAGGACATCATCGAAGAAATCGTGGGCGACATCTCGGACGAACACGACGAGCCCGACGATGTCTCAGTCAGCGGCATCAACGCCCAGGCTGATGGCAGCTATATCGTAGATGCCAGTATCCCCATACGCGACATCAACCGCGCCCTCGACTGGAACCTGCCCGACGATCATGCCAACACGGTTGCCGGCATCGTGATCAATGCCGCCAAGATCATCCCCCAGCCAGGCGCTACCATTTCGGCGCATGGCTTCACCTTCCTGGTTCTGGAGCGCGATCGTCAGCGCGTCGCCAAGGTCAAGATTTCGGCTCAGCCGGAATAGCGGGCAAAACCTCGATATTGAGCGCATGGACGCGGTCCTTGAGCTCTTGATCCAGCACTTGAAAAATCGCGCGGTGTTGCGCCACGCGGCTCAAACCGTCAAGATTGCGGGTCGCGATTCTGACCCGGAAATGGGTCTCGCCCCCTTCGCGCCAGCCGGCATGGCCTCGATGCTTGTTCGATTCATCGATCACTTCGAGGCTAAGGGGCGAGAACTGCGCGGTAAGCTTTGCTATGATCGTGTCCCTTATGGTCATGGACAGGCTCCGTTCTAAGACTAATGGCTTTCACCTAGGTGCTATGAAACAGCAATCCAAGATATTTGATTCCATCCGCATCAGGCCGCGCCGGGAAGAAAAGCCCGAGCCAGCAGAATTCGTCTGCGAGTGGGAAGGCTGCGAAGAGGCCGGCGAGTTCCGTGCGCCCAAAGGCGCGCGCAGCAGCGGCGAATACCATCACTTCTGCCTCGAACACGTCCGCCACTACAACAAGGCGTTCAATTTCTTCGCCGGCATGAGCCCCGAGGAACTGGACGAGGCGCTTCATACCCCGCCCCAGGCGGAGTCGCGCTCGAGCTTTGCCACCGGCAATCCGCAGAACGCCCGCGCAGCCGGGCGCCAGGCGAGCACCCGCCCGGGCGACAAATATGGCGACCCGTTCGGCGTTTTCGCCCGCTATCGCTATCAGCAGAGCAAGCGCCCCGCGACCGAGCGGGTCAAGCCGCTCAACGAAAACGATCGCCGTGCCCTCGAGGCACTGGGCTTTTCCAAGCATGCCAAGTCCGACGAGATCAAGGCCGCCTACAAGAACCTGGTCAAGATCCACCACCCCGACGTCAATGGCGGCGACCGATCTTCGGAAGAAAAGCTGCGCACCATCATTGCGGCCTATTCTCACCTCAAGAAAATGGGCTTTGTCGTCCGCTAGGCCACCCTCATCGCTATGAGACTTTGGCTATCAGCACTCTTGCAATGCTGCTATAGAGCCGGGGGCGAATGCGCCTCCTGCCTTCACGAAAAATCCTTGATCCACGAGCCCTTGCCATGACCGAGTTCACCAATCTGCCCGACACCGAATATAAGGCCCGCGACCTTTTCGGCATCGATACCGATATGGTGGTCAAGGGTTACGGGGAGCGCACCGATCACGTGCCGCCGATCGATCCGGACTATCTTTTCGACCGCAACACCACGCTTGCGATCCTCGCAGGCTTTGCCTTCAATCGCCGCGTCATGGTCCAGGGCTATCACGGCACCGGCAAGTCGACCCATATCGAGCAGGTCGCGGCCCGCCTCAACTGGCCTTTGGTCCGCGTTAATCTCGACAGCCACGTGAGCCGGATCGACCTCGTCGGCAAGGATGCCATCGTTCTCAAGGACGGCAAGCAGATCACCGAATTCCGCGACGGCATCCTGCCCTGGGCCGTGCAGAACAATGTCGCCCTCGTTTTCGACGAATATGACGCCGGTCGCCCCGACGTGATGTTCGTGATCCAGCGCGTGCTCGAACAGTCGGGCCGCCTGACCCTCCTCGACCAGAACCGCGTGATCGTGCCCCACCCGGCCTTCCGCCTGTTCTCGACCACCAACACCATCGGCCTTGGCGACACGTCGGGCCTCTACCATGGCACCCAGCAGATCAACCAGGGCCAGATGGACCGCTGGAGCCTTGTGACGACGCTCAATTACCTGCCCCACGACAAGGAAGTCGGCATAGTTCTCGCCAAGAACAAAGCCTTTACCGAAACCGACAAGGGCAAGAAGATCGTCTCCAACATGGTGCGCCTTGCCGATCTGACGCGCTCGGCCTTCATCAATGGCGACCTCTCGACCGTCATGAGCCCCCGTTCGGTCATCACCTGGGGCGAGAACACGCAGATTTTCGGCGGCGATGTCGGCTTTGCGTTCCGCCTCACCTTCCTCAACAAATGCGACGAACTCGAGCGCCCCGTGGTCGCCGAATTCTACCAGCGTGTGTTTGGTGAAGACCTGCCCGAATCCTCGGCGAACCTGGCCGTGACGGCTTAACAAAAGGCCCCTCACCCGCCGCTTTGCGGCGACCTCTCCCCTATTGGGAGCGGTGGGAGTAAAACAAAGTCGCGCAGCGACACCTCTCCCTCTAGGGGAGAGGTCGGCCCGCAGGGCCGGGTGAGGGGGCCTTCCTTGCAACACGGACCAGTCGAGCCATGGCCCAGAACATCTATGATGATGCGGCCTTCTTCGAAGGCTATAGCCAGATCTCCCGCTCGCGGCTGGGCCTTGCCGGCGCGCCTGAATGGTCCGATGTCGAGGCTATGCTCCCGGACCTTGATGGCTTGAGCGTTCTCGATCTCGGCTGCGGCTTCGGCGCCTTTCCCCGCTATGCAATCGAGCGGGGTGCCGCCCGTGTCCATGGCGTTGATCTCTCGCAAAACATGCTGCGCGTCGCCCGCGAGCGCTCGGGCACCATGCCCATTACGTTTGAACAGGCCAACCTTGAGACCTACGAGCCGGAAGCCGGCGCGTTCGATCTCGTCTATTCAGCGTTGGCGATCCACTATCTTGCCGATTTTGATCGTTTCTGCGCCATGGTGGTCCGTGCCCTCGGCCCCGGCGGCGGCAACCTCGTCATAACCACCGAGCACCCGATCTGGGCCGCCCGCGCCGAACCCGATTTTCGAACCGACCCGGATGGTACACGCGTCTTCGCCATCACCGACTATGGTGTCGAGGGACAACGGACTTCGAACTGGATCACCGACGGCATCGTCAAGTATCATCGCAAGCTCTCGACCCTGATCATGACCATGCACCGCCATGGCCTGATGCTCAGAGCGATCGAGGAGTGGACGGCCACGGGTGAGCGCATTGCGCAAAATCCAGCCTTGATCGACGAAAAGACCCGTCCGCAACTTCTTCTGATGGCGGCGCATCGCGCTCCTGAGACCGACCGGAACTGACCATGGCACAGCCCCCGCGCAGCAAGCCCAACAAGCCCGACCAGACCCTGGCCTTCAAGACGGCCATGGGCGCGACGGTCCGTGCCATCGGTGCCAAGCCCGAGCTGGAGGTGACCTTCACCGCCGACCGGCCGCTTCTGACCTCCGACAAGGCGCGCATCGCCAACCTGCCGCGCCTGCCCACCAAGCGCGACATCGCCATCGCCCGTGGCCAGGGCGACGCCATGGCGATGCGTCTTGCAAGCCATAACCCTGAATCCCATCGCAAGCGCGCCCCCATGGATCCGCAGGCCCGTGCGGCCTTTGACGCGCTCGAGCAGGCGCGAGTCGAGTCACTTGGCGTCATCCGCATGCCCGGCATGAGCGGCAATATCCACGAAATGCTGGAAGACCGGCTGTTCCGCGCCAATTTCGCCGAAGTCGACGATAAGGCAGACGCGCCGCTCGCCGAGGCGCTGGGGCTGATGCTGCGCGAAAAGCTCGCCGGTGTGCCGGTTCCGCCCTCGGGCCACGCGCTTGTCGACCTCTGGCGCAAGGAGATAGAAACAAAGGCCGCGCCCTCGATCGAAAAGCTCCTCGCCACCTATGAGGACCAGGAGGAATTCTCAAAGGCGGTGCGCGCCGTCCTGCGCGATCTCAACCTGATCGCCGAAAGCGACATGGATGATCCCGACGCTTCCGATGAAGACGAAGCCAATGATAGCCAGCCCGAACAGGCGCAGGGCTCGGATCAATCACCCGAACAGGGTGAAGGCGAAAACGAGCAGTCCGAGGCCGAAGACGACCAGCAGGCCGGGGAAAGCGAAGAAACCGGCGATGTCGAAGGCATGGAAGCCGATATGGCCGACACCGACGATGATGCGGAAGCCGAGGCAGGCGAAGACGCACCCATGCCCCCGCCCGCAAAGGATGGCGGCGAGCGGCTTTCCAATCAGTTCAACTACAAGGTCTTCACCACAAAGTTCGACGAAATCGTCAAGGCCGCCGAACTCTGCCCGCCCGACGAACTCGACCAATTGCGGACCCTGCTCGACAAGCAGCTCGAAAATCTGGCCGGCGCCGTCGCGCGGCTTGCCAACAAGCTGCAGCGCCGCCTGATGGCCAAGCAGAACCGGAGCTGGCAGTTCGATCTCGAAGAAGGGCTCCTCGACACTGCGCGCCTGACCCGGGTCGTCACCGATCCGCTGCAGGCGCTGAGCTTCAAGGTCGAGAACGACACCGATTTCCGCGATACGGTCGTTACGCTTCTTATAGACAATTCCGGCTCCATGCGCGGCCGGCCGATCACCATTGCAGCCATTTGCGGGGACATCCTGGCGCGTACGCTGGAGCGCTGCGGCGTCAAGGTCGAAATCCTCGGCTTCACCACTCGCGCCTGGAAGGGCGGCAAGTCGCGCGAAGCGTGGTTGGAAGCCAATCGCCCGCCCAATCCAGGCCGCGTCAACGATGTCCGCCACATCGTCTACAAGGCTGCTGACGAGCCTTGGCGCCATGCGCGGCGCAATCTCGGGCTGATGATGCGCGAGGGCCTCTTGAAGGAGAATATCGACGGCGAAGCGCTCGAATGGGCGCGCAAGCGCCTGATGGCCCGCCCCGAGCAGCGCCGCATCCTCATGGTGATTTCCGACGGCGCGCCGGTCGATGATTCCACGCAATCGGTCAATGCCGGCAACTATCTCGAGGCGCATTTGCGCCAGGTCATCGAGGATATCGAAACCCGTTCGCCCATTCAGCTGGTTGCTGTTGGTATCGGCCACGACGTGACGCGCTATTATCGTCGTGCCGTGACCCTGCTCGATGCTGAGGAATTGGCGGGCGCCTTGACCGACGAACTCGCTGCTCTGTTCGACGAGGAATTGCCCGCCCAGGCCAGGCGCCGCGGCCGCTGATGGCCTCGCGCTGGGCTGCCGGCCTCCTCTGTGTCGCACTTGTGGCCCAGCCGGCCGCAGCCATCGACGTGACGGTCAGCGCAGCCCAGGTGACGCGCTTCAAGGGCGTCGACGTCGACGGACAGGTCGACAAATTGATATTTCGCGGCGGCCTGACGCTGCAAGCGCAGAACGACATGTTCGGCGGGCTGTCGAGCATCACCGTCACCGGACCCAACCAGTCGATCGCCCTTGTTACCGATCGCGGCCAGTTCGTCTCGGGCAAACTCGCCTATGATGAGGCCGATCGGCTCCTAAGCCTGATCGGCGTCACCATGGAGCCGATACAAAATTCGGGTGGGCAACCCCTGCCCCGTCAGTATGCGCGCGATGCCGAAGGCATGGACACCATCTACCGCGAAGGCGTACCGACCGCGGTGCGTGTCAGCTTCGAGAACCTCACGCGTGTCGCCGATTTCGCCATCACCGATGGACGCCCCGGCGGCCCGGCCCGTGAGATCGCCATCCCGCAATGGCTCACAGACCTGCGGACCAATCGCTCGCTTGAATCGATCTGCATCGCCCCTCCGGCCTCACCCATCGCCGGCTCGACGCTGCTTTTGACCGAAGAAGCGCTCGACGAGAACGGCAACCATCGCGGCCACTTTCTCGGCAACGCGGACAAGGGCCCGGTGACGTACGTCAATTCGCCCATAGTCAATCCGACCGACTGCGCCTTCCTGCCCAATGGTGACCTGCTGGTGCTCGAACGCGGTGTGGCTCTCTTCAGCTTCGTGATGAACCTGCGGCGCGTTCCGGCCGCCGAGGTGCGCCCCGGCAATTTGATGCGTGGGGAGTTGCTGCTCTCGGCCGAAGGCGGGGAGATCGACAACATGGAATCGCTGATGGTGCACACGAGCCCTGGTGGCGAAACCCGCATCCTCATCGGCTCGGACAACAATTTCAACGACTGGCAGCGCCAGATGCTGCTTGAGTTTGCGCTGCTGGATTAATACTTCGGCCACCCCCGCACTCCCCTCGCCCCTGTGGGAGAGGGACAGCAATTCTGCGTCCAGCAGGATTGCAGGGTGAGGGGTTATCTCCACACGCGCTGCGGCAGGTGAAAGCGCCATAACCCTAATCCCCCCTTCGGGCACCTTCTCCCGCCAGGGGAGCAGGAAATGCGGTGGTTGGGAAAGACCCCAACAAAAAAAGGGCTCCGGAAATCCCGGAGCCCAGAAACTTAAAATCAAATAAAAGCCCCGTGGCAGTGCTTGACCTTCTTGCCCGACCCGCAGGGGCATGGCGCATTGCGCGACAGACCCACGAGCAGCTTGGGATCGAGCGGGGGCAGCGCGCCAAGGTCGGAATCATCGCCCACCGCATCGTTTTCGCCGGTCTGCGGATCGATATGGGTGGTTTCGAGCGCCGCGGTGTCGATTGCCGGAGGCGGCTCGGGCTGGCGCATCTGGATTTCGATATGGCTCATCTGGGTCGTAACGAGTTCGCGCAGATTGGCCAGCAGGCTTTGGAAGAGCTCATAGGCTTCCTGCTTGTATTCGTTGAGCGGATCGCGCTGGGCGATGCCGCGCCAGCCGACGACCTTGGAGAGATGGTCGAGCATGACCAGATGCTCGCGCCAGAGCCCGTCAATCGACTGCAGCAGGATCGACTTTTCGACTTGGCGCATGACCTCGGGGCCGTATTTCGCGGCCTTATCTGAGACGACAGCGTCCGCTGCCTCGCGAATGCGGGTTTCAACCGTTTCCGCGTCAATGCCCTCCTCCTGGGCCCAGGCGCTCACCGGCACAGTGACATTGAGATAGGTCTTGGCAGCAGTTTCCAGCTGTTCGCTGTTCCACTGTTCGGGATAGGCGCGCGGCGGAATGGCCTTGGAGACGATGTTGTCGACCACATCGTGACGCATCTCGGTGATGGTCTCGCTGACATCCTCGGCATCCATGAATTCGAGACGCTGCTCGAAAATCACCTTGCGCTGATCGTTCATCACGTCGTCATACTTAAGGATGTTCTTGCGGATGTCGAAGTTGCGCGCCTCGACCTTGCCCTGGGCGCGTTCGATCGCTTTTGTGACCCAGGGGTGGGTGATGCTTTCGCCCTGCTCGAGGCCGAGCTTGCCCAGCATGGAATCCATGGATTCCACCGGGAAGATGCGCATCAGGTCGTCCTGCAGGGACAGGAAGAATTTCGAGTGCCCAGGGTCGCCCTGGCGACCGGAACGGCCACGCAGCTGGTTGTCGATGCGGCGCGATTCATGCCGCTCGGTGCCGATCACCATCAGGCCACCGGCCGCGAGCGCCTTTTGCTTTTCGTCGGCGATCTTGGCCTTGATCTCGGCAATCTTGGCCTCGCGCGCCTCGCCTTCAAGGTCCTTGGCTTCGCGCTCAATGCGCATTTCAAGGTTGCCACCGAGCTGAATGTCGGTGCCGCGGCCAGCCATGTTGGTGGCGATGGTGATCGCGCCCGGCAAGCCCGCATCGGCTACGATAAAGGCTTCCTGCTCGTGGTGACGCGCATTGAGCACGTTCATCTGCCCAACGTTCTTGGTGCGCAGGATATCGGCCAGCATTTCCGATTTTTCGATCGAGGTCGTGCCCACGAGCACTGGCTGGCCCCGCTCCTGGCATTCCTTGATCAGCTCGGCAATGGCATCGAACTTTTCCGCCGCCGTGCGATAGATCGCGTCGTCCTCGTCGATACGCTGGATCGGCAGGTTGGTGGGGATGGTGACCACGCCCAGGTTATAGATGTCGGCGAATTCTTCCGCTTCGGTCGCCGCCGTACCGGTCATGCCCGCCAGCTTCTTGTAAAGGCGGAAATAGTTCTGGAAGGTGATCGAGGCCAGCGTCTGGTTCTCAGACTGGATCTTGACGTTTTCTTTGGCTTCAAGGGCCTGGT
This sequence comes from Devosia crocina, assembly GCF_900116545.1. Classification (GTDB taxonomy): domain Bacteria; phylum Pseudomonadota; class Alphaproteobacteria; order Rhizobiales; family Devosiaceae; genus Devosia; species Devosia crocina. The sequence goes on from NZ_FPCK01000003.1 coordinate 49,982, forward strand.
GCAGGCCTTCCGAATACCGGCGGCCCGGCATCATGCGGCCCGAGAATTCGTCGATGATCACAACTTCCCCGCCTTGCGGGGTGTCGCGCACGATATAGTCCTTGTCGCGGCGGAAGAGCTTATGCGCCCGGAGGGCCGAATTGGCGTGGTGCACCAGTGCGACGTTTTCCACGTCATACATGGAGGCACTCTTGAGCAGCCCCGCTTCGGCAAGCGCCGCTTCAAGCTTTTCGACGCCCTGGTCGGTAAAGGTCGCGGCGCGATGCTTTTCATCGAGCTCGAAATCGCCTTCTCCGATGATGGGCATAAGGGCGTTGATCTTGATGTAGAGTTCGGACCGATCCTCGGACGGGCCCGAAATGATCAGCGGCGTGCGCGCTTCATCGACAAGGATCGAGTCCACTTCGTCGACGATCGCATAGGCATGGCCACGCTGGACCATCTGGGTGCGCGCATACTTCATGTTATCGCGCAGATAGTCGAAGCCGAATTCGTTGTTGGTGCCGTAAGTGATGTCAGCAGCATAGCTTGCGCGGCGCTCCTGGTCTGACAAGCCATGAACAATGATGCCGGTCGAAAGCCCGAGGAAGTTGTAGATCTGGCCCATCCAGCTCGCATCGCGCCGCGCCAGATAGTCGTTGACCGTGACCACGTGAACGCCATTGCCGGTCAGGGCATTGAGATAGACGGCCAGTGTTGCCACCAGCGTCTTGCCTTCACCGGTGCGCATTTCGGCAATGGCGCGATCGTTGAGCACCATGCCCCCGATCAGCTGCACGTCGAAGTGGCGCATGCCGAGTACGCGCTTGCTGGCCTCGCGCACGGTGGCAAAGGCAGGGACGAGAATGTCGTCCACCGTTGCACCCTTTTCGATCTGCGCCTTGAACTCGGCCGTACGGGCCCTGAGTTCGTCGTCGGTCAGCTTGGCCAGTTCGGGCTCGAGCGCGTTAATCGCTGCCACCTTGCCCTGATAGCGCTTGACCTGTCGGTCAGACGGCGACCCGAAAATTTTCCGGGCGAGCGCAGCAAGAGCCATTCGTTATCTTCCTTCAATTTCGACTTCGCGGCGAAGGGGGCGGGCGGCTTGCCTTGCGGGCGCCCACGGCCCCGTCTCGCCTCGTCACAACTGTTGGGAAGGCCTGTTGGCTCCCCGTGTGGATTGATCGGTGGAGAACAGGCGGGATCATGCCCGGCTCCACGCTTTGAAAAGCGGCTGAGATGTAAGAGTGGGGTCATGTCTTGTCAATGTGGGCGAAATGGGCGACACCTTGCCGGCCGGGCGCCGGGCGCCTCCCCTTCACCCATTGCGGAGTGCCGGAAACTGGCACAATTTGGCCCCCTTGTTGTGTGAGGCAACGTCCCACCGACAGCGGGCGACCCCACGCCCGATAGACAATCCGGTCGTTTCCGGCCGGCCAAGGAGATCCAGGACGCTCATGAAGACCCTTTCCTCGCCCCTGCTGCGCAGCCTTTGCCTTGCCGCCCTGCTTGTTGCCGCCCCGGCGGCCGGTGCTTTTGCCCAGGAGGCCGCTGCGCCCGAGGCGACGACCACCACCGCGGAGACGGCTCCCGATACGGTTGTCGCAACCGTCAGCGGCGAACCGATCACCGAGGCCGATCTCAGCTTTGCCGCCGAGGACCTGGCCCAGGATCTGGCGCAGATGCCGGCCGAAGAACGCCGCGCCTTTCTTTTGCGCGTCCTGATCGACATGAAGGTGATGGCCGGTGCGGCGCGCGAGGCCGGCATGGACCAGACCGAGCTTTTCGCCCAGCGCCGCAACTACCTTGAGGAACGCGCCCTGCGCCGCGCCTATTTCGCCGACGAGATCGCCGCCCAGGTGACCGAGGAAGCGGTCCGCGCCGAATATGACGCGTTTGCAGGCCAGTTCCAGCCGACCGAGGAAATTCGCGCCAGCCATATTCTGGTCGAGACCAAGGAAGAAGCCGACGCCATCGAGGCGGAACTGACCGCTGGCGGCGATTTCGCTGCCATCGCGGGTGAAAAGTCCATCGACCCCGGTTCAGGCGCGAATGGTGGTGATCTCGGCTTTTTCGGCCAGGGCATGATGGTGCCCGAGTTTGAAACCGCTGCCTTCGCCCTTGCCAATCCCGGCGACGTCTCCGAGCCGGTCCAGTCCCAGTTCGGCTGGCATATCATCAAGCTCGAGGAAAAGCGCATGAGCCAGCCGCCTGCCTTCGAGCAGGTTGCGCCGCAGGTTCAGCAGCAGGTTCTGATGCGTGCCTTCAACGACCGGGTCGAAGAGCTGATGTCCAACGTCACCATCGAAGTGGAAGATCCTGACCTCAAGGCGACGCTCGATGCGCAGGACGCCGCCCAGGCTGCAGCGCGCGAGGCTGCCGAAAGCGGCGCCGCGCAGCAGTAATCTTCCCGGACTTCAGAAGACATTCAGCCATCCGGTTCCGCCGGGTGGCTTTTTCGTGTCGGCAAGCGTGCGCCACCGCTACGCTGCCTCTGTTTCTGCCCGCCCAGACGAACCGTGCCTGTCCAATGCCGACTAACACAGGTTAACCGATCTGACCGTGCCCCTCGCCTCAAGACGGAACCTGCCTCCCCTGCTGAGGCTTTAGGACCTCAAGGGGCGGCGCGATCCGCTTCACAAAGCGTCAACAGGTCAGCGTCATGGTCAAGCCCTTCGTCATCAACAAGCCGGTTTTCTTCGGCTCCGTCATCATCATCGGCCTATTCGCCACCGTAGGGGTGGTCTTTCCCAGTCAGGCCGATGAGATTTTCGGGAGCTTGCAATCGAGCATTCTAACGAGCTTCGGCTGGCTCTACCTGCTGGCCGTTGGCATTTTCCTTGTCACCGTCCTGCTTCTTTGCCTCGGCCGTTTCGGCAGGCTCAAGCTTGGCCCTGACGACTCGACGCCGGACTTCAAATTCGTTTCCTGGATCGCCATGCTCTTTGCCGCCGGCATGGGGATCGGGCTGATGTTCTATGCGGTGGGCGAACCCATGACCCACTTCATGGTGCCGCCCACCGCCGAGCCGCGCAGCATCCCGGCGATGCGCGAAGCCATGAGCGTCACCTTCTTCCACTGGGGCATCCATGCGTGGGCCGTTTATGCCGTGGTGGGTCTGTCGCTGGCCTATTTCGGCTACCGCTATAATCTGCCGCTCACCATCCGCTCCGGCCTTTATCCGCTGCTCAAGGAGCGTATCAATGGGCCCATCGGGCACGCGGTGGACATCTTCGCCATTGTCGGCACCATGTTCGGCATTGCCACCTCGCTCGGCACCGGCGTGACCCAGATCAACGCCGGACTCTCCTATCTTCTTGGATTTCCGGTTGGCCCTATCGTTCAGCTGCCGCTGATCGCCGTGGTTACGGGTCTAGCCACCATTTCGGTCGTGACCGGCCTCGATAAGGGCGTGCGGATCCTTTCTGAAACCAACCTCGTCGTTGCCATTCTGCTGATGATGTTCGTGCTCTTCGTCGGCCCCACCGCCGAGCTGTTCCGCGACTTCGTGCAAAATCTCGGCCTTTATTTCGACCAGCTGGTTCTGCGCACCTTCAATATCTACGCCTATAATCCTACGCCATGGATCGATGCCTGGACGCTGTTTTACTGGGCCTGGTGGATTTCCTGGTCGCCCTTTGTCGGCATGTTCATTGCCCGGATCTCCCGTGGCCGGACCGTACGCGAATTCGTCTGCGCCGTGCTCTTCATCCCGGCTGGCTTCACCTTTTTCTGGATGACAGTATTCGGCAATACCGCGATTTTCATCGACACGGGGATAGCCGCAGGGGAACTTGGCCAGGCCATCGCCAATGATGTCTCGACGGGCCTGTTCGACTTCTTCACCTATCTGCCGTTCACCGGCATCACCTCGACCCTCGCCATTCTGCTGGTCGCGATCTTTTTCATCACCTCCTCCGATTCAGGATCGCTCGTGATCGACTCCATCGCCGCAGGGGGCGAGACCGAGACCACCACCGCGCAGCGTGTGTTCTGGTGCGTCATGGAGGGGGTCGTGGCGGGCAGTCTGCTTCTGGCGGGCGGCCTGGGCGCGCTGCAGTCGGCCACCATCGCCACCGCCCTGCCGTTCACCTTTGTCATGCTGGCTCTGGTGCTGTCACTGATTATTGGGATGAAGGCAGATCTTGCCCAGCAATATGCCCATGAGGTTCAACCAGGGGCCATTCCCGCCCAGCCCGGCGCGGGCCTCACCTGGCAGCGACGCCTGGCGCTTATGCTCAAAGCCCCGACCAAGCGCGAAGTGCTCGAATTCATGGGCAAGAAGGCCAGGCCCGCTCTCGATCAGGTCGCCGAGGAGCTGACCAAGCGCGGCCGCCCCGCCACGGTCGAGCAGGAACCGGACGGCTCCATGCTCCTGCGCTCGCCCGCCGAAGGCGTCCGCGACTTCGTCTATGGGATCAGCCTGGTGGAACTGCCTCTGGCCAGTTTCTCCCCGCTCGATACCAAGCGCGAGTTCCGCTATGAGGCGCGCACCTATTTTTCGAGCGGCGGCCGTGGATACGACATCATGGGCCTCTTGCCCGATCAGCTGATCGCCGATGTGCTGGTTCAGTTCGAGCGCTACCTTGCACTCGTCAATTCGCCCGATGTGCAACTGGTGCATGGCGCGCCCGAGCACCCGGCAGGCAGCTGAGCGATAAACCCGCGCAAGGCGGTGGGATCATCGGGCCCCTGCCTTGCGTCCCCCCAGCCTTTCGGGCAAACCCTAACCATCTCGTTTGCGTTGGAGCTTCTCCGCCATGGCCGCCCATCCGGTTTCCCCGCTTGCCCCCAAATCCTTTCCGGACCTGCCCGCCATCGAGGGCGTGCGCTTTGCAACGGCAGAAGCGGGCATCAAGTACAAGAACCGTACCGATGTTCTCCTGATGGCCTTTGACGAGGGAACCACCGCCGCAGGCGTCCTCACCCGGTCAAAATGCTCTTCCGCCGCGGTTGACTGGTGCCGCGCCAACCTGCCGGGCGGGCGGGCGCGTGGTCTCGTCGTCAACTCTGGCAATGCCAACGCCTTCACGGGCGCCAAGGGCAAGGAAAGCGTCCAGCTGACCGCCGACTACGCGGCAAAGGCGCTCGACTGCACTACGGCAGAGATCTTTCTCGCGTCCACCGGTGTCATCGGCGAGCCCTTGCCAGCCAGCAAATTCGAAGGCGTGCTTGACGAAGCGGCGACCCGCCTCACGCCGACGCCATGGATCGAGCCTGCAAAGGCAATCATGACCACCGACACCTTCCCAAAGCTTTCCGGCGCCGTGCTGGAGATCGATGGCGTCGAGGTCAAGATCAACGGCATCGCCAAGGGCTCGGGCATGATCGCGCCCGACATGGCAACCATGCTCTCCTTTGTGATAACCGACATGCCCGTCAGTGCCGACGTGCTTCAGGCGCTGCTTTCAAAGCATGTGCAGAAAAGCTTCAATTCGATCACGGTCGACAGCGACACCTCGACCTCCGACACACTATTGGCCTTCGCAACCGGCAAGGCCAATGTTGAGCCTCTTGAAAGCCTTGATGATCCTCGCGCCGAGATCTTCGGGCAGGCCCTCTTCGACGTGCTCTTCGAACTCGCCATTCTCACCGTGCGCGATGGCGAAGGCGCCACCAAGCAGGTTGCCGTCAATGTGGAAGGCGCCACCGACGATGCATCCGCCTTCCGCATCGCCAAGGCCATCGCCGACTCGCCTCTCGTCAAAACCGCCATTGCCGGGGAAGATGCCAATTGGGGCCGCGTCGTCATGGCCGTCGGCAAGGCGGGCGAACCGGCCGATCGCGACCGCCTTGCCATCCGCTTCGGCGACCTTCTTGTGGCCGAGAAGGGCGAGCGCGCCGCTGTCTATGATGAAGCGGCAACTTCGGCCTATATGAAGGGCGAGGAACTCGAAATCACCGCTTCGCTCGGGCTCGGCGAGGGCGAGGCTACCGTCTATACCTGCGACCTCACCCATGGCTATATCACCATAAATGGCGATTATCGCAGTTGAGATGATTGCCGTCCCTCACCCTAACCCTCTCCCCAGAGGGCCGAGGGGAAGCATCGCGTTAGGGACCCAATCTGTTCAAGACCACCAGCCCGGTCCCCTCGCCCCTTAGGGGATAGGGGACCGGGCTGGTGGGGCTTCCATCAAAACGGATCCATCATGTCCTTCCCTTCCGCTGAAGCCTTTGAACGTGCCGGCCTTCAAGCCTGGCCCGGAATCGAGGTGAAATGGGACGGCAATTGGGTGCGCCGCGCGGCCGGCGGCTACACCAAGCGCGCCAACTCAGCCCAATGCTTCGACCCTGATGACGACGCCGATGTCGAAGATCGCATTATCGGCGCCAGCTCCTGGCTCGTCGCCCGCGGACAAAAGCCCGTCTTCCGCATCACCCCGCTCTCCGCCCCAGCCCTCAGCGACGCGCTCGACGAGGCGGGCTGGGACGTGATTGACCAATCCCATCTTCTTGCCATGCCGCTCGGCACGCATGAACCGGATAGCGAGGGCAAGCTCTTCCCGCTTCTGGATCCAACCTTCCTCGCCGCTCAGCAAAAGCTGCAAGGACACGGCGAGGCCACCATGGCAGGCATGAAGGCGCTGCTCTCGGTCATGGCGGTTCCCGCCACCGGCATCGTCGTTTACCGAAACGGCGAGCCCGTCGCCTCCGGGCTGATGGCGATCGCCAGTGAGATCGTCGTCATCGGCAATGTCGTCACCGATCCGGCCCGCCGCCGTCAGGGCTTGGCCAGAGCCATGATGCGCACCGGCCTTTCGTGGGCACACGAAAGGGGAGCAAAAACCGCGGCCCTTAACGTTCAGGGCGATAACGAAGCGGCCCTAGCCCTCTACCGTGGGCTCGGGTTCACGCACCAATACGACTATCACTACCGCATTCCGGGAGCGCCCAAATGAGCGAAAAGCCCATCCTGCTCGTCGTTGCCTGCGCCCTTGTCGATGCCGACCGACGCGTGCTCATCGCCCAGCGCCCCGAGGGCAAGCATATGGCAGGCATGTGGGAGTTTCCGGGCGGCAAGGTCGAACCGGGCGAAACACCCGAAGCTGCCTTGATACGCGAACTGCGCGAGGAACTGGCCGTGGAAACCAAGGAGGCGTGTTTGGCGCCCTTGTCGTTTGCGAGCCATAGCTACGAGCACATGCACCTCTTGATGCCGCTCTATGTCTGCCGCCGCTGGCAAGGCACGCCCCAAACAAACGAGCACAAGGCGCTCAAATGGGTGCGTCCGCAGGCCCTGCGCGACTACCCCATGCCCCCCGCCGACGAGCCATTGATCGCCGCATTGTGCGATCTGCTTTAAGGATCGGCGCTGGAGATCGATCAGGAGTCTGCTCAGGCGGAGGAACCGGAGCGCAGCGTGCGTTCCGGCACGTAAGCACCGGAAGCGGAAAGAGCTGCCGTTTACAGGCCCGCATCAGCGGAACGGTCGATCTCAGTTCCGCGCCACGATCTTGTACTTGGCGCCCGCAGTCACAGGATCGCCCGGATAAAGCGAGTTGAGAATAAAGAACAGTTCACGCCCGCCCGGAATATTGGCCATCTGCCGCGCAAGCGTTTCCACAGTATCGCCGGGCTTGGCCGTGATCACCCGCACCGACATGTTGCGGATCTGATTGAGATCGGCTGCCTCTGTCCGCCTGAAGCTCTGGATCGTGCTTTCGGCGCCCTGCGCAAAGCGCGTGCTGTCCGATTTGGCGGCGAAAATGAAGCGGTAGACCGCCCCGTCGAGCCGCATCACCGCCACGCGGAAGAACCACTGGTCTGTCTGCGCCAGGCCCGAAGCCATGTCGATGCCATTATAGCTATGGGACTTGACCGTCTCGGACTTGAGCCCGGCGATCCATCCGGACTTGAGATAATCGGTCAATGCCATGTTTGGCTGCACATCGGCGCTATCGAAGCGCACGGCCTCGCCGTCGCCAGCCACGCCCACCACGGCGCTTTGCGCCACCTGCAGCGAATACCCCTGCGGCACCTCGAAGGTGAACCGGGAGGCCGCATGGATGAATCTATTGCCGACCACCGAGCCTTGCGAAGGGCTGTCGCCGAAGGCAATGCCAGAAATGGCGGCAAGATAGCCGTCTCGGTCAGTTTCGCCCACGCCCGATGAGCCAAAAAGCTGCCGCGCCGTATCGACGGCCGTCTGAATGCGAGCCGGGGTCGACGGATGGGACGAAAGGAAGCCATCATCCCCTGCCCGGTCACCTGCCGAAAAGGCCGCGAACCGGCTCATGACGCCGAGGAATCGAGCGGCAGCCTGCGGGTCGAAACCGGCCTTGCCGGCAAACTTGATCCCCTCGCGGTCCGCTTCCAGCTCCTGTGCCTGGCCGAATGCAGCCAGCGATTGGCGCGTGCGGTTGGCGGTGGCATCGGTCGAGGTGTCGCCACCAAAAATGCCGGTGATGACGCGATCAACGATCTGCGTCGTACGCGTCTTGTCCGTGCGCGCGCGCGCATGGCGCAGCGTCACGTGAGCGATTTCATGCGCCAGCACCGCTGCAAGCTCGCTCGTGTCCGATGCGAGCGCGAGGATCCCGCGCGTGACGTAGATATAGCCGCCGGGCAGGGCGAAGGCATTGACCTCGGAAGTGTCGAGAATGGTGACCTGGAACTGCGCATTGGGCTGGTCGGCAGCCGCAAGCAGCCGCCCGACGATGCGCGCCACCATGATCTCGGCCTTGCGATCGGAATAAACCCCACCATAGGCAGCGATGATACGCGGATGTTCGCGGCGCCCGATCACCACGTCATCGGGCTCGGTTCCCTCGGGCACCACCATGGGCGCCGGCATATCGCCGGTGCGGCTGACGGCAACCGACGAGCCGGTCAGCGACGAGCACGCCGACAGGAACAGGATCGACAGGGTAAGCGCTCCAAGGCGCATGGACTTTGACACAAGCGCCGTCATCGCGTCGCCAAAACCTCGATCTGCTCGGGATGGGTGATCTCGATGCGCGGACCATCCCGGTCGTCCACCCATCCACGGATCCGCACCAGCGCCCCTTCGAGCGCCAGCGGGTCAACTCCGTCGCCTTCGAAAAGGCGCAACGCCGGAGCCTCGATAACTGCGGTGAAGTCTTCTTTCCAGAACCGGCCGAAATTGAGGAAAACGCGAGAACTCCCGCGGTCGGCAAGCAACACCCTGCCTTCCACCAATTCGTAGTGGCCCGCGCGAAGCAACAATTCGTCCGGTCTGTCCGCCGCCCGCACGCTGTAATAGGGATTGGCCCAAATGCCAAGCCGTTCCACGCGCGCCTGGGCCTCTGCGGCCAGCAAGGGCGACAGGCAATTGCGGTTGTCCGGAAAGGAATAAACCCGCGCCAGTCCGCTCGCGACCATGAACAACTGCGCCCAGATCTCGCCGCCTTCGGCTTCGACGAAAACATGGGCGAGAACGCGCTCGTGCCGGTCGATCCTTTCGCCGCCAAAACCGAGCCGGATCGGCTTGTTCAATACCAGATCGGCAAGCGCACGCTGCGATTCAGGCGCCAGCGGCCAGGTTTCGAAATCCTCCCGGCCAAGCGGCAGCTTGGGCGCCTGTGTACCGATCATGCGTATCTTGCGGCCGTCCTCGAGCACGACCGTGTCGCCATCGGTCACCTCGACCACGAGACCCCCGTGGGACATGGTGAGCGCCTCGCATGCAGAAGCGGCGCTTGCCAGAAGCGCAAAGGCGGCTGTCGATAATAGCTTGGTCCCGCGCACGAATCTGCCCCTGCAACCCTTGATTCACCATAAGGGGGAATAAGGCAAAAAAGCATTACCTGAACGATGTGCCCCACCCTCACAAGCGCGAGAGATTGCCAAGCGCTCGAGCCTCCGTCAAAACATGAGCAAAAGGAGAGCCAGGATGAGCGAAACCGGAACGATCCGCACCGGCACGGCAGGCTGGGTCTTTGCTCCCTGGCGGGGGACCTTCTTTCCGCCCGGGCTCGTGCAGAAGCAAGAGCTTCACTATGCAAGCCGGCACCTGACCAGCATCGAAATCAACGCCACTTTCCGTGGTCGTCAGAAGCCGGAAAGCTTCAGCAAATGGGCCGCGCAAACACCGCAAGGGTTCCAGTTCTCGGTCAAGGGTCCGCAGCTGGTGACCCATATCAAGCGGCTCAAGAACTGTACCGACGCGCTTGGGAGTTTCCTTTCCTCGGGCCCTTTGGCACTCGGTAATCGGCTCGGGCCCTTTGTCTGGCAATTGCCGCCCAATCTTGCCTTTGACGCCGAAATCTTTTCGGCGTTCCTCGAACTTTTGCCGCACGATCTCGATGCCTATCTGGGCCTCGCGCAAAGGTCTGGCGGCGACGACAGCGAACTTTATCTTGAGCCGAATGGCAATACGAACTTCCGGCACGCCATCGAAACGCGTCACGCCAGTTTCGACACGGCAGAAGTCGACACTCTCCTGCGCAAGCATAATGTCGCTCGCGTCATCGCTGACACCCCGGACCATCCGCGTTGGGATCTCACGGCCGATTTCGCCTATTGCCGCCTGCAGGGGCCGGCACGAAGCGACGCTCAGGGATATGCAGCGGCAGACCTCGACAATCTCGCCCAAACTCTGGATGGCTGGCGAAAAAGCGGCGTGGACACTTACGCCTACTTCGTTCACGAAGACAAACTTCACGCGCCCGCCAACGCCTTGGATTTGGCGGCAAGGCTCGACATCACGCCTTACACCTGATCACGACACCGTGCGCCGCTGGCTTTCGCCACAAACCGGCACTAATCCCTTTCTCCGAAGCGTCACCCGAGACTTTCTATGGCCCTTGCCGCCTTTCGTCCCCTCGATAAACTCGCCGCCGGATTGGCTTTTCTTCTGGGCCTCGCAACCATCCTTGCCGCCCTGGCAAGCCAATATATAGGCGGACTTTATCCCTGCGAGCTCTGCCTTGAACAGCGCTTGGCTTACTATTGGGGTCTGCCGCTGCTGGCGCTGATCCTTGTGCTCTGGAACCGCCTGCCGCTGCCGCTCTGGTATGCGGGCATGTTCATCGTCACCGGCATTTTCGTCTGGGGCACCTATATGGGATCCTACCACGCAGGCGTCGAATGGGGTTTTTGGCCCGGCCCGACTGCCTGCTCGGGCGTGGGCGACAGCTTCAGCTTCGACCAGCTCAACGCCATGACCCCTGTGATCGGCTGCGACGTCGTCCAGTTCCGCTTTCTGGGCATATCGCTGGCAGGCTACAATGCGCTGATTTCGCTGATCATGGTGGCGCTGCTGATTGGGGCGATAGTGTTCCAGGCAAGGCGGAAAGGCTAGATATCGGCGTCACGCGGTTCGCGGGCGCTGTGTACAACGCGAACGATACGGACTTCGGTTGAGGTGACCCGATAGTATACGAGTTAGCGGCCAGCCGGCATGCGACGGTAGCCTTATGGCTTTTAGAGGAGAGCGTAACGAACGCTATCGGTGGAAAGCGACCTACAGGCAGCCTCGAGCTCGAAAATAAATGTCTCGGCACGCCGTAGATTATCGAGTGCGATAAAGTCGCCTATGTCTCTCAGATCTCGCAGTGCCCTGGGAGAAAAGACGACGCGCATCAGGCAGTTTTGCGATCTTGCGAGTATCGAGATTTTAGCTCATCGAAGACTTTATCAGCGTCGAGCCAGCCGTCTCGGTCCGCCTCCGCTTCAGCCGCGATCAGGCTTGATTCCAAGTCCCGTAGCCTTGCCTCGCGCTCCTGCACCAGACGCACGCCCTCGCGCAGGACTTCGCTCTTGGAATTATAGCGCCCGGTCTCGACAAGATCGGTCACTACCTTTTCAAGGTTCGCACCCAGATCCGCACTGATCGGCATAAATCATTCTCCCGCTGAACTGGCCCAATAATAGTTATTGGATCACCGTTCGGCAAGGATCACGGCTCGAGCTCGATGTCCCAATAAAGATAGTCGAGCCAGCTCTTATGCAGGTGATTGGGCGGGAAGGCTCGGCCATTGTTATGGAGATCATGCACCGTCGGGGCGAACGGGGCTTGATGGGGGAACATCTTGATCTCGCTCGGCAACCGGTTGGCTTTTCGCAGATTGCAAGGGGCGCAGGCGGCCACGACATTCTCCCAGGTCGTCAGCCCGCCCTTCGAGCGGGGAATGACGTGGTCGAAGGTCAGATCGTCACGCGAGCCGCAATATTGGCACTGGAAGCGATCGCGCAGGAACACGTTGAAGCGCGTAAAGGCGGGATGGCGCGCCGGCTTCACATAATCCTTGAGCGAAACGACGCTCGGTAGGCGCATCTCGAAACTTGGAGAGTGGATCACCGTGTCATAGAGCGACACGATGTTGACGCGTTCGAGAAACACCGCCTTGATCGCGTCCTGCCAGGACCATAGCGAGAGCGGATAATAGCTGAGAGGCCGAAAATCGGCGTTCAGCACAAGGGCGGGACAAGCCTCAGGCGACACATGTATGGTCACGTGAGTCTCCCGAAACGGGAAGCGGTGAAGTCCATAGCCCCACTATACTAAGCCCTTTGTGTCAGGCCTGTGAAGCGGGGATGAAAGACTTATTTTACTGTGACACGCCCGAGGAAACCGGAAATGAACTCCAGCCCGTCCGGCGAAATGCCGTGCCCGGTTCCGGGACTGACATGATAGCTGACATCATAGCCCGCATCGGTGAGGACGCCGGCGGCTTCCGCGCTGTGTTCGGGATGGACGACGTCGTCGCGATCGCCATGAACGAGACAGACCGGGGGCTTGGCCAACTCTGTGCCGCCAAAGCCTTTGGACGGCAGGAAAGCGCCGGCCACCCCGATCACACCCATCAACTTCTTGTCCGCAGGAAGCGAAAGCCCGACATGGAGCGCCATCATCGCGCCCTGGCTGAAGCCCCCAAGGATCGTGCGCTCGGGCGTTATCCCGGTTTGCGCCCAGAGGTCTTCGAGCAGTTCGATGACCACCGGCCGCGCCTTGATGATGCCGGTCTGCCGACTGGCCAGACGATCCCCGGACCAGTCGATGGCAAACCATTGATGGCCCGCTCCTGTCATCGTCGCCGGCTCGGGGGCATTGGGGGACAGAAACAGCGCGCCGGGCAAGAGGTGCTGCCAATGGGGGGCGAGGGCGATCAGGTCATTGCCGTCGCTGCCATAGCCATGGAGCAGGATCACCGCGCTATCGGGCGCTTCGCCATTGGCGGGAGCCATCATCGGCCCGGAAAGCTTGGTCACAGCAGAATTCCTTCCTTGTCGCGCAGGAGCGCAAAATAGCGCCAGAACAACAGCGCTGCCGCCGAGCGATGCGGCGACCAGCCTTGCGCAAGCCCGATCATCTCCTTGATCGTCGGGCGTGCGTCAAGGCCAAGCCCGTGATGGGCCGCCTTGAGAAGGGCGAGATCCCCGGCCGGGAAAATATCGGGATGCGCGGCGCAGAAAAGCAGATAGACCTCGGCCGTCCAGGGCCCTATTCCCTTGAGCGCCACCAGGGCCCTGATCGCGTCTTCGGCCGGCAAGGCATCGACCTCGGCAAAGTTGAGGCCTCCCGCTACAACTGTCTCGGCAACAGTGCGCACGGCCAGAAACTTGCCGCGCGAGAACCCGGCGCCGCGGACCGTTTCCTCGGAAAGCAGGAGATAACTTTGCGGCTCGAGAGCTCCCGGCAACTGTTCGAACCGCCCCCAGATCGCTGCGGCGCTCTGCACGGACAGCTGCTGGCCGCAGATCACCTTGGCCATGCCGGCAAAGCCCTTGGGATTGACGCGCGGCAAGACCGCCCCGACCCGCTCGCGCATGGGCAGCAATTGCGGCACCATGGCCATGAGATTGTCGAGATGGGCTGCGACCCCCTCGGCCGTGTCGATCCGCGGTGACGCGCCGGGCGCAAAGATGGTAGTGGCAAGAACCATGTCAGATAAACCGCAACTTCGTTTTGCCCCGAGCCCCAATGGACGCCTGCATCTGGGCCACGCGCTTTCAGCGCTCGTGACCTGGGCGGCCGCCGATCATTTCGGTGGCACGGCGCATTTGCGCATCGAAGACATCGACATCAACCGGTGTAAACCCGAATTTACCGAGGCCATTGTCGAGGATCTCCATTGGCTCGGCCTCTCTTGGCCCGAACCGGTGCTGGTCCAGTCCGAACGGTTTGCCCTTTATGCCGAAGCGGCCGATCGCCTGCGCCGGCGCGATCTCATCTATCCCTGTTTTTGCTCGCGCTCCGAAATCGCCGCCCGGGCCGAGGATAAGGATCCCGATGGCGCTCCGATCTATCCGGGCACCTGCAAGCATCTAACCAATGCCGAACGCATCATCCGCTTTGAGCGCGGCGATCCGGTTCAGTTCCGGCTCGACACAGAGCGGGCGATCGAAGAGACCGGCATGCTGACCTATACGGTCATCGGCCCTACGCTCGCCGATCGCCCGCAGATCCGCTATGCCCGTCCGCAGCGCTGGGGCGATGTGGTGCTCCAGCGCAAGGATATGGGCACCAGCTATCATCTCAGCGTCGTCGTCGACGATGCGGCCCAGGCGATCACCCATGTCACGCGCGGCCGCGACATGGAGGCAGCAACCGACATTCACGTGCTCCTGCAGATGCTTTTGGGATTTTCGACGCCGATCTACCATTTCCACCGCCTTCTTCTCGGCGACGATGGGCAGAAACTGGCGAAATCACGCAGCAGCCAGACCCTCGCCGACCTGCGCAGCGAGGGTTGGACAGCCGGCGATGTCAGGCGCGCAGTTGGGTTCTAGAGCCCAGCCCGACTTTTCGCGAACGGGCCGCTAAGCCGCCTTTTTCCCCCCGACAAGCGCCCCGACCGTTGCCGCCACGGCCGCTTCGAACGGCGTTTCGAAACCGTCCCCCAGGATCGCCCGAAGTCGCGGATCGACCAGTTCCATCTCGTTGTGCCAGAGATAGCGCATGCGATAGATATCGCGCATCACCGGGTTGAACAGTCCCACCGCCCGCAGCCCCCACCAGGCTAGTGGCGCAACCTTGACCTGGTGGTCGAGTGCCGTCTCGATAGCCGCCATGACCTGCCTATTGGTCACCCAGTGGCCGGCAAAGTGGAAATTCTCGAACCCGGCGAGGGTCTGCCGCCGTTCCGCCAAAACGGCAAAGGCACGCGCCAGATCGGGCAGATAGGCCCAGCTATGGCCCAGCTCCAGCGGGCCCATATGGTAGATCCGTCCCTTGCTCAGATCCATCAGCATGGCATCGCCGAACCATTCGCCATGGTTGCCGGGCCCGAAGAAATCACCCGCGCGCAAAATGATGGTCTGGAATTTTCCGGCTGCAGAGGCCTCTTTCAGCATGCCTTCGAGCCGCATCCGAATTTCACCGCGGGGCGCCTCGGCACTTTGCCGCAGGTCCGGGGTGATGCGCCGGTCTCCGGCCCGATAATTGTAGATCGTTCCGGGAAAGAGCAGCGTCTTGCCGCTCGTGCCCAAGGCGTCAATCACCACCTGCAACTGCCGTTCCGAGCGCCCATTGCCCCATTGGTCATAGCGCAGGTGCAAGGCATTGAGAACCACATCTGCATCGGCGATCGCGCCGCGAACCACCGCCACATCGTCGGCATCGCCGGCAATGAACCGCGTGCCGTCTACCGGCTTTCGATTTGTCCGCGCCAAGCCAGTTACCGTCCATCCCGCGTCGCGAAAGGCGATCATGGCGGCATGTCCAATATGCCCGTTGCTCCCCAAAACCGTGACGTTACCCTTGCTCATCAACTGTCTCCAAAACTTGCGGGAGATAGAATTGCCTGCTACGTCTTCTTATGGCGATCTGCCAATTTGCGAGATCGGATATTCAATCATGAATAGAGAGCCGGACTGGTCCTTGTGGCGCAGCTTTGCCGCCGTGATCGAGCATGGTTCCCTGTCTGGCGCCGCGCGCGCACTCAAATCAAGTCAGCCCACGATCGGCCGTCATGTCGAGCAGCTCGAGGACCAGCTCGGGCTCTCCCTATTCGAACGCAGCCTGACCGGCCTCAAGCCGAACGACACTGCGCTCAAACTCTATGGCCCCATAGCAAAGGCGCAGGCTGCGCTGGCGGAAGCCACCATGATGGCCGAAGGCGCGCAGGACGAAACCGGTGGCACCGTGCGGATCACGGCAAGCGCCATGATCTCGAACTATGTTCTGCCCGAAATTCTCGCTGCCATCCGCGCGCTCCATCCGCGCATCGCGCTTGAAATCGTGCCCTCCGATTCAGCCGAAAACATCCTCATGCGCGAAGCGGACATCGCCATTCGCATGTTTCGCCCCAACCAGCTCGAACTCGTGACCCGGCATCTGGGGGACCTCGCGCTCCACCCTGCGGCCCATGAAAGCTATCTTGCCCGGCGCGGCCGACCGCAGACAGCGGAGGATCTCTGGCATCACGATCTTCTCGGCTTTGATCGGTCCGACGCGATCATTACCCATGCGCGAAAGCTCGGCTTTCCCCTGACGCGGGACAATTTCGCGCTGCGTTCCGATGACCAACCGCACCTCTGGGAACTCATGCGCGCCGGCCTCGGCATCGGCTTTGCTCAGGACAAGCTGGTGTGCAAGACGCCCGGCATGGTGCTGCTGCCCATAGACCTCGCCATTCCGCCCTTGCCGGTCTGGCTGACGACACACCGGGAACTATATACTTCCCATCGCATTCGAGCCGTCTATGACGCCTTGGCGAGGGGCCTTTGCGCCTATATTGAGAACTGAACCGCCACGGAGCCAGAACCTATGCAGACCCTTCTCAATATCGGCATCGCGCTGGCGCTTCTGTTTGTGATCATCGTTCTGGGCATGGGCCTTTGGAACATGACCAAGGGCGGCTCGTCCAATACCAGCCAGCGTCTGATGCGTCTACGCGTCATGGGCCAGGCGCTCGCCATCCTGCTTCTGCTCGGCGCGCTTTTTCTGTTCGGCGGTCGCGGCTAGAAAAACACCATCTGGCCAGACGGCAAACCTTATCGTCACCACCGGGCTTGTCCCGGTGGTGCATGCATCGCAAAGATGGATCGCTGGAACAAGCCCGGCAATGACGGCGGAAGGGCCTACCCCACGTGCCGGCTTCATCTATGATGACCCCGGTCCGGTCCGAGGAGACAAACGCTGTTCCTGCCCCTCCACGACGTCAATCCGCATCGTCACGTCGACTTTCCCTACATCACCTATGGGCTCATGGGGCTCACCATTCTGGTGTTCCTGTTCCAGTCACTGCAGCCGCCGTCCGCCTTCAATGACACGGCCGCCGCCTTTGGCATGATCCCGATCGTCGTGCGGGATGTTTATCCCGCCCCACTCCCCTGGCTGCCCGATTGGGCAACTCTGGTCACCTACGCGTTTCTCCATGCCGACTGGCTGCATCTTCTGACCAATATGCTGTTTCTTTGGGTGTTTGGCGACAATATCGAGGACGCATTGGGCCATGTGCGCTTTCTCGTTTTTTACCTCGCCTGCGCGGTCCTCGCGGCCCTTGCCCATCTCCTGTTCAACTGGTCCGGCAATGGCCCGCTGATCGGCGCGTCGGGTGCGGTCGCCGGCGTCATGGGCGCCTATATCCTCCTTTATCCCCATGCGCGGGTTTTCGTTCTGGCCCGCATCGTCTGGCTCATTCCCCTGCCCGTTCCGGCCTTCTGGATGCTGGGGTTCTGGGTGGCGACGCAGCTCTTTTATGGCGTCATAGGATCGGACGAGCCCGTGGCCTGGTGGGCCCATATCGGCGGCTTCCTAGCCGGCATCATCCTTGCTCCGCTCATGCGCCGCCAGGGCGTTGCGCTCTTCGGGGGACGCTGAGACTTTCTTTACGTGCGTTGGCTAAGGTGCCTGCGTCTACTGTATTGCGTCAGGACCTTGCCCATGAATACCGATCTCGCCTCGAGCCTGATGACGGCGCGCACGGCCCAGACGCAGCATTCGATCCAGGTCGCGATCGTCAAGAAGCAGCACGACATGCAGACCCAGCTTCTCGACATGCTGCTCCAGCCCGCGCAGGCGGCCCTGCCGGCCGGCCAGGGCGCGCAGGTCGACAAGACGGCGTAATTTGGTTGGGTAAAATATTGAGGGCGAAGACCCCTCACCCTAACCCTCTCCCCAAAGGGGCGAGGGGACCAGGCTGGTGACTGTGAGCAGAACCTGCCTCACACTGGATCTTATCCCCTCGCCCCTTCGGGGAGAGGGTTAGGGTGAGGGGTAAAGGCCCATCAGCCTGGCCACCAATCTAAACCCCTCATCCAGCCCTAAAGGCCACCTTCTCCCCTCAGGGGAGAAGGAAGACAGAACTTACCCTCGCAATCCGATCAGTGCCTCGACCACGGCCTGGCCGTCCGGGCTGTGCCACTCTGCCGGACCCTGCAATACCGCTAGCTCGCATGCTTCGGGATCGAGCAATAAGGTTGCCGGCAGGCCGACGGCCACCGCCTCGCGCTTGAGGCGTTCGAAGGCAGCAAAACTGTTGTCGGCAAAAAGCGGCAGGTTTTCGAACTGTCCCTCGTCAAGGAACTCCTGCGCCTTGGCGAGCCCACCTTCCCCGATATCGAGATTGATCGGCACCACTTCGAACCTGTCCGAATTATACTGGGTCGCGATCGCATCGAGCGCGGGCATTTCCTCCCGGCACGGCACGCACCAGCTCGCCCAGAAATTGACGAGCAGCGCCTTGCCGGAAAAATCGGCCAGCGTCATGTCCGTCCCATCGGCGCTCTTGAAGGCCATGTCGGCATAGCCGCGACCCTCGCCTGTGCCGTTGACGGCAGCGAGCTCGCCCACCGCTGCCTTATCGATGATCTGCGCTGCCGCCGACTGCACGGGACAGGAGTTGGCCGAGGCGGCATTGCCGAGATAGGCCCACGAAGCTATAGCTACCGCCAAACCGGCACCTCCCAGCGCCACCACCGGCACCCAGTTCCGCCGGCCTTTTGGATTGGGTGCGCTGGTGTCCGACATGGTCTCTCCGAAAGGCAAAAGATGAGCAACAAGATGTGGGGTGGACGGTTTGCATCCGGCCCCGACGCCATCATGGAAGAAATCAACGCTTCGATCGGTTTCGACCAGCGCCTCTTCCGCCAGGATATTGCCGGATCAAAGGCCCATGCGACAATGCTTGCAGCAAGCGGCATTTTGACCGAGGCCGACCGCGACGCCATTTTGAGGGGTCTAGACGAGGTCGAGGCGGAAATCGAGAACGGCACGTTCAAATTCTCGCGCTCGCTTGAAGACATCCATATGAACGTCGAATCGCGTCTGCGCGAAAAGATCGGCGATGCCGCCGGGCGCCTCCATACCGCCCGCAGCCGCAACGATCAGGTCGCAACCGATTTTAAGCTCTATGTTCGCGACAGTCTCGATCATCTGGTCGCCCAGATCCACACGCTGCAGCTCGCTCTCGTCATCAAAGCCGAGGAAGAGGCCGAAACCATCCTGCCCGGTTTTACACACCTTCAGAACGCCCAGCCGGTGACCTTCGGCCATCATCTGCTCGCCTATGTCGAAATGCTGGGCCGGGATGCGGGCCGCCTTCTGGACGCGCGCCGGCGCCTCAATGAAAACCCCCTGGGCTCGGCCGCCCTTGCCGGCACACCCTACCCCATCGATCGCGACATGACCGCCACCGCGCTCGGCTTTGACCGGCCGACGGCCAATTCGCTCGATGCGGTTTCCGATCGTGACTTCATCCTCGAAACCCTTGCTGCATCCGCCATTTGCGCCATGCATCTGTCGCGTTTTGCCGAGGAAATGGTGATCTGGTCCTCGGCCCAGTTCGGCTTCATCCGCCTTTCGGACAAGTTCACCACCGGCTCCTCGATCATGCCGCAAAAGCGCAATCCGGACGCTGCCGAACTGGTGCGCGCCAAGATCGGCCGGATCCTCGGCGCGCTGAATTCGCTCCTCGTCGTCATGAAGGGCCTGCCGCTCGCCTATTCCAAGGACATGCAGGAAGACAAGGAAGTCGCCTTCGATGCGCTCGATGCGCTTTCGCTGTCGCTGGCGGCCATGACCGGCATGGTTTCGGACATGGTTCCGAACCGAGAAAAGATGCACGCCTCGGCCTCGGCCGGCTTTTCCACGGCGACCGACATCGCCGACTGGCTGGTGCGTGAATTGAACATCCCCTTCCGCGATGCCCATCACATCACCGGCGAGGTCGTCGCGCTTGCCGAAAGCAAGAATTGCGGTCTCGAAGGCCTCACCATCGAGGATTTCAAGACCATCGACAGCCGCATCGACAGCCGTATCCATAAGGTGCTGACCGTCGAAGCCTCGGTCGCGGCGCGAAAATCCTATGGCGGCACCGCCCCCATCAATGTCTTGGCCCAGGCCGCTCGCTGGAAGTCGACCCTGACCGGGGAGGAACACGAGCCCCGCGCGCTCTCGAAAAAGAAGCATGGCGGCCATGGCGATGGCGGTGTTGAATAAAGCGCCGAACTAGCCCAGATCTTTCCTTCTCCCCGAAATGGGAGAAGGAGCCCTGAATGCCCAAAACAAAGCGACAGATGCGCCTCACCCCGCGCCATGTCGCCTATCTCCAGCCCGACATAGTGGTCGAGGCCCTGCCCCCGCCACCCGAGGGCATGACGGAAGCGACCGAGGCCGATCATCGGGAAACCATCGCAGAATTCTTTGGCCCGGACGAGCACGAGGAAGTCTGGATCTTTGCCTATGGCTCGCTGATCTGGAACCCGGCCTGCGATTTCGTCGAAGTGCGCACCGGCCTCCTCCATGGCTGGCACCGCGCCTTTTGCCTCGGTTGGAACAACCGCTTTCGCGGTTCGGACGAGAATCCCGGGCTCATGCTCGCGCTTGATCGCGGCGGCTCGTGCAAGGGGGCGCTTTATCGCCTGCCTTCCGACGCACGCGACGAGAACCTCGTCAAACTCTTCGAACGCGAAATGGGCTGGAAGCCCACCGCCTTCCCCCCGCGCATGGTCACGGTGCGCTCGGGCGAGCGCAAGATCCGCGCCCTCACCTTCTGCATCGACCGCCATTCGGGGCGCTATGTCTCGGGCCTTTCGGAAGCCGAGATCGCCGATGTCCTGGCAAGCGCGGTGGGTAGCCGCGGCTCGATGGCCGAATATCTGTTTTCAACGGTGGAGCATCTCGAGCAGATGGGCCTTCACGATCCCCACCTCTGGCGCCTGCAGCATCTCGTCGCCACCCGCATCGAAGCGGTTTATGAGGCGGATCGAGAAGTCTGACTTTTGTTTTTTTGGGCTTTGGCTTAGGGGTTTTCCCGAAAGCCCACCCAGCACTCAGGCTGTCATCCCGGCGCAGGCCGGGACCCATCCTGAGATGCCGCAAATTACCCCGATCTCAAGATAGACCCCGGCCTGCGCCGGGGTGACATCGTGCGGTTGGAACAATCGAGGATGACGCCTTGGTCCACCACTTCAACCACCGCGACGGCACGCTTTTCGCCGAGGACGTCAATGTCAACGAGCTTGCCGAAAAGGTCGGCACGCCCTTTTACGTCTATTCGGCGGCAACGCTGCGCCGCCATGTCCGTGTCGTGCGCGAGGCCTTTGAGGGCATCCCGACGCTGATGGCCTATGCCATGAAGGCCAATTCCAACCAGGCAGTTCTTACGCTGATGGCGCGCGAAGGCTGTGGCGCCGACGTCGTCTCGGGCGGCGAACTGCAGCGCGCCCTTGCCGCCGGCATTCCTGCCGAAAAAATCGTCTTCTCGGGCGTCGCCAAGACCGTCGCCGAAATGCGCCAGGGCCTGACGGCCGGCATCAAGTGTTTCAACGTCGAAAGCGAGCCCGAGCTTGAACGGCTCTCCATGATCGCGTCCGACATGGGCCTGACCGCCCGCGTGTCGGTTCGCGTCAACCCGGACGTCGATGCGCGCACACATGCCAAAATCTCGACCGGCAAGAGCGAGAACAAGTTCGGCATTCCCTTTGGGCGCGCCCGAGAGGTTTATGCACGGATCGCGGCGCTTCCCAATATTGAGGCGGTCGGGGTCGACATGCATATCGGCTCCCAGATCACCGATCTCGAGCCCTTCGGCAATGCCTTTGGCCTCATGGCCGAACTCGTCGAGGCCCTGCGCGCCGATGGCCACACCATCCACCATGTCGATGTGGGTGGCGGCCTTGGCATTCCCTATAATCAGAACGAGGATGCCCCGCCGCACCCGTCCGCCTATGCCGCTATTGTCCGCGACAAGGTCGGCCAATTGGGTTGCAGCCTCGTCATCGAACCGGGGCGGCTGCTCGTCGGCAATGCCGGGATGCTCGTCACCAAGGTTGAATATGTCAAGGAAGGCTCGTCCAACTTCATCATCGTCGATGCTGCGATGAACGATCTGATCCGCCCCACCCTTTACGAAGCCCATCACGACGTTGAACTCGTCAACCAGTCCAATTTGCCGCCCATCACCGGCGACATCGTTGGCCCCGTCTGCGAAACCGGCGATTACCTTGCCAAGGGCCGCACCATTCCCGGCGTCAAGGAAGGCGATCTGCTCTCGATCATGAGCGCGGGGGCTTATGGGGCGGTGATGGCCTCCACCTACAATTCACGCCCCCTCGTCCCCGAAGTGCTCGTCGATGGGTCCCGCTGGCATGTCATCCGCCCGAGAAAGAGCATCGAGGAACTGCTGGCACTCGATTCTGTGCCGAGCTGGATTTGAACTCAATCCACCTAGTCTTCGCGCGCCTGACGCGCCAGCGACAGGACTTCCACCGGCCGCCCTTCGAGTGCGTCATCCACTTTGGCGAGCAGATCGGCCAGCGTAAATGGCTTGACGATCACATCGTAAACCAGTGCCTCGAGCCCATGCGCGCGTTCGCGCTGGTCGGCGAAGCCCGTCATCAGCACGATGGTCACATCGGGAAAGGCCGCGCCCACCTGCAGCGCCAGGGCGATCCCGTCCATCACCGGCATCTTGATATCGGACAAAAGCAGGTCGAAGCGCCCGCCTTCAGCTTCCATGGTTTCGGCGGCCAATCCACCATCTTCTTCGGCCACGACCTCGTGGCCCTTCATGGTAAGCGCACTCACCACGAAAGCGCGGACAGAAGGATCGTCTTCGGCGACGAGAATGCGGGCCATGGAATGTCTCCGGGGGCTGCGGGCCGGCTCGATGACGCCCCTAACGGGCCGCCACAGCGTCAATATAGGAACTTAGAACTCAGTGGTGAACCGCAGGCGCGTGCGCTTCAACAGGCGTTTCCACCGCATGCTCCTGGGCGTCGTGACTGCTGGCCCCATGGGGTGCGGCCGCATGATGCTCAGCCTCATGCCCTTCGGCCATAACCGGTTGCTGTGTCTCTGTGCCTTGGTCGGCTGCACGCGCGACTGCATCGGCATCCTCGCTGCCATTGGCGCCTGAACGTGCTCCGCCGAAGCTGAGGCGAACCCGCGAAGCGTCCGACGGGGGCAAGGGCAGACGCGTGTCAAAGGTTGCGCGTTCCCCCGCCATCAGATCGCGCACGCGCGGCGTGACGCTCCATTCATAAACTGCGTGCCCCGTATCATCGAGCAGGCTCACCAAAACCGGCGGCACCGAGACCGGCCGCGGCATCACGCCCACGATCTGCGCCGAGACGACCAGCACCGGCCGTCCATCGGCTATGGATCGGCTCGATTGCAGGTTCTCGATCTCGAGCCCCTGGACATTCACCCCAAGTCCGATCGAGGCATAAACCCCGGCCATGTCGGGAACGCGCTCGACGATCTGGACCCGGCCGAAATAGCCGCCGAGCACGATCAGCGCCAGCAGCGTTCCGCTGACGATCCGTGCCCCCAGACGCAGGCGCGCCATGGGCAGGCGCGACACCATGGCCCGCTGCCGCCGCGAAAATGCCTTTTGTCGCTCCTGCAGTTCGGCCGCCGATTGGCGCTTACTCCCTTTGGCGGGCAGGACCGGATCGCTCGAACCCGCTCCCTCTGGGCTGCTCGCCTGCTCTTCCTCGGCAAGGGCCCGGTCGAGCGCCTCTTCTTCGATGGCATCGAACAGCCGGTCCGATTCGGCATCGACCGGATCGACGATCCGCAGCTCCGGCTTGCGCGGGGTGACATCGGGCATCGCCGCCTGCTTCCAGGATTTCTGGCAATTTGCGCACTGCACCTTGCGACCCGCCGAGCCGATGGCTTCATAGGTCACCTGATATTGTGTCTGGCAGTTGGGGCAGGTGATGATCATGGAACCGGCTGATACGAGCAAGGCGTTGGCTCGACCCTAACCGGCACCGGGTTAAAACTCCTCAAATCCATGCCAGACCACAATTGTGCCGCTTTCCCCCGTCCAAAGCGGGTGCGATGCCGCCGAGACCGGCGACCACTGCTATGATGGCCCGGTCTTTGATTCGCCTTGCCTGGGCAAGACCACTGGACGAGCTGGGAGCACCCGTTCTTGATCGAATTCGCCGATGTCGGCCTGCGCTATGGCAATGGTCCGGAAATCCTCCGCGACCTCAACTTCTCTGTCGAGCCCGGCTCGTTCCACTTTTTGACCGGCCCCTCGGGCTCGGGCAAAACCAGCCTGCTGCGCTTGCTTCTGCTTTCGCTCAAGCCCAGCCGCGGCAAGGTCACCATGTTCAACGAGGACGTGGGCAAGCTCGACCGCGACAGCCTCCTTCAGATGCGCCGCCATATCGGCATCGTCTTTCAGGAATTTCGCCTCCTTGATCACCTGACGACCTTCGAGAATGTCGCTTTGCCGCTGCGCGTCCTTGGCCAGCCGGAAAGCGAATACCGGCCCAATGTCACTGAACTGCTCGAATGGGTCGGCCTTGGCGAGCGCATGCATGCGCTGCCCACTGTTCTCTCCGGCGGTGAAAAGCAGCGTGCCGCCATTGCCCGAGCCGTTATCGCGCGCCCCAAGATCCTGTTGGCCGACGAGCCGACCGGCAATGTCGATCCAGATCTGTCGAGCCGCCTCGTTCACCTCTTTGCCGAGCTCAACCGCACCTTGGGCATGACGATCATTCTGGCGACCCACGAACTGCCCTTGCTCGATCGCTTCTCCTATCCGCGCATGGTGCTCAACAAGGGGACACTGACCATCCATGACTAGGAGCCTGTTGTCTCGCCTGCCCAACTGGGTTCCCCTGCCCCGCCGCGCCGGCGCCGCACCCATCGTGCCGGAGCATTCGGTGGCCGGACGAACCCTGCTTTTGCTGATCACCATCATGGCGTTTCTGTCGGCCGTGACCCTGGGCGGGGTAGTTCTCGTGCAAAAGTCGGCCATCGCCTGGTCGGCCGATGTCGGACGCGAGATGACCATCCAGATCCGCCCGGTCGAGGGCGAGATCATGGAAAGCAATTTGCGCACCGCCGTCACCTTGGCGGAAACGACGCCCGGCGTCGCCGGAGCTCGCGCCCTCAGCATGGCCGAAAGCCAGGCTTTGCTGGAGCCCTGGCTTGGCGCCGGTCTTGACCTGTCCGCCATCGCCATTCCACGCCTGATCGTCGTTCAACTGGCCGATCCGGTCGACGCCGATATCGAGCAATTGCAGCGCAACCTGCAGGCGATCAATGGCGCAAGTCTTGATACCCATGCCGCCTGGCGCCAGCAGCTCAACACCATGGCTGGTACTGTCGTCGTCTCTGGCCTCCTGGTTCTTGGCCTTATCGGTGTCGCCACGGTTCTCGCCATCATCTTCGCAACGCGTGGTGCCATGGCGTCCAATCGTGAAATCGTGGATGTCCTTCATTTCATTGGCGCCTCCAATCGGTTCATCGCTGGCGAATTTCAGGGGCGGTTTTTGTCGATCGGTCTGCAGGGCGGTTTCTTGGGTGGTCTTCTGGCGGTGCTCTTCTTTCTTCTGATCGGCATGGCTGCCGGATCGGTCCTGCCGACCGAAGCGACCGCACAGGTCGGTGTGCTGTTCGGACAATTCGTTCTGGGGTTCGACGGACTGATCTTTATCGCACTTGTCGTGCCGGTGATCGCCGCCCTGACGGCCATCACTTCCCGCATGACCGTCCGCCGCTATCTCAGCGAAGCCTCGTGACGGGCGCGTTGCGCGCCTGAAACAGCCCTCCCGCCAAACCGCCTCTCGTCAGTGCGCGTTCGGCCCGCTATGGATGAGAAAACTGTGGCCGGAGGACTGTCGCCCATGAGAACCTTATTGCAGGCGATCCGCACGGCGCTGTTCTACCTCGTGTTCATCGGCCAGACCGCCATTATCGCCATCACCATTGGCCTCATAGCCCTTGTCGCCGGCCGCACCCGCTTCACCTGGGGCCTCGCCAAATACTGGTGCTGGTCCAACCTCCAGTTCCTGCGCTACATCGCCGGGCTCAGAACCGAGGTCCGCGGCGCTGAAAACATCCCCAAAGGCGGCTGTATCATCGCCAGCAAGCACCAGTCCGACTGGGATGTGTTTGCAATTTTCCCCCATACCGGCCGCCCCGCCTATATCGTCAAGAAGGAGCTGATGAGCATTCCTTTTTTCGGTTGGGCAGCCCGCTCGCTCGATTGCATCGCCATCGACCGCAAGAGAGGAGCGCAGGCCATTCCCGAAATGATGCGTCAGGCGCGCGCCGCCATTGACCGGGGCTGCCGCATCGTCATTTTCCCCGAAGGCACCCGAAAAGCACCCCTTGCGCCTGCCGATTACCGCCAGGGCATCGTGCGCATGTACTCCGAACTCAATGTGCCCGTCGTGCCCGTGGCGCTCAATTCCGGGCTCTTCTGGGGGCGCAATTCGCCCATCATCTGGCCCGGCCGCGCCGAGGCCGAAATCCTGCCGCCCATTCCAGCCGGCCTGCCGCTCGACGTTTTCACCGAACGCTTGCGCACGAGCATCGAAACCCATTCCGACGCGCTTTCGCTTGCCGCGATCGACAACGGCATTGCCCGCCCGCTCGACCCCACGCTGATCGAGCGTATCGAGGCGGCGCGGCAGCGCGCCAGACCCGACTCAGTTCAGCCATAAACCCTCGCTTATTTCGCCCTGCCGGGCAGCTTGACTGATTCGCGCATTTTGTTCTAATTTTGTTCTATTCCGGCAGGGAGGGATAAAATGCTGTCTTGGATCGATGCGGGCCTTGTTCCCTCTACCGGCCAATCTCGCCTCGGCCACTGGCAGGGCGTATCTGGGAAAATCTACTCGCTCGAAAGCCAGACAATCAGCGACTTCGTGCTGATGGACGGCGATCTTTACCTGATCGCACGGGGCAATAGCGTTCTTTGGGTCGGCTGCAGTGCCGATCTCGTCAGCGATCCGGCAAGCCGCGTGCGCTTCCGCGATGCCCTGGCACGCGCCGATGGCGTGTTCCGCCTCTCGCGCCCAGAGATAGACGATGCACGCCTGTCTCTCGTTGCCGATCTTGAAGGCGCCTTGCCGGCCCGGCTCGATCAGGCCGCCTGATCTTCGCTTTCGAGCCGCCGCGCCAGATCCATCAGCACCCGATCCTCGATACCGAGGCTTTCGAGATGACGCGCGGTGTTGATCACATAGTCGATATTGCGCCCCGAAATGCCGATCCCGGCCCGCACCATGGCCAATTGCTCCTCAAGGCTCAGCCTGCCCGCAAATTGCTCGTGCCTCTCATCGATCACGAAGGTCAGCGCTGATACGCGTCGCCCGTCTTCGAGCGCCACCGGCCGCATCACGTCCCGATAGACCTTGGTCACCTGCTCGCGCGCTTCAAGATATGCCCGGACGCTCGGCCAATCCGCGCCTGCGACCTCGAACACCATGCCCCTGACCGAGCCACCCCGCCGCAAACCGAAGACCAGCCCCGGCCGCTCGACCGTGCCCCTGTGGTGATGAGAGATGATCGAGAGCGAGCGATGTGCGCCCTTGAGCCGCCCCAGATGTGTCGCGACAAAGGGAAAGCCGGGGTTCCAGATCAGCGATCCATAGCCGAACACCCAGTGCGTTTGCCCACCACCCTCGTCCTCTGCCATCCTTGCCACCCGCCTTTCCTCTTGCCCGCCTGCACCGGAAAATCAATCAAAGTTCGGTCTCCGTCACAATACGATCCTTGTCAGGTCTAGTATGAACAAAGGCGAGAGCATGACGACCCGCTTTTGCTTTTGGCCCGCCGGGAGATAAAACCCACTCATGAAGAAGCGAATCATCATTCTCGGCGCCGTCATATTGGTCGTGGTCCTTGGGGCCAGCGCAGCCTGGCTCTATGCAGCAAGCCTTGTGCGCACGGAGGTAGAGCGGCTGGCGCTTGCCGATGGCGAAACCAGTCCGCAATTGACCTGTGGCACCATCGATATCTCCGGCTACCCGTTCGCTTTCGACATCGCCTGCGCCGATGCCGTGGTAGTTTCCGGCGACGTTATGGCGCGTGTGCCGGCCCTGCGGGTCAGCGCCATGGTCTACAACCCCACGCATCTGCTTGCCGGTGCCACTGGGCCCGCCGAAATCTCCGACGCCTTCACCGGGCAACGCACCGCCCTTGCCTGGTCGGGCCTCGAAGCGAGCCTGCGCCTGACCGGAATGCGCATCGCACGTCTTTCCGTCGTTGCCGACGATCTCGCCTGGACCGACATGCTCTTCGGTGACACCACCCTCGCGAGCAGTCCCCATGCCGAGCTGCACCTGCTCGACATGCCCGAGCTGTACGACGGGGATCGGCAGCTTGCCGCTCTCGCGCTTTACCTGCGCGCCGACGCGCTCGCCGTTCCGGGTCTTGCCATCGCAGGCACCGCCCTCGAAGTCGAGGCGGAGATGACGGGCCTGCCGGACGATCTCACGCGCCTCGGCGCGACGCCCTTCCTCCCCACCTGGCAACAATCGGGCGGCACGCTCAAGCTCGTGTCGATTCAGGCGCGCAACGATGAAGCCGATCTCACTGCCTCGGGCGAACTCGCCCTCGACGCGGCCGGCCGCCCCAACGGCACGATCACCATCGATTCCCAGGGCGTTGCCGAGCGCATCGGCCCCATGATCGAGGAACCCTTCCGCACCCTTGTTCTGGGCGTCCCTGGCGAAGACGGTCGCCACGCCAACCAGCTCAATTTCAACAACGGCACCCTGTCCTCGGGCCTTATCCCGATCACCTCGATCCCGCCGCTGTTCTGACTAGCACAGGCCCTACCCACCTCTCCCCTGAGGGGAGAGGTCGCCGCCAAGCGGCGGGTGAGGGGTTCAGAGTTACAGCTCATGCTGGGATGCTGAACCCCTCACCCTAACCCTCTCCCCTCAGGGGCGAGGGGACGATGGGCGCAATGGCGGTGCAAGGGCCAGCACAAATCTCAAAACTCCTGCGTCCCCTCGCCCCTCTGGGGAGAGGGCCAGGGTGAGGGGTACTTGGCGAATAAGTGCCCCGGCCTTCCCTGCCGCTCAGAATCCCAACGCGTCCATGTTGCCAAACCCCGGCAACTATTCTATAGACCCCTCCAATCCCAACAGAGACGAGTCTCTGGGCCGCTCTGGCGGCGCAACGATTTTGATTTCGGAGTACCGACCATGGCAGTGCCAAAACGAAAGACCTCGCCGATGAAGCGCGGCTTCCGCCGCTCGGCCGACGCGATTGCCAACCCAACCTATGTCGAAGACAAGGATTCGGGCGAGCTGCGTCGTCCGCATCACGTCGACCTCAAGTCCGGCATGTATCGCGGCCGGCAGATTCTCGCCGCCAAGAACTGAGCCTGAAAAGGCTGGCGGCGCGGGTGCGCTTGATCTGATACGGAAACGGCCGATCCTTGGCAAAAGGATCGGCCGTTTTCTTTTTCCCAAACCAATTCCCGCCGGCAAGAGCGGCATCAATCTGGAGAGCCTGCCATGACCACACGTGTTGAATCGGACACGATGGGCACCATCAATGTGCCGAACGACAAGTATTACGGCGCACAGACCGCTCGCAGCCTCGCCAATTTCGACATCGGCACCGAAAAGATGCCCAAGGAGATCGTCACCGCCTTCGCCATTCTGAAAAAGGCGGCTGCGATCACCAACGCAAAGCTTGGCCTGCTCGACCCCGCGCTGCGCGATCTCATCGTCGCAGCAGCCGACGAAGTCATCGAAGGCAAGCTCGACAATCATTTTCCGCTTGTCGTCTGGCAGACCGGCTCGGGCACCCAGTCCAACATGAATGTCAACGAGGTCATCTCCAACCGCGCCATCGAGATGGCCGGCGGCACCATGGGTTCCAAAAAGCCCGTGCACCCCAATGACCATGTCAATATGAGCCAGTCGTCCAACGACACCTACCCCACGGCCATGCACATCGCCGCGGTCGAAGCGGTCGTGAACTATCTCTTCCCTCGCGTCAAAATCCTGCGCGACACGCTCCATGCCAAGTCCGAAGAATTCATGGATGTGGTCAAGATCGGCCGCACCCACCTTCAGGACGCGACGCCCCTGACACTGGGCCAGGAAATGAGCGGCTGGGTCGCCCAGATCGACCTTGCGATCGCCTCGATCGAAGCGACCCTTCCGCAGTTGCGTGAGCTTGCCCTTGGCGGCACCGCCGTTGGCACTGGCCTTAACGCTCATCCCGATTATGCCGTCGCCGTTGCTGCCGAAATCTCGACCCTTTCCGGCCACGACTTCATCACTGCCCCCAACAAATACGCCGTCATGGCCGGCCATGACGCATTCGTCGGCACCTCGGGCGCCCTCAAGCAGCTCGCCGTAGCTTTCATGAAGATCGCCAACGACGTGCGCTGGCTCGCCTCCGGCCCGCGCTCAGGCCTTGGCGAATTGACGATCCCTGAAAACGAACCCGGCTCTTCGATCATGCCGGGAAAGGTCAACCCGACCCAGTCAGAAGCCATGACCATGGTCGTCGCCCATGTCATGGGCAATGACGCAGCCATCGGTTTTGCCGCCTCGCAGGGCAATTTCGAGCTCAACGTCTTCAAGCCCGTCATCGCCTACAATTTCCTGCAGTCCGTGCGCCTGCTTGCCGACGCCGCCAAGAGCTTCAACGACAACTGCGCCATCGGCATTCAGCCCGACCGCAAGCGCATCAAGCAGCTGGTCGATCAGTCCCTGATGCTCGTCACCGCGCTCAATCGCAAAATTGGCTACGACAACGCCGCAAAGATCGCCAAGACCGCCCACAAGAACGGCTCAACCCTGCGCGAAACCGCCATCGAACTGGGCCTGCTCACCGGCGAAGAATTCGACGCCGAGGTAAAGCCCGAACAGATGGTCGGCCCGCTGACGATCAAGAAGTAAGGCTGTCCGGCTACATCCCGGCCAAACGGCTATTTCGTCCCCTCGCCCCTGAGGGGAGAGGGTCAGGGTGAGGGGTTCGGTGTCACGGCAAAGGCCACGATGCCGAACCCCTCATACCCCGCTTCGCGTCACCTTCTCCCCTCAGGGGAGAAGGCTGGGCGACCACACCTACCCCCGTCGCGCCGCATCGATCGCGGCGACGTCGATCTTCTTCATGGTCATCATCGCCTCGAACGCGCGCTTGGCCTCTTCCCCGCCAGCCGTCATCGCTTCGGTCAGCGTCCTTGGCGTAATCTGCCAGGAGACGCCCCACTTATCCTTGCACCAGCCGCATTGGCTCTCTTCGCCGCCATTGCCGACGATGGCGTCCCAGTAGCGGTCGGTTTCTTCCTGGGTGTCGGTGGCGATCTGAAAGGAAAAGGCCTCCGAATGCTTGAACGCCGTTCCGCCATTGAGCCCGATGCAGGGAATGCCAAAGACCGTAAATTCCACCGTCAGCACCTGACCTTGCTTGTTCGACGGATTGTCGGCCGGCGCCCGGTTGACAGCCCCGACCCTCGTATCGGGAAATGTCCTGGCGTAAAAATTGGCCGCCTCTTCGGCCTCGCTGTCATACCAGATGCAGACTGTGTTCTTGGGGATGGACATATCGGTCTCCTCGGTTCCGGTTTCGGCCCCCGCGATAGTTCACCGCAAATCCGGGCCACTAGCAACGCGACGTTCATCGCTCTTGGATTTCGACACGCAAAGACGCTATGGAGGGGAATATCCTGGGCGTTCGCGCCTCAAGAAAACAGCTTGCGCAATTGCCCGCCAATTGAGGCATTAAAAGCGGAGCGAACGAAATTTTTGGATTCCGTTCGCTCGACACTTTCCCTTCAAAAGACGACAAAGTCTGTCGAGTAAAGGACTTATCGTGTCAGACCACAAGAACAGCGCCGTGACTGAAGCGGCCGCCATTCGCCTCGAAAACGTCGAAAAGACCTATGCGGCCCGCGGCGACAATGGCGCGGTCACGGCCCTGCATAGCGTCGACCTCGCCGTGCCCGAGGGAAATATCCTCGGCGTCATCGGCAAGTCCGGCGCGGGCAAGTCCACCCTCATCCGGCTCGTCAACGGCCTTGAACGCCCCACGACCGGCCGGGTGATCGTCCATGGCACCGACATCGCAGCGCTGTCCGAACGCGATCTGCGCGATCAGCGCCGCTCCATCGGCATGATCTTCCAGCATTTCAACCTGCTGTCGCGCCGCACCGCGTTCAACAATGTCGCCCTGCCTCTCGAAATCGCGGGCCTATCCAAAGCCGAGATCAGAAAGCGCGTCCTGCCGCTTCTCGACCTTGTGGGCCTTGCCGACAAGGCCGACCGCTATCCGGCCGAACTCTCCGGCGGGCAAAAGCAGCGCGTCGGTATTGCCCGGGCGCTCGCCACCAATCCGCGCGTGCTGCTTTCGGACGAGGCCACCTCGGCCCTTGATCCGGAAACCACCGCACAGATCCTGGCTCTCCTCAAGAAAGTCAACGCCGAGCTCAATCTCACCGTCCTCCTGATCACCCACGAAATGTCGGTGATCAAGGCTGTCGCCGATCGCGTCGCGGTCATCGATGGCGGCCGCATCGTCGAAGATGGCGAGACCTATGATGTCTTCACTCATCCCCGGCACGCAACGACACGGCGCTTCGTGTCCGAACTGACTGGCACGGCCCTGCCCGATCATCTTCTCGCCCGCATCGGCCCGATCCCCGCCCCAGACAAGCGCGCACTGATCCAGCTCACCTTCAAGGGCGAAGGCGCAAACCAGCCCTGGCTCTCCATCCTGACGCGAAAACTCGACATGGACCTCGGTATCATCCAGGCCAAGGTCGATCACATCGCTGGAAAACCCTTCGGAACCCTGGTGGTCAGCGCGGCGGCCGGTCGCGACCAATTGGTGGCCCTCCAGCGGGAAGCCGCAACACTTGGCCTTGAAACCGAGGTGCTCGGCTATGCTTGATATTCTGACCCCGCAAATGGCCAAGCTCTTCTGGGATGCCCTGGGCCAGACCTTTTATATGGTCGCCGTTTCCGGCCTCATCGGCACGCTGATCGGCCTGCCGCTCGGTGTGTTCCTAGCCACGAGCCAGCGCGGCGAGCTTTTTGCTGCCCCTGCCCTTAATGCCGCCATCGGCCTTGTGGTCAATGCCGCCCGCTCGACGCCGTTCATCATTCTCGTGGTTGCTATCGTCCCACTGACGCGCCTGATCGCCGGCACCTCGATCGGCACGGCTGCTGCCATCGTGCCGCTGACCATTGCTGCCGCCCCCTTTATCGCCCGCATCATCGAAGGCGCCATTCGCGGGGTCGACCAGGGGCTGATCGAAGCGGCGCGCTCGGTGGGCGCCAGCCCCATCCAGATCGTCCAGAAAGTTCTGCTGCCCGAAGCGCTGCCAGCCATTACCCTGGGCCTGACGCTGACCGTTGTCAGCCTCATCGGCTATTCGGCCATGGTCGGCGCGGTCGGCGGCGGGGGCTTGGGCGATCTCGGCATCCGCTTCGGCTATCAGCGCTTCATGCCTGATGTGATGCTGGCCGTCGTTCTCGTCCTCATCGTCATCGTCCAGGGCGTTCAGAGCCTTGGCGACTATCTGGCCCGGCGCTTCGACAAACGTTCGCGCCATTAACTCTTCCCCTCAACCAAGACGGATTGCTTTCATGACCATCAAGGCTCTTTCCTCCGCCGTTCTTCTCGCCACTGCGCTCCTGGCAACGCCCGCCCTTGCCGAGACCATCCGCATCGGCGCCACCCCCGGCCCCCACGCCCAGATCCTCGAAGCGGTCAAGCCGATCCTGGCCGAACAGGGCTATGAGCTCGAAATCCTCGAATTTTCCGACTACGTGATCCCCAACGAGGCTCTTGCCTCGGGCGATCTCAACGCCAATTCCTTCCAGCACCAGCCCTATCTCGACAACCAGGTGCGCGATCGCGGCTATGCCATCGAATCGGTCGCAACCACGGTTAATTTTCCGATCGGCATCTATTCGGACAAGGTCGAGAACATTGCCGACCTGCCCGAAGGCGCCAAGATCGGCATTCCCAACGACCCCACCAATGGCGGTCGCGTTTTGCTGCTGCTTGAAGACAATGGCCTCTTGGATCTGACCGATGGCGTCGGCACCGCCGCTTCCGTCGCCGATATCATCGACAACCCGAAGAATTTCGAGATCATCGAAGTCGACGCCGCCCAGCTGCCGCGTGTTCTGCCCGACGTCGATGCCGCCGGCATCAACACCAATTTCGCCGAACAGGCCGGTCTTGATCCGATCAACGACCCGATCCTGCGCGAAGACGCCAAGGGCCCCTATGTCAACGTCATCGCCGTGCGCAGCGAAGACAAGGACCAGCCCTGGGTCAAGGCCCTTGTCGATGTCTACCACTCCGACGAGATCCGCACCTTCGTCGAAACCACCTTCAACGGCGCCGTCCTCGCCAGCTGGTAATTTTGCCTGCTGCGGAAGAACGCACCTCGAACCCCTCGTCCACTGGCGAGGGGTTTTGTCTTGTTCCTGGCCCGGCTTTGGCCTCAAGGGTTTGATTTGCTGCCCACTTGCCTTAGGAAAAGGGCATGGCACGCCGAAGAAAAACCCCCCTGCGATATCTGCGCATACCGCTCGTGGTTCTTGCTCTGCTCGCAGCCATTCCTCTCGTGTTGACGCCGGTCTATCTTTTCGTCCAGCCCATTTCCGTGCCCATGCTGGAGCGCTACCTGACGGGGCGTCCGGTGGTGCGCACCTGGCGCGATATCGACGCCATTTCGGATCGCCTCAAGGCCTCGGCCATCCTTTCCGAAGATGGCCAGTTCTGCCGCCACTGGGGCGTGGACATCTCGGCCTTGCGGGCGGAAATCGATAATTATCTCAGGGGACAACGGGCGCGCGGCGCCTCGACGCTGACCATGCAGGTGGCGCGCAACCTCTTCTTGTGGAACGATCCCGATCCTCTGCGCAAGGCGCTCGAAGTGCCGCTGGCGCTCTATATCGATCTCGTCATGCCCAAAAAGCGGATCATGGAGATCTACCTCAACATCGCCGAATGGGGCCCTGATGGCGAGTTCGGGGTGGCCGCGGGCAGCGAGCGGGCCTTTGGGCGCGAGCCGCAGAATCTTGATTGGCGCACGGCAAGCCTGCTTGCCGTCACCCTGCCCAATCCCCTGGTGCGCAATCCCGCACGGCCCAATGCAGGGCTTCAACGCGTTGCCGGCATCGTCGAGCAACGCGCCAGGCTTTACGGCGAGCGGGCCAGTTGCGTGGGGAGCAGTGGGCGGCTGGCGCTTTGAGCCAGTAGCCTTTTCGTGCTTCTGCCCCCCAGGAAGGAAGGAAGTGTTCAGCCGGTCCAGCCCCTAAGCATCGTCTCCGCCGCCATGGTCCCGCACAATCTTGGTTTCCGGAGCGGGGGGTGCTTCATGAGGGCGGCCGAAATCGGCGGCCGCCGTTTCCTGTCCGGCATTGATGATCGAACGCCGAATGGCGCGGGTGCGCGTGAACATGGCTTCGAGCGAGTCGCCATCGCCATTGCGCACGGCGCGTTGCAGCACGGATAGATCCTCGAGGAACCGGCCCAGCATTTCAAGAACCGCATCGCGATTTGTCAGAAACACATCGCGCCACATGACGGGGTCGGATGCAGCGATGCGGGTGAAATCGCGGAAGCCGGACGCTGAAAACTTGATGACCTCGGACTGCGTCGCCGCTTCGAGATCGGCGACCGTGCCCACGATATTGTAGGCGACGAGATGCGGCACATGGCTCGTGATCGCCAGCACCATGTCGTGATGCGCCGCATCCATGCACTCGACATTGCTGCCCATGGCGCGCCAGAACGCGGCCAGGCGCGCGGTCTGGGCCTCGGGCACGTCCGACCCCGGCGTCAGCACGCACCAGCGCCCGGCAAAAAGCTCGGGAAAGCCTGCCGAGGGGCCGGAATGCTCCGTTCCTGCCAGCGGATGGCCGGGAATGAAATGAACGGTGGGTGGCAGATGGGGGGCAACGACCTTGACCACATGCTCCTTGACCGATCCCACATCCGACACGATTGCGCCCGGTTCGAGCGCCGGAGCAATGGCCTGGGCCAGCGTGTCATAGGCGCCCACTGGGGCACAAAGGATCACCAGATCCGCCCCACGCACCGCTTCGGCCGCATCGCGTGTATAGATGTCTCCAAGGCCCAGCGCGCGTGCTTCTTCAAGCGTTTCTTGCCGGCGCGTCATGACGGAAATGACGTCGACCAATCCCTGCCGCCGCGCGGCAAGCGCAATGGACGACCCGATGAGGCCGATACCGATCAAGGCAAGCTTGCGAAAATGAACGCTCATCGGCCTGCTCCCATCTCGGTCAGAATCCCGGCTACCCCGCGCATCGCCTCTTCCGAGCCAATCGAGATGCGCAAACCATTGGTGATGCCATAGGAGGGGCCAACCTCGCGCACCACATAGCCGCCTTTGAGCAAAGTCTCGAAGGCTTTGGCCGCAGCCGCGGCATCCTCGAAGAGCACGAGAATGAAATTGGCCTGGCTGGGCACGACGCGCATGGCATTGCCGTGCAATTGCGCGGTCAGCCACTCGCGCCAGCGGGCATTATGAGCACGCAAGTCCTCGTTGAACGCGACATCGCGCGTCGCCGCGGCCCCGGCCAGCTGGGCCGGAAGATTGACGTTGAAGGGCCCGCGAATGCGGTGAATGGCGTCCGTGACATGGTCGGGCGCCACCATCCAGCCGATGCGGGCGGCGGCAAGCCCCATCTTGGAAAAGGTGCGGACCATTACGACATTGTCCGCTTGGTCTACCAGCATCTGCCCCACCGAAAAATCGGCGGCGGTGACATATTCGGCATAGGCATTGTCGATGACAAGCAGGATATCGGGACGCAGCCCGGCATGAAGGCGGCGCATTTCGGCGTCGCTGAGATAGGTGCCGGTCGGATTGTTTGGATTGGCGAGCCAGACGATCTTGGTCCGCTCCGTCACCGCGGCCAGCAGCAGGTCGACATCGGCCGTGTAGTCGGTTTCTTCGGCCAGAACGATGCGGGCGCCGGCTGCCTTGGTGATGATGGGATAGACGGAAAAGCCGTAGCGGTTCATCACCGCCTCGTCGCCTTCCCCCAGATATGTCTGGGCCAGAAGGTGCAGGAGGTCATCAGAACCATTGCCGCAGATGATATGCGCCGGATCGATCCCGTGGATCTCGCCCAGGGCTTCGCGCAAAAGCCGGGAAGAGCCTTCGGGGTAGATTTCGAGATGCTCGGCCGCCGCGGCAAAGGCGGCAACGGCCTTGGGGCTCGCTCCGAGCGGGCTTTCATTGGCCGAAAGCTTGACCGCCTTGCTGCCCGGGGCGCCGGACTTGCCCGGCAGATAGGGCGCGATATCGAGAATGCCGGGCTGCGGCGTGGGGCGGTTCGGAGTGGTCATGACGCACTTTTCAGCAGGCAGGATAGGCCGCGCGGACCATATTCAAACCGGCCGGGAAAGGCAAAGGGTCTTCACCCCGACCGCGCCGTTGCCGGCGCCATGCCCGGCAGCCTGACATAGCGCTCGGCGCGCTTGCGCCGTGGAATTGCCG
This sequence comes from Devosia crocina, assembly GCF_900116545.1. GTDB lineage: Bacteria > Pseudomonadota > Alphaproteobacteria > Rhizobiales > Devosiaceae > Devosia > Devosia crocina. The sequence continues at coordinate 87,583 of NZ_FPCK01000003.1, forward strand.
GAAACGCTTCCTTGCGGGCGCGCACGCAGATGACCCCGCTCATCGGAGGGCCGAAAATCCGCCCCAGCCCCTCGAAAAAGCGCGCAGAACGCAGCACCAGCGAGGATTGAACCGGCGGCATGAACAACCCGTCGCGCCAGGCTTCGGGCACAAAGGAATGGTCGCGCAGCAGCTTTTCGAGTTGCCCGCCCGAATAAGGATTGCCCTGGCCGAAAGGCGTCGCGTCGCGCTGCGCCCAGATGCCCCGCCGCCGCGGCACAACCACGATCAGGTGGCCATTGGGCGCCGTGACGCGCCAAAGCTCGCGCATCAGTTCCTCGGCATCGGCGACATGTTCGAGCGCATGGACAGCAATGGTCACATCGATCGCCGCATCGGTCAGCGGCATTTCGAGGGGGTCGCAAAGTACGGTTCGCGACGGGCCCTCGCGCGGCCAGGCCGAAGCGCCCTGGCGTGCCGGCATCAGCGCGATGACCCGCTCGGCAGGCTCGAGGGCGAAGCGCAGATAGGGGCTGGCAAAGCCGAGCCCCATGACCCTTTTGCCCGAGAGATCGGGGGTCAGGGCAATGATCTGCTCCCGCACCAATGTGCGGGTGATGCGCCCAAGGGGCGACTTGTAATAGCTGATCAGGCGGCCGACATCGCTTGTCATGCGAGGGACTTAGCCACAGGCCGCAGCGCTTGTCCAATGCTGCGGTTGTCATCGCTCCAGTGGGGCAATAGCTTGCCGGCACAACCAAGCGACACAGATTCTCAAGCACGGAGCCTTCTCATGGCCTTGATCGTGGATGTTTTTCCCGCCCGTTCGGACAATTACGGCTATCTTCTCCATGACGAGGCAACCGGCCGTACCGCCGCGCTCGATGCACCGGAAGCCGCAGCGATCCGCGCTGCGCTGACCCGTCGCGGCTGGACGCTGACCGACATCTTCATCACCCACCATCATATCGACCATGTCGAGGCCATTCCCGAGCTCAAGGCCGCCTTCGGCGCGCGGGTCGTGGGGCCACGGGGCGAGGCCGACAAAATCGAGGGTCTCGATGAGCTGGTGGGCGAAGGCGACACGGTCAGCCTTGGGGAAACCCGCTTCGATATCCTAGAAGCACCGGGCCATACGTTGGGCCACATCGTCTACCATGACGCTGCCGGCAAGCACCTGTTCTCGGCCGATGCGCTCTTTTCGCTCGGCGTGGGCCGCATGTTCGAGGGAACGCCGGGCCCGATGTGGGAAGGCGTCAAGCGGCTGCGCGCCCTGCCCGATGATACCCTGGTTTATTGCGGCCACGAATATACCCAGAGCAACGCCAAGTTTGCCTTGAGCATCGATCCGGACAATGCGGCACTCCAAGCGCGGGCGGCCGAGGTCGAGGCGCTGCGGGCCGAGGGAAAGCCCACCATCCCCTTCCGTCTTGGGGCGGACAAGAAGGCCAATCCTTTCCTCCGGGCCGATGCTCCGGAACTGGCGCGGTACTATGGCATTGACCCTTCGGACGTTGCAGCGGTGTTCGCCGCCATCCGCAAGGGCAAGGACGATTTTTGACGCCGACGCGCCTTTTCGGATACCAATTCGTTAACATCCTGTTAACGTCTGGCACGTGTCTTGCTACTTATGGAGCATGGGTCGATTGTCCTGTTCCAGAACGAGACAACTGACCCCGTTTGACACAGGCGAGGGTCCGAATGAGCGAAAGTGAAACACAGCGCAATCTTCTTCCGGTGCCCCAGGCACCGGCTGCCCGCCAGTCCTCGCTTTCGCAGGGCGCCCCGAGCGCCGCATTCGTCAGCCAGCTGATCGCCGGGCGCGATCGGCTCCCTCCGCAGCGCGAGCGGCGCCTCGCAAGCCTTGATCGGGCCGTCGGCGCCTATCGCATCGGCGCCGGCATGGCCGTCAAGCGCATGCCGGAAGGCTATCGCAAGACGATCCTTGCCTGAGCCGGTCAGCTCATCGACACATCGCGGCTGGCGCTGGTGATCGACACCGTGAACCCGGCCACCACATCGATCAGGCTCATGACCATGAGCAGGAAAAAGACCGAGCTCGAAGCCGCGCCCACCAGCAGGAATTCGATCAGAAACGCCACGAACACCACCATGGAGAGCATGTGCTCGACAATGGAGTTGCGCGCGATATTGGTCGATTTCAGCACCTCGAAAAACAGCATGACGATGCCGAGCACCAAAAGCAGGTCGCCGGCCGTGATCGCCCAGGGCATGCCCGAGGGCATGGGAACGGAAAACAGCCCTGCGCCCCAATTGATCGGATTGCCGCCGAAAAACAGAAACACCACGAGATTGTAGAGCACGAACGGCACGACCAGCAGCGGCACGATAAAGGGCGTGTTGCGCCGCGGCAGGGGATGGTTGGGCAGGACGACGGTTTCCGTCATGGCGGGCCTCCGGTTAGCGGATGAACCATGCCAGAGCTTGGTGTGCTCTGGAAGGGCCCAGCAGCCCCTTGCCCGGCTTCGGGCAAAGCGCTAGCAACAAGCCATGTATGACTTTTCAGCCGATAGCGCCGATTGCGCCCGTGCCATCGAGGCCGGTCTTTCCGATTATCTGACCGGCGCGCGGCTTTCCGGGCCCGGCCCGGCGGCCGATCGCGTGGTGGCAGCGATGCGCCATGGCGCGCTCGAAGGGGGCAAGCGCCTGCGGCCGCTTCTCGTGCGTCAGGCCGCTGCGATCTTTTCCCTGCCCAAGCCGGCAGCCTTGTCCACCGGGCTCGCCGTTGAAATGGTGCATTGCTATTCCCTGGTCCATGACGATCTGCCGGCCATGGACGATGACGATCTGCGCCGCGGCCGCCCCACCGTGCACAAGGCTTTTGATGAGGCCACCGCGATCCTTGCTGGAGATGCGCTGCTGACCCACGCCTTTGCGCTCTTGAGCGATCCGCTCTGCCATCCGGAAGCCGAGGTGCGGATCCGGCTCGTCTCGGAACTGGCGCTCGGCAGCGGCGCGGGCGGCATGGTGGGCGGACAGATGCGCGACATCGAGGGAGAAAAGGGCGGCTTTTCCCCCGGCGAGATATCGATCATGCAGTCGATGAAGACTGGCGCGCTGATCCGGGCGAGCGTGCGCATGGGCGCGATCCTGGGCGGGGCCGACCCGCGTGCGCTTTCCGCCCTTACCGCCTATGCCGAGGCCGCCGGCCGCGCGTTTCAGCTGGCCGACGACATTCTCGATGTCACTGCCACCCCCGAAACTATGGGCAAGGCTACCGGCAAGGATGCTGAGGCGGGCAAGCAGACACTGGTTTCAACGCTGGGCCTAGAGGGCGCGCGCAAGGTCCTCAACGATACGGTGACCGAAGCCATTCAGGCCCTGCGCACTTTTGGTCCCAAGGCTGACGGACTGCGCGCCACGGCTCGCTATTTCGCCAGCCGGGAGAAGTAACGTGGGAAATCTGCGTGCCGTCTGCATCGGCAAGGCCGAACGGATCGAGGGCTTTTCGCCGCTCACCGGCATCAACAAGCGCCCGGCCCCAGGTCCTGTCGCCATCGGGCGGGAGGGCATTGCACAGGACGCCATCCTCGACCGCAAGCACCATGGCGGGTTCGACCAGGCGATCTATGTTTACTTCCAGGCCGACTACGATTGGTGGGCGGGCGAACTCGGCTACGCTCCGGAGCCGGGACTTTTTGGCGAAAACCTCGTGATCGAAGGCCCGGCGAGCGCCGATACGGCAATCGGGGACCGCTTCAGGATCGGGGAGTGCCTTCTCGAAGTCACCTATCACCGCACCCCCTGCATGACCTTTGCCGCCAAGATGGGGGACAAGTTCTGGGCCAGGCGCTTCCATCGTGCCAACCGTCCGGGCGCCTATTGCCGCGTGCTGCAGCCGGGCACGGTGGAAAGCGGGCTTGCCGTCGAGCTTATCCCCTATGAGGGCGAACGCATCACCGTCTCGGACCTGATGGCATTCGACGTCACCAAGGATATCCCGCTCGATTTCATGCGCCGCGCGGTGACGACGCCCATCCGCGAAAAGACGCGGTTCAAATATGAAACGCGGCTGGCGGATTTGTTTTAGATACGAAACCTGTCATTGCCGTCACCACCCGGCCTGTCCGGGTGTCCAGGCGACCACAAGGTGGAATGCCCAGACGATCTCGGCAATGACGGCATACTGAGAGCACAAAGCAGAACATGAGCCTTGAATCCGTCCGCACCGACCTTGCTGCCCGCGCGCCCGACCTCAATGTCGAAGTGACCGGAGAGTCGACCGCGACCGTTCAGCTCGCGGCCGCCGTGCACGGGGTCGAGCCCGGCCAGATCGCCAAGACGCTCTGTATCCGCATCCGCGACGAGGAGGTGTTGCTGGTGACGCGGGGCGATGCACGGCTCGACAACCAGAAATCCAAGACCGCCTTTGGCGGGCGTCCGCGCATGCTCGGCTCGGAGGACGTGCTGCGCCTCACCAGCCATCCGGTAGGCGGGGTATGCCCGTTCGGTCTGCCCGCGCCGCTGCCGGTCTATCTCGACGCATCGCTCAGGATCTACGATGAGGTCATTCCCGCAGGCGGGGACACCCATGCCTCGGTTCGGCTCAGCGTCGGCCGGCTCGCGGAACTCTGCGGCAATCGCTGGGTCGATGCATGCCAGTTGCCCGACTGAGCGCAGACCTCGCAACCTTCATCAAGGCCAGGTTCTGCCTGACGCCCCTGCCCGTTCGACCGGACATCTCCCTTTACTGCCCGACGCCGCAAAGCGGGCTTATCGACTTTCTCGCCGCACACGGCCATGCCGGCCAGCCGCCCTATTGGGCTTATGCCTGGGGCGGCGGCGCGGCGCTGGCGCTCTATCTCCGGGATCGTCCCGATGCGGTTGCCGGCCGGAAAGTTCTGGATTTCGGCGCCGGATCGGGCCTAGTCGGCATCGCGGCGGCCAAGGCGGGCGCGTCAAAGGTCTGGACGCTTGACCCCGACCCTATCGCGCAATCGGCGATGGAGCTCAACGCCGAGGCCAATGGCGTCGCTCTCCAGCTCTGGGCGGAGACCGTCTTGCCGCCCGTCGACATCATCCTCGCCGGCGATGTGTTTTACGATGCCCGCGTTGCAAAGCTCACGCTGCCCATCCTTGCGGCTGCGGCCGAGGCCGGCAACGAGGTCCTTGTCGGCGACCCGTTCCGTCGCGATCTGCCTCTTGATCGGTTGCAGGTCCTCGCTCGATACGAGGTGCCCGATATGGGCAGTTCAGAGTTGGTGAAGGCGGGGGTTTTCAGCTTGCCTGGGCGCACCCCCTCCTAGCCTCCCCTTCTGGAGGGGGAGGTGAGATGGGGGGCTCTTGCCCGGGTCCAGCAAACCTCTTATATGCACCGCAAGCGAGGACGACCTCCCCCCAATTCCGGGCAATCGACACGGGACGGCCCGAAGACCAGGGGAAATCCCATGCGGACCACCGCAGATCGTATTCGTCACGCCATCAGCTTCGAAATCATCGGCATCCTGATCGCCACGCCGCTCGCCGCCTTCGCCTTCCACATGCATCCGGGCGACAGCGCCGTGATCGTTGTGGGCAGCGCCACGGTCGCAATGGGCTGGAACTATGTTTACAACCTGCTCTTTGACCACGCCATGAACCGCTTGCGCGGCACGACGCTCAAGACCCCGGCGCTGCGGGTATTGCATGCCGTGATGTTCGAGATCGGGCTTCTGATTATGCTCATGCCGCTGATCGCGCTCTATCTCGGCATTTCGCTGCTAGAGGCCTTCTTCATGGATATGGCCTTCGCGCTCTTCTACATGGTCTATGCGCTGGTGTTTAACTGGGCCTATGACCGCGTCTTTCCGCTCGCGGAGTGGCACCAAAAAGCCTGATTGCGGCACTAGGGCTTCGGCAAAACCGGCCACAAGGATCGACCATGCTGAAGCCACTTGCCCTTCTCGCCATTTCTCTGGGCAGCATTACTGCCGCCACTGCATCTTCGGGCGATGCCTGGGCCGAATTCGCTGCCGAGGTGGAAAAGGGCTGCCGCGCAGCGACGGCGGACTATTTCGCTGACCCAACGGTGATCGTTGATCCCTTCGGTAGCGAGAGCTTCGGCCTTGCGATCGTGTCGGGCGACACCGCCAGCATCGTTTGCGTCTTCGACAAGCAAACCAAGACCGTCGAAATCGGCGGCGAGCTCCCGGCCACCGTCACCCTAAAGGCTGCCGACTAGCTAGATTTGGCCCATCAGCTTGAGGGCGCCGAGCACGATGATCAGCATGGCGAGCCAGAAGATGCGGCGCTGATTGCGTCCGGTCATGACTGCCAGCTCCGCCAGCCGCGGGTCAGGCCATAGGCCACAAGTGTCGCGGCGGCGAGACCGGCATCGACTGGTCCCGCAGCAGCCGCCTCGGCATTGTCGGCGATGAACAGCGCCGAGACGCCGAGCGCGGCCTTATGGAAAAAGCTCACCTCCCAGATGCCGGCAGCGCGGCGGGGTCTGAGGGCCAGCATGAAATAAAGCAGCGAAAATACGCCATAGCCGAGCGCGCGCCAGAGTTCGATCCAGAGCGTTTCCGCCGGCACCGAGCCGAGGCTCCACAGCGCCTCGATCAGGGCAAAACCCGCAGCAATGCCGGCAAGGCCCATTAGCGCGCGCCCGATGCCATCGGCGATGCCGTCTATGCGATCAAAAGCCGCCATTACTCCGCCGCGTCCTGTCGTCCTGATCCGAACTTGCGCTCGATGTAATCGGCGACCATGACCTTGAACTGATCGGCGACATCTGCGCCGCGCAGGGTCGCGACCTTTTGGCCATCGACAAAGACGGGCGCTGCCGGCGTTTCGCCCGTGCCCGGCAGTGAAATGCCGATATTGGCGTGCTTGGATTCGCCGGGCCCATTGACGATGCAGCCCATCACCGCCACGGACAATGTCTCGACGCCGGGATAGCGCTCGCGCCATTCGGGCATGGACACATTGAGATGGTCCTGAATGTCCTTGGCCAGCGTCTGGAACGTGGTCGAGGTCGTGCGTCCGCAACCCGGGCAGGCGGCTACGACGGGCAGGAACTGTCGGAAGCCCATGGTCTGCAGCAGTTCCTGCGCGACCTTGACTTCGGTGGTGCGGTCGCCGCCCGGCTCAGGGGTAAGCGAGATGCGGATGGTGTCGCCGATCCCCTGCTGCAGCAAAATGCCGAGCGCGGCCGAGGAAGCAACGATCCCCTTGGAGCCCATGCCGGCCTCGGTCAGCCCCAGATGCAGCGCATAATCGCAGCGCGCCGCCAGATCCTGATAGACCGCGATCAGATGCTGCACGTCCGACACCTTGGTCGAAAGCAGGATCTGGTTGCGGCGCATGCCAAGCTCTTCCGCCCGCGCCGCTGAAAGGAGCGCGGACTGGATGATCGCCTCACGCTGCACCGCTGCCGCGGAGATCGGGTTGGCCGAAAGCGCATTCTCGTCCATCAGGCGCGTCAGCAGTTCTTCATCAAGCGAGCCCCAATTGACCCCGATGCGCACCGGCTTGTTGTAGCGGTTGGCGATCTCGATCAGGGTCGCGAACTGGGTATCGCGCTTGGCCTTGAAGCCGACATTGCCCGGATTGATGCGATATTTGGCGAGGGCTTCGGCGCAGGCCGGATGGTCGGTGAGGAGCTTGTGGCCGATATAGTGGAAGTCGCCGACGAGCGGCACATCGTAACCCATGACGGCCAGGCGATCGCGGATGATCGGCACGGCCGCCGCGCTCTCGTCGCGATCAACGGTGATGCGAACGATTTCCGAGCCGGCCCGCGCCAGCTGCATCACCTGGCGGACGGTGGCATCGATATCGGCGGTATCGGTATTGGTCATGGACTGGACGACCACGGGCGCACCGCCCCCGACCATCACGCCACCCACATCGACCCCGACTGACTGCCTCCGCGGCGCTGGACCGGCCATGTTCTTCCCCATTCACGCGTTTCTCCGAGATAGGCCTTCCTTTGTCCATGCGCAACTGAACAATGGCATGACGGTGTGCGGCAAAGCCGGAGAGGCTCGGCGCATAAATGTGATCGGCGCCATCTTGAACCGGGACGGGGCGGGGCCATTTACTGATCATGATGAACATGCTCCTCCCCCGCCTCATACTCTTCCGCAAGGAAGTCGTGCAGCTCTGGAAGGCTTTCTGGGCGCGCGAGACCCCGCTCTATCTGAAGGCGGCGACGCTGTTCGTTGCCTTCTACCTGATCAACCCGCTCGATATCCTGCCCGATTTCATTCCGCTCGTGGGCTGGGTCGACGATATCATCCTCGTGCCGCTGATGGTCAGCTGGATCGTATCCCGCCTGCCCGTTCCGGTTCCGGTTTATGCCGGCCGGCATGGCAAGACCGTCGATGGTCACGCGCGGCGGCTCTAGTCGCCAAAGATCTGGAAAGGCGCCCGCGGGGTGCCTTTTTGCTTTAGGCCCAAGTTGCCAGGCGACACCTCTCCCTCTGGGGGAGAGGTCGCCTCTACGCGGCGGGTGAGGGAGCCTTCAAAAGGCAATTCTAAGATCACGTACTCGCCGCCCGTGCATTGGCCTGCTTTACCAGCTCGTCGGGGATATCGTCGAAGCTGGCATAGTTCATGTTGTAAAGGCGCGAATAAAGCCCGCCCAGCGCCATGAGCTGGTCGTGATTGCCCTCCTCGATCTTCTCTCCGTTCTGCAGCACGATAATCCGGTCGGCGCCGCGGATGGTAGCGAGGCGATGGGCGATGACGAGGCCGGTTCGCCCTTCCAGCAACTTCTCTAGCGCTTTCTGGATCTGCCGCTCGGTATAGCTGTCGATATTGGCCGTGGCTTCGTCGAGAACCAGGATCTTGGCATCCGCCACGAGGGCGCGCGCGAAGCTGAGGAGCTGTCGCTGCCCCAGCGACAGGTTCGAGCCGCGTTGCTCGAGCTGGCTGTCATAGCCGCCCGGCAGGCGCTCGATGAAATCATGTGCCCCCACCGCCTTTGCCGCGGCGATCACGTCCTCGCGCGTGGCCGAGGCTTTGTTGTAGCGGATGTTTTCAAGCACCGTGCCGGTAAACAGGAACGGCTCCTGGAGAACCATCGCCACCTGTTCGCCAAGGCTCTCCTGAGTGACGTCACGCACATCGTGCCCCCCCACCAGCACCGCACCGCCCTGCACCTCATAAAAGCGATGGACCAGGGCCATGGCGCTGGTCTTGCCCGAGCCGGTGGGGCCGACAAGCGCCACCGTCTCGCCGGGATTGACCCGGAACGACACGTGCTTGAGCACCGCACGCTTGGGATCGTAGCCAAAGACCACATCCTTGAACTCGACCGATCCGTCCATCTCCGGCCCCAGCGTCAGGGCGCCGGGCTTATCGGTGATGGTGACCGGCAGATCCAGCACTTCGGTGATGCGGCGGCCCGAAGTCATGGCGCGCTGCATGATCGAGTATTGCATGGTCAGGGACCGGATCGGATCGAAAAAGCGCTGGATATAAAAGAGGAAAGCGACGATGACGCCGACCTGCAGCGATCCATTAAGGACCAGCGAGCCACCCACGAGCACGACGGTCGCCATGGAAATGCCGGTGAGGCTATCCACGATCGGCACCATCACCTGGGCGAATTTGCTGCCGGTCAGCTGCGTCTGCAGATTACCATAGGCCTTGTCGTCGTAGAGATCGAGATTGACCTGCTGGCGCTCGAGATTCTGCACCGTGCGCACGCCATTGATGCCCTCGGCCATGGCGCCATTGGTGAGCGAATTGGTTTCATGCGCGGCCCAGAAGGCACGCTTGGCCGGCGGCAGCCAGAAGATACGCACGATGAAAAGAATGGGCATGGTCAAAAGCGTCAGGAGCCCGAGCCAGGGGTCGAGCGTGAGCAGCACGATGACGATGCCGAACAGCAGCACCAGATCGCCCACCGAGATCACCGAGGTTTCCAAAAACTCCTGCATGGAATTGACGTCGCCCTGAAGCCGGCTCATCAGCCGGCCGACCTCGGTCTTGTCCATATAGCTCAGCGACACGCTTTGCAGCCGCGCCATCATGGCGCGGCGCATGTCGAAAAGAACGTTTTCCGCGACATGGCCAACCTGGGTCTCCTGCACATAGGAGGCGCCGAAATTGACGAGGACCGCGACCGCAAAGGCCGAAACCGCCCAAAGCAGGTTGGTGGTATTGCCGCCGGCTACCATGCCGCCATCGATAGCCCAGCCGATGATCAACGGGATGGCGAGCTGGGTCGCGGTAAACACCAGAACTGCCGCTACCGACAGATAGATCTTGAGCCGATAGGGTTTGACGAAGGCCCAGATGCGCCGCACGGTTTTCGGGTCATAAGCCTTGCCGAAAACCTCTTCCTCGATGCGGTGACTGCCCACCGAAGCGCGCGGCGGCCGCTGGCCGGGATAGCTGGCGCTGTCGCGTTCGTCGTCTTCGATCACGCTCATTGGGCAGCCTCCTCGTGGTCGAGATCGTCAGCAGGGCGGGTCTGAAGATCATAAAGCGCCTTGTAGCGCCCGCCCTGGGCGAGCAATTCGGCATGGGTGCCGCGCTCGGCCACTTCGCCGTTCTCGAGAAACAGGATCAGGTCCGCATGCATGAGCGAGGACAGGCGATGGGCGATGATGATGGTCACACGGTCGCTCGAATAGGCGCGGATGGCCGAGCGGATGCGATGCTCGGTGCCCGCATCGATGGCGGCGGTCGAATCGTCGAACACCATCACCGCCGGATGCAGTACGAGGCTGCGCGCGATCGAAAGGCGCTGCCGCTGACCGCCCGAAAGCGAGACACCGCGCTCGCCCACGACCGTGCCATAGTCGGTGGGCAGCCCCATGATGTAATTGTGCAGCTGCGCGCTTTCCGCCGCGCGCTCGATCTTGGTTTCCTTGGCCCAGGGATCGCCATAAGCAATGTTGTTTTCGATCGTGGTGGTGAACAAGAACGTGTCCTGCTGCACCACGGCCACCTGACGGCGCAGGGATTCGACCGTTACCTCGCGCACGTCCTGCCCATCGATGGTGATGCGGCCCGCGCTGACATCGTAAAAGCGCGGAATAAGATGGGCGATGGTGGACTTGCCGCTGCCAGGCGCACCGACAATGCCGATGGTCTGGCCTGCTTTGCCCTCGAAGCTGATGCCGCGCAGGGTCTCGTGATTGGCGCCGGGATAGGTGAAATGCACGTTCTCGAACCGCAGCGTGCCGTCACCGACCGCCAGCGGCTGGGCACCGGGTTTGTCCTCGATTTCGATGGCCTGGTCGATAAAGCCATAAAAACGCTGTCCGCAGGTATCGGCGCGGGCAAAGGAATTGACCATCATGCCCAGCTGGCGCACCGGCATCTGCAGAATGGTCATGAAGGTCAGAAAACTGGCCAAAGTGCCGACGCTGATCTCGCCTGCGATGACCTTGTTGCCGCCCACCCAGAGGACGAGCCCCATGGCGGCGAAAAAGGAGAAGGTCATCATCGACGTGTTCTTGACGCGCACCAGAACCCGCTCATGCGCCAGGTGCAAAGCCGACTTGGAGGCGGCGTCGAACTTGCCCAACTCATGCTTTTGCCCTGAAAAAGCGCGCACGACGCGAATGCCGCCAAGGTTCTCGTCCATCACCCGGGTCAGGACCGAAAGCTTTTGTTGCAGCACGAGCCAGGTTGCGCGCAGCGTGAGCTGCGCAACCGAGGAGCGCCAGGCGACAAAAGGCACGAAACTCAGCGCCAGCAGCCCCAGCACCACATCCGTCGTCAGCAGCATATAGGCGCCGGCCCCGATCAGCACCGTCAACAGGATCGTGCGTATGAAGCCGGTCGAAAAGAACATGCGCAGCCCATCGAGATCGAGCAGGCCGAGCGTGATCAGATCGCCCGAATGAATGCGGTCATGATAGGAATAGGAGAGCCTTTGGACCTTGTCGTAAAAGGCGAGCCGCAGCTCGTAGCCGACATGATGGCCCACCGATTCCGAAAAATAGTTCTGGGCGAGCGTAAAGAGCCCACGCGCCACCGACACCAGGAGCAGGGTGGCGGCTGTCCAGACTAGCGCCTGTTCGGCACCTTCCCCTGCTGTAACAAGGATATTTTGTGCCTGATCGACTGCCTGGCCGAGAAGCCGCGGGATCAGCAGCTGCAACACCGCCGCAATGATGGTGGCCCCGATGGCAAGGCCGGCCTGCCAATAGTGGCGGAGGGAAAACATCGTGATGCGCAAAAGCGGGCTCTGGCCTTTGCCAGAATGGACAGCAGCAACATGAGCCCGAGCATCGCCGCGCGAGCGCTCGCGGCCAGCCTTGAGGGTAGGCAAAGGAATATCCAGACTTAAAAATGAGGCCCGAAGGGGAGGCGGGAAACCGTCGACCGACGATCGGGCAAATCAATGCCTGCCTATAAAAAGCGCATTGGGGCTACCATTCAAGGTGCAAATTGCGCAAATTTCGCAAGTTTTCGGCGTCTGCTGCGGGATGAAGTGCTGCGGCACCGCCTTTCAAGCCGAAAAGGCCACGATACCTATGGTCGAGTGGCATGCACAAAGGATGGAGCGAAAGGTACCCCCACCTAACCTCCCCCTCCAGAAGGGGGAGGAATCTGCCGGTTCTTGTCGCGAGATCGAGGGCAACTCGATCTGTTCCCCCCTTCTGGAGGGGGAGGCTAGCAGGGGGTTAGCTCAGATTACGAAGATCGCCAAAAGATAGATCGTGAAAACAATTCTGATCATCCGCTCTACTCCAGCCGCACCAGTAGGTCCTTGGCGTCGATCTGATCGCCCGGCCGAACCAGCAGCTCCGCCACCACGCCATCGACTTCCGCGTGGATTGCCGTTTCCATCTTCATCGCTTCGATCGAGCACAAAACATCGCCCGCCTGCACGTTCTGGCCTTCCTTGACGGCAAGGGTCGAGATGACGCCCGGCATCGGCGCGCCGACCTGCTTGGGGTCGCCCGCCTGGGCCTTGGCGCGCGCCTTGACTTCGCCGGCCTTCAAGCGGTCCGGCACGGTGATGGTGCGCGGCTGGCCGTTGAGATCGAAGAAGACGCGGACTTCGCCCTTTTCATTGGTCGGCGCACGGCCGAGATAATTGACGACCAGCGTCTTGCCCTTTTCGATATCGACAAGCAGCTCGTCGCCTTCCTCGAGCCCATAGAAATAGACCGGCGTCGGCAAGACTTCGGTCGGCCCATAGCGGTCCTGGGTTTTTTCGAAGTCGCCATAGACCTTGGGATACATCAGATACGAGGCGAGCCGGAAGTCATCGACCGGCATGCCCACTTCATCCGAGATCTTCTTGCGCTCGGCCTCGAGATCGACATCCTTGAGATAGGAGCCCGGCCGCTCGGACAGCGGCGTGCGTCCTTTCAGAACCTTGCGCTGCAGCTTTTCCGGAAAACCACCCGGCGGCTGGCCGAGATCGCCGGCGAAGAAGCCTATGACGCTGTCGGGGAACGCGATGTCCTTGTCGGGATTTTCGACATCAGCGCGGGTAATGCCGGCCGAAACCATGGCCAGCGCCATGTCGCCGACGACCTTGGAGGACGGGGTCACCTTGACGATATCGCCAAACATCTGGTTGACGTCGGCATATGTCTCAGCCACCTCGTGCCAGCGCGTTTCAAGGCCCAGCGAACGCGCCTGCTCCTTGAGATTGGTGAACTGGCCGCCCGGCATTTCGTGGAGATAGACTTCCGAAGCGCCGCCCTTGAGATCGCTTTCGAAGGCGCGGTACTGCGTACGCACCGCTTCCCAATAAAACGAAATCTGCCGGATCGCCTTGGGGTCGAGCTGGGGATCGCGGCTGTCGCCTTCGAGCGCTGCGACCAGCGAGCCCAGCGTCGGCTGGGAGGTCGTCGAAGAGAGAGCGTCCATGGCCGCATCGACCGCATCGACCCCGGCCTCAACCGCTGCCAGCACAGTTGCTGCCGAAGCGCCCGAGGTGTCGTGGGTGTGAAGATGGATCGGCAGGTCCGTTTCGTTGCGCAGCGTTTCGATCAGCTTTTTCGCCGCGGCAGGCTTCAGCAGCCCCGCCATGTCCTTGATCCCAAGCACATGAACGCCGGCGGCTTCGAGTTCCTTGGCGAGACTGACATAATATTTGAGGTCATATTTGCTGCGATCGGGATCGAAGAGATCGCCGGTATAGCAGATGGCGCCTTCCGCCACCTTGCCTTCGGCCGCTACGGCATCGATCGAGACGCGCATGTTCTCGACCCAGTTAAGGCAATCGAAGATGCGGAAGATATCGACCCCGCCCCGCGCTGCCTGCTTGACGAAGAATTTGACAACATTGTCGGGGTAATTGGTGTAGCCGACGCCATTGCTGCCGCGCAGCAGCATCTGCGTCAGGATATTAGGCGCGCCTTCGCGCACCTTCGCAAGACGCTCCCACGGATCCTCGTTGAGGAAGCGCATGGACACGTCGAACGTTGCGCCGCCCCAGCATTCAAGGCTGAAAAGATTGGGAAGGCCGCGCGAATAGGCCTGCGCAATGCGGGTAATGTCGAAGGACCGCATGCGCGTTGCCAGCAACGACTGGTGCGCGTCGCGCATGGTCGTGTCGGTAAAGAGCACGCGGCCTTGGCTCTTCATCCACTTGGCTAGGCCGGCCGGACCATCGCGATCGAGCACCTGACGGCTGCCTTCGATTGCCGCGAGCGGCGGGAAATCGGGCACGAAGGGCGCAGCGGCATCGGCCGGGGGGCGCGGCCGGTCGCGCACTTCCGGGTGCCCGTTCACCGTCACGTCGGCGATATAGGAGAGCAGTTTGGTCGCCCGGTCACGGCGCGGCTTGAAGTTGAACAGCTCCGGCGTCGTGTCGATGAAGCGCGTCGTATAGCGGTTCTCGACGAAGTCAGGATGGGTGATGATGTTTTCGAGGAACGCCAGGTTGGTGGCAACGCCGCGAATACGGAATTCCCGCAAGGCGCGATGCATGCGGGCAATGGCTTCCTCGGCCGATGGCGCCCAGCAGGTCACCTTTTCAAGGAGCGGATCGTAGTAGCGGGTGATAACCGCGCCAGAATAGGCTGTGCCGCCATCAAGACGCACGCCAAAGCCTGTCGCGCCGCGATAGGCGGTAATGCGCCCATAGTCGGGAATGAAATTCTGTTCAGGATCTTCCGTCGTTACGCGGCACTGGATGGCATTGCCGTTGAGCCGGATGTTTTCCTGAAGCGGCACACCGGATTCAGGAGCGCCGATCACTGCGCCATCGAGCAGATGGATTTGCGCCTTGACGATGTCGATCCCCGTCACCTCTTCGGTGACCGTATGCTCGACCTGGATGCGCGGGTTGACTTCGATGAAGTAGAACTTGTCCGTATCGGCATCCATCAGGAATTCGACGGTGCCGGCGCCGCGATAATTGGCGGCACTGCCCAAGCGCACGGCGGCATCGGTCAGGTCCTTGCGGACCGCGTCAGACAAGTAGGGCGCCGGCGCGCGCTCGACGACCTTCTGGTTGCGCCGCTGCACCGAGCAATCGCGCTCGAAAAGATGGACGAGATTGCCATGGTCGTCGCCGATCAGCTGCACTTCGACGTGCCGCGCCCGCTCGATCAGCTTTTCAAGATACATCTCGTCCTTGCCGAAGGCTGCCTTCGCTTCGCGCTTGCCTTCCGAGACTTCATTGACAAGGTGAGCCTCGTCCATGATCCGGCGCATGCCACGCCCGCCGCCGCCCCACGACGCCTTGAGCATAAGTGGATAGCCGATCTCGGCGGCCATGCGCTTGACTTCATTCATGTCGTCGGGGAGCGCGTCCGTCGCCGGAACTACCGGCACGTCGGACTTGATCGCCATATTGCGCGCGGCAACCTTGTTGCCGAGATCGCGCATGGTCTGGGCACGCGGGCCAATGAAGATGATCCCCGCATCGTCGCACGCATCAACGAACTCTGGGGATTCCGAAAGGAGCCCATAGCCGGGATGGATCGCATCGGCGCCGGAAATGCGCGCGATGCGGATATATTCTTCGATCTGGAGATAGGCTTCGACGGGGCCCTTGCCCTTGCCAATCAGATAAGCCTCGTCGGCCTTGAACCGGTGCAGCGCCAGCTTGTCTTCCTCGGCATAGACCGCAACGGTCCTGAGGCCGAGCTCATTGGCGGCGCGAAACACGCGGATGGCGATCTCGCTGCGATTAGCGACGAGGATTTTCTTGATTGGCATCGATTTAAATTTCCGAGCAAGAGAGGACTGGGGCTCCCCTCCGGAGCCCGGCTCAGCACTGTCGGTAGCCAGGATGGCGGGCCATCCAAGCCGCCAAAGTCGGTCGTGTCAGCTTCTGGAGAGAATGCCCGCCAGATGGCTCATGTCGTAGCCGGCTTCAGCCGCCTGCGCGATGATGTCGGAGGCTTCCATCTGCCCGGATTGGCTCAGGGCCCAAAGCGTGGTCGAGCGCGTACCGGAGCGGCAGAAGCAGAATACGGGACCAGCACTCCCCTCGAGCGCGGCCTTGGTCTTTGCAACGAGTTCGGGGCTGACCCCGTCCCGGCCCAGCGGAATGGCATAATAGGCAAGACCTTCAGCCTTGGCTGCGGCTTCGATCTCTTCGCTCGCCGGCTGGTCGGGCGATTCGCCGTCGGGACGGTTATTGACGATGGCGGTAAAGCCCAGGGATTTGAGCGTTGCAACATCCTCGGGCATGATCTGTCCGGAAACGCTGACGTGATCGTTGATACGCTTCAAGTCCAAGTCGATACTCCCCGCTTTCGCCCGAAGGCTTTCCTCCTTCTTATATCCAAGCCAAAGCGCGGCATGCAACTGCTGCTTGGGTGGGATAGGGAAAGCTTATGCCCTCATGCCGCGTTTGCAACCTGACGGGCAGCAAGCGGGCTCGGGCGCCCCAGAAGATAGCCCTGGAAGGCCGAACAGCCGGCGCGGCGCAAGAGATCGAGCTGGATCTCGGTCTCCACTCCCTCGGCGATCACCTCCACATCGAGCGAGCGGGCGATGTCGCAAATGGCGGCAACGATCATCGCATCGATCCGGTTGTCCCCCAGATTGGCTACATAGGAACGGTCGATCTTGATGATGTCGAAGGCAAAGCCACGCAGATATTGCAAGCTGGCGTGACCGGCGCCGAAATCGTCGATCGCAACCTTGATGCCGCTGGCGCGCAAGGCTTCGAGATTGGCCTGCTCAATGGCGCCGGCCACAAGGGGCACGGTTTCGGTGATCTCGACGATCAGCCGGTCCGCAGCGGCGCCGCATTCGGCCAGCACATCGGCAAAGCGGCGGGCGAAATCGCCCCGCCTCAGCTGCGCTGCCGAAATATTGACCGCAACGGGCGTGCCGAGCCGGTCGAGATCGGCGCAGGCCCGATGGAGAACCCAATCGCCCAGCTTGTCGATCAGGTCACTCTCTTCGGCAATCGGCACGAACTGTGCCGGTGAAATGGTGCCGCGCACCGGGTGGCGCCAACGCACCAGCGCCTCGTGGGAACGAAGGCGCATCTGCCCGTCGAACACCGGCTGGTAATAGAGTTCGAGTTCGTCCATCAACAGCGCGGCGCGCAGTTCGCGCTCGATGAAACGGCGGTGCCGCTCGTCTCCGAGCATGTCGGGATCGAAGGCGACCACCTGGCGACGTCCCGCCTTCTTGCCCTGATAAAGCGCCAGATCCGCCTTGGCGATCAGATCGTCGACATCGCTGGCATCACGCGGGGCAAGGGCAATGCCGATGGTGGCCGAGAGGCTGGTGGGGCGGCCTGCGATATTGGCTGGCCGATCGAGCCGGCGCAGCAATTCCTCGGCGAGACGGCGCAACGCGCCTTCGCTATCGCAACCGGGCAAGGCAATGCCGAATTCATCGCCTCCGAGACGCCCGACAATGGCGCCCGGCATCACCTGGCCGACAAGCTTGGCCAGATGCACGAGCGCCGCATCGCCTGCCGCGTGGCCTGATCCGTCGTTGATGACCTTGAGATTGTCCATGTCGAGAAGCAGATAGCCCAGGACCTTGTCCGAGCCATGATAGACCTCGGCCCGCAGCGCCTGCATGAAATAGGCGCGGGCAAACACGCCCGTCAGGGCATCCCGGTGCACCAAAGCAAGGCCCGCCCGCATGGCGCGCGCGGCGGCGACAACGCGCAACCGCACCAGCCGGTGCCCCATGACGAGCCCTGCAAGTCCCGCCGTCGTAACGGTCAGTAGCGTCAGCGTGGGAACGGGATTGAACCCGTAGCTAGCAAGGCCGACAACCACCAGCGTCAGAAGCACGCCTGCCTGCACCAGGGCGACCTGACGATAGCCGGCCAGAATGGTATCGAGCTTTTCAACCTGCCCGATATCGCGCTCGGCCTCGCGCCTTGCGCGGGCAACCCGCTCCGGGCGCGAGATCGTGCGGCGGAGAAGAGCCCGGCTGCGCGCAGTGAATGGAGAAGTCATAGAAAACTAAGGGTCTAGCGGTCGTCGTCCACCCAATTCTATACCAGAAGAAGGGCAGTCTCTGTGACACTTGGACGACAAAGGGGTACGCTTTGCCTCCATGGTTTCGCCCGAGTTAACCTCCGTCAGGGCGCGCCGCCGGTCCAGGGCTCCCAAAGGTCGCGCCGATTGGCGACAAAGCGCTCGGCAACGCTTTCGACGCTCGCCTCGGGCTCGTTGAGCTGGGCAAGCAGTGTGTTCATTTCACTCAAGGGAAAGCTCACCCGCTGGAAATAGCCGGCTATGGCGGGCGCTTCGGCAAAGACCCATTCGGCCAGCGCCCCCACCACCATTTCGGAAGGGAAAGCGGAGGGCTGGGGCGAAGCGCATTCGATGCGCGCCAGGCACGCCATGGCCTCTTCCTTATATTCGCCCATGTCGAGCGCCCGGAATTCGACCTGGGCCAGCACGGCATTGGGCTGCCAATAGTAGAAAAAGAAGGTCTCGCGCCGGCTGACCGCTTCGGCGATCAGCGCGTCCATTTCAAAGCGATTGGCCGGCTCGACAAGTTCGGTGACGCCACCAAGCCCGTGAGCCTCGATCAGGTGGCGATTGATCACGGCGCAAGCCCAGTCGGCCGGGCAGGAAATAAAGCGCACCGGCTCGGTGCCCTCCCCTTCGGCAAGGCTGGCGGCAAGCTCAGCCACCGGCACCGACCCAGCGAATGCGCCATTGAGATAGCTGGGGGCGAACCAGCCTTCCATGGTGGCTTCGGCAAAGCTTGGCGCAGCGCTGCGCACCATCTGGCTCTGGATCGCCGCATTCCACACATCGGCCACCCGCGTCACCCACATCTCGGGAGCGATGGCGGGCTGGCCGGTCGAGCCCATGGACGAGGTCGTGGCCGCCAAATCCCCCGGCACGACGCGCACGGTGCAGCCAAAGGCCTCGGCCAGCACGCGGGCGTGGATCTCAGCCAGGAGAGCAGCCGAGGACCAGCTCATGCGCGCAATGGTCAGGTCCTGCGTGCCACATATCGGCGGTGGCGTGTCCGCTTGACTGGCCTCGTTCGACAGCGCCGGCACACCTGACTCGATGAGCCCCCCGCCATCCTGGGCACTGTCGAGCACGGTGATCTGGCCCAGGGCGGGCGCAGCGTAAAGGCAAAGGCTCATCAAGCCGGCTGCAAGGCTTCGTCCGCGCATGCTCAACCTCGTTCGACAGGGCGAGTCTATGCGCAATCACGCAGCGTTAAGCAACCGGCAGGCTTGGGCAAATTGCCTCACAACCCCCGGTGACTTTTGCTTTGGATTTATGCAACAGTCCAGCCAGCGGGGCGCGCGAGGCGCCCCCGGGATCCGCTGCCGCGCTCAAAGGAGGAGGCCATCAAGGCCACCGGGCCGGCAACGACAACAGAGGGACGTCCATGTTCAAGAATACCCTGACCCTGGCGGTCGCCGCCACCACCCTGTCCATCGCCGCTCCGGCCCTGGCCCAGGACAGCGGCGCCACCATCGGTTTCATCGGCGGCTTCACCGGCCCGATCGAATCGCTTACCCCGCCGATCTTTGCCGGCGCTCAGCTGGTCGTCAGCCAGGTCAACGAGCAGGGCGGCATTCTCGGCGGCGATCTGAGCCTCGTATCGGCGGACGGCGCATGCGATGCCACCGCTGCTGCCGCTGCTGCCGACCGCGTCATCAACACCGACAATGTCACCGCTGTGGTCGGCGCCCTCTGCACCGGCGAAACCATCGGCGCCTTTAACGGCTCGGGCCTTTCGGGCAATGTGGTCTTCGTCTCGCCCGCCTCTTCGGCTCCGGCCCTGACAACGCTCGAAGACAACGATCTGGTTTTCCGCACCACCCCCTCGGACGCTCTCCAGGGCGAGAAGATGGCCGCGCTGCTGCTCGCCAAGGGTCTGCAAGACATCGCCATCACCTATGTCAACAACGACTATGGCAAGGGTTTCGCCGATTCCCTGGCGGCCGCTTATGAAGCCGGCGGCGGCACCATTTCCGCCAATGTCGCCCACGAGGAAGGCAAGGCCGATTACCGCGCCGAGCTCGGCAATCTCGTTGCTTCGCAGAACCTTGTCGTCCTCGCCTATGCCAATGCTTCGGGCAACACCATCCTGCGTCAGGCTGTCGAGAGCGGTAATTTCACCACCTATGTGGGCGGCGACGGCATGGTGGGCGACGACCTGCTCAACGGCATCGACGCTTCGGCCGTTGAAGGCATGATCGCGACGCGCGCCGGTGCGCCGACCGGTGAATCCGTCGACATCTACAACGCTTTCACCGCCGATGGCTTCACCGCCAATGCCACCTATGCCCCCCAGGCCTATGATGCGGCCTTCCTGCTGGCGCTCGCCATCGAAAAGAACGGCACCACGGATCGCGAAGGTCTGTCGGCCGCGCTGCGCGATGTGTCCTCCGCTCCGGGCGAGATCATCCGCCCCGGCGAATGGGAAAAAGCCAAGGAGCTGATCGCAGCCGGTACAGACATCAACTACGAAGGCGCCGGCGGCTCGCTCGATTTCGACGAAGCCGGTGACGTCGACGGCATCATCGTCGAACTCGCCGTCGAAGGCGGCTCGTTCGTCGAAAAGGGCCTGATCGAGTAGTCTCGACCACGCTTTGCCACAAAGGGCCCGGGAGCAATCCCGGGCTTTTCTTTTTTGGAGTCCGCCATGTCCGATCCGGCCACACTTCGTTTTTACGCCAAGAATGCGAGCGCCTATGCCGACCATGCAACCGAGCCGACCGGCGCGCCGCTGACGGCCTTTCTTGCCGCCCTTCCCGCCCAGGCCAGGATACTCGAGCTTGGCTGCGGCAATGGCCGGGACGCCGCGCATATGCTGGCATGCGGGTTTGACGTCGAGCCCACCGACGGAACACCCGAGCTTGCGGCGGAAGCACAAAGACGCCTCGGGCGCCCTGTCGGTATCCTGCGGTTCGAAGAGCTCGAAGCCTTCGGGCGCTACCATGGCATCTGGGCCTGTGCGAGCCTCTTGCATGTCGAGGCGGCGCAACTGACTGCTATCCTCGCGCGCATCCGTCGCGCACTCAAACCCTCAGGCGTCTTCTGCGCCAGCTTCAAGGCCGGGAAGGGTGAGGGCCGCGACAGCCTTGGGCGGTACTACAACTATCCCTCGCCCGGAACGCTGCGCGCCAGCTACGGCGAGGCGGGATGGAGCGATGTGGCCTTCGTCGAACAGGAGGGCAGCGGCTATGACGGCAAGCCCACGACGTGGCTCTGGGTCACTGCGACCCGGCAACCGTGATCGCTAGTTTTGGCCCAAAACCTCGACAGAGATCCGGGGATCGTCGGTACGCGCTGCGATAGCGAGATGCTGGGCCTGGGTAACCTCGAGCACTTTGCTGGGACGATAGGCGCAGGCATTGAGCCCGCCGGCAAAGCGCAGGCTGGGATATAGGATGCCATCCTCCCCGCGCGCCCGGGCCGTTTCCCCGAAAAGCTGGCTGGCGCCATATCGCTCCGAATCGCCAAGGGCCGGATCGATGCTGCCGCAAAGGTCGATGAACCTGCCCTCAAGCCGCGCCATATAGACCCGGAACTGGCGCTCGACTGCCGGAACCCCTCTCGCATAGGCTTCCCGCCGCATGTGATGGGCCACCTCGGCTATGCCGGTCTCGATGCTGTCCGCGGCATACCAGGCGCCGAGATCGGGGCCGGAAAACCGCCCACCCTCGGGCGCCGCGTGCAAAAAGGCCGCCATGACGACCGACGAATTGGCCCGTCCGAACACCCACTCGCTCCGGGGCAGCCGCGACAGGCGCTCGACCACGAGCCGGTCGTTGGTCCAGCCAGCAAGCTCCATGACGGGCTCGAGATCAGCAGCGCGCGTCACCGTATCGAAAAGGCCAATGGGCGGAAAGCGCGACGGGATCAGCCGATAGCTCGGATGTGGCGCCAGTGCATGCATGGGCTCAGCGCCAGACGATATCTTGGGCGCGTGTTGGGGGAAATGTCACATCAAGCCCATTGGGCGCCATATAAAGCCCACCCCGCGCCGCATCGAGGAAGCGCCGCACCAGCATGATGCCATCGAGCGATCCCGCCGTGACCAAGGCAAGCGGCGCCTGCCCCCCGAAAAGCGGGGCACCATGGGGCCCCCGCAGCCAGGCAAGCTGCGCCGCGGTTTCGGCATGGAGGACGCCCAGAGCCTGATGAATGCCAAGAACGCCCGACAGCCGCATCAACGCATCGACATCGAGCGTGACATCCTTTTGCTCACGCGCCTGCCTCATCCAGTTGTGATAGGTCGAGCGACTGGGATAGCCCAGCACGAGCCGGCGCTGTTCTTCGGACAGTCCCCAGAGATCGGCGATGCTTGCAAAGGTGCGCAGGGCCGGCGCGCTGAGGCGCCGGCGATGAGCGGGATCGAAGCGCGCGCTGTCGAGCGCTGCGCTCTCGGGAATCAATGCGGCCTGACGTGCTTCACCAAAGCCAATGCCGGACATCTCGATCTCCTTCCCAATCAAGATAGTCCAAATTTGGACATTGTCAAGTTCTAGACTTTACCCTTCCCGTTTCACCACTTCCGGGATCAGCCCGCGTGGCGCAAATCTCAGGGCAATGGTGATCACGAGACCAAGCACGAAAACGCGCATCTGTGCCGAACGGGCTTCGATCTCGGGAATGGCGCCCCAGCCGAAATTGGTCGACCACATGCTCACAAGATCGAACACGGCCTTGCTCAGGGGCTCCGAGATGACCCAGATCAACCAGATCAGCACAGCGCCGAACAGCGCGCCCCAATTGTTGCCCGCGCCGCCCACGATCACCATGACCCAGATCAGGAATGTGTGGTTGATCGGCTGATAGCTCGAAGGATCGAAGATTTGCACGAAGCTGACCAGCATGGCGCCCCCAATGCCCATCAGCACCGAGCCGAACACGAAGATCTCGAGCTGGCGTGAGGTGACGTTCTTGCCCATGGAGGAAGCGGCGATGTGATTGTCGCGGATCGAGCGCATCATGCGGCCCCAGGGTCCGGCATAGGCGCGCGCGATCAGCCAGAGCACGCCCCCCAGCACCACGAGCGCCAGAACCAGGAACCCGGCACGCGCGGCGACCAAGGCCGACAGGTTATCCATGCCGCCCCCGGCAAGGTCCTGCGGCAGGGGCGTCGGCCAGGGAATGGGCGAGACGGTCAGGGTGCCGCGGGTCAGCCAATCCATGTTCTTGATCAGCGCCCGCAGGATCTCGGAAATACCGATCGTGGCGATGGCCAGATAATCGGTGCGCAGGCCCAGGCAGATCTTGCCCACGATGAAAGCAATGCCTGCGGCCAGCAATCCACCAAAAGCCCAGCCAAGCACAGGATGGCCGCCAAGGCCGCCGATCCAGCCGCCACCGGCGCTCGATTCGATATAGGCTGCGGCCGGATCGAGCTGGCTGCGATAAAGCACATAGGCGCCGAACCAGGCGATGACGGTCAGAACGGTCTTCCACTTGCCGGTGATGCCGATACGGTCAGCCTTGCGCGCCCCATAGACCAGCAGCGCCCCTCCGGCAAAGGCAAGCAGCGCCCGTCCGAGCAGGGCCGGACCATCCGAGCCCCAGAACACCGGATTGACCGGCGCGGAAATGAAGGTGACGGCCGCCCCGCCAACCATGAGAAAGCCCATAATGCCGAAGTTGAACAGCCCGCCATAGCCCCATTGGATATTGAGGCCCAGCGCGATCAGCGCATAGGCGGCAGCTTCCACGAGGCGCGAGGAGGTAAAGGGAAGGCCCATGACCCAGCCCACAAGCAGGATCAACACGAAAAGGCCGCCGAAAAGCGTGAGGGAACGCTGGATCATGACGAGGCTCCCTTGAAGATGCCGGTGGGACGCACAAGCAGCACGACGACCAGGATCACGAAGGCGACGGTGAGTTTATATTCGGTGGGCACGAGCGCCAGCGTTGCGGGCAGTTGCATCCACTCGGGCAGGACCGCATTGAGCGGGCGCAGCACCATGGTCCAGTTAAAGACCGCCAGCGATTCCGCAAATCCGATCAGCAGCCCCCCGGCAATGGCGCCATAGGCCTGTCCGAGGCCACCGACGATGGCAGCGGCGAAAATGGGAATGATGATGTTGAAGGCGAGGTCGGGCTTGAGCGTCACATCGAGCGCCAGCATGGTGCCGGCCATGCAGGCCAGCGCCCCGGCCACGATCCAGGTGACGCGCACGACAAGCGCGGTATTGATGCCCGAAACCTGCGCAAGATCGGCATTGTCGGCCATAGCGCGCATCGCCTTACCGAGGCGCGACCGCGTCAGGAACAGGTGCAGCGCCAGAACCGAAACAAAGGTCACGACGATCATGAAGACCTGCGGCTCGGTAATCACCAGCGGGCGGGTGGAGCCGATGGCGCTGAGATCGATGCGGAACACGTCCTTTGGCTCGTTCTGGAAGAAAGAATAGGAGCCGGCTCCGAAAAACAGGCGGATCAGGCCCTGCACCATCAGCGTCACGCCGATCGAGGCGATCAGCAGCGTCACCGGCTTGGCGCCACGCTTGCGCAGCGGGGCATAAAAGCCCTTGTCGATGCCGAGCGCCAGAATGGCAGCGAGCACCATGGCGATGGGCAAGACGACGAAACCGGTGGGAACGGGCGTGACGATGCCCCAGGCGGCAAAGGCCGAAGCAAGCAGAAAGGCGATAAAGGCGCCGCCTGTCATCAGTTCGGAATGGGCAAAGTGCGCAAAGCGCAGAATGCCGAAAATCAGCGTGATGCCGACCGCCCCGAGCGCATAGATGCAGCCCAAAACGAGGCCGGAAATGATCACCTGATTGGTAAAGAAGACGAGTTCGGTCATGCAGGGACCTCAACTAGGCTCGGCGCAGCCACCAGCCACCAACGCGTTCCCGCAAAAGGGGGAAAAGCGGGGCCGATCGAGCCAGGCGAAAGACGATATCGGATAGTGCGGGAGCGGACGCGCGCCGCAAGGCAAACGGACATGGTCAACCCCCAAGGAAACTTTTGGCGACTTCGGGATCGGCGATCAGCTCAGGGCCGGTGCCGGTAAAGCGGTTCTGCCCGCCTGCGAGCACAAAGCCCTTGCTGGCAAAGGCCAGCGCCTGGCGGGCGTTCTGCTCGACCATGAGGATCCCGACGCCTTCCTTGTTGACGCGCTGGATGGTCTCGAAAATTTCGATCACGTAACGCGGCGAAAGGCCGGCCGAGGGCTCATCGAGCATCAACAGGCTCGGCTTGCTCATCAGGGCCCGGCCCATGGCCACCATCTGGCGCTGGCCGCCCGACAGTTCTCCCGCTGGCTGCCGGCGTTTTTCGGCCAAAACCGGAAACATCCCATAAACCCATTGCATGGTCCGGGAAAAATCGTCGCGGCGGGTGAAGGCACCCATCTCCAGATTTTCCTCGACGCTCATCGAGGTGAAGACGTTCTTTTCCTGCGGCACGAAGGAAAGGCCCTTGGGCACGAGCTTGTCGGGCAGGGAATTGGCGATGTTCTCGCCCCCGAAATCGATCGTGCCACCGGTGACCTTAAGGAGGCCGAAAATGGCCTTGAGCGTCGTCGACTTGCCGGCCCCGTTGGGCCCGACGATGACGCCGATATCGCTCTTCTCGATCGCAATATTGACGCCATTGAGGATCGGCGCGCCGCCATATCCGCCCACGACGTGTTTGAGTTCGATCAGAGGCATCAACGGGTCTCCCCAAAAAGTGGGAACCGGTTTTTGGACAATGAGACCCGCACCTATGCGACCTCCACCGGCGTGCCGAAATAGGCTTCGACGATTTGCGGATTGGCGCGGATTTCGGCCATGGGGCCCTCGGCGATCTTTTCGCCCTGCGCCATGACGATCACGGGATCGCAGAGCCGGCCGATCAGGTCCATGTCGTGCTCGATCACGAAAAAAGTGTAGCCGAGCTCCCGGTTCATGCGCTCGATATTACCGGCAAGATCGTTGAGCAGGCTCTTGTTCACGCCGGCCGCAACCTCGTCGAGCAGCACCACCTTGGCATCCACCATCATGGTGCGGCCAAGTTCGAGCAGCTTCTTCTGCCCGCCCGACAGGTTTCCAGCCAGCTCATTGCGGACATGACCGAGCTTGAGGAAGTCGATCACATCGAGCGCCTTCTTGCGAACCTCGGTTTCCCGGCTCTTGACGAGCCCGGGCCGGAACCAGGTCGACACCAGATGCTCGCCCGGCTGGTCGCCCGGCACCATCATCAGGTTTTCGAGCGCCGTCATCTGCGAAAATTCATGCGCGATCTGAAAGGTGCGCAGCATGCCGATGCGAAAAAGCTGGTATGGCTTCATACCAGTGACATCAGCCCCGTCGAAGATCACCTGGCCGCTATCGGGCACGATATTGCCCGCAACCATGTTGAAGAGGGTCGATTTACCGGCCCCGTTGGGCCCGATCAGTCCTGTGATCGATCCACGCTTGACCGATAGCGAGCAATTGTTGACGGCCAGAAGGCCGCCAAAGCGTTTTGTGACGCTGCGAACGTCAATCACCAAATCGGTGGTCAATGAGCCGCCCCGAATTCCTGAAACGATGCCACCCGGTTGAATCCGGGCAAATTTGGGGCATCTGCTCACAACAGGACGGGCCGGTCAACGCGTGCAGCGCGCCAATGCGGACAAATATCCGCCAGCGGCGCCCTTTTTCCTCAGAACGGTTTAGGGAAAATCCGTTCAGTTGGCGAGATGAGCCAGAACCGCGTCGGCGGTCGAGCGATTGTTTGCCAGCGGCACGTCATAGAGGGTTGCGAGCCGCGTCAGCGCCTTGACGTCGACATCGTGCGGCTGGGCCGACATGGGATCGATGAAAAAGATCAGCATGTCGAGCCGCCCTTCGCAGATCATGGCGCCCAATTGCTGATCCCCGCCAAGCGGACCGCTTTTCAAAAGCGCGATCTCGAGACCCGTGGCCGCCTTGACCCGGCTGCCGGTCGTGCCCGTGCCCCACAGCTGATGCCGGGCCAATTTGGCCCGGTGCCGCTCGGCCCAGGCACACATGTCGTCTTTCTTGTCGTCATGGGCCACAAGACCGATCCGCGCCATGCTACACTTCCCTAATCCGGCATCAAGCGTCTGCGTTGGGGGCGCAAGGGCGCCCTGATCCTTGCTCAGAACGCTTCCCAATCCGCGGCGAGGGCGGTGTTGCCGACGACCCGCGGGGCAGCCGCGCGTTTAGGCCGTGCCTCAAGGCGCGGCGCCTCGACCGAACCGGACACCTGGAACACATCGACAATGCCGTCGAGTTCGCTGGCCTGGGCTTCGGTCTGCTCGATCGCGGCATTGGTTTGTTCGACAAGCGCGGCATTGTGCTGGGTCATCTCGTCCATCTGGCGGACGGCGATGGTCACTTCCTCGAGCGCCGATGACTGGTCGCGATTGGCCTGGGCGATGGTGTCGATCAGCGCCGCGCTTTCCTGCGTGCCGGCGAGAATATCGTGCAGCACTTCGGCCGCGCGCGCCACGAGCTGGGTGCCGCTGCGCACTTCGGCGGCGCTGGTTTCGATCAGCGCCTTGACCTCGGAGGAGGCATTGGCCGCCGACTGGGCAAGCCGCCGCACTTCGACCGCTACGACGGCAAAGCCCTTGCCCGCTTCTCCTGCCCGCGCCGCTTCCACCGATGCATTGAGCGCCAGGAGATTGGTCTGGAAGGCGATGTCGTCGATCATGCCGATGATGTTGGAGATCTTGGCCGACGAGGTTTCGATGGCGGCCATCGCGCCATTGGCCGCTGTGATCGCCTGACCGCCGGAGGTCGCGCTTTCCGCCACGCTGCGCGCCTTGTCGCTCGCCGTTGCGGCGCGCCGGGCGTTTTCCACGACAGCGGTTGAAAGCTGCTCGATGGCCGCAGTGGTTTCTTCGATCGTGGCGGCCTGGCGCGTCGTGCGATCGGCAAGATCGTTGGCGCCCGAGAGGATTTCACCCGTCGCTGTCTTGAGCGAGCGCGAGGTCTGCTGCAGCTGCAACACGATAGTGCTGAGCCGTTCGGCGACGCCATTGGTGTCGTGCTTGATCTGGTCGAATTCGGGATCGAGCGCTTCGGTCACGCGCGTGGTCAAATCGCCCCGTGCCACATCCTGGAGCACCGCGCCGGTAGCGGAAACAGCGGCGCGGATCTTGTCGCGTGCAGCAGCTTCGGAATCCTGGGCGTCCTGGGTGAGCTTGCCGAAATAGGCGGAAACCCCGATATCGATATCGAGCATGATGGCCTTGAGCACCGATACCAGCGCCGCGCTCATGGCGGCGACATCCTGCATCACCGCGGCGGGATCAGGCGGCACGCTGCGGCCGAACCGGCCCTTTTTCGGCGCAAGCGCCTCGCTCATATAGTCGGTAATGATGCCGGTCACGAGCGTCTCGACGATCAGGCTATAGCCCCCGATATGCCAGCGCGGCTCGAGGCCGATCTTGGCATGCATCAACCCCACGCGGCTGCTCGCCTCGTAATAGCTGCTGTCGAGATTGCCCGAGGCGATCGCTTGCCAGTGGCCCACCTGCTTGCCCTGGGCGCGATCCATCTGCTTCTTGCCATCGAAAAAGCGCGCCACGGCCGGAACGGTGGCGACATGGGCATAGAAGCGGTCAAGCGCCGGGCCGAGGTGCCTGTCGATATGGGGGCGGATGCGGGCGAGACGCTCCAGCGCCTCGGCGTCGAGCTGGACGAAATCGAGCCGCGATTGCAGCTGGGCGTGGGAGCTGGGCATGGTCAAGCCTTGAAAATTGGCGCCGGCGTCTGGTCAGAGTGATCCGCGGGCAAGTCCCAAGTCTTGATCTGGATCAACGTCCCGCCAGCATGGAACCTTTTGGTAAATTTGGGGTTTAAGAAGGTTATGCTGCGTCTCGGCGGTGCGAAAGCGGCTCTATCCTGCGGAACACATCGACGATATCGTCGAGCTTGGCGGCCTGGGCTTCGGTCTGCTCGATGGCGGCATTGGTTTGTTCGACGAGCGCGGCATTGTGCTGGGTCATCTCGTCCATCTGCCGGATCGCGCCGGCGATTTCGTCGAGCGCGCCCGACTGCTCGCGGCTGGCTCGGGCCATGGCATCGATCAAGCCGAAACTGTCCTGGGCTCCGTGCAGGATTTCGTCGAGCTTGCGCGCAGCAAGTTCCACCAGTTGTGCGCCGGTCCGCACCTCCCCGGCACTGGTTTCGATCAGCGCCTTGACATCGGCCGAAGCCTGAGCCGCCGACTGGGCAAGCCGCCGCACCTCGACCGCCACCACCGCAAAGCCCTTGCCGGCATCGCCTGCCCGCGCCGCCTCGACCGAAGCGTTGAGCGCCAGAAGGTTGGTTTGAAATGCAATATCGTCGATCAGCCCGATGATATTGGAGATCTTGCCAGAAGAGGCTTCGATCGCCGTCATGGCTCTCGTGGCTTGTCCCATCACCTTGCCGCCTTCGGTGGCGTCTTCGGCCAGAACCCGCGCCTTGTCGCTGGCGGAACTGGCGCGCCGGGCATTCTCACCCACGGTCGAGGCCAGTTGCTCCACCGCCGCCGAGGTTTCCTCGATGGTCGCAGCCTGGCGCGTCGTGCGCTCGGAAAGATCGTTGGCGCCAGCAAGGATTTCCCCCGTGGCGGTGCGCAGTGACGTGGACGCGGTGCGCAAGCCCCCAACAATGGTTTCGAGCTGGCCCAGCGACTGGTTGAAGGCCTGCCGCAAGCCCTCGTACTGGCCGGAAAAGCGCGCATCGATACGGCCACCGAGATCGCCATTGGCCATGCGCGCCAGGCTCTCGGTCAAAAGCGCGATGATCCCTTCGGCTCGTTTGCGCTCGGAGATGTCATTGGCGAACTTGACCACCTTGGTCACCCGGCCCGACGCATCGAAGATGGGATTGTATGAGGCCTGGATCCAGATTTCCTTGCCGCCCTTGCCAAAGCGCTGGAACTCGGCCGCGACGAACTCGCCTGCGCGCAGCCTTTGCCAGAACTGCTTGTAGTCCGCGCTCGCCGCATAGCCGGGTTCGCAGAACATGGCATGGTGCCGCCCCACGATCTCTTCGAAGCTATAGCCGACGGTATCCAGAAAATTCTCGTTGGCTTCGATCACCTTGCCTTCGAGATCGAAGGCGATCACGGCCTGGACGCGGGAAATCGCCGCGATCTGGGCGGCGTGATCCGCCGCCATCTGCTTTTGCCGGGTGATGTCGGTGGCGAATTTGATGATCTTGAACGGCTTCCCATCCCGTCCCAGCACCGGATTATAGCTGGCCTGGATCCACACTTCCCGCCCGCCCTTGGCAAAGCGCCGGTACGCCGCGGACTGGAAATGCCCCTTGGCGAGTTCAGCCCAAAAAGTCTTGTATTCAGCGCTTGCGACCAGATCCTGATCGCAGAACATCGAATGGTGCCGGCCCACGATTTCGGCGCGCTCGTAATCCATGGCCGCCAGGAAATTCTCGTTGGCCTCAAGAATTGTACCATCGAGCGCAAATTCGATCACGGCCTGGCTGCGCGACATCGCCGCGCATTTGGCTTCGAGATCGCGCTTCGAAGACCCCTGCAGAAATCTCGGAGACCACATGCTCTGCCTCACTTGTGGGGCAACGCCCCTTGTGCCCCTCACGATCAAGGTTGTGGCCAAGTCGTTAATAGACTACTAATTTTCAGCTGTAGACTATACTTAATCAGCCAGCAGCAGTTATCGACGGGACACTAGATGAGCAATATGCAACACTATTCAGCAGATGCTACGCACTTATTCTGACTTCCGCAGTAAGAGTGCTTTCTGCATCGAACCAATAGTGTTGCAGTGCCTTTTGAAGGCACCTTGTCCCAGGTCGCGAAAGGGGTACCGAGAGGTGCCCCTTTCACACTGCGCACCGTTGCTGCCACACGATAGGACACGAACAAGCGCGCTCCGGGACGAAAGGAGTCCCAGATCGTTTTACCCACGAATGTGCTGGTGACCGACGCATGGCTCAGCACCCCAAGGGCAAAGCAGCAGGCGTTGTGATGCCAGAGGCACTCACCCGAGCCAGATTGTCGGCCCCAACCTGCAATGTTCCTGCGTCATTGGTTCCATGCCACAACCTAGGTTAAGGCGCAGTAAACCTGTGCGTAACACAGACCGAAAACAAAAACGGCGCCCAGTGGGCGCCGCTTTCATGCATCGCTGCGTCAAGGGCCTAGAACTCGTCCCAGTCCGCCGAAATGGCGGCATTGCCCTGGCTCCGGAACGTCTGCGGTGCCGGTGCCCGGGGCGCGGCGCGACGCACCGGCGCCTCGCTTTCGGCGAGCGTAAAGGTATCGACCACCCGGTCGAGTTCGCCGGCCTGCGCCTCGGTCTGCTCGATGGCGGCATTGGTTTGCTCCACCAGCGCCGCATTGTGCTGGGTCATCTCATCGAGCGTGCGCACGGCGCTGCCCACTTCGTCGATCGCCCGCGCCTGCTCCTTGCTGGCTTTGGCAATGGTCTGCATCATCTCGGCATTGCGCGCCACGGCACCCAGCATGCTCTCGAGCCGCTGCGCAGCGGTAGACACAAGGCGCGAACCGCCCGACACTTCCTGCGCACTCTTTTCGATCAGTTCCTTCACCTCGGCAGAAGCCTGTGCGGCGGACTGAGCAAGCCGGCGCACTTCCACTGCGACCACGGCAAAGCCCTTGCCGGCCTCTCCGGCCCGCGCCGCTTCGACCGATGCATTGAGCGCCAGAAGATTGGTCTGGAAGGCGATGTCGTCGATCATGCCGATGATGTTGGAGATTTTCGAGGACGACTGGGTGATGCGCTCCATGGCGTCATTGGCCTGGCCCATGACGCTGCCGGCTTCCTCGGCTTCCTTGGAAACGCTCTGCGCCTGGTGGCCGGCCTCGCCGGCAAGATCGGCATTGCTGGCGACGGTGGAAGCCAGCTGCTCCATGGCGGCCGAGGTTTCCTCGATCGTCGCAGCCTGCTTGGTGGTGCGCTCGGAAAGATCGTTGGCGCCCGAGAGGATTTCGCCCGTCGCGACCTTGAGTGCGCGCGAGGTGGTGCGCAGCCGTCCGATCACTTCACTAAGCTTGTCAGCCACCCCATTGGTGTCGGCGCTCAGTTCGGCAAAAGCACCCTGATACTCTCCCGTCATGCGGTGAGTCAGGTCGGCCTGCGCCAGATGGGAAAGCACTTCGCCGGTTTCGCTCAGGCCCCGATCGACCGTTTCGACCAGCATATTGACGCTGGTTGCCAGGCTGTTGAGCTCGGCATCGGCAAATTGGGCATGGACGCGCTTGGAGAAATCCCCGGCAATGGCGGCATCCACGACTTCACCGAAGGCGGCCTGCAGCGCCACCATCATGTCGGTGCGCTCGATGCGGCGCCGCTGGGCGGCTGCACGCTCTTCCTCGGTCATCTCGGCCATCTTGAGCCCGTTCTGGCGGAACACCTCCACGGCCTTGGCCATGGCGCCCACTTCATTGTTCCGCTCAACATAGGGCACTGCGGTTTCAAGGTCCCCGGTCGCGATATTATCCATCACGCCGGCAAGCCGCGGCACGGGCGCTAGCAGCAGGCGCGACATGGCAAAACCGATCAGGCCGACGACCACCAGCACACCGGCGCCGACCTTGAGCAGCAGGAACAGCAACTGGCTGATCGTATTATCGACCTTGGCCCGATCGACACCGACATAAAGCGCGCCAATCGTTTGGCCTTCATGTCCTAGGATCGGCTGATAGGCCGTGTAATAGGCGGTGCCGAGAATCGTCGCTTCGCCGAAATAGCTTCGGCCCTCGCTGATCGCGGCATAGGCCGGGCTTGCGGAGCCCATGGTCGAGCCGATGATGCGTTCGCCGTCTACATCGACAATAGTCGTGCTCATGCGCACGAAATCCTGCTGCTCGGCATCCCAGCTGAAGATGGTTGCGGACTCGCCGGTCATGCGCACCACGGAATCGACGATGTCGTGATTGATGAAGAGGCGCGGCAAGGCCCAGGCGACAATCCCTTCGAGCTCACCGCTCTCGCTCCAACTTGCCTCGGTGCCGGGCATGCTGTTGGCCAGAATGGTCGCGGCGGCCCGCAGATCCGAATGCTGCTGATCGATGGCCTGTTCGCGCAATTGCGTGCCCAGGTTCATATAAACAGCCAGGATCATGGCTGCGGTCGAGAACACGATAGCCGTGACAACGAGCCAGACAATCGCAGTTGTGAGTTTGATGTTGGCGGCTATCGCTCTGATTTTCTTCAACATTGCTGTCCCCTCGCGCAGCGATTGTCCGCGCGCGCACCATTGGGGAAAGCTAACAGCGGGGTCTTAATCGTCCGTTATGCATGCCACAATCCTGCCCGGAACGAAAAAGGCCCGCTCACGGAGAGCGGGCCTATCAGCCTTCACGAGGGCAGGCAGGCTCAGAATTCGCTCCAGTCGTCTGCCTTGATCGCGGCATTGCCGCGACTGAGATATTCGCGCGCCGCGCGACGCAGTTGACCGGGCAATCCCTCTGGCCCAGGCTGGCCGGCCGCGGGACCGGGCCGCTGCTGGCGCTCACCGGTTGCAAAGATATCGACGATCCCGTCGAGCTTGATAGCCTGCGCTTCGGTCTGCTCGATCGAGGCATTCATCTCTTCGACGAGCGCGGCATTGTGCTGGGTCATTTCGTCCATTTGCCGGACGGCGGCATTGACCTCCTCGATGGAAGAGGCCTGCTCGCGGCTTTCGCGCGCAATGCCGGTCATCAGGGTGTTGGATGCCCGCGCCGCGTCCAGCATCGCCTCGAGCTTGGCCGCGGCATCGGTGACAAGGCGCGTGCCGCCCTGCACTTCAAGCGCGCTCTGCTCGATCAGGCTCTTGACGTCGGACGATGCACTGGCCGCCGACTGGGCCAGCCGCCGCACTTCCACCGCCACAACCGCAAAGCCCTTCCCCGCTTCCCCGGCCCGTGCCGCCTCGACCGAAGCATTGAGCGCCAGAAGATTGGTCTGGAACGCAATGTCGTCGATCATGCCGATGATGTTGGAGATCTTGGCCGAGGAAGCGGTGATCCGCTCCATGGCTTCTGTTGCCTCGACCATGACCTGGCCGCCTACCTCGGCCGACCGCGTCACATCGTCGGCAGCGGTGCTCGCCTCCTGAGCGCTCCGGGCATTCTGCAGCACGGTTACGGCCAGCTGCTCCATGGCGGCAGAGGTTTGTTCGATCGTTGCCGCCTGCTTGGTGGTCCGCTCGGACAGATCGTTGGCGCCTGAAAGGATTTCGCCTGTCGCCGCCTTGAGCGTGCCCGATGTCTGGCGCAACTGGCCCACGACATCGCCTAAGCGGTCGGCGACGGCATTGACATCGGCCTTGAGGCGGGCAAAGGCGCCCTTGAAGTCGCCCTCCATGCGATGGGTCAGATCCGTATTGGCGAGCGCCGAGAGGACCTTCCCCGTCTCGCCCACGCCGCGATCCACCGTTTCCACGAGACCATTGACCGAGCGGGCCAGGGCATTGAGCTCATCGTCGGGGAATTCGGCGTCCACCCGGCGCGAAAAATCGCCATCGATTGCAGCATCGACAACCGCGCCAAAGGAGCGCTGCAACTGCTGCATCATGGCGGCACGCTCGGCCTGGCCGCGCACGATCGCAGCCGCCTCCGCCTCGGTCATCTCCGCCATGCGCAGCCCGTTGTTGCGGAACACTTCGACGGCCCGGGCCATGGCGCCGATTTCGTCACGCCGCTGCGCGCCCTCGACCGCAACGCTGAGATCGCCATCGGCAAGACCATCCATGGTCTCGGTGAGTTTGGAAATCGGCCGGCTGATCGAGCGCGCAAAAAGGAACCCGAGTCCCGCGGCAATTGCCAGCAGCACGCCGCCGACCAGCAGCGTCATGTTGCGCATGCTCACGACAGGCGCGAAAACCTCTTCTTCGGGCTGCACCGCCGCCACCGCCCAGGTGACCTCACCCACCGAAACCGGTGCCGCGCGCACGACCATGGGCGCAGACCGGTAATCGGTGCTCATGCCCTCCCCGGTTTCCCCGGCAATGGCGCGCTCGACCACATCGGCCACGAGCGCCGTCGCCAGCACGTCGCTTTCGGGGCTGCGCAGGGATTCGCTGCGCAACAGGCCATCGGCACCTACGACCACCACCTCGCCGGTTTGTCCAAGACCCGACAGCCCTCCGACGCGCGCGCTCATCGGCTCGGGCGAAATGGCCAGCACCATCACCCCCGCATTCTCGTCCTTGTCATAGACCGGCATGGCCATGAAACTCTGGGCAAGCCCGGCCGGACCATAAAGAGTGAAATCGACAAAGGCCGCCTTGCCATCGGGCAGGTTCCGCGCCGCGGCGAAAGCCTGGCCGAGCCCAGACCCCGACAGGGCGGCATCGCTGACGGCATCGCCGGAAAAATCGTCGTTCTTGGCGACGGAATAAACCACATCGCCCGTCGCACTGATCAGCAGCACGTCGGAATAGCCGCGCTCCTGCTGCAGGGTGCGGAAGCCGGGATGGAACCGCTTGTGCGGCGCGTCGTAGCCGGCGCCCTTGATCCCGACGCTGTCGACGGACGAGCGGTCGGCGGGGTTGGGGTTGTCGGCGACATAGGCCGAATGCAGTTGCGCGGCGGCGCCATCGCCAAGCCCCATGCGCAATTCATCGAGCGCGCGCGTCAGGTTTTTGATCGCCGCCACCGTGTCGGAGCGCTGCACAAAGAGCCGGAGATCGACCTCAACGCCCGAATAGTAGTCGCTGACCAGGGCCCGCGCCGTGTCGAGCGAAGCCTGCATCGACTGCTGGCGCTGCGCCTCGACGGTATTGAGCCCGATCAGGTAGCTTGCGACGCCGACACCGGCACTGACCACCAGCGCCGAGCCCACTAGCGCCAGCGGCAGTTTCTGGGCAATTTTCAATTGCGGAAAAACGCGCATCCAAGCTCCTCCCCCGAGCCGTCCGATCGCCTCTCCCCAGGCAGCACTCCCGGCCCAAAGGGCTGGAGCGGATCGGAAAAATTCGACGCAAACGATATAGCTCTACGTTTAACCACTTATTACGCAGCAGGCATTTCTCCGGCGCAGCAAAAAGCCCGCAGCGCCTTTCGGCAGCGCGGGCTCCAAACTCTGCCGAAGGGGCGTGGCGATCAGGTCAGCGCGCCGATCACCGCTTCGATGCGCTTTTTCATCGTGCCCACGTCGAATGGCTTGATGATATAGTTGTTCACACCGGCCGAGATCGCTTCCTTGACCTGTTCGGCATCGGACCGGCCCGTGGCCATGATGAAGGGCATGGCCTGAGTGCGCGGGTGCTTGCGGATCACCTTGAGCAGCGTCAGCCCGTCGATATCGTCCATGTTCCAGTCGGAAATGATCAGGTCGACATTGGACTGCTCGAGCTTGCCCAAGGCGTCGCGGCCGGACTTGGCCTCGATGATGTCCTTGAAACCGAGCTGATTGAGAATGTACTTGCAGATGCCACGCATAGATTGCTGGTCATCAACGATCAGAACACTGACAGCACTGGCTTTGGGCACGGATCTAAACCTCTTATGCGCCGGGGCCCTTGAGCCCCGATATTGGATGCCATCCTAGGCAACAAGCGTTACAATTCTCTCAATCCGGCGTGCGGGTTTTGCCCCATTCACGCCGCGCTGCGCAGCCGCACCAGCGCATTGGCGAGCTTGCCTGCGATCTGTTCGATGGGCGCCTGCTCGACCACCGCGCCTTCTTCGAACGCCACCCGCGGCATGCCATAGACAAGCGCCGAAGCCTGGCTCTGACCCACCGTATAGGCTCCTGCATCGCGCATCAGCTTGAGCCCTCTTGCCCCGTCCCGGCCCATGCCGGTCAGGATGGCGCCGACAGCCATGGCGCCGGCCGTCTTGCTGACCGATTCAAACAGCACATCGACGCTTGGCCGATGCCCGCTCGCCAGTTCGTCCTGGCTCAGACGCGCCTTGAGCTGGCCCGAAGAGCGTTCGACGCGCAGGTGATAATCGCCCCGCGCCACATAGGCATGGCCGCGCTGGAGCACCATGCGGTCTTCCGCTTCCACCACCTTGAGTGCGCACAACTCATCGAGCCGTGCGGCAAAGCGGCCGGTAAAGCCTGCGGGCATGTGCTGGGCGATCACCACGGGCGGGCAATCGGCCGGCATGCCCGTCAGGACGGTGCGGATGGCTTCGACGCCGCCGGTCGAGGCGCCGATGGCGATCAGCGCGCCTTCGGGAGCAGCCGCGGTGCGCACCACGGTCTTGGGCGCCTCGATCCGCACCGCGGCACCGCGCACATCGGTGCGGGCGGCATTGCGGATCTTGTCGCGCAGGCTTGCCCCGAAAGCGTCGAGCCCGCCGGCAAATTCGGCGCTCGGCTTGGCCACGAAATCCACCGCCCCCAGTTCCAGTGCCAGCAGCGTTTCGCTAGCGCCCTTCTTGGTCAGGGTCGACACCATGACCACCGGCATGGGCCGCAAGCGCATCAGTTTTTCGAGGAAATCGAGCCCGTTCATATTGGGCATTTCGATATCGAGGGTCACGACGTCGGGATTGAGCTGCTTGATCTTTTCGCGCGCTTCGATCGGGTCGGTGGCCGTGCCCACGACGCTGATATCCCCATCGCGCGTCAGCATGCGGCTCAACACCTCGCGGATAAGCGCCGAATCGTCGACGACCAGAACCTTGATTGTCATGCTGCTTCTCGTTTGTTCATGCGCCGGGACTGGTAGATCGTCTTGCCCACCAGCCGAAAACCATCGCCGCCCGATCCCAGGTTTTCCGAATGGCCGATATATAAAAAGCCTTCCGGCGCGAGCATGGTGCCGAACCGGCCGAACACGGCGCCCTGGGTGGGCTTGTCGAAATAGATTGCCACATTGCGGCAGAAGATCGCGTCGAACGGCCCTTTCATGGGCCAGTCCGCGATTAGGTTGAGCGGCTTGAAGCTGATCAGCTCCCGCGCTGCCTGCGGCACCTGAATCGTGCCATCGCCCAGCCGCTGAAAGGGCTTTGCGCGCTCTGGACTAAGACCTGACAGCTCGTTTTCCGGATAGATCCCGCGCGCGGCCTTGGCGATCACGGCAGTGTCGATATCGGTGGCCAGGATCTTGAAGTCCCAGCTTTTCAGCCCCGGATGGGCGGCCAGAAGATCCATGGCGATCGTATAGGGCTCCTGCCCCGTCGAGCAGCCGGCCGACCAGATGCGCAGGCGCGAGCCTCGCGGGCGCGCGGCCAGCAATCCACCCACATAGGTGCGCAGATGATCGAAATGGTGATCCTCGCGATAGAACCGCGTCAGATTGGTGGTCAGGGCGTTGACGAAATCCTGCGCATCGCCAGCTGGAGCGCCTTTTTCCAGATGGTCGATATAAGCATCGAAGCTGTCGAGCCCCAGAGCGCGAACGATCTTTGAAAGCCTTGAAACCACCAGCGTGCGCTTGGCATCGCTCAGCGAAATACCAGCGACCTTATAGACCCTGGCCTTGATCCGGGCGAACTCGCGTTCGCTGAGAGAAATCTCTCCCTGATCCATGAAAACTACCCCGACTGCCCCCGCTCACTATCTGGACCTGCCGACTGTTGAGCGGTGCCGATTGTGGCCGGTTCATTCCTTAGATTGCGTAAATTCGCTTCGCGCCTTTGCCCTATATTTGCGCAAGGCAAGCAATGGCGGCCGACGCTTCAGAAAAGCTCGATATCGTCGACCGGCTGTGGCACCACGACGCGGCGCCGCGCCAGCGCCATTTCTTCGCGCGCGACATTGGCACCCATGTCGCTGTCGAGCCGCTTGACGAAGGCGCGGCCCGAATGGGGCTTGAACAGCACGCGGCGGGCAAAGGTACCGCCCAGATCCTCGCCGGCTGCCACATAGCCTTCATCGACAAGGAACTGACGGACGA
Source organism: Devosia crocina (assembly GCF_900116545.1). Classification (GTDB taxonomy): domain Bacteria; phylum Pseudomonadota; class Alphaproteobacteria; order Rhizobiales; family Devosiaceae; genus Devosia; species Devosia crocina. Next base: position 126,653 of record NZ_FPCK01000003.1, read on the forward strand.
ATTCGATGTTCTTGGCCCCGACATCGTCGAGCGCCGAGTTGATTTTGCCCCCGCCAAACACCTTGATCTCGAGATTGGACTTCTTGCCTGACCCCATGGAGAGGACCTTGTTGATGAGCTGTTCCATGGCAAAGGCCCCATAGCGGGCTGAAGCGCCATAGCGGTCCCGGGCCGACCCGGATTGTTCGGCAAGCAGGAAATGGTTCATGCCCCCGACCTGGGCGGCACGGTCGCGCACACAGGCCGAAATGCAGGATCCCAGAACTGTCGAAAAGGTGACATCGGCCTGAGCGGAGACATGGCAGTCGCCCTGGTGAACCGTAGTGACGACGCCCCGGTCGAATTCGGGGGGCAGCGAATTGTTCTGGCCCATGGGTCGAGCGATACCTGTCTGCACGATTTTGTTCGGAGCTTAGCGTTAAGTCGTTATCCAAACGCTAACCACGAGGTGAGCCCTTTGCACAGTGCCGGTTTCGGCAAGGACCGTTTAGGATTTCCCGGTTAGATTCGGGCTGAAGTCTGAGGTTATGAACGTATGTCTTTGCAGAAACTTGCGAGAGAGCTCGACGAAACAGCCCGCCAGTCCGCTGCCATGTTGGAAGGCATAACCGAGGCCCTGGAACTGCTTTCGGATTCAAGTGTCGGCAAGGACGCCTCGGTCAAGCAGGCGCTGATGATGATCGTAACCGCCCTTCAGGGCCAGGATCGCATCGAGCAGCGCTGCCGCAACATGGCTCTGGCCGCCCGCCAGTTCTCGCTTCTGCCTCCCACTGCGCCTGAAAGCGTGTTCGACGAGATCTGGCAAAGCCTGACGCTGGACGAATTGCGGGTGCCGTCCCTGTCGGGCGTCGCCGCCAAGCAGGCGAGCGGAGAAGTCGAGCTCTTCTGAGCCCTTCAGTCTTCGATCCCAGCTGTCCGGCTCCCCTGCCCCGAGCGGCTCAGCCGGTCCTCGGTGAACTGGGACCAGACCGCGATAAAGAGCGCTGCCACGAGCGGCCCCAGCACGAAGCCATTGATGCCGAAGAGCGAAAGCCCGCCAATGGTCGAGATCAGCACCACATAGTCGGGCAGGCTGGTTTCCCTGCCGACGAGCAGAGGGCGCAGCAGGTTGTCGATCATGGAAATGACGAGCGCCCCTACCACCAGCAAGACGATCGCCTTGGTCATTTCCCCGCTAAAGCCGAGATAGGCAGCAAACGGCGCCCAGACCAGGCTTGCACCTACCGCGGGCAGAAGCGAGAGCACCCCCATGACAACGCCCCACAGAAGCGGCGCATCGATGCCCAGAAGCCAGAAGGTGATGCCCCCGAGCCCCCCCTGGATGACGGCGATCACGAGGTTGCCGCGCACCGTCGCCTTGACCACCGAAACGAACTTGGCCGCAATATGATCGGTCCTCTTGCGGTCGAGCGGCACCGCGTTGCGCATGGCCAGCGCTAGATTGCGGCCGTCCCGGAACAGAAAGAACAGCAGATACAGCATCAGCGCGAGGATGATGAAGACGTGCAGCGTGGTCTGGCCCACCCCATAGGCCCCGCTCGCAATATTCTGCGCCACCGAAGAAAGGCCCGAGGTCAGGCTCTGCTGGATATCCTCGAGCGTGCTGAGATTGAGATTGCCCAGCGCGTCGTCCGCCCAGTCCGGCAGCATGGCCTGGAACTGGTCGAGCGCGCCGGTCAGGGTCCAGTTGCTGTCCCGCACCTGCCGGTACAGCGCCCTGACCTCGGCGGAAAGCGATACGATCACCAGGCTTGCCGGGATCAGCACGACGCAGATGCAGGTGATGACGCTGATCACCGCTGCAATGCTGCGCCGCCCACCGAGGAGGCGCACAAGCCTTTGATGCACCGGATTAAAGAGAATGGCGAGGATCACCGCCCACAGGATTGCGCTATAATAGGGCAGCAGCAGCCAGCCGAACAGCAGGCTGATCGAAACAACAAGCGCGATGAAGCTGATGGTTTCGATAGTGGTTCTGGACACGGGCATCAGCTCTTTTCATGGGACGTGGCTTTCCGGCAGCAGCGATAGGTGGCCGCGTCAGCCGGGCCGCTCGACAAGACCGAACATTGGCCCGAAACCTCCGTGCCAGGAAAAGTCGTTGCGCCCCTGTTCCGGATCGTAAAGCCCGGTGCCGCGCCCACCATCGAGAAACAGCGCATTCGCGCACCCGAGGTGATCCCGAAAAAGCCGGGCAAAATCATGAAAATTGACGGCCCGGTCGCTGATGGCAAAGCGGATCAACCCGTTCTCGCACACGCCCACGCCGCTGCGCGGCCGGCGATCGGTCGAACCTTCGATAAAGGCGGGGTGCAGCGTGCCATCGATCACCAGCATCGGCCCCGACTGGGTGGCGAAGCGCACCGGCGGCCGGCGCTCGAGATAGGTTTCGGTCGGCAGGATCTGTGCGCCTTGGTCGGTCAGGAGAAAGACCCCATTTGGCTTTTTGTAGAAATTGGGAACGCCCGAGGGCGAGCCCGAAAGGTCGCGCAGATTGGGCGAGCGCAGCTCTTCTCCCGATTCCACATAAAGCCCCATGGGCGAAAAGTCGGACTGGTACATGCCCGCATTCATCGCGAAAACGAGGCGCTCGCCACTGCGCTCGAGCTGGTCGGAAACGGCGCTGAACGAGCGATAGGCGTCCCCTTCCGGATTCTGCCAGAAGAGACGCAGATCGGCTTGGGCCGGATCGACAGAACAGACCACAAAGCCAAGGCGATCGAAATCCTGGTGCTCGCAAGGGCTCGCCGCGCCCGGCTGCGCGAGGGTAACGAGGGCAACAAGCGAGAGCAGCAAGGCCGCAGCTCTAAGGAAAATTCTGGTCATGGTCATGCGCATTCCGCCCCGAAGTGGCAGCCCCACACGGCAGAACCATGCGGGGCTTTGGTCACTTCATCTTAGCGAACCTTGCGGCTACGCTCCAGAACCGGCTTGAAGCCTTCTTGCTCGAGGGCGCCGTCGGTCGGCTTTTTCTCGTTTTCGATGACGGTCATGCCTTCGTCGGCCGTTCGCGACTGGGGCCGGTTGGCCTGCGGATCGGGCTTTGCTTTCTTTGCCTTCAGCGCCTTTTGCGCATTGTTGACGAGGTCCGATTTCCCGTCCTTGGCGCGGCGGCGGGCGCTTTCCTTGTTGACGCGCTGCATGGCCGAGGCGAGGAGCGCACTCTTTTCCACGCTACCGCTATTGTCGGAGGCAGGTTTGGCCCCCTGCGGGGCGGCCTTGCCGCGCATTTCCCGCCTTTGCCGTTGGGCGATGGTCTGCGCCTTGTCGCGCGCTTCGCGCAGGCGCTTGGCGAGCGCCGAAAGATCTGTGTCCGATACCTGGCCGAGCGCAGGCTGCTTGGCCTGTTCGACCAGTTCGCTTTCATCCTTGGAGAGCAGGCGCTCTATGTCGCGGCGGCTTCGGCTCATGTCTGGCTCCTTTCGAATTGTCGCAAAGGGCAAACTGGAACCGCGCGGCGAAGGTTGCACCTGGGGCGCCGCCGGCGCGAAACCCCATGAAAGAAGGGCGCCGCGCGGCGCCCTCGGTCACTCGGACTGTCGGCTGGGCTCAGGCGTCGAGCTTGGCGCCCGAAACCACGGCGTGCAGGTCGATCAGCCCCACCATGCGGCTGTCATGGGTGACGATGCCATTGAGGAGTTCGGTGTCGATGGCATTGCCTTCGGGCACATTGTGGATGTCGTCGCGCGACACGGTCAGGATATCGCTCACCGCATCGACGAGAATACCGACCCATTTGTCGCCCACGCTCATCACCACCACGACATGGTTCTTGGTGGGCGAGGTCTGGCCATCGCCAAAGCGGGCCCGCAGGTCGAAAATCGGCACGATGGTGCCGCGCAGGTTTATGACCCCGCGCACGAAGTCGCGCGTGTTGGGCAGCGGGGTCGCCCCATTCCAGGCGCGGATCTCGCGCACCGTGGTGATTTCCACGCCATAGGTCTGCTCGCCAATCGAAAAGGCGATGAGCTGGAGGGTATTCTGGCCGACAACGGCCGACTTCTCCCCGGTTTCCTCACGCAGGCTAAGGGCTTCCATGTGTTGAACCTTTCTGCGGCCACAGGCCGGCTACTCACTCATGGCGGCTCTTGAGCCGCCTTTACTCACACTGGCCGTCAGGCCGCTTTTTGCTGGATATGGGTCACGCGCAGGCCCTGCACGTCCACGATCAGCGCAACATTGCCATCGCCAAGGATCGTGCCGCCGGCAATGCCTTCGACCTGCTCGAAATTCTCTTCGAGCGATTTGATGACCACCTGCTGCTGGCCGATGATGTCGTCCACCACCAGCGCCACCTTCTGGCTGCCTTCGCTTTCGCAGAGGACCACGAAACGCTCGTCGGGCTGCTTGGTGGAATGCATGGAAAAGCGCGCGGCAAGATCGATCACCTGCACATATTCCCCCCGCACCTGCAGCACCTGGCCGCCCGAAGGAACGCGCTCGAATGTGGCGCCCGAGCATTGCATGGTTTCAACGATCGAGGAGAGCGGCACCACATATGGGCTTTCCCCGACCTTGACCAGCATGACATCGAGCACGGCCAGGGTCAGCGGCAGCCTGAGCGTCATGCGCGAGCCCTTGCCGGTCCAGGAGCGGACATGCACCGAGCCGCCGATCTTCTTGATGTTGGACAGAACCACGTCCATGCCGACGCCGCGCCCCGAAATGTCGCTGACCGCATCGGCGGTCGAAAAACCAGGGGCAAAGATCAGCTGGTCGATCTGCTCGTCGGTGGGGGTGACGTCTGCGGCAACGAGCCCCTTGTCGCGGGCAAGCTGCAATACCTTTTCGCGGTTGATCCCATTGCCATCGTCTTCGACAATAATGAGGATATTGCCGCCGGCCTGCTCGGCCGAGAGGCGGATGGTGCCGATCTCGGACTTGCCGTTCGCCTTGCGCTTTTCCGGGTTCTCGATGCCATGATCGGCCGAGTTGCGGATCATGTGCGTCAGGGGATCGGACAATTGCTCGATCACCGTCTTGTCGATTTCGGTGTTCTCGCCGATCGTCTCGAGCTTGATCTTCTTGCCCGTCTTGGTCGCCAGTTCGCGCACGAGGCGCGGCATGCGGCTGAACACGGATTTGACCGGCTGGGCGCGGATCGCCATCACCGAATCTTGGAGGCCGCGCGTGGTCTGGGCCAGAACTTCGAGACCGCGGACAAGCTCGGTATAGCGGGCCCGCAGATTTTCATCCATCTGCTGGGTCAGCATGGACTGGGTGATGACGAGTTCGGAAACCATGTTGACCACGCGATCGACCTTATCGAGATCGACGCGGATCGACTGCACGCCGACGCTGCGATTGCCACCCTCTTCGCCGGTTTCGCCGGCCGCGGCTGCGGGCTTGGGCGTCTGGGGCGCGGGCTTGGGCGCCGCAATCGGGGCTGGCGCACGCACCGGCTCGGTGGCCTTGATCTCGTCGGCAAGGTCGGCAAAGGACAACGCGGACAACTCAGGCTCGGAAGCGGGAGGCTCCGGCTCCGGACGCACCGGCTCGGCCGCTGGCGCAACCGGCCTGGGCGCTGCGGCCATCTCGTCTTCGGTCAGGGCCAGAAGATCGGCAGGCTTGGGGCTCACGGCCGCCTTTGGCGCGGCCGGCGCGGCTGCGCGGGCTGCCGGCGGAACCACGTGGCCAAGCGGCACGATCTCGATGGAACAGTCGCCATCGACGAATTCAAAGACTTCGCGGATCGCCGCTTCCGTCAGGTCTGGCGCAAAAAGCGTGATTTCCCAGGAGCAATAGACCCCAAACGGCTCGAAATCGCTCAGGGGCGGAATATCGGCCATAACGGCGCGCACATTGATTTCGCCCAGGCTTGCCAGCTCGCGGAAGAGAAGAAGAGGATCGTTGGCGCGCGAATAAAGCTGGCGGAACGGCGTGAACCGCACTTCCCAATGCCCTGGCTCGATCGGCATGGGTGGCGCGTCGAACGCATCCACTTCCGCTTCGGCGGCAAGGGGGGCCGGCTCGTCCTCGTCCGCAAGCGCGAGATCGACGCGGACGGGGGTAAACTCGATATCGAATTCCTCGATGATCTCGCCACTCCACTCGTCGTCATCCGAGCCGCTCTGCCCGCGCGCGATCGCGTCGAAGCGCTGCTTTTCCTCCATGCCATAGCTGGCATCAAGTTCTTCCCCGGTCTGGGCGGCGTTGATGTGATCGGCCACGATATCGTTGGCGCGGATGCACAGGCTCACGACGTCGTCGGTCATCTCGACCCGGCCGTCGCGTACATAATCGAGCAGGGTTTCATAGGCATGGGCAAAGCCCACAAGGCCGGAAAACCCGAAAGCGCCGGCACCGCCCTTGATCGAGTGGATGGCGCGGAACACGGCATTGAGCCGGTCGGCATCGCGCTCGCCACCTTCGATCGCGGCGAACTGCTCTTCAAGCTCGTTCATCAGCTCCGAACATTCGTCGAAATAGGTGGCTTTGAAATCGTCCAGGTCGCTCATGGCGGCTTACCGGCTTTCGGCAAAGAGAAGTGTTAGTGGACCACGCGATTGATGACGCTGATCAGCTTGTCCGGATCGAAGGGCTTGACGATCCAGCCCGTGCCGCCGGCGGCCTTGCCCTGGTCGCGCTTGTCCTGCGATGTTTCAGTGGTCAGGATCAGGATCGGCAGACTCTGATACTGGCCCGAGGCGCGCACATTTTTGATGAACTCGATGCCGTCCATGACCGGCATGTTGATGTCGGTGATCACCACGTCGACATCGTGGCTCATCAGCACATCGAGCCCCTGCTTGCCGTCCTCGGCCTGCAGCACTTCGAAGCCGGCATTGCTCAGGGTGTGATGCAGCATGGCCAGGATAGTTCGAGAATCGTCTACGGTCAGAACGCGCAAGGTCATGGTTTCATCATCCCGGAAAACTGCGCGCCAAGCCCCAGTCGATCGATGGCGGCCAGCATGGCCGCGCTCGGCGCGTCTACAGCAAATTCATTATGGTTGCGGCGGGCGCTCTCGGCTGCGCTGATCAGCATCAAAAGCCCATTGGTGGACACGCGCTGCACCGCGCCTGCCATAAGGGTCACCGGGCCGTCTTCGATTGCGTCGATCAGCTTGTCGCGAATGCCATCCAATGCGTCGAGGTCGATGACCTCTGGCAAGGTAATCGCAATTCCATTCTGATGTGCCATAGCTGGCCTGCCCCCGGAGTTCGCTCCGCAGTCATATTCGAATGGAACGGTTTAAGAAGTGCTAACCCAAAAGCCCCGGAAATCGGGTGTTGCAGCGCCACCCAAGGGCTTGTACCTGTCCCATTCAGAAATCGGACAAAGATCATGACCAGCAAGATTGCCCTCACAGGGCTCGCCCGCGACCTCGCCGCCCGTGCCGACAGCGGCAAGCCGATCCGCGTGGGGGTCATCGGCTCGGGCGAAATGGGCACCGACCTCGTCACTCAGATGAGCCTGATGAAAGGCGTCGAGATGGCGGCCATCGCCACCCGCCGCCCCCATACCGCGCTTCATGCCATGCAGATCGCCTATGGCGACGAGAGCCATGGCGAGGTGGTCGACACCCCGACCCAGGTCGCAGCCGCCATCGAACGGGGCAAGATCGCCGTCACCTCTGCCGATACTCTCGTTGTCTCCGACAATATCGACGTCGTCATCGACGCCACGGGCAAGCCCGGCGTTGCCGCCGATTTCAGCCTCAAGGCGATGGAACACGGCAAGCACCTCGTGATGATGAATGTCGAAGCCGACGTGACCATCGGGCCCTATCTCAAGGCCGAGGCCGATCGGCTGGGCGTCGTTTATTCGGTCGGAGCGGGCGACGAGCCCTCCTCCTGCATGGAGCTGATCGAATTCGTTTCAGCGCTGGGGCTCGAGATCGTTGCCGCCGGCAAGGGCAAGAACAATCCGCTCAAGCATGACGCCGTTCCCGACGACTATCGCGAGGAAGCGACGCGTCGGAACATGAACCCGCGCATGCTGGTTGAATTCGTCGATGGCTCCAAGACTGCCGTCGAGATGACCGCCATTGCCAACGCCACCGGTCTGATGCCCGACATTCCGGGCATGCACGGCCCCAAGGCCGATCGCGACGACATGGCCAAGGTGCTGATCCCCAAGGCCGATGGCGGCATTCTCAATGGCTCCGGCGTCGTCGACTTCACCATCGGCAAGGGCGTGGCTCCCGGGGTATTCGTTATCGTCAAGGCCGAGCATCCGCGCATCATCGAGCGCATGGACGATCTTCATATCGGCCATGGTCCCTATTACGCGTTTTTCCGGCCCTATCACCTGACGAGCCTTGAAGTGCCGCTGACCTGTGCGCGCATCATGCTCACCGGCAAGCCGGACATGGTGCCCCTGCCCCGCCCCGTCGCCGAGGTCTGTGCCGTCGCCAAGCGCGACCTCCTGCCCGGCGAAGGTCTCGATGCGATCGGGGAGACCTGTTATCGCTCCTATGCCATGACCGCCGTCGACGCCCGTGCGGCAGGCGCCATTCCCGTGGGTCTGCTCGAAGGGGGCAAGGTCACGGCGCCCGTTGCCAAGGGCGCGTTGCTGACCACGGCCAATAGCCAGCCCGATACATCGACGCGGCTCTTTGCGCTGCGTCAGGCACAGGACAAGATGCTGGGCCTTTAGGCCCAGCACGATTTGATTCAGGTGCCCTTGATGGCGATCTTGCCCTTGCGGCCCGGCTCGCCGCTGGCTTTTGCGGCTGCGGCCACCTCGCTTATCGGATAGGCGGCTTCGATTTCGAGAACGAGCTTGCCGGCAGCAGCGTCTTTGACCAATTCGCCGAGAAGCTGACCGATCCGCTCGGGCTTGACCGGCGGCTTGGCGCCCCAGAACCCCTTGACGGTGATGCCACGGAAGAGGAGGTCGCTGGGCGAAATCTTGAGCGGCCGGCCGGTCATTGCGCCGAAGCTGACGAGCTCGGCCCCGTCCGAGGCAACGCTGAGCAATTGCACGGCCCCGTCGCCACCGAGGCAATCAATCGCCCGGATGACCGGCGCGCCATTCGTCAAAGCTCTGGCCTTGTCCTGCCAGCCTTCTTCATCGGTCGCGACGACGTTCTTGATGCCAAGATCGGCCATTTCGCCGACCGTCTCGCCCCGGCGCACAAGGCCCAGAACGTTGACTCCCAAAGCCGCGCCATATTGAGCCATCAGCTTGCCCACCGCACCGTTGGCCGCGTTCTGGACGATCCAGTCGCCAGCCTCTACGTCGAGCGTATCGAGCAGCATCTTAGCGCTGAGCGGCATCGACACCAATTGGCAGGCGGTTTCGTCGCTGACCCCTTCGGGCACCGGCACGAGGCGCGCTGCATTGGCCAGATAATATTCGGCCCAGGTGCCGTCCGCGCCCCCGGCAACCCGCTGGCCAACCTTCAGGTTCGTCACATCGGAACCGAGCGCCTCGACAACTCCGACCGCTTCGGTGCCCGGCACGGCGGGCAGTTCCGGCTTGAAACCATATTGGCCCGAAATCGTCATCAGGTCATGATTGTGCACTGGCGAGAGCAGCATTTTGACCAGAACCTGGCCTGGCCCGGGCTCGGGGCGCGACACATCCTTTGTTTTGAGGACGTCCTGGGGCGAACCGAATTGGGAATAAACAGCGCTCAGCATCATTGGCTCCTTGTTTCCGCCCTGAGATAGGCGCTTGTGCCGCCGCCGCAAGTTGCGTTTTGGCAAGTCCTTGACGCAGTTCGGAATTTCAACGCATTCTCCTTACGCCGGAGCCTGTCGGGCAGAACCAGAGGAGAATCATGCGCATCCTGTCTGTTCTTGCGGGCCTTGCCATTCTGTCGACCCCGGCCCTTGCACAGGAAGCGCCGGACCTGTCGCCAGGCTGCCTGCAACTGACCGAGACGCTGGGCGATTTTCTCAGCGCCACCGAAACGAGCGCGATCGAAAACCTTGATGACGGCTGCCGTTTCGTCGATGTTTATTTCAGCCTCGGGACGAGCTTGCGCGTCCGGATCGAGGAAGGGGCCATCATCGCGCCCGATCTCGAAGCGGCCCTGATCCAGGAGCGCCAGTTCGAAGAGGCTGAAATCATGCTTTCCGGCGTTCGCATCGCGCCGGATCTCGGCAGCCCGGTGGCCAATTACGTCAGCGAAATGCAGGTCGAGCCGCTTGAAGTGAGCATGCGCTACCAGTGGAATGTCGACACCGGCGAGACGATGATCAACGCGTTGTCGATTTCGAGCGCAACGCTTGGCAGTTGGGGGCTGACCGCAAAGCTTAGCGACATTCCCGATCTGGGCCTCGCGCGCACGGGCGCGGTGCCGGTGACCGGCGCGATCGAAGAACTGGTGATCGAAGCGGACGAGCAGAGCCTGATCCGCCTGTTTCTGGCGCCCATCCTGATCTATTCCCTGCCCTTTGACGAGGACCCGGTGCCCCATATCGAGGCGGGCAAGACCGACTATATCGCGGCAGTGCGGGCCGTGCCCGAGGCGAATATGGACGATTTGAGCAAGAACACGCTGAGCGCGCTTATCGACACCTTTCCCCGCGTCGAAGGCAAGTTCATCGTGAGTCTATTGGCAACTGACGCGCCCATGCGCCTCGAAGAACTCTTCAGCTGGGGCCCGGCGGATGTGACGCGCAAGCTCTCAAGCGTTCAGATTAAGGCGGCGATGGCTGACGAGCTCTGAGGCCCACAATCGAGGGTCTGCCAGCGCTTGTCACGGGCAAAAGGATTGGCTATTCCTGACTTGCATATTCAGGATTAGACATGACCGAAGCCATCGATCCCCGCGCCCTGCAACGCGTTCGCCATGACACGAGGCTGCGCCTCCTGACTGTCACTGCAGTCACCGACATCACGCCGTTGATGCGGCGCGTCCGGCTCGAGGGCGATATGACTGGCTTTGTGTCGCCGGCCCATGCCGACCATATCAAGGCTTTCTTTTTTCCCGAGGGTGTCACCCCGCTCCTGCCGCCGATGGGGCCCAATGGTGCCGAGTTCGAACCGGGCACGCGTCCTGAAATGCGCGATTACACGCCGCGCTACTGGAATGTGGAAGCCGGCTGGATCGAGCTTGATTTCGTGCTGCACGGAGATGGCCCTGCCTCGAGCTGGGCTGCCGATGTGGCAGTCGGCAAGACGCTGGTCATCGGGGGGCCGCGCGGCTCGATCGTCGTGCCCATGACCTTTGAATGGTATCTGCTGGTCGGGGACGAAACGGCGCTCCCCGCGATCGGCCGCCGGATCGAGGAATTGCCGGACGGTGCGCCGGTCGTTGCCGTCATCGAGGTCGATGCGCCTGTTGAGGAGCAACGGTTCGAAACCCGGGCCGATCTCGATCTGATCTATGTTCATCGCAATGGCGCCCCGGCCGGCACCACCAGCCTTCTCCTCGATAAGGTCCGGGCGCTCAACCTGCCGACGGGTGCGGCTTATGCCTATGTCGCGGGGGAAAGTGGGATGAGCAAGTCGGTCCGCCAGCATCTGGTCGAGGATCGGGGGTTAAACCCCGAATGGGTCAAGGCTGCCGGTTACTGGCTCCTCGGCACGGCCGACGCGCATGAGCCACATTGAGCCATAGTCCAACTCGATTGAGCTGCATCGCACAACAAGAAAGTGCCCCTAGCCTCCTCCTGGATTTTCGGCCAATCTGACGCTCTCTGGGGGGAGCTATGGACATTCTGGCAGCGGTCGGCCTTGTCTTTGTTGCAGCGCTCGCGCTCCTTGCCGCCTTCTGGCGGCGGGGTCGCGCCAAACACAGATCGCCCAAGGCAAAACCCTTATCCCTGCCGCCGCTTGCGCCCAAGAACCTTCCTCGGCGCAGCGCCCCGGATGCTGCCGACCAGCTACGCATCGTCATGCGCGCGCCCTTCACCAGGAAGCGGCTCATGTCTCGCGCCGAACTTGACGTGTTCCGCGCCGTCGAAACGCATTTACGAAAATGCGGGCCGGGATTTCGCCTGATGGCGCAGCCCAGCATGGGTGAATTTCTGTCTTCCCCGGACAAGGACGCCTATTTCTCGATCAACTCCAAGCGCGTCGACATGTTGGTGATCGATACGTTCGGCATGCCCGTGGTTGCCATCGAGCATCAGGGAAGCGGCCATTATCAGAACGACGCTCCGGCGCGCGATGCCGTCAAGCGCGAAGCCATACGCCGCGCCGGGATCGAATTCCTTGAAATCTTTGACTATCACTCGGCAGGTGAGATCGGCCGACTGGTGGGCGAGGCCATCGCCCGGAACAAACCACCAGCCTCGCCCAGCGCCATTCCACCGCGTCAGGCCAGCGATCGGGCTTAGGCGCGCTGCGTCCGGCTGATTACTTGGTCTTGGTCTCGCCCGGTGTCGGCGTTTCGGCTTCTGCCTGCAAGCGATCCATCAGGGCGCGCCACTCCTCATAGGCTGTTGCCTGGTCCGGCAGCGCTTCGCGCGAGCCCCCGTCTTTCACGAGCTGGTTCAACACCGCTTCGACCTTGGGGCCCTCGGCCTCGCAGGTGCCTGGCGCATCGAGCGCGGCAAAGGCCGGTTTGTAATACTGGTCGTCATAAGGGCCGACGGCGAGCTTGAGCTGGCCATAAGCGAGCAGATCTGCCGAATCGGTCAAAAGCGACCACTCCTCGTCAGTGATCTCGTAGCCCGCGCAATTGCTCGACACGACATTGGCGAGCACGACCTCTTTGAGGAAGGTTTTGGCCTCGGTGCCGGAATAGCCGGAGAGGTCGGGCAGTTGCACATAGATCTTGCCGTCTGCCGCCGTCTGACCCATCCCGGCCGCCAGGACGAGACCAACCATTATCATTTTCTTGAACATTGCGGGGTTCCTCACGCTCGAAGGGGCGGAAGGTGAGCGCGCTTCATGGAGAAATAACGGCAGTCTCGCCTTGGGGTTGACCACCGACATGCTGGACGGCCCGCGCGCCATTGGCGACGCCGCGCTCAAGGCAGGTTTCAAGATCGGCTTTTCCCATCAGGCCAGCGATGAAACCGGCGGCAAAGGCATCGCCCGCCCCGGTCGAATCGACCACCCGAACCTGTGGAGCCGGCCGGCTGATCGCAATGCCCGCCGCGCCCCCGCACGAGGCACCGAGCGCCCCGCGCTTGATCACCACCTGGCCGAACTGTTCGCCAAGCTGGCGCATCTGCCTTTCAGAATCGGCCTCGCCGGTCAGGAGCTGCGCCTCGCTTTCATTGGCAAAGAGCCAATCCGCCGTGCCTACCCAATCGAGAAAGTTCCGGGGTCCCACTTCGGCCAGAAACCCGGTCGAGGCCGGATCGATAGCGAGCGCCACATCCCGGGCGCGCGCCCGCTCGATCAGCGATTGCACCGCCGCCCGCGGTCCGGGCGCAAAAAAGCTGTAGCCTGAAATGACGACCAACCCGACCCCATCGAGCAGGTGATCGCCAAGATCTTCGGCCGAGAGGTTGAGATTGGCGCCACGATCGGTGAGAAAGCTGCGCTCGCCGTTCGGATCAACAAGCGTCACGAGCGTTCCCGAGGCGAGCATCGGGTCACCCACAAGGACTGGGGTCACGCCTTGGCGGAGAAACCGGGCTTCGTGCTCTCGCTTTTGTGCCGCGCCGACGCGCGCCGCAAACTTTACCGCAACGCCGCTCGCGCCAAGCCAGACGGCCTGGTTCGCGCCGGAGCCGCCCGGCTTGCTTTCGATCCTCGCGCGCCGGTCCGATCCGAGAACCAGAGGCCCCTCGGGACGGACGATGATGTCGGTCATGACATCGCCGACAACGAGAACCTTTGTGTTCATGCGCGGCGGACGGGCGGCTTGCCGGCCTGCACTTTTGCCAGCGCTACCGCGATGTCGCCGGCCACGCGCGCATTGTTCTTGACGAGCGCGATGTTGGACACGAGGGACTTTCCTTCGGTCAGCTCGAAGATGCGCTGGAGGAGAAACGGCGTCGTCGCCTTGCCGCTGATCCCTTTTTCATCTGCATCCGTCAGGGCCTTGGTGATAAAACCCTCTATGGCGCTGGCCTCCCAGGCATCTGCCTCGGGAATGGGATTGGCGATCAGCACGCCGCCCATGTCGAGGTCGGACTGGATGGCGAGCATGCGCGCTACGCTTTCGGCATCGTCAAAGCGATGATCGACGCCGAACCCGCTTTCGCGTGCCCAGAAGGCCGGGAAATGGTCGGTTCCGAAGCCCAGCACCGGCACGCCGTTGGTTTCGAGTACTTCGAGCGTCTTGGCGATGTCGAGGATCGACTTGGCGCCGGCACAGACGACGGCAACGGGCGTGCGCCCCAATTCCTCGAGATCGGCGGAAATGTCGAAACTGCTTTCGGCGCCGCGATGCACCCCGCCAATGCCGCCGGTGGCAAAGACCCTAATGCCGGCGAGCGAAGCGATCTGCATGGTGGTGGCAACGGTGGTTCCCGCGGTCGTGCCGCTGGCAAGGAGCGAAGCGACATCGCGCCGGCTGGCCTTGGCGGCCGCATGACCCTCCTGGGCAAGACGCTCGAGATCTTCGCCCGAAACCCCGACGCAAAGCCGTCCGTCCATTATGGCGATCGTTGCCGGCACAGCGCCGGTCGAGCGCACCACGTCCTCGACCTCTTTGGCCATGCTCAGATTTTGCGGATAGGGCATGCCATGGGTGATGATGGTGGATTCAAGCGCCACCACGGCCTTGCCGGCACTGAGCGCCGCCTTCACATCCGGCGAGATCGAAAGGTAAGCCTTGCCGCTCATGGAGCACCTCTTGCACATCGGTTGCGGCAGCGTAAACCTGCCATTCTTGCCTGCGCTTTTGCGCTCGCCGTCTTTTGCGGTCAAGCCCCACAAAACTTCTGTTTGGCGGGTCTTGTGGCGGAAAAAGAATGACTTTACGGTGCCATCCGATCAGAGAGGGAAAGGGCACTTCGCTGACCAGGTTTTTTGGTTTTGGCGCCTCGGACGCGCCTCGATTTCAGCCTCGTGCGAGGCAGATCGCAGCGAGCCTTGCGGGTGCCTTTTGGCGCCCTTGGTTTTTGTACCCGTTTTTACCGACACTCCAGCTTTCGGGCACTCAAAGATGAGCGCCCGGGCCTGATCGCGGCTTGCCGCATAGCCTGCCGCCTTGCGGCGCGAACCCATCCCTCGGACCGAGGGAACCGCCTTCACCGACTATTCATAGGAGCCTTTGAGGTATGAACAAGACGCTCGCCCTCGCCATTGGCGCTCTAGTGGCCGCAAGCCCTGCCCTCGCGCAGGAAGAAGCGGTCCTCAACGTCTACAATTGGTCCGACTATATCGCCGCCGATACCATCGCCAATTTCACCGCGGAAACCGGTATCCAGGTCAATTACGACGTTTACGACAACAACGAGATCGTCGATGCCAAGCTTCTGGCCGGCAATTCCGGCTATGACATCGTCGTTCCCTCAGGCAATTTCCTCGAGCGCCAGATCCGCGCCAACCTGATCCTGCCGCTCGACAAGTCCAAATTGACCAATCTGGGCAATCTCGATCCGGCCGTCATGGCGACCGCCGCAAGCCAGGATCCGGACAATGCCCATGCCGTGCCCTACATGATCAACACGATCGGGCTCGGCTACAACGTCGCCAAGGTGACCGAGGCGCTTGGGCCCGATGCAAATCTTGACAGCTGGGACATGCTGTTCGATCCCGAAACCGTGTCAAAACTTGCCGGTTGCGGTGTCGCCGTGCTCGATAGCCCCTCCGAAGTCATGGGCATCGCGCTTCACTATCTCGGCCTTGACCCCAATTCGGAAAGCGAAGAAGACCTCGCACAGGCCGAAGAGCTGATGAATGCGGTCAAGCCTTCGATCCGCTACTTCCACTCGTCCCAATATATCGACGATCTGGGCAATGGCGAGATTTGCCTCGCGCTCGGTTATTCGGGCGACATCTTCATCGCCGCCGACGCCGCCGCCAATGCCGGCCAGGGCAACGAGGTGACTTATGTCATCCCCGAGGAAGGCGCTGCGACGCTCTTTGACTTCCTCGCCATTCCCGCCGATGCGCCGCATCCGGACAATGCCCATAAGTTCATCGACTATATCTTGAAGCCCGAAGTTGTGGCCGAGATCACCAATTACGTGTTCTACGCCAACCCCAACCTGCCGGCGCTCGAATTCGTCGACGAGGAAGTCAAGTCCAACCCCGGCATCTACCCGCCAGCCGAAACCATCGAGAAGGCCTTTGTGATGAATGCGCATCAGCCTGAATTCGAAGAGGTCTTGACCCGCACCTGGACCCGCATCAAAACCGGCCAGTAATTTTCTCGGTCGGGGCGGCTTTTTCGAAGCTGCCCCGCCATTTGCTTTGAACGAGTGCGCCATGGCCAAAAAGTCCCAGCAACTTGCCGTCGACACCCGCCCATGGCGTGATCCGGGCAACAACAAGCCCTTCGTGCGGATCAAGAACGTCACCAAGAAATTCGGCGACGTGCTCGCCGTCCATGACGTTTCGCTCGACATCTATCGCTCGGAGCTCTTTTGCCTGCTGGGCGGATCGGGGTCGGGCAAATCGACCCTGCTGCGCATGTTGGCCGGCTTTGAATCGCCGTCCTCGGGCACGATCGAAATCGACGGGCAGGACATGACCGATGTCGCGCCCTATAATCGCCCCGTCAACATGATGTTCCAGTCCTATGCGCTCTTCCCGCATATGTCGGTCGAGCAGAACATTGCCTATGGGCTCAAGCGCGATCACCTGCCCAAGGGCGAGATCAACGATCGCGTCGCCGAGCTTTTGAGTCTCGTCAAGCTTCAGGATTATGGCCGGCGCAAGCCGCACCAACTCTCGGGCGGCCAGCGCCAGCGCGTTGCCCTGGCGCGCGCCCTCGCCAAGCGCCCAAAACTTCTGCTTCTCGACGAGCCGCTCGGCGCGCTCGACAAGAAACTGCGCGAGGAAACCCAGTTCGAGCTGGTGAAAATCCAGGAAAGTCTCGGCGTCACCTTTATCGTCGTGACCCACGACCAGGAAGAGGCGATGACGCTCGCAACCCGGATCGGCGTCATGAATCTCGGTGAAATCGCTATGATCGGCGAGCCGACCGACATCTACGAATTCCCCAATTCCCGCTTCGTTGCCGGCTTCATCGGCTCGGTCAACATGGTCGAAGGCGTCGTCACCGAGGACGAACCGGGCCATGTGCGTATCCGCTCGAGCGAACTGGGTTGCGACATCTATGTCGGGCACGGCGTCGACTGCGCGCCCGAACAGCTTCTCTGGTGGGCCGTGCGCCCTGAAAAGATGGTGTTGAGCCGGGAAAAGCCGCATACGGATCACGGCGCCAATGTCACCACCGGCACGGTCGAGGAAATCGCCTATCTCGGTGATATCTCGGTTTACCAGGTGGCGCTCGAAAGCGGCAAGCGCATCCGCGTCAGCCAGACCAACTCCATCCGCGGCAAACCCGACGCCATAACCTGGGAAGAAAAAGTCTACCTGTCCTGGGACGACCAAGCCGGCTCGGTGCTGACGGTATGATCTTTTCGCCCTCCCCCTCACCCGTCTTGGGCTGCGCCCGATCCACCCTCTCCCCGAGAGGGAGAGGAAGAGGCATCGCGTTCCGGGCTAGCTCCTCTTGTTCTTCTCCCTCTCGGGGAGAAGGTGGCGCGCAGCGCCGGATGAGGGGGCCGCAACCTCAAGAGTGGAGCAACACTTAATGACCACTCACGACCCCACCTATCCCCCGCCGCGGCGCCTGAAACCTTGGACCACAGTCGAGCGAGGCCTTGCCAAGGTCGGCATTTCAGGCCGCATGCTGGTGCTTGCCGCACCGGTCCTCTGGCTGCTGGTCTTTTTCCTTGTGCCGCTCGCCGTGGTCTTCGGCATTTCGCTGGCCACCAAGCAGTTCGGCCGCCCGCCTTATTCGCCGCTTCTGACCACCGAAGAAGGCACGGTGCAACTCACCCTGCACCTTTCGAACTACATTCGGCTTTTCACCGACAATCTCTATGTCGCCGCCTATCTCTCCTCGATCCGCATTGCGGCCATTTCGACGATTCTTACGCTGATCATCGGCTACCCGATGGCCTATGCCATCGCGCGCGCGCCGGACAAATGGCGCAACATCCTCCTGATGCTGGTCGTGCTGCCGTTTTTCACGTCCTTCCTGCTGCGCGTTTATGCGCTGACCGGATTCATGCGCGGCAATGGCGTCATCAACCAGTTCCTCGGGCTTTTCGGCATCGAGCCACTGGTGATGATGCAGACCGATTTCGCCGTCTATGTGGGCATCGTCTATACCTACCTGCCCTTCATGATCCTGCCGCTCTATACGACGCTCGTGAAGCTCGACGTGTCGCTGTTCGAGGCCTCGGCCGATCTCGGCGCGCGCCCCTTGCGCACATTCCTCTCGGTCACCCTGCCGCTGTCCATGCCCGGCGTCATTGCCGGATCGATGCTGGTCTTCATCCCGGCAATCGGCGAGTTCGTCATTCCCTCGCTTCTGGGGGGGCCAAGCACGTTGATGATCGGGCGCGTCCTTTGGGACGAGTTCTTTACCAACACCAACTGGCCGCGCGCTGCGGCTGTTGCCATGGCCATGCTGGTGGTCGTTGTCGTGCCCATCATGCTGCTGCAGCGGGCGCAAAGCTCGGTGGTGGAGAAGTAGCATGGGTCGCGGCTGGTTTCTCCCCATCGCAGCGGCGCTGGGCTTTTCCTTTCTTTATGCGCCCATCGTCTCGCTGGTCATTTTCTCGTTCAATGAATCGAGCCTCGTCACCGTCTGGTCGGGCTTTTCGACCAAGTGGTATGCCGCTCTTTTCAACGACCCGCAGCTCCTGGGGGCTGCCTGGCTGAGCCTGCAAATTGCAGCGGTTTCGGCCAGCATAGCCCTTGTCCTCGGGACATTGGCGGCCATTGCGCTGGTGCGCTTCCGCCGCTTCCGTGGGCGCACGCTGTTCTCCGGAATGGTCTCGGCACCGCTCGTCATGCCCGACGTGATTACCGGCCTGTCCTTGCTTCTGCTCTTTGTCGCCATGGAATCCCTGCTCGGCTGGCCACAGGGGCGCGGCATGCTCACCATCGTCATTGCGCACGCGACGTTCTGCACCGCCTATGTCTGCGTCGTCGTGCAATCGCGACTGTCCGATTTCGATCGGAGCCTTGAGGAAGCGGCCATGGATCTGGGCGCGTCCCCGGTTCGCACCTTCTTTGACGTCACCCTGCCGATCATTGCTCCGGCGCTGGTTTCCGGCTGGCTCCTCGGCTTCACGCTCTCGCTCGATGATCTTGTGATCGCAAGCTTCGTGTCCGGCCCGGGCTCGTCGACCCTGCCCATGGTCATCTTTTCCAAGGTCCGCCTCGGCGTCTCGCCTGACGTCAACGCGCTCGCCACCATCATCATCGGCATCGTCGCACTCGGAGTGCTTGCCGCAACCATCATCCAGTTGCGCAGCAAGCCGAAAAAACCGGCTTAGGATCGTTCCGGAAGTCGCCCCGGCAAACGTGAAACTTTTGTGACTGGACAGCTCTGAAAAAGGCGGGCAAGCTTTCCCCATGTTCAACCAACGTGAAGGAGGTGATCCAGTGTCTTATGAGCTTTTGGTTCTCGAGGATCTGGGAATGTCGGTGATGTCTGGGAGTGATCTTCGATAGCATCGCCTCCTGCAGGCCTCGAGGCCTGTAACTCAGGGAAGGGCTGCTCCGCGGGGCAGCCCTTTTCCTTTTCTGCGGCGGGGCATGGCGCGACGGGGCTTGACGGGGAGAGGCAAGCCATTGATACCGCTCACGACCATTCTTCTCGGAGACATGCCTTGTCCGCGGCCAATTTCGTTCTCACCCTATCCTGTGCCGACCGGCCGGGTATCGTTGCCGCCGTGACCACCGAATTGGCAGCGCTCGGCGCCAATATCGCTGAATCCAACCAGTTCTGGGATCGGGAAACCGGCCGCTTCTTCATGCGCCTCGCCTTCACTGCTCCGGAGGGCATGGGCCGCGACGGCATCGAAAAGGCGCTCAAATCGCCCATCGAGCGCTTCGACATGAAGACCGCTCTCAGCGACGAAAGCCGCCGCAAGAAAATCGTCGTGCTGGTCTCGAAATTCGATCACACGCTTCTTCACCTGCTCTACCAGATCCGTGTCCACTGGCTCGATGCCGACGTCGCCGCGATCATCTCCAACCATGTTGACGCGCAAAAGATCGCCGAAGATGCCGGGATACCCTTCCATCACCTGCCGGTGACGCGGGACACCAAACCCGATCAGGAAGCCAAGGTGCTTGAGATCGTCAAGTCGACTGGCGCCGACCTGGTCGTGCTCGCCCGCTACATGCAGGTGCTCTCGGACAATCTGTCGACGCGCCTTTATGGTCAGGTGATCAATATCCACCACTCGTTCTTGCCCAGCTTCAAGGGTGCAAAACCCTATCACCAGGCCCATGAGCGCGGCGTCAAGATCATCGGCGCCACCGCGCACTACGTCACGCCCGACCTCGACGAAGGTCCGATCATCGAGCAGGAAACCGCCCGCGTGACGCACGCCATGAGCCCGGACGATCTCGTCGCCGCCGGCCGTGACATCGAAAGCCGCGTGCTTGCGCGCGCGGTAAAGCTGCACCTCGAAAGCCGGGTGATGCTCAACGGCAAGAAGACCGTGGTTTTTGGATAGTTTTTTCGGCACCCGCCCATCGTTCCCTCTCCCCTGAGAGGAGAGGATTAGGGGGTCTGATTTTCGGGTCGGTCCGAAACCTTGAACCCCTCATCCGGCCCTTTGGGCCACCTTCTCCCCTCAGGGGAGAAGGGGAAGTAGGCAGCAACCACGCATTTAGGCCACTGCGTCCACCGGCAAGTCCTGAAGATCGAGTGAATCGGCAAGGCTCGTGCGGTCGAGCACAGCCCGCGTCGCCAGCGTCACCCGCTCGAAGACGTGGCGAATTTCGCAGGCCGCCTCGTCCTGGCAGTCCGCGCATTTGCGATAGGCGATCTTGGACAGGCATGGCAGCGGCGCGATCGGCCCATCGATCAGCCGCAGGATTTCACCATACATGATCTCTTCGGGAGCCTTGACCAGCTCATAGCCCCCCATGCGCCCGCGCCGGCTCGACACGAAGCCCGCCCGCTTGAGTTCGAGCAGGATCTGCTCGAGAAACTTCTTGGGTATCGCCTGATCGCGCGAAATTTCGCCGATCATCCGGCTTTCGCCCCGGCCCGCGCGAGCCAGCGCCACCAGGGCACGCAGCGCATATTTGGCCTTTTGCGAGATCATGGCTCAGGTCCTCGGCTCGGGCTTGACCGGCGGCACGGCGGGCGCGTCTTCGCTCTGCACGTCTTCTGAAGGCGCTTCGTCGTCCGGTGTTGCTGTCTCTGGGGTCGCCTCGGGCTCGATACCGGCCTCGGCCTCAGGCCCAGGCGCGTCGGGCCCCTCGCCACTTCCGGGTGGATCGAGCACCTCGATCCCGTCAGGCTGGTTCTCTGCCAATCCCGGCTGAGCAGGCTCGGCCGCCTCGATCGCTTCGACCGCCGCAGCTGCTTCTGCCGCATCTGTCGGTTCAGCCGCCTCTGCCGTTTCAACAGGCGGCAGGACGATCACCTCGTCCCCTGCCGCCGGCGTTTCGCTGGTGGTCGTCGTTTCATCCTCATCCGGCACGACAGGGTCGACCGGAACAAGTTCGGCGGCAGGAACGGAAGGCTCGCTCACCGGCTCGGCCGGGGGCGGCAATTCGATCACCGGCACCGCCTCCACCACCACTATAGGCGCGACATCAGGCACGGGCGAGAGAGCGTCGACCGGATGGACCGGCTCGGCCACCGCTTGAGCCTCTTCAACCACCTCGACCGGAGCGGGGCTAGGCGCGGCCGGTCCGAGGGCGGCTTCAAGAATGGCTGGCTCGGCCGGCTCAAGCGTTTCAGCGGCGATCATCGCGACCGGTGCAGCCGTCGACAGGCTCGCCGCCGCTTGCGCGAGCAGATTGTCGCCCGGCGGCAGGCGCGGTTCTTCCGGCTCGGGAGCTGCCGGCTGAGCGAGGGCCTCGCCACGGACGAGCTCGAGAATGCCCTTGCCGATCTCGCGTTCGCCGCGAATGACGGTTGTTGCGCCAAGCCCACGCAGGAAGTCCTCTTCCTCTTCGGAATAGGCCCGCGCGATGATGCTGATTCCGGGATTGAGTTTGCGGCCGCTTTCGCAAACCGTGCCGGCTTCGAATGCGTTGGAGATGGCAACCAGCAGGTTCCGCGCCGCACCGAGATTGGCGAGCTTAAGCACATCCTGGCGCGCCGCATTGCCATAAACGACTTCGAGGCCCGCCGCCCGGGCCGCCGCCACGTCTTGATCGGAATCCTCGATCACGACGACACTCTGGTTCGCCTGGCTGAGGCCGTCGGCCACGATGCGCCCCACCTGGCCATAGCCGACCAGCACCGTATGTCCAGTTGCGCTCACAGGTTCGCCTGTATCGTCGTCGGGACCATGGGCGCCCCGCTCGACGGCGGCTTCGGTCGGAATGTCGGTGGTCGCCGGACCCTTGGCCGCCATGGTCGGCTCGTGCGGCTCTGAGCGCGGCTCGGCCGGAGCAGGCCTTGTTCCGCCGAAACGGGCCTCGACGGCCGGACGCATCAGATCGCCGAGCCAGAAGACCACGGGATTAAGCACGATGGAGATCAGGGCACCGGCAAGGATCAGGTCCTGTCCCTCGGGCGGCATGATCGCAAGGCTCACGCCCATGCTGGCAAGGATAAAGGAAAATTCGCCGATCTGGGCAAGGGACGCCGAAATCGTCAGCGCCGTTCCCGCGGGTCGCCGGAACAACAGCACGATCGCGAAGGCGGCCAGCGACTTGCCGATGACGATGATGAACACGGTCGCAATGATCGCCAGCGGCTGACTCAGGATGATCGCGGGATCAAACAGCATGCCCACGGACACAAAGAACAGCACTGCAAAGGCATCGCGAAGCGGCAGCGTTTCATTGGCGGCTCTGTGGCTGAGCTCGCTTTCGGACAGGATCATGCCGGCAAAAAAAGCGCCCAGCGCCAGCGACACGCCGAACAGCACCGCCGACCCCAGCGCCACGCCCAGGGCGATGGCCAGCACGGCAAGGCGAAACAGTTCGCGGCTGCCGGTATGAGCGGTCAGGTGCAACCCCCAGGGGATGATCCGGCGGCCGACGACCAGCATGAAGCCGACAAAGGCGGCGACCTTCACGACGGTCAGCCCCAGAATGCCCCAGATGCCGATATCGACGCCCATGAGGCGGGTAACGAAGGACACGAATGGGTCGTGTACGCCAGTATCTGTGCCGTTGAGGCTGGCAATGGCGGGGATCAGCACCAGGGCAAGCACCATGGCGAGATCTTCAACGATCAGCCAGCCGACGGCGATCCGGCCCTTTTCGCTTTCGATCAGCCGCCGGTCCTGCAGCGCCTTGAGGAGCACGACGGTGGATGCAACCGATAGGGCAAGGCCAAAGAGCAGGGACGCGCCCAGGTCCCAGCCCAGCAACAGCCCGAGCCCCGCGCCGAGCGCTGTGGCAACGCTCATCTGCACTACGGCGCCCGGAATGGCGAGCGCCCGCACGCTCATCAGGTCTTTGAGCGAAAAGTGCAGGCCCACCCCGAACATGAGCAGAATAACGCCAAGCTCGGCAAGCTCCGCCCCTAGCGCCTGATCGGCGACGAAGCCCGGCGTGTAGGGCCCGACGAGAATGCCGGCGAAAAGATAGCCAACGAGCGGCGGCATGCGCAGCCGATTGGCGATCATGCCGAAGATATAGGCCAGCACCAAACCCGCGACGATCGTTGAGATCAGGGGGGTATCGTGGTGCATCGGCCTATCCTTCGGGGTCTAAAGTCTACGGCAATGATGGGGTATGGAGCTGCCCCGCGCAAGACGGAAAGACCCCGCAAGATCAATCCTTTGCCTCGAGGGACCAACCTCTTTCCCAACAACGGGACAAACCGGGCTGAACTGTGGCTTCAGCTGACAATGGTGATGCGCTCGGCTGCCCGTGTGATGCCGGTATAAAGCCAGCGCGCCCGCTCCTCGCGAAAGACGAAACTCTCGTCGAAGAGATAGACATTGTCCCATTGGCTGCCCTGCGCCTTGTGGACCGTCAGGCAATAGCCGAAGGTGAATTCGTCGAACTGGCGGCGCTCTGGCCAGCTCATGCTTTCTTCCTCGCCCGAGAAAAACGCCTTGTGGGTCAGGACGCGCGCTTCGCCCTTGCCTTCGTCATCGGCGAGGAGCAGCGACCATTTCCCGTTCGAGCGGCGCGTCACGTCGGTCGCGATCCAGATCTGTCCGTTGAGCAGTTTCTTTCGCGGATTGTTGCGGAGGCACACCATGCGGTCGCCCACAACCGGCTCGTGAAAGGGCAGGCCCTTCAATTCGCGCAGCCGGTCATTATAGGTCAGGCGCGTCTTGTTGCGGCCCACCAAGACCTGGTCGGCTTCGAGCACGGCATCCCGATCCACCTTGTCGCGTCCCACGACGATGCTTTCGCCATAGCGGCCATGATCGAGAGAGCCGCCCTCGCGCACCGCCATCGAAAGCTGGATGATCGGGTTGTCCGCCGCCTGCCGGTGGATTTCGGTGAGCATGATGTCGGGCTCTTCGGTGGTGAAAAACCCCGCTCCCTGCACTGGGGGCAGCTGGAAGGGGTCGCCCAGCACCAGAACCTTGACCCCGAAGGAGAGGAGGTCGGCGCCAAGCTGTTCGTCCACCATCGAAACTTCGTCGATGACGATCAGATCCGCATCCGCAGCCGGGCTTTCCGGATCGAGCACGAAGCGCGGCTCGCCCTCTTTCTCCGAGACGAGCGTGTAGATGAGCGAATGGATGGTCTGGGCGCCCTTGCAGCCGCGCTTGCGCATGACGAGTGCGGCCTTGCCGGTGAAAGCGGCGTATTTGACCGAACGGATGTCCTGCGCCAGATGCACGGCAAGCGTCGACTTGCCGGTGCCGGCCCAGCCGAACAGGCGAAAGACCTGCGGTCCGTTTTTGTCCTTGAGCCATTTGGACACCGCAATCAGCGCGGCGTCCTGCTGGCCCGACCAGACCGGAGCCATCAGCCGATCACCGTCTTGACGATGCCGACGCCCGCGATCTCGCCCTCGATGATGTCACCGCGCCCGACCGCACCGACCCCGGCCGGGGTGCCGGTCATGATGATGTCGCCCGCCTTGAGCGTCACGAGGCTGCTGAGATAGGCGATGGTTTCAGCCACGCTCCAGATCTGGTCCGAGAGATCGCCACGCTGACGCTCCTCTCCGTTGACCGAGAGCGTGATCGCGCCTTTTTCCGGATGACCGATGGCGCTCGCCGGCTCGATGGTGCCGATTGGGGCGGAATAGTCGAACCCCTTTGCCATCTCCCACGGACGGCCGGCTTTCTTGGCGATGGCCTGGAGGTCGCGGCGCGTCATGTCGAGGCCGCAGGCATAGCCATAAACATGCTCGAGCGCGTCGGCGACGGCAATGTCCGTTCCGTCCTTGCCGATGGCGACGACCAGTTCCACCTCATGGTGAAAGTCGGCGGTCTGCGGCGGATAGGGAATGGCGACACCGCCGACGACGACCGCGTCCGCGGGCTTGGCAAAAAAGAACGGCGGCTCGCGCTCGTCATTGCCCATTTCTCTTATATGCTCGGCATAGTTACGGCCCACGCAATAAACGCGGCGCACGGCATAAAGCCCGCCGCGCGCAATGGGGATCGAGACCGGCGCGTGTGGTTCGAACAAAAAGTCAGCCACGCGAAAACTCCTGGGCATAGGGGCCGATAAGGTCGAGATCGGTTTTGCTCAACCGATCCTGCGCAGAAAAGGACTGGTGCCAATAGGGGTAGAGCAGTGGCGGACGGCTGGCCGCGTCAAGGCGTTCCCGCTCCTCGAAGCTCAGCACCAGATCGGCCGCAGCCAGATTGTCGCGGAACTGCTTTTCATTGCGGCCCCCGATGATGACCGAGGTGACACCTGGCCGGCCAAGGAGCCAGGCGAGCGCTACCTGCGCGCCCGATACGCCCCTTGCTTCGGCGATGGCGACGATCTCGTCGATCACCCCATAAAGCTTGTCCCAGTCATAGACCGGCGGTTCGCGGAACCCGCCGACATGACGGCCGCTTTCCGGCTCGGTGTCGCGCCGATATTTGCCCGACAGCAATCCGCCGGCCAGCGGGGACCAGACAAGAACGCCCAGACCCTGGTCCTGCCCGATCGGCACCAGTTCGTATTCGGCGTCCCGGCTATGGAGCGAATAATGGATCTGCTGGGAAACGAAGCGCTCGCTCTGGCGCCGATCGGCCGCCATCAAGGCTTTCATGATATGCCAGCCCGAATAGTTCGAGCAGCCGATATAGCGCACGTGACCGTGGCGGACGAGGGTATCGAGCGCCTCCATCGTCTCTTCGATCGGGGTCATCCCATCCCACTCATGAACCTGATAGAGATCGATGACATCGGTCTTGAGCCGCTTGAGGCTCGCCTTGCATTGCTCGATGATATGGTGACGCGAGAGGCCGGTTTCGTTCGGGCCCGAGCCCATCTTGAACCGGACCTTGGTGGCGACGAGCGCCTTTTGCCGCCGACCGTTCTCTTTGAGGATATCGCCAAGGATTTCTTCGGAAACCCCGGCATTGTAGACATTGGCCGTGTCGTAAAGATTGATGCCGGCATCAAGGCACAGATCGACCTGCCGCGCCGCATCGGCCGCGCTGGTATTGCCGATCCGTTCATTGCCCCCGAACGTCATTGTGCCCATGGTCAGCACCGAAACCTTGAGACCGGACCGGCCGAGATAGCGATATTCCATCGAGCATTCCTCCTTTGTTCCGCCCAAGAGGGCTAAAGGGCAAAAGCAGTCGGGTCAATCGCTGCCGGACGATATTGCCAAAAAGGCCCTCTCGCCCGCTGGCGTCGCCGCCGACTTTTCTCTTGGAGGGAAAGATGGCCTTCGGCGGGACTGTGCCGGACTTTCAAACGCTGCTAGAGACGCGCAACGCTTCCGAAAGCCCATGCCTTGCGCTTCTCCAGTCTTGCCCTCCCGATCCTGCTCGTCGTCATTGGCATGATCTTTACACAAACCGGCGCCAGCTTCGCCAAACTGCTGTTTCCGCTTGTCGGGGCCAATGGGGCGACAGCCCTGCGGCTAACACTGGCAGCGCTGGTGCTGGTCTTGGTGTTTCGCCCCTGGCGCCATAGGCTTGAGCGGAAGCAATGGCGCGCCGTTCTTATGTACGGCGGCGTCATGGGGGCGATGAACCTCTTCTTTTATGCCGCGCTGGAACACATTCCGCTTGGCATTGCGGTGGCGCTTGAGTTCACCGGCCCGCTCGCAGTGGCGCTGTTTGGCGCTCGACGGCCGCTCGATTTCGCCTGGATCGCCCTCGCCCTTGCCGGCTTTGCTCTTCTCCTGCCCTGGACCGGGGTATCGGGAGACATTTCCCCGCTTGGCGTTTTCCTCGCCCTTTGCGCCGGCGCCTGCTGGGCGGGATATATCATCTTCGGTCAGCGCGCCGGCACGGGCGGTGGCCCGCATATCGCGGCCCTCGGTGTCGCGACGGCTGCCGTCATCGCGCTGCCCTTTGGTCTGGTCAGCGCCGGGCCGTTGCTGTTTGATCCAGCGATCCTGCCCCTGGGTCTCGCCGTGGCGCTTCTTTCGAGCGCCATTCCATACGCCCTCGACATGGTGGCCCTGCCCCATGTTCCCGCCCGGCTGTTCGGCATCCTGATGAGCGGGCAGCCCGCCTTTGCCGCCCTGTCGGGGTTGGTGGTGCTTGGTGAAGTGCTCAGCGCCGGCCAGATCGCTGGCATGTCGGCCATCGTTCTGGCTTCGATCGGGGCGACCATGACGATTGCCCGACCCAAAAATCCTTCCTCCGGGTGACTGGATTTTGCCGCCATGATGCGCATAGTGCTGCCCACAGGAGTGAGGTGCACCATGCTTTATGCCGTTCTGTGCTATAATGACGAAAAGGCCGTATCGGCCTGGACCGCAGAGGAAGATGCCGAGTGCATGGCCCGGCTCGGCGCAGTGCAGGAGCCCATGCGCGCCAATGGCCGTCTCGGTCCTGTGGTGCGGCTCCAGAACACGACCGAAGCCAAGACACTGCGCAAGACCAGCGGCGAGCCGGTCGTTTTCGACGGTCCCTTTGCCGAAACCAAGGAACAGTTCCTTGGCTTTTATGTCGCCGATTGCGAGACCATCGATCAGGCCGTCGATTTCGCCAAGGAACTGGCGATCGCCAATCCCGGTGTCGGGTCCTATGAAATCCGCCCGCTCCGCGTCTATCTGCCGAGCGCTCTCGCCGACGCTGCCGGGGTGAGCTAAGGCGCGCTCACGAGCAAGGGTGGCAGGCTGAGATAGCGTGTCGCCACCCGCTTGCGGGCGATGTCGGCCCAGACCGCGTCGAGCTGCTCGAGCGAAAGCCCGGCAGCAGCGGCCACATCATCACGCGGCACACCCTCGTTGAGCCCATAAAGGCAGAGATCCATGCGGTCATAGGGTAGGGAGAAGTAGAACTCTTCCTGGCTCTGCGCCATCGACCAGGTGTCGGTGGTGGGGGGTCTCACGCAGATGTTCTCGGGCACGCCGAGATGGGCCGCAAGTTGATAGACCTGGGACTTGTAAAGATGAGCGATGGGCTTGAGATCGGCCGCGCCGTCGCCATTTTTGACGAAGAAGCCCTGGTCGTATTCCAGGAGGTTCGGCGTTCCTATGACGGCATAGTTGAGCCGGTCCGCGTGATAATATTCCATCTGCTTACGGGTACGCTGCTTCATATTGGTTGCAGCGATGATGCCCTGATAGGCTTCGGCGGTGAGACGGATCTTCTCTGTTTCGCCTGTTGGCGCCTGGACGACGAGCGAGGAAACGGCAAAGCCGGCGCCAGCGAGCGGGTCGGCGATCACCACCTTGCAGGACCAATCGGTGCCATAGTCGGGCACGAGCGTGCGGATGAAGGTGTCGCGCCGATCGTAGCACCCCATGGCAGCGAGCGCGGGGCCGATGTCTTCAACTTCAGCGGCAAAGCCAAAGGTTTCGGCGACCGACCGGCCAAGCGCCAGGCTTTCGGGATCGGAGTCGTTTTCGGGCATGAAAAGACCGAAGACTCGCTCTGGCCCGACAGCCTTTACCGCCAGCGCCGCGCAGACGCTTGAATCGATGCCCCCCGACAATCCGAGCACCAGCCCCCGGCGCCTGAGGTCGCTGCGCAACTGGTTGCGCATGGCAGCGGTGATGCGCGCCACTTCGGCCTCGGCATCGATCACGAGGCTCTCAAGCGAAAATCCGCTCATTCAGGCTTTCTCCAGGCTTTCGGCGGCAAGGCGTCGGCTGACCTTGCCAGTC
The DNA here is from genome assembly GCF_900116545.1 of Devosia crocina. Lineage (GTDB taxonomy): Bacteria > Pseudomonadota > Alphaproteobacteria > Rhizobiales > Devosiaceae > Devosia > Devosia crocina. The sequence continues at coordinate 155,841 of NZ_FPCK01000003.1, forward strand.
TTGCTGGTGGTCATGCCGATGCGGATCTCACACTTCAGGCGGCAGCGCTGCGCTGCTTGTTTTCGACATAGGCGGCGATGGCGCCGACGCTGTCGAGATTGGCCGGGACGATCTCGTTATCGGCCACCTTGATGCCGAAGCTCTGCTCGATGTGGAACACCAGTTCGAGCACGCCGGTCGAATCCACATAGCCATTGTCGATCAGCGACGTGTCATCCTCGATCGCCTGGCTCGTATCGCCAAAGAGGAAGTTGTCGATGATGAAGTCGCGGATAGTAGTCTTGATATCGCTCATGATTGGTCCTGACAGAAGAAAGGAGGTTATTCCGCCGCCACGGCGGCGCTGGTGCGGCCCGCGGAAAATTTCCGGTGCCAGATCTGGGTTGAGAGAATGCCGACATAAGCGGTGTTGTCGCGAAAGCCCTCGACGCCGGTTTCGCCGGCTTTGGCCACGAGCTTGGCCACGGCCTGCGGGTTGAAGAGGCCCGTCTCCGCAACGGCCGCGGGTGCAAGCAGTTCGTTGACATAGTCCCGCTTTTTCGAGGTCGCGAAAGCCTGGCTGTCGGGCGCCCGATAGGGTTGCTTGGTGCGCGACCCGATGCTGGGCGGCAGGAGATGGGCGGTCGCCCGGCGCAGGATGTGCTTTTCGACCAGACCCTTGAGGGTCATGCGCGGCGGCAGAAGCGAGGCCAGCGCCATCACGCGGTGATCGAGAAATGGAAAGCGTCCTTCGACGCCATGCGCCATGGCCATCCGGTCCCCCTGCGAGGCAAGGATATAGCCTGGCAGAAGGTACCGGCTTTCAAGATATTGCGCCTGATGCTGGGGATGCCAGCGCGCGAAGCGTGCCGGCAGCGTTTCGGCAAGCGCAGCGGCGGCGTCGTAGCCCTGCAATTGCGCCCGCAGATCTCCGGAGAAAAACACCTTGGCCGCCGCGGTCGAGCGGAAGCGCGGGCGGTGCGAGGCCAGGGGATCGCTCAAAAGCTCGGGTGTGACCCCGAAAAACGCGGTGAGATAGTCGGCCGACTGGTTCTGGAGACCCGGCAGATAGGGGTAGAGCCGCTTGAACAGCAGCGGCCGGCGCGTTGAGCCAGGCTGGCGCGCGGCGAAGCGGCGGACCTTGTCTTCCTTGAAAAGATCATAGCCGGCAAAGACTTCGTCGGCGCCCTCCCCGGTCAGCACGACCTTGATGCCCCGATCCTGAACGAGCCCTGAAAGCAGATAAAGCGGCGCCGGCGCCGTGCGCACGATGGGCCGCTCGGTATGGGCGATCACCTCGGGGAAAACCCGCGCAATGTCATCATTGCTGCAGGAGATGGCGGCATGCCCCGTCCCCAGCGCCTCGGCCATCACGGCCTGGAAAGCGGTTTCGTCATGTTCGGCGCTCTCGAATCCCACCGAAAAGGTCGAAAGCTGCTGAGGCGTGTGGCGCCTCGCCAGTGCGGCGGTAATGGCCGAGTCGAGCCCGCCCGAAAGATAGGCGCCCACCGGCACATCGGCCCGCATGCGAATGCGCGTGGCATCATCGAGGACGGCCAATACCTCTTCGGCGAGAGCGACCTCGTTTCGCGTGTCATAGCCTTCGCTCATATCGGGAAACTCGAAATCCCAATATCGTTCGAGCCGGGCAACCTCGCCTCCAACCACCATGAAATGGCCCGGCGGAAGTTCAAAAATGTCCTTGAAGCCGCTGCGCGGCGCCAGCGGCGCCCAGAGTGTGAAAATCTCGTCGAGCGCGAACGGATCGAGCGCAGCCTCGATCCCCGGCACGGCCAGGAGGGCCTTGATTTCGGACGCGAAAAATAGCCCTTCGGCGCGCTGAGCATAAAAGAGCGGCCGCACGCCAGCGCGGTCCCTCGCTAAAACAAGACGCCGCCGCGCTCCGTCCCAAAGGGCAAAGGCGAAATCGCCATTGAGCCGCTCGATCGCCCCGGTGCCGTGTTCGGCGTAAAGATGCAGGATGACCTCGGTATCGCTGCCAGTGCGAAACCGCCGCCCCCGCGCCTCGAGCTCGGCCCGCAACTCCACGAAATTGAAGATCTCGCCATTGAACACCAGCACCAGGTCCTCGAGCCCCATGGGCTGCTGCCCGTCCTCGAGCCCGACAATGGACAGGCGGCGATGGCCCATACCTATACCCTCCTGGCACCAGTGCCCCTCGGCATCGGGTCCGCGATGGGAAATGGCGTCGGTCATGTCATGGAGATAGCCTCGTCCCGTCTCCGGGGAAAAGCCCTCCGCTTTATATCCTACAAGCCCGCACATGGCCGTCTCAGCAAGTCGCAATGGCATCATAATAACGCGTTGCGCGGGGATCGGCGCGGCGGGGCCGGCATTATCTTAAAACGTTGTTAACGCGGGACTCCTATTGCAGCCGGTCGCCGTGAAGACGCGGCCAGGCCTCGCCTACAAGCCCGCCCAGCATGGCATCGCCCTCCCGCGCCGCCTTGAGCACCAGAGGGTCCCTTGCGGTGAACACGCAACGCGCCACGCTCGAAAAAACGGCACCGCGCTCCATCAGCGGCTCGATCAATCGTGGCTGCGCACGCCCCCCAATAGCGACTGCGCCGCGCTCCAAGGCGTCGACAAGCAGATGATCGAGCACCTGACCGGCCAGAGCACGCCGCGAAAACACCTGCAGCACCGCGGCCTCCCCCATGGGAGCCAGATGATAGATATAGGCCCCGGCGAACCGCCCGCCCGCATCCGTGACCACCTGCTGCACCGGCTCGCCGAAATCCTTCTTCTGGAGTGCATGGTCAAGCTGAAGCTCGAGACCCGCATCGGACCAGATCGGGTGCAAGGCATCTTCTCCTGCAAGTGCGCGCAGGGCCTCCATCATGCCGCCCCGGTCGGCATCGCGCCGGTGCATGCCCCGCGGCTTGAGGGGCAGTTCGGGCTGCGGCAAGAGCGGCTGACCCCGGCTTGCGGCCAGTTGCGCCAGCAGCCGGTCACCTGTCCGCGCAAGCGGCAGGCTGGGCCGGAGGAGACCGAGGCGCCGCCGCAGCCTGTGGCTCGCCGCTTCGACAGGGCGCAACACCCGTCGCCAGTCCAGACTATAAAAGGGCAGCACGTCGCCTCCCAGGCTGCGCCAAAGACCCGTGCTCACCGGATTGGCGCGGTCGCTGATGGTCAGGTCCTGCGCACCCTGAAATAGCCTGCGGCAAAGCCGGGCGCCCGCCGTGGGGTCGGAGAGGTCCGGACTGACGGCCAAGGAATGCCCGATCGCGGCGATCAGTTGCTGGTCGCCCAACTGCATGCGCTGGGTATAGGCGCCCAGAAATCCCAGGATTGCGCCATCGCTGCCGGCGTAAACAAGGCAGGTGATGTCCGGATGCCTGTCCGGCAGATCGAGCGATATCGTGCCCAGATAATCCCGCATTTCCGCGCTGGCCGTGGCGTCGCGCTTCTGGAACACGCGCACCAGCAGATCCGCCACCTCTTGCAGATCGGCGCGTTCAAGGGCCCGAATTTCGCCCATAGTCAAACTCCGTAGACACCGTCAGGCCCGGCAAACAGACATGCGTTCAACGGCGCTGCCTAGCATAAGCTGAAGCGTTCAAGCAGGATCACTCCCGGAGAGGTTAACGAACATCTTCTTAACTACACGGCCTGAAAGGCGCTGATCTTGGGGCCTCGTCCGTATAGATTGCAGTTGAACGCCGAGAACAGCAGCAATCTATGTATAAGCCGCTCCAGCCCGACAACACTGCTCCGCCCGCCTCCTCCGGGGGTGAGACCGCGCACGTCTATCGGGGTCCCGAGCGCCGCAAGTCTGCCCTGACCATTGCCGGTCTGATCAACAGCATCACCCCGGCTCTTCTGATGGGCTGGCTGCGCCGGTTCTGGATCGGCATTCTTGCCGTCGCCATGCTTGGCGCTCTGGCAGGGCTTGCTGCCGGCATGCTGATCCCGCCGCGCTATACCAGCTATTCCGATATCCTGCTCAATCCCAGCAGCCTGCAGATCGTGGCCGACGATCTTTATGCCAGCAATGTCCAGGGCGATGCGCAGCTGCTCGAGGTCGAAAGCAAGATGCGCGTCCTCGGCTCCACCAATGTGCTGGCCCGCGTCGTGCGCGATCTTGATCTGACCAACAATGCCGATCTGATGGCACCTGGCTTTTCGCTCTCGAGCCTGTTTCTCTCGGGCGGGAGCGGCATAGAGGAAGACCGCAACACCGCCGCGATCAGGGCGCTGTCCGAGCGCATCCGCATCCGCCGCGAAGAACGCTCCTATATCGTCACCGCCTCGGTCTGGGCCCATAGTCCCGAACAATCCGCCATTCTCACCCGGGCCCTCGTGAGCGCCTTTCTTGCCGAACTTGCCGAAGCCGAAGCCGATGGGGCGCGCAGCGCTTCGAGTGCGCTGGGCCTGCGGCTCGACGAGCTGCGCCGTGACGCCGAACAGGCCGAAGCCGCCGTCGCCGATTATCGCCGCGACAATGGCCTGCAGATCGTGGGCACGGATCAGCTGAGCACGCAGTCCGCCGTGCAGCTCAACGGCCAGATCGCAGCCGCTCGCGAAGCGCTTTTCGATGCCGAGGCCCGTTACAGTGCCCTGACCGCCGGCGGCCAGCAAGGCGGGGTCATCGCTGCCGCAGCGCAGGAATCCACGGTTCTTGCCAATATGCGCACCCAATATGCGACCACGCGTCAGCAAGTGGATTCGCTTGCCATCACCCTCGGCCCGCGCCATCCGAGCCTGACTACGGCCCGCGCCCAGCTCGCCACGCTTCAGGAAGAGATCAACCAAGAAACCAGCCGCATCGTCCAGGCGGCGCGGCAGGATCTCGAGCGCGCCCAGCGCCTCCTCGATCAGCTCAACCAGGCCGCGACCACCCAGATGGGCGCGGTGTTCACCGACGACCAGGCCCAGCTCGAACTGCGCCAGCTCGAACGGACCGCGGCCTCCAAGGTCACGATCTACGAAGCCTATCTCGACCGCGCTCAGGAAATCGCCGAGCGCAGCGAATTGAGCACCAACAATGTGCGGGTTATCTCCCCCGCCGTCCCCCCCATCAGCCGCAGCTATCCACCCCGGACCCTGATGCTGATCGGTGCCGGCTTTTTCGCCGGGGCGATGGCGGGCATCATGCTGGCCTTCGGTCTGGGTCTGAGGCGGCTCTACCTGGAAAGAAGGTCGCGGTTGGTCCATGCCTGAGGCCAGACAGCAGGGCGGAAGCGAAGCGACCAGCACGCTCGGTCACGTCCTGTTTTTGGCCGTCTTTACCTTCTACTGGATCACCCTGACCCCCTTTGTCGACCTGACCGGCGCAGCCGCGGTCGATCCCGTCGCCGGCAATTCCAACGCGCTTAACCAGCTCGTCGCGATACTGCTGTTCGGCAGTCTGACGTTGTTCTTCCTGACGCATCGCCGCGGCGTCAGCATCCTCGGCCACGTCTGGATTTTGGCACTGATCCTTCTCTGGGCCATCTTCACCTCGGCCACTGCGCTTCATCCTGACCTCGCGATCAAGCGAACGATTCTGGTGATGATGATCGTGTGCAATGCCGCGATTGTGCTTGTGCTCCCCCGCACGGTGGAGGATTTTGCGCGTCTTTCGGCGATCGTCCTCTTTGCCATGCTCGCCATGTGCTATTTCGGCGTCGCCTTCAGGCCCACGCTCGCCATCCATCAGGCCAGCGAAATCCGCGAGCCCATGCATGCCGGGCTTTGGCGGGGGCTCTTCAGCCACAAAAACAGCGCTGCTGCCGCAATGGTGCTTGCGGTCATCTTCGGACTTTTCATCGCCAGGAGCTGGTCGCGCCTTGCCGGCTGGGCCATCGTTGTTCTGGCTGCATTCTTTCTGTCACAGACCGGAGGCAAAACCTCGACACTAGTCCTGCCGGCCATCCTGATCCTCGGCTGGATTATCGAGCGCTTCCCCGCCCTGCGCTACCCTGTCATTCTGGGTGGCTTGGGCAGCTTCAATCTCCTTGCGGTCGGATCGGCCGTCTCCGAACCGATCCGGGACTGGGTCAGAGGTCTTGGGGTCGACGCCACGTTCAGCGACCGCGCCGATATCTGGCGCTTCGCCTTCGAGGCGATATCCGAGCGTCCAATCCTCGGTCACGGATTGCAGTCGTTCTGGCAGACTGACAATCTTGTTTATAGCGGCAGCACCGTCGAAACCTGGGCCGCAGCGGCCTTCAACGGCCACAATGCCTATATCGACACGGTGGTCGAGCTCGGCCTGCCGGGGCTCTTGCTGACGCTGATCTGGCTGATCTTCTTGCCCCTGCGCGACTATGGGCGGGCACAGCAATCGGACAATAACCCCGCCCTGACGCGGCTATTCATGCGCATCTGGCTCTATGCGGTCCTGCTGTCCTGCCTCGAAACGATCTACTTTCAAGGCGGAGGCGCCTTGTGGTTCTGCCTGCTGGTTTCGGTTTTTGGATTGCGCCTGCAAAGCTCGGCACAATTGGTCCCGGCGCGGTATCGGCAACCGTCCGCCTTTTTGGAAGCACGCCATGCTTGATGCGCTCGCCCACCGCATCGCCAATCAGCTCCTCAAGCGCCTGCCGGGCCCGCAAATCACTGTGGGCACCGGCACTCCCATCGTCAGCTTCACCTTCGACGACGTGCCTGACACGGCACTGAGTGCCGGAGCCCGGATTCTCGAAGCCCACGAGGCACGCGGTACATTCTATATCGCCGCCGGTCTTCTTGGCCGCGAGGAAGCCGACCGGCGCCTGATCGGGGCGGAGGGCTGCCGGGAACTCGCCCGGCGCGGACACGAGATCGGCTGCCACACCTTTGCCCATGGCAATCTGCGCGATCTCTCGCGCCGCGAGCTGACGAGGGATCTCGACAGAAACAGGGAGGCATTGGCCGAAATCGTGCCGGGTCCCGCCCCCCGCAACTTCGCCTATCCCTATAATTCGGCCGCGCTCCGGCATCGTCCCGCACTGTCCCAGCGCTTCCGTTCTGCCCGGGGCGGCGTCACCGGCATCAATCGCGGGCCGACCGACCGCACTTATCTGCGCAGCTTCCCCCTTCAGCAACCCGAGACCAGCGTGGGCCAGTTGCATGCGGTCATCGATGAACTGGTCAGGGCGCCCGGCTGGCTGATCTTTTTCGGCCACGACCTCGCAGAAACGCCAACCCCCTATGGTTGCACACCGCAAAGCTTCGAGGCGCTTGTGCGGCATGCGCGCGACAGCGGCTGCACCATTCTAACGATAGATCAGGCGCTCGACCGCTTCGCTGCCGCTGCCTGAACGGCTCAGCCGCGCAAAGCGGTCACGATTTCGGGCGCGATCCGGGTCCAGTCGTAGCGCAGCGCAACCCTTGCCTTGGCCGCCTCCCCCAGCTGTCCGAGCTTGCCCGAGCCGAGTGCCGCAACGACCGCCTCGGCAAATGCATCGACAGCGCCTGGCTCGACCTGAAAACCATTGACCCCGTCTTCCACAAGACCCTCGTAAAACTGCATGTCCCAGACAACAGGCGGCAGCGCCATGGCCATGGCCTCGACACAGGTGCCCGGCAGTCCCTCGTAAAACGAAGCGGAGGCATAGAGTCGCGACCGCGCAAGCCAGGACACCATGTCGCTGAACGGCACCGCGCCGGTAAAGATCAGGTTGTCCGGCAGGCGCTTTGCAAGCGCGGCCACCCCCTCCTCGTCCGGTCCATAGCCGACAACGGCGATACGGATGGCGGGATCGCGCTCGACGAGGCGTTCGATGATCAGCGGCAGGGACCGTCCGCCCTTGCGCGGCTCGATCCGGCCCGGGAAGATGACGTCGATATCCTTATCGGCCGCTCCCGCCTCGCTGGAAAAAGCCGAGAGGTCCACCCCATTGGGGATGATGCTGATGCGGCCGCCGGCCCGGTAATGCTCGAGTTCGCTCCGGCCCTGCTCGGTCAGGGTGATGATGTGGTCGGCGCGGCGGAACAGCGCCCTTTCCATCATCATCTTGATCCCAAGAGACGCCCGGCCGTAAGAGGAGGGGAAAAGCGTCTTTGGGTAGAACTGCCCGGACATGCCCAGATAGGTCGTATGGGCGGTAACCGCCAGCTTGACCCCGCGCGGTATGGCAAGCAACGGGATCAATGGCGGCACGTGGAGATTGACGAGCTCTACCTGTTCATCGCGCGCCATCTCGCTAAGCAAGCGCCGCACCCGAAGGCTCCAGCTCAGCAGACCCAGCCGCCCCTTGGGCATGGGCACGTGCTGGAGCCTGAAACCGGCGCCCGAGGCGATCCGCACATCGCCCCCGCCATGGAGCACGAGAACATCCCGGCCCGGATCGTGGGGCAGGTTAGCGAGAAAAGATTCGATGTAGCGGGCGATCCCGCCAACGCCCGCAAGCTGCGGATAAACCAGAACGATCACGCGCCGTCACCCTCGACCGCAGTGCTGAACTCACGGATGACGCGGTCCCAGCTGAAGCGCTGTTCCACCTCGGCGCGCGCCGCTTGCCCCAAGCGCTGCCGCAAGCCCGCATCGCCGAGAACGCGCCGCAGGGCCGAGGCAAGGCTTGCCGCATCAGGCGTGATCAGGAGCCCGGTTTCCTCGTGTCGCAGAATCTCGGGAATGCCGCCGACCCGGCTCGCGATCACCGCCCTGCCGGCTGCCATGCCCTCGACCACGGTCAGCGCAAATGGCTCCTGCCACACCGACGGCACCACGACCGCTTCGGCCTGGGCGTAAAGCGCCTCGAGCCGAGGCCGGTCGAGAAAACCGGTAAACGTCACCCGCTCCCCAAGCGCACCCGCCAGAGAACGGATTTTCTCCTCATAGGCTGTGCGCGGCGCATCGGCGAAAAACGAGGAGCCGGCGATCCTGAGATCGACAACGGGAAACTCCGCCGCGATCTGAGTGAACGCCTCAAGCAGAAGATGTGGCCCCTTTTCCTCGACGAGCCGCCCCGCAAAAAGCACGAATGGCCGGGCTTCGTCAGTGCCGGAAACCGCTGGCACCGCATCCGTGCCGTTGTGCACGGTCACAAAGCGTGCCGCATGGCGCGGAAAGGCGGCGGCTGCCTCGGCCCTCACATAGTCGGAAACGAACACCACGCGATCGGCCTTTTCAAGCGCCCGATCATATTGGCTGACCGGCCCGCGCGCCGTCAGATGCTCGTTATGCATGTGGAGCACCACGCGCTGGCCGCGTCGCTTGCGCAGAAACATCAGGGCAACGGGATCGTTCTCGATGATCAGCGTGTCGAAGTCGCGCGCAACCCGCTGCGCCCGCAGACTGTAGGAGAGCGAAGAAACCGCCTTGAAGAGGCTCCGCCGCAGCGAGCCGGCGTGGGCAAGCTGTTTGAGCCGATCGGCAGTCTTTTCGTGCCAATGCCACTTCATCCCGATATAGCGCACGCCGCCGACGCCCTCGACATCGGCGGGACGGGAGATGATGGTGAGTTCGCTCCCCTTCGGCTCCCATTCTTGCACCAGCCGGTGCACCCAATATTCCACCGCACCGCCCTTGACCGGCGGCATGGGCAGCATTTCGGGCATCAGAATGCCGATCCGGCGCGGACTAGCGGACATCGTAGACGCTCAGCGTATGTTCCACGATCACGTCCCAATCGTAGCGGGTGAGCTTTTGCGTCCAGTCCACCCGCTGGCCCTCAGGGGCAGCCAGCGCCCCGATCCTGTCGCTGAGCGCTGGGAGGTCGCCGAGCGGAAAATAGCATTCGTCCGGCAGATCGACCTCGAGATGCGGCGCGATATCGCTGACCAGCACCGGGCACCCCGCGGACATCGCTTCAAGCAGCACGATGGGCAGGCCTTCATGGCTCGAGGGCAGGACAAAGAGGCTCGCCGAGGCGTAAAGGGTCTGGATTTCGTCCCAGGGCCGGGGACCGAGCAGGTGAATATTGCCGTGCTCGGCCGCAACGCGCGCCAACTCCTCGGAATAGGCGGATTGATGATCCGCCCCGCCGGCAATCACGAGGTGAAGCCCGCCCCTGTCCTTGGCCGCAAAGGCCCGGATCAGATCGAGATGACGCTTTTCCGGCACCTGCCGGCCAACGGCCAGCACATAAGGAAAATCGAGCGGCGGCTGCGGCTCGCCCACCGGTACACTTGGCTTTACCCCATTGGGAATGCCATGGACGACCCGCCCACCGGCCCGTGACAGCTCGCCCGAAAGCGAGGTGGAAACCGCGATCACCTCGTGGGCGACGCGCAGGGCAAACCACTCCCCGAGCCGCAAGGCGAGCTTGGCGAACGTGCCCCATTTTTCTCGTTCATAGTCGCGTCCGTGATGGGTCACGACGACCCGCAGCCCCGCCAGTTTGGCAAGAGGCGTCATCAGGGCCGGCCCAATACCGTGAATATGGAGCACATCGGGGCGGCGCCGGATGGCCCAGAGCACGGCGGCAAAAGTGTTGGACATGGCCTCGAGCCGGGAACTGCGCAGCGACCAGAGCGGAGAGCGGCGCACGCCGCCCAGGATGCCCGGCTCCGGCGCATAGGGCAGGCGCTCAACCACTTCCACATCCACATCGCGGCGCGCCAGGCGCAGCGCCAGCTCGCGCACATGGGTTTCAATGCCCCCTTGTGCCTCCATGCTGCGCAGGCCCGCGATCATCACATAAGGCCGGTTGGCGCCGGCGGGCGATGCGCCTTGGAGAACCACGCGCTCGTCGGTATGGGCGGTCATGGCAGGCTTTGCTCCGTTTCAAGGTGCGGCGACACGGAAGGCTCATGCACCACCCGGCTCTCGATCCATTCACCGGGATCGCGCCGCGGCGCAAAAAAACCGAGCGGCAGGGCGGCGGCAACGAAGACCCAAACTGTGACGGCATAGACCCCGAGCGACAGGCTGCGATGCTTGAAGCTCATCACTCCGATGGCCGCCGCGATCGCCACAAGGCAGAGCCCGAGCGCCAGGAGCTTGTCGGGCACCAAAACCATGGTCAGGACCAGCCCGGCGAGGCCCGCATAGACTGCAGCCCAAAGCTTCAGTTCGCGGATCTCACGAACGACCTGGAACCAATGCGGCTTGCCCCAGGCGGCGCGCAGCACTTCGCCGATGCCGCGCAGATATTTGCTCTGCCAGCGCCGCAGCAACAGGGCATAGGCATTCATGCGATAGCCGAAATGCTGCACAAAGGGGATGTCGAGCCGATAGAGGGTAAAGCCTTGTGAGCGGAGCCGGACGGCCAGTTCGAATTCCTCGTAGCCATGCAGGTTCCTGTCCGAGAGGTGCCCGGCCGCCTCGATGGCGCTGCGCCGGTAAAGCCCGCCGCCGCTCAGCCGGTCCACGGCGCCGGCATGGTAGTCCTGGTGGTCGCGCGACTTGCGGCGGGCAAATTCGAGATTGTCGAGGTTCATTTCCTCGACCCGTCCGGCAACGCCGGCGGCCTGCGGATGGCTTTCGAGGAAGGCCTTGGCCGTCCCAAGGAATTCGGGGTCAAGCCGCATGTCCCCATCCATCAGGCAGAGATAGCGACCCTTGCTATACTGAAACCCCAATTGTGGGCCGAGACCGCAACTGGGCACTGCGCCAGGCCCGATCTGCACCACCTTGACCGGATAGCGCGCGGCGATCTCGACCGTGCCATCGCGCGAACCACTATCGGCAATGATCACCTCGTCGTCCGGACCGATCGCCTCGAGCACGCTCTCGATGGTGGCGGCGATGTTTTCAGCCTCGTTGAGGGTTTTGATGAGAACGGAAACGCTCATTTCGATGGCACCGGATCGAGGGGAAAACTCTTGGCGGCACGCCTGTCGCTTTCCGCCAGCCGCATCAGCACCAGCCAGGCGGCAATGCCGGTCAGCAATTCGGTGACATAGATGGCCCCGAACGTGCCATCGATGCCGTAGAGCCAGGTGGCGAGGATGATGGCGCCGCCGCCTAGGGTGACAGCACCATTAAAGATCAGCGCGCGAGGGCCATGGTGGCCGCTCGAGCCTAACGCTTCCACGGCCGTCACCCAAATCGCAACGAGGATGATGGTGGGCGCCAGGATCTGCGAGAAGATCGGCAGCGACACATATTCGGCCCCGAACAGCAGCGGCAGGAACGGCGCGATCACGACGATGGCGAGCGCGGTCAGCACGCTCAGCCCCACTGAAACCCAAAGCACCTTGCGGAACCGCCCCAGGGCCTGGTGGATGCCGCCCCGCGTCGCCGCAGCCGAACCGGGATAAACGAGCCGGTTGAGCGCATCGACGGACAGATAGGCATTGTCCACGATCCGCCGCGCCACCGCATAGCTTGCCACCACTTCGGGACTGGTCAGCGCCGTCAGCAAAAGCAGATCGACATTGCCGCGCAGCGTGCGCAGGACAAATGGGGTGGAAAACAGAATGCCGTTCCACATCTCTTCCCAACGCAGCACCAGACGCGGCGCCCCCAGCGGAACGATCGACCACACGGCAAAGACCGTCACCGCCAGCTGCGCAAAGAAAGCCCAGACGATCCATTCGGCAAGACTGTTCGCGCCAAAGACGATGCAGGCGAGCACTGCCGCGATCAAGCGGCTCAGCGCCAGCAGCACCACGTTGAGATTGGCCGAAAAGAAATTGGAATGGGCAATGAACACCTGCTCCACCACAAAGGTGATGCGCGCCAGAACCACATTGGTGGTCAGAAATAGCAGATAGAGCCCGAAATTGCTCCAGCCGTCGCTGGCCAGCGGATAGACCACCGGCAGGATGGCAAGCCCGGCCGCCATCAGCACGAGCCCCGTGCCGCCCGAAAGCAGGATATTGTGCCCCAGAAAATCGGGATAGAGCCTTGGCTCGCGCGCCACGCGGCGGATCAGCGCCTCGGTGCCCCCCAGCCCGCAAATGGCCATCGCAACTGCACTGACAGCGGTGACGGCGATAAAGACGCTGAATTCATCGACGCCCAGAAAGCGCGCGAGAATGGCAAAGGTCAGCAGCTGCGCCGCGCTCGAGATCAGCAGACTGCCGCTCGAGGCGATGTAGGAGAGCCCAAGAGGCAAGAGGGCTCGCAATTGCTGGAAGACAGGCATAGCGCTTGGCCAATTCAAAGGTTTGTCGAGCCGCTTATGGCATGGATGGTCCGGCGCCAGCCGGGCCAATGCCGATTTGAGTTAATGCGCACTTGTGCCGGACTGCACATGCGCAAGCTTTGTGTGGGCGACCCTGGGCTGCCCCAGAGCATCGGCAATCAGCTCGACGGGTGCGTAAAGTCCCGATCGGCGAAAAAGCAGAGAGATCTGCCGCTCCTGGCCATGGCCAAACTCGAAGGCAAGGCGGCCATCCGGCGCGAGATAATCGGGCGCTTCCGCAATCAGCCTCTGATGAATGGCGATGCCATAGGCTCCGGCATCGAAGGCTTCGCGCGGCTCGTTCTCAAGCAGATGCGCACTTTCCCCCTCGAGCTTGCCCGTCGAAATATAGGGGGGATTGCACACGATCAGATCGGCACGACGCCCCCTGAGCAATGGATCGACCCCGGCAAAGAGATCGCCCTGCCCGACCTGAACCCGCGCACCCAAACCGAGCCGCTCCACATTGCTTCGCGCCTGAGCCACTGTCTCATCGGTAAGATCGCTCATCAGCACTTCGGCGTCCGGCCTTGCATGGGCTATGGCAAGGCCCAGATTGCCCGATCCGCAGCACATGTCGATCACGAGCGGCTCGGCAGTGTCGGCAAGGAGCGCGAGAACCGTGCGCCCCAAAAGCTCGGTTTCTGCGCGCGGCGCCAGAACGCCAGGGCCGGCCAATAGAGAGATAGATAAAAATTGATGCAAGTTTTCAGCGCTCAACACTATCGTTCTCCCCTCATCCACTTAGATCACTCAATAGCGGGTAAGTTCCCGGACAAACAACGAAAGCATCGATCAGAGTTAATAGTCGGACACAGCCGCGATCTTGTTAACCCCATTGGCGATTTGCAGTCCCGCACCGCATGCGCCGGTGCTAAGAGCCAGTGTAAGATAAGGGCGACACGTTTCAGCATGACCATCCCGATGACACAGACAGAGGCACGGCGACGGCGGCGTTTCCGGCTGGCCAGTCGTGCCACTTTGGGCAACGGCATCGGTGCCTTTGAAGGGTTCGTCGCCGCGCTCCTGAGCCTGATGCTTTCCTATGCACATGAGCCGCTCCTGGTGCTGGCCACCGCGCTTGCAGCCGGCGCGACCTATGGCGTGCTCGCATCGGGTGCGGCCCGCAAGTTCCTTGCCTATTCCGACCTGCGCCAGCCCTTTGCGCTTCATGCCGCCCTCAGCTGGCCCGCTGCCGCGGCCGTGGCTTTCCTTGTGGCGCTCGCCGCCTCGCGCTGGAACCTGGCTTGGGGGCGCACCTTCTGGGTCTGGCTCTTCATCACCCCGGTTCTTCTGACCGCACTGCGCGTCGTGCTGTATCGGCAGCTCGCCAGGATGCTGGCTCAGGGCCAGCTGCAGGTGGAGCGTTTTGGCATTATCGGCGAGGCTGCGGCCGTCGCCAGGCTGCGCGCCGATCCCCGGATCTGGCAGCATGGCGGCCAGGTGGTCACGAGCCTCATCCTGCCCCAGGGCCTGTCATCGCCACTGCCCTCGCCCGAGGTCATTGCCAGCTTTGCGCGCAAGTGTATCGACAAGGGCTGCCAGCATGTTCTGCTGATCGGCGATCTCGATAATCTCGATGCTCTGAGCCAGATCGTGGCGCCCTGCCGGCCCTTTGCGCTCAATGTCCTTCTTTATCCGCGCTCGGTCATGCAGGAGCGCAAGATCGATCTCGTCGATATCGTGCCGCTCGCCTCGGTCAATTCCGTGCGCGTCCTGAGCACGCCGCTCAACGATAGCGGGCTGCTGCTCAAGCGTGGCTTCGACATCGTGCTTTCGCTGCTGATCCTGGTTCTGCTGTCCCCGCTTCTGCTTGGCGTCGCCCTTGCCATTCGCCTGACAAGCCCGGGCGCAGCGCTTTATCGCCAGGAGCGGCGCGGCTTCAACGGGCGCAATTTCTATATTTACAAGTTCCGCTCCATGCGCGTCATGGAAGATGGCCGCGCCATGCGCCAGGCCCAGACCAACGATCCGCGCATCACCCCCATCGGCCGCTTCATCCGCCGCACCAGCATCGACGAGCTGCCTCAGCTGATCAATGTGCTGCGCGGCGAGATGAGCCTTGTCGGGCCCCGTCCCCACGCCATTTCCCATGACGACGAACTCTCGGGCAAATTCGAACTCTATGCCCAGCGCCAGCGCATCAAGCCTGGCATTACGGGCTGGGCGCAGGTCAACGGCTATCGCGGCGACACCTCCACCCAGGACAAGATCGAGGGCCGCACGCTCCACGACCTCTACTACATGGAGAACTGCTCGCTGCTGCTCGATCTCTGGATCATCCTTCTGACCGTCTTTTCGCCGCGCACACGGCAGAATGCCCACTGAGCCCTATCCCGTAAGCACCAGCGATTCCACTTAACCATCTCTCCCGTCTCATAGGCCGAATGGCGCCATTCCATGTAAGATAAAGCCAGCCTAATCTTTGTCGCTAACCCTTCTCTTTTCGAGCCAGACCCCTTTGTCCGTCAGCTTCCAGACCATCGATGACACCAATTCGAGCGCAGCCGTCAGCCTGCTCGAAGAGGGCTTCCCCCATCATCGGGCCGGTTTCTGGCGCGATGCGCTCCTGCGCATGGCCGATTATGCGCGGCTGCATCAGTTTCATGGGCTCGGCACGATCATGACCGCAGGCGGTCAGCCCGCCGGCGTGCTGCTGACGCTGCCCGCCCGGCTCAGCGACGGCCGGTGCGTCGTCAATCTTTCAAGCTGGTATGTGCGCCAGAAATATAGCTGGCTTGCCCCACGCATGCTGCAGATGGCGACCAGCGATCCCACCCTGACCTATACCGATCTCACCGCATCGCACGATGCCGCCAAGCTCAATGCCGCCCTGGGCTTTCGCACCGTCACTTCAGCGACCGCCTTCTGTCTTGTGCCTTTCCTTGCCCTGCAGTTCGGGGGAACGGCGCGCATTATCCCTTGGAGCCCGGATACATCAGCGGATCTCGATCCGGCCCAGCGCGATATGCTGCGCTTTCACCGCGATCTCGATTGCCTCTGCGCGGTGCTCGAGGAGCCGGAGGGCACAAGCCCATTGATCTTCAATCGCGCCCGCTGGCGCGGTCTGCCTTGCGCCCGGCTTCTTCACGTCCGGCCCGGCCCGGTCAAACCTGCGCTCGGCGCCATGGGGCGTTTCCTTTTGCGCTCGGGCGTGCCGACCATGACCCTGCCAGCCACAGCCGATGGGGAATTGCCGATCCGCTGGCCGGGGCGCACCGACACACCGGTTCAGGTCAAGGGCGAGTGGCAGGGCGAGCGCGTCGATGCCGCCTATTCCGAAATGGCCTTTTTGCATTTGTGATCGAGGGGAATGAACATGGCTGAAAACGGCGTCGCCGAACGCGAAATCGAAACCGAAATCCTGTCCTATCTGGGCTCGAACTTTCCCGCGCTTCACAACTGCACGCTGGATACGCCCTTGATCGACTCCGGCGCGCTCGACTCGCTCGGCTTTCTAGAACTCATGATGTTTCTGAGCGAGAAATACGGCATCGAGCTGACCGATGGCGATTTCGATCCCAGCAATCTCGGCACTCCCGGCAACATCGTCGAATTCGTTAAGCGGAATATCAGGTGAACCACACGCCCTATCTGCTTCATCACCTGCTCGATGGCGAGGCCACCAGCGACGCCGTGATCCATGGCGAGCAACGTCTCACCCATGCGCAATTGACCCTGGCTGCCCGGCGCTGCGCCGCGCATCTGCGCGCAGCCGGCCTTTCGCGCGGCGACCGTGCCGTCATTTTCCTACCGCGCGGCATTGAGGAATGCTGGGCCATTTTCGGCATCAGCCAGGCCCAAGGGGTCTTCGTTCCGGTCAATGCGCTCCTCAAGGCGCCGCAACTGCGCCATATCGTCAACGATTGCGAAGCGCGCATCGTCGTTTCGACACGGGGGCAGGACGCCATTCTCGCCGAAGCACTCGGCGGCCTCGAAGGCGTGCGCGTGCTCTATGTCGAGGACATGGTCTCCACCGAGCCGGAAGGAGCGACGCCGCACGATGTCGCCATCGGCGAAGATCTCTGCGCCATCCTCTATACGTCGGGCTCGACCGGCATGCCCAAGGGGGTGATGCTCTCGCATCGCAACCTGCTGGCCGGCACGCGCATCGTGCGCACTTATCTTGGCATAACCAGTGCAGACCGGATCCTTTCGATCCTGCCCTTCAGCTTCGATTATGGCCTCAATCAATTGCTCACCGCCATCGAGCAGCGGGCCAGCATCGTCGTTTTCACCTTCCGCTTCGGCGACGAGATCGTCCGCGCCCTGCACGACCACGAGATCACTGGCCTTGCCGGCGTCCCGACGCTCTGGGCGATCCTGACCCAGGGCTCTCCGCTGCTGCGCAGTACCAGCCTGCCGCATCTGCGCTACATCACCAATTCCGGCGGCCGTGTGCCGAGCGAAAACGTCAGCGCCCTGCGCAATCTGCTCGGCGAGACCCGCATCTTCCTGATGTATGGCCTCACCGAAGCGTTCCGCTCCACCTATTTGCCGCCCGAAGAGATCGACAAGCGGCCCACCTCCATCGGCCGCGCCATCCCCGAATGCGAGATATTCGCGGTCAACCAGGATGGGCAGCGCACCCGGCCCGGCGAGCCGGGCATCCTGGTTCATCGCGGCCCCACGGTTTCTCTCGGCTATTGGCGCCGCCCCGAGGAAACCGCCCGGGTCCTGCGTCCGCACCCGTTCCTGTCTCCGCTCGAAGGCGGGGACACGGTCTGTTATTCGGGCGATCTCGTGGTCGAGGACGAAGACGGCTATTTCAGTTTTGTCGGGCGCAACGACGCCATGATCAAATCCTCGGGCTACCGCATCAGTCCCACCGAGGTCGAGGAAGCAATCATGGCGACCGGCCACTTCCAGCAAGTCGCCGTGATCGGCCTGCCCGATCCGGTCGCAGGCGAGAAGGTTCACGCGCTTGCCGTGCTGCGGTCCGAAAGCAGCGGCATCGAAACCAAGCCTGTTCTGCGTGAGCTCGGCCGGACGATTGCCACCTATATGGTGCCGCGTACCATCGAGCTGCTCGAAGCCCTTCCCACCACCCCCAACGGCAAGGTGGACTATAAGCTGCTGGTGCGCCAACGGAGTAGCAAGACCGATGCTTGATAAAGCCCCGCTTCCCCATGGCATGGACCTTGCTCACGAAAACTTCGCCGTTTCCGGTCCCGACCTGATCCTGGGCGGCGTCAGTGTCCGGGCCGTGGCCGAAGAGTTCGGCACCCCCGCCTTCATCTATGATGGTGGCGTCATGCGGCGCCACTATCGCGCTCTTGCCGAAACGCTGTCGGGCTTTGCCGCCGTGCATTATTCCGTCAAGGCCAATCCGCTCCGGGAGATCATCGCGCTTTTCCTTGCGGAAGGTGCAGGTGTCGAGATCGCGTCCGTGGGCGAATATCGCGCGGCCCGCGCGGCGGGTGCCCGTCCCGAACAGATCCTGTTTGCAGGTCCCGGCAAGCGCCAGCGCGAACTCGAAGAGGTGATCGGCGAAGGCATCGGCGAAATCCACCTGGAAAGCTTCGAGGAAGCCGAGCGCGTCGACCGGATCGGGGAAGCGTTGGGCAAGACCATCAAGGTGGGCCTCCGCATCAATCCCGTGCCCTCGGCTCAGGCCGGTGCCATGCGCATGGGCGGCAAGCCCACCGCTTTCGGGTTCTGCGAAGAAGACCTCGCCGAAACCATTGCGCGCATCGGCGGGCATGCCCATGTCGATCTCGTCGGCATCCATGTCTATGGCGGCTCGCAGATCCTCGATGCTCAGGGCCTCATCGACCAGTGGCGGCACGCCATCGGCATTGCCGCCGAAACGGCCCGGCTCCTCGGCCGTCCGCTCGAGACCATCGATCTCGGCGGTGGCCTCGGCATTCCCTACTATGCCGGAGAAAAAAGCTTCGACCTCGCCACGCTCAAGGCCGGCCTGCCGGATCTGGCGGCGCTTTTGGCTGCCGACCCGCTCCTTGCCGATGCACGCGTCGTGGTCGAACCGGGCCGCTTCATCGCCGGGCCGGGCGGCATCTATGTCGCCGAGATCAATGCGGTCAAGAACGCGCGCGGCACCCGTTTTGCCGTCACCGATGGCGGCATGCATCACCATCTCGCAGCGTCCGGCAATCTGGGACAGATCATCAAGCGCAACTATCCCATCCTTGCGCCCGCGCGCATGAACGATGCGGCCGTTGTAGCGACAACGGTTGTCGGCCCGCTTTGCACCCCGCTCGACACCCTGGGGCGCGACGTGATGCTGCCCGAACTCGGTGCGGGTGAGCTTGTTGCCGTGCTCCAGTCGGGGGCTTATGGCCCGACCGCCAGCCCCGGAAATTTCCTCAGCCATCCCCCGGCCGTCGAAGTGCTGGTGGAAGATGGGCGCGCCCACCTGTTGGAGCGCTGACGAAAGGATCCAGTCGCAGCGCCCCGTCCTAGGTAGATTTCCGTAAATCCCGCTTTGCAAATCGCACAAGGGTTTGAGGAAAATTAACCACGTTGCCTCTATGGTTGGGGCGAATGGGACAGGCGATGACCACGACACCTTTTGAGCATGACGACACGGACGCGCAGGAGCAGCCGTTTCTCGCGGCCCTGGTGCCGCACCTGCCGCGCATGCTGGCGGTGACCGGGGTTGCGCTTGCCGGAACGCTTGTGGCGATCCAGCTTTCCCCGCAGGATTTCCAAGCCCGGATCGCGCTTGCCCCGGCGCCGGGCACCCCGGTCGCGGAGCAGGTTGAACGGTTTTTCGCCCAGGAGCAGCTGGCGGACATCGTCTCGCGCATCCCGCCCGAACGCGTCAACGAAATGCGCCTGGCCGGTGGCGGCACGCTCGACAGCACCGCCTTGCTGCGCCAGCGGCTCAGCCTGACTTCCGCCCCCTCGGGGGAAACGCTTGATCTTACGGTGACTGCCGGCAATGCGACGCTCGCCCGCACCATTGCCGATGCAGCCGCCACCAGCTTCATGGTGCTGGCCGGCCCGCCGCCAGCTTTGCCCACCGCGCCTCCGGAAACACCGCAGTCGACCCCAGCCGCCGCCCCGGCCGACGCCACCCATATCCAGCTGCTGCAGCAAAAGCTGAGCCTTGCCTGGGAAGATCGTGTTCGCCTCGAAACTCGCGCTGAGCGCATTGCCCGGCTGGTGGATGACGGCAACTATGCCCTTCTCGCCATGGAAGCTGATGGCTTGCCCACGCTGGGGCAGAAACTTGCACAATTGGCCGATCTTGAAGCCGAGCGCGAAAAGCTCGCCATCACCTTCCTGCCGGCCCATCCCACCATGCGCGCTCTGCTTGACCAGATCGGGGACCTCTCGGCTGACGTTTCGAGCGAAGTCGATGCCCTTCTTGCGCTCACCCGCGCCGATAGTGCATCCGCACGCGATCTCGAAGTCGATCTTCGCGCCGAACTGGCCGCCGCCACCGCGCCCAAGCTCGTCGATGCCGATATCCTGACCGGCTCCACCGCCGCCTTGCCCGAAGCCAGCGTCTCGGCCCTGCCCCGCCCGATCCGCACCGACTTCGCCCTGGCGCTTGCCGGAGGCTTTGCTTTTCTCGGCCAGATCGGCGTTTTTGCGTTCCGCCGCCGTCCGCGCCCCGAAGAAGACAGCTTCGCCATGGCCGAACCGGCGCCCATCGCCGACCCTGTCGAGAGCCCCGGTCCCGCGCCCGTTGAGCCGGCCCTCGAGCCAGCTGTAACCAGCGAGCCCGCCTGGTACATGCCCGCCGCCGCGCAGCCGGTTGCAGTCGAGGCGCATTGGAGCGCAGCGGCCGAAAAGGCGCCTGCCGAAGCCCTGCCGCCCGCACCTGTCTCATCCGTAGAGCCCAGCAAGGCTGAAGCAAAAGCCGCGCGCAAGGCAAAGTCGCGCCTCAAGCTTGCCGAGAAAATCGCCGAAGCCAGCGTCATCGGTTTGCGCGCACCGGGTTCCGCCCTCGGCGGAAGGGAACTGGTCGCCCACCTGATCGGTCAGGAGCGACGGGTCGTAATGATCGATGCCGCAACGCGGCGCCGCACCACGGCGCCCGGCATCAGCGATCTCTCGCTCGGTCTTGCCGGCTTTGCGGACATCATCCATGGCAGCGGGCTCTATGAGGCAGCGCACATCCCTTGGGGTCGGCAGGCCCAGCTTGACCCCACCGCGCGCTCGGTCCGTATCCTCGTCGAGGCTCTGGCCCAGCTCTACGACGTGGTGGTGCTGGTCGTGGCCGACGAGGAAGGGCCCGGCAACGATGCGCTTCTCGGGCTTACCGATCTGACGCTCGACGTGGCCGAACTGGCCCCCGTGCTCAAGAAATCAGCCTAAAGCGACGGCGCCATGGCGCTGCCGGGCGCGGCGACATAGGTGGCCCGCGCCGCCTCCCCCACGAAATGCCAGAAGGCCCGGTCATGCGGCAGTTCTGCATTCCATTCTGGGTGCCAGCTGACCGCAAATACCGGGGCTGCCGAATGGCCCGCCGAAAACGCGGCGACATGGCCATCGCTCCCGTTCGCATTGGACACGAGCCCATCGCCGAGCTTGACAACCGGGGCGGCACTCCCTGCCGCCACCGTCAAGCTTGATGAAGCGGTGAACCGCTGCAGCACGCTGCCGGCAGCCGTCCTGACTGTCTCGGTTGCCTCGGGATCGAAAGCAGTATTCCCCGAAACATCACCCACCGTGCCGCCGAACGCCCTGTTGATGCCGGCAGAACCGCCTCCGGTGCCAAAAACCGGCCGGGCGGCATCGACCGCAGCAACGATCATGTCCGAGACGAAAGTGCTGTGGCGGGCACCATCCGTGCCGAACACCAGAAGCGCATCGAGCCGCAGGGCAAGAACCTTGGCCTCCTCGGTCCCGAGCCCCTCCGGCAGCAGCACCGGGACCGCGGCCGCATGCGCCATGATGGCCGCAACGCTGCGGGTCGTCAAAGTCTCTACGAAAAGGTCGCGATCGCGCGCGCTGCACGCCAACAAGCCGATGACGGGACGCTCTTTTACCATGACAGATGTTCCCGCAGTGCTGACCAGCGCTTTCCGTACGGCGACGGCTCCTGTTAGGGTAACGCCCGAACCACACGAAAAGTCGAAGGATGGCATGACTATCGAAGCAACGACGAACTCCGACATCGTGGCCTGGCTGGAAGAGAACCCGCAGATCGAGGTGCTCCACACCGCCGTTTGCGACCTGAACGGCATCATGCGCGGCAAGCGCATTCCCATCGATCAGGCGCGTCGCATCGTTGAAAACAGCCTGCGCATGCCGCTTTCGATCGTGGGCGTCGATGTCTGGGGCGAGGATATCGTGGGCAATCCCATGGTTTATCGCAGCGGCGACATCGACGGCATCTGCAGCCCCACCGGACGCGGCGCCCTGCCCATCAACTGGACGACCCGGCCGAGCGCGATGATCCCGCTCTGGATGTTCGAGGATACCAACACGCCCTTCCTCGGCGATCCCCGCCAGGCCTTGGCGCTTGTGCTGCGCCGCTATGCCGAGATTGGGCTCAAGCCAGTTGTCGCCACCGAGCTCGAATTCTACCTCGTCGATCCCGCGGCTGATTCCGCTCAGCCGCCCATTTCCCCCTATACCGGCAAGCGGCTCGATTCAGACGCCATTCTCTCACTCGAAGAACTCGAGGATTTCGGCGAGTTTTTCCGCGACGTCTATCTGCAATGCGAACAGCAGAACGTGCCCGCGGATACCGCCGTGGCTGAAAACGGCATCGGCCAGTTCGAGATCAACCTCCTCCATACCGATGACGGGCTCAAGGCCGCCGATGACGCTGTGCTCTTCAAGCGCATCGTCAAGGGCGTCGCCCGCAAGCACAAGCTTGTCGCCACTTTCATGGCAAAACCCTATGGCATGCGCTCGGGCAATGGTTTTCATGTCCATTTCAGTCTCAACGACATCGCCGGGAACAACGTGTTCGACGATGGCACCGATACCGGCTCGGAGGTCATGCATCACGCGGTCGGAGGCCTCTTGGCCGGCATGGCCGAATCCACGCTCCTCTTTGCGCCCCATTTCAATTCCTACCGGCGGCTGCGCCCCGACACCCATGCCCCGAGCGCCATCTCCTGGGGGTACGAGAACCGCACCACGGCCGTGCGCATTCCCGGCGGCAGTCCCAAGGCGCGCCGCATCGAGCACCGCGTTTCGGGGGCCGACGCCAATCCCTATCTCGTGCTCGCAGGCATTCTGGGCGCCGCCCTGGTCGGTATCGAGGATCAGATCAAGCCGCCCAAGCCGTTCAAGGGCCGCGCCTATTCCGAACGCCTGCCCAAGCTGCCGGCCGACTGGGCTTCGGCGGTCAATGCTTTCGAGGACGGCGACATGATCCCGCGCATTTTCGATCCTGCCATGCAATCGATGTTCGTCGCCTGCAAGCGCCAGGAGATCGCCGGCTTCGCCTCCCAGGTGACCGACCTTGAATTTTCTGCCTATCTGGAGGTTGTGTGATGGCCGAACAAGCCTATGCCGGCGACGGCTCCTACCCGCCCAGCTACTATGCCGCCTCGCGCAATATCCATCGCGTGCCGCTGCGCCTTGAAACCGATGTCGCTGCCGATATCTGCGTTCTCGGCGCGGGTTATTCCGGGCTGTCGACGGCGCTGCACCTGGCCGAGGCCGGGTTCAGGGTCGTCGTGGTCGAGGGCGCCAGTGTCGGCTGGGGCGCCTCGGGGCGCAATGGCGGGCAGATCGTCAATGGGCTCAATGCAAGCCTTGGCACCATCAAGCGCCGCTATGGCGGGGAGACCGCCGCCTTTGTGGGCTCGCTGGTGCAGGAGGGCGCCGGCATCATCTACGACTGGGTCGAGCGCTACGGCATCGACTGCGACCTCAAGCGCGGCAATATCTACGCTGCCTATACCGACCAGCACATGCGCGACCTCGAAGCCAAGAAACAGCTTTGGGCAAGCTACGGCATGAACGATCACGAACTGCTCGATCGCCACCAGATTCGCACCCATATCGGCTCGGAAGTCTATGCCGGCGGCATGATCGATCATTCCGGGGGCCATATGCACCCGCTCAATCTCGTGCTGGGAGAAGCGCGCGCTTTTGAAAGCCTCGGCGGGGTCATCTACGAGCATTCCCCGGTCGTGCGGGTCGATCAGGGCGCCGATAATGCCGTGATCTATACCGCCAAAGGCAAGGTGACGGCGAAGGCGGCGGTGATCTGCGGCAATGCCTATCTCGGTCATGTCGTGCCGGAACTGACCGACCGCGTCATGCCGGTTTCCACCCAGATGATGGCAACCGAGCCATTGGGGCGTGAGCGCGCCGAAGCGCTGTTGCCGACCGGCATGTGCGTCGAGGACGTGCGCTACATTCTCGACTATTTCCGTGTCTCAGCCGACCATCGCCTGATCTTTGGAGGGGGCGTCGTCTATGGCGGGACCGATCCCGACGATGTCGTGGCCAAGCTCCGGCCCAATCTCGATAAGGTTTTCCCCCAACTCAAGGACGTCAAAATCGACTATGCCTGGAGCGGCAATTTTGCGCTTTCCTTTTCGCGCGTGCCGCAGATGGGGCGCCTCGGCAACCGGGTCTATTTTGCCCATGGCTATTCCGGTCACGGCGTCACCGGATCGCACCTGTTCGGACGTATTCTCTCCGAGGCGATCCGGGGCGACATGACCCGGTTCGACACCTTTGCCGCCCTGCCCTGGATCCCCTTTCCGGGCGGGCGCATGTTCCGCGCGCAATATTCGACGCTCGGCTCATGGTGGTATGCGTTCAAGGACCGGCTGGGCCTCTAGGCCCATGTCGCGGTTCTGTCATCAAACTGCTCTAGGGCACCTTTCAAAAAGGTCAAAACATCGATGAACGCCCTGCACCAGAACGAAACCGTCCTCACCAACGCCCGGATCGTCCTTGCCGACGAGGTCTATACCGGCAGCCTGGCGATCAATGGCGGCCAGATAACCGATATCGGGGCGCCGAGTGCGCATGGGCAGGATCTCGATGGCGACTACCTGATCCCCGGTCTCGTCGAACTTCATACCGACCATCTCGAGACCCACTATGCTCCGCGCCCCAAGGTGCGCTGGAACCCGGTGGCCGCGGTGCAGGCGCATGACGCCCAGATCGCCGCTTCCGGCATCACCACGGTGTTCGACGCAATTCGCGTCGGGCTCGACGAAGATGCCGATATGGGCATGGACGAGCTGCGGATTCTCGCCGATGCGATCACGGCTGGGGTCGAGGCCAAGCGCTTGCGGGCCGATCACCTCATTCACCTGCGATGCGAAGTTTCGGCGCCCGATTGCCTCGAAAGCTTTGAAAAGATCATGGACCACAAGCTGGTGCGTCTGGCGTCGCTCATGGACCATGCGCCCGGGCAACGTCAGTTCGCCAGCCCCGATGCCTATAAGGTCTACTATCAGGGCAAGCTCAAGATGAGCGACAGTGAACTTGCAGACTTCATCGGCCGAAGATCTTATGAATCAGAGACTTACTCCGACAAATACCGCACGGCGCTTGCTGCTTTGAGCGCCGAGCGCAACATTGCGCTGGCCAGTCATGACGACGCGACCGCGGCCCATGTCGCCGAAGCGGTGGCTCTGGGCATCCGCATCGCCGAATTTCCGACAACGCTTGAAGCTGCACAGGCCTCGCGCGATGCGGGCATGGCGATCCTGATGGGCGGACCCAACGTCGTGCGGGGTGGCTCGCATTCGGGCAATGTGTCGGCGCGCGATCTGGCGGCGGCAGGCCTTCTCGATATTCTGTCTTCCGACTACATTCCCTTTTCCATGTTGCAGTCGGCATTCTGCCTTGCCGGCGAGGTGCCGGGGATAAGTTTGCCTCAGGCCATCGGCTTCGTCACGCGCCGCCCGGCAGAGGCAGCGGGCCTCCATGATCGCGGCGAGATTGTTGTCGGCAAGCGAGCCGATCTCGTGCATTTGCGCATCGAGGACGGCATCCCGATCGTCCTGACGGTGTGGCGCGAAGGGCGACGGGTGATATGAACGGCACTTTCGTCGCCGTCGTCGGCTCAAGCGGAGCGGGCAAGGACAGCGTCATGGCCTATGCCCGCGACCGTCTCCAGAGGGACGTCACGATCGTCCGTCGCGTCGTAACCCGCCCGGCAGACGGGGGCAGCGAAGACCATGACAGCATGACCATGGATCAATTCGTCGCCGCCGAAACCGAGGGGCGTTTCGCCTTGTCCTGGGAAGCCCACGGCCTGCGCTACGGCCTGCCGATCGGGCTTGAGGAAGACCTTCACGCCGGTCGCGTCGTCATCGCCAATCTTTCCCGCGCTGTCTTGCCCAGGCTCATGCTGCGCTACCCCAATGCGGTGGTGGTCGAGGTGACGGCCGATCCGCAGGTGATCGCCGAGCGACTGGCCGGCCGGGGTCGCGAAGACGCCGAAGACATCCAGCGGCGCATGGACCGCAGCGTCGGCGTGCGCATGCCTGCCAGCACGGTGCGGATCGACAATTCCGGGGCGCTGGAACAGGCCGGCGAGCAATTCGTGAGCTTGATCAGAGATTTGCTGCGGGTTGGAGTTTAGATTCCTGCGGTTAGCCCGATGACCGAGTAGCCTCATGGTGAGGTGCGCAGCAAAGCGGAGCCTCGAACCAGGTGGGCGTGGCGCTGAGGCATCGGGGCAAGCCCTCGTCCTTCGAGGCTTCGCTGCGCTGCGCGCCTCAGGATGAGGGCTACTGCTATTGCGGCGATGGGGTCTTCACACTACCAGCTCCATCCGCTCGGCAGGAAAACGACTGAGCGCGTAGGAGATCGCTTCTCCCTCGGGATCTACATCCACGGCTTCGGACACCAGCACGATGGCGCCGGGCGCGAGGGTGAGGGATTGGATTTCTTCGACATCGGCGTGGCGTGCGGAAATGCGGGTCGAGGCGCGGGAATAGTCGGTGATCCCATAGCTCCCGAACACCAGGGTCGTTGACCCCATCTGATTGATCCGGCTGGCAAAATCGGGAAAGCGGCGATAGCTCAGCCATGTGGTCGAGCGTGAGATCGGCACCCCATCGGCGACCGACATGCCCTCGGTGCGCACGACTTTTGCGCCGGGTTTGAGGCCAAGTGCGACGGCAACGCGGGCGGTTGCGTTCTCGATCCTGTCGCTGATGCTGACTGAGGTGAGGCTGGCGGCCTGCCCCTTTAGCCCCTCGCGAAAACGCGTGCGCTTGCCGATGGGATATGAGAGCCGGCGGATCGAGCGGACAAAGGTGCCTCGCCCCTGTTCCGCAACAACGACGCCTTCTTCGGCAAGCACCGCCAAGGCCCGGCGCACCGTGTGCCGATTGGCGGAAAAGCGTTGCGCCAGAAGAGCTTCGGTGGGAAGGCGGTCGCCATTGGCGAGTTTGCCGCCGACAATGTCAAGGCGGATGGCATCGGCGATCTGGCGCCAGAGGGCAACGCCGCCGGCAACGGAATGCATTTTTGTCATTGCAAATTCACATGGGAAGCGTAGAGCAGATTCAGTGAGCATAGTTGTCTAGTTTATTAGACAAATCGAGGCAAGCATGAAAACTGGTCTTTCCCCCGAGGCGACAGCGCGCAAGCACGCACTCGATGTTTTGGCGACGGCCCCGGCCAAGGCACTGGCCGAGCGCTGGGACGCCTATGGCGACAAACCCGAACACCAGCGCCTGCGCGGACCCGAAACCGGGCTCGTCATGGTGCGCGGGCGTGCCGGGGGCGGTGGAGCACCCTTTAATCTCGGCGAGACCACGGTCAGCCGCGCCAGTGTCAGGATTGTAACCGGGGAAGTGGGGCACGGGTATTGCCTTGGCCGCGATCTCGACAAGGCCGAGGCGATTGCGGTGATAGACGCCTTGCGCCAGCGCGATGCCAGCCGGATCGAGGCAGAAATTATTGCGCCGCTTGAAGCACTTGCGCTTGAAAACGACGCAACGCGGAAAAACGAGACGGCAGCGACACGGGTCGATTTCTTCACCATGGTCCGGGGGGACAATTGATGCTTTCCCACGATTTCGGCGCTGGATTTACCGAACCTGTGCGCGATGCGCAAAGCTGCTTCCGGGCCGTACTCGACGCCCTGGCGCACCCTGGAAAAGCGCAAAAACTGTTAGCATCCGGGCAACGTTTGGAGCCGCTTCAGGCGCAATTGGCTAGCATAATGTTGACCCTAAGCGACCACGACACGCCCATCTGGCTCTCGCCGGCGCTTCTTGAGGGTGATGTGTCAGGCTTTGTCGGATTTCACACCGGCGCACCGATCGTGGGCGATCCGGCAAGGGCAAACTTTGCGTTCGTGGCCCTTGGCGACCCCTGGCCGAAACTCGCCGAATGCAATCTCGGGACGGATGAGTATCCGGATCGCTCGACGACCATCGTGGCCGAAGTTCCGGCGTTAACCGGAGGCCCCAAGATGATGCTGGCGGGTCCAGGCATTGCCGGGACGCAAGAGTTTACACCGGCCGGCCTGCCCGAGGATTTTTCCCTCCAATGGAGCGAAAACCGCGCGCTCTTTCCGCGCGGGGTCGACCTGTTGCTGATTGCCGATGATCAGGTGATCGGCCTGCCGCGCTCGAGCCGGATCGTGGAGGGCTAAAATGTATGTAGCCGTCAAGGGCGGGGAAGCCGCCATCGCCAATGCCCATCGCCTCCTTGCCGATCGCCGCCGCGGCGACCGCACGGTGCCCGCGCTCCGGCTCGACCAGATCGTCGAGCAGCTAGGGCTTGCGGTCGATCGGGCCATGGGAGAGGGCTCGCTTTATGATCGGGAACTGGCCGCGCTTGCCCTTATCCAGGCGCGAGGCGATCTGATCGAGGCGATCTTTCTTGTCCGCGCCTATCGTACGACGCTGCCGCGCTTTGGCTATTCCGAGCCAATCGACACCGGAGCGATGAGGATCGAGCGGCGCATTTCCGCAACCTTCAAGGATCTTCCCGGCGGGCAGATGCTGGGGCCGACGTTCGACTATACCCATCGCCTCCTCGATCCCAGCATTGTCGGAGCGGATGCCGATGCGCCGATGCAACGGGAGGCCGGGGACGAAGAGGCACCACGGGTGACGGATCTTCTCGGGCGAGAGGGGCTGATCGAGGCCGATGGGGCCCTTGCCGAAGGTGAGGACGTGGGCGATCTGACGCGCGAGCCGCTCGACTTTCCGCTCAATCGCGATCTGCGGCTGCAGGCGCTGGCGCGTGGCGACGAGGGCTTTTTGCTGGCACTCGGCTATTCGACGCAGCGCGGCTATGGGCGCACCCATCCCTTTGTCGGGGAAATCCGCATTGGCGAGGTGGATGTGGAATTCGACATTCCCGAACTTGGTTTTGCCGTTAATCTGGGGCGTATCCGGGTGACCGAATGCCAGATGGTCAACCAGTTCAAGGGCTCGGCAAAGATCCCGCCGCAATTTACGCGGGGCTATGGGCTGGTGTTCGGGCAAGCCGAACGCAAGGCCATGGCCATGTCGCTGGTCGACCGGGCCTTGCGGGCAAAAGAGTTCGGCGAGGACATCGTCGCGCCGGCGCAGGACGAGGAATTCGTCATTTCCCACTCGGACAATGTGCAGGCGACGGGCTTCGTCGAGCATCTGAAACTGCCGCATTATGTGGATTTCCAGGCGGAGCTCGATTTGATCCGGCGGATGCGGGCGGAGTTCGAGGGGAAAAGGGAGGCGGCGGAGTGATGGGCGTTTTTCCAAATGACATTCCCTCTCGCGCCGTCACCACCGGGCTTATCCCGGTGGTCCATGCGGCGCCGCGGCATGCTGTGGATCGCCGGGACAAGCCCGGCAATGACGGCGCGTTTGGAATGAGCGTATTTTCCGACACGCGCAGAGGAATGTTCCTCTCCTCCTCGGGGAGAGGTGGCTCGGGCAAAGCCCGAGTCGGTGAGGGGGATGCCGCCACTCTTGCTGAGGCATCCCCCTCATCCGCCCCTGCGGGGCACCTTCTCCCCGAGGGGGAGAAGAATAAGAGGGCACCTGCTGCCTTGGAGAGCGTCCAATGAACGCCGTCGCAAATTACAATTTTGCCTATCTCGACGAACAAACCAAAAGAATGATCCGGCGGGCGATCCTGAAGGCCGTGGCGATCCCAGGCTATCAGGTGCCGTTTTCATCGCGCGAAATGCCCATGCCCTATGGCTGGGGGACGGGCGGGGTGCAGGTGACGGCTTCGATCATGGGGCCCGATGATGTGCTTAAGGTCATCGACCAGGGGGCGGACGATACGACCAATGCCGTGTCGATCCGGGCCTTTTTTGCCAAGGTGGCTGAGGTCAAGACCACCACGCATACCGCCGAAGCGACGATCATCCAGACGCGCCACCGCATTCCCGAGCGAAAACTCGAGGCGGGGCAGATCCTTGTCTATCAAGTGCCGATCCCCGAGCCACTGCGTTTTCTCGAGCCGCGCGAAACCGAAACGCGCAAAATGCATGCGCTCGAGGAATATGGGCTGATGCATGTCAAGCTTTACGAGGACATTGCCCGGCATGGGCGGATTGCAACGACCTATGCCTATCCGGTCAAGGTCGAAGGGCGCTATGTCATGGATCCCTCGCCGACGCCAAAATTCGACAATCCGAAAATGCACCGGAGCGAAGCGTTGCAGCTGTTCGGGGCCGGGCGCGAGCACCGGATCTATGCGGTGCCGCCCCATACCGATGTGGTGAGCCTCGACTTCGAAGATCATCCCTTCGAAATCCAGCAGTTCGAAAAGCCCTGTGCGCTCTGTGGGGCGGAAGGAGTTTATCTCGACGAGGTGATCCTCGATGACCGGGGCGGGCATATGCATGTGTGCTCGGATACCGATCACTGCGAGGAGCGGCGGGAGGCGGGGCTTATGGGCGTGATGGGGACGAAGGAGGCGGCGGAGTGATGCGCTTCGATCCTGCAACCAACCGCAGTCCCATTCCTCTCCCCCTCGGGGAGAGGTGGCTCGGCGAAGCCGAGTCGGTGAGGGGCATATCTCCACTCTCGCTGAAGCATCCCCCTCATCCGGCGCTGCGCGCCACCTTCTCCCCAAGGGGGAGAAGAATAGAGTCCGTGTTTGCCTCCTGCTCTGGAGCTTTCCATGTCTGACGAGCCACTCCTCCGCGTAAACAACCTGACCAAATATTACGGCGCCCGGCTCGGCTGCGCCGATGTCAGTTTCGAGCTTTATCCAGGTGAAGTCCTCGCCATCGTGGGCGAGAGCGGGTCGGGCAAGACAACCTTGCTCAATACGCTTTCGGCCAATCTCGAGCCGAGTTCGGGCGAGGCGCTTTATCGGATGCGGGACGAAACTTGGCGCGATATCTATGCGCTGTCCGAGGCCGAGCGCCGGTTTCTGACGCGGACCGATTGGGGGTTCGTGCATCAGAACCCGGCCGATGGATTGCGCATGAGCGTGTCGGCCGGCGCCAATGTCGGCGAGCGGCTGATGGCGGTGGGGGATCGCCATTATGGACGCATTCGCGACACCGCGCTCGATTGGCTCGGGCGCGTCGAGATTGCCGCGGACCGGATCGATGACCAGCCGCGCAGCTTTTCGGGCGGCATGCGCCAACGCTTGCAGATTGCGCGCAATCTCGTGACCGGCCCGAGGCTCGTCTTCATGGACGAGCCGACCGGTGGGCTCGATGTGTCGGTGCAGGCAAGGCTGCTCGATCTCGTGCGGCAGCTCGTGAGCGAGCTGGGGCTTTCCGCCATTGTGGTCACCCATGACCTGGCTGTCGCGCGGCTGTTGTCGCATCGCATGATGGTGATGAAAGGCGGGCACGTCATCGAAGCGGGGCTGACGGACCGGGTGCTCGATGATCCGCGGGAGCCCTATACGCAGCTGCTGGTCAGCTCGATCTTGCAGGTGTGACCCCCCTCATCCGGCGCTGCGCGCCACCTTCTCCCCGAGAGGGAGAAGAATAGGCCTCCACTCCCGCGACACATGCGGAGCCATTCCTCTCCCTCTCGGGGAGAGGGTGCCCGAAGGGCGGGTGAGGGGGAAACGCAACAATCAGAGATGTGTGACATGACCGCTTTACGCGTAAGAAATCTGGCAAAAACTTTCACCATGCATCTGCGCGGGGGGATCAGCCTGCCGGTGGTGGAGAATGTCACCTTCGATGTCGCCCCTGGCGAGTGCGTGGTGCTCGGCGGGCCATCGGGGGCTGGCAAGTCGTCCATTCTGAAAATGGTCTATGGCAATTATGGCGTTGACCGGGGCGCGGTCGAAATCGCGCATGAGGGCGCGATGGTGGACCTCGCCAGTGCCGATCCACGCACGGTGCTGACCTTGCGGCGCGATGCCATCGGCTATGTCAGCCAGTTCCTGCGTACCGTGCCGCGCGTGACCGCGCTCGATGTGGTAGCCGAGCCGCTCGTGGTGCGGGGTGTCGATAAGGTCGAGGCGCAGGGGCGGGCCGGCGAAATGCTCCATCGCCTCAACCTCCCCGAACGGCTCTGGGGGCTGCCGCCGGCGACGTTTTCGGGCGGCGAGCAACAGCGGGTCAATATTGCGCGGGGGTTCATCACCCATCATCCGGTGCTGTTGCTCGATGAACCGACCGCTTCGCTCGATGCGGTCAATCGCGCGGTGGTCGTCGACATGATCGCCGACAAGAAACGGGCGGGCGTTGCCATGCTCGGGATTTTCCATGACGAGGAGGTGCGCCAGGCGGTTGCCGACCGCATTGTCGATGTGACGGGCTTTGCCCCGCGCGCGGCAGCCTGAAGACATCGACGGTCACGGAACCGTCATCGATCTTACATGGGCGCGTTACGTGATGGCCTTAGGTGTCCCCCAACTTAACGGCGGGGGCGCCTCAGCATGCTCAAGATTTCACATGTGACACGCCGGTTCGGCGACAAGCTCGCTGTCAACGACGTGACGCTGGAAATCCCGCAAGGGCAGATGGTGGGCATTATCGGGCGTTCGGGCGCGGGCAAGTCGACGCTTCTGCGCATGATCAACCGGCTCAACGACGTTTCGTCCGGCTATATCGAATATGACGGGGTGAAAACCTCCGAATTGAAGGGCAAGGCCCTGCGCTCCTGGCAGCGCGACTGCGCCATGATCTTCCAGCAGTTCAACCTCGTGCCGCGGCTCGATGTCATCACCAATGTGATGCTCGGCCGGCTCAACGGTCGCAATCCGGTTTTGAACCTTCTCCAGATTTTTACCCCCGAAGAGCAGTTCGAGGCGCTCAAGGCGCTCGAGCGGCTCGATATAGCCCAGACTTCCATGCAATGGGCGCAGACGCTTTCCGGCGGCCAGCAGCAGCGCGTCGCCATTGCCCGCGCCCTGATGCAGAACCCCAAGATGATCCTGGCCGACGAGCCCATCGCCTCGCTCGATCCGCGCAATGCCCAGATTGTCATGGATAGCCTCCGCGACATCAATTCCGAAGGCATCACGGTCATCACCAACCTCCATACGCTCGATACCGCGCGCGCCTATTGCGAGCGCATCATCGGCATGAGCGCAGGGTCCGTGGTGTTCGATGGCACGCCCGACGAGCTGACGACCGATGTCGCGCGCGAACTTTATGGCGCCGATGGGCTCAAGGAAGCTTTTTCCGAGGCCATGACCTCGACGTCCCTGGCTCCGATCAAGGCGCCGGTTCTGCCCAAGACGCCGAGCAATGCGCAGCAGGCGCCCTAGCCCGACCACCTAGATTCATCCCCATTCAGCAGCCGCAAGACGCGGTCTGCCGAAGACTTGGCTCACTCAAGGAGACCTCTCGTGATCCGCAAACTGCTCCTGGCCTCCGTGGCCCTCTCGCTCTCGACCAGTGTTTTCGCCCAGGACAATCTTGTCCTGCGCATCGGCCTTGATGGCGGGGAAAACGAAGCCGACCAGCTGCGCCGTTCCGAATGCGTTGCCGAGCCGCTCAAGGCCGCAACCGGCGCTTCGGAAGTCCAGTTCTTCCCCTCGCCCGACTATAACGGCATCATCCAGGGTCTGCTGGGCGGCACCATCGACATCGCCATCATGGGCGCTTCGTCCTATGCCGCGATCGAGCTGCAAAAGCCTGACGCTGTCGATCCGGTGCTGGTTGCCCAGCAGCAGGACGGCTCGACCGGCTACTACACCATCATGGTCGCCCGCTCCGACAGCGACATCACCGATCTGGCGTCGAGCGAAGGCACAAAGCTCGGCTTTGCCGATCCCGATTCCACCTCGGGCTTCCTGATCCCCAACGTAGCCCTCCCCAATGATCTGGGCTCTTCCATCGAAGACTTCTACAGCGAAACCGGCTTTGGCGGCGGCCACGAAAACCTGGTGCTCGGCGTCCTCGACGGCACCTGGGATGTCGGCACCACCTTTGGTTCAGGCCAGGGCGAATGGAGCGAAGGCTACACCACCGGCAATCTGCGCATCATGGTCGACAAGGGTCTCCTTGACATGGATGACCTCGTGGAAGTCTGGAAGTCCCCGATCATCCCGAACGGTCCGCTGATGGTGTCCAATAGCCTCGCTCCGGAAGTCAAGCAGCAGGTCACCGACATGTTCATGGCCCTGCCCGA
The DNA here is from genome assembly GCF_900116545.1 of Devosia crocina. GTDB lineage: Bacteria > Pseudomonadota > Alphaproteobacteria > Rhizobiales > Devosiaceae > Devosia > Devosia crocina. The sequence continues at coordinate 190,246 of NZ_FPCK01000003.1, forward strand.
AACCGATTTCGACTGCTTCGACGCCTTCACCGCCGGCGGCTACACCCAGTTCGTCGAGGCCGATAAGGCCATGTACCAGACCATCATCGACGCCCGTCGCTCTGTGATCGGCAGCTGATTTTTTATCCTCGGTGGCGGCGCTGCGGCGTCGTCACCACCCTGTTCCCTCACGCGGTGTCACCCCGGCGAAGGCCGGGGCCCATCTCGAGATCTCAGGATGGACCCCGGCCTTCGCCGGGGTGACATCGAGCGTTTGGAAAGCTCTTGCCATGGCTGATGCCACCCAAGGTTCACACGGCCTTTCGCCAGCCACCGAAACCCTGTTGCGGCACTATCGCAGCCAGGTGATGACGCGGCGCGTCTACTCGCTGATTGCAGTCGCGGGCGTTCTGATCGCGCTGTTCCTGGCGATGAACTACGCCAATGCCGCCAATTCCGGGAAGTTCTTCGAACGGCTTCCCTTTATGTTCGATTTCATCAAGAATTTTCTGCCGCGCGATCCCTTCGAGATCTTTCGCGCCATGTTCGATCTGGAATCGCCCTATTTCGACGGTTCGGCCAAGTATAATTACACCGCCTCGCGGGTTTATCTGACCGACACCTTCTATATTCCGCATCTGATCTACCAGCTGATCGTGACGGTCAACATCGCCATCGTCTCGACCATCATCGGTGGATCGCTCGCCTTTGCGCTGTGCTTTTTCGCGGCCACCAATCTGGTTGGCGCTGGCGCCGTCCGCTGGTTCATGCGCCGCACCATGGAAGTGCTGCGTGCCTTCCCCGAAATCGTCATCGCCGGCATGCTGACCGCCATTTTATCGATCGGCCCGATCGCGGCCATCGTCGCCATCTCGCTCCACACGGTTGGCGCGCTGGGCAAACTGTTCTTTGAAGTGGTCGAAAATGCCGACATGAAGCCCGATGAGGGCCTCAAATCTGTCGGCGCCAGCTGGCTCGAGCGCGTGCGCTTTGCCATCGTGCCCCAGGTCATGCCCAATTTCGTCTCCTATGGCCTGCTGCGCATGGAAATCAATGTCCGCGCCTCGACCATTATCGGGGCTGTGGGCGGCGGCGGCATCGGGGAGGTGTTCCGCCTCTCGATCGGTCGCGACTATGCCGCCCAGACCTATGCCATCATCATCATGCTGCTCGTGACCATCATCGTCATCGACCAGTTCTCGGGCTGGCTGCGCCGCCGGCTGGTGGGCAATCAAGGCTTCAACTACGCCAAGGGGAGCGTCTAATCATGTCGGCGATCAGTGCTGCCGAGCGCAACCGGCTCGAACAGAAGTTCCCCGAAGTCTTCAAGACCTCGTTTCTCAAGCGCCATGGCCTGATCATCGGGCTCGCCGCAACCGCGCTCTATCTCGTCTTCTGCTGGTTCTTCTTCAATGTCGGTCCAGCCCTGTCGAACGGCAAATGGGACCGCGCTTCGATCTATGTGCAGGACTGGTATAGCTGGCGCGCCCAGCCGCGCCTGCGCTTTGGCGAGGATGGCTTGGTATCGGCGCAATGGTCGAGCCGCGGCCAATATCCGGCCAATGCTGAAATCGACTGGCTGACCCCGCACGCGGACGGTTCGATGACCGCCGTTTTCGATGGCGAGGCCAATCGTCTCGACATCACGACGGCTCAGGTGGATGTCTGGGTCGATGGCACGGCCTATCCCGTCACGATTACCGAAGACGGTGCTTTTGCCCCCGACAATGTGCCCGATTCCATCGTGCAGGACCGCAACAAGGTCTGGGTCCATTATGGTTTCGAGGGCCAGGCGGAAATCCGTGGCAATCAGGTTGCGGTGCAACGCCGCTTCTTTGGCTGGGCCAATTTCCTTTACGATCCCCGCTCGCCGCTTTGGGGGAATGACCTCTTTTCCACCATCGGGTTGGCCTTTTCCCCTGACCAGGTGGTGGAGGGCAAGCCCAACGTCCAGCTGATCTGGGAACAATGGCTCGGCAATCAGGCCTGGCAGCACGGCGATATTCTGACAAAGCTGTTCCAGACCCTGGTCATGGCTTTTGTCGGCACGCTGCTCGCAACGCTGTTCGCCTTCCCGCTCGCCTTTTTTGCGGCGCGCAACATTGTCCAGAACCGCCCGGCCAACTGGTTCATGAAGCGCTTTTTCGACTTCATCCGCTCGGTCGACATGCTGATCTGGGCGCTGTTCTTTACCCGCGGTTTCGGGCCCGGCCCCATTCCGGGCATTGCCGCGATCTTTCTCACCGATACCGGGGCCCTCGGCAAGGTCTATGCCGAGGCGCTCGAAAATGTCGACGACAAGCAGCGCGAGGGCATGAAATCGGTGGGCGCGAGCCCGGTTTCGGTCAACCGCTATGGCGTCGTGCCGCAGGTCTTGCCGGTCTTTGTGTCCCAGTCGCTTTACTTCTGGGAATCCAATACCCGTTCGGCAACCGTGATCGGCGCCGTGGGTGCGGGCGGCATCGGGCTCAAACTGCTCGAAACCATGGGCACCAATTCCGATTGGGACAAGGTCGCCTATATGGTGCTGCTGATCCTCTTCGTCGTCTTTCTTTTCGACAATATCAGCACAGCCATTCGTCAGCGCCTGATCGGCCCCGCGGCGCATTAAGTTCCTGGGGCCGCTGCGAGCCGGGCTTGGCGCCAGGTTGAACATGGCCCGCAACGAAAAATGCCCCGGCACGATGCCGGGGCAAGGTGGGCCGCCAGACAGGGCATGCGGCCATCAGGAGCTCAGGTCTTGGCGCGTTCGCCGCCTTCCTTGAGAGCAAGAAACTGCAGCGTCAGCGGCTCGATATTGTTCAGGATCCATTCGGCCATGGCTTCCTCTTCCGAAAGGTTCTGCCGCAAGGCCGAACCGGCCTCGGCAACGCCCGCTGCATCGCTGAGCGCCAGGAGCGAGCGATAGGCCGCGATTTCGTAGTTTTCGAAAGCATGGTTGGCAAAGCTGTTCTTAACGATCTCGTCGGGCGCAAAAGTGTGGCCGATCGAGGCCATGGTGCCGCCAAGGCTGAGCGCTGCGTCCTTGAGCGCGGAGCGATCGGCCCCAACCCGGTCCAGCACCTCTTCGAGCCGGGTGACCTGCGCCTCGGTTTCCCTGATATGGGCGTTGAGCCGCTCGGCGACCTGCGGATAGTTCTCGATTCGCTCCACCTGCGGGCGCATGATCGAAAGGGCCTGGTTCTCCATGGCATGGGCATTGCGCAGGCCGGTAATAAAGAGGTCTTGAGCTGCAGTCATGAATTGGATCCTTGAGAAGGTCTGAAAAATCAGGCGCCGAAGGCAAACACGATCATTGCGCCGGCAAGCACGAGAACGATCAGAAGCGGCACGTAAACGACGGGCCCAGCGAGCGGCGTGCGCTCGGTCGGCTCTGCCCTGTGGGGCTGGTCAAGGCTGGGTTTGTCGTGCGGCGAACTCATGGTTCTCTCTCGTCCGGTTGCAGGGCGAACGGCTCCGGTGGCCAAGAGATGCAAAGCAAACGAGACGCTAACCTGAGTTGTCTGGCCAGACGAACGCCGATTTAGTCCGCAAATCGAATGAAAAGATGCATCCTATTGCCCTTCGGTCTATTGTGCTGCCGCAAGGCAGGGGCGAGGCCTTCGCCTGTTGGTCCTTGCGCAACCAGGATGAGGTGAACGCATGGATTTCAGCGGCAAGCGGATCTTGGTGGTCGAGGACGATTACTATCTCGCGCACGACCTCTGCGACGACCTGCGCCGTCATCACGCCACCGTTCTCGGCCCCGCGCCGACCCCGTTTTATGCCTCTTCGCTCATGACCCATCGCAAGATCGATGGTGCGGTGCTCGACATCATGCTGCATCGCGACACCGTTTATGACCTTGCCGACAAGCTGCTGCAGCAGGGCACGCCGGTGGTTTTCGCTTCGGCCCTGGGCAACACAGAAATTCCCGGCCGCTTTCGCGACCTGCCGCATCTGCAAAAGCCGTTCTCGGTCAAGGATGTGCTCGGGGCGGTCGAGCAGATGGTGTTCTCTCCCCGCCACCATGTGCCCGCTGCCGCGGGTCCTATTGGGGAAGCGTCGGCGAGCGGAAGCCGCCCCCTGATGGGGCCTGTCGTTCGGGCGATGGAGAAGCTGATCCAGCGCCGCCTTCGGGCACGAGATAGCGCGCATTGAACCCACCGATCGTTTCGAGCCGCGGCTGATCGAGAATGGTCAGGTTCCGGCTCGACGTGCGGATGACCCCGTCGCGGCGCAGCGCCTGCAGCGTCCGGTTCACATGAACGCTCGACAGCGAAAGATATTCGGCGAGCCGCGGCTGGCTGAGGGGAAAATCGATCACACTGGTCTGGGGCGGCTGACTGGGGCTGAGGCGCCACTGCAGCTCCGCAATCAGATGCGCCATGCGCCCGAGCGCAGTGCGTGAGCCGAGCGAAACCAGGTGCTCTTCGCTGATCGCCTTATCGGTGGCGAGGGCTGCGAGCACGGCCATGGCGAAATCCTCCCGCCAGACGCCGGGACGGAGCAGTTCCTCGGCCTTGAGCGTCCACACCGTCATCGGCGTCAGCGCATAAAGGGAATTGGCCTGCGAGCGGCCATCGAGAAACTGATAGCTGCAAAGATCGCGGGGGACATGGAGCGATAGCATCTGCTTGGCATCGTGCTCGATCTCGCGATAGCGCGCCGCCCATCCGGTCCCGATAATGGCAATATCGACGCCCGTTGAGACTTTATCGCCACGCGCGATGCTGGTGCGGATCCAGGGCAGGCCCATGATGCGCGCAATCGTTTCCCCGCCCATCAGGCTCCCGGCGATCAGCTTGGACAGGAAATCCGCGTTCGGGCTATCCTGTTGTGCCTGCATCATCTTCTCCCCCGCGCCTTGTTCGTGAAACCAAGGCGACAACGGAAAAATGCCGCTTGGGTGCATTTGCCTGTCCTTAGGAGGGGAAGCAGCAGATTTCCGGGCCGTTGGGAGTGGAACAGCGTTAACCCAGGTTACCTTTTCGGAACAATGCAGCCTCCTCCTTGGACAAGAGAATGTCGCCTTTTGGGGGAGCTTAGTGGCGTCTTCCCCGTCGGATACACAGGATCAATCCGGCCGTCGCGAACCCGTTCCCCCGACACGAGCACGCCTAAGCCAGGTTAGGAGCGGGAGTGATCCAGGTTAGGCACCGAACGATCCCGCGGCGGCAGCGCTTGGCTGACTCGATCCAAGCAAGGAGCAAGACCATGCCTGATACCTTTGTCCGCGACGCCCAGACCCTCGTTGACCAGCACTATGCCGCCGGTCCCGACCGCATGAAGGAGGTGGTCGCTGAGGCGCTTCGCGCCGCCGCAACGAAGCATGCTGGCGCCGTTGGCGATCCGCGTGAAGCGCTCAAGCGCGAGCTCGAAACGCTGGAAAGCGCTTCCGAGCGGGGATCCGAATAGATCAGCCCGCCCCTGTCCGGTCATTGTCCACCTTGATCGGCTTGATCGAACCAAAGGCGGGAGCGGGATAGGTGTCCTGTTTGGGGGGCTGGGGCACCGGGTCGCCGGCCAGCGGATCCCGGGCGTGCTGACGCCGCATCTCGCCTTCCGCAAGGCGCTCTGCCACTTGCGGGTTCTGGCTCACGAGCGCTGCCGCCTTGATGGCGGGAATGCCAAATTCTTCGGTCAGGAAGGCAACTTCAGCCGGCTTGTCGAGGGGTCGTTTAAGACCCTTGTTTTCGCTCATCTTCGCTCTCCGGGCGCAAGGGGCGCCAGTTAAGGAAACGAATGAGAGCAGGGAAAAGTGTGATCCCGCCTTGATCAAGGTTAAGGGAAATTTCAGCGCGCAGCTGCGTTCACCTGTGATGGGAGGGGCATCGTCCACAACCGTGATGGCGCAAGGAACTTGGCCCAAGCGGTGCACATTGGGTCGCAGAGAGGTACCAATGCCAGCAGAAAACCAATTTCAGGGTCGACGCGTTCTGGTCGTCGAAGATGATTATCTGATCGTGACCGAACTGGTCGAATCCCTTCATGCCATGGGCGCCGAAGTGATCGGCCCCGTGCCGGACCTGCCCGGCGCCCACCGCATTCTCGAACGCGTTTCCAACATTGCGGGCGCCATTCTCGATGTGAGCGTCCAGGGCGAGCCAGTCTTTCCCCTTGCCGACGAACTCAAGCGCCGCGGCATTCCCTATATCTTTTCGACCGGCTACGACGAAAACGCCATTCCCCAGGCCTATCGGAGCCGTCCGCGCTTCACCAAGCCGGCCGATGATCGCCTCGTGTCCGAAACCATTCTCGCCGAGATCGAGGCCGCTTCGGCCGCCTGACCCGCGCTCCGGCGTGTTCGGCAATCCGGACACGCCTGCCCCAATGTTCGGAAAATCTGACAGATCAGTCGCACCTAAGCCCTGATTTCCGGGCTTTTTCGATTTGGCACGCGGCTTGCGAAACGACCTCCGATCTCTGGAGGTAGGCGTTTCGTGTCACTTGTGACGGTTTTGATTTTAGCGGCTGCAGGCAGCTTCTTGGGCTGGCGGCTTTCGGCATTGGGTGGCGTTGCAGGGCGGCTGCTGCCGGTTTTCGTGCCCGCGGGCCTGTTCGTGTCCTTTCTGTTCCACTGGCCTGTCATCACGACAGGCGGGGTGGTGACGGACATGCATGCCTGGGTGCCCTCGCTGGGCGTGGCGCTCAATCTGCGGCTCGATGGCTTCTCCTATCTCTTCACGCTTTTGATCACCGGCATCGGCTCGCTCGTGACACTTTATGCGGGCGCCTATTTCGCCGACGCGCCCGGTGAGCATCGCGCCCGCTTCATCTTCCTGATCCTGATCTTCATGACCGCGATGCTGGGCACGGTCCTGTCCGACAACCTGATCGTGATGTTCGTCTTCTGGGAAGCCACGAGCCTGACCTCGTTCATGCTGATCGGATTTGATGCCAGAAAGCCCGAGGCGCGCCGCGCCGCACTCCAGTCCCTTCTGATCACCGCAGGCGGCGGGCTCGCGCTGTTCGGCGCCATTTTGCTGATCGGGCTCGAGCTCGGCAGTTTCAGCCTCAGCAATGCCGCGACCAGCGCCGGACAGCTGGCCCAAAGCCCCTATCTCGCCGGCATTCTGGTGCTGCTGTTTCTGGGTGCCTTCACCAAATCGGCGCAGTTCCCGTTCCATTTCTGGCTACCGCAGGCCATGGCGGCGCCGACCCCGGCTTCGGCATATCTGCATTCGGCCACCATGGTGAAGCTCGGCATCTACCTTCTCGGCCGGTTCGACGCCGCCTTCGCCCAGGTGCCCGCCTTTGGGATCACGCTGGTCGTCGTGGGTTCGCTCACCATGCTGATCGCCGCGTTCAACGCCCTGCGCGCCACCGGCTACAAGGCGGTTCTCGCCCAGTCCACCGTGGCCTCGCTCGGCATTCTGGTGATGCTGATCGGGCTCGATGGCGAAGTCGCCGCCGTTGCGACGGCCGGCTTCATCCTGGCTCACGCGCTTTACAAGGCCGCGCTCTTTTTCTGCGCCGGCACCGCCATTCACGCCACCCATATCGCCGAATTGCGCAAGCTGGGCGGGCTCGTCCGCTTTCTGCCCTTTACTGCCGCGGCAGCGGTGCTTGCCAGTTTCTCCATGGCCGGCCTGCCGCCCTTTGTCGGCTTCATCTCCAAGGAATACCTGTTTGAAGCCCAGCTCGAAAGCGGCTGGAACGTCGTCCCTGTGGTGGTTGCCGTGGTGGTCAACGGCATCATGGTGGCCGTCGCCGGCGTCGTCTCGCTACGTCCCTTCTTTCTGGGCCGCGACAAGATCAGTAAGGTCGACCATGGGGAAACCCTGGGCCTGCTGTTCGGGCCGCTGCTTCTGGGCATTCTCGGCATCGTCATGGGCCTGATCCCCGGCCAGGTCACCCGGCACCTTGTCGGCCCCGCCGCGACCGCCCTTTATGGCGCGCCCATCGATACCAGCTTCTCGCTCTGGCACGGCATTACCCCGATGCTGTTCCTCAGCCTTGCCGCGGTCGGCCTCGGAGCCGTCCTCGCCTGGAAGTGGACACCGATCCATGATGCGCTGCGGGCTGCCGCCTGGACCCAGAAGATCGATGCAGACCGGATTTATCACAAGACCGTCGCCGCCATTCTCGGGATTGCCCGCGGCTCGACCCGCTGGCTGCAAAACGGAGACCAGCGGCGCTATACCGCCATCGTCCTTGCCATGCTTCTGGCCAGCTGCCTCTGGGTGATCTGGCGCACGGGCAGCTTCGCCCTGCCCGAATTCGACACCATCCTGCCGCTGCCCGCGCTTTTGCTGATTGCCGCCTTTGTCGGGGCCCTCGTCGCCGCGCAGGCGAATTCGCTGATCGCGGCGCTGATCGGGGTCGGCATTGTCGGCTATGGCTCGGCCCTGCTTTTCGTGCTCAACGGGGCGCCGGACCTGGCCTTGACCCAGTTCGCGGTGGAAACGCTGGTTCTGGTGGTGATCATGGCGGTGCTCCTGCGCCTGCCGACCCGCACCCAGACCACCCGCACCAAAACCGAGCACCGGTTCGACGCGGCGATTGCCATCGGCTTTGCCGGCATCGTCTTTATCGGTCTCGCCGCGATGCTCGCCATTCCGTTCGATGACCGGATCTCTCTTTTCTATGGCGAGACCAGCTACACCGAGGCCCTCGGGCACAACGTCGTCAACGTCATCCTTGTCGATTATCGCGCGCTCGACACCCTGGGCGAAACCGCCGTGGTGGCCTTTGCCACCATGGGCGCCTGGGCGCTCCTGCGCCGCCGTCGTACGGACAGGAAGGGCTGAGCCATGAACTCCATGATCTTTACGGCCAGCGCCCGCATCCTTTTCGCGCTGATGCTGGCCGCATCCATCTTCATTCTCTGGCGCGGCCATGACGAGCCCGGCGGCGGTTTTGTCGGCGGCCTCGTCGCCTCCATGGCCCTTGCCGTGGTGGCGCTGGCCGAAGGCGTGCCCCGGGCGCGCCGGATGCTGCGCATTCATCCCATGAGCCTTGCCGGGCTTGGGGTCTTTCTCGGCTTCGTCAGCGGCCTGCCGGGCCTGCTGATCGATGGCTCCTACCTGACCCACCAATGGGTCTTCTTCCCCAATGGCTTCAAGCTGGGGACCACCATGGTCTTCGACATCGGGGTCTATCTGGTCGTTCTGGGCGGCATGCTCGCCCTGGTTTTCCGTCTTTACGAGGATGCGCCGTGAATTTCGTCTACGCTGCCGGCATTTCCGCAATCATGGGCTGCGGCATCTATCTGCTGCTCTCGCGCCACACCATGCGCATCCTTCTGGGCGTGATGCTGCTTTCCGCCGGGGTCAATCTCGTCATTTTCCTGGCCGGGCGCATCGGCCCCAATCCCCCGCCCATCATCGAGGCAGGCAGCTATACGCTGAGCCCCGAGGCGGCCAATCCCCTGCCCCAGGCCCTGGTTCTGACCGCGATCGTCATCGGCTTTTCCCTTGTCGCATTCGCGTCGGCCCTGGCGCTCCAGACCTTCCGCACGAGCGGCACGCTCGACCAGCGCGAACTGGCTGACGCAGAAGCGCTCGGCTCGCCCTATGAGAGCAAGACGGAGGGTAGCCGATGAACCTTCTATTATCGCAAGCCCTGATCTGGCCGGTGGTGCTGCCGCTGGCCACCGCCGCGCTCTGTGCGCTGGCCTGGCACCGCCCCGCCATCCAGCGCTGGATCAGCCTTGGCGGGCTGACGCTCATGCTCGCCGCCAGCATCCTCCTGCTGGTCCAGGTCGAAACAGAGGGCACCCAGACGGTCGCCTTCGGCAGCTGGCCGATCCCCTTCGGCATCGTCTTCGTGGCCGACCGGCTCGGCGCCGCCATGGCGCTGATCACGGCGGTGCTGGCGCTCGCCATCGCTGTTTTCGGCCTCGCCGATATCCGGCGGCGCCAGGAGCATGCCGGGTTTCACCCGCTTTACCTGGGCATGATCGCCGGCGTCGCGGGCGCCTTTCTGACCGGCGACATCTTCAACCTCTATGTGTGGTTCGAGATCATGCTGATCACGGCCATGGGCCTGCTGGCCATCGACCGCACCCGCACCCAGCTCGACGGCACCATTAAATATGCCGTGCTCAACCTCCTGGGCACGCTCCTCTTCCTTTTGGCCGTCGCCATTCTTTATGGTGTCACCGGCACGCTCAACATGGCCGATCTCGGCCGGGTGCTCAGCGAAAGCGAACCCTCGGCAGCGCTGGCTCTGGTCGCGGCGATGTTTCTGGTCGCCTTTGGCATCAAGGCCGGCTACTTCCCGCTGTTTTTCTGGCTGCCGGCCTCCTATCACACCGCCTCGATCGTAGTATCGGCCATCTTTGCGGGCCTGATCACCAAAGTCGGGGTCTATGCCAGCTTCCGCGTCTTTACCCTGATGTTCTCGGTGGACGAGGGCGGCATTCGCGAACTTGTCGCGGTGATGGCCGCCGGCACCATGCTTTTCGGCGTGTTCGGCGCGGCGGTGCAGTGGGATATCCGCCGCATCCTCTCGTTCCACATCGTCAGCCAGATCGGCTACATGATGCTGGGCCTGGCCCTGGCGACCCCCGCCGCCATGGCCGGGGCGGTCTTCTATATCGTCCACCACATCATCGTGAAGGCTAACCTCTTCCTTGCCGCCGGGGCGATCTACCGGGCGACCGGCACCTATGACCTGCGCAAGGCCGGTGGCCTGATGGGCAGCCATCCCATCCTTGCCCTGCTCTTTGCCATTCCCGCCCTGTCGCTGGCCGGCATTCCGCCGCTTTCCGGCTTCTGGGCCAAATATATGGTGATCGACGCAGCCTTTGCCGACAGCGCGCACTGGCTGGCGGGCGTCGGGCTTTTCGTGGGTCTCCTGACGGTGTTTTCCATGTCCAAGATCTGGGTGGAAGCCTTCTGGAAGACCCCGCCCCTCGAGCGCAAGCACGCCCGGCGCGTGCCCATGGCCATGCTCGTGCCTATGGCGATCCTGGGCCTTGTCACCCTGACCATCGGCTTCGCCCCCGAACCTTTCGTCCTTTACGCCGATGCCACCGCAACGAGCCTCCTCGACCCCAAGACCTATATCGAGGCCGTGCTCGGACCGCAGGCTGGCCTTGATCTGGGAGAGCAGCAATGAAGCGAACCGGCTTTCTGTCTCGAGCCTGGGCGGCCCTGGTTCTCGCCGCAATCTTTATTCGGGAGCTGATCCTCTCCTCGATCGTGGTGGCGCGCACCGCCTTTGCCCGCGAGATCGACGTCATGCCCGCCATTGTCGCGGTGCCGCTCGATCTGCGCACCGATATGGGCGTCGCCTTTGTCGCCAATCTGGTGTCGCTGACCCCCGGCACGACCTCGCTCCACACCAGCGAGGACGGCAAGATCCTTTATGTCCACGCGCTCGATGTGCGCGACGAAGCCGAGGTTGTGAGCGCCATCAAGACCACGTTCGAAAAATGGGTCCGCAGAGTGGAGGGTGAGGCCTGATGACACTTCCCGACCTGATCAATTATGGCAGCTACGCGCTTCTTGTCGCGCTCTGCGTGCCGCTGCTGCTCTCGTTTTTCCGCATGCTGCGCGGCCCGGGCGTCGCCGATCGCTTTGTCGCGCTCGACATGCTCACCGGCATTGCCGTGGCCATGGCCGCGTTGGCCGCGATCGTTACCGGGCGCCGCGAATTTCTCGATGTCGCTTTCGGCCTTGCCGTTTTCGGCTTTGTCGGCACCTGCGCCCTGGCCGCCTTTCTCGAACGCAAGGGAGGAAACAAGCAATGACACTGGTGTTTCACATTCTCGCCCTGGTGCTCGTGGTGCTGGGCGTCGTTTTCATCTTTGCCGCCGCCGTGGGGGTCTCGCGCTTTCCCGATGCGCTCCAGCGCATGCATGCCTCGACCAAGGCGGGCACGCTCGGGGCCATCCTGATCCTGGGCGGCGCCATGGCAGCCCTGGGCTCGGAAGCGGCTGCCGTCGGCACCATGGCCATGCTCTTCATGCTTTTGACCGTGCCCGTCGCCGCCCATCTTCTGGGCCGCGCCGCCTATGTCTCGGGCGCCCCACTGCGCCTCGTCGTCGGCACCAATGCCCTGCTCGGCGTTCTTCAGCGCCAGGACGTGCCGCTTGAGGAGCGCACCGAATTCGTCGCCTATGCCCCCGGCCCCGCTCCAGTGGTTGTGCCCGAACCTGCAGACGAAAGCCTGCCTCCCCTCAGCGATGTGCGCCTTGCCCTGATTGCGCCCGATATCGCCCCGGTGCTCAGTCGCGCCCTTGCCATCCGCAACGCCAACAAAGTGCCGCTCAAAGCGATTGCCGTCGTCGACGACGCCTTCCTGCAAGCCACCGGCGATCCGCAGGGCGCCCGCCTCAAGGTGCGCGAAAACGTCGCCAAGGCGATCGAGGAAATGGAAACGCTGCTGCCCAAGAAGCGCTCCTTCTTCACCCTCTCCTACGAAGAAGGCGATCCGATGCGCCTCATTCCGGCGCGCGAGGATCTCGGCTCGCTTCTGGTTCTGCCTTGGCAGGGCTGGTGCCACCATGGCGTCGAACTGGCGACCCCCATGGCGACCGGCCGCCCCGAAGGGCTTCTGCGCCTTGCCGATCACCATGCCGGTGGCACGCTTTACCTTGGCCGCAAGGACAAGGCGACCGACCCCGTGGTCGCTGTGGCCGACGATGGCGGCGACGCCATCCTGGCCGGCACCGAATGGGCGCTCAGGGCCGGGCTCTGGAGCAGTCCGCAGCTGCTTCTTGTCGGCGTGGGCACCACCGCGCGGCGCGAGCTCTTCGCCGCCCTCGTTGCAGAGCACGACGCCAGGCTCGTCGACAAGTACTGTCAGATGGCAGCCGGCGCCAAGCTGCCGCCCGAGGCCGCCGGTGCCGATGCTCTCATCACCGCCACCCTGCCCCGGCCCAAGCGTGCCGACTGGTACGGCATGCACTGGCACCAGAGCATCGCACCGAATTGGGCCGGCGAAGTGCTGGTTGTTCCGTCGGGAGCCGAACGGCGCTAGACTGGCGTCATGGACCAATTACTCGACCCCAGCGCGGCCGCTCCGGCGACGGGCGGCCCCGCCGCAAAACCCTTGCGCCATCGCAACTGGTTGGGCCTGCCCTCCCTGCGGCTGACGACGCTTCTGCCCATGGCGCTTTCGGGCGTGGTCTTTGTGGTCACGCTTACCATCGCCTGGCTCGCTGCGGACCTTGCCAACCGGCAGAACACCGCTTCGCTCGCCGACAAGGCCCAGGTGTTCCTCGATGCCAGCGCCGGTCACTTCCCCCAGGGCGAGGCGCTGACCGAAACGGGAGTGCGCGACGCGCTCCGGTCTGCCCTTGCGGTCCGCACCATTCTAGGCGAGGAAGCCCTGGCCGCCGGCTGGTTCGACAATGGTGTCTTCACCGCCATGGTCGTACCCGAGGACGCCGCCGAGCGCCTTGAGCCGCACCTCGCCCAGGCGCTTGAACGCGGGCGCGGCAGCCCCTTCGATCTCAGCGACGATTCGCGGGGGGTTCTGACCCGGGTTTATGGTGAAGCCGGCGCGCCCATGGCCATTTCAGGCATTTTCGACACGACCGAACTGTCGCAGGCCAATGAAGCGGTGCACCAGGCTGCGCTGTTGCTGAGCCTGCTTCTGGCGCTAGCTACAGCCAGTGCCGCCTATGTGCTCGGCCGCGTTGCCATTTCCCCGCTCGTGGCTTTTGCCGGACGGCTTGCCGAAGGGGGCACCGACAGCGCCAAGCTGCTGGCCAGCCAATATCTGACCTCGGAAATCATCGAGCTTGAAACCATTCTGGCGCTGCGCCGGGAGGATGAAAAGACCCGCGAGGCCATGGCCCAGCGCTTGGCCCAGCTCGAACGCGACCAGGTTCTGGCGCGTCTGGCGGCAACCCTGGCCCACGAGGTGCGCAATCCGCTCAGCGGCATCCGCAATGCTTTTTCGACCCTGCGCCGCTTCGGCGACGACAAGGCCGTGCGCGAGGAAACGCTCGACATCATCGAAGGGGGCCTGGCATCCCTCCAGAGGCTGACCGATGTGACCCTCTCCACCTATCGGCGGCGATCCGGCGATGGCGTCATCACCGCCGCCGACATCAAGGACCTGGCGCTGATCATCTCGCCCCAGGCCAAGGAAAAGCATCTCGAACTGCTTTGGGAGATCCCGGACACCATCACCATTCTTGCCGATACCGACGCGGTTCGGCAGATGCTGGTCAATCTGCTGCTCAATGCCTGCAAGGCAAGCCCTGATGGCGGCCAGATCCGCGTGTCGGCGACGCGCGAACCCGATGGCGTGCGTATGCGCATTTCCGACCGGGGCGCGGGCTTGCCCGAAGGCGTGCGCCGGCATATCCAGGCCGGACTTTCCGCCGATGCATCAAGCACGCGCGAACTCGGGCTTTGGGTGGTGCATTCGCTGGCCGACGAATTGGGGGCCAGCGTTGCCCTCGAAAGCCGGGTCGGGGAAGGCACGACGGTCACCGTGCTGTTCCCGGCCGAAGGCGGCAAGGCGCGCGGAGGAGAGCCCGATGCACGCTAGTCCGTTGATCGCCATTGTCGAGGACGACGATGTTCTCGGCCGTTCGCTGCGCCAGCGCTTCGTGCTCGAAGGATTTCGCGTCAGCTGGTTCACCACCATTGCCGAAGCCCGCCGCGCCCTTTCGGGCCAGGCCATCGACCTCGTCCTCTCCGATATCCGGCTGCCCGACGGCGATGGCGGACAACTGATGGCCGAAGTGTTCGACGCCTATGGGGTCCTGCCCACGGTGTTCATGACCGCCTTTGTCGATATCGAGCAGGCGGTGCGCCTGATGAAGCGCGGCGGGCGTGACTATATCGAAAAGCCCTTCGATCTCGACCGGCTGGTGGAAAAGGTGCGCTCCATCCTGCCCGAAACGGCGGGCGAGGATGACGGCCCCTTCAGCAGCTTCGGCCTTTCCCCGGCAACCGCAGGCATTCGCAAGACGCTCGACAAGGTCGCCGATCTCGATGTGCCGGTGCTGATCCAGGGGGAAACCGGCACCGGCAAGGATGTGGCGGCCCGCTATCTGCACTCAGCCGGCGCCCGCAGCGCCCTTCCCTTTGTCGCCGTCAATTGCGCCGGCATTCCCGAAACCCTCTTTGACGGCGCGCTGTTCGGGCACGAAAAGGGTGCCTTTACCGGCGCTGTCGGCCGCCAGACGGGCCTTGTGGAACAGGCAGGCGAAGGCACGCTTTTCCTCGATGAAGTCGCCGAAATTCCCCCGACCCTTCAGGCCAAGCTCCTGCGCCTCATCGAAGCGCGCGAATATCGCCGCCTTGGGGGCAAGGAGACACTGACTACCCCGGCCCGCTTCGTTTTTGCCAGCAATCAGAATCTCGGCGAAGCCGTCGAGCGCGGCGAATTCCGCGAGGATCTTTGGTACCGCATGAATGTGGTGACGCTCGAAATGCCGCCCCTGCGCGCCCGGCCCGAGGAGATCGCGCCGCTGATCCAGCACCATATCGCCCGCGCCGCCCGCCGCATGGGGCGCCCGGTGCCCGCACTCGACCCCGACGTGCTCGCCGCCGCACGCGAGGATCGCTGGCAGGGCAATGTGCGCGAACTCGTCAATCGTGCCGAGCGCGCCGTCGCCCTGGGCGAGGACGAGCGCATCACGATGCGCGATTTCTGGCCCGACCGGCTGGCCCATGCGGTGGAAACCACGATTTCGGGCGAGGGTCAGCCCACGTTGAGTCAGGTGCGCGAGCGGGCCGAAAGCCAGCATATCGTGGCCGTGCTCGCCCAGTGCGGCGGCCGCATCCAGGAAGCAGCCAATCTGCTTGGCGTGTCGCGCACCACGCTTTGGGAAAAGATGCGCCGCTATGGCCTCGCCGCCGAGGGCGAGGAGACCTGAGCACACCGTTTCCGGCATAAAGACCGGCTCACAAGAGGCTGCCGCGTTTGCCCAGAAGGCTCAGAATCACCAGCGGAAAGACGGTGGTGATCAAGACGGTCACAAAGGCCATGGCCATGCCCAGCCCCACCGAGCCCTGCTCGAACTGGCGCCAGATATAGGTCGAGATCGTCTGCATCCCCACCGGAGCGACGATGATCGAAGCAACGAGCTCGCGCGTTGCCACCGCAAAGACCAGCAGCATCGAAGCAATCAGGCTCGGCAGGATCAGCGGCAGGAGGATGCGCCGGAAGGCGGTCAGCGGGCTGGCGCCAAAGACACGCGCCGCAGCCTCGAGATTGTCCCCCACCTGATGGAAGGCTGCCGTGGCATAGCGCACCGGCTGGGGCAGGAGAATGCAGCAATAGGCCAGCAGCAGGATCAGCGCGGTATTGTAGGGCGTCACCGGCAGCCACGGCTGGTTCCAGGCCAGGATCAGCCCCACGGCGACCACGATCCCCGGCAGCGCGTTGGGCAGGATCGTCAAGACATCGAGCACCTGGCGCCCGCCTATCCGCGTCTTGACCACGGCATAGGCGGAAAGCGCGCCCAAAAGCCCGGTCAGCAGCGCTGCGGCAACGCCCAGCGACAGGCTGGTGGTGAGCGCCCGCAAGGCGCCCGGTCCGTCCGAAAGGATGGCACCGAAATTGTCGAGGCCGAGATTGGAGAGTGCCAGCCCTCCCGACAAGGTACGGGACAGCGCGGTCATCAGAATGCCGAGCAGCGGCACAGCGGTTGCAAGAAAGCTCACGAGCCCAAAGGCCACGAGCACCGGCACGGTCCAGCCGCCCAGAGCCCGCTTTTCGAAGGCCTGCGGCTTGCCCGTCGTTGTCTGGTAGGAGCGGCGCGTCAGCACCCAGCGCTGCACCAGAAAGGCTGCAAAACTCAGAACCACCAGCACCAGCGACAAAATGGCGGCGCCCGGCAGGTCGATGGGCCAATCGGAAACGCGCAGGTCGATCCCGGTCACCAGCACGTCGAATCCGGCCCGCCGCCCGAGCGCTGCGGGAGTGCCATATTCCTCTATGGCGGCAGCAAAGACCAGCAGCAGGCTGGCGGCAAGGCCCGGGGTCGAGAGCGGCAGGGTGATGCGGAAAAAGGCCCGCCAGCTCGAGGCGCCGAACACCCGGCCCACATCGGCATAGCGCGAGCCCACGGTTTCCACGGTTCGGGAAACGGCGAAATAGATCACCGGAAAAGTGTTGAGCGTCATTACAAAGATGATGCCCCAGACCGAAAACAGGAACGGGGCGAGGTTGAACCCGAAGATCTGCTCGAGATAGCCGCGCGGCTGCAGCGTCATGACCCATCCCAGCGTGGCGATATAAGGCGGGATCATGAAGGGGACGAGCATCATCAGGTCCCAGAACAGCGCTCCGGGCACCCGGAACAGCGCGCGCAGCACCGCCAGCGGCACCGCGATCACCGCCGAAAGCACGACGACGCCGAGGCCCAGCAGCAGCGTATTGCCGGTCATGCGCAACAGCCTTGCATCGGCCAGCACATCGGCAAGGCGGGAAAAGGGGGCGGCCAGCGAGCCGCGCCCCAGTTCGGGAAAGATCGCCTGAAGCACGATAAAGGCGAAGGGCACGGCCACGACCACGACAAGGCCAATGGTTGCAATGGTGATGGCCGGATTGACCGGACCCATGCTCCTCGCCGGCATGCTCGTCTCGACTTCTTACTGGAAGGTGGCGGCAAAGCCCGCCAAGGTCGCCTCGCGGCCGGCATAGACCGCTTCGGTGTCGATGGTGAGGATGTTGAGGTCCTCGATCAGCGGACGGTCGGCTGCGATGTCGGCGCGCGCCGGCATCAGGTTGGTGGCGGCAACGATGGCCTGGCCTTGGTCGGACAGCATATAGTCGATGAACTGCTTGGCCTCGTCCTGGTTCTTGGACCAGTTGAGGATCATGGCCGGGCGCGGCGCGATCACGGTGCCCGAGGCGGGGAAGATCACTTCGATCGATTCGCCCTTGGCCTTGCCGTTGAGCGAAATGTAGTCCACCGCGCCGAACACGGCGGCCTTGGCGCCCTGCAGCACCGGATTGAGCGCTTCGGCATTGGCGCCGGCAACGATGGCGCCATTGGCGGCCAGCTCTTCGAAGAGTTCGGTGCCGCCCTGGGCCTCGAGCGCTGCAACGAGTTCGAAGGTCGCGCCGGACTGGGCCGGATCGGGCAGGTTCACGAGATCCTTGAATTCGGGCTTGGCCAGATCGGCCCATTCCGCGGGGCGCGGCGTGCCGCTATTAGGGTTCCAGGCGATGGCGAGCGCTGAAACGCCCTGGGCGACGGCCGTGTCGGTCTTGAGGAAGTCGGGCACGGTTTCGCTGTTGGGGCTGGCATAGGGCACGAGCCAATCGCGCGCGGCAAAGTCGGTTGCCGTATCCCAGGAGGCCGAGATCAGCACATCCACGACCGGATTGGCAGCTTCCGCTTCGATACGGGCCATCACCTGGCCGGTCGTGGCCTGAAAGAAATCGACCTTGATGCCGGTTTCTTCGGTAAAGCCGGCAGCCAGCTTCTCGATCAGCGAGGCGGGACCGGCGGTATAAACGGTCACATCGGCCTGGGCGGTACCGGCCATGGCAAGGGCAACGAGCGCGGCAAGGCCGGCGCGGCGGGTAGTGGTCAGCATTCTTGACGCTCCTAGGGGGTGGTGTTCGCCTCGGCCGGAAACCAGCGCAGGCGCTCGGAGATGATCTCCAGTCCGATGCGCTCCCCAAGGCGCATCGGAGAATTGGTGGTGACCTGAAGCGGCACCGGGGCGGCGCCGGTCACCAGCGACACGGAGGCGACATAGGCCGCGTCGCGATAATGCAGCGCCGTCACTTCGCCGGTGAGCCTGGCCTCTTCGGGCGCGCGCACGAGGAGCGCCCGGGGCGGGATCAGGACCTGGGCGGTTTCCCCGGCCGCATCGAGCGGTGCGCCGGCAAGCGCGAGCCCGGTGCCATCGACGGCCCAGCCATCGGCGGCACGGCGCATGGGCACGAGGCTGCCAAGGCGCAGGAATTCGGCGATCTTGGCGCTGCCGGGTTGCTCGACGAGCGCTGCGGGCGCGGCCAGTTGCGCGACGCGCCCGCGATCCATCACCGCCACCGCATCGGCAAGCGTAAAGGCTTCGCTTTGGTCATGGGTGACATAGATGGCGGTCAGGCCAAGCGAGCGGATCAGCCCGGCGAGTTCCCCCACCATGTTCTCGCGCAGCTCGCGATCGAGATTGGACAGCGGCTCGTCGAACAGCACGATGCGCGGTTCCGCGACAATGGCCCGGGCAATGGCGACGCGCTGCTGCTGCCCGCCCGAAAGCGCGCTGGGGCTGCGCCCGGCCAGGTGTTCGAGCCCGACGCGGCGCAGCGCTTCGCCTACGCGCCGTTCGATCTCGCTACGCCCAACCCGGCGCATTTCGAGCGGAAAAGCGACATTGCCGGCAACGCTCAGATGCGGCCAGAGGGCATAGTCCTGAAACACCATGCCCAGTCCCCGCCGCTCGGGCGGCAGGAAGACACCGGGTCCGGCAACCACCTGATCCTCGATCCGCACCTCGCCTGCGCTCGGCGCGAGCAGACCGGCAACAAGGCGCAACAGCGTGGTCTTGCCGCAGCCCGACGGTCCCAGAAGCGCCAGGGTCTGGCCCGCGGGCAGGTCGAGATCGATGCCGCGCAGGATCTGGGTATCACCATAATCGAGGCGCAGGTTCTGCGTCGAAACGGCGGGCTTGGCGGTAGGCGGCATGGCAAGTCTGGGTCTTTTCGCTCGGTGCGCCGGGCGATAGAGAACTTGCATGACGGTTTGACGACACTGGCCCGCGCCCCGCGCGGCTAGTCGAGGATAGCCTGCAAAAACTCTCGCGTCCGCTCCTCGCTCGGATCGGTAAAGAGTTCCTCGGGCGAGCCTTCCTCGCGGATCCGGCCCTGGTCGAAAAAGCAGACTCGATCCGAAACTTCCCGCGCGAACCGCATCTCGTGGGTTACGAGCAGCATGGTCAGGTCATGCTCTTCGGCGAGCTTGCCGATCACATTGAGCACTTCGCCCACGAGTTCGGGATCGAGCGCCGAGGTCGGCTCGTCGAACAACAGGATACTGGGCCGCATGGCGAGTGCCCGGGCGATGCCGACCCGCTGCTGCTGCCCGCCGGAAAGCTGATGGGGATATTTACCCGCCTGGTCGGCCAGACCCACCAGTTCCAGCAATTCCTCGCCACGCTCCCGCGCTTCCTTTCTGGAAAGCCCCAGCACCTTGACCGGCGCTTCGGTGATGTTGCGCAACACCGTCATATGGGGAAAGAGGTTGAACTGCTGGAACACCATGCCGAGCTGAGCCCGCATCTTGTGCAGATGCGCTTCGCTTGCCGGGACCAGAGCGCCGTCCGCCCCCTTTTCGTGCCAGAGCGGTTCCCCGCCCACGCTGACGATCCCCCCATCGATGCCTTCAAGCGTCATCAGGATGCGCAGCACCGTCGATTTGCCGGAGCCGGACGGCCCGATGATCGAGACCTTCTCGCCCTTTTTGACGGTGAAATCGAGCTCGCGCAGCACGGTAAGGTCGCCAAAACGCTTGATGACCTTGTCGAATTTGATGATCGGTTCGTCGTTCATTTCAAGGGGATCCCTTGCTTGGGCAGCCAGGTGTCGAGCAGGCGCACGCCGGCCGAGGCCACCAGTGTCATGATCAGATAGAGCGCACCCACCATGGTGAGCGGCACGAGATAGCTGAAGGTCCGGTCGCCCACGATCTTTGCGACATTGAGCACTTCGAGCACCGTCACCACCGAAAGCACCGGCACGTCCTTCATGATGGACACCAGGTAATTGCCCATGGAGGGCACGATGCGCGGAATGGCCTGGGGCACGACCACATGGGTAAAGGTATGGGCGGGAGTAAAATTAAGCGCCCGTGCCGCCTCCCGCTGGTCGGGGCCCACCGCCTCGATACCGGCGCGATAAACTTCGGACGTATAGGCGCTGTACTGGATGCCGAGCCCCAGGGCCCCGGTCAGAAAGGCCGGCAGGACGATGCCGTATTCGGGCAGCACATAGTAGAGAAAGAACAGCTGCACGATCAGCGGTGTATCGCGGATGAATTCGGTGATCACCTTGGCCGGCCAGGAGATAAGGCGCGAGGGCGCCGCCTTGAGTACGGCCCAGACGAGCCCGAGCCCCAGCGCGACAAGAAAGCCGAGCACCGTTGCCTGGATGGTCACGGTCAGCCCGATCCACAGGATCGGCAGGATGGAAATGGCAAAGGCCAGGGGACTGGACAGGTCCCATTCGTATCCGAACAACATGGGCTCAGCTCCTTGCCGTGCGCCAGCGGCTGACATAGGCCTCGAGCGTGCGCATCATGGCGGTCAGCACCAGCGCCATGCCGAAATAGGTCACGAGCAGCATGGAATAGATGGTGGTGCTGTCCTGGGTGAAATTGCGGATCTGCTCGGCCCGGAAGGTGAGATCACCGAGGCTGATCAGAGACACGAGCGCGGTGTCCTTCAGGTTCTGCACCGCCAGATTGCCGAACGAGGGCATCATCTCGGGAATGGCCTGGGGAATGGTGATGGTGCGCAGCGTCTGGCGCGGCGTGAAATTGAGCGCGCGGCCCGCTTCGTGCTGATCCTTGTGCACCGCCGCGATGGCGCCGCGCACCACTTCGGCGCCATAGGCCCCGATATTGAGGCTGAGCGCCAGCACCCCGGCAACCACCGGCGGCAGGCGCAGGTCGATGCCGATCGCCATGCCGGCGAGGGGCAGCGCGAAATAGAGCCAGAACAGCTGCACCAGCAGCGACGTGCCGCGGAACACCTCGATATAGGCAATCGAAATTGCCCGTATCGCGAGGTTCGAGCTGAGCTTGCCGATGCCGGCGCCGAACGCCAGGATGGCGCCGAAAACGGTGGAATATGCGGTCAGCTGGATCGTGACCCATGCCCCCTCCATCAGGGGGCCGAAATATTCGGTCCAGTGCATGAACGGTCCTTCGGACTATGTTGAAACGCGTCTTGGGCGGGCGCCGGAGCACCCGCCCGAGACAAGGCTTTTCGCGCTGGCCGCTTACTGAGCGGCGCAGAGCTCTTCGGTGGTGCGCTGAGCCGACCCGTCGACATCGGACTGGGTGAAGCCATAGCCGGTCAGGATCTCGGCCCATTCGGGCGTCGCCTTGACTTCGGCCAGCGCCTCGTTGACGGCATCGCGCAGCTCTTCATTGCCCGAAGCGAAGGTGAACCCGCCCCAGGAGCGCACTTCGGCCCCATCGATCACCGGATCGGTGAATTCGCTCGCCACTTCCACGCCGTCGTTCTGGTCGGCAAGGCCGCTCGCGGTCAGGCTCGTTGCCGCATAGGCATCGGCGCGTCCCGTCGCCACGGTCGAAATGGCGTCGGCATTGGCCGCAATGGTCACGAGATTGGCTTCATCAACGCCCAGCTTCTGCATCATCTCGAGCTGGTCGGCGCCCGCCATGATGGCGACGCGCAGCTCGGGATTGTCGGCAAAGTCGGAATAGGCGTGAATATCCTTGGGATTGCCGGCCGCCACCAGGAGGCCCTCGCCATAAGAGGTGTTGGGCTCGGAAAACAGCACCTGCTGGCACCGGTCGGGCAGGATCGCCATTTCGGCGGCCACCATGTCGAAGCGGTCGGCCTGAAGGCCGGGGATCAGCGAGGAGAAATTGGTGCTCACCCACTCG
Source organism: Devosia crocina (assembly GCF_900116545.1). GTDB lineage: Bacteria > Pseudomonadota > Alphaproteobacteria > Rhizobiales > Devosiaceae > Devosia > Devosia crocina. Next base: position 212,714 of record NZ_FPCK01000003.1, read on the forward strand.
ATGTTTTCAACGCCCAGCTTTTCCATGATGGCCTTGGCGACATCGGGTCCGGCCCCGAGCGCGGCGCCGGTCGGATCCACATAGCCGTAGGGAATTTCGTTCGCCACGGCGATGCGGATCGATCCCTGTTCCTGGATCTGGGCCAGCGAAGCGGCGCTGACGGCGGTGGATGCAAGAGCCGAAGCGGCGATGGCGGACAGCGCCATGACGGCGGTTTTACCGAAACTGGTCATGTGTGTTCTCCTTGAGAAGTGGTCTTGGGGCATGAAAAACCGGCTGCTGCCCATCCCTGCAGCCGGCGTGGGTTCAGGCGGCGGCGTGCAGCCGGGTTTCCGGAGCCTCGGCCCAGTCCTCGATCAGGCCCTTGTGGAGAGCCGCGATGGTGGCTTCGAACTGGTCCTGCTCGACGATCACCTGCAGGTCGACCTTGCGCAGCAGGTCATGAACGCCCAGCGGCTCGATGCCGGCCTGCCCCAGTGCCGCGATGGCCTTGGTGAGCACCTTGGGCGAGGACAGGTCACGCCCGATGGCGGAAACGAGGGCAACCTTGCGCAACGCGATCTCGGCCGTGGGGAAGCGGGCGAAAAGATCTGCCTCGACCCGCTTGATCGCCTTCATCGACCCCTTCAGATAGTGGATGATTGTGTTGGCATTGGAGGTCTTGGCGATGATCCAGACCTTGTGGCGCTTGAGCGCTTCGAGGATCTCGGCGTCATAGCCCTTCACCCCCACCATGTCCTGGTCGTAGAATTCGAAGGCGTAAACGTTCTTGAGCCCGGTCACGATCTCGACCCGCGAGGCTTCGGCCGCAAGATCGGCCCGGATCACCGTGCCGGGATGCTCAGGCTCGAAGGCGTTCTTGACGCGCAGGGGAATGCCGGCCTGGCGCAGGCTCTTGGCGGCACGCGGATGGATCGCTTCCATGCCCATATTGGAAAGTTGGTCGGCGACATCGTAATTGGTTTGCCCGATGACGCGCACCGCATCGGGTGAGACCAGCCGCGGATCGGCGCTGGAAAGATGAAATTCCTTGTGAATGATCGCTTCGCGCGCCTTGGTGACGACCGTCAGCCGCGACAGTGTCACTTCCGAATAGCCCCGGTCATAGGTGCCCATCAGCGTTTCGCTGCATTGGGCATAACCGGTCACGATCGGCAGTTCGCGCGCCAGGTCCACATCGGCCATGGCCCGCTCGATGGCTTCGTCGAGCGCGTAGTGTCCCGCCTCGCGCCAGCCGGTCAGGTCGATCATGCGCGCGCGCACACCCCTCAAGTTGAGCAGCAATGCGGTGTTGAAAGCTGAATGGGCTTCCCCCAGCGAAGCCAGCATTTCCCGCACCGTCAGCAGATGCTGCTGCAGCTGGAAATGGCCGAAGGAACAGAGCCGCTGCAGGTCGATCAGGCACGAGCGCACGCCCTCGACGCGTTCGCGCGCAAAGCGATTGGCCGATTGGCGCGCGCTTTCATCGGCAAAGATGCGCGCGTTATGCTCGTACATTTTGTCGGCAACCGCTGTCAGCGCGTCGCCCCAACCCCAGCCACTCTCTGCACTGGCAAAAAGGGCATAGACGCCTGGCTTGCCAGATTTCTTGTGTTCCAAAAGCTCGTCCGTCATGCCCGCATATGCCGAGACGACGAATATGCGCTGATAAAGCGCATCGCCCTGACGGTCTCCGATCAAGACGGTTTTCAGCAGTTCATCGGTACGGGACATGGAGGTGCCGCCGATTTTCTCGACGGTGTGGCGTGGGGTATCGATAGTCATGCAGTCTCCAGCCGCTCCCCTTTGGGGAGCAGAGCTATTGGTCTTGAACGGGCGAAGGTCCGGGTCGGCGCCTCAGCCGATCTTGCCCGCCTCGATCGCGATCGGGCCTTCGGGATCGCGCGAACTGAGAAAAGCGGGGCGCGGCGCCTTGGCGGCAAAGGGCGCCACCACCCGGTTGGACCAGGCATTGTAGACGAAGAAGGCGTTCGAGCGCGGGAAGGGTGTGATATTGCCGTTCGAGCCATGCATGGTGTTGCAATCGAACAGCACAACCGTGCCGGCCTTGCCCGAGGCATATTCGATGCCGTGCTCGCGCGCCATCTTGGCCAGCGCATCGTGCGAGGGCACACCGATTTCCTGCTTCTTGAGCGAGGTCTTGTGGTTGTCCTCGGGTGTCTCACCGGCGCAGGCGACAAAGCGCTTGTGGGTCCCCGGCATCAGCATCAACGGACCGTTGAGCGCATCATTGTCCGTGAGCAGGATCGAGGCCGAAATCGCCCGCATGCGCGGCATGCCGTCTTCGGCGTGCCAGGTTTCAAAATCCGAGTGCCAGTAGAATTCCTTGCCGGTAAAGCCGGGCTTGTAGTTGAGGCGCGACTGATGGAGGTAAACCTCGTCGTCAAGGAGGAAGCTGACCGCTCCGGCCACGCGCCGGTCACGCGCCAGCCGGTTGAAGAGCGCATTTTCCTCGTCGAGCCGGAACACTGTGCGCACTTCGTTCGAGCCGGGCTCGGTGATCACATTGTCTTCGGCGATCCCTGCCTCGCCCGAGCGCATATGCGCGCTTTCGCGCTGCAGCGCCGCGACCTCGGCCGGAGTGAACACATCACGCAGGATCAGAAAGCCGTTCTTTTCAAAGCTCTCGGTCTGGGCGCGGGTCAGCGGGGCTTCGGGCGTCCACTTGCCCCAGACGACAGGGTCCTTGCGATCGGTCCATTTTTCGTTCGGGAGGCGGGTTGGGTAGTCATCGTGATTGGCGGCGTCGAAAGCTGACTGTGTCATGGTCTCGCCTTTCAGTTCAGAGTTTGGGAATGACGCTCAGGCGTCTTCGGGTGCCGGGGCGTAGGAGCCATCCTCGCGGTGCACTTCCGTGCCGGTGACCGGCGGATTGAAGCAGCACGCCATCACCATCTCGCTCTTGGCCGAGAGGCGATGCTTATCGTTGAGATTGAGCGCGTACATCACGCCCGGCCGGATCTGGTGCACCGTGCCGGTATCGAGTTCCTCGATCTGACCCTCGCCCGAGATGCAGTAAACGCTCTCGAAATGGTGCTTGTAGTGGAACACATGGCTCGTGCCGGCATGGATGCGGGTGATGTGGAACGAAAAGCCCATCTGGTCGCCGGCCAGCAACAGGCGCGTGCTGTCCCAGCCATCGGCGTTGACAAGGCGATCGCCGAGGCGAGCGGATTCAAGATCACGAACGATCATGAGAGGTCTCCTATTCGGCTGCCGCGCGGCGCGACCCCAGGACCGCGTCGAACGCGCTTTCCATGATGTCGAGGCCAGCGGTCAGCTGTTCGAGGGAAATGGTGAGCGGACAGAGCACCTTGACCACTTCGTCAAAGCTGCCCGAGGTTTCGATGATCAGGCCCTTCGCGAAGCAGGCCTTGCAGATGGCGGCGGCATGTTCGCCCGAGCCGGCATCGATCCCCACCATCATGCCGCGCCCCTTGGTGCTCAGCCCATGGTCTTCGGCAATGGCGGCAAGGCGCTCGCCGAGATAACGGGCCTTTTCGCCCACTTCACTCATGAACCGGTCGTCGGACCAGAACTTTTCGAGCGCCGCGGCGGCGGTCACGAACGCATGGTTGTTGCCGCGGAACGTGCCATTGTGCTCAGCCGGCTTCCAGATGTCGTGCTCGGGCTTGATCAGCGTCAGGGCAAGCGGCAGCCCCATCCCCGAAAGCGACTTGGCCATGGTGACGATATCGGGGTCGAGCCCCATGCCGTCGAACGAGAAGAAGCCGCCCGTGCGCCCGCATCCGGCCTGGATATCGTCGATGATAAAGAGCGCGCCATGGCTGCGGGCGAGCGCCTGGACCTTCTTGAGCCATCCGGCCGAGGCGGCATTGAGCCCGCCTTCGCCCTGCACCGTTTCGACGATGATCGCGGCGGGCGCATCCACCCCGCTCGAGGGGTCGCTCAGCATGCGCTCAAGCAGGTCCGCCGTATCGATCTCGGGGCCATGGTAGCCATCATAGGCCGCGCGCGTCACGCCCGAGAGCGGGGTCGCCGCGCCGCCGCGATGCTTGCCATTACCGGTGGCCGCCAGCGCCCCCAGCGTCACGCCATGGAAGCCATTGGTGAAGGAGATGATATTGGTGCGGCCGGTCACCTTGCGCGCCAGCTTCATCGCCGCCTCGACCGCATTGGCTCCGGTGGGTCCGGTGAACTGGAGCTGATGCTTCATGCCGCGCGGCCGCAGGATCAGCCGCTCGAAACTGGCGAGAAACTGCTCCTTGGCATCGGTGAACATGTCGAGCCCATGCGCGATCCCGTCATTGGATACATATTCGATCAGCGCCGCCTTGAGATCGGGATCGTTGTGCCCATAGTTGAGCGAGGAGCAGCCGGAAAGAAAGTCGGTATAGGCCTTGCCATCGGTATCGTAGATGGTCGCACCCAGCGCGCGATCGAACACTTTGGGGAAGCTGCGGGAATAGGACCGGACACGGCTTTCGACGCGCTCGAAGGTGTTGATGGGCGTGATGGAAGTCGGCGTGGCCATGGAAAAACGTCTCCTGGACGTGGATAGTCAAAGGGAAAGGCTGAAAGGGATCAGGCGCTGGTCAGCGCCGCCGCCATCTCGGAATTGAAGGGGCCGATGCTGACGCCATATTCGCTGGCGTGCCGGCCGCCGAAATGAGCGTCCCGATCGAAATGCTCGGTCTGGCGCAGCTGCGCCTTGAGGCGTCGGGCAATGCCGGTAAAAAGCGCCCAGCTCGGTGCATTGTCATGCGTAATGGTGCAGGCCAGCTTTTCGACGCCCCGGCAGGCGGGCCGCGCCAACACATCGCCGACAAGACGCCGTCCGAGCCCCTGCCCGCGCGCCGCTTCACCCACGCAAATCTGCCAGACGAAAAGCGTGTCCTTCTCCTCGGGCGGGATATAGGCCGAGACCCAGCCGACCACCTGATCACCCATTTCGGCGATGGCGCAGGTGGAGGCGAAGTGGGACGCTTGCAGGAGATTGCAGTAGAGCGAATTGGTGTCGAGCGAACCCGACGCCGCGATCAGCGACCACACGGCCGCCCCATCGGTGCTGACGGGCGCCCGAATGGCGATCTCGGGATTGGCTATGGACTGCCGGTAAAGGGCACCGGCGTCGAACAGAGCTGAATTGCCGTAAATCATGGGAAGGAAAGTTAGCTTGTTAAAACTAAATTTCAACCCCACACCTGAAGAAAATGCCCCGGAACCGCCGCAAAACAGCCCAGATATGTGGGTTTATGTAGCGTTTACGGCTACTTGGACGGAGGGGAACTATGGCAGATTCTTATGCTTCTGCAGCAGGTTCCTTCGTTTCCAAAAAATAGTTTAGATGATGCTAAGGATTTCTCAGTGCGCTATCCCGCTTGGGTTGCACGCCCTCCGGCGGTACACTGAGCACGGGTGATTTGCGGAGCCTGGGATTGGAAGAACGGACGAAATCGGCTCTGACGGCCATGCGCAAGATCCTGCGCGCCACCGAGTCGAACGCCAAGCAATTGATGACCGAGACCGGCCTGACGCCCTCGCAGCTGATCTTCATGCAGATCCTCGATGGCCAGGCCGAAAAGAGTGCGGGACACGTGGCGAGCCAGATGGGTATTACCCAGGCCACCACCACCGCGCTCCTGCAAAAGCTCGAGCTTGCCGGCATGATCCAGCGTCGCCGCGGCGAACGCGATCGCCGTCAGGTGCTGCTCTCGCTGACCGAAAAGGGCCGCAAGGTGCTCGCCATCGCGCCCGATGGCGTCCATGCCCAGTTTCATCAGCAATTCTCCGCGCTCAAGGATTGGGAGCAGATCATGCTCATCGCCGCGCTCGAACGGGTGGCCGACATGCTGCACACCTCCGACCTCGACGCCGCCGCCATCCTCGACCATACCCCCGAGCTCGCACCCACCCGCACATCGGACGTGGAGTAGGCGCAAAAGCCTGCCGCCGGCCCCGAGGCGCTTTTCGGTCAGTATCTAGGCAACCAGGGGCAACCCGGCACGTCGGCACGGGGGCGGCAGACCGCATCTAGCTCCGCACGCCGTCGCGAACAAAAACCGCGCTGGCAAAAGCGGCCACGGCCTCGTTGTAGGCCTCCGCCCGTTCCAGCATGCCCATGTGATTGACCCCGGCAATCTCGATCAGCCGCCCTTCGGCTGCCTCTCCCACGATCGCCTGGCTCGCTTCTGGCTTGGTGACGATATCGGCGGCGCCGGCCACCGCCAGCACTGGCACCGGCAAATGGGCGAGCACGCCTGTTGCGTCCCAGCGGAACATGGCGAGATTGCCCCGGCAGATACTGCCTTGGCTATTGCGCGTCGAGAGCAGCGTCACATGCTCGAGCTGGCTGCGTGTGACATAGCGACCGAAGCCGATGCGGTTGCCCAGATGCGCCATGCCGCTGAGATAGCTCTGCCAGGCGCCCAGCCAGGCGAGCGGCTGAAGCAGGATGGTCAGCCGCATCAGCGGCTCGAGCACCGGCCAGCGCAGCGCCTGCATCAGCCGGGGCAGGATCATGGTGCGCAAAGGATTGGTATAGGTGGTGTTGAACAGCACCATGCCCCGCACCCTTTGGGCCACGAGATCGGGAAAGTCCCGCGCCAGCGTCTGGATGGTCATGCCCCCGATACTGTGCCCCACGAGCACGACCCCGGGCGCGCCCGAGCGCTCGATGATGAAGGCGAGACACGCAGCAAAGGTTTCGAGCGAGATCGGCCCGCGCGACCGGCCGAGCCCCGGCAGGTCCCACACGATCAGCCGGAAATGCTGCCCGAGCTGACGCTTGGCATAGTGCCAGATCGTGCTGTCCATGGACCAGCCATGGGTGAGGATGAGCGTCGGCCCATCGGCGCGGCCCAGCGTTTCGATAAAAAGCGTGGTGCCCATCGGTCCCGCGACCTCTTCGCCGGTGCCGCGCGCGGCCACCGATGGCTCGTCCCGGTCGGGCCGGGCCAGAAGCGGCACGACGACCAGCCGGCCCAGAAACGAGAAGCCGAGAAGCAGAAGGCCGGTCCAGAGCCGCCAGTCTTCGCGCAGGGGCTCGACATCGCCGTCGGCCCGTTCCACCAGCAGATGTCCGTCATACCAGCTCCAGAGCAGATAAACGGTCGCCGCCAGAAGCAGCAGCGAGACGAGCGTGGTCAGCACGCGGACGGGAAAAAAGAGGGGCAAGATCGGCTCCGGACGCTTGAGGCATTGGGGGCCAGCTTAATGGTCCTGACCCCACCCCGTTCCGGACTCGCGCTTTTGCCGCTCGAACCTTATCACGCCGCTATTTCCCCGCTCACCTGTCGAGCACCTGGGCCATGGAGGCGCCGATCTGCCCACCGGCATAATCGCCCCCGTAATCGCGCCGCGCCTTTTCCGCGAGTGCAACGAGCGCCGGCTCCGCCGCGACGCGCCGGCAAAGCGCCGCGGTCAAGGGCGCCGTGTCGTCCAAAAGCGCCCGGATGCGGCTGAAGCGCTCGCTCATCGTGGTCCAGAGCGTGGCCGTGATCACATCGGCAATGCCTGGCCCCTCGCCACCGAGGAGGTATCCCCCATCAGGCCCAAGGCCATGCCGGCGTCCGGTTTCTTCCCAAAAGCCCATCCATTTTTCGAGGCGCGGCACATAATCGGCCCAGCGCTCCTCGGTCCACATCTTCTGTCCGCCATTGAGCGTGATCTCGTCGATCACGTCATTGGCGTCACAGGTGATCTTGAGCGTCATGGCACGCAGTCCCGGATCCTGTGGTAGAAGGCCATGGATCTCGCCCAGGTACAGGATGATGGCCGGCATCTGGGCGATCGCGGTGCCCCGAACGGTGTCGATCAGCACCGGCGGCCCCATGAAAGGCACCGGCATATCGGCGATGTCACTCGCCATCAATTCACCGATCCTGTCGTCCCCGCCCTCGGTCCAGCTGGCCCCGGCATGGGCCAGCACCGCCCGCACGAACTGGCCGCGAAAGGGCACGGACCAATAAAGAAATTCATAGTCGGCCAAGGTCTGTCTCCAATTCGGTTTCCGCAAGCAGACAAACGCACCGCCCGCTGCTTCGTTCGCCCAAAGCGGAGGCCGGGGTTAAGACCGAAACCCCGCGGCCGCTCAAGCATTGAGCGGATCGTGTGATGATACGTGACAGAGGAGCGGGCTCACCGGAGGGTCAGCCCCGAGAAATACCGGAGACATGAGCGCCAACCGGCAGACCAGCGACAACACGGCCAGCGGCCACGGATCGGGCGCCCTCGATGCCGGGTCCACCAATGAGCTCGATCACATCCGCGGGGAAATCCGCGCCGAGATCAACCTGCTCAATAGCCGGCTCAACGCGCTGATTTCCTCGCAGTCCTTTCTCGTCATCGCCTATGGCGCCTCGCTCGGGGCCGGCTATGGCGATTGGAACGGGCTTTTCACGTTGACCCTGCCCCCGCTCTTTGCGCTTCTGGGCTTGGTATTGGTGCTCGAGGCGCGCCCCGGCCTTTTTGCCGCCCATGAGGCGATCGGTCATTGGCGGCATCGGGAAAACCAGCTGATCAACGATTATCCGGAGTTGCACCGGTTTACCCTTGCAACCGACGAAAAGAGCCGGCAGCGCATGGAATTGCGCCAGCACGCGGGGGGCTTGTTTTCCATTCGGGCGCCGCTGATCTTTACCATCGCCTGGCTCTTGTTCCTCGCCCTGCCCTTTCTTCTTTACTTCATGGGCTAGCTCAAGGAGAGCGCGGCACAAAAGCAAAGGGGCCGGCGAACCGGCCCCTTCCAGACAATGCACTGCGCTATGGCTTATTCGGCCAGGGCAAAGGTTTCGAGCTGTTCGGCATTGCTGGCATCGATCAGCACGCAATCCATGGAGATCTTCTCGTCCATGCCGGTCGAGCCTTCCTTGAGATACTTGTCGGCGAGTTCGACTGCCCACTGGGCCTGGCGATAGGCCGGCTGCAGCACGGTAGCGGTCACCTTGCCGGAGATGATGGCGTCACGCACATCGTTGGAGCCGTCAAAGCCCACCACGATCACATCGCTGCGTCCGGCAGCCTCGAGAGCGGCCAGCGCCCCCATGGCCATGGTATCGTTGCCGGCGATCACGCCCTTGATGTCGGGATTGGCCTGCAGGATCGATTCCATCTTGGTGAAGGCCTCGGTCTGGCTCCAATTGGCCGACTGCTGAGCAACCATCACGAGATCGGGATATTGATCGATCACGTCGTGATAGCCCGAGGAGCGGATACCGGCATTGGTGTCGGATTCTCGGCCGGTCAGCTCGACATAGTTGCCGGCTTCGCCCATGGCTTCCACGAAGGCTTCTGCGCCCAGCGTTGCACCCTGGTAGTTGTTGGAAACGATCTGCGCCACGGCAACGCCGGTGGCATTGATCTCGCGGTCGATCAGGAACGAGGGGATGCCCGCATCCTTGGCCTTCTGCACCGCAGCCACCGAAGCGTCGGCACCGGCATTGTCGAGAATGATGGCAGCAGCACCCGCCGCGATCGCCGAATCGATCAGCTGGTTCTGCTTGTTGGCGTCGTCGTCATGGGAGTAGACCTGGGTGGAATAACCCAGCTCTTCCGCCTTTGAGCGCGCGCCTTCCGCCTCGGCGGCAAAGAAGGGATTGTCGTGGCTGGGCGTGATGATCACGATCAGCTTGCCGTCCTGGGACATGGCGGGCACGGCCAACGCAATGCCAGCCATCGCACCCAGCGCCAGCGCGGCGAGTGTCTTTGCGAATTTCATCTGTGGTCCTCCAAAAGCCCTAGCGGGCAGGCAACGCAATGCAGTTTCATCTGCTTCGTATTTTTTGCGTTTATTGATGATTGCAGGGGAACGGGGAGGAGTCAACGAGATTGACGGATTAGGCACCTCCGAAATCAGCAAATTCGCAGCACTTGGGCGTTTAAGCGCCCAAATCTGCTCACCGGATGCTAGCAGAAATAGGCCTGGAGCGGGTGGCAGCGATCCCTGCCGAACACAAGAACGCGAAACGGAAAAAGCCGCCCGAAGGCGGCTTCCGCAACGGTGTGGCGAGGGGAGATCAGCCCTGCCGCGTGTTGGCCGCAAGGCGCCGCTGCAACTGGTCGAGCACCACCGCGGCGATGATCACCAGACCCTTGATCACCATCTGCCAGAACTCGGACACGCCCATCATCACCAGCCCGTCGCTCAGGACGCCGATGACGAAGGCGCCGATGATCGTGCCCCCGATCAATCCCCGCCCGCCCGAGAGCGAAGTGCCCCCCAGAACTGCGGCGGCGATGGCATTGAGTTCGAACGTATTCCCGCTCGCCGGGTGCGAGGCCACGAGCTGGGACGAGACGATCAGCCCGACCACCGCAGCGCAGAAGCCGGAGATCATGTAGACCGCGATCTTGACCCGGTCGACCCGCACGCCCGACAGCGCCGCGGCGCGCTCATTGCCGCCCACCGCATAGACTTTCCGGCCAAAAGGCGTGCGCTGCGCCACATAGGCGGCGACCAGCGCCATGATGATCAGGATGATCACCGAGACCGGCACGCCCAGCACCGTTCCCGATCCGATCACCGGAAAGCCCTGATTTTCCAGCTCCGGCCGGCCGACGAGGTTGGAAAAGGTCGCCCCGCCCGAAAGCAGCAGCGCCGCGCCGCGCGCCACATAGAGCGTGCCCAGCGTGGCGATAAAGGGCGCCACCCCCAGTTTGGTCACCAATAACCCGTTGATCGCCCCAATGGCCGTGCCCACAAGCAGAGAGATCAGCACCACTTCGATGACATTGGGATAGACGATGACGCCGAGCATGGGCAGGGGAATGCCATGCACCAAAAGCCCGCCCGCCACCATGCCGGTGAGCCCCACGATCGAGCCGACCGAGAGATCGATCCCCCCGGTCAGGATCACATAGGTCATCCCGATGGCAAGGATTGCGTTGATCGCCACATGCTTGGAAATGATCACTGCATTGGCGACCGAGACGAAATTGGGCGCCATCAGCGCAAAGAACAGCGTCACCGCGATCAGCGCGATAAACGTCCTGAGCTTGAGCACCAGCAGCAGTGCCGAGGCATTGCCCGCGGGCGCCGTCTTCAGGGTGGCGGAAACTGTGGACATGGGCTCCTCCCTGGAGCAGAAATTCTGGGGCCGTCAGGCCAGTTCGGGCTCGTCGATCTTGTGGGTGGATGCGCGCACCAGCGCTTCGTCGCTGGCCTCCTCCGCGCGCAGGTCGGCAGTGATCCTGCCATAGGCCATGACCAGGATCCGGTCGGCCACCGCGTGGGTCTCCTTGAGGTCGGACGTGGTATAGACGATGGCGAGCCCCTGATCGGCCAGGTCGCGCATGGTGGAAAACACTTCCGCCTTCGCCCCGATATCGATGCCGCGGCTGGGCTCGTCGAGCAGCAGCACGCGCGGCTGGGTCAGCAGCGACTTGCCGATCACCACCTTTTGCTGATTGCCGCCTGAAAGCGAAGTGATCGGGGCGTCGGGGCCCGCCGTCTTGATGTGAAGCTGGCTGATCACCTGGCTCAGGAGAGGCGTTTCTGCAGCCCGCGAAATGGAGAAGAAGCGGGTAAAGCGCCCCATGCTGGCAATGCCGAGGTTACCGCCCACCGACAGGTTCTGCAGCAGGCCGTCGCGCTGACGATCTTCGGGCACCAGCAGCAGCCCCGCCTTCATCCGCCGGTTGACCGAGCGGCCCGCAAGCTCCTCGCCCCCGAGCCGCACCGACCCCGTGGCGCCGGAACGCAGGCCGTAAAGGCTTTCGAACAATTCGGTTCGCCCCGCGCCCAAAAGCCCGTAGATCGCGGTAATCTCGCCGGGCCGGAAGGAGACCGAGACATCGTCCACCGCCAGGCCCTGGCCACGCCGCGGCAATGTCAGGTTTTGCACTTCCAGCAGCGGCGGGCCAGGAGGGGCGGCAGGCGGGCGCTTTGCCACCACCTCTCCTGCCCCCAGCATCTTTTCGATGATCCAGGGAATGCTGACCTCGGATCGCGGGGCCGAAGCGGCCAGCCGTCCATCGCGCAGCACGGTGAAATGATCACCGATGCGGATCAGTTCTTCGAGCCGGTGCGAGATATAGATGATGGCAACGCCGGCGCGCTTGAGTTCGCCGATCACCTTGAAAAGAACTTCGACTTCGGAAGCGGATAGAGCCGATGTCGGCTCGTCCATGATCAGCACCCGCGCGTCTTCCGCCAGGGCCTTCGCGATCTCGACGATCTGCTGTTCCCCGATCATCAGATCGCCCACCAGCGCATCGGGATCGATATCGTGCTCGAGCTTGGCGACCAGTTCTGCCGCGCGCCTTTTCTGCGCAGCCCGGTCGATGTGGAAGCCGGCTCTGGTGATGTCGCGACCAAGAAATATGTTCTCGGTCACCGAGAGATTGGGACAGAGATTGAGTTCCTGAAAGACGATACCGATGCCCTTTCCCGCCGCATCGCGAATGGAAGAAAAGCTCACCGGCTCGCCTTCCATCGTCAGGCTCCCCAGCGTCGGCCGCTCGACCCCGGCAAGGATCTTCATCAGCGTTGACTTGCCCGCCCCGTTCTCTCCGATCAGCACATTGACAGCGCCCGCATGAACATCGAAGTCAACGTCCTGCAGCGCAACCGTGCCGGGGAAAGCCTTGGTGATGTTGCGCGCCGAAAGAACGATCCCGCTCATGATCCCGCCTTTTCGAGCGAGATCGGCGTCACCAGAATACGATCGGAGGCGCTGGTCATGGTGATGGCGCCCGAAAAGGTAACCGTGTCGCCCACCGCGACAGCTTCGGCATTGGTGGCGAAATTGTCGAGCGCCAGCGCGGTCAGCGCCTTGCCGGCATTGGCATATTCGAGCTGGTTGGTGAAATCCTTAAAGGCGACGAAAGGCAAGGCATCGCGCACGCCATTGCCGCGGATCACCGGACCGATCTGGACCACCACCGGCTCCTCTACACCCTCGACCGCCACGTCCATCGTGCCGGCGCGCGATTCCGTGTTCTTGGCCAGGACGCGCCCCGTACCCGAGACGACGAAGCTCCACGGCGAGCCTTCGCCCGGCCGATAGCCATAGGTCTCGGCAGCCCCGGCGAAGTCGCCGGTGATGGCAGGCACGACCTCGTCTACCGGCCGCGCGGCTTCGCTGAAATAGGGAAGAACCTCGTCGGTCCAGATGCCATCGGCATAAGCCGCCGCATCGAAGCCGGCCGGAGCGTTTGCCTCCTGATCGGCGATCTGCACGATCTTGCAGCCGCTCAACGGCAGGGCCAAGGCCAGTACGATCCAGGCGATCCGGCGATCCATTGCGAACTCCTCCGCATATCGCCGACCATTCCGGTTCTTGCGATTATTTGCGATTTTCACATTGGTGCAACATACCGCATTCCCTTGTCAACGCGGAAATCCAGACCCCGTTCACCCCACCCCTAAACAACGAACCGTAAAAATTCGAAACCAACCCGCACAACGCGCATCTTCGCGGCTCCGGAAGCCATCCTACGTCAAAACAGGCGATGCCGTGCGACCGAAGCATTTGAACTTCCCCAATCCAAGCGTTCAACCCCCGCTGGGCGGCCGTGTCCTCATGCCGTCCTGCGACGTCGTCGACCTTGCCTGGATGATGATGCTTCGATACGAGGCAGGCATTGAGGAGCGACATGGCGTCGAGAACGAGAGCATATGTCTGGGAGGTCGGAAGCGCTGTTGCGGTGCTCGCCATCTACCTGCTTGTTCTTTTGGCCCCGCTGCACCAGGCTGCTGGCCTGCAACGCCAACTCTTGGCTCTTGGCTATGTCTCGACCGATACTGCCTCGGTTTGCGCGGCCCTGGCGCGCGACCAAAACGAGCGATCCGCTGTAAAGTGTGCTGCTGCGGGGATAGGCAAGAACGAGACCGCTGTGGATCCTGTGGTGCTTTCGCTGGAGTTCCGGCGTGTCGCCACACTCGTCAGTTACCTGGCTCGACAAACGCCCGGCTCCGCTGCACTCGAACGCTCACAGGGGCAACCCCGGGCACCTCCAGTTTCGGTCTGAACTCTTGCGGCGGCTCCCGGCTGCCGATCAGACACTCAATCCCTGGAGATCATGATGATACGCTCTTTCGCTCGCCTTGCCGTTGCGACCCTTCCTCTCGCCGCTATTGTCCCCGCCTTCGCCCACTCGACCCTGGAAGTCCAGCAGGCAGCTATCGGTAGCTCCTACAAAGCCGTGCTCCGCGTTCCTCATGGTTGCGGCACCGAGGCAACCCACACTGTTCGGGTGCAGATCCCGGAGGGGTTCTACAACGTCAAGCCCATGCCCAAGGCCGGCTGGACGCTTGAAACCGTGACTGGCCCTTACCAACAAAGCTACGACAATCACGGCACGACAGTGACTGAAGGCGTCCAGGAAATCGTCTGGTCGGGCGGCAATCTGCCGAATGACTGGTACGATGAGTTCGTCTTCCGTGGCAGCTTCGCCAGCACCCTTGAGCCAGGCACGTTTTATTTCCCTTCCATCCAGGAATGCGAAAACGGCGAGGAAGCCTGGATAGATGTGACCGGCGACAAAAATGCCCAGATGCCCGCACCAAGCCTTGAACTGGTGCCCGCGAAGGTCAGCGGCCACTAGCCCTCCTTATGGGGTGCGGTTCGCTGCACCCCGTCTTTTTTGGAAGAGGAGGTCGGGATGCGTTCACTGACCCGCTGCCGGCTGCTCGCCAGTCTGGTGCTTTGCCTTGTGCTTGTGGCGATAGCGCCCGCTTTTGCTCACGCTCAATTGCTCTCGACCCAGCCATCCGAAGACGTGGTGCTGGAGGTCGCGCCCGCAGCGATCGACCTGAACTTCAACGAACCAGTCACCCCGTTGACGATCAGGCTTATCGGGCCTGATGGCGGTGCCCGGGACCTGACCGAAGAGACCACAGGGGGAACGACCACCACGGTCACCCTACCGGCCGGTATTGCGGACGGCACCCACGTACTGAGTTGGCGTGTCGTATCGGCCGATGGCCATCCTATTGGCGGGTCACTCATTTTTTCTGTTGGCGCAGTGACCGGAGCAGCGGCCGTGGAGATGGCCTCGGACCCGGCGGTATCCTTCGCTCTATGGGCAACAAAGGCCTTGTTGTTCATGGCGTTGTTTGCTGGCGTAGGAGGCGCCGCATTCAAGTCGATCGCTCCACTGCCGGTCAGGGCAGGGTTTGCAGCATTGACCCTTGCGATCGCTGGCGCGGTGATCGCTCCCACGACCCTTCTTTTGCAGGGCCTTGACGCGCTCGGACTGACGATGGCGTCTGCGTTCGATGCCGACACTTGGGCTGCGGGCCTTTCGACATCTTACGGCGCAACGGTGATCGCGACTTCGCTTGCTTTCTTGCTTGCCGTCTACGCGCTGGTCAGCACAGCGCCCTGGGCCGGATATATTGGCCTGGCGGCATCCGCTATCGCTGCACTGTCGCTCGCTCTGAGCGGGCACGCAAGCGCTGCAGAGCCTCAGTGGCTAACGCGTCCGGCAGTGTTCCTGCATGTCGCGGGTATCTTGCTTTGGGCCGGGGCGCTGCTGCCGCTGTGGCATCTGCTTAGAGATCGCAGCAACGCCGCCGGCCAGTCACTGGCCGCTTTCTCGAAGATCATACCTTTCGCAGTGGCGCCACTGGTCCTGTCCGGCGCGGCACTGGCGGTGATCCAGCTCGGCCCTCCCGGTGAACGGTGGTGGAGCCCTTACGGCCTTATTCTGGGTGCAAAACTACTGCTTGTCGCGACGCTCCTCGGACTCGCGCTCTGGAATCGTCTTTGGCTCACCGCCCCCGCACTTTCCGGCGAGACGTCAGCGCAATCAAACCTGCGGCGCTCTATCGGCGTGGAACTCCTTATCATCGTCCTAATCTTGGCTCTGGTGGCCGGCTGGCGGTTCACGCCACCACCACGAGCTCTGGCCCCGATGACGGCAGCTACCGTAGCTGCCGACCCGATCGTGGAGCATCTGATCGATGGAAGCACCATGGCCATGGTCATGATCGATCCCGGAAGCGTTGGTACGGTTAGCTTCCAGGTGACGATCCTCGATCTGGAGCACAATCCCAAGGGCGCTCAGGCCGTGTCGGTCATCATCGCCAATTCCCAACTTGGCATCGAGTCGATCAGGCGCGAGGCAGTCGAGACCGATGGTATCTGGGCCATCCACGATTTCGCCATCCCGGTGGCTGGACACTGGCAGATCGAGGTCGGGGTGCGCGTGACACGCTTCGAACTCGCGCGGCTCCGTGGAGAGATAGCCATTCCGTGATGCGACGACCAACCCGGTGGGCACGCTCGATCTGGACCGCTCCCCCTTTCCCTGTGCGAACACAACGCGCTATCAGCCCTGCAGCGACTGCGATGTCGAAACCTGTCAGGTGCGCCATTTGATGCTGGACGTTCGCAACGCGATCGCCGACGTACTGGATGATACCAGTGTGAGCCAAATGGCGGCGCTCGGAGGCGCCGAAGCTCTGCCAGAGCTTCTTTCAGAATGAGGACCACTAAGTGAGCGCTGCCAGCAGATCGATCACCATTATAGGCGGTGGAGCCAGCGGGGTTCTGCTTGCTGCCCATCTGCTGCGTTCCGATGACCCCGACTTGCGGGTCACTCTTATCGAGAAGCAAGGCCGGTTCGGCCAAGGGCTCGCCTATTCCGCCCGTCTTCGTCACCACCGCGTCAACGTTCCCGCTCGGGGAATGAGCGCCTTCGCCGACGATCCCCATCACTTCTGGCGTTGGCTGCAGCGGCATGAACCCGGCAAGCACGAGAACGCTTTCGTCTTCGTGCCCCGGCGTTTGTATGGGGCCTATCTCGAAGACGTGCTGCGGGAAGCCGGCGCACGCATGCCGGGCCGGCTGCTCGTTTTAAGCGAAGAAGCTCTCGCGCTGAACGAAATGCCGGCTGGCGTTGAAACTCTTCTTGCCGACGGGTCGAGCATCCTCAGCCGCTGGGCTGCATTGGCGGTGGGGCACGAGACTCAGGCTGCGCGGGGCCTGGGCATAGCCGTGCGATCGGGGTCGGAACGCGACACCCCGCTCGATCCGGATGCCCGAGTCATGATCCTGGGCTCAGGCCTGAGCATGGTGGATGCCTGGATCTCGCTTGCAGAGGCCAACCACCGTGGGCCCATCACCGTCGTGTCGCGCAACGGTTTGTTGCCCACCGGGCATCGTGACATAGCGCCGATCAGCATCGATGCAGCCGACGTGCCGTTCGGCAGGAGCCTGACCTATCTCGCACGATGGTTTCGGGATCTTGTTCGTGACACAGAGGCCCGTGGTGGCGATTGGCGCAGTGTCGTCGATGGCCTCCGTCCCTACAACCAACGGCTATGGCAAAGCTGGCCGCAGCGGGAAAAAAGTCAATTCCTGCGCCATGTTAGACCGTGGTGGAACGTTCACCGCCACAGGCTGCCGCCTGATCTTCATGCCCGCCTGGCGCAAGCAGTCAACGAGGGGCAGGTTAAGCTCGTTGCTGCCGAATTCGTTGGAATCGAGCGCGTGGGCGACACTGTCCGCGCAACATTGCGGCCACGCGGCACTCATCAGCGGGAAATCATGCACGTCGAACGCGTCTATGACTGCGGCGGCGTCAGTGTTGACGTACGCGCCAGCAGCAATCCGCTTATCCAGCATCTGGTTCGCACCGGGGCGGCGCAAGCCGATGAGATGCATATCGGCCTTGCCATTGACGACCATTGTGCGCTGATCGACGCCGACGCCCGAGTCTCGCAACGGGTTCGTGTGGTGGGGCCCCTGACGCGCGGGCGCTTTTTCGAGATCGAAGCCGTGCCCGATATCCGGGTCCAGTGTCAGGTGGTGGCGGCGTCGCTTCTCGCCAGCTAGGGTTATTAGTCAAAGGCCCCCATGCAAAAAAGCGAGGCGCCCGGTGGGCGCCCCTCGTCCTCGTTGGGAAGGACTTACTCGTTGCCACCCCAGGCTTCGGGGTAGGTCGGCATGTCTTCGCAGCCGCACATGGCGTAGTGGAGCGGCGGCATGTTTTCGTTGATGTAGTCGTCCAGAACGTCCTGGGTGATGGCCGGCTGCGGCAGCACCCATTCAGGACCCGGGACTTCTTCGCCCTTGAGCGTCTGAACGGCAGCGATAATCGCCGTGCGCCACTGATAGCTCGGATAGGTCGGGGCGATGCCGGCAAAGCCGAGATCACGCCACTTCTGCAGATAATCCTGCTGGTCTTCGCCGGTGATCACCGGAATGTCCATGCCCTGATCTTCGAAGGCTTCGATGGCGGCAACGGCGGTAGCACCGGCATCCATCCAGACGGCATCGATATTGCCGCGCTGCAGGTAGTCTTCAACGATCGACTTGGTCTTGGCATTGTCGCCATCGGTGAATTCTTCACCGAGAATGGTGAGGCCAGCCTCTTCGAACATGTTGCGGGCACCCGAAGCGCGGGTTTCGAGCACGTCGACACCGGGCAGGATGCGGAGCATCAAGACGTTTCCGCCTTCGGGCACATTGGCGATGATGTGGTCAGCCGCCTGGATACCGAAGCCGTAGCCACCCACGGGGTGAACGAAGGTCACCGGGCAATCGGTGGTCACGCCACGGTCAAAGACGATGACCGGAAGACCGGCCGCGCATGCCTTTTCGACGGCCGGGGTCAGCGCGGCGGTCGAGTTGGGCGACACGATAAGGATGTTGCAGTCGCCGCCGGCGAGGAGGTCATCGATATCGGCGATCTGCTTGTCGTCGGAGCCTTCGGCGTCGACATGGGTGAAGGTGCCGATCTCGGGGTGAAGTTTCACCTCCTCGGTCATGTTGGTGTAGCCCACCACGCGCCAGGGATTGTTGACCCCGGCATTAGAGAAGCACACGGTCCACGGCGCGTCGGTTGCGAATTCTGATGTGTCCACCATCTCATTGCCAGCATATTGGCGGTAGATCTGGTCGGCTGGGCCATTGAAGGTGGCCGTCAGCTGTTCGCGCTGTTTGTCGAACTCGGCCGGGTCGTCGAAATTCGGCGCCTGGGCCGCTGCCGAACCGGTCATGAGACCGAGCACGGCAAAGGTTATGACAGTCTTGTTCACGTCTTTCCTCCCTTGTGATAGGTCAGTAGCGGACAGCTCCTCACCGCCCGCTATAGTTCATCGGCCCGACCGCTTGCGCTGATAGGTTGCCAGCGCGACCGCGCCAATGAGAATGAGGCCCTGAACCACGAGCCGGACGGGCTGCGCCAGCCCCAGCAGGTTGAGCAGGGTAAAGATGGCTTCGAGCGCCAGCGCGCCGGCGATCGTTGCGGGAACCGAGCCGCGGCCGCCCAGGAGCTGCGCGCCGCCGATCACCGCGGCGGTAATGGCCTGAAGCTCGAAGCCGGAGCCGATATCGACCGAAACGCCGGCCCGGCCGCCCAGGATGACGCCGGCCAGAACAGCGGTCAGCGCCGATACCACGAAGGCCGAAATGCGCACGCGCTCGACCGGCACGCCAGCCAGCCGCGCGGCCTGCGGATTGTCGCCCACGGCATGCAGCAGGCGGCCAAAATTGGTGCGATGAAGGCCCCACCAGAGAATGGCACCGAACCCGAAAAGACAGATCACCGCGATGGGCAGCAGCGTGATCACCGGCACGTCCGTGATGTTGTAGCGGCCGAAAAAGCGGAAGGTATCCGGCAGATAGCCGCGAGGGGCGCCGCCGGACCACATGAAGGCAACACCATTGAGCGTGATCATCATGCCCAGGGTGGCGATCAGAGAGGGAACCTTCAGATAGCTGACGACGAGGCCGTTGACCAAGCCGACCACGGCGCCGATCCCCAGCATCAGGGGGATGATCCAATAGGTGGAGTTGGGATCGTTGCTCGCCAGCATCGACGAGCCGATCACTGTCAACGTCATGATGGAGCCGACGGATAGGTCAAAGCCCCCAGATACGATGACGTAAAGTGCTCCGGCCGACAGGATCGCCAGCGCGGTGACGCGTTTGAGAAAATTCATGTAGCCGGTCGGCTCGCCGAAGGCCGGGTTCATGACGATGATGGCGAGGATCAGCGCCACGACCAGGACATAGACTGGGTTAAAGTGTGGCAGGCTGCGCTTTTTGGCTTCGGGGCGAGCGAGGGTTTGGTCGGTCATGCTACCGGCCTTTGCGAACGGGCGGCATAGAAGGCGACGGCGGCGACGATGATGATGCCGCGCAGCACTTGTTTGACGAAAGCGTCGACGCTGGCGACGTTGAAGATGGAGTCGATCAGCGAGAAGATGATGACGCCGGCCATGGTGCCCCAGATGCCGCCGCGACCGCCGGCCAGCACGGTGCCGCCGATGACGACGACGGCGATGGATTCAAGATCGTAGACGCCCTCGGCACCGATCCAGGGCGCGCCCGAGCGGAGGCGCGAGGCGAGGTAGATCCCGGCGATTGCCGCACAAAGCGAGCAGATGACGTGGGCGCCGATGACGACATTGGCCGTCTTGATGCCGGCAAGGCGCGCGGCGTCCTTGTTGCCGCCAACCGAATAGATGTCCGAGCCGAAGCGGGTGAAGCGCAGGACGAACCAGGCGAGCGCCGCCAAAGCGAACATGAAGAGCAGCGAATAGGGCACGATGCCCCAGGAACCGTAGGCGAAGATCTGGAACTCGGCGGGCACATTGCCGGCGAAGTTGTTGTAGTAGTAGGACAGCACGCCCTGGATGACCAGCGACATGCCAAGCGTTGCGATCAGCGGATTGACTTCCAGTTTGGCGATGACGATGCCGTTGATGAGGCCGACCACAGCACCCAGCGCCAGGACGGCTGCAACAGCCGGAAGCATCATGGCGGGATCCCCATTCATCACAACCGATGTGACGACAGCCGAGGCCGAGATGAGGCTTGCGACGCTGAGATCGATCGAGGCGACAAGGATCGCAAAGGTCTGGCCGATGGCGGTGATGCCAAGAGTGATCGAGCGGCCAAGGATGGCGACGAGGTTTTCAAGCGTCAGAAAGCGCGTCTGGCCTAGGGCAACGACGAGGACGACATAAATCAGGATTGCCGCGACGAGCAGAATGGTCGAGGCGTGGCGATCGAAGCGGAAGCGGCGGGGCGCCGTGGGCAAGGAGGCGTCGGTCATGCCGCGACATCCGTTTCGCCGGTGGCGGCGAGCATGAGTTCGGTTTCCGTCGCCGAGCGGCCGAATTCGCCGACGAT
The DNA here is from genome assembly GCF_900116545.1 of Devosia crocina. GTDB lineage: Bacteria > Pseudomonadota > Alphaproteobacteria > Rhizobiales > Devosiaceae > Devosia > Devosia crocina. The sequence continues at coordinate 233,764 of NZ_FPCK01000003.1, forward strand.
GCGACCTTCGCGCATGACCAGGATACGGTCGGAGGCGCCAAGAATTTCGGGGAGGTCGGAAGAAACCATCATCACCGCTGTACCGGCGCGTGCGAGATCGCGCATCAGATGGTAGATGCTTGCCTTCGCATCGACATCGATGCCGCGGGTGGGTTCGATGAAGATCAGCACCTTGGGCTTGAGCGCCAGCCAGCGAGCCACAATGGCCTTTTGCTGGTTGCCGCCGGACAGGAAGCGCATTTCCTGCTCGTAGCTGGGGGCGCGCACTTTTATCCGGTCGAGCAAGGCGTTCATGCCGTCGACATCGGTGAAGCGATTGCGATCTGCGGTGCCGAAGAGATTGGCGAAGGCGCGTGCCGTCAGCATACCGTTGTCGCGCACCGATTGCATGAGGACGAGGGCGCTGGCCTTTCGGTCACCGGGCAACATGCCGATACCGGCGCGGATGGCGTCGCGGGGCGAGTTCAGTTTTACCGTCTCGCCGTCGAGCGTCATTGTGCCAGTGGCGAAAGACTTGGCGCCGAACAGCGCCATAGCGAGTGCGGTCCGCCCTGCCCCTTGAAGACCGGCAAAGCCGACGATTTCGCCGGCGCGCAGTTCGAGGTTGATGTCGCGCAGGGCGCTGTTGTTGCCACCGGCGACGGTGAGCACCGGCCGGCCGATTTCAGCTGGCGTGGCAGGTTCCGGGTAGTATTCAGAGATATCGCGGCCCACCATGGCGCGTACTACCGCTTCCGGTGCCGGCACTTGGTCGAAGCTGCCGGCCACTTCGCCGTCCTTGATCACCGTCACCCGATCGGCAATGCGCGTCACTTCGCGCATGCGGTGGGTGATGTAGATGATAGCAGTGCCCGAGGCGCGCAGTTGCTCGACGAGGGTGAAGAGAACCTCGCATTCGGCCTCGTTGAGCGCTGCGGTCGGCTCGTCCATGACGATGACCTTGGCATTGAGCGACACGGCCTTGGCGATCTCGACCATCTGCTGGCTTGCCACGTCGAGATCGGCCACGAGCGTGTCGGGCTCGATACGGTGGCGCACGCCGAAAAGTCCCAGCACGCGACGCGTTTCGGCCACCATGGCCTTGCTGTCGACGAGGCCATTGCGCAGCGGTTCGCGGCCGAGAAAGAGGTTTTGCGCCACGCTGCGCTCGGGCAGCAGGGAGAACTCCTGGTAGATCACCGAAATGCCAGCGAGGAGCGCCTGCTGCGGGTGGCTGAAATGCTTCGTTTCGCCATCGATCAGCACTTCGCCCGCATCCGGCCGATAAACGCCGGACAGGATCTTGATCAGCGTCGATTTGCCGGCACCGTTCTCCCCACAGAGCGCATGCACTTCGCCGCGGCCGCAAGCAAAGGACACGCCGCGAAGAGCTTTCACACCCGGAAAGGACTTGGTGATGCCGCGCATCTCAATGACCGGCGTGCCGCTCATGCCGCCAGCTCCCGGCCTGCAGCGTCCCAGGTGCTGCGGATAAAAGCGGCGCTTTCGGCGAACAGCGTATCGTAGTCCGGAAACAGCGGGCGCCACACGCGCGTCGCCGCGGCGATCGCCGGCAGCCCTGCGCCGAAGGCTTCAAGCGTTACCCAGCCATCATAGCCCGAGCGGCGCACCGCGCCAATTATGGCAGCAAAGTCGATGTGACCTCGCCCGGGGATGCCCCGATCGTTTTCAGAAATGTGGACGATGCCGACATGCGGCGCGACGATCTCGTAGGCCTCGACCTGGTCGCGGTCCTCGATATTGGCGTGAAAGGTATCGTACATGATCCGGCAGGCCGGATGATCAACCCGACGCGCATAGTCGCGGCACTGGGTCGTGGTGTTGAGAAAGTAGGTCTCGAAGCGGTTAAGGTGTTCAAGGCTGAGATAGATGCCGTGGCGCTCGGCGCGGGTCGCCAGCGCATGATGCGCCTCGGCGCCGTAGGAGAGCTCGCTTTCCGTGGGCCCGGCGCCAGTGAAGTGTCCAATCGGAGCGTGAATAGGGCCTCCGACGCTCTGGGCGCCCAGCGCAATGGCGCAATCGAGGGCCCAATCAAGGTGCTGGCGGCCTTTCGTTCTAGTTTCGGCGTCGGCTGAGATGGGGCTCCTATCGGGGCTAGGCACAATGGAGGTCGTGCAGCGCTCCAGGCCAATGGCGTCGAGTTCGCGCGCCAGCCAGGCATAGTGGCCCGTGTCGCCCGACAGCACCGGCACTTCCACGCCGTCATAGCCGAGTGCCTTGAGCTGCCGGATCGCCGGCAGGTGGGCTTCGGTCACGAAATCGGTCAGGCACAGCAGATTGATGCCGAGCTTCATGCTTTCTCCCCTCGATCCGGCGCTCCGGACCCGCCTGAGGTACGTGCAACAAGCATTGCAACCGATACTCTCGGCAAGAATCGAACGCAGCCGCAGCGGGCGTCGACCCAAACTCCTCCATTGCCTCTCTAGTCTTTATGGCAGCGCTTTTCGCCACTCTTATTGACTTAGAGGCATCCAACTCTCTAGCCTGAAGACCAGAAGCGGACGTGACGATCATTGCGCAGGAAAAAGCGCCGCGCGTTCGAATAAGATCACTGGTAGATTTTATACACGGGGGGAAGCCGTCACATGAACGCCGAAGCGCGCCAGAAGGCATTGTCACGTCCGGCCGTATTCACCGAACCCGGGGCGCTGATGTATGCCGGGAACTGCGCCGACCTTTTCCAGGCCGCGCTCGAGGGCAAGGTGACGCTAAATGCCTGGACGCGGCGCAAATATCCCGGCAAGCCGCTGGGCGACGCGCTGCCCCAAGTGCTTTCGGTTGGCGGCTGGGACGCGGCGCGTTCGCAGGACTGGGGGCTCAAGGAGCATTGCAACGAGGGTGTCAAGATAGCTTACCTGGCGCGCGGCTCGATGGTGCTCAAGGTTGACGGGCAGCGGCACGAATTGACAGAGGGGCAGATGTTCGTGGTGCGGCCCTGGCAGTTGCACCAGTTTGGCGATCCGCATGTCTCGGCCAGCCAGATCATTTGGGTGCTCTTCGATGTCGGTGTGCGCCGGCCGCACGAAGATTGGCTTTGGCCCGACTGGATGGCCTGGCCGGAGCGCGACACGGCGCGGCTGACGACGCTGCTGTCGCGCAACGAGCAGCATGTGCTTAATGCCAGTCGTGAGGTGGCACGAAGCTTTCACGATATAGCCGAACTCGTGGCAGGCAACGACATCACCGGCAGTGAAACGCGGCTGCGGCTGCTGATTTCGTTGATGCTCCTGCAGTTTACCGAGCAGCTGGAGCATCAGTCGCCAGTGCTCGACGAGGACCTAGCGAGCTCGAAACGCACAGTGCAGATCTTTCTCGATCGCCTGCCTCATGCGCTCGACGAGCAATGGACGCTCGACAACATGGCCACCGAATGCAGCTTGTCACGGACGCAGTTTTCTCAGCATTGTCAGGCACTAACCAACATGACGCCGGTGCGATACTTGCAGATGGTCCGTCTTGAAGCGGCTAAAAGATGGCTCTCGGAAAGGGCTACCGCCACTGTCACCGACATCGCGCTCGAGGCCGGATTCACATCAAGTCAGTATTTCGCCACCTGTTTCAAACGTCGCTTCGGCTTAACGCCTCAGGAGTGCCGCCGCTAGGATTGGTTTGCTAGCGGCGCAACGGTGCGGCCAGTTCAGCAAAGCATGATCTACGGCCCGACGATGTTCGCATGGCCTTTGAGCTTGACCCCGTGCTCGCGAAAGACATCAACGAAGCTGACGCAAACCGCTGAATATCCCCCCACATTGCAGATGCTTTGTGGCGAGACGATATCGGCGATCAGGATCCGCTCGTCGCCAAAGGAAGTAAAGATTACCTTGGGCGAGACATTGAGCGTTCGTCCGCCGCCCGCACACGGATGGGCCAGGCATGCCGGTCTGGCGCTCGACGCCACCGGGGTTGCCGCTCTCTGCCACCTGCTTGTTCTCTCGCCGTTCCGATGCTGGGCTCTTTGGCCCCTTGCTGCGTTAAGCAAGGACGACTGCTGCCCCGAGCGAAAAATGAGCGAACCTGATCCTCTTCCGCCCGCCTCCCTGCCCACGACACCCGCGGAGGCGACCAATGCGATGATCCACTATTATCGTGCCGAGATGGGCCGGCTCAACGCGTGGCGCTCGCGACTTGATCTGACGACCAACTGGGCGATCACCGTCGTCGCCGCCATGTTATCGGTGACGCTCTCTACGCCCACGGCCCACCACGGACTCGTCCTCTTTGCCATGGTCATCGTCACATTGCTTCTTGGCGTCGAGGCGCGGCGGTACCGCTTTTTCGATGTCTACCGCATGCGCGTGCGGCAGTTCGAACGGCACTATTTCGGGCAATTCTTCGGCCCCGAACAACAGGGCGGTCCCGAGCCATGGCTCCTGGTGCTGGCGCAGGACCTGCGCCACCCGAAATTTCGCATTACCTTTCAGCGCGCCTTGGGAAGGCGACTTCGCCGCAACTACATCTGGATGTTTCTGATCCTGCTCCTGGCTTGGCTTCTCAAAATCGCCTCTCCGGATCTGCAGTCCGGCGTTCATCTCGATCCGCAACGGCCCCTAGCCGTCTTCATCGAACAGGCATCGACCGGCCCGGTGCCCGGCTGGTTCACCTTTATTGCCGTCGCAAGCTTCTATTTTTTCTTGTTCTGGATGGTTCATTCCACGCGCGAACGCGGTGGCGATGAAGTCCGCGTCTAGAGCACGGGAAAAGCAGTCATGAGCCGTCTAGACGGACACGGCTTAGCCTCCAGCCCCTTGGAAAGGCGATGCAACGCGACGCCATGACAAATCCGCTCCCGATGCGGTGGCAGCTCCAGCTGTCTCGATGACTGATAAGTGGCGGAGAGAGAGGGATTCGAACCCCCGATAGAGTTGCCCCTATGCCGCATTTCGAGTGCGGTGCATTCAACCGCTCTGCCATCTCTCCGCGAGATCGAAAAGGAACGGGCTACGTTCCGGCCGGTCGATACGGGGCGGCTTATGGCATAGAGGAGCGAGGGCTGCAACACCCCATTTACTTCAGTGCCACACATAAATCGGCGCCGCACGCGCATCCTCACAACTTCGTGCGCACCCATCCCTGCGTTGCACAGCGGCGTTAGGGTGGAGCGATCATCACAACTCTAGAGGGAAAGACTTATGGTTACGCGACGCACCATCGTAGCTGGCTTGGCCGGCTTGCCTTTGGCTGGCATCGTCGGCAATCTTGCCGGCACCAGCTTTGCCCAGGACGCTCCCATGGCCGATACGATCTCCACGAGCGAGGGCGACCTCGTCATTCATCCCGTTGACCATGCAAGTCTTGTGCTCGAATGGAACGGCAAGGTCATCTATGTCGACCCGGTCGGCGGGGCCGCGCTCTATCAAGGTTTGCCCCCCGCAACGGCGATCCTGATTACCCACGGTCACGGCGACCATTTCGACGTGCCGACCCTCGAGGCCGTCGCGGGTTCTCTTCCGCTCGTGACCAATGGCGATGTGTTCGACAAGCTGCCTGAAAGCTTCAAGGCTAATGCAACTTCCCTTGCCAATGGCGAGAGCGGCGAGATCGATGGCATACCGCTCCGGGTCATTGCCGCGCACAACACGACGGAAGACCGGATGAACTATCACCCGGTGGGTGTTGGCAATGGTTATGTCCTGAGCTTTGGCGACATCGAGGTCTATGTGGCGGGCGACACCGAGCCGACCGAGGATATGCTGGCGCTGAGCGACATCGACGTTGCGTTCCTGCCCATGAACCTGCCCTATACGATGACGCCCGATCAGGCCGTCGAGGCGGTCAATTCCTTCAAACCCGCGATCCTTTATCCGTATCACTATGGAGAGAGCGACCTGTCGGTGCTTGAAACCGGGATCGGCGAGCATACCGAAGTGCGCTTGCGGAACTGGTATCCGAACGGCCAAAGCTAAGCGTTGCAGGCGCCCTCGACAACCGCGATGGCGCTTGACTCTTTCCCCCTTTTTCCCGATAAGCGCCCGATCCAATGCGCACTGGTCCCGACCGGTGCGCTGGTTTTGTTTGAAAACGCTGCTCGAGGCTGCCGGCCAAAACCTTGGCCTACATCCGTAAAAACCGCAGGCAGGCATGAGAGCCGCGGTGCCGCAGGGCGCGACAGAAAAGGGACCGGGCGCTTACTCCGTTCGGTTGTGCATATGACTTTTGCAGTCATCAAGACGGGCGGCAAGCAGTACAAGGTTGCTGCCAATGACGTCCTCAAGATCGAAAAGCTCGACGCTGAAGTTGGCGACATCGTCACCTTCGACGAAGTCCTGATGGTTGGCGACACCATCGGCGCGCCGTTGGTGGAAGGCGCCCTGGTTGCGGCCGAGCTCGTCGAGACCAAGAAGCAGAAGACCGTCATCATCTTCAAGAAGCGTCGTCGTCACAATTCGCGTCGCCGCAACGGTCACCGCCAGCTGTTGACCACGGTCCGCATCACCGAAATCCTGACCGGCGGCGCCAAGCCGACGATCCAGGCTGCCGCCAAGGCAGACACGACGGATGCCGTGACTGAAAAGGCTCCGGCCAAGAAGGCTGCGCCAAAGGCAGATGCTGCCGAGGCAACCGAGGCCAAGGCCGCGCCGAAGAAGGCTGCGCCCAAGAAGGCTGCTGCCGAAGGCGAAGCGGCTGAAAAGCCGGCAAAGAAGGCCCCGGCCAAAAAGGCCGCTCCCAAGGCCGATCAGGAATAAGAGGAAGCTAGACCATGGCACATAAGAAAGCAGGCGGTTCATCCCGCAACGGTCGTGATACCGCTGGCCGTCGTCTCGGCGTGAAGAAGTTCGGCGGCGAAGCCGTCGTCGCCGGCAACATCATCATTCGTCAGCGCGGCACCAAGTGGGCTGTCGGCACCGGTGTTGGCCTGGGCAAGGATCACACGATCTATGCTCTGGTCGATGGCAGCGTCGCGTTCCGCACCCGCGCGAACAATAAAGTACACGTGTCTGTCATCCCGGCAGAGGCCGCCGAATAACCCGGCAGGCTTGACAAACCCGCCGGTGACCAGTTCCCCGGCAGCGTTTGGCAACACACCAGAGCTTGAGAGGGGAACCGGTCAGCCGGTTCCCCTTTTCGTATTCTGGAGCACCACGATGACCGCCCTCAAGGACCGCCTGCCCACGACGCTGACCACCGCGCGCCTGACGCTTGTCGAGCCGATCATGGCGCATGCTCCGGACATTGCGAAACTGGCAAATAACGAGCGCGTACATAGGGTTATGTCCCGTCTGCCCTTTCCCTATACCGAGGACGATGCGCGCTTTTTCATTGAAGAGGTCGTGCCGAGCCCCGAGGAAAAATGCTTTGCTATCAAAGCGGGTGAAAAGCTGATCGGGATCATCGGTCTGCGCATGGAGGCTGAGGCACTGCCCGAGCTTGGCTATTGGCTGGGCGAGCCGTTCTGGGGGCAGGGTTTTGCTACCGAAGCGGGTGAAGCGATGGTTGCGGCAGCGCGCGCAGGAGGGGCCCAAGGGCTGCGATCGCGTGCGCTTCTGGTCAACACCAAGTCGCGAAAAGTGCTCGAAAAACTGGGGTTCCGGGAAATCGGGGAAGGTACGGACGAAAAAGGCACGCTTGAGGGCCAGAGGGTCATGTTCATGCGGCTGGAGTTCGAGAAGAGATGACCGTTCTCGAAACCGAAAGACTGATTATGCGCGCGCCGCGTCTCGAGGATGCGCCCTGCTATACGCTGGGCATCAGCGAATTTGCGGTTGCCCGGTGGCTGACGCCCGTGCCGTGGCCGTTCACGCTCTCGATGGCGCAGGATTTTTTGCGCGCGGCGCCGGAGGCGAGGCCCGAAAAGGCACTCTTCATCGTCGAGCACAAGCGCAAGGGCCTGATCGGCTGCGTGATGCTGGCGAGCGAACTCGGCTTCTGGATTGCCCGGCCCCATTGGCACAGAGGATATGCGACCGAGGCGGCGAGCGCCCTGATCGACTGGCATTTCGATGGCACGCGCCAGGAGACAATTCGTTCGAGCGCTCACCGCAACAATTTGGCTTCGCTCCGGCTCAAGGCGCGGCTCGGCTTTGTCGCAACGGGAAAGGAGCTGCGCTTTTCCCAGGCGCTGCAGCATAATGTCGAGCACGTCACGACCGCACTGAGCCGGACGGACTGGCAGGCCCGCAAAGCCGACAGGAGTGCGGCGAGTTGGGTCGGCGTTGGCGAGCGTCAGGGGAGCGCACCGATGATCGCGCCCGAGGCGGTGCCATGATGCTGCCCATCATCGAAACGGACCGCCTGATCCTGCGGGCGCCACGTCCGCAGGATGCAAGTGCCATCGCGCGATATCTCAATGACTTCGAGGTGGCGGGAAATCTCGCGCGCGTGCCCTTCCCCTATACCCTTGCCGATGCCGAGGCCTGGCTCAGGACCCGACACACCGACATGGCTGTCGAGGACGCCAATTTCACCATCGAGCTCAAGGGGCGCGGCTATGTGGGCCATGTCGGGTTTCATCCCGGACCAGATGGGCCCATCATCGGCTATTGGCTGGGAAAACCCTTTTGGGGTCAGGGCATCATGACCGAGGCGGCCGCGACAGCGCTTGACTGGTTTTTCGAGGCCAGCAAGGCGCCGGTAGTTTATTCGGGCGTTTTTCATTTCAACCACGCTTCGCTCGCGATCCAGCACAAGCTCGGATTTACGCAAACCGGACGAAGCTGGTTGCTCTGCCTTGCGCGCGACGCCGAGGTGGAGCATATCGACACACAATTGACGCTTGGCGTCTGGAAGGCACGACGCACATGAAATTTCTCGATCAGGCCAAGGTCTATATCAAGTCCGGTGACGGCGGCGGTGGCGCTGTCAGCTTTCACCGTGAAAAATTCATCGAGTTCGGCGGTCCCGATGGCGGCAATGGCGGGCGCGGCGGCGATGTCGTGGCGGTCTGCGCCGAAGGGCTCAACACGCTGATCGACTTCCGCTATCAGCAACACTTCCGTGCGCCGACCGGCATTCACGGCATGGGCAAGAACCGGGCTGGCGCCAATGGCGAAGACATCGTGCTGCGCGTGCCCAAGGGCACCCAGATCTTTGAGGAAGACCAGGAAACCCTGATCGCCGATTTCACCGAGATCGGCCAGCGGGTGGTCCTGCTCAAGGGCGGCAATGGCGGGTTCGGCAATGCCTATTTCAAGACCTCCTCGAACCAGGCGCCGCGCCATGCCAATCCCGGCCAGCCAGGCATGGAAAAAGGCATCTGGCTGCGGTTGAAGCTGATCGCCGATGCCGGTCTTGTCGGCCAGCCCAATGCCGGCAAGTCGACATTTCTGGCAGCGGTTTCGGCGGCCAAGCCGAAAATCGCCGATTATCCATTCACGACCCTTCACCCCAATCTCGGTGTCGTCAAAGCGGGCGAACGTGAATTCGTGCTGGCTGACATTCCGGGCCTCATCGAAGGGGCGAGCGAAGGCATCGGTATCGGCGACCGGTTCCTGGGCCATATCGAGCGCTGCGGCGTGCTGATTCACCTGATCGATGGGACCAATGAGGACGTGGCCCATGTCTACGAGGCGGTGCGCTACGAACTGGGCGCCTATGCCGATGTGCTGGCGAATAAGCCTGAAATCGTCGTGCTCAACAAGGTCGACGCGCTTTCGCCAGAAGAGTTGAAGGATAAGGTGAAGGCGCTCAAGAAGGCCAGCAAGGCTGAAGTTCACGCCATTTCCGGCGCGACCGGCGAGGGCGTCGAAAAAGTGCTCTATTCCGTGCTTGCGGTGATCGACGAGAGCCGGGCGGAAGAAGCGGCCCTCCATGCGCCCAAGACGGAAGAAAAATGGACGCCTTGATCTCCCCCTCATCCGGCGCTACGCGCCACCTTCTCCCCGAGAGGGAGAAGAATGGCGGCAAACTCCACTCCCTGTTCCTCTCCCTCTCGGGGAGAGGTGGCCTGGCCTACGGCCGGGTCGGTGAGGGGGATGCCTCCCTTTGACCAACGCACTTGCCCCCTATCGCCGCATCACCATCAAGATCGGCTCGGCGCTGCTGGTCGATAAAGCCGGCAAGCTCAGAAAATCCTGGCTCGACGATCTGGCAGCCGACATTGCCGCGTTGAAAGCCGAGGGGCGCGACATCGTCGTCGTGTCCTCGGGCGCCATTGCGCTTGGGCGGGGGCTGCTGGGGCTGTCTGCGGTGTCGCTGACGCTCGAACAATCGCAAGCGGCGGCAAGTGCGGGGCAGATTGCCCTGTCGCAGGCTTGGGCCGAGGCGCTGGGGCGGCATGGAATCGTCACCGGGCAGATCCTGATCACGCCCAACATCACCGAAGAGCGTCGTTATTATCTCAATGCGCGCACGACGGTCACGACCCTGCTCGGGCTCGGCGCCATCCCGATCTTCAACGAAAACGACAGCGTCGCCACTGCCGAAATCCGCTATGGCGACAATGACCGGCTCTCGGCGCGCGTCGCCACCATGATCGAAGCCGATTGCCTGGTGCTGCTGTCCGATATCGACGGGCTCTATACCGCGCCTCCCGCCAGGGACCCGGACGCAACCCATATTCCCGTTGTCGAAGCGATCACCCCGGCGATCGAAGCCATGGCCGGCGGCGCGGCGAGCCACCTTTCACGCGGCGGCATGACGACCAAGGTAGAAGCGGGCAAGATCGCAACCCTTGCCGGCACAGCGATGATCATCGCCAAGGGCACGGAGAACCATCCTCTGCAAGCCCTGACCGAAGGCGGACGGCATACGCTTTTTCACCCGGCCCGTTCGCGGGCCCAGGCGCGAAAACGTTGGATCATGGGCACGTTGAACGTCGCTGGAACATTGCAGGTCGATGCCGGCGCGGCGGGCGCGCTCAAGAACGGGCGCTCGCTCCTGCCGATCGGGATCACCAGAATTACCGGCGCGTTCGAGCGCGGCGATACACTGGCGGTGCTCGATCCCGATGGGCGGGAAATTGCCCGGGGCCTTGCCGGGCTCGATAGCGAGGATGCCCGGCTCGTCATGGGCAAGCGCAGCAACTCGATGGTGGAACTGCTCGGCAGCGGCAATCGGAGCGAAATGATCCACCGGGACAATCTGGTGCTGACCGGGGCAATGGAGGAATGGGCCTATGATCGCAGCTGACGTGACTTCAACGGATCTGGCCACCATCATGCTCGACCTCGGGCGGCGGGCCAAGGCTGCTTCATCCAAACTTGCCACGGCAAGCGCCGAGCGCAAGCACGCGGCGCTGATCGGGGCGGCCGAGGCGGTGCGCATGCGCAAGGCCCAGATTCTTGACGCCAATGCGCTCGACATGGACAACGCCGTCCAAAAGGGCATGACAAAAGCCTTTCAGGACCGGTTGCTGCTGACCGACGGACGGCTCGACGCCATTGTCGATGCCCTGCGCGCCATTGCCGAACTGCCCGATCCGGTCGGGGCGATCATCAGCGAATGGGACCGGCCCAATGGGCTGCATATCGAGCGCGTGCGCACCCCGCTCGGGGTCATCGGCGTCATTTATGAAAGCCGGCCCAATGTGACGGCAGATGCCGGTGCATTGTGCCTCAAGTCCGGCAACGCGGTTATCTTGCGTGGCGGGAGCGACAGCGTCTATTCCTCGCGCGCGCTGGTCGAGTGCCTGCGGCTTGGGCTCAAGCAGGCCGGCCTGCCCGAGGATGGCGTGCAACTGGTCCCAACGACCGACCGCGCCGCAGTCGGGGAAATGCTCGGCGGGCTCGATGGCGCAATTGACGTGATCGTCCCGCGCGGCGGCAAGTCGCTGGTGGCGCGCGTCCAGTCCGAAGCGCGGGTGCCGGTCTTTGCCCATCTCGAAGGGCTGGTGCATGTCTATATCGACCGCTCCGCCGATCTCGATAAGGCCGTTTCCGTGACGCTCAACGCCAAGATGCGGCGCACCGGCATTTGCGGAGCAGCCGAAACGCTGCTCGTGCACAAAGATGTCGTGCCGACGCACCTCAAGCCCATCATCGATGCGCTTCTGGCCAAGGGCTGCGAAATCCGAGGCGATGCGATGGTGCAGTCCTTGATTGTGGAAGCAAAGCCGGCGACGGAAGAAGACTGGAAGACCGAATACGAAGACGCGATCATCTCGGTCAGGGTCGTCGAAAGCCTTGAAGCGGCGATCGCCCATATCGAACACTATTCGAGCCACCACACCGAGGCGATCATCGCCGAGGACCCGGCAGCGGTCGAAAAATTCTTCAACGAAATCGACAGCGCCATCCTGATGCACAATGCCTCGACCCAGTTTGCCGATGGCGGTGAATTCGGGTTTGGCGGCGAAATCGGGATTGCGACGGGCAAGATGCACGCCCGCGGGCCGGTGGGAGTGGAGCAGCTGACGAGTTTCAAATATCGCGTGCGCGGCGACGGGCAGTTGCGGGCGTGATGAGAAGCGGCCATTCTTTGATGCCTAGGCTCTTGCGCCCCCTCTCCCTCTGGGGGAGAGGGAGGGGTGAGGGGGCCTTAAGTAGAACTTTGGCACCAACTAGGCCCCCTCACCCGCCGCGTCGCGGCTACCTCTCCCCCAAAGGGAGAGGTGAAGAGTGACTGCAATCGCCCGCATTTCCGGCGTGACCAGCCTGCCGCATTCGGCCGCAGGCATGCGAATTGGCCTGTTTGGCGGCAGCTTCAATCCCATCCACCAGGGCCACGTGCTGGTGATGGAGGAGACGCTGCGCCGCCTGGAACTCGATGCACTCTGGGTGCTGGTAACTCCAGGCAACCCGCTGAAAAGCCACGCCGAGCTGGCGCCGCTCTCCGAGCGTGTTCTGAATGCCAGGGAGATGATCAAGAATCCGCGTATCAAGGTTACGGGGTTCGAGGACGAAAAAAACTTTCGCTTTACCTGGCAGACGCTTGCTTTTCTCAAGACCACCCTGCCCGACCGGCGCTTCGTCTGGATCATGGGGGCCGATAGCCTGGCCGATTTTCACCGCTGGGAGCGCTGGCACGACATCGCGCGCCTCATGCCGATCGCGGTCTATGCAAGGCCCGGATCGTCGCGACGCGCCTTGGCTTCGCGTGCCGCGCTGGCCCTTGCGCCCGGGCGGATCGACGGGGAGGACGCCCCGACGCTTGCCGGGCTGCGCCCGCCTGCCTGGGTCTATCTGCACGGACGCCAATCGAGCCTGTCTTCGAGCGCCATTCGCGCGGAACGGAAGAATTGAGCCCTGATCTTGCGAAAAAGACTCCAAAAGCGCATATTGGGCGGAATGATCGTTGTCTTGAACAGGAACTGACGGCTTGCCGTTTGCCAAGACGCTGAAATATTCCGATCAACAACCAAGGATGCTGATCCAACGCATGACCCATGCACACGCATGGGCGGAAGGCCGTTTCTGATGGCCACGCCCAACAACACCGTGACGACCAAGGATGCCCCAGTGGCCACTCCTGCTCTTTCCGTCGTCGACCTCATTCTCAACACGCTCGATGATGCCAAGGCCGAGGAAACCGTCTCGGTCGACATCACCGGCAAGTCCTCGCTCGCCGATCACATGATCGTCACCTCGGGCCGTTCCCAGCGCCATGTGGGCGCGGTGGCCGACCAGATCATCAGCGCCTTGCGCGACAACGGCTTCGGCAAGCCGCGGGTCGAAGGCCTGCCCCATTGCGACTGGGTCCTGGTCGATACCGGCGATGTGATCGTCCACATCTTCCGCCCCGAAGTGCGCGAGTTCTACAACATCGAAAAGATGTGGCAGGCCGATTTCGCGGCCGACGCCCACTGATCGAGCGCCCGCTGGAATAAGCCTATGCGCATAGCCATAGCCGCCGTGGGCCGGATGAAGTCCGGCCCCGAGCGCGAGCTTGTGTCCCGCTATCTCGAACGTGCCCAGCAGAGCGGCAAACCGCTCGCCCTGACCGGCTTTGATGTTTCTGAACTCAGTGAATCGCGTGCCGGCTCCGCCGCGGCGCGTAAGGTCGAGGAAGCCAAGGGCCTCCGCGCAGCCTTGCCGGACGGCGTTCTCGTCATGCTCGACGAGCGCGGCAAGGGGATCGGTTCGGACGCCTTTGCCCAGACCATCGCGCGTTGGCGTGACGATGGGCGGCCGGCGGTCTCCTTCGTCATCGGGGGAGCCGATGGCATCGATCCCGATTTCGTGCGCAGCGCCGACCTGGCCTTGAGTTTTTCGCCCATGGTCTGGCCCCATCAACTGGTGCGCATCATGCTGGCCGAACAGCTCTATCGCGCCACAACCATTCTCTCGGGTCACCCTTATCACCGCGGCGATTGACATGGTCTGCCACAATTTCAGCGTTTCCCGACTCTAGGTGAGCCACGGAGGCTTTGCGGCAAACATGGTTAAGCACTGTTAACCTGTGGTTTTCCACCCGCTTGCTAATCTCGCGAACAGTGATTCGGGCGACCCCGCCGTGGTGGCGCCAGCATTGGGGAGTTGCCATGCCGCTTGGGCTGGACAGCACTGTCAGAGCCATGCTTGGCGGCCTTGTGCTGACAGGAGCTCTCGTCTTGCCGCTCTTGGCTCAGACCGAGGCCCAGGCACCTGCTGAAACCCCGACAAGCGCGTCCGAACCGGCTGCCCCTGCTGCTGAGCCCACCGAGCCGGCCACCTCTCCACAGACCAGTGAGGCCACCGCAGACGAGCCGGCTTCTGCCGAAAGCCGCGCCGCCGATCTCGCCGAAGTCGAAGCCTCGCTCGAGCTCAGCCGCGAGCGCATCGACGCGCTCAAGGCCGAGATCGCCGAGATGGAGGGCGATCGCACGCGGCAGAACGCTGCCCTGATCGCCGCCGGACAACGCGTCAAGCTCGCCGAAATTGAAGTCGCCGATGTGGAAGAGCGCCTGTCCAACCTGATCGTTGACGAACTCGACGTGCGCGGACGGCTCGATGGCGCCGATGCCGAGATCGCCAACGTTCTCGCAGCGCTCGAGCGTATTTCGCTCAATCCACCCCCGGCTCTGATCGTTGATCCCACCGATGCTCTGGGTTCGGCACGTGGCGCCATGCTGATTGCCGCCATCGTGCCGCAGCTGCGCGCCCGGGCCGATGCCGTCGCCGCCGATCTCAAGGCACTGATGCTCATCAAGGATCAGGCGCTTGCCGAAGAGGCAACGCTCAAGGCCAACTATGCCGTGCTCGAGGAAGAGCAATTGCGCATCGCCACCTTGATCGCGGCGCGCAAGCAGGGAATCGAAACCGCGGGAGCGGCACTTTCCGCCGAGGAGCAGGCGGCCGTTGACCTTGCCGAACGCGCCAGCACCCTGCGCGAGCTGATTGCCGCCCTTTCGGCCCGGGCCAACCAGACTACATCGCCCACCGCGCCGGTTGACCCGGACCTGCCGCAGCTGTCCGCAGAGGCCATTGCGCTGGCCTTTGCCAACACTGCCCGCACAGAGCCGGCCGTGCCCTTTCAGTTAGCCCAGGGCTATCTTGCCCAACCCGCCAATGGTGTGACCGTGGTGCAATTCGGCGCCGGTGACGGCTTTGGCGGCATTTCGCAGGGCCAGTCGATCGTCACCCGCGCCGATGCCCAGGTGGTCGCTCCCGCCGATGGCTGGGTGCTCTACAAGGGGCCCTATCTCAATTACGGCCAGATCGTCATTCTCAATACGGGCCAGGGTTATACTGCACTCCTCGCCGGGCTTGATACGATCTCGATCGATATCGGTCAGTTCGTGCTGATGGGCGAGCCGCTCGGCACGATGGGATCACGCACAATTGGACGGACGGTGACGACCAATGCTGGCAACGCCCAGCCGACGCTTTATATTGAACTGCGACAGAACAACGAACCCATCGACCCCGAAGGCTGGTGGGCAGAGAACGAACAGACGGGATAAATCCATATGCGCTTGACCACCTTTCGCGCCGCCGTCCTCGGTGTGGCGCTGCTCGTGCCGGCCGTCGGGCTGATTGCACAGGATCAGCCGGCACCAGAAGCGCCGGTGGAAGAGCCCAATCCTAGTGGCGAACAGCCCGAGCCATCGGCGGAAGAGCTCGACCGGGAGCCCCGCGACCCCCTTGAAATCTATGCCGATCTCAACCTTTTCGGCGAGATCTTCGATCGCATCCGCGCCGAATATGTTGATCCGCCGGATGAGGAAGAACTGATCCGCGCTGCGATCCAGGGCATGCTTTCCTCGCTCGATCCGCATTCGGGCTATCTGCCGCCCGCTGATTACGACGAAATGCGCCAGGATACATCCGGCCAGTTTGGCGGACTCGGTATCGAGGTGACAATGGAAGACGGCGTGATCAAGGTGATCTCGCCGATCGACGACACCCCAGCCGCGCGCGCCGGCATTATGGCCAATGACTATATCATCGAACTCGACGGCGCCTCGATCCAGGGCCTGACGCTCGATGAAGCCGTGGGCAAGATGCGCGGGCCTATCGGCACCGACATCACCGTGACAGTTGCACGCGAGGGCGTCGACCAGCCCCTGACCTTTGAATTGACCCGCGACACCATCGCCATGCGCGCCGTGCGCTGGAGCATGGAAGGCGACGTGGCTATCGTGCGTCTCTCGCGCTTTTCGGCTCAGGCCTATATCGGCATCGAGAACGCAATCAAGGAAATCTACGAAGAGCGTGACGGCGCCGCACCGGAAGGCATCGTGCTCGACCTGCGCAACAACCCTGGTGGCCTTGTCGACCAGGCGGTCTTTGTCGCCGACGCCTTCCTCAAGCAGGGCGCCGTCGTGCTGACCCGCGGCCGCACCGAAAGCGAAAGCGCACGGTATGACGCTCAGCCCGATCCGCTCGACGAGCAGCTTGCCGATGTTCCCATGGTTGTGCTGATCAATGGCGGCTCCGCATCGGCTGCCGAAATCGTGGCGGGTGCCCTGCAGGATCACAAGCGCGCCACCCTTGTGGGCACGCGCTCCTTTGGCAAGGGTTCGGTGCAGTCGATCATCTCGCTTGGCCCCGACGGCGCCATGCGCCTGACGACCGCCCGCTACTATACGCCCAATAATCGCTCCATCCAGGCGCTCGGCATCACCCCCGACATCGAAATCCGTCAGGTCGTGCCCGAGGAGTTCCAGGGCCGCGATGAGATCGTGGGTGAGGCGGGTCTTGCCGGTCACATTACCATCGAGGGTCAGGAAGAAAGCACAGCCGGCTCTTCGGTCTATGTGCCCCAGGAAGCCGCCGAAGATGCCCAGCTGCAATATGCGATCAAGCTGATCACCGGCGAGGAAACCGACGAGGCTTTCCCTCCCGTGGCCGAGTAAAGCCCAACGCATGCTAAACTCAAGGCGCTCCGGCCTGATTCGCCGGGGCGCCTTTCTTGTGAACCCCTTGTTCGGGCCGGATCGCCGCCATGGCCAATGACCTTTCAACGCCCCTGACCGGTCGCAAGCAGCGGGCGCAAAGCCGCCTCGGGCGTCCGCATCTTCCTCTTGCCCGTATCTTCTTCGGTCTGATCGCCATAATCGTCATTGGCGTGGTGGCGCGGCTGATCCTGGTCGAGGACCCGATGGGTGGGCGACCCAGCATGGAAGCAGGGATCGTCGAGACGCGCGTGGGCAACAGCGTCGCTGACAACAGCGCCACGGGCCCTGCAACGATCACTGCGGATCCGCACCAGACCCTGGCGCATAACACGACGGCGCCGGCCCTCATGCCGCAAGAGGCATCTACCGTCCCGCTCGAAACGGCAAGCGGCGGCTCGCTTGCTCTCGTGCCGGACCTTGTGGAAGAAACTGCCAATGGCCCCATTCCGCGCATGTCCGGCGCCGGTGAGCGGCCGTTCGACGCCTATCGCTATACCGCAGGTGCTGTTGGTACCGGCCCGCGCATCGCGCTGATCGTGACGGGCCTCGGCATCAACGAACAGGGCTCGCTCGATGCCATTGCTCAATTGCCCGATCTCGTCACTCTGGCCTTCGCTCCATACGGCAAAGCCTTGGAAAAGACGGTCGGAGTGGCTCGTGGCGGCGGTCACGAGGTCATGCTCGAAGTGCCGCTTGAACCCTTTGACTACCCTCAAAACGATCCGGGTCCGCACACCCTCCTTACCGGGGAACCGCCGCGGCAAAATCTCGATAAGCTCTTCTGGCTCATGGCCCGATTTGGCGGCTATTTCGGTGTCATCAATAATATGGGCGCCCGCTTCACCGCCTCGGCGGCAGATTTCAACCCGATCATGGAAGAGCTCGGCGCACGCGGCCTGGGCTATATCGACGATGGATCCTCGAACCGATCGGTGTCTCAGCAGCTGGCAGGATCCAATGAGGTGCCCTATGCGCGGGCTCGGATATTGGTGGACGCCAACCCCGCGCGTGCATCCATTCTCTCCACGCTCGCCAGCCTTGAAACGGAAGCACTGGAACATGGCAGTGCAATCGGTATTGTCAGCGCATTGCCCATTTCCATTCAGACGATCTCTGAATGGTCGGCCGAACTCGATGCCAAGGGCATCGAACTGGTGCCCGCCAGCGCGTTGATGCAATAGAGACCGATCATGCCAGCACTTGCCGACCGTGACGCCCTGCCCTATCGCGACTGCGTAGGCATCGCGCTGTTTAACCCCCGCGGCGAAGTCTTCATCGGCCGGCGCAGAAGCGAGACCGATCCGGAAAAGACAGCTCAGACCATCGAGGCTCCCTGGCAGATGCCGCAGGGCGGGATCGACAAGGGCGAGGACCCGCTACGGGCGGCACTGCGCGAACTCCACGAGGAAACCTCGGTAAGATCGGTCAGCCTTCTTGCCGAAGCACCGGAATGGATCCTTTACGATCTGCCCGATGAAGCGATCGGCAAGGCGCTCGGCGGCAGATATCGCGGCCAGCGCCAGCGCTGGTTCGCCTTTGCCTTTACTGGCCATGACAGCGAAATCGACGTCGAAGCGCCTGGCGGCGGCAAGTTCAAGGCCGAGTTCGACGCGTGGCGCTGGGAGCGCCTGTCGCGCACGCCATCCCTGATCGTGCCGTTCAAGCGCGACGCCTATAACCAGGTAGTCGCCGCCTTCGCCGATATTCCGCAGCGCTTTTCCTGAGAGATAACCAATGAAGACCATTGGCCTTGTGGGTGGGATGAGCTGGGAATCGACCGCGCATTACTACCGCATCCTCAATTCCGAAGCGGCCAGGTGCCTAGGCGGGCTTCATTCGGCCCCGCTCTTGATCCATTCGCTCGATTTTGCTGGCATTGCAGCCCTCCAGACGGAGGGAAAGTGGGACGAGGCTGGCGCCGTGCTCAATGACTCTGCGCGACGGCTTGCAGACGCCGGAGCCGAAGTGATCGGGCTTGCGACCAACACCATGCACCTTGTGGCCGATGCGATGATGGAAGGGGTTTCAGCGCCCTTTGTCCATATTGCCGAGCCGACAGCCGATGCGCTGCTCGAGGATGGTCATGCGACCATCGGGCTTCTCGGCACGCGCTTCACCATGGAAATGGGTTTTTATCGCGAGCGGCTCGAGGCGCGCGGAATGACGGTGCTGGTTCCGGAGGTCGACCGGACCAATCTCAACGCCATCATTTTCGAAGAACTCTGCCGCGGCATCGTCCGCGACGAATCGCGAAAGACCTATGTCGAGGCCATTGGCAGGCTGGCCGCGCGGGGTGCCAGTGCAGTTATTCTCGGCTGCACCGAAATCGGCATGCTGATCGACGATAGCGTCAGTCCGATCCCGACCTATGACACGACGGATCTGCATGCCAAGGCGCTCGTGAGTGCCGCGTTGGCGTGAGGCAATTTACTCTCACAAACGTTTTCTCGATCGCGTGTCATCCCGGCGAAGGCCGGGATCCATCTCGAGATCTCAGGATGGGCCCGGCTTTCGCCGGGGTGACAATCGAAGACCGGGATGGGTGAATTCGAATAAACCGTTGAAAGCAAAAAAGGCTGCCTTGCGGCAGCCCTTCGTGATCTTCGGGAGCCGGCGCGCCTTAGTGGATGTGAGCGCCGTTGAGCTGTTCGGCTTCGAGGGCCAGATTGAGCAGGCCACTAACGAAGAGCTGGGCATAGGACTTGTCGTCGGGCGTTTCGGCACGCGAGAGTTCTTCCTCGGCCGCCTTGATCTGGGCCTGGAGGTCGGCGTGATCGAATTCGGAGAAGGGCACGGATTCTTCGGCAAGGATCGTCAGGCCTTCGGGCGAGACATCGGCAAAGCCGCCGCGAACGAAAAAGATCTCGGCGGAATTGTCGCCGGTCACGGTGATGAACCCGGCACGCAGCGTCGTCATGAAGGGAGCATGGTCCGCCATGACCGTGAAATAGCCTTCGGTGCCCGGCACTGTGACCGACTGGACGGTCTGCGACACGAGCAGGCGTTCGGGCGATACGATCTCGATCTTGAGGCCTTCAGCCATGATTTTGGTCCCTTAGCAGAGAAAACCCGAGGAAACGGGCCTGTGCGCCGGGCCCGCCGCAAGCGGCGGGCCCGAATTGCGAAAGCTTAGGCAGCCTGGGCTGCGAGCTTCTGGGCCTTCTTTACGGCGTCTTCGATGGTGCCGACCATGTAGAAGGCGGCTTCCGGCAGGTGATCGTAGTCACCCTTAACAAGACCTGCGAAGCCCTTGATGGTGTCTTCGAGCTGGACGAAGACGCCGGGCGAGCCGGTGAACACTTCGGCCACGTCGAACGGCTGGCTCATGAAGCGCTCGATCTTGCGGGCGCGGGCCACGGTCAGCTTGTCTTCTTCGGAGAGCTCGTCCATGCCGAGGATCGCGATGATGTCCTGAAGTGCCTTGTACTTCTGGAGGATCGCCTGAACCTGACGGGCAACTTCGTAGTGCTCGGCGCCAACGACGTTGGCGTCAAGGATACGCGAGTTGGACGCCAGCGGATCGACGGCCGGGTAGATGCCCTTTTCCGAGATCGCACGGTTGAGAACGGTCACGGCGTCGAAGTGGGCGAACGAGGTCGCCGGCGCCGGGTCGGTCAAGTCGTCGGCGGGCACGTACACGGCCTGCACCGAGGTGATCGAACCCTTGTTGGTCGTGGTGATGCGTTCCTGCATCGCGCCCATGTCGGTCGCCAGCGTCGGCTGGTAACCCACGGCGGAGGGGATGCGGCCAAGCAGAGCCGACATTTCGGCGCCGGCCTGGGTGAAGCGGAAGATGTTGTCGACGAAGAACAACACGTCCTGACCTTGGTCGCGGAAGTTTTCAGCGATGGTCAGACCGGTCAGTGCTACGCGGGCACGGGCGCCCGGGGGCTCGTTCATCTGGCCAAACACAAGGGCGCACTTGGAGCCGGCGGACGAACCACCGTTTTCGTGCGGGTCCTTGTTCACGCCCGACTCGATCATCTCGTAATAAAGATCGTTGCCTTCACGGGTACGCTCGCCGACGCCGGCAAACACCGAATAGCCACCATGGGCCTTGGCGACGTTGTTGATCAGTTCCTGGATCAGAACCGTCTTGCCAACGCCAGCGCCGCCCATAAGGCCGATCTTGCCGCCGCGTGCATAGGGAGCGATCAGGTCGACGACCTTGATGCCGGTCACGAGAACCTGCGATTCAGGGTTCTGTTCGGCAAAGTTGGGCGCGTCCTGGTGAATTTCGCGCCTGGTTTCGCCAACGATCGGGCCGGCTTCGTCGATCGGCTCGCCGATAACGTTCATGATGCGGCCGAGCGTGCCTTCGCCCACCGGAACGGTGATGGCGGTGCCCAGATCGGTGACCGACGCACCGCGGACCAGACCTTCGGTCGTATCCATGGCGATGGCGCGCACGGCGTTTTCGCCGAGGTGCTGGGCAACTTCCAGAACCAGGCGCTGGCCATTATTGGTGGTTTCAAGCGCATTCAGGATGGCGGGCAGGTGATCGTCGAACACCACGTCAACGACGGCGCCAATAACCTGCGAAACGCGACCGGCTTTTGCTTCTGCCATTTGTTCGTCCTCGCTGAGGGGTTAGAGCGCTTCCGCGCCCGAGATGATTTCGATGAGTTCTTTGGTGATCTGGGCCTGACGCTGGCGGTTATAGCTCAGCTGCAGCTTTCCGATCATTTCGCCGGCATTGCGGGTCGCATTGTCCATGGCGGACATCTGCGCACCGTAGAACGAGGCGCTGTTTTCGAGCATGGCGCGGAAGACCTGCACGCTGATATTGCGCGGCAGAAGATCTTCGACGATCGCTTCTTCGCTCGGCTCGTATTCGTAGATGACGGCGGAGTTGTTGACGATCTCGCCTTCGCCTTCGACGTGCTCGATCTTGGCCGGGATGATCTGCGTTGCGGTCGGAACCTGGCTGATCACCGAGTTGAACTTGGCAAAGAACAGGGTCGCGACGTCGAATTCGCCGGCGGCAAACAGAGCCTGGACCTTCTGGCTGACTTCGCTGGCTTGGGCAAAGCCGATGCTTTTGACGTCACGATAGCTGATCGTCTCGATGATCTTGTCGGCGAACTGGCGCTTTAGGATATCGTGACCCTTGCGGCCAACGGTCAGGAACTTGACGGTCTTGCCTTCAGCCAGGAGCTTGTTGGCGTGATCGCGCGCCAGACGCGCGATCGAGGAATTGAAGCCGCCCGCCAGTCCACGCTCGCCGGTGGCAACGATCAGCAGATGCACCTGGTCCTTGCCATTGCCGCCAAGAAGCACGGGAGCATCGGACTGGCCATCGTAAACGGCAGCCAGGCTCGACAGCACCCGGCCCATGCGCTCGGCATAGGGACGTGCAGCTTCCGCAGCATCCTGGGCGCGACGCAGCTTTGCCGCCGCCACCATCTGCATGGCCTTGGTGATCTTCTGGGTCGATCTCACCGAGTCGATCCGGTTCTTTAGGTCCTTTAGCGACGGCATTGCCTGTCGTCTCCTTCAGGCTTCAAGCCGCGTAGGTCTTCTTGATGTCATCCAGCGCCGTCTTGAGCTTGGCACGGGAATCGTCGCTCAGAGCCTTTTCCGCAGCAATGGTGCCGAGCAGATCGGCATGCTTGGCGCGCAGGTTGCTCAGGATGTGCTTTTCGAAATCCTGGACCTTGTTGACCGGAACGGTGTCGAGATAGCCCTGCCCACCGGCAAAGATCACCGCAACCTGCTCTTCGGTCTTGAGGGGGGAGAACTGGGGCTGCTTGAGCAATTCGGTCAGGCGTGCACCGCGGTTGAGGAGGCGCTGCGTTGCCGCATCGAGGTCCGAGCCGAACTGGGCAAAGGCCGCCATTTCGCGATACTGGGACAGTTCGCCCTTGAGCGAGCCCGCAACCTGCTTCATCGCCTTGACCTGGGCCGAGGAGCCGACGCGCGACACCGAGAGACCCACGTTCACGGCCGGGCGGATACCCTGGAAGAACAGGTTGGTTTCAAGGAAGATCTGGCCATCGGTGATCGAGATCACGTTGGTCGGAATATAGGCGGACACGTCGTTCGCCTGGGTTTCGATGACCGGCAGAGCGGTCAGCGAGCCAAGGCCGTGCTCTTCGTTGAGCTTGGCGGCGCGTTCGAGCAGGCGGCTATGGAGATAGAACACATCGCCCGGATAAGCTTCGCGGCCCGGCGGGCGGCGCAGCAGGAGCGACATCTGACGGTAGGCAACGGCCTGCTTGGTCAAATCGTCATAGGCGATCACGGCATGCTTGCCATTGTCGCGGAACCATTCGCCGATCGCGCAGCCGGTGAACGGGGCGATGTACTGGAGCGGGGCTGGATCCGAAGCGGTCGCTGCGATCACGACCGAATACTGCATGGCGCCGGATTCTTCGAGCTGGCGCACGAACTGGGCAACCGTCGAGCGCTTCTGGCCGATGGCGACGTAGATGCAGAACAGCTTTTCCGTGTCGGAAGCATTGGCGTCATGCGCCGGCTTCTGATTGAGGAACGTGTCAAGAATGATGGCGGACTTGCCGGTCTGACGGTCACCGATGACGAGCTCGCGCTGGCCACGGCCGATCGGGATCAGCGCATCGATCGCCTTGAGGCCGGTCGACATCGGCTCGTGCACCGACTTGCGCGGCAGAATGCCGGGCGCCTTGACGTCGACGCGGCGACGCTCGGTGTGCTCGATCGGGCCCTTGCCGTCGATCGGGTTGCCAAGGCCATCGACCACGCGGCCGAGAAGGCCCGGACCAACCGGAGTATCAACGATCGCGCCGGTGCGCTTAACGACATCGCCTTCCTTGATGGCGCGGTCGGAGCCGAAGATCACGACGCCGACATTGTCGGTTTCAAGGTTGAGAGCCATGCCCTTGACCCCGCCCGGGAACTCAACGAGCTCACCGGCCTGAACGTGGTCGAGGCCATAGACACGGGCAATGCCGTCACCGACGGAAAGCACCTGACCGACTTCGGAAACCTGGGCTTCCTGGCCGAAATTCTTGATCTGGTCCTTGAGGATCGCAGAAATTTCCGCGGCTTTGATGTCCATTTATCCGACCTCTTTCATGGCGACTTTCATCGCGGCGAGCTTTGTCTTGATTGAAGAATCGATCATCTGGCTGCCGACCTTCACCTGAAGGCCACCAATCAGGGTGGGATCGACGAATTGATTGAGCGTCACGGCCTTGCCCAGCTTGGCCTTGAGCGTTTCGCTGAGGGCCGATGCCTGTTCGGCGCTGAGCGGCGCGGCCGAAGTCACGTCCGCCGTGGTTTCACCGCGTGCGGCTGCAGCCAGCTCGCGGAAACCGACGATGATGGCATCAAGCGCGAAAAGGCGGCCGTTCCGCGCAACGAGACGCAGGAAATTGGCGACCAGCGGATTGACCTGGGCCTTGGCAAGGATCGCGTCGAGCGCGCTGGCCTTGGCATCGCCGGAAATCACCGGGGAGCGCAGATAGCGCGAGAAATCGTCGCTTTCACCGATCAGGCGGGAAATATCGGAAAGGCCGGTTTCGACCGATGCCAGTTGATTCTCGCTCTGCGCAAGATCGAACAGCGCCGACGCATATGGCCGCGCGATCTGGGTAAGCACTGAATTCTGCGCTGCCAATGTCGCTTCACCCTCTGTGTGTGGCTGCCTGCAGCTCCGAGCCGCGGCAACTTTTTGTAACGTTTGGGACGTGTCCGGAAACAAGGGCCCAAGTCGGACTACCCCTAGCCGGACCCCTTTAAAAGTCGGCTCGCTCTAACACAAGCCAAGCGCCCCATGCAAGGCTGGCAGACAGGATTCAGCGGGAGCGAAAATGTCGCAGTCTGATCGCGTCGGCCGATGGACGCGGGATGCGTTCATTGCCGGCAAAAAACCAGGCGAAAAGCGCACCTAAAGAATGCGAGGCTGGGCCGGCTACTACTGTGGGCCGGCACCTCACATGAAGCTCATCGGATCGATGTCGATCTGGACCTTGATATCCCCTCGCGCCTTTTCGGCGCTGGCGAGCCAGAAGCGGACATAACCCGAGAGGTCGAAATCCTTGCCGGACTGGGCAAGGAGACGCACCCGATGGCGGCCGCGGATCATGGCGACGGGGGCATCGGCCGGACCGAAAAGGCGAATGCCTTCGGCCATGGGTGCTGCCGATAGCAGCGTCCTGGCGAAATTGGTCGCGTTGTCATGGTCGCCTGCCGAGACAATCAACGCTGCCAAGCGCCCGAAAGGCGGCATGCCGCCGGCTTCACGCGCCAAAAGCTCCTGCGCGTAAAAGGCCTCGCGATCGCCCGACACCATGGCTTTCATCACCGGGTGATCGGGATGGTAGGTCTGAAGGAACGCCTTGCCATGCCGGCTGGCGCGGCCGGCGCGGCCTGCCACCTGAGTGAGAATTTGAAAGGTTTTTTCGGCGGCCCGCGGATCCCCATGAGCAAGGCCGAGATCGGCATCGAGCACGCCGACCACCGAGAGCTTTTCGAAGTGATGGCCCTTTGAAACCAGTTGTGTGCCGATGATCAGGTCATATTCGCCCCTTTCGACCTCAGCAAAGCGCTCGCGCAGCTGCGCGTGGCTCCCCATGTCAGTCGAGAGCAGCACGCGCCGTGCATCGGGGAAGCGCGCCGCGGCCTCCTCGGCGACGCGCTCGATACCGGGCCCGACCGGTACGAGGCTATCGAGCTGACCGCATTCCCCGCAGCTCTTGGGGGTGCGCGTTTCGTGGCCGCAATGGTGGCACATCAGGACGCCGCGGAACCGGTGTTCGACCATCCAGGCGGAGCAATCGGGGCATTTATACTGGTGCCCGCAGGCGTTGCAGAGCGTCAGCGGAGCATAGCCGCGCCGATTGAGGAACAAGAGCGCCTGTTCGCCCCGGTCGAGCGCTGCAAACACTTCGCGCGCGAGGCTGGGCGCGATCCAGCTGCCTTTTTCCGGCCCGTCGGTGCGCATGTCGATGGCGGTGATGTCGGGCATCGCCGCCTCGGCAAAGCGGCTTTCCAAGCGGATGTGGGCATAGCGCCCCTGATTGGCATTGTTGCGCGACTCGACCGAGGGGGTCGCCGAAGACAGCACGACGCGCGCCTGCGAGAACTGCGCGCGGACCACCGCCATGTCGCGGGCGTGATAGGTGAAACCATCCGATTGCTTGTAGGCGCCGTCATGCTCCTCATCGAGCACCAGCAGCCCAAGCTCGCGAAACGGCAGGAACAGGGCGGATCGGGCGCCGACCACGGCGCGCACCGTGCCTTCGAGCACGCCGCGCCAGACTTTTGCGCGCTGGACCGGGGTCATGTCCGAATGCCATTCGGCCGGCTTTGTGCCGAAGCGGCGGGTGAACCGATCGATAAAGGTATTGGTGAGCGCAATTTCGGGCAAGAGGATCAGCGCCTGCCGTCCGGCGCACAGGGTGTCGGCGACTGCCTCGAAAAACACCTCGGTCTTGCCCCCGCCGGTGACGCCATCGAGAAGCGCGACGCCGAAGCGGTGCGGATCGAGCGCCAGGATATTGCCAAGAGCTTGCATCTGCTCGGCATTCAACGTTGCCGGAGCTGCGGCCGGGTCAGGCGGCAGCACGACAGGCGGCGCCGGAATCGCGAGCTTTTCGAGCGCCCCTGCCCGCTCAAGACCGTCTATGACCGACGTGGAAACGCCGGTTGCGCCGATCAGGGCCGGCTTGGGCCAGGCCATGTCGTCCAGCAGCGCATCGAGCACCCGCAACCGGGCCGGGGTGAGCTTTTCCGGCTCTATGCCGGTGCGGCGATAGGCGATGACCGGTTTGGGCGGATCGAGCGCTTCGGGCGAGCGCAAGACGCCTCGCAGTACCTGACCCGGTGTGGCCAGGGTATAGCGCGCCACCCATTCGACGAGCTTGAGCAGTTCTTCCGAAAGCGGGGGAACCTCCGGGCGAAACTCTATGTTTCTCAGACGGTTATGGCCAACCGCGTCCTTTGGCTCGCCCCAGACGACCCCGAGGATAAGTCGCGGACCGAGGGGCACGGCGACGATGGATCCGCGCATGACAGACATGCCCGGCGGGACGCGGTAGGAATAGGGACCTTCCACCGCCACGCCGACCATGACCGCTACGATGCTATCGGGACCATACATGTTTGTGCGCGTTCCGTTCTCATGCTCCTTAGATAGGATCACCAGGCGATTCGGCTAGATCGCCCGAAACGAAGACGCGTGATGAGCCAAGTTTACGCTCTTTTTGGGCGCCGCGGATAAGATGAGGACATGACCGACAGCGCTTTTGCCACCGATGCTTTTGTTCAGGCCCAGATTGCGGGGTGGATGCGCGAGCTGGGCTCGGTCAAGCGCCTGGCGCCCAAGACGCTGGAGGCTTATGGGCGGGATCTCGGCCAGTTCATGAGCTTTCTCGCGGGTCATATGGGCGGATCTATCTCCTTGCAATCGCTCCGGGAATTGCGCGCCGCCGATATTCGCGCCTTTATGGCGCAGCGGCGCGAGGAGAGCCTTTCCTCGCGTTCGCTGGCGCGGGTTCTGTCGGCGCTCAAGAGCTTTTTCGCCTTTCTCGAACGCGAGGGAGTGTTGGCAACGGAAGCGTTCAATGCCCTGCGGACGCCGAAGATTCCGCGCTCGCTGCCCAAGGCGCTGAGCGTTGTCGAAGCCAGGCAAGCCATTGTGGCGACTGATGAATTAGAAGACAAGCCATGGGTGGCGGCGCGCGACATGGCCGTCATTTCGCTGTGCTATGGCGCAGGCCTGCGGATCGGGGAAGCGCTGGCGCTGACCAAGGGCGATCTCGAGGCCGAAGTGATGCGGGTGACCGGCAAGGGCGGGCGCGTGCGCATGGTGCCGCTGATCGCGCCGGTGCGGCAGGCGATCGAGCAATATCTGCAGCTAAGCCCTTATAAACTCTGGCCTGAAGACCCCTTGTTCCGTGGCGAAAAGGGCGGAGTGCTGTCGCCGCGGCTGATCCAGAAGCGGATGGTGCAACTGCGCTCCGCGCTTGGCCTGCCGCCATCGGCGACCCCGCACGCGCTGCGCCATTCCTTCGCCACTCATCTTCTCGCCAAGGGCGGCGATCTGCGCGCGATCCAGGAATTGCTGGGCCATGCGAGCCTTTCGACCACCCAAATCTATACTGCCGTCGACAGCGAACGGCTGCTCGAAAGCTATATCATGGCGCATCCACGCAATATGTAACCACATGCGGTGAAACTGCCGTCAAAAGGTGCTGTTCGGTTAGCATCTGGTGAGCATTTCGGGCCATCGAAACGCCTCTTTGACAGCATGTGTGGACGATCAAGGCCCTGCCCGGCCTTGCTCTCGCGTCTGCAATGACTGATTTTGCCTTGGAACCGTAACGGCGCGTACGCCCGATTGGCACCATGAGCACATCTCCATCCTCCACCCCGGCTTCAACGGCGGGGATAGATCTTTTCGGCTATGGTCTCGCCTTTTTCGGGGCGGCGCTGTTTTCCACCAAGGGCATCTTCATAAAGCTCGCCTTTGCCGAGGGTGCGACGATCGAGGCGACGCTGGCATTGCGCATGATGCTGTCGCTGCCGGTTTACCTTGCTTTCATGGCCGTCCTGCTGATCCGCAATCCGCGCCTCCGTCCGCTCCTGACGCCGGGGCGCCTATTCGGCGCCATGGCGGTCGGTTCGCTGGGCTATTATGTGTCGAGTTATCTCGATTTTGCGGGTCTTGCTTTCGTGTCCGCCCAATATGAGCGGCTGGTGCTGTTCACCTATCCTTTTTTCGTGCTGCTGTTCGGCGTCTGGTTTTTCGGCGACCGGATGAATTGGCGGCTCGTACCGGCCATGCTGATCAGTTATGGCGGACTTCTGGTGATCTTTACCTGGAACCTCTCGGTCCAGCCCGATGGCCTGCTGATCGGCACGATGCTGGTGCTCGGCTCGGCCCTGACCTTCGCCTTTTACCAGCACCTTGCCAAACGGCAGATGCTGGTTCTGGGCTCGATGCTGTTTACCTGCATCGGCATGTCCACGGCCGCCGTGCTCGCGATCGGCCAAAGCCTGATCGCGGATGGCATCGAGACCTATCGCGCCTTCAGCCCGGACCTGTGGATGATCGGCATCATGCTCGGCGTCTTCGGCACGGTGCTGCCATCCTTTCTGCTCAATGGCGGCATTTCCCGCATCGGCGCACGGGCAACCTCAGCCACGGCATCCTTTGGTCCGATTGTAACAATCGTACTCGCCGTCTTTGTTCTGGGCGAAGAGTTCACTTTTATCCACGCCATCGGAACGGGGCTCGTGCTGCTTGGAAGCTGGCTTTTTGCCCGCACCGACCGGCACAGCCGCCAGGATCGGAAATAATTCGATGCACCAAAGTTTTCGGCTGCCACAAAGCCGCTATAGTCTGCCGATCACATGGCGGTGAACCGGAGAGACAAAGATGCGCACCTTTCGTCACGTCCTGGCGGGCAGTCTGCTCGGCCTCGTGCTGATCAATGGTACAGCCGTGCCGAGCCTGGCCCAAAGCAGCCAAAACCCTGGCGTCACCGATATCGATTTTGGTGACGACAGCTCGGATTGGGCCAAGGATGGCGAATGCGACGATCCGCGCTTTGAAGGTCCCGGCACGGCCGACGAGCTGGTGGATGCGGATCTGATGAAGGACGCGACCGACTGCCGGGCGGCTTACGAGGCGGGCACGGTCACCCTGCGCGTTCCCGCCGATCCCCCGCCGCCCCCACCCGTCGTCTTCACCCCGCTCGACCAGCCCGATGCCGACGCGATCGATTTCGGCGACGATAGCTCGGAATGGGCGCGCGACGGGGAGTGCGACGATCCCCGCTTCACCGGGCCCGGCACGGCGGCCGAACTCGTCGAAGCCGACCGCATGAAGGATGCCACCGATTGCCGCGCAGCTTTCGAGGCGGGAACCGTGACGCTGATCGAGGAGAAGGAGGCCGAGCCTCCCAATGAAGGCGCTGCAACACCGCAAAACCCGGTGAGCCGCAGCATCGACGATATCGAGTTTGGCGACGATAGCTCGGAATGGGCACGCGATGGCGAGTGCGACGATCCCCGTTTCACCGGCCCCGGCACGGCGGCCGAGCTCGTCGAGGCGGACCGCATGAAGGACGCCACCGATTGCCGCGCAGCCTTCGAGGCGGGCACCGTGACCCTGCGCGACGAGGAAACGGAGGCGCAGCCCCCCCTCAGCGCAATCGACTTCGGCGATGATTCCTCCCACTGGGCACGCGACGGGGAATGCGATGATCCGCGCTTTACCGGACCCGGCGTTGCCGGAACGACGCTTGACGAGGACATCAAGCGCGACGCCACCGATTGCCGCGCAGCCGTGGAAGCGGGTACCGCCACCTATACTGGCGAGCGCGAAGCAGCCGAATTCGATTTCGGTTCGGATTTTTCCCGCTGGGCCAATGACGGTGAATGCGACGACCTGCGCTTCGAAGGCCCCGGCACCAACAAGAAACTGCTTGCCGAAGACCTGATGGGCGACGCCACCGACTGCAGGACGCTTCTGGAGGAGGGCAAGGTCTCGATCCGGCTGGTTTATACGCCCGAATATGCGGCCGGTGCGCCCTATGACAGCAGCGGCATCGATTTTGGCGACAATTCCTCGAGCTACAGCAATGACGGAGAATGCGACGATCCGCGCTTCGAAGGTCCGGGCACCGCAACGACGCTGCTCGACAGCGACCGCCTGGCCGACGCCGATGATTGCCGCGAGGCCTATGAAGCGGGCACGGTGGTGCTGATCGAGAGCGAGCGCGACTAGGTTTCTTGCCCAGCCTTCAAGCTGGGCGCTCCGCTGCTGCCGGGCCTCTGCGCGGCAGCAGCTAGGCTGCCTGACCGGCAGCGTAGCCGGAAGCCCAGGCCCATTGAAAATTGTAGCCGCCGAGCCAACCGGTGACATCGACCGCTTCGCCGACAAAATAAAGGCCCGGTACCTCGCGGGCCATCATGGTCTTGGCATCGAGCCCGCGCGTCTCGACGCCGCCCAGCGTCACTTCGGCGGTGCGATAGCCTTCCGAGCCCACCGGCTTCAGCGTCCAGTTCTTGACCTGGTCGGCTGCGGCCATGAGCTTTTTGTCCGAAAGATCGCCGATCATGCCTTTTTGGCTGATCATGTCGCCCGCGAGCTGGGCAAGGCGTTTGGGAAGCCGGGCCGACAGGATCGTCTGGATATGCAGCTTGGGCTGGGTCTTGCGGGCCGATTGCAAGAACTCGAGTGCGTCGAGCTCGGGCAGGAGATCGACCGAGATCGTGTCGCCCTCGCGCCAATAGGACGAGATCTGGAGGATCGAGGGGCCGGACAGGCCCCGATGGGTGAAAAGCAGCGCTTCCTGAAACCGCGTTTTGCCGTGGCCGACCACCGCCTCGGTGGAAACGCCAGCAAGCGGCTTGAGCTGCTCCAGGGCCCCTTCCTCGAAGGTCAGGGGCACAAGGGCGGGCCGTGTATCGGTGACGGCAAGGCCGAACTGCTTGGCAAGGCCATAGGCAAAGCCGGTTGCGCCCATTTTGGGGATCGACTTGCCGCCCGTGGCGACGACGAGGCTTTCACAGGTGACATAGCCATCGCCCACCAGCGCGCGAAAGCCGGTCTCGGTTTTTTCGACCGATCCGACGGCGCGGCCAGTCCAGATGGCGGCACCAGCCGCGCGCAGATCATCGATCAGCATGGACACGATCTGGGTCGCCGGACCATCGCAGAACAGCTGGCCAAGCGTCTTTTCGTGAAAGGCGATGCCGCGCTTTTTGACGCGCTCGACGAACATGTCGGGCGTGTAGCGCGACAGGGCCGAAAGGGCAAAGCGCGGATTGGACGAGAGGAACCGCTCCCGGCCCAGGACATGGGTGGCATTCACATTGGTGAAATTGCAGCGCCCCCCGCCCGAGATGCGGATTTTTTCGCCGGGATTGCGCGCATGGTCGACAACCAGCACCCGCCGCCCGCGCCGTCCCGCTTCGATGCCCGCCATGAGCCCGGCCGCGCCGGCGCCAAGAATGATGATGTCGAAATCGGTCATGGAAGGCCCTTGGTGTCTCTGTGGCGCACTCGCACCACAGCGCTGCCCGGGAAGATGATCCGCGAGCCATTTTGGAAGGGATATGCGCCGCAACCGGGCTCGGGATCAAGAGCGCGGACGCCTTTGTGAGGGCTGAAGCACCCCCAAGCAAATCGTCTGCGGGATCATTGATCTCTTTCCTATAAGCGAGTATGACAAGTCCTGCTGTTCACTCAACTGCATATCGTCGTCATGCGCTTTTTCGGCCACATAGCCGTGTTCATGGCCTCCCGGTCGTCCACCGGGGGCGTGCTTGCCATGACCAAATCCACCAAAACCGCCTGACGCTTTTCCCTGGGTTCCGCTCCCGCCAGGGAGAGGCCTCAAAGCACTGACCGCGATGGCTGGCATCGCGCGGGGGCGGACATGGTAAGGGACCGGAGTTCCAAATATGGGTTATCGCGTCGCAGTCGTCGGGGCCACGGGTAATGTTGGCCGCGAAGTTCTCAACATCCTCGCCGAGCGCAAGTTTCCGGCCGACGAGGTCTTTGCCCTCGCCTCGTCCCGTTCGATCGGCAAGGAACTCAGCTTTGGCGACAAGATCCTCAAGACGCGGGATCTGCAGCATTTCGACTTCTCGACCGTCGATTTCGCCATCATGTCGGCGGGCGGCTCGATCTCCAAGGAATGGGGTCCCCGCATCGCTGCGGCCGGCGCCATCGTGATCGATAATTCCTCCTATTGGCGCTATCATTCGGATGTGCCGCTGGTGGTACCCGAGGTCAATGGCCATGTGCTCGAGCGCTGGCTGGCGGACCCCAAGCGCACCGGCATCATCGCCAATCCTAATTGCTCGACGGCCCAGCTCGTGGTCGCGCTCAAGCCGCTCCACGATGCGGCAACCATCAAGCGCTGCGTGGTCTCGACCTATCAATCGGTTTCGGGCGCCGGCAAGGAAGGCGTCGACGAGCTCTGGAACCAGACCAAGGGCATTTTCGTCAACGATTCCCCGAGCCCGCAGAAGTTCACCAAGCAGATCGCCTTCAACGTCATTCCCCATATCGATGTGTTCATGGAAGACGGCTACACCAAGGAAGAGTGGAAGGTGCTGGCCGAAACCAAGAAGATCCTCGATCCCAAGATCAGGGTTACCTGCACCGCCGTGCGTGTGCCGGTCTTCGTGGGCCATTCCGAAGCGGTTAATCTGGAATTCGACAAGCCCCTTTCGGCCGACGAGGCACGCGATATCCTGCGCGAGGCGCCGGGGATTGCCGTGCTCGACAAGCGCGAAGCTGGCGGCTACGCGACGCCAGTCGAAACCGTGGGCGAATATGACACCTATGTCAGCCGGATCCGCGAAGACGTGACGGTGGAAAACGGACTGGCGCTCTGGGTCGTGTCCGACAATCTGCGCAAGGGCGCCGCGCTCAACACCATCCAGATCGCCGAAACCCTGATCGAAAAGGGTTACAAGGCCCGCGCCCTGGCTGCCTGAATTCTGGCCCCGGCCTGGCTTCTTCCCTTGGAGAGGTCAGGTGGGGCGATCTTTGCCACATGGCTCGTACGCGCCATCAGCGCTTGAGGCGGCGCCTGACTGGGCATAGAAGCGATTGGCCATGCCCATTCGCCACATTCTCCTTGCCCTTCTGGTTGTTGCCATCTGGGGCTTCAATTTCGTCGTGATCAAGCTCAGCGTCGAGGCTCTGCCCCCGATCCTGGCGGCTGCCCTGCGCTTTGCAGCGGCCGCCTTTCCCGCCGTTCTCTTTGTCCGGCCGCCCAAGGCGCCGGCCTGGATCGTGATTGGTTTCGGCATCAGCTTCGGCTTTGCCCTTTATGCCTTTCTCAACATTGCCATCGCCTGGGGCATGCCGGCGGGGCTCTCCTCGCTGGTGCTGCAGACGCAGGCCTTTTTCACCATGGCCATGGCGTTTCTGTTTCTGGGCGAGAGGCCCCGGCGGTTTCAAATCATCGGGGCGGCAGTGGCCTTCGGCGGCATCGGCGTCATCGCGCTCGAACGGCTCGAGGGTGCCGGCTTCGTGCCGCTTCTGATGGTGGTGCTGGCGGCAGCGGCCTGGGGCCTTGCCAATGTGCTGACCAAAAAGGCAGGCAAGGTGAATGCGGTGTCCTTCACCGTCTGGGGTTCGCTGGCCGCCCCGCTTCCGCTCCTGGCGCTGTCGCTTGCGGCCGAAGGCGGAGATACGATCCTTGCCGCGCTCGCGGGATTTTCACCGTCCGACGCGGCGCTGATCGCGTTTCTGGCCTATCCCGCAACGCTTCTGGGTGGCGGAATCTGGAGCTGGCTCCTCGGCCATCATCCCGCTTCCACGGTTGCGCCCTTTACCCTGCTAGTGCCGATCACCGGGCTTTTGTCGGGTT
This sequence comes from Devosia crocina, assembly GCF_900116545.1. Classification (GTDB taxonomy): domain Bacteria; phylum Pseudomonadota; class Alphaproteobacteria; order Rhizobiales; family Devosiaceae; genus Devosia; species Devosia crocina. The sequence continues at coordinate 268,279 of NZ_FPCK01000003.1, forward strand.
ATCTCGTGTTTGGCGAAACCATCACCCCCGTCGAGATTGCCGGAGGGGCGCTCGTTATTCTGGGATTGATCGTGACGCTGCTGAAATCGCGCCTGCCCGAGCCGCGCGTAAGGCTCGACTGAGCGGGGGCCGCCCACCCCTGCCGGGATCGGCGGCCGCCCACACGGGTCTAGTTGACCAGTGATTCCACCGGAGCCACAGCGTCGCCTTCGAGCGGAGCCGTGCTCATCGGCTCGGGCACGCCCAGGGGATCAGCGCCAAGGGGTGCCGGTGCGCCCAGCGGGTCGGCGCCGGTGGCCTCAGGCGAGGGAACCGCGCTCGGCTGCAGCGTGTCGAGCTGTTCTGGGGTGAGGCCCCCTGTGGAATCGGTGTCGGCGGCAGCAAATTCTTCCTGGGTCAGGTCGGGCCAGATCACCGAAAGCTCTTCATAGCTCAGCATCCCATCGCCATTGGTGTCGACATCGGCAAAGGTCAGGGGCACCTGCGCCAGGGCGGGGGTGGCGAGAAAGCCTGTGGCCACAAGGCCGATCGCGAATTTATGCATAGTCTACTCCGGGAGGATGTGGCGCTTCAGCAGCACCGGGAACGCGAGGCCACCCCAGGGAGGAGTGGGGTGGCCAGCGAGAGGAAGCTGGAGGCCTAGTTGGCCGGAGCCGCACCACTGAGGGCTGCATATTGCTCCGGCGTCAACTCGCCGGTGCCATCGACATCGGCTGCCGCAAAGGCTTCTTCGGTCAGATCAGGCCATGCCGCCTGCGCCTCGACAAAGGAAACGCCGCCGCTCATATCGGTATCGACCGATGCGAAATCGGTGGCTGCCTGCGCAAAGGCTGCGCCGCTCATGCCAAGAACGATCAGGGAGGAAAGGACGATCTTCTTCATGGGATTGCTCCATGCTCGGGAAAAGGCGAAACCGGAAATTCCGTTTCCGACGGGACGCTCTCCGGCGGCCCATGACCGAGAGACTGACGGGGCAATGTGTCGGTCGACCGACCACACAAAGGCGTGATCGGACAGAAGTCGGGGCGATTTCGGGGCTGCCTCACAAGCCCGAAGCGCACGTATCAGAGAGTAAAGAAGCGATCGATAAGACGAGTTCTCAAGTCATTTGGGATGACAATTGATCACGATTGGAACGCGCCAAGTCCGATTTTGCGACGAAAGCGGGGCTTGGGCCGTTTTGTTTGCCGTTCAATTGGGCAAAAGCGAAAAAGCATCGAACAGCGGTGGCGGCTGCTTTCTAGACCAAAAAAATGCCCGGCAGAGCCGGGCATGGATGGTGCTGAAGACTGGGTCCAGTCAGAGGGCGGGGCGGATGAAATCGCCGCTTTCGTCCATCACCCAGAGCTCACCGGAGGAAATATCGAACCAGGCACCATGGATGGCAAGCTGGCCCTCTTGTTCGAGCGCGGCGACATAGGGGAAGGTGCGCAGGTTGCGGATGGAGTTGCGGATCGAAATCCGCTCCATCGCGGTCTGGCGTTCGCTGGCCGTCAGAAGATCGTTCTGCCCCAGCTGGCTCGGCAACTCGCCCAGCATGCTCATCCACTTGCCGATGAAATCGCCGGAGTCGAGCGGCTTCATGGCCGGATCGAGCGCCGCCTTGATGCCCCCGCAGCGGCCATGGCCCATCACCACGATGTTGGCGATGTTGAGCCCCTTGATGGCGAACTCGATCGCGGCGGACGTCCCGTGCTGGCCACCATCGGGCTGGTAGGTGGGCACGAGATTGGCCACATTGCGCAGGACGAACATTTCGCCCGGTCCCGCATCAAAGATCATTTCCGGCGCCGCGCGGCTGTCGCAGCAGGCGATCATCAATGTGGTTGGGGTCTGGCCGGCCGAAGCAAGGTCGCGATAGCGGTCCCGTTCGCGCGAATAGCGACCGGACATGAAATTGGCGTGGCCGTCGAGCAGGTGCTGAGGAAAGCTGTGCATGCTTTTTCGATTAGCGCTAAGAGGCGGCAGAATCAATCGCCGCGCACGGGCGTGGAGTCATAGGGGATATGCATGCTCATCTACCGCTATCTGACCGGGGAAGACGATTCCGCTTTCTGCCACAAGGTCACCAAGGCGCTCTCCGAAGGCTGGCAACTCTATGGCGACCCCAGCTATGCCTTCGACCCCCTGAGCAAGAAGATGCGCTGCGCGCAGGCGGTCACACGCGTCGCCCGCGACCAGCCCTATGACCCCGACAAGAAGCTCGTCGATTTCTAGGATTTTCGTCCGGGGGCGTGGCTGAGCTGGCCCCTTCCCCGGCCTGCCAGTCGAGCATAGCTCTCAAGGGATCTTCGCCATGCGCTCCACTGGAGCAAATGCGGTTACCCTGGATGGGGCCTGGGCCAAGGTCTAGCGGCGCTGGAGCCGTTCCAGCGCCAGGTGCTGCAGCAGGATTGTTGTCGTGCCATCGATGATTCGGCCATCGGAGAGGGCGGCAAGGGCGTCGGGGATGGCCAGTTCGACAAGTTCGATCTCTTCTCCCTCTTCGGCAAGGCCACCGCCAGCGTGGCGGCGGGTTGTCGCGTCATATTCACCGATGAAGAGGCTCACCCGTTCCTTGAGCGAGCCGGGCGAGAGATAGCAATCCCGGATATGGCGGATGTTCTGGGGAGCATGGCCGGTTTCCTCCTCGGCCTCGCGCCGAACGCAGGCAAGGGGATCGTCACCCTCGAGAAGCCCCGCGCAGGCTTCAAGGATAAAGCAGTTTTCATCGCCATTGGCGAGAACCGGATAGCGGAACTGGCGCACCAGAAGCACGGTGTCGCGGCCGGGATCGACAAGGAGGATCGAAGCAGCGTCGCCGTGATCATAGACTTCGCGCGTCATGGGCGTGACTGTCCCATCATCGCGGCGATAATCGATCCTCGTGCTGGTCAGCCGCCCCCAACCCTGGGCCAGAAGCTTGGTCTCGATGACGGTGATCTTGGAAGAAGACATGGGCGCGCCCGGTATGATGTGTGGCTTGGTCTAGCACTCGCTCAGCTGCGCGCCAAAGCACAAAGAGCGCACGGCAGGGTGCGCGCGCAGGACACGTAGAGCGAGTCTGCCACAGCAAATTCCCACGAGCGGCCCGCGCCCATTCTGTGCGATAGGCGAACAAAGTGCGCTATTCGCCAAGGCAGGTAGCGAAAAGCCTGAAACTGCTTTGATTCGGTAATATATGCGGGCTAGAAACCCTCGAACTATTCCAAACTGGACGACCCCACGCGTCCCAAATTCCTGGCCCCGGAAACCCAATGTCCGTCAGAGCTCGACCCACGTCCCCGCACCTGCAGATCTATCGCTGGACCATCACCATGGCCATGTCGATTCTTCATCGCATGACCGGCATCGCCAATTATGCCGGGATGGCCTTGCTGGCGATCTGGCTGATTGCCGCCGCCATGGGGCAGGAGCCGCTGATGGCGCTTAACTTCATCTATGGCAGCTGGTTCGGACAGATCGTGCTGTTCGGATTTTCCTGGAGCCTTGTGCACCATATGTGCGGGGGCCTCAGGCACTGGGTGTGGGACTTCGCCGCGATGATGGAGCCGGGACAGCGCGAGGCCATGGCCTGGGCGACTATCGCCGCTTCGGTGGTGATCACCCTTTTGATCTGGACCGTCTTTGTGTGGGCAGCCTGAACATGCGCGAAACCATTATCACCCGCGAACAAGTCGCCAATCCCCGCACCCATTACGGTGACGCCAAAGCCTCGACGCGCCACTTCATCACCCAGCGCGTGACCGGACTGATCAACGTCGTTTTTCTTGGCTTCCTGCTCTTTATTGTGGTGCGCCTCGCCGGGCAGGATCGCGCCGACATGGTCGGCGTGATCGGCAATGGCTTTATCGGCATCCCCTTCGCCGTGCTGATCGGCATCGTTGCGGTCCACATGCGCAATGGCATGCGCGATACGCTCGAGGATTACCTTCATGGCCGCATGTATAGCCTTGCCATGATGCTCAATACGCTCTTTTGCCTGATCGTCGGCCTTGCCGCGATCGGCGCCATCGTCAAAATCGTCTTCTGGGGTTGATCACCATGGCTCAATACGAACTGATCGACCACGAATTCGACGTGGTGGTGGTCGGCGCCGGTGGCGCAGGCCTGCGCGCGACCCTGGGCATGGCCGAGCAGGGCTTCAACACCGCCTGCATCACCAAAGTTTTCCCGACGCGCTCGCATACCGTGGCAGCCCAGGGCGGCATTGCGGCTTCGCTCCAGAACATGGGGCCCGATAGCTGGCAGTGGCACATGTACGACACCGTCAAGGGATCGGACTGGCTGGGCGATAATGACGCCATGGAATATCTGGCGCGCGAGGCGCCGGCCGCGATCTATGAACTGGAACATTATGGTGTTCCGTTCAGCCGCACCCAGGATGGAAAGATCTATCAGCGCCCGTTTGGCGGCCACATGACCGAATTCGGCGATGGCCCGCCGGTGCAGCGCACCTGCGCCGCGGCTGACCGCACGGGCCACGCGATCCTCCACACGCTCTATGGCCAGTCGGTCAAGAACGACGCGCAGTTCTTTATCGAATATTTCGCGCTCGATCTGATCATGGGCGAGAATGGCGAATGCCAGGGCGTCATCGCCTGGAAGCTCGACGACGGCACGCTCCATCGCTTCCGCGCCAAGATGGTGGTGCTGGCGACCGGCGGATATGGCCGCTCCTATTTTTCGGCGACTTCGGCCCATACCTGCACGGGCGACGGCAATGGCATGGTGGCCCGCGCCGGCCTGCCGCTGCAGGACATGGAATTCGTGCAGTTCCACCCCACCGGCATCTATGGCGCTGGCGTTCTCATTACTGAGGGTGCACGTGGCGAGGGGGGATATCTCACCAACTCCGAAGGCGAGCGTTTCATGGAGCGCTATGCGCCTAACGCCAAGGATCTTGCCTCGCGGGACGTCGTTTCGCGCTGCATGACGCTCGAAATCCGCGAAGGGCGCGGGGTCGGTCCCAACAAGGACCACATCTATCTCCACCTCGATCATCTCGATCCGAAGGTGCTGCATGAGCGCCTGCCAGGGATCACCGAATCGGCAAAGATCTTTGCCGGTGTCGATCTCACGCGCGAGCCGATCCCGGTCCTGCCGACCGTCCACTACAATATGGGTGGCATCCCGGCCAATTATCATGGCGAAGTGCTCAACCCGACGGCGGACGATCCCAACCGCATCGTGCCGGGCCTGATGGCTGTGGGTGAAGCCGCCTGCGCCTCGGTGCACGGCGCCAATCGTCTGGGCTCCAATTCCCTGACCGATCTTGTGGTTTTTGGCCGCGCTGCCGCGATCCGCGCTGGGCAGGTTCTCGACAAGTCGTCGCCTGTGCCCGGCATCAATGCTGCCGAGGATGCCAAGATTCTCGCGCGCTTTGACCGCCTGCGTAACGCCAATGGCTCCCAGCCGACCGCAAAGCTGCGCGACGAAATGCAGCGCACCATGCAGGCCGATGCCGCCGTGTTCCGCACCGACGCTTCGCTCAAGAACGGCGTCGAAGCGATGAGCGAGATCTATGGGCGTCTCCATGACGTCAAGGTTTCCGACCGCTCGCTGATCTGGAACTCCGATCTCGTTGAAACGCTCGAACTCGAGAACCTGATGGCCTGCGCCATGGCAACGGTTGTGTCGGCCGAAGCGCGCCATGAATCGCGCGGCGCTCACGCCCATGAGGACTTCCCCAATCGCGACGACGTGGAATGGCGCAAGCACACGCTGGCGCTGGTCGATATCGACACCGGCAAGGTCGAATTGTCCTATCGCCCGGTGATCACCGACCCGCTCACCCCCCTTGATCAAGGCGGCATCGATCTCAAGAAGATCGCCCCCAAGGCGCGCGTCTACTAAGGCTCGGACCATGTGCGAACAATGCCAGGGATTTGACGACGAGGATGTGGATGCGTTGGCGGCAGCTTTTGTGGCTCGCCGGGCGGCAACCCAAAAGTCTGCGGCAACGTCGCACGCGCTCCTTTATCGCAGGGCGCCTGTTGTCCCGGCCACCAAGGAAAAGCCCAATGGCTAACAAGGCTCTTGCCGTTTTGGCTCTTTCATTCGTCTCGGTCGCGCCAGCTTTTGCTGCCGCGCCCACTGCCGGGCAAAAGGACGAGTTTTACCGGGTCTGCATGGGTATCGCCCAGGACGCGGCACTTTGCGGATGCAAGGCGGATGCGGCCATGACCCTGATCGACGAGCGCTTCATGAATGTGGTCATCGCCTCGATGAAGGGCGGCTCGCCCGCCGCCGCCGATTACAACGCCTACAACACCTATGTCGCCAAATCGAACCAGGTTTGTAAGCCGAACTATTGATTTTTTGGGCTTTGACCCAGAGCCCTGACGACACTGAACTGAACAGCCTTTCGGACGACCCACGCGTCCGCCTCTGAAGGAACAAAAGAATGGCCGAACTGACGCTTCGCAAGGCCGACCAGCCGCAAAAGGGCAAGACCTGGCCCAAACCCGAAGGGGCGACGCGCCTCCGCGAATTCCATGTCTATCGATATGATCCGGATAAGGCCGACAATCCGCGGATCGACACCTATTTCGTCAATCTCGACGATTGCGGCCCGATGATTCTCGATGCGCTGCTCTATATCAAGAACAAGGTCGATCCGACCCTGACGCTGCGCCGCTCCTGCCGCGAAGGCATTTGCGGATCGTGCTCGATGAACATCAACGGGCTCAACACGCTGGCCTGCACCAAGGGCATGGATGATTCCACCGGCCCCGTGAAGATCTATCCCCTGCCCCACATGCCGGTGGTCAAGGATCTCGTCCCGGACCTGACGACCTTTTACGCCCAGCACCGCGCGATCGAGCCCTGGCTCAAGACGACTTCGCCCACGCCGGAAAAGGAATGGACGCAGTCGGTCGAAAACCGCGCCAAGCTCGACGGGCTTTACGAGTGCATCCTCTGCGCCTGCTGCTCGACCTCGTGCCCGAGCTATTGGTGGAACGGGGAAAAATATCTCGGCCCCGCCGCGCTTCTCCAGGCCTATCGCTGGCTGATCGATTCGCGCGACGAAACCACGTCCGAGCGCCTCGATAATCTTGAAGACCCCTTTAAGCTCTACCGCTGCCACACGATCATGAACTGCGCCAAGGTCTGCCCCAAGGGCCTCAACCCGGCCAAGGCCATCGCCCAGATCAAGAAGATGATGGTGGAACGCAAGGCAGCCTGATCCCCAGCGATGCAGGGCGCAAAAAACCCGCGGCGCAGGCTGCGGGTTTTGTTTCGGCAATCTTGCGCCTACTGCGCTTGAGGGTTTTGTAGGGGGGTGACACCAGGGTCAGGGCATCGGGCTGGCGGCGTGCTAGAACTTCCAGCCCACCCGCACGCCGAAATTGGAGAGGCCGGCATTGGCCTCGCACCAGTCATTGTTGGACGTGTGCTCATAAGTGACGGTGGCGGTGACATTGTCCGAGAGATTGGCCCCGATGCCGAAGCGCTCGTAGAAATTGACGCGGCAGCCGAAATTCTTCTGCGGTGGCGGCGCGCCGACCAGCGCGCCATTATGGATGGCCGCCCCGAACGTGCCTTCAAGATAAAGCGGCGTGTCGAAAATGGGCAATTGCCAGGTCAGGCCGGCGTGAAGCAGGCTTTCCTTGCCGCCCAGATGAATGGTCGTGCCGATTTCGGGCCGGGGCGAGCCGATCCAGCGAAAGGCGTCGATCTCGGGCGAGGTGAACAGCACATCGAAGCTGACGCTGCGCAATTCGGTGAAACGCCATTCATTGACGAGAAAAGGCAGGGCCGCGTGGTGGACATCATAGGATTGCAGCCCGAACCGCAATTCGTCGACGACCCCGGCAAGGGGATGCGGATCGTAAAGGCTCTGCGCTCCGGCCGGAACGACGCCTAGTCCAAGCATTGTGATCAGGAGGATACGCCGCACAACTCTCTCTCCGGTTTCAGGCACTCTAGCACATTCAACGGCAAACGCACGCCTTCTGTCCCCGGCGACTGCGCCAAATGAATGGCAGAGTTCGCGGCTCTGGGGGTGGAAGTTCATCGGTATATACCGATATAGGGGCGACGTGCTTTATGGAGTTGCCCATGTCCCCCCCGTTCAAACTCTCGCTTCAGGATCTTGCCCCCATTGCCCAGGGCAGTTCTACGGCAGAAGCCATGGGCGAAACGGTCAAGCTGGCCACGGCCGCGGACCAGCTGGGCTACCATCGGCTCTGGTATGCCGAACATCATGGCATGCCCTCGATCGCCTCCTCGGTGCCTGAAATCCTGATCGGCAGCGCGGCCGCAGCGACCAAGGGCATTCGCGTCGGCTCGGGCGGCGTCATGCTGCTCAACCATGCGCCCCTGCGCATCGCCGAAGCCTATCGTACGCTCGAAGCGCTCCATCCCGGCCGGATCGATCTGGGCCTGGGACGGGCGCCAGGTGGCGATGGCTATGCCATGCGCGCGCTGCGCTCAGGCGGCGGCGAGGAGTTTTCGCAATATCTTGCAGAGCTCATGGCCTTTGACGAAGACAACTTTCCCCCCGACCACCCGTTTTCGCGCGTGCCGGTTTCGCCGGGCGGCATAACGCTGCCGCCAAAATGGCTGCTGGGCTCTTCGGGTGCCAGTGCCCAGGCTGCAGGGCAGATCGGTTTCGGCTATGCCTTTGCCGCTCACTTTTCCCATACTCCGGCCGCACCGGCCTTTGCCGCCTACCGGGCAGCTTTCGAGCCTTCTCTCGATTTTCCCGCGCCCAAGACCATTCTCTGCCTGTCGGTGATCGCAGCGCCGAGCGAAGAGGAAGCCAGGTTCATCGCTACCTCGCAGGCGGTGAGCTGGGCGCTGTTCGTGACGGGGGAGCAACGCCAGCTGATGCCGCCCGAGGAAGCCAGCGACAGGCTGAGCACGCTGACCCCGCAACAGCAGCAGGTGATCGCCCATCAGGGCAGTCTCTGGATGGTCGGCAGCGCCGAACGCATGGCCGAAGAGATCACGCAAAAGGCCATTGCGGCGGGAGCCGACGAAGTGATGATCACGACGACCATCCACTCCTATGCCTTGCGCCGACGCTCTTTCGCGCTTCTGGCCGAGGCGCTTGGCGTTGCGCCGCGCGTGGAAGCGGGCACGGCATGAAAATAAAAAGGCCCGGCTGCACCCCGGGCCTTTTCGTTAACTTCGGTTAGTTCAGCGCCGAGCGCGACACCAGCTCGCACGCGCCATCGGGTGCAACGCGCAGAGCCAATTGCTGACGGTCGAGTTCGGCAAACCAGGCGTTCCAGGAGACGGGGCTCATGCCATCGTCGATCGAGCCGCCATGGCTGCGCACGAAACGCAGCAAAAGCTGGGCTTTTTCGCCGCCGAAGCGGTTGCGGACACGGGCGATAGCCGGCGTTCCATGGCGGTCGCACACCCAGTTCTGGATGTCGCTGTGGCGCGTCAAAGTATGCGTATCAGACATTCTGGCCTCCTCCTCAGGCTTATGATCGGCAGATTTCGCCGTTATCACCCCAATGAACAGGGTCCTCCTGCGGTTCCCTGGGGCGCATCAATTCTCCATAGGCTCGGTGACAAGCTTGAGACGCTGCATTTCCTCCCATGAAAAATAATAGAGCCGCTCAGGCGGTGTATCGAGGGCATGGAGCCAGAGGGCCGGATCGACCCCCATATCAGTGAGATAGCGGGTGATGCGGGCGGTGGTCGACTGCGCGTCGGACATCGCAATGCCTGCAACGGCCAGGGCATCGGCGGCACCATCACCAAGGCTGGCCGCATAGATCTGGTGCACCCCGATGGCCGATTGAGGCTCGCCGAAGCGCTCGGCGCCCCCGGCAAAGACCAGCGGACAGGAGGAGGCGCAAAGGCTTCCGGCAGGGACCATGGTGGCAAGACCCTTTTCGTGAACGAGACTGCCGATCTCCAGGGCGTCCATCACCGATCCTCCGGGCGAATCGAGAACCACAGTTTCCACATATTCGCCGCGCGCTTCAATCTCGGCCGCAAACCGTTGGGCCGAGCCGACATCGATCGTTCCGGTCAGGCGCAGCTCGCCATTTTGCCCAAGATCCATGGCGAGCGGAGACTCAAGAAGATCGGGACTGGTGGTGACCGGCGGCATGGGATGCCCATCGGGGCCATCGAGTGGCTGCGCCGGCGGGAGAATCGGCTGCAGGCTCGGGCCCGGCAGCACCGGCTGGTTCTGCGTCAACTCGCGGAAATCGACAAAGAGAACGCTGGCCGTGCCGGCCAGCATGGCAAAAAAGGCAAAGCGCAGAATAGCGCCATCATCGATGGCGGCCAGCCGCTGGACAAGGCCGGGGCTCGTTGATGCTGCGCGCTGGTTAGCCTCTGTCTTCATGCCGGGCGCGGCCCGTCCGTGCGCTTGCGCTGGGCAGCTTCGATGGGCGTAACGGTGCTCTCTTCCGCCGCTGGCCGCTCTGCCGCTGTTTCAGGCTGCGGCTCGGGCGTATCGGGCTCGGCCGGTTCTGCCTTGCTGGGAGCGATCTCGATGCCCGCCGCTTCCATCTGCCGGTAAAGCGCCATGGCGCGCAGCATTTCGGCCGCCGTGATGTTTTCCGCCGCTTCGAGCGATTCGGAATCGCGCCGCATGGCATCGTTGACGATCATCAGCACCAGCACCAGAACGACCGGCAGGAGATCGATGGAAATGGCGCCGGCCCAGGAGGGAATAAAGTCCTGCCAATAGCGCAAGACTGCTTCGGCGCTCGAAAGGGGCACGAAGCGGCGCTGTTCGACCGCTGGCGTGCCGAGAATCTCATCGGCTGCCGCCGAAAGCGCCGACGATTGCGCCGCGACCGAAGCGCGCACGGTTTCCATCACCTGATCCTGCCGGACGGCAAGATCGGCCGAACGTCCATCGGCCACGGGCGCGATGAACCCGGCCGAAAGATCGGCGGCGGCGCGCTTGACCGAGGGGGCGACATCGGTCTGCTGCAGCGCCGCGATCACGGCCGAGAGCTGCACCGCCTCGCTCTGGAAAGCATCGGCGCGCGGCTCGACCGCACCGGGGGTCGATACTAGTTCGCGCATGGTGGCGAGCCGGGTCGAGCCATCCTCGAACAGCCGGGCCACCTCATCGCGCGAGCCGGTGATGGTGGCGGCGAGCTGGTTCATCTGCGCGCCCATCTGGGTGAGCAATTGCACGACGCTTCCCGAACCCATGGAGCCGGTCAGCGCGCCCGATTCCCGCTCGTCGGCGGCAAGGCCCGAAAAGCGTTCGGCGGCCCGCTGCACATCGGGCAGCAGGCTTTGCGCGGCCAGCGCATTGGCATGGGCCTGGTCGAGATCCTCGGCATAGCCCTGAAGCGTCACGGCCATGTGCTGCTCGGTGGCGGCCGAGCCGGCCAGCGCTGCGGCATTGAGCCAGGAGCTCATCGCCATGATCATCAGGCAGCCGATCGCCATGGTAAGAAAAAGGCCCAGCCGCTGCACGCCCGAGGTCACGAGCGGAATGAACCGCATCATGAAGGTCCAGAAGGCATAGATGGCAACCGAAACGGCGGCCGAATAAATGATGGCGGCGAAAAACACGAAGCTCGCCGAGCCATCGAGAAGGCCCCGCACGCCGAGATAGGTGTAAACCCCCGAGGCGAGCGCCAGCACCGCTAGCGAGAACCGCGTCATGGTTTCGATGCCGCGCACGGTTTCGTTGAGCCGGAAGGCATTGGGCTTGAGCTGCATAAATGTCCCCACAAAACGGCGCGCAAAGGCCACTTAAGCAAATCCTAACACGGCGATCCCGGCAAGAACGAGGCGCAGGGCGAGACGGTTAACGGGCGGGCGATGACACTAGCGTGATAAAGGAGGCAAAGCGGCATGCCCCTTGAACACGGCTGGGATAACCGGCTAGGGCAAGAAAGCAACGGAGGAGCGAACCGATGACCAGAAAGCTGCGCTGGGGGATCTTGTCGACAGCCAATATCGGCATGGCCAAGGTGACCCCCGCCATTCAGCAGGCGGACAATTGCGAGGTGCTGGCCATCGCCTCCCGCGATGGCGACACGGCACGGGCGGCAGCTGGCAGGCTCGGCATTGCCCGGGCCTATGGCTCCTACGAGGAACTGCTTGCCGATCCCGAGATCGACGCGATCTACAATCCCCTGCCCAATCACCTGCATGTCCCCATGACCCTGGCCGCGGCGCGGGCGGGCAAGCACGTGCTGTGCGAAAAACCCATCGCCATCACCGCCGCCGAAGGCGAGCAGTTGCGCCAGGTGCCGGAGGGGATCTGCGTGATGGAAGCCTTCATGATCCGCTTCCACCCGCAATGGCACCGGGCGCGCGAGATCATCCGGTCGGGTGAACTGGGCGAGGTGCGCACCATCAACGCGCTTTTCTCCTATTTCAATGCCAATCCCGACAATGTCCGCAACAAAGCCGATATCGGCGGCGGCGGCATTCTCGATATCGGCTGCTATCCGGTCACCACAGGCCGTTTCCTGTTCGAAGGCGAGCCCGAGCGCGTCGTTTCGTTGGTCGAGCGCGATCCCGGCTTCGGCACCGATCGCCTCGCCAGCGCCATTCTTGATTTCGGGATGGGCAGGCGGCTGACCTTTACCTGTTCGACCCAGCTCGTGCCGCATCAGCGCGTTCAGGTGTTCGGCACCAAAGGCAAGCTCGAGATCGTCATTCCCTATAACGCTCCGCCAAACGAGCGCACAGCGATCACCATCGATACCGGCGCTCCGATCGATGGCTCGCTGGCCCGGCGCGAAATCCTGCCCGCCTGCGATCAATATACCGAACAGGCCCGCGCCTTTGCCGAAGCGGTGCTGGGCAACAAACCCCTGCCCTATGGGATCAAGGACGCCATCGCCTCAATGCGGGTGATCGACGCGCTCTTTGAGAGCGAGCGGACGGAGGGCTGGGCGCGGGTGAACCGCGGCTGACCGCTTGCGTTCCCCTTTCAGCTGCCATCATGGCGCAAGGCGAGGAGACTACGATGACCGACGGAGTGCTGGTAACCGGGATTTCCGGCTTTCTGGGCGGCCATGTGGCGCTGCAGCTGCTTGCTGCCGGCTACCGGGTGCGCGGCAGCGTTCGCGACCTCGGCAAGGAAGGCAGGGTGCGCGATACGCTTGGCCGCGCAGGCGCGGATCTTTCCCGGCTCGAGGTCGTGGCGCTCGATCTCCTGAGCGACACCGGCTGGCGCGAGGCAATGGCGGATATGCGCTTTCTTCAGCATACCGCCTCGCCCTTTTTGCTGAAGACTCCCAAAGATCCCGGCGAATTCGTGCGGCCCGCGGTCGAGGGAACGCGCCGCGCCATCGAAGCCGCTCTTGCAAGCGATATCGAGCGCGTGGTCCTCACCTCCTCGATCGCTGCCATCCAATATGGCCATGCCGATTATGGGAGAGCGCTGAGCGAGACCGACTGGACCGATCCCGCCAGTCCGACAACCAGCGCCTATGCCCGCTCCAAGACCCTGGCCGAACAGGAGGCCTGGCGCCTGATGGACGCGGCGGGGCGGCACGGGGATCTTGCGGTGGTCAATCCCGCCGCCATTCTCGGCCCCCTGCTTGACGAAGATCCCGGCACGTCCTCGGTGCTGGTGAAACGCCTGCTCGATGGCCGCCTGCCGGCCGTACCGAAACTGGCCATGTCGATCGTCGATGTGCGCGACGTGGCGGCGCTCCTGGTCGATGCCATGACCAATCCGGCCGCCGGGGGCGAGCGCTGCATCGCTTCGGAAGGCACCTATTGGATGAGCGACATCGGCGCCATGCTGCGCCCCGCCTTTCCCGACCGGCGCATTCCGACCGGGGAACTGCCGACATGGCTGATCCGGCTGGTTGCCCTGTTCGATGGCGACCTGCGCGACAACATGCACGAGATGGGACAGATGAAGCGCCTCGTGGGCACAAGAGGCGCCGAACGGCTCGGCCGGCCGCTTATTTCCGCCACTGACGCCGCCGTCGCCACCGGCCAGAGCCTTGTCCGCTTCGGCCTCGTCTAGCCTCTTGCCTCCACCCCATCCCTGTCTCATATAATGAGCCGGATGGGGCTGTAGCTCAGTTGGGAGAGCGCGTCGTTCGCAATGACGAGGCCAGCGGTTCGATCCCGCTCAGCTCCACCATTCCGTCAATGTTGTAGTTTTCACGAATAATTCCAACGCCTTACGACAAGCCGCCAACAGCGAAGTACCCCGCTTCGTACCCCATCTGCGTACCCCAAGGCATCGATCTATTTTGTCGAGGGCGACTGCCGCTCTCATGGTTCCACGACCAACCAGGCTATGGCATGCATCAGCTCAAACCGTTGGGTTGACTTCTGGCTGCTGTTCCGGCGTCTCCGGCTTGGAGCCATCCTCAGGCATTGGACGTTCACCGCTGGAAGGGGGCGTGATTGGCAGCAGATGTGCAAAGACACGGATTGCACTCCGGTTCTCAAGCACGTCTAACAAGCGAGATTGGATGTTCCGAGTCCGATCGGCATCATCCACCCATCCCTGTGGGGAATAGGCGCCCTTTAGGATTTGGATCTGGTCTACAGGAGTTCTAACTACTTTGGACATCTCCGAGAGAAGGTAGGCCAAGTCGGTGTTGGCCTTATCGATCAAGTCAGGAACCCTCTCCGGCGTCTTCCACGAGAGATCGCTGAGGGTGGCCATGAGAGTGGCATACCTCTCCAGAACCTTCGGCTTGTTGTGAAAGTGAACCGGCACCATGTTCAGCCCGGAGACGTACTCGGTTGCCAGATTGTTGCGACGGTGTCTCATCAGAACCGCAAACAGCTCCATACGTGCTTGACGGGATAAGCTGTATTGCTGGTACCAGAGCGTGATTAGAACAGCCACGATAGGGCCAGCGAAGGTAGCAGCAACAATAGCGAAGGTGGAACCGTCCATGTGAACTCCTGTATTCACCCTTCAAAATACTGCAAAAATTCAAGCCGCCAAGATCAATGTTTCCGTTCCCCCAATCCCCCCTCTACCCCCCCAAAGCAACAACGTAAGCTGAACAACACGCGATTTATCCTCAGCGGTCCGGCATGATCATTAGACCGTGCCCACGCATTTTAGATTTGGGAACGCAGGGGATTGCTCGGGCGAGCATCTCCGCCCCAGGCACCGGAGACCTACTGCCGTAGCTAAAAGGCAGGCAGTAGGTCACTTGCTCGTAGCTAAAGCTGGCGGAAGTAGCGGGCGACAGGCCAACGGACAAAGCCCGCTCTCTCGTAAGCCGCTCTGGCCGCTGCATGGCCCGGGTCATCCCCAGTTTCCACCATCACCATCTTGAGCCCCCGCTGCTTGATGATGTCAAAGGAGAACTGCAGTAGAGCCGCAGCGATGCCCCGTCGATGGAACGTAGGGTCTACGGCCATAATCCGTACCTCGCCCATTTGATCGAGCGAGTGAAACGCCAAGCCCACCCAACCAACCACGGTGTCCTCAAGCAGAGCTACCCAAACATTATCGGCATCCTGCTGGAGTATGCGCTCGACGTCAGACCGCTGCCGAACCGCCCATCCGTCTGGAAAAAAGTTATCGTAGACGTAAGGCTGCACGACAGGGCGCATGGCGTCGAACACCGGCCCCCATGCCCGAAGAGAAAGTTGGACGATCTGGGTTTCTTGGTCAGCCTTAAACCGTTCAATTCGTATTTCCATTGTCACAGCTCCCGTATGGACGTGAAAAAGCAAACCCGCACGAAGCAGGTCATAATGCGATTTCAAGCTCCTTAACGGAGACGGACGTTGGCGAACGAGGGCATTGCACCACCTTCCAGACGCTCCCATGATCTAACGCCCCGACGAACAAATCAACCTCCCACCCAGAACCCTTGCCCCAGCCGTTCTGGTTCGCTCAGGTGTACCGTTTTCGAACCGGCCAGAACTTGGTTCGCAAAATACCACTTGACCAGTCAAAGCGAACCGCTACAAACCGAACCAGTCAAATCGAACTGGAGAGGTTTCGACATGCTGGTGAGGGCCTACCTTCGAGCATCGACCAAAGAGCAGGACGCGGGGCGGGCCAAGGCTGACCTCGTGGACTTCTGCCAAGCCCGTGGGCTGACCATCGCGGCCACCTACGAGGAGAACGAGAGCGGGGCATCCCTCCACCGCCCGCAGCTCTTCCGCCTGCTGGAGGACAGCCATCCCGGTGACGTGCTTCTCATCGAGCAAGTGGACCGCTTGAGCCGCTTGACGGAAGCGGACTGGGACAAGCTCAAGGGCATGATCAAGGACAAGGGCGTTCGTGTCGTAGCTCTCGACCTTCCCACCTCGCACATGATGATGACGAGCGACGATGGCTTCACCAGCCGCATGTTCGACGCCATCAACTCAATGTTGCTGGACATGCTGGCTGCGATAGCGCGAAAGGACTACGACGACCGGCGCAGGCGACAGGCGCAGGGCATCGCCAAGGCGAAGGCAGAGGGCCGCATGAAGGGCCGTCCCGAGGACGCCACGCGAAACGAAGCCATCATCGCCATGCTCCGTAGCGGGCAGAGCTGGAACACCATCGTAGGGGCGACGGGCGCTTCTCGCTCCACCCTCTCCCGCCTCGCGCAACGCATCAAGGCCGGTGAGACCAACCCCAACCAGACCGCACCGGGCGCTTGAGCTTCCTCGGGTGTTTGTCAGGATGAAGACGCCGCTCCGGATGCGGGGTGGCTACATTGAAGGTATGTGCATGAACGTCACCATCAGGATGAAGCGGAAAGCCGAGGTGAAAGGGAGGGTGTCCACCCCCAACTACGAAGCCGCCTATTGCCGTGTCGTGGGCTGCCAGAACCCCGCCAGAGCGGCCACGGGGGAAGGTCTCGACAACCGCTTTTGTCGCCCCCACGCGGAGCATTACGCCCGCCACGGGAGCCCCTACCGGAAGTCCTACACCGCTCCCGAGGTTCGCCCCTACCGCAAGGCGGCTGCCCACTGGATCAAGGCGAATGCGAGTGACCCATGGATCGTGAACGCCTTGCAGCGTGTCCGTGGTCTCTATGCCACCGCTGGGGGTCATGTAGAGGCTTTCAGGCTCCGTGGCCTCCCACCCGAGGAGCGGGCCAAAGCGGCTTGGGCGAGGCTGCGGAAGGCGGGTGTAGACCCTGTGAAGGTCTTGGCCGATGTGCTGGCGGTGGAGATGATCATCAGGGATGACCCACAGGCCGACCACAAGCGGGAGTTCAAGGAGGTTCAGGCGGCCAAGCTGGTCCACCGGATGGCTTCTGGGACCCACAAGCGATGGGGTGAGGGAGCAAGCGCCACGGAGCTTCACGTCTTCCCGAGGTCGCGTGGGAGGGTTCTCCGACATCTTGGGAAGGATGCGCTGGAGGTGGGAGAGCTGGTCGTGGACCACCACCAAGACGCCCTGCCCAAGGCCCCTGTCCCGAAAGAAGCCCAACGATGATGGAAACGCACATGGACGATGAAGAGACCAGCGCGGTACTGGAACACGAAGCCACGGCTCGACTGCTGGAGCTTGAGCAGTTGTGGAAAGCTCCGGTGGGCGAGATGCCAGACCGCGTTCCACTCGCCGACCTCGAGGTTATCGAGGTGTTGTTCCAGCCCCGCACGATGAGCGAGAAACATCTCGATGACCTGAAACGGGCTATCAAGTCGGTCGGCGCTTTGGAGCCTTTGCTCGTGCTGCCGGTGGGGAACCGGCTGATCGTCGTGGACGGACACCACCGCCGGGAGGCTTATGAGTTGGTCGACTTCGCGGAGCCGGTGCCCGTCACCTACTTCCGCGGCAGCCCAAGGCAGGCCATGTTCGAGGCAGTACGCGAGAACTCGATGGCGAAGCTGCCGATGCACAACAGGGAGAAGCAGGACTACGCATGGAAGCTGGTTCTCGTTGGGGACAGCAGCAAGAACGAAATCAGCGTGGCCACCGGCGTCTCAACCTCGCAAGTGGCGAACATGAGGAAGGCTCGAAGCCTGCTCAAGGATGATGCCTTCGAGCATAAGTCTTGGTTCCGCGCCCGGAGAGCGGCGCAGGGCAAGGGTCAGCTCGAAGTTGATGTTGAGGAGATGAAGGAGCGGCAGGCGCTGGACTGGGCCAACCGGATGGCGAAGGAGTTCACCACGAAGATGGCAACCCATCCAGAAATCGCGGCAATGGCGTTGAACATCTACTTCGGGCGCAAGCTACCGGAGCTGTACCATGAGCTGCGGTCCTTCATGGCCGAGGACATGGAGTTCGAGGAGTGGGACGAGAACCATTCCGACTTCTGACCTATCCAACCCTTAGGGTGTACAATTTGTACAGGGATGGGATAGGAGGCGTTCATCGGCGCTCTACGTTCCCGTCCCAGCCCAGCCTTCGCTTGGCGGCAGGGTGATCTATCTCAAGGTCCACCCCTGCCTGCTCCGCCCGTAGCCGAGCATAGCCCCTAACAACCTTCTCTGCGAACTCGTACCATCCAGCCCGGTTCGCGGTGAGGATGCCAGCGTAGCTCGACTGCTTGAGGTTGTTCATCCGGTTGTTGAACTTATCGCGGGGAAGTGGACTCTTCCCAAGGCGTGTCATGATGCGCTGGTAGGACTGGTAGATGTCGGTGCTTCGGCGTTGCAGTTCATGCCCATCAGCCACTGCGAACAAGACCGTCTCGTAGTCGTTGGTGTACTTCCGCGTGGCGGTCTCGTAGGGCTGCTTGAGCTTCATCTCCATGGCATCGCTGGCATCACTCATCGCTTTCTCGAACAATTCGCCCGTTACCTTCCCTCCGTTCTCCGCCTCGAACACCCTCCAAAAGAGCTTCTCGGATATGAGGTGGACGTAGTGCGGGAAGCCGTCCGAGATTTTGGCAATGCGGTACTGGGTCGTGTCGTCGATTTCCACGCCGAGACGGTCAGCGGCTCCCGCGATGATTTCCAGTCGTGCGTCGTAGGGAAGGCGGTCCAAGCTCACCGTGTGAAAGTAACGGTCCGCACTGCCATGCGCGGACATCAAGGCATCCACGCTATCCCCAATGCCGCAGAAGATGAAGCGGGCGGGGATGTGCTTGTCCGAAACCTGCTTGATGAAGTTGGCGAAGTTCTCCTGCTCTTGCTGGTCCTTGACCTGATCGAACTCGTCGATGACCACAACCAGGTCTCCCTCGATCTTGTCCGCGAGAAGAGCAACGACCCGAACGGCTTCGTTCACTGACGTGGGCGGGGGCGCTACTCCTTCCTGCTCCGTGATCTTTCCAGTGCCAAGGAAGCCACCAAGGTTGAACCCGAGGCTACCCTCCCGAATAACCTTCTCAAGGCCGGGTCGTCGTCCTGCTACCTCCTCTATGAGGTCCCGGATGATGCTGGTGAAGCCGTTGCTTTGGTCGCACCCCAAGAGGATTGGATCGCTCTTCGTGGAGAGCGAGAACGCAGCGGTCTGGGCCAAGGACGACTTCCCAACGCCTCGGAAGCCGTGGATCAAGACATGGCGTCCACCGGCGTAAAGAGCCTTCCTGATGCCGTCCAGTTGTTCCGCGCGGCCCCTCAAGAACTCCTCGGACTGGAGCGGTCGGGATGGTGACAACACCATGTCGAGCAGCTTGCCGAAGTCCGGCTCTCGCTGGGTGATTACTGGACGAAGGCCGATCAGCTCTTGGGTCATGCTGCCAATGTAAAAGGATTCTTTTGCCTCACAAAAGGAAATCGCTCTCGTCCACAAGCCATCACGATGAGGTACTTCGTTGACAACATGAGGCGATCATGTCCTCCCGCCACGTCCTCCGCATTGCTGGCTCAAGCTGGTTCTGGGAGCCTCACCGCCTCCACGCAACGCCTTGCCTGCTCCATGGCTGGTCCACCGGAGTACAGCCCCAAGGTCATTCCCTCCCGTTTGTGGCCCACTACGGCAGAGATGATGTGCGGTGGTTGGTCCGCTTGTTCGGCTTTCGTGATGAACCACCGTCGGAAGGAGTGGAAGTTGGCCAAAGCCCTTCTGCGCCCCTCGCGTTCGTCTCCGATGCCGAGAGAGCGGCGATAGGCGGTGAAGTGCATTGTCGCCTTATAGGACCTCTCCTTGAGTGGACTGGACGGCGGAGGCCACTCCGGAAAGATGGGCTCGTCCATTCCCTTGCCTGATGTCCTTCGCGCGATGATGTCGACCAATTGAGAATGGATTGGCACCTTGCGGGTAGAGGTTTCCCTCTTCTGCGGCTTGAACTCGAATACGCCTCCCTGACAGTCCCGCACTCGGAGCGAAACGATCGGGTCGAGACGGCAGCCCGTTAGGGCAGCTATGCGCACGAGGTCTCGCATCTCCGGCGCTGCTGGTCCGGTCAGGAGTTTGATCATCTCTTCGTCGGTGAACGGACGCTCCTTCTCGTCATGCTGAACCTTCGGCTCCGCAAGAACCAATCCCTGCCAGACGTTGGTCTGAACCTCTTCGCGGCGCTCCAGCCATTGCCAGTACCGCGACAAGCGCCGCAAGTACTTGTTCAACGTCACGGGAGAGAGCTTTGGCTCCAGCGCCTGGAGATCGTCAACGAAGCGGACAGCGGCCTTCTTGGTGGGGAAGGACTGGAGGTATGGGTCTATGGCGTTCTCCCGACACC
Source organism: Devosia crocina (assembly GCF_900116545.1). Lineage (GTDB taxonomy): Bacteria > Pseudomonadota > Alphaproteobacteria > Rhizobiales > Devosiaceae > Devosia > Devosia crocina. The sequence continues at coordinate 288,723 of NZ_FPCK01000003.1, forward strand.
AGCGCTGCAGCAAAGCGATAGCTCTCGTGTCATCTCCCAAGGTGCGCGGCTTCACCGTGAGCTGTCCCATGTACTGGTCATGGAAGCGGTCCAGAGGTGTTGCCTTGCCCGCTACGATCTTCATGAACTCCGAAGCTTGGCGTTGAGCATGAGGGGCGTACACGGGAGCTTCCTCGCCCGTCACAGGGTCGGATGTGGTGGCAACCTCGCGGCCCAGCAATTGATCGACAGTGACGCTGACTGCCGTGTCTACCTCCTCAACATCGAGGTCAGTCGTGGCATTGAGCCTCTGACGGCGCAGCTCTTCGGCAAGTGCCCTGATGTCGTCTCCACCACCCGCTTGGGCGAACGAGGCCATTATCTCGCGGACGATGGGCCACTTGAGCTGGTTGGCCACCCTCAAACTATCGGTGTTCAACTGCCGTTTGACCCGAGTGGACCCGACTTGGGAAACGAGCCGCTTGGGCACTGCGACGCTGACCCGCCATTTGCCCCGGTGCTGCTCCAAGTACTGCCTATCGTTCACTGCTGATCGTGCCACCCGGAACGCCTCTCGTACCCCAGTTCGTACCCCAACCGCGTACCACCAAGCCTATGTAATGTCATCAAGTTCTTGATCAAGAATATGAAATTGGCAGTCAGAGGTGTTCCCCGCTCAGCTCCACCAGTTCCTTTTTCCGATCACATTTTTTCTGGCCCCGAGCACTGGGGGAACCGGGGCGGGTTGGGCTCGTTTGAGCTTACCTGCCAAGCGAGGTGCTGACATGCCGCGGTTTTTCTTTAATCACCGGACCAGCAAGGACGAGAACGAGGTCGATATCGAGGGGCTGCAATTGCCGACCCTGAACGATGCGCTCGAAGAGGCGTCCTTTGCGGCCCGCGGGGCTGTGGCACTGGCCGATGAGCCGGTGCGCGGCGAATTCATTATCGAGGACGAGGGACGGGTGCCGCTGGCGCGCGTGCCCTATGCGGCCGAGGAGCCGGACGGGGACGCTGCTTACCCGGAAACAGACGGCGATACCGCGTCCTAGAAGTCGCTGGTCAGGCCCTTGATTTCCCAGTCGCCATAGCGGCCGGGCTCAAGCCCGCCCCGGCCACCCTTTTCCTTGGGCGCAAGGGCGCTTGCCTGGTCAATGCCTGCTCGCCGCGCCTTGGCCTCCGCCAGCGCGCGCTGCGCCGCAGGCGGAAGGACACGCAAGGCTTCTTCAGGCGCGTCAGCCGGCTCGGGGGTCTCGTTCTTTGTCATGAGCCTTCTCCAATTCAGACCGGTTATGCGCTTGCGCGGAACCCTTGGACACCCAACATAATTGGGCAAACAGAGATCTTAAAGGGGTTCAGATGTTCAACACCGTTCGCACCTTTGCCCTGATCGCGGCGATGACCGCGCTGTTCATGGTGGTTGGCTATTTCATCGGCGGCACCGGCGGCATGATGATCGCCTTTGCTTTTGCCGCCGTGACCAACCTGTTTGCCTATTGGAATTCGGACAAGCTGGTGCTGCGCATGCAGAACGCGGTGCCAGTGGCTCAGAGCCAGGCGCCCGAGCTTTACGACATGGTCGATACCTTGTCCAAGCGCGCCGGAATCCCTACCCCGGCGGTTTACGTGATCCAGTCCGACCAGCCCAATGCCTTTGCCACCGGGCGCGACCCCAACAATGCCGCGGTAGCGGTTTCGGCCGGGCTCCTGCGCCATCTCGACACGCGCGAAGTCGCCGGCGTCGTGGCGCACGAACTGGCCCATATCCGCTCGCGCGATACCCTGACCATGACGGTGACGGCGACGCTTGCCGGTGCCATTTCCGCGCTTGCCCAGTTCGGCCTATTTTTCGGCGGCGGCAACAATCGCGACAATCCGCTGGGCGGCATCGGCACATTGCTGATGGTGTTTCTCGCTCCGCTTGCCGCCATGCTGGTGCAGATGGCGGTGAGCCGCACGCGCGAATACGAGGCCGATCGCGATGGCGCCGAAATTTCGGGCGATCCGCTCGCCCTTGCCTCGGCGCTCAACAAGATCGCCACCTTGGCCGGGCGGCAGGTCAATGTGGCGGCCGAACGCAATCCTGCTCAGGCGCATATGTATATCATCAACCCACTCTCGGGCGCCCGGATGGACAACCTGTTTTCCACCCATCCCGATACCGGCAACCGGATCGAGGCGCTGCGCAGGCTTGCAGGAGAGATGCGGCTGGACGATAAGGGCGCAAGATCCGCGCCCCGCCCGCAGCCCGCTTCGCGCGGCACGACCGGCAGCGGCGGCTGGCGGGTTCCGAGTGCCGGCCGCGGCGACAACAATAGCGGCCTGCGCGGTCCCTGGGGGTAAGGTGCTGGGCGGAAACCCGCCTCAGGCGCCACGATAAGGTTGCCGATGTGACGAAAGCAAAGGATCCGGCGGGGCTCAGCCTTCGTCTCGTTGCCGCAAAGCGGCTGCAGGCCGTGCTCAAGGGCGAGCACTTTGCGCCCCTCCAGGCTGGCGATCTCGCCGATGGGCGCGACCGGGCGCTGGCCAACCGGCTGATCACCACGGCCCTCCGGCGCCATGGCCAGATCAATGCCATGCTGGGCGAACTGCTGGAAAAGGGCATGCCGCCGCGCTCGGGCACGTTTGAGGCGGTGCTGCGCCTGTCGCTCGCTCAATTGGTTTTTTTGCCCGATATCGGTGCGCATAGTGCACTGTTTCTGGCGGTGGAAGCGATCAAGCGGGATAGCAAGGCGCGGCATCTTTCGGGCCTGATGAATGCCGTGCTGCGCCGGGCGCAGGGCAATTCGGCGCGTTTCGCGCTGCTTGACGACACACTGCTTCTGCCCGAAACGACCCGGCAAAAATGGGAAAGCGCCTATGGCACAGAGGCCGTCGGACGCTTCACCGATGCCCTGATCGATGGCGCACCGCTCGACCTGACCTTGCGGGAAGTGGATCCCGATGTGATCGAGGCGCTGGGCGCCACCCAGCTCGCCGGTCCCTCCGTGCGGCTCGAAACACGCGACCGGCCCGTCGATGCCCTGCCCTTCTTTGAGGACGGCCGCTGGTGGGTGCAGGATGTGGCCTCGGCCATTCCGGCGCGGCTCATCAAGGCGCAGGCGGGTGGAAGCGTGCTCGATCTTTGTGCCGCCCCCGGCGGCAAGACAGCGCAACTCTGCCAGTCAGGCTACAGCGTGACGGCGCTCGACAGCGACGCGACACGGCTCGAGCGGCTCAAGGCCAACATGGAACGGCTCGGTTTTTCGCCCCTGGTGCTGGAAGGCGATGCAGCCAAGTTCGCCGCGCCCGAACCCTTTGACGGCATCGTGCTTGATGCGCCCTGTTCGGCAACGGGCACGTTCCGCCGCCATCCCGAAGTGCTCTGGCAGCGCAGCGCCGCCGACATCGCCGGCCGCGTGCAGTTGCAGCGCAGCCTCTTTGCGAACGCCGTACGCTTGCTGTCACCGGGTGGAAGTCTTGTTTATTGCGTCTGTTCGCTCGAGCCCGAAGAGGGTGAGGCGGTCGCCGAATGGGCGCTCGCTGCGCTTAGTGGGATCGAGGCCGATCCCATTGCCCCCGGCGAATTGCCGGGGCTGGAAATGACCATCAATGCCCGGGGCGAGGTGCGTGCCCTGCCCTCGATGGCGCCGGGCGGCGTTGCCGGTGGCATGGATGGTTTCTTTGTGGCGCGTTTCCGCCGCACGAGCTAAGTCTTAAGCGGCCCAGCGGTTTTCCAGATCGATTTTCCGCCTGCAAGACACCGCAGAGCTTTCGGTCTGGGCAAATCAGGATGGAGCGACTAGAGGCTGATGGGTGCGGCGCCCCGCCGCATCCAGGGATCGATAGACCGTGAGTGAAATGGGCAGCAACCACCCTGCCCGCGTTGGACTTGGGCGCGGAGGCGGGAATTGAGCGGCGAGATCCTGGGGATCGCCCGCAGGTTCGGCCTGCGCCTTGCCGACAGAATCGTGACCACTCCGGTGACCCGCTGGACCTGGCAGGGTCTGGCCGAGCAGGGCTATGAAGGCGAGTTGCCCGATTTCCGTCCCGCCGATGGCGATGCCGTGCGCGAAATGATGACGGGGCGGTATCTTCTTGCCTCAAAACTCGTCGAGACCGGCGGCACTTCGCCCTTTGCCGTCGATACCGAATATTCGGACTGGTGGAACAATCTTCAGGGCTTTTCCTGGCTCCGGCACTTCCGCGATGTGCGCGATCCTGGCGAAAAGCTCTTTGCCCGCACCCTCGTGCTCGACTGGATCGGACGCGAGGGGAGTTTCGATGCCGACAGCTGGACCCTGACCCTCACCGGCCAGCGGGTGCTTAACTGGCTCCGCCATCTGCCGCTGCTGCTCGATGGCGCGACGCCCGATCAGGCTAAGACCATTCAGCGTAGCCTCGGAACGCAAGTGCAGAGCCTGCGCGTGCGGGGACATCTGGCGGCCGATCCGGTCGAGCGCATGTTTGCCGCCATGGGCCTGTTGGGCGCCGAATTGTGCGAACCCGCCGAAAAGGCCGATGTCGAACAGCGCCTGCGCCAGCTCGATGGCGCGCTTGCGGAACAACTGGACACCGACGGGCTCCACAAGAGCCGCAATCCACGCGTTCAACTCACCCTCCTCAGTGAGTTGACCAGCCTGCGTCAGGCCGCATCGCGCCATGGCAGCCCAACCTTTGCCTCGCTCTCCAATCGCATCGATCGCATGCACGAGGCGCTCGACGCCCTGACGCTGTCGAGCGGCGAGCCGGCCTACTTCAATGGCTGCGGGCAGGTACCCCACGACATTCTTGTGGCCGTGCAGGCCAGCGGCCCCGCCGCCAACCGGCGCTCGCAGATCCTTGGCGGCTACGGAATCCTGCGCTCGGGTCCTTCGGTCATTATCGCCGATTCAGGATTGCGTCCGCCCGACAAATTCGACGAGGAAGCCCATGCCGGCGCCCTGGCTTTCGAATTTTCTCACGGCAGCGAGCTGATCCTGGGCTCATGCGGCCCGGCGCCCACCGACATGGCCGAAACGCGCGACCTCTTCCGCCAGTCGATTGCGCATTCCTCGCCCACCATCGACGACGAGGACAGCTATCAACCCAGCCGCCGCAGCCGGGGCGCCATCCTTCCGGATATGGAGCTGGTGCCGAGCGAACATATGCTGGTGCTGGCAACGGCCGGTTACGAGCAGCGCTTCGGCGTCGAGATCGAACGGCGGTTGACGCTTCTGGGCGATGGTTCAACACTTGTCGGCCAGGATCGTATCGTCTCGCGCGGGGAGCCCAAGGGGCACCTCGGTATCCGCTTTCATCTGGCGCCAGGTATCGCCGTCCACGCCCCGGTCGGCGAAGGCATGCGCCGGCTGACCCTGCCCAATGGCTCGGTCTGGAGCTTTCTCTGGGAAGGCGCGAACCTTCGCCAGGACGACAGCGTCCGCCAGTCCTCCTATCTCGGGTTCAACCGCACCCTCCAGCTCATTCTCGAAGCGGAAGTGGCCGAAGGGCTCGAGATCGGCTGGATTTTCACACGGGAACACTAGTCCTCACTCCTCAACGATCGCCTCTTCCTTGAGGGAAGAGCTGGGATAAGGGATCAGTCTCTCGACAAACCTCGATGCTGGACCCCTCATCCGATCCCTCGGACCACCTTCTCCCCTCGAGGGGAGAAGGAAGACCGCCTTGGACTCCGCCGTCACTTCGTGCTAGCGGAGCCGCAATTCAATTCTCCAGTTGGGCACGGTTTCATGAGCAAGACGGTCACGGTCGGGCGGGCACTGCTTTCAGTTTTCGACAAGTCGGGCATGGCGGACTTTGCCCGCGGCCTTTCCGAGGCCGGTGTGGAACTGGTGTCCACCGGCGGCACGCACAAGCTCATCAGCGAAACCGGTCTGCCGGTGCGCGAAATCGCCGACCTTACCGGCTTTCCCGAAATGATGGATGGCCGGGTCAAGACGCTCCATCCCAAGGTGCATGGCGGGCTTTTGTCGGTGCGCGACAATGCCGAGCATCAGGCCTCCATGTCCGAGCACGACATCGGCGCCATCGACCTCGTTGCCGTCAATCTTTATCCCTTTGAAAAGACCGTCGCTTCGGGCGCTAGCTATGACGAGATCATCGAGAACATCGACATCGGTGGCCCCGCCATGGTGCGCTCTGCCGCCAAGAACCACGCCTTTGTGACGGTCGTCGTTGACCCCAACGACTATCCCGCCATTTTGGAAGCCATCCGCAATGGCGGCATCCCGTTCGAACTACGCCAGAAACTCGCGGCAAAAGCCTACGCCCGCACCGCCGCCTATGATAGCGCCATCTCCTCCTGGTTCGCCCGGGAGATCGACTTCGCCGACGTCAGCTATCGCAGCTTTGCCGGAAGCTTGCGCGAAGTCATGCGCTATGGCGAAAACCCGCACCAATGGGCCGCCTTTTACGCCACCGGCGAAAACCGCCCGGGCGTTGCAACGGCGAACCAGGTGCAGGGCAAGACGCTCTCCTACAACAATATCAACGACACCGACGCCGCCTTCGAACTGGTCTCCGAATTCGATCCCAACGAGACTGCTGCCGTTGCCATCATCAAGCACGCCAATCCCTGCGGCGTCGCCACCGGCGCCGATCTCGTCGAAGCCTATAGGAAGGCTCTCCGCACCGACCCGGTCTCTGCCTTCGGCGGCATCGTCGCCACCAATCGGGAGATCGACGCCGAGACGGCTACCGAGATCGTCAAGGTTTTCACCGAAGTGATCGTCGCCCCCTCCGCCACAGCGGAAGCGCAAGAGATCATCGCCGCCAAGAAGAACCTGCGCCTCCTGCTGACCGGTGGTCTCGCCGACGCAAAAGCCGAGGGCCTCGTCGTCAAATCCGTTGCCGGGGGCCTTTTGGTGCAGAGCCGCGACAACCAGAATGTCGACGATTGCGATCTCAAGGTCGTCACCAAGCGCGCCCCGACCGAAGCGGAACTCGCTGACCTCAAACTCGCGGCAAAAGTCGCAAAACACGTCAAATCCAACGCCATTGTCTATGTGAAAGACGGCGCCACGGCCGGCATCGGCGCCGGCCAGATGTCGAGGGTCGATTCCGCCCGCGTCGCCCATCGCAAGTCGATCGACGCCGCCGAGGCAGCGGGCCTCGAGGGTGCACTGACGGCGGGGTCGGTCGTCGCCTCCGACGCTTTCTTCCCCTTTGCGGATGGCCTCGAAGCCCTCGTCGCCGCCGGCGCCACTGCCGTCATCCAGCCCGGTGGTTCGATGCGCGACGACGAAGTCATCGCCGCCGCCGATGCTGCCGGGATTGCCATGGTCATGACCGGGATGCGGCATTTCCGGCATTGAACTGCAGATAAAACCCCCTCATCCGGCCCTTTGGGCCACCTTCTCCCCGAGAGGGAGAAGAATAGAGGTGCTCGCCAAAGACACGATGCCATTCCTCTCCCTCTCGGGGAGAGGTGGCTCGGCGAAGCCGGGTCGGTGAGGGGGATTTTCCATTTCAGGCGTCCAGCCGTCCCCCTTCCGGTAAGACCTTCTTGACGCCCCTCTGGCACACTCCTTGCCGCCGGCAGTGACCCCGGCATGAGGACATTTCATGCGGCTGGCGGTTCCAACCGATCTTCATGGCTTGCTGTCGACCGGGCTTTTGCGCTCGGTGGGATCGCTCGGCATCAAGGTTGCGACCGCCGGGCTGACCTACATCACCTATGTCGTCCTCTCGCGCACCATGACCGAGAGCGAATACGGTCACTTCGCTTTTGGCCTGGCGCTGGCGACTGTTCTCGCCATCCTTGCCGGCATGGGCCAGTCGACCGCCATCCTGCGCCTTTGGCCGCAATTGCGCGGGCGCGGGGAAAACCGCGATGCCGAGGCTGTCGTCGCCGCTGGCTCCGCCATCACCATCGGGGCAAGCCTTGTCGTTGCCGGTCTCCTTTGTGTCGTCGCCGTCTTCAGCATTCCCTTTCTGCCGCCACGCGAAACGGTTAATCATTTTATCGGCGCCGCTTTCCTCGTCCTGCCCATGGCGCTGGCCGAGTACAATTCCTCCGTGCTGCGCGCCCAGAATTCGCTTTGGACCGCGCTTGTGCCGCGCGACATCATCTGGCGCCTTGCCTTGCCGCTCGCAGTGATCGGGCTCTTTGCCATGGGCGTGGTGCTGAGCGGGCCGGATGCCCTGACCCTTTCAGCAGCTCTTCTGATCGGTGCCCTTGTGCTTCAGGCCTGGCTGGCCTTGCGCCGCTGCTATGTCGTGCTGCCGCGCCTTGCTCCCGTTCGCGCCCATTGGCAGCGCTGGGGCAAGCTCAGCAAATGGCTGCTGCTCGGCGCCCTGATCGAAACCTTTACCCTTAATGCCGACGTGATCCTTGTCGGCCTTATGCTCGATCTTGAAAGCTCGGGGCTCTATTTCAACGCCTTCCGCACCGCCGGATTGATGACGCTCTTCACCTTTGCCATTGAACTCGTGATCGCCCCCATGGTGGCCGAACACTATCACGCTGGCGCCATGCGCAAGGCCCAGGCCATCACCGCTCTTTGCGCCTGGGCGGGGTTCGTCTTTTCGCTCCTGATCTTTGCCCTCTTTCTCGGCTTTGGCGATTTCATTCTTTCGCTCTTCGGTCCGGCCTATGCCGAAGGGAGCCTCGTCCTCGTGCTTCTAGCGCTTGGACTTCTGTTCGACGCGGCCACCGGCCCCTCGAAAATCGTGATGATGATGACGGGCCACGAGCGTGCCTATGTCGCCATTTTCGGCGCCATCATGGGACTTGGCTTTCTGGTTCAAATCGTCGTCATCCCCATCTGGGGCATTGTCGGCGCCGCCGCGGTCAATATGGGCGCGCGCATCATCGCTCAGATCGCCATAGCCCTTTGGTGCCGCTATCGGATCGGGCTCGACACTAGCCTTTTGGGCGCCCTGGCTGTCCCGCGGCTCACCGATGCCGCGGCCCGCTAGACCGTACCCGTGAGTACGGTTCTTCTTGACCAAAAACCCGGTTCGGGATTAGAACCGATCCAAACTTCCATTCCTGGCCCCTCGGAAAATTACACGCAAATGACCAAGGCTCGCACGCTTTACGACAAGATCTGGGACGACCATCTGGTTCAGAACAATCCGGACGGCACGAGCCTTCTTTATATCGACCGCCACCTCGTTCACGAAGTGACGAGCCCCCAGGCTTTCGAAGGCCTCAGGATGAATGGCCGCAAGGTACGTCATCCCGAGCGCACCCTGGCTGTGGTCGATCACAACGTACCGACCACAGATCGCTCGCTGCCCAATCCGGATCCGGAAAGCGCTACCCAGATCGCAGCGTTGGCCGACAACACGCGCGAATTCGGCATCGAATATTACGACGCGTTCGACAAGCGTCAGGGCATCGTCCACATCGTTGGCCCCGAGCAGGGCTTTACCCTGCCGGGCATGACCATTGTCTGCGGGGACTCTCACACCTCGACCCACGGCGCGTTTGGCGCGCTGGCCCACGGCATCGGTACGTCCGAAGTCGAGCATGTGCTGGCGACCCAGACGCTTCTGCAGCAGAAGGCCAAGAACATGCTGGTGCGTGTCGACGGCCAGCTGCCCCCCGGCGTCACCGCCAAGGATATCATTCTTGCCATCATCGGCGAGATCGGCACGGCTGGCGGCAATGGCCACGTCATCGAATTTGCCGGCGAAGCCATCCGTTCGCTTTCGATGGAAGGCCGCATGACGGTCTGCAACATGACCATTGAAGGTGGCGCCCGCGCCGGCCTCATCGCTCCCGATGAAAAGACTTTTGCCTATGTCAACGGCCGCCCACGTGCGCCCAAGGGCGCTGCTTGGGACATGGCCCTCGACTACTGGAAGACGCTCTATACCGACGAGGGCGCCCATTTCGATAAGGTCGTGGTGCTCGACGCGGCAAAACTCCCGCCGATCGTGTCCTGGGGCTCTTCGCCCGAGGACGTGATCTCGATCACCGGCGCCGTGCCCAATCCCGACGACATCCCTGACGAAACCAAGCGCGCCTCGAAGTGGCGGGCCCTCGACTATATGGGCCTCAAGCCCGGCACGCCGATCACCGAGATCAAGCTCGATCGCGTCTTCGTCGGCTCCTGCACCAATGGCCGCATCGAAGACCTGCGCGCTGCAGCTGCCGTTGTTGGCGATCGCAAGGTCGCCGCGCATGTCTCGGCCATGGTCGTGCCGGGCTCGGGCCTCGTCAAGGAACAGGCGGAAGCCGAAGGCCTCGACGTCGTCTTCAAGAATGCCGGGTTCGAATGGCGCGAGCCGGGCTGCTCCATGTGCCTTGCCATGAACCCGGACAAATTGAAGCCCGAAGAGCGCTGCGCCTCGACCTCGAACCGCAATTTCGAAGGCCGTCAGGGTTTCAAGGGCCGCACCCACCTCGTTTCCCCCGCCATGGCCGCTGCCGCCGCCATTGCCGGCCACTTCGTCGATATCCGCGAGTGGAAGCACTGAAACTCAGTCACCGTCATTGCCGGCCATCCTCGGACATGTTCCGGGGACCGGGCAATCCATATCCCGGCTGACGCTGAAGCATGGATCACCCGGACAAGCCGGGTGATGACGATGGAAGGGAGACGTTTCGGATGAGCACATCGCAGATCGATTGGCACGACCGCTTCGCCCCGACCCTCGATGACATCGAAGCCATGGCCAGCAAGGCCCTGGCTGAACTCCCCGAGCCATTCAAATCCCTTGCCGCTGACGTCACCTGTTCGGTGGCCGAATTCGCCGAGGACGACATCCTCGCCCATTTCGAGATGGAAAGCCCGTTCGAGCTCATGGGCCTTTTCACCGGTATTGGGCTGACCGAAGACGGCGCCGTGCCCCAGACCGGGCAGATGCCCAATACGGTCTTTCTTTATCGTCGCGCCATTCTCGATTATTGGGCCGAAAACGACGACAACACGCTGGGGGAAGTCGTGACCCACGTCTTGATCCACGAACTCGGCCACCATTTCGGCTTTTCCGACGAGGACATGGAAGCCATCGAAGCCCGCGCCGACGCGGAAGAGTGAGCGGGCTCAGTACCGTCACCTCCGGCCTGGCGCCGCGATTGACCGCTCTAAATACTCCGCCCGTCATTGCCCGGCTTGTCTGGGCAATCCATCTCCGGTGGTGCCCGATCGACCTAAGTGCCGAAACAAAAATCCCCGCTTTCGCGGGGATTGTCTCGGTTCGCTAGGATCAAAAACTCAGCTCTCGACCACCACATTGGGCGGCGAGGCGGGTTCGTTGACCGGAGCATATTTGCTTAAGAGCGGCATCTGGCTGAGGGAAAACAGCACGGTCAGCGGCATGACGCCCCAGACCTTGAAGGCCACCCAAAAATCGGTCGAGAAATTGCGCCAGAGGATTTCATTGATCACTGCGAGCACGAAAAAGAACACGCCCCAATTCAGCGTCAGGCGCCACCAGCCCTCGGGTCGGAGCTTGTAAACTTCGCCGAAGACATACTTGAGCAGCGACTGGCCAAAGAGCAGTCCACCGAGCAGCACCGAGCCGAAGAGCACATTGGTGATGGTCGGCTTGACCTTGATGAAGGTGTCGTCCTGCAACCACAGCGTCAGCCCGCCGAACACCAGCACCACGGCGCCGGTAACCAGCGGCATGACCGCGATTTTCTTGAGGATCACCCAGCTCAGCGCCAGCGAAATGGTCATCGCGCCCATGAACCAGGCCGTGGCGACAAAAATGTCGGCGCGCGCATTGGCGATGAAGAACACCACCAAGGGCCCCAGTTCGAGGGCGAGCTTGGTGACTTGCGGACGCAGCTCGTCCCAACTGACGTCTGCTTCGGCTTTTTCGGTCATTGATCGTTCCATGGCATATCCCGCCACTGTGATGGCACCCGCCCCGCGATGCAAGCGATAGGCGCCAAGAATGGTCAGATTTTGGCGGCGGGGAGCGCTGACTTAGACCAACCCCTCACCCTAACCCTCTCCCCGAAGGGGCGAGGGGACTGGTCCGGCGGTCTTGAACGGAAAGTGCCCCAGACGCGATGCAATCCCCTCGCCCCTTCGGGGAGAGGGTTAGGGTGAGGGGCATCTTCAACCCAGCATCACTCCTCCCCCGCAATGGCCCGGGCGAAATCGCGCGCTGCGAATGGCTCGAGATCGTCGACACCCTCGCCGACGCCGATGAAGTGCACCGGCAGCCCAAATTTGCGGGCGATGGCCACCAGAATGCCGCCGCGGGCGGTGCCATCGAGCTTGGTCATCACAAGCCCCGTCACCCCCGCGCGTTTTCCAAAAATCTCGACCTGTTTCAGCGCATTTTGTCCGGTCGTCGCATCGAGCGTCAAAAGCGTTGCGTGCGGCGCGCTGGGGTCGACCTTCTTGATGACGCGGATGACTTTTTCGAGTTCATCCATCAGCTCTTCGCGGTTTTGGAGGCGCCCGGCGGTATCGATGATCAACACATCGCGCCCTTCGGCCCTCGCCTGGGTAACCGCATCGAAAGCAAGGCCCGAAGCATCGGCACCTGCGGGCTTGGCGATGACAGGCGCGCCCGTGCGCTGGCCCCAGACCTGCAACTGCTCGATGGCTGCGGCCCGGAACGTGTCGCCGGCGGCCAGCATGATCGACTTGCCTTCGGCCGCGAACTTTTGCGCCAGCTTGCCGATGGTCGTCGTCTTGCCCGAACCGTTGACCCCGATCATCAGGATCACGAAGGGTTTTTGCGCCGTGTCGACGGCAAGGGGCCGCGCGACCGGCCCTAGAACCTTTTCGACCTCTGTAGCGAGCACCGAGCGCACATCGCTGCCGGAGATTTCGCGATCGAAGCGATCGCGCCGTAGCGTCTCGGTGATGGCCATGGCTGTTTCGAGCCCGAGATCGGCCTGGATCAGGACGTCTTCGAGCTCGTCGAGCGTCGCCGCATCGAGCTTGCGCTTGGTAAAGACCGAGGTGATGGAACTGGTTAGATTGTCCGAGGAGCGCCGAAGACCCGTCGTCAGCCGCGAGAACCAGCTCTGGCGTGGCGCTTCGGCTGTTGCCGGCGCCGGGATGATCGGTTGGCTATCCGCGATCTCGGCGGCACGCTCTTCGATTTCCTCGACATAGTCGGGCGTCGTCTCGGGCGGGCCGGGCGGCGGCAGGTCTTCCTCCGGCGCCGGCGTTTCGGTTTCCGGCTCGGGCGTCGGCGGCACGGCATCGGGCGTTATCGGTAAAGGCTCGAGAGGCGTCTCCGGCTGCGTTTCGGCTGGCGCAGGAGAGGGATCGGGCTCGGTGCCGAACAAGCGTTTGAAAAAACCCGATACCTTATCGCTCATCGTCTACCCTTGGTCTGTCACGCACGCGTGGTTGGAGGCGCTAGTAACTTCACCCACGAGCCCATCAGGGCCAAAATCGGTTACCGAAACGGTAACGAGTTCGCCCGCCTTCACATCCGCAACGCGGACCGGCAAAAATTGTTCGGTGCGACCGATGCCGCCGCGCTCCATCAGCACGCTTTCCGTCCGGCCTAGCCGGGTGGCGCAAAGGGCGGCAAACTGGCGCTCGCCCGCCATGCGCAACCGGCGCGTGCGATCCCGCGCCACCGCCTTGTCCACCTGCGGCATGCGCGCGGCAGGGGTGCCGGGGCGGGGGGAGTAGGAGAAGGCATGAATATAGGTCAGCCCGGCTTCAGCGATGAAGCGCAGCGAATTTTCGAACATCGCCTCGGTTTCAGTCGGAAAGCCGGCAATGATGTCGGCGCCTAAAACGATTGCGGGCCGGATGGCGCGGAGTTTTTCGACCACTGCCAGCGCGTCGTCCCGCAAATGTCGCCGCTTCATGCGTTTGAGAATGAGATCGTCGCCGGACTGCAAGGACAAATGCAGGTGCGGCATGAGCCGCGCTTCGGCCATGGCCTCATAGAGCGCGGGGTCGGCTTCGATCGAATCGATCGATGAAATGCGCAAGCGCGGCAGGTCCGGCACGTGCCGCAGGATCGATTGCACCAGCATGCCCAGCGTCGGCGCGCCCGGCAGGTCGGGACCATAGGAGGTGATGTCGACGCCCGTCAGCACCACCTCGCGATAACCATTGCCGACCAATCGCTTGATCTGCTCGACGACCAGACCCATCGGCACCGAACGCGACGGGCCGCGGCCAAAGGGGATGATGCAGAAGGTGCAGCGATGATCGCAGCCGTTCTGCACCTGAACGAAAGCGCGCGTGTGCCCGTCCATGCCCTCGATCAGGTGGCCGGCCGTTTCCCGCACGCTGCCGATATCGTTGACCTGACATTTGTCGTTGAGGGGAACGCCGAAAACCAGTGGCGCGTAGCTTTCGGCCTTGAGCTTGTCGTCGTTGCCAATGACAAGATCGACCTCGTCCATGTTCCCAAACGTGCGCGCCTCGGTTTGGGCGGCGCAACCCGTGACGATGATCCTGGCTGCGGGGTGCTCGCGCCTTGCCTTTCGCACTGCTTGCCGCGCCTGTTTGACCGCCTCGGCGGTCACTGCGCAGGTGTTGACGATGATGGCATTGTCGAGCCCGGCCTTTTCCGCCTCCGCCTTCATCACCGCGCCTTCAAAGGCATTGAGCCGGCAGCCGAATGTCAGCGTCTCGACCGTCATCAAGCGGCCTTGCTGCGCGTCCAGGCGCCGGATGCAGGATCAAATTCACCGCGCCATTCGAACTCGGCAGGGCCTGTGAGTGTGACGCGATCGTCGGCTTGCCATTCGACCACGAGATCGCCGCCCGGCAGGGTCACGGTAGCCTTGCGCGCGGTCCGGCGCGTCCGCGCGCCATTGACCAGTGCCGCGCAGGCCGCCGTACCACAGGCCTCGGTAAGGCCCGCACCACGCTCCCAGACGCGCAGGATGATCTTGTCCGGCTCGACCACCTGGGCGATGCCGATATTGGCGCGTTCGGGGAAAATCGGATGGTTTTCAAGCAGCGGCCCGAACCGGTCGAGCGCATAAGACCAGACATCGTCCTTGACCCAGAAGGTGGCGTGCGGATTGCCGATCGACATCACCGAGGGCGAATGGAGGACAGGCGCGTCGATCGGCCCGATCTGCAGTTCGATCGTCCTTGTGTCGGCAAATTCTTCGGCGAGGGGAATATCATACCAGGCAAATTTCGGCGTGCCCATGTCGACGGTGACGAGCCCGGTTTCCGCCTCTTCACCAAACAAAATCCCGGCCACGGTCTCGAAGGTAAACCGCTGGCGTCCCTGTTCGGCGCTCAGGAATTGCACCACGCAGCGCATGCCATTGCCGCAGGCCTGGGCGCGAGAACCGTCGGAATTGATGATCTCGACATAATTGGCCGTGCCGGGCATGCGCGCGTCATGGATCGCCATGATCTGGTCGAACCTGGTTTCAACCCGGGCATTGATCGCGATGGCAGCTTCGGGCGTGACGCGATCTTTGCGGCCGCGCATGTCGGCGACGATAATCTGGTTGCCCAGCCCGTTCATCTTGAGAAAGGGTGCGTTGCTCAAAGCCAAAGCCCATGTCTTGTTCCGGCCTTATATGGCGGAACTGACATGGAATTGCCAGTGCATGGGCGGCATGAGAGCGTCCTGACACATGCTGTCGCCGTGGAGGGGGAAAAGACGATATGAGCGAACGCGTTTCATCCCGCATTGCCGAGGCCGTAGCGGGCTTGCCCTTGAAGCCTCATCTGCGGGTTCTCGAGATCGGCTGCGGCCCGGGCGTCGCTGCGCGGCTCGCTAGCCGGCAGCTGACAAGAGGCATGATCCTCGCCATTGATCGCTCGCAAAAGGCCATCGATCAGGCCTGCGCCGGTTCAACGGAAGAGCTGGCGACCGGGCGTCTCGATTTCCGCTGTGTCGCCGCCGAGGATTTCACGCTTGCGCCGGACGAGCAAAAATTCGATCTCGCTTTTGCCATGCGTGTCGGCGCGCTCGATGGCCGCCATCCCGAACTTGAAAGACAGGCGCTCGGGCGGATCAAGGCGGCTCTCAGCCCCGAGGGCATTCTCATCATCGATGGCGCTGCGCCTATCGCCGCTGCTGATTTGCCGGACTTTTCTTGACTCGCTAGTGCTTCTGTCATAAACGCCCCCTGTTCATCAGGCATTTGCTCCTGACCAGCCGACCGGGGCCCCTTACGGGTTCCACGATCCCGGAGGCCAACATCCGCCAGCGCGTTGCGCCCGCGGGTGGGTTTTGCATTTGGCCTTTTGGCACTTATCTCTCCGGGGGCTGATCCTCGTGAGCGAGAAGGACAAAATATGTTTGAGAGCTTAAGCGACCGGCTTGGCAAAATTTTCGATGGCCTTCGTGGACGCGGCGCGCTGAACGCTGCCGATGTCGATGCGGCCATGCGCGAAATCCGCCGGGCGCTGATCGAGGCCGACGTTTCGCTCGAAGTCGTCCGCGCTTTTGTCGAACAGGTGCGCGAGCGGGCCGTCGGCGCCGAAGTTACCCGCTCGGTGACGCCGGGCCAGCAGGTCGTCAAAATCGTCAATGACGAGCTGGTCCAGGTTCTGGGCTCGGACGCCGTCACCATCGATCTCAATGCCCCAGCCCCCGTCACCCTCCTGATGGTCGGTTTGCAGGGCTCGGGCAAGACGACGACCACGGCAAAAATCGCCAAGCGTCTCAAAGACCGCCAAAAGAAACGCGTTCTTCTCGCCTCGCTCGATACCCGCCGCCCCGCCGCCATGGAGCAGCTGCGTGTGCTTGGGCAACAGGTTGGCGTCGATACCCTGCCGATCGTCCAGACCGAAACCCCGGTCGAGATCGCCCGCCGCGCCGAGCGCGAAGGGCGTCTAGGCGGTTATGACGTCCTCATTCTCGATACTGCCGGCCGCACCCATATCGACGAAGAGCTGATGGTTGAAACGGTCTCCATCAAGGAGATCGCAAAACCCCACGAAATCCTCCTTGTCGTCGACGCCCTGACCGGCCAGGACGCGATCAACGTCGCCCGCTCGTTCGACACGCGCCTCGATGTCACCGGCATCGTCATGACCCGTGTCGATGGCGATGGTCGCGGCGGTGCGGCGCTCTCGATGCGTGCCGCGACCGGCAAGCCGATCAAGCTGATCGGCGTCGGCGAAAAGATGGATGCGCTCGAGGATTTCCATCCCGCGCGTATCGCCGACCGGATCCTGGGGATGGGCGACATCGTTTCGCTCGTTGAAAAGGCCGCGGAACACGTCACGGCCGAAGACGCCCAGAAGATGGCGCAAAAGCTCAAGAAGGGCAGCTTCGATCTCGACGATCTGCGCGCCCAGCTTTTGCAGATGAAGAAAATGGGTGGCATGGGCGGCCTCATGGGCCTCCTGCCTGGCGCAGGTCAGCTGAAAAAGGCCATGGCCGGCTCCAATGTCGATGAAAAGGTCTTTGACCGCCAGATCGCCATCATCAACTCCATGACCAAGAAGGAACGGGCCAATCCCGACCTTCTCAATGCTTCGCGCCGCAAGCGCATTGCGGCCGGCGCCGGTGTCGACGTTTCTGAAATCAACAAGCTTTCCAAGCAGCACCGCCAGATGGCGGACATGATGAAGAAGGTGTCCAAGGGCGGCATGGGCGCTCTCGGCGGGATGTTCGGCGGCAAGATGGGCGGCATGCTCGGTGGCATGCCCGACCTCTCGAAGATGGACCCCAAGCAGCTCGAGCAGATGGCCCGTCAGGCCGGCATCAATCCCGAGCAATTGAAGGGCCTGCCCTCGGCCGAGCTGCCAGCGCAAAAGGCGCTGCCGGCCGATGTCAACGCCCTGCTGAAATCCTCCGGCGGCCCGGCTTTGCCCGGTCTCGGCGGCGCCCCCCGTTTCCCTGGCCTTCCGGGCCTGGGCAAAAAGAAATAACCCAAACTTAGAACATCAACCCCAGGAACTAAAATGTCCCTCAAGATCCGTCTTGCCCGTGGTGGCAGCAAGAAGCGCCCGTTCTACCAGATCGTCATCGCCGACGCGCGCAGCCCGCGCGATGGTCGTTTCATCGAAAAGATCGGCACCTTCAACCCGCTTCTGGCCAAGGACGCTGAAAACCGCATCGTGCTCAACACCGAACGCGCCCAGCATTGGGTTTCCGTCGGTGCCCAGCCGACCGACCGCGTCCTGCGCTTCCTCGATGCTGCCGGTATCGTCAAGCGCGACGCCCGCAACAACCCGAACAAGGGCGAACCCGGCACCAAGGCCAAGGAACGCGCCGAAGAAAAGGCTGCCAAGGCCGCTGCTGCTGCCGAGGGTTCGGCAGAGTAATTTTGGGATCTTGGTCCTCTAAATGCGAAAGCCCCGGTGGAGACACCGGGGCTTTTTCGTATGCTCTATCTCTCGTTTCACGTCCATGCCGGGCTCGTCACGGCAATCCATACGCATCATGAGATGGACCAGCGGGACAAGCCCGGTGGTGACGATGGAAAAGTGAGTGAGGCGCTACGCCTTGAGCTTGCTCAAGATCGCCGCGCCCATTTCTTCCGTGCCAACCGTCTTGCGGTTGTCCTGGGCGATATCGCCAGTGCGCAGGCCATCGCTGAGCACGGCCGAGATGGCGCCTTCCACCTTGTCGGCCAGTTCGATCATGTTGAACGAATAGCGCAGGGCCATAGCCAGCGAGGCGATCATCGCAATCGGGTTTGCAATGCCCTGACCAGCAATGTCAGGGGCCGAGCCGTGGACGGGCTCGTAAAAGGCCTTGCGCTTGCCGGTCGTCGGATCCGGCGCGCCGAGCGAAGCGGATGGCAGCATGCCGAGCGAGCCGGTGAGCATGGCCGCAACGTCGGACAGAATGTCGCCAAAGAGGTTGTCGGTGACCATCACGTCGAACTGCTTCGGCGTGCGCACCAGCTGCATCGCGGCATTGTCGGCGAGGATGTGGTGGAGTTCGACGTCGGAATAGTCCTTGGCAACGCCCTTGACCACCTCGTCCCAGAGGACGCCCGACTTCATGACGTTCTTCTTGTCGGCCGAGTGCACCTTGTTCTTGCGGGTGCGGGCGAGATCGAAGGCAACACGGGCGATCCGGTCGATTTCGTAGGTCTCGTAGACCTGGGTGTCGATGGCGCGCTTCTGACCTTCGCCGAGATCGGTGATGGTCTTGGGTTCGCCGAAATAAACCCCGCCGGTCAATTCGCGCACGATCAGGATATCGAGGCCTTCCACCAGTTCGCGCTTGAGCGAGGAGGCATCGGCCAGCGCCGGATAGCAGATGGCGGGGCGAAGATTGGCGAAGACGGCCAGTTCCTTGCGCAGGCGCAGGAGCGCGGCTTCCGGGCGGTGCTCATAGGGCACGTCGTCCCACTTGGGGCCGCCCACCGCGCCGAAGATCACGGCGTCGGCGGCCTTGGCCTTGGCGACGTCTTCGTCGGTGATGGCGGTCTGGTGCTGGTCATAGGCGGCGCCGCCGGCAAGACCGCGATCGAGCGAGAAGTCGGTCAGGCCCTCGGCATTGGTCCAGGCGATGATCTTTTCGACCTCGACCATGATTTCGGTGCCAATGCCGTCGCCCGGCAAAAGAAACAGGGAATGGGTGGCCATGGTCGCAAACTCCTCGCCGTACTGGTGGGTACACCTTGGCGCGCACATAGCTTTATTTTGGCTTTTCGCGCAAGGGCGGCCAAAACAAAACAGCGCCTCCCGAGGGGAAGCGCTGGCAGATTGTTGCGAGACCGGTCTGTCTTAGCCGTGACTGGTCGCCGCACCGATCCGGGCCGTTACCTCGATCTCGATCTTCATGCCTTCCTCGATCATGTCGACGATCAGCATGGAGGCGGCAGGGCGGATGTCCTTGAAGACGGGCCCGACTGCAGCGACCACTTCGTCGACATAGGACCGGTCGCCCAGATAATAAACCACCCGCACCGTGTCCGCGATCGAAGAGCCGGCCTCCTTGAGCGCCTTGTCGATCGTGGCAACGGCGTTTCGGGCCTGCTCGCCGACGCTTTCAGGCATGGTCATGACCGCATAATCATAGCCCGTCGTGCCCGACACGTAGACCGTATCCTCGTGGCGCACGGCACGGGAATAGCCGAACGTGGTTTCAAAAGGCGAACCGGTGGAAACGCGCTGCACCATGATCGCCTCTCAGAGCCAGGGACGTTCGGAAGCCATTCTTCCCTCGAACGAGGAGATGGCCGGGTCGGACTTGAGCGTGCCCGCTATATCGTCGAGACCTTCAAGCAGGATGTGCTTGCGCGCTGGATCGATATCGAAGTGCAGCGTGCCGCCATCGGGGCCCTTAATGGTCTGGGCTTCGAGGTCGATCGTCAGCGTCGCATTAGAGCCGCGCTCGGCATCGTCCAACAACAGCTTGAGCTGCTCGGGCGAGACGACAAGCGGCAGGATGCCGTTCTTGAAGCAGTTATTGTAGAAAATATCGGCGAAGCTGGTGGAGATCACGCAGCGGATGCCGAAATCGGCCAGCGCCCAGGGGGCGTGCTCACGGCTCGAGCCGCAGCCGAAATTGTCGCCCGCGATGATGATCTTGGCCTGCCGGTAAGCGGGCTGGTTCAGGACGAATTCGGCATTTTCCGAGCCGTCTTCATTATATCGCATCTCGGAAAACAAGGCGACGCCGAGGCCGGTGCGCTTGATGGTTTTCAGATATTGCTTGGGGATGATCATGTCGGTGTCGATATTGATGATCGGCAGCGGCGCCGCGACACCCGTCAATGTGGTGAATTTTTCCATCGGAAAACCTCGCTTTGCCTTGGGTCTTTGCTGCAAAGCGGGGGCCGGGTCAAGTCGGCTCGGGGATAAACCGTTCGGCGCTTGACCGTACCGGCCTTCACTCTTTACTGCTGTGAGCCGACCGGTCGCGGATGCAAACTTGTGCGGGAGTTAGCTATGCATGGGCCTGCGATAAAGACATCACGCGATGACGAGGCCAAGGCTTACCAGCCCACTTCGCGCCAGCTGCTGCAGGCGCTCGAAGCCATGGCAGGGGTGGGATTTTGCACCCTCTCGCTGGCCGATGGAACGGTGCAGGCCTCTGACGGACTGCACCTTCTGACGGGCACGCTGGACCATGTGGGCCAGCCAGTGACGCTGGATTTCATCGGATCGCGCACCCATCCCGATGACCGGGAAAGCCTGGTCGAAAACTTTCACCTGTTGATGCGCGATATCATGCCGTCCCGGCGCGACATGCGGCTGCTGCGCGAGGACGGCACGGTGCGGCGGCTCGAAATGCGATTCGAGCGGCTGATCGATGACGAGCGCCGGCCGGTGGGCTGGATCATCTGCGTGCTTGACCGAAGCGAGGAGGAAAGCCTGCGCCACATGCTGGCCCAGGCCCGCCGGCGTCTGCGCACCGTGCTCGACCAGATCGATGTGGATCTGGCCTGGTTCAGTTCGCTCGATGGGCGGTTCGTCGAGCGGGTCAAGCAGTCGGGCAATCCGCACTTGCCGCAAGCCCCGCTCTTTACGCTCGAGAGCTGGTTCGACACGGTTCATCCGGACGACCGCCCGATCGTGCTTGAAGGACTTGAGCGGGCCGAGGCCGATACCAGCGTTATCCGCATCGAGATTTCACCGGGGCACTATGTTCCGGTGCGCACAATCCGCAAGCCGGTGCTGAACGAAGCCAACCAAGCCGAAGAATGGTTTGGCCTGACAAGTCTCGTACAACCGGGCACCGGCGGGCTCGATCCCGGCGAGATCGCTGCCGACCCTTCGCTGAACGGCCCGCTGCTCCGGGGGGCACGCAATCTCCTGGGCTGGACCATTCCGGTTCTCGCCCAACAGTCGGGAATCTCGGCCTCCACCATCATGCGGATCGAAGAATCCAGCGCCCCGATGACCGAGATCGCCCGGCGCAGCACCGCAGAGCGGCTGATCGGGGCGCTGACGGGCGCCGGCCTGACCTTTCACCGGACACTGACGGGGAAACTGGCGATTTCGCTGTGATTGCTGACAACCATAAGGCTAAAATTGCCTGTGATCCTCTAAGTATTAACCCAGATCAGTTCATTCACAAGCGCTGGAGAAACTTTTCGTGCACACAGTATCGGTGCTGCCGCGCAGTCGGCTCATCGTATCTGTCAGCCGCGGTTGGTGAATGGCGCTTGAATTCAAGGGTATCGGGCAAGGTGTTGCACGTCGGCTGAGGACGCATTGGAAGCACTTCAGCCGGGATGAAGCGGGCAATTTCGTGCTGCTTGCAGCCTTGGTCCTGCCGGTTCTGATCGGCAGCAGCGCGCTGGCTATCGAATATGGCATGGGGCTTGTCACGCGATCGCAAAATCAGCGGGTCGCCGACATGTCGGCCTTTGCCGGCGCCCTGCGCTATACCGGCGATAGGTCGGAAACGGCCATGACCGATGCCGCCCTGCAGATTGCAGCACTCAACGGGATCGAGCCAGACAAGGTCACGGTCAGCCTCGTGCCCTCTCCGCGCGGGGAGGGCGAAGCGGTGCAGGTCGATATCCATGCCGCGCAACCTATTCTGCTCGGCACTATCCTGGGCGCCGACAATACGCTCGAAATCAAAACCAAGGCCTTTGCCGCCCTCGGGTCGGAAGGGGAAGGCGCCTGTATCATCGCGCTTGATGGAAGACAGTCGGGCGTCGTCCTCTCCGGTGGAACCAGCCTTTCGGCCAGCACCTGCTCGGTCGCTTCCAATGCCAGCGTGCAGGTACCGTGCGGCACCAGCATCATCGCCGAGGCCGTTTACTACGACACGGCGCCACCCAACCAGGGCTGCAGCGGCATCCGCTCTCCAGATAACGGCCCGGGTAAGATCAGCAAACAAGCGACTCCCGATCCCTTGTCGGGGCACGCAGGCATAGCGGCAGCCACGGGCCGCATGAGTGCGGTCGCGACCTTGCCGAATATCGTCCTTCCTCCCACGAGCGGCGGACCCGATATTACGTTCGGCTACAATGTCCAGGCCGAGGTTGCGGCCAAGGTTGCACAGGCCGGCTGCGCACTAGGCACGACCCCGGCCTATTCGGGCGAGTGGATCGTCAATTGCCCGGCAACCGGCACTCAAAAGTTCGGAACCATCCGCGTCACCGGCAAAAGCCTTGCCTTCAACGTCAGCGGGCAGCCCGGCAAGCGCTACGAGTTTTCCGGTGGGATCGTGGTGGAGAGCGGCGCCAAGGCCAGCTTTCCTCCTGGCACCTATGTCGTAGCCAAGGGCATTTCTGCATCCGGAGGTTCGACAGTCAGCTTCGGTGCCGGCACCTTCATGATCGGTCCCAATGCATTTCCCTGCTCGTGGGACTCCAGCAATCACAGCATCTGTTCGGCGGCGAACCTTTCCTTTGCCGGCCCGAGCACCTTCGTGCTGGCTTCAGGCTTTTATACCGGTGGTGGAGCGCGTCTTGTTTTGGGCGCAGGAGACGACAACCTTTTCGATCTCGGCCGTGCTGCCAGCGGCAATTCGGTCATGCTTGGCGGAGGCGCCTATACCGTCATGGGCGATGCCATCCGCCGCCCTGAAGCTTTCCGACTGCGGGGGCACTTTAACGGCGGCGGAGGCGGCAGTTGCACCGTGGTGAGCGCGGCCCCCCAGCACGACATCGATGGCAGCGTCATGCTTTCGGGCGGAGTCATCCTGGGCGCGGGTGTCTATACGGTCAATGGCTCGCTCCTGCTCGGCTCAACGGGCGGGGGCGGCGCCAGTTGCCAAGGCCGGACCGTGAGCGTTGAAGCTATCGATGTGACCATCACCGTTTCGGGGAAAACCGGGGTTGCTTCCGGCAATTGCGCGGGAACCGCGTTCTGCGTTTCTGCCGGCTATTCCAATGTGGTCTTCCGGGCCCCGACAAGTGGCCCCACCAAGGGAATGGCGGTTCTGGGTCCGGCTGATGGCCGCACGGCCGGCGCTTCGCTGGTGGCCGGTGCCAGCAATGCCCGCATCTCAGGCGCGTTTTATTTTCCCACAGGACCGATCGTCATGGGCGGTGGCTCGAGCCTGGGCGGAGGCGGTGGAGATTGCCTGCAATTGATCGGCTCACGCATCGCCCTTTCCGGCGGCGCCAACGCTGCCTCCAATTGTCTCGAGGGAGGCCCAGGTGGGACCAACAAGAAGGTGTCCCTCATCCAATGAACCACATTAGCGGGAAACGAACTGGGCGCTTCGTGCGCGACGAGCGCGGCGTTTCAGCCCTCGAATTCGCGCTTGTCGCTCCCATCATCTTCGCGCTTTTGGCTGTCGTGGTAGATTTCGGCATGCTGGTGCAGACCCGCGCAAATATGGAAACCGCGCTCTCCTCGGCCATGTCGTTCGGCCTGGCACGAGGGCAGGATGTGGACGCGGCAGAGGCAGCCGGCTACGCCGCCAGTCTTGCCGATATCGCCTCCACCCAATTGGGCGAGGACACCGCACTCAATGTGACGCTCAACCGCAGCTTCATCACGACGCGTGGCCGGGGCTCCGCTGGCCAGACCGGCTCGGCCAATGCGGTCAGTCTCTGCTATTGTCCAGAGCGGAAACCAAGCGGCATCGATTGGGGCACGAGCCGGATCTGCACTGCGCCCTGCCCGAACGGAGGCCATGCTGGGCTTTTCCTCGCCATCAAGGCTGCCCGGCCCTATCGGCCGCTCTTTCTGGATTATGGCCTCGTCTCGGACGGGCAGATCGTGATCGAAACACTGGCCGGGCTGCGATGACCGGTTTTTGGCGCAATCGCGACGGAGCCAGCATCGTGGAGTTCGCGCTCCTGATCGGGCCATTCATGCTGGTGCTGTTCGGGGTGGTCGAGATCAGTCGCGCACTCTGGACGCGCCAGGCGCTTCAGGACATCGCCACCGCCACGGCGCGATGCGTTGGCGTGCTACAGGCCGAGTGCGCCGATGACGACGGCTTCAGCCGCGCGCGCACGGAGACATTCATTGCCGGGGCGGCCAGTGGGCGCGCGGTGCGAATGGACGCAGGGGCAACAGACATCGGAAGGGGGGTGGCATGCGACGGGCTCTCGGACGCCGTAGCCGTTAGCCTGCGCGCCCACTTCGATTCGGTTTTCCCCTTTGCCCAGGCGCTCGATTTTCACGTCCGCGCCTGTTTTCTCGATTGGTCTGCTATCTGATTTCCATTCGCCCCGCCGCCCGGGCGAAACCTTCGGCGATGGCGATGCGCATGGCTTCTCGCGCGCGGGCCGGGTCGCGCTCGGAAATAGCTGCGGCAATATTGCGGTGCACCAGCACGGTTTGCACCAGCGCTTCGGGTTCGTTGACCGGGGAGGAAATGGTGAATGCGGCGGTCAGTGCCATTTCCACAAGCGCGCTGATCGAGGCCATGAAGGGATTGCCGGATGCACCGGCCACGGCCTTGTGGAACTCCAAATCATGCCGGGCGAAATCCTCCGGGGTTTGCGCCGCTTCCATCCGGTCGACTGCGTCGAGAAGGGCCTGAGCCTCTTCGTCCGTACGCCGTTCGGCCGCAAGCGCTGCCGCCTCGATCTCGATGCCGATGCGCACCTCGGCCAGTGCCTGCAAGAAGGTGACATCAGGCCCGAGCTCGAAATGCCAGGCGAGCACGTCGGCGTCAAAGAGGTTCCAGCGATTGCGCGGCAGGACACGGGTGCCGATGCGCGCGCGCGCCTCGATCAGGCCCTTGGCCGCCAGCGTCTTCAAAGCCTCGCGCAGCACCGTGCGGGATACACGGAACTGATCCAGCAGATCCGTATCCGGTGGCAGGATGGTGCCTTCCTCATACTGACCTGAGACGATGGCGAAGCCGAGGTCCCACAGCACATCCGAATGCAGGTTCCGCGCCAGGTTGCGGCCCGAAAGGGCGGCGATAAGGTCGCCGGAATGACGCGCCCGGCCGCCAGATCGATCCATGCTGAGGCACTCCCCGCGTCACTTGCTCGGGCGACCTAAGCACAGGCGCATAAGTATGACAATATTGCTGTGGGCGCAGGCTGGACAGCGCCGCCCGCCCTCGCCATGGTGCGCACAACCGATTTCCTTCACCCTGCGGATGCCGCCATGACCGAAAAAGTCCAACTCGAAGCCGTTCTTGCCCAGGTCGATGCCGGGCTCGACCAAAGTCTTGAGCGGCTGTTCGAGCTGTTGCGCATCAAGTCGATTTCCACAGATCCTGCCTTCGCTCCCGAATGCCGGAAGGCTGCGGATTGGCTGGCGCGCGAACTGACCGATCTTGGCTTTGCCGCGACCGCCCGACCGACGCCGGGCCACCCAGTGGTCGTTGCTCATGGTCCAGACCAGGCTGGTCCTCATGTGCTTTTTTATGCCCATTACGACGTTCAGCCGGTCGATCCGCTGAACCTTTGGAATTCCGACCCGTTCGATCCGCAGATCCGCGAAGATGCTGCGGGCCGGAAAATCATCGTAGCGCGCGGCGCTTCGGACGATAAGGGTCAGATGATGACCTTTATCGAGGCCTGCCGCGCCTATAAGGCGGTGACCGGCAGCCTTCCCGTCCGCGTGTCGCTGATGCTCGAAGGCGAGGAGGAATCCGGTGGCAAGAACCTTCCGCCCTTCATGCGCGAGAATGCCGAGGAGCTCAAAGCCGACATCGCGCTCGTTTGCGACACCGACATGTGGGATCGGGAAACCCCCTCCATCACCACCATGCTCCGCGGCCTTGTGGCCGATGAAGTGGTCGTGACCGCTGCCGACAAGGATCTGCATTCGGGCATGTTCGGTAACGCGGCGCGCAATCCCAACCAGGTGATCGCCGAGATCATTGCGAGCCTGCGCGCGCCAGACGGGTCCGTGACCCTGCCTGGCTTTTACGATGACGTGGCTGAAATCTCGCCCGAGCTCAAGGCCCAGTGGCAGGGTCTGGGGTTCAGCGAAGAGGCGTTTCTCGGCGGGGTCGGCCTGTCGGTGCCGGCGGGCGAACAGAACCGCTCGATCCTCGAAATGCTTTGGGCGCGCCCGACCTGCGAAATCAACGGCATGAGCGGAGGCTATACCGGAGACGGGTTCAAGACCGTCATCCCCTCACAAGCCTCGGCCAAGATCTCGTTCCGCCTCGTTTCAGGCATGGACCCGCAAAAGATCCGCGCCGCCTTCCGCGCCCATGTCGAAAAGATGATCCCGGCCGATTGCTCTGTTGAATTCATCCCCCATGGCGGCTCGCCCGCGATCACCGTGCCGGCAGACGGAGCGTTTCTCCAGAAGGCATTGGCGGGTCTTTCGGCCGAGTGGGGAAAGGAAGCCGTAATCACCGGTTCGGGTGGATCGATTCCGGTCGCGGGCGACTTCAAGTCGATCCTCGGCCTCGACACGCTGCTTATTGGTTTTGCCCAGGTCGACGATCAGATCCACAGCCCCAACGAGAAGTATGATCTCCAAAGCTTTCACCGCGGCATCCGCTCCTGGGTGCATGTGCTGGCAGCTTTGGGAGAGTAGGCTGTTCATCGCCATTACTCACGTCGTTATTGCCCGGCTTGTCCGGGCTATCCAGTCTTGAGGGGCATAGACCACCGGGAGGAGCCCGGCGGTGACGGTGGGGAAGGGTTGAGGGCCGCCGACAGCAGCGCGTTCAGGCAAAAACCAGCGCGATGATCGCCAGCACGGCAGGCAGGGCCTGGATGAATAGGATTTTCCGGCTGGCCGTTGCGGCGCCGTAGATTCCGGCGACCGCGACGCAAGCGAGGAAAAACAGCTTGATCTGCCACGCGAAAGCCGGATCAGGGTGAACCAGACCCCAGACGAGGCCGGCCACGAGGAAACCGTTGTAGAGCCCCTGATTGGCGGCCAGCACCTTGGTCTCACGCGCAAATTCGGGCGTGAGACCAAAGGCTTTCTGTCCGCGCGAGCTGGTCCACCAGACCATTTCGAGGAGAACGATATAGACGTGAATGAGGGCGACGAGCCCGGTCAGAACATTGGCCACCAGCATCATGGCTGCGCCCCCCCCTAGAAATCAGGCGTCCACCGCCACATCGAGCGCCAGTTCCACCATGTCCGTGAGCGAGGTCTGGCGCGCCTCGGCGTCGATTTCCTCGTGGGTGATGAGGCAGTCGGTCATGGTGCAGATGGTCAGCGCCTTGACCCCGAACCGCGCCGCCAGCGTATAGAGCACAGCGGCTTCCATTTCGACGCCGATCACGCCGTGATCGGGCAGCTTGTCATATCCGGCAAACCCATCGGCGTGATAAAAGATGTCCGAGGACAGCATATTGCCGGCGTGGAACCGCAGCCCCCTGGAGTCGGCCTTGTCCGCTGCCGCGCGCAAAAGTCCGAAATCGGCGATAGGGGAGAAATTGAAGGCTCCGAACCGTCCCTTGACGATGGAGCTGTCGGTCGAGGCGGCCTGGGCCAGGATCACATCGCGCACCTTGACCTTGGTGTTGAGACCGCCGCAGGTGCCGACCCGGATCAGCGATTTGACGCCATAGGTGTTGATCAGCTCGTGCACATAGATGGCGAGCGAGGGCTGGCCCATGCCGCTAGCCTGCACCGAAACCGGCTTGCCCTTCCAGGCGCCGGTATAGCCGAGGCAATTGCGTACCGAATTGACGAGCCGGGGCGCCTCGAGAAAAGTTTCGGCGATCCATTTGGCGCGCAGCGGGTCCCCCGGCAGCAGCACCGCTTCGGCATAATCGCCAGGCTTTGCATGATTGTGCGGGGTCATGAGCGCTCCTCGTTCTGCCTTATCGTGCCGAGCTTTGCCAGCCGGCACGGCACTTGACAATCCTTTGCCGGGGGAACGCGGTGTTCGGGCGCCGCATTGTGCTTGCAAAGAACAAGGAGGCAGCCATGTCCGACAAGATCGAAGCCAAGGTGACCCACCGTTTCCGCGCCAGCCCCGAGCGGGTCTTCGATGCCTTTGTCGATCCCGCCTTCACCCGGCGCTGGCATTCGGCCTGGCTGCGCCGCAATGGTCTCGCCGGTATCCTGACGCGCACCGAGATCGATCCGCAGGTGGGCGGCGCCTTTATGCTGGCCGATGATCGCGACGGCCAGGAAGCGCGGCACTGGGGCAGGTTCACCGAACTCGAGCGGCCTACCAAGATCGGCTTCACCTTCATCGTAGACGAAAGCGAGGAGGAGGAACCGGGCACCGTGACCATGATCATCGAACCCGAACCCAATGGACCGGGCAGTATCGTGACGCTCTACAACACCATGGATGCGCAATGGGAAGAATGGCTGGCTCAGACCGAGCGGGGCTGGATTGCCCTCCTCAATGGTCTTGAGGACGTCATCGAGCGGCGCGACATTCCCGCGCCGGTGTGAGTGGCCTCCGGCGGCACGCCATAGATTGCTTGACGCCACATCCTGCTCGCCCCATCTACTCGTTTCCATCAGGAACAGCGGAGACAGACATGGTCGCCAAGATTTTCATCGACGGAGAAGCCGGAACTACGGGGCTGCAGATCCGTGAGCGCCTGGCTGGCCGCCGCGACCTCGAAGTGCTCTCCATCGCGCCGGAAAAGCGCAAGGATCAGGACGAACGCAAGCGTCTGCTTAACGCTGCCGATGTCGCTATCCTTTGCCTGCCCGACGACGCTGCCAAGGAAAGCGTCCGTCTGATCGAGAACGATACGACTCGCGTAATCGACGCCTCGACCGCGTTTCGGGTCGATCCGGACTGGGCTTACGGCTTTAGCGAAATGGAAAAGGGCCAGAGCGAAAAAATTGCCAAGGCCCGCTTTGTCGCCAATCCCGGCTGCTGGCCACAGGGGCTGATCGCTGGCCTGCGCCCGCTGATTGCGGCAGGTCTCGTGCCCGCTGATTTTCCGGTGATCTATCACGGCATTTCCGGCTATTCCGGTGGTGGCCGCCAGATGATCGAGGACTATGTCGCCGAGGGCAGCAAGGCGAGCCAGTTCATGCCCTATGGACTGACGTTCCAGCACAAGCACGTGCCGGAAATGACGCTTTATACCGGGCTGACGCGCGAGCCGCTGTTCGAACCCGTTGTCGGCAACTTTGCGCAAGGCATGACGACGGCGCTGCCGCTGCAACTGGGTACGCTCGACAAGGTGCCGACCGGAGCCGAAATCCACGCCGCGATCGCCGACCATTTCGCCGCCATTCCCGACAGCTTCGTCAGGGTGGCGCCTTATGACCCTGCTCTGGGCAAGACCCCGGCGCTCGATCCACAGGCCCATAACGGAACCAATACCTTGACGCTCCACGTCTTTGCCAATGACGCACGCGCCCAAGCGGTCGTTGCTGCCGTCTACGATAATCTCGGCAAGGGCGCATCGGGCGCCGCGGTGCAGAACCTCAATCTGATGCTCGGCGTTTCCGCGGCCGAGAGCCTTGCCGCCTAAGGAGGCCGCCATGAGCGACTATACGATCCGCCGTGAAGAAGGCCCCACACGGGGCCGCTATGTCATCGATCTCGCGCCCGGCGCCGAGGCCGAGATGACCTATAGCAAGGATGGGAACGGGCCCATGGTCATCACCCATACCGGCGTGCCCCCCGCGTTCGAAGGGCGTGGCATAGCCGCCCGCCTCGTTAACGCCGCCATAGCTGATGCACGCGACCAGGGGTTCAAGATCACCCCGGTCTGCTCATATGTGGTCGCACAATTCCGCCGGCACCCGGAATGGTCGGATCTGTTGGGTTAGACGGGGTTCTATGACGATATAGGACCGCTTCCGGGTGATGTGATCCTGCTTGACCCGCTCCCGCCCCAGCTTCGCTATGAGGCTGTCCACCCTCTCCTCAAGAGAGAGCAACAGGCACAGCGTCTGTTCAGGCGCGGGCTGTTTTTCTCCCGCTTTGGGAGAAGGTGACGGCAGGTTCCGGATTCGCCACGGTGAGTTCTGTTCGGGTCAGAGACAGCATTCGCTCTCTATGGCGCCATAGCATCTCTCCATAGCACGCACTTAGCCGAACCTAGACCGATATTCGGCCCGTGCTGTGCTAGAGACCTGCGCGCTCAAGGGCGGGAAGCAGTTGCGTTGCGATCGCCGCTTCAGTGAGTGGTCCGACATGCTTGAAGATGATGGTGCCCGATCGGTCGACCACAAAGGTTTCCGGCACGCCATAGACGCCCCAATCGATCGAAACGCGCCGGTCCCGGTCGGCTCCTATGGCGTCATAGGGATTGCCGAGTTCGGCAAGAAACGCCCGAGCGTTCTCTGGAACGTCCGAATGGTTGATGCCGAAGAGCCGTACCCCGGTGTCCGCCTTGAGCCGTTCGAGCAGCGGATGTTCGTCGCGGCACGGAATGCACCATGAGGCGAAGACATTGACCACCGTCGGCGCGCCGGAAAGCGATGCGGTGGCAAATCCCGGCACATCGAGCCCCTCAACGGCGGCCAGGGTGAAATCGGGCGCCGGCCGGTCGATCAGAACGGAGCGCACGAGGCTTGGATCACGGTCTATGGTGAGGGCAAAGACCGCAACAAGGCCGGCAAGCAGAACAAGCGGCACGGCGAAAAGCAGTTTTTTCATGGGTTGGCGTTGTCCGCTCGCCGTGTGTCGCCCAGCTCTTCCAGCCGCCGCGTGGTGCGCCGGGCAGCAACGACGGTCCAGCTGATCACCAGAGCCAGGGTCACAAAGACCCCGGCATAGGCGGCGAGGATGAACTCGGCATGATCCCCCAGCGCAATCATCGGCTTTCTCCCCGCGCCGCGCGGCGTTCGAGGGTGGTCACCCGTCGCCGACGGACTTCGGTATGCATGCCAACAAGCTGCAGCACCGCGAATAACAGCGTGAAGGCAAAGAACATCACGAAAAGGGGCGTGAGGATTTCCGGCGGCATGGTTGGTCCATCAGCGCGGAAAACGCTCGCCGGCTGGTGCAGCGTCGACCACCAATCGACCGAAAACTTGATGATGGGAATATTAACGGCGCCAACAAGGGTGAAAACGGCCACAACCCGCGCGGCGCGCAGCTGATCGTCGAACGCACGCCAAAGCGCGATAATGCCGAAATAGATAAACAGCAGTACGAGCGTCGAGGTCATCCGCCCGTCCCATTCCCAGAACGTGCCCCAGGTCGGACGCCCCCAAAGCGCGCCGGTAAAGAGCGCCATGGCGGTGAATGTCGCACCAAGCGGCGCGGCCGCCTTCATGGACACATCGGCCATGGGATGGCGCCAGATCAGCGTGCCGAGGGCCGAGGCAGCCATGGTGGCGTAAACGAACTGGCTCAGCCAGGCGCTGGGCACGTGCACATACATGATGCGCACCGTGTCCCCCATATACTTCTCGGCGGGCGAGACGAAGAAGGCGAAATAAAGCCCGGCAAGAAACAGCACCAGCGACAACCCAGCCAAAGGCCAGACTAAAGGGCGGGTCCACTGGACGAACTGACCCGGATGGGCCAGCCGGTTCCAAAAAGTCATTTTTTGAACGGCGTCCGTCGCCATGGGCAGAATAGACCTCATCCTGAGCCGTGGAAGGGGGCAGGCCCTCCCTTCTGATCGCTGGCATGCCGCGATGGGGCAAGCGCTCTCTAATCTTCCCCCCAGTCTATCGCAAGCGCGGCAGCGAAGGGAGAGAGCGTGGCAACAGTGAGACTGAGTGCCGCAAGCAACAAGGCGGCGACCTGCGCCTGGTCAGCCCCGCCGCTCGGCGATATGGCGCCCACACCGAAGATCAGCACAGGGACCGAAAGCGGCGCGATCAGGATCGGCGCGAGCAACCCGCCGCGCCGCGTGGCTACGGTTAGAGCGGCCCCGATGGCTCCGAAACCAGCCAGGGCGGGCGTCCCCAAGAGCAGCGACAGGAGGGTGCGCCAGAACGTTTCTGCGTCCATGGCGAGGAGCAGCGCCAAGGCGGGCGAAGCAAGGATCAGCGGCAAGGCCGCCGTCAGCCAATGAGCAATCACTTTTGCGGCAACAATGGCCGCAAGCGGCAGATCGGCCAGGCGGTAGAGCGCCAGCGTACCGTCGTCCCGGTCCGGGCCGAAAAGCTTCTCAAGCCCGAGCAACATGGCAAGAAATGCCGCGATCCAGATTACACCCGGCGCGATGCGCGACAGAAGTGCCTTGTCCGGCCCCACTGCAAACGGCACCACCGCCCCGACAATGACAAAGAACAGAACCAGCGTCAGCATCTCTCCGCCGCCGCGAAGACTAAGCCGCAACTCGCGCTTGAGCATCGCGGCGAAGGCGCTCATCGGGCAGCGCCCAGCGTCAGCACCGGCAAGCCGGGAACTGCGATCGGATCATGCGAGGCGATCACCGCCATTCCGCCCTGGCCCAGATGCTCGCGCACAAGTTCGCCGAGCAGAACCTGCCCTTCGGCATCGAGGGCGGAGCTGGGCTCGTCGAGCAGCCAGACAGGACGCGCCGAGACCAGAAGGCGGGCGAGCACCAGGCGCCGCTGCTGGCCCGCCGAAAGATAGGCGGCATCGAGCCGGGCCTGGCGCACGAGCCCCACGCGCTCGAGCGCGGCATCGACCGGCACGGCCGGGTTGCCATTGAGAGTGCGCCAGAAGCCAAGGGTTTCGCGCGCCGTCAATCGGGGCCGCACCGCGTTGCGATGGCCGCAATGGTGGAACGCAGGCCCCTCCTCCTCATTATGTCCTTGAAGAACAACCGATCCGGAAAGCGGCGGCAAGAGGCCGGCAAGGGTCAGCAACAGGGTCGATTTGCCGGCTCCGTTGGGTCCGCGCAGCAACAATCCGGTGCCGGCCGGGACGGAAAGATCGATGGCTTGAGCCAAGGGCATGTCGCCCCGGCCAACGGCAAGCGCGGCGGTCTCGAGACGGAGTAAAGAATGCACTTGCCCGGGCGTCATGACCCCATCTCGTATTGAAGCCTGGGCAAGACTGGCAAGCGATTTTCTATGTGATTATATCTTGCCTAGATTAGACTCATTCCAGCAAGGCGCGGTTCCCCGAAGGCCCCACTGCACTCGGAAGCCCGCCAACAGCAGCAAAAGGGCGGAGCAAAGTGGCCTCTAAAGACAGCTTCAAGTCAAAGTCGACCCTGACGGTCGGCGGCAAGACCTATACCTATTTCTCCATTCTTGAAGCCGAGAAGAACGGGCTCCCCGGCGTTTCCAAACTGCCCGGCTCGATGAAGGTCGTGCTGGAAAACCTGCTGCGTTTCGAGGACGACCGCACGGTCAAGAAGGCCGATATCGAGGCGATCGCCGCCTGGCTCGTATCGCGCACGAGCGAATACGAAATCCAGTATCGCCCCGCCCGCGTGCTGATGCAGGATTTCACCGGTGTCCCCGCCGTGGTCGACCTTGCCGCCATGCGCGATGCCACAGCCAAACTCGGTGCCGATCCGCAAAAGATCAATCCGCTCGTGCCTGTCGATCTCGTGATCGATCACTCGGTGATGGTCGACAGCTTCGGCACGCCCCTTGCCTTCCAGCAGAATGTCGAACTCGAATATGCCCGCAATGGCGAGCGCTACGAATTCCTGCGCTGGGGCCAGTCGGCCTTCGACAATTTCCGCGTCGTTCCCCCCGGTACCGGCATCTGCCACCAGGTGAACCTCGAATATCTGGCCCAGACTGTCTGGACCAAGGACGAGGATGGGGAGACCATTGCCTATCCCGATACGCTCGTGGGCACTGATTCGCACACCACTATGGTCAATGGTCTTGCCGTTCTCGGCTGGGGCGTCGGTGGCATCGAGGCCGAGGCTGCCATGCTGGGTCAGCCCATCACCATGCTGATCCCCGAAGTCGTCGGCTTCAAGCTGACGGGCAAGATCAACGAAGGCATCACCGCTACCGATCTTGTGCTGACCGTCACCGAAATGCTGCGCAAGAAGGGCGTGGTCGGCAAGTTCGTCGAGTTCTACGGCCCCGGCCTTGATGATCTCAGCCTCGAAGACCAGGCCACCATCGCCAATATGGCGCCCGAGTATGGCGCCACCTGCGGCTATTTCCCGGTTGATGCCGATACGCTGAAATTCCTCTCGACCACGGGCCGCGATCCCGAGCGCGTGGCACTGGTTGAAGCCTATTCCAAGGCCCAGGGCATGTTCCGCACCACGGACACGCCCGATCCGGTCTTTACGTCGACTCTCGAGCTTGATCTCTCGACCGTCGTGCCTTCGCTTTCCGGCCCCAAGCGCCCACAAGACCGCGTGGCACTTCGCGATGTGACCCGCGCCTTCGACGCGGCGCTGCCCGAATTGAGCGGTGGCCGCATCGAGCGCACCCGCCTGCCCCAGGACAAGCAGGAAAGCCGCTATGTCGATGAAGGGGCAACCGGGGTCGACGATATTCCCGAAGAAGCCATGTACCCGGTCAAGGACGCGGACTACTCCATCACCGATGGCTCGGTGGTGATCGCCGCCATTACCTCGTGCACCAATACGTCCAATCCGTCTGTGCTGGTGGCCGCCGGTCTCGTTGCCCGCAAGGCGCGTGCCCTCGGGCTCGATTCCAAGCCCTGGGTCAAGACCTCGCTCGCTCCCGGGTCGCAGGTGGTGACCGACTACCTGACCGCCTCGGGTCTGCAGGAAGATCTCGATGCCATCGGCTTCAACCTCGTCGGCTATGGCTGCACCACCTGTATCGGCAATTCCGGCCCCCTGCCCCAAGCGATCTCCGACACGATCAACGAGAACAAGCTCGTTGCCGCCTCTGTCCTCTCGGGCAATCGCAATTTCGAGGGCCGCGTGAACCCCGATGTGCGCGCCAATTACCTTGCCTCGCCCCCGCTGGTCGTCGCCTATGCCCTCCTTGGCACGCTCAATGTCGATATCACCACCGAGCCGCTCGGTACGGGCAAGGATGGCCAGCCGGTCTACCTGAAGGATATCTGGCCCACCAATCACGAGATCGCCGAGATCGTACGCGAGCACGTCAATGCCGACATGTTCCGGGCCCGCTATTCGGACGTCTTCAAGGGCGACGAGCTCTGGCAGGGCATCGCGGTTGAAGGCGGGGAAACCTATGGCTGGAACAGCACGTCGACCTATGTGCAGAACCCGCCCTATTTCGAAGACCTGACCATGGAACCCAAGCCGGTGACCGATGTCGTGTCGGCCCGCGTGCTTGCCCTGTTCCTTGATTCGATCACGACCGACCACATCTCTCCGGCTGGTTCGTTCAAGTCGGGCACGCCGGCTGGCCAATATCTGATGGACCGTCAGGTCGCCCCCAAGGATTTCAACTCCTATGGCGCCCGACGCGGCAACCATGAAGTCATGATGCGCGGCACCTTCGCCAATATCCGCATCAAGAACATGATGCTCGATGGCGTCGAGGGCGGTTTCACTCGCGGCCCCGATGGGTCGCAGATGCCGATCTACGACGCAGCCATGGCCTACCAGGCCCAAAACACGCCGCTTGTCATCTTTGCCGGCAAGGAATATGGCACCGGCTCCTCGCGCGATTGGGCAGCCAAGGGCACGAACCTCCTTGGCGTGAAGGCGGTCATCGCACAAAGCTTCGAGCGCATCCACCGCTCCAACCTGGTGGGCATGGGTGTTATTCCCCTCCAGTTCAAGGAGGGCGAAAGCTGGCAGAGCCTTGGTCTCGACGGCCGCGAAACGGTCGACATCACTGGTGTCGAAACCATCGTGCCGCGCGCCATCGTGCCGGTGAAAATCACCCGCGCCAGTGGGGAAAGCTTTACCATCGAGACGCGCTGCCGCATCGATACAGCCAACGAGCTCGACTATTTCCGCAGCGGCGGCATCCTCCACTACGTGCTGAGGAGCCTGGTGGCGGCTTAGCGCGCAAACATGAACGACGAATGGCGGCCTTCCAGGGGCCGCCATTTGAACCCCAGCGTGCACCATCCCCGTCGACCGGGCTTTTCATCGCCATAAGAGGTGCTGACCTCGGTTCGTGACCGTTCGGCTCATTCACCACATCGAGGCCATTCCCGCTCCTCTCACCCGCTTTTGACTGGCGAGTCCGGCGCTGGTCGGCTTACAACATCACCATGTTCAGCCGCCCCCTTTTCGCCTCAATTGCTGGCGCCGCTCTCCTCTTCGGCTTGTCCGCCGTGACATCGGCCGAAACGATTCATTTCGAGCCCAAGGCCGTGGTTGAATTGTTTACGAGCCAGGGCTGCGCCTCCTGTCCGCCTGCGGATGCCTTGCTGACCAGCCTGGCCGATAGCGAGGACGTGGTGGCTCTCGCCTACCATGTCGATTACTGGGACTATGTGGGCTGGAAGGATACCTTTGCGCACGAGGCCTATTCGGACCGGCAGCGGGCCTATGCCAAGAGCTGGGGCTCCTCGCGCATCTATACGCCGCAGATTGTGGTCAACGGCACCAGAGCGGTAGTGGGGTCCCGCCGCAACGAGGTGCAGGACGCAGTCGACAAGGCGCATCTGCCCCTGACCATGGACGTCGCGCTGACGGACACGATGCTCAAGGTTTCGGTGCCTGCCGATCCCTCCTTGTCAGACGCGGTGATCTGGCTCGTGACCTATGTGGACCGGGCCGATGTGAAGATCGACAGCGGCGAAAACGCCGGCAAGTCCATGGTCTATACTCAGGTGGTCACCGGCCGCCAGATGATGGGCATGTGGGAAAGCGACACCGGGGCGGAACTGAAACTCCCCTTGAGCGAAGTGCTCGCCACGCCCGGTGCTGGCCTTGCCGTGATCGTCCAGCAAGAGCGCTCCGGCCTGCCCGGCCTGATCCTGGCCGCGGCAGCCTACGAGCCCTAAGAGCGGTTCTCGCTAAAAACGCCCGATCTTGTCAGCCGCCAACATTGCAAGCTTATCGGTAATCCATCCTGCCGCTGCATGGACCACTCGGACGCGTCCGGTGGTAACGAAGAGGGATAGTCCACAACTGCCTCGCTAACGCAGAGCCAAGCCGACAAAAAACGCCTGCTCCGGGGGCATGGAGCAGGCGTGACTGACAGGTCAATTAGGAGGCTGACAACCGAACGTCATGGTTTGGGGGCTCGGTCGGTCCGGTTGCCAGCCGCTGGAGGCAATGGTTGGAAAGTGCCGGTGCAATAGGGCGTCAGAAGGGACGAATCGTGGCCGAAATTGGGTATTTCGCTGCCTCTTGCCAAGGGTGTGGAATGGGTCGATCATGACTGTCCGATGACAATTTCCCCAAGGGAGGTCGCGTGCAGGGTCGTCCACCAGCCGGTCAGCCGGCCAATCTTTCACTGGTTCATGCGGCGGAGACGCCCAGCCAGCCCTCCCGCCCCGTTCAGCCCATCGTCGCCTTTGACCGTCGCGAACTGATGCAGATCCTGGGCGTTTATGGCCGCAAGGTCGGCTCGGGCGAGTGGCGCGACTACGCCATGGATTTTCTGAAGGACCGCGCGCTGTTCTCCATCTATGCGCGTGTGTCCGAACGCCCGCTCTTTGTGGTCGAGAAGAACCCCAAGCTGCGGGCGCGCCAGGGTCAGTACATGATCACCAATCAGCAGGGCCGCATCCTCAAACGCGGCCACGACCTCGCCCAGGTGCTTCGCGTCCTCGACCCTGATCTGGCCGTGGTGGGATGAGCCTGCGCATCCGATATTTGGGCTAGCAATAAGTTCATAGCCGTATCCGCAGTATCAGAAAGTGATTAGCGCTGATCCCTTAGTTGCGGTCAGGCGGAGCGCTCCCGTTTCTTGTGCCGGCGCCTTGGCTCGCATTGTCTTGCCTGTGCCGGGCGGTCCGACCACCAGCGTGAGCATAGCTATTGGCTAAAGCGCTTTTTGCAAGTGCACGATGTCGTGCCAACGGTCGAATTTTAGCCCTACCGACTTGTAATATCCCACGCGCTCAAAGCCGAACTTTTCGTGGATGGCGATGGAATTGGCAGTATCGGCGGTGCACACGGCCAGCATCTGCTTGAAGCCATGCTGTTTCGATTGCTCGAGAAGCGCCGTCAGCATGGCCCTGCCAAGGCCCTTGCCGGTTGCAGCGGGATCGAGATAGATCGAATCCTCGCAGGTAAACCGATAGGCGGCGCGAGGACGGTAGAAGCTTGCATAGGCATAGCCCAGAACCTTATCGGTGCCCTCTGCGATGATCACCGGATGGCCCAGCTTCAGCAGCCCCGCATATTTTTCAGCGATCGCTTCCTCGCCCGGCGCTTCGGTATCGAAGGTGATGGCGGTGTTCTCGACATAGTGCCGGTAGATGGTGGTGATGGCGGGAACATCGGACCAGCGGAAGGGGCGGAGAGTAAATTCGGACATGACAGCGCACAAAGAAAAGGACCGCAGCCTTTGTAAGCTGCGGTCCGATTTCCCGTCCAACCAAATTCCTTGATTCTTACATCAAGGAACCTGTCGTCTATTCGCGATTGCCGAACAGGCGCAGCAGCATCATGAACAGGTTGATGAAGTCGAGGTAAAGCGAAAGCGCGCCCATGATGGCGTTCTTGGCCAGAACGTCGGCACCATAGGAAGCCGAATAGCTTTCCTTGATCTTCTGCGTGTCATAGGCAGTCAGGCCCGTGAAGATCAGCACGCCGACCACCGAGATGATGAAATCCATCATCGAGGACTGCATGAAGATATTCACGATCGAGGCGATGATGATGCCGATCAGGCCCATCATCAGGAAGTTGCCCATGCCGGTCAGGTCACGCTTGGTGGTGTAGCCGTAAAGGCTCATCGCGCCGAAAGTGGCGGCGGTGATAAAGAACACCTTGGCGATCGAGGCGCCGGTATAGACAAGGAAGATCGAGGAGAGCGACAGGCCCATCACGGCCGCGAAGGCCCAGAACACGGCCTGCGCCGCCCCGGTCGAGAGCTTGTTGATACCAAAGCTCAGCACCAGCACGAAGGCGAGCGGGGAGAGCATGATCACCCAGGCGAGCGGGCTTGCATAAAGCAGTTCGGCATTGGCCGGGCTCGACATGGCCCATTGGCTGGTGAAGTAGGCCACAAGGCCGGTTACCACTAGCCCGAGGCCCATGTAATTGTAGACGCGCAGCATGTAGCTGCGCAGGCCCTCGTCAATGGCCAAGGCCGAGCCGGCCCGCGCATTGAGGGTCTGACGGTCATATTCAGCCATTCAAATTCCCTTTCCCTTGGAAATAGGCGGCG
Organism: Devosia crocina; assembly: GCF_900116545.1. Lineage (GTDB taxonomy): Bacteria > Pseudomonadota > Alphaproteobacteria > Rhizobiales > Devosiaceae > Devosia > Devosia crocina. The sequence goes on from NZ_FPCK01000003.1 coordinate 328,394, forward strand.
TCTTCGCCGCCCGGGGCAATTGGCATTTGCCACTTGGCTGCAAATATGGAGTCGTGTCTGTTGATTTACAAGGCAAAACGGACCAGTGCGACATCGGGGACTGGTCCTTGCCCGCGTTTATGCTAGGATTCGGCCGACCAATCCTGCCGCACCCGACAGGGAGGACGCCATGCCCCGGCTTTTCACCGGCCTCGAAATTCCGGTCGACGCCGCCTTCAGCCTCTCGCTCAAGCGTGGCGGACTCACCGGCGCCCGCTGGATCGACCCGGAAAATTACCACATCACGCTGCGCTTTATCGGCGATGTCGACAACGGCATGGCCGACGAGATCGCCGACAATCTCGATTATCTCAGCCAGAGCCTGCGCTTTCCGGTGCGGCTGACCCATCTTGGCACCTTTGGCGGAGACAAGCCCCGCGCGCTTTACGCCGGGGTGGAACCGAGCGAGGCGCTGACCCGGCTCCAGGCTGCGCACGAGCGCATGCTGCAGCGCTCGGGCATGCCGGCAGAGGGACGCAAATTCGTGCCGCATGTGACCCTGGCGCGCCTTCGCGGCACATCGGCGGCCGATGTCGCCCGCTTTATCGCCGAAGCGGGGCGCTTCGAGCCGATCAGCTTTCCGGTGCCACGCTTTGTGCTCTATTCGAGCCGGGATTCGGTTGGGGGCGGGCCCTATGTGGTGGAACAGAGCTATCCCCTGCCCGCGTGAGCCCGGATCACGCAAGCGTTAGCCGCGCCTTAACCGAGATCGTTGAAAGCCACCATTCCGGGCGGCGTGATGCCAAATTGCCGCCGCCTTTGACCCGCAATTGAAGCGAATAACGCCTCAAACGAGCGGGGTTTGACGGCTTGGTAACCATGTTTGCGCATGCTGGGCGGACAGCGTCCCGCGGACAGTCAGCACAAAGAGGATGAAAGTGGCAAGAAACACGATGACCGGCAGCCTGGTACTTGGGCTCGCGGCAACTGCGATTATGGCCTTTGCGATCCCCGCCCAGGCGCAGCAGGCCACCCAGCTCGGCACCTTCAACGCCTGGACCGCCTGGCAGGCGACCGATGCCAGCGGCCAGATCTGCTATGTTTCCGCACAGCCCCAGAAGTCCGAGCCGGCCGGCGCCAATCGCGACCCGATCCATTTCATGATCATTCATCGCAAGGGCCTTGGCACCAAGAACGAGGTTCAGACCCTGATCGGCTATCCTTTCAACGCGACCGCGGCCAATGCCAGCGCAAGCGTCGATGGCAAGTCCTATCCCATGGTGACCGAAGGCTCGGCCGCCTGGCTGGCCTCGACCGGCGATGAAGCCGGTTTTGTTTCCGCCTTCAAGGCCGGCAGCCAAATGGTTGTGCGCGGCACCTCCCAGCGCGGCACCAACACCGTCGACACCTATTCGCTTTCCGGCGCCACTGCCGCCATGAACGCGATCGACGCGGCCTGCCAGTAGCCGGGATTTGCTCCCACCCCTTCGATAGACCATAAGAGGGCGACGGATCCGTTCCGTTGCCCTCCATCTGCCCCGAGCTCACAACATGACCCGTCCTCAAGCCTGCCTTCTTGCTCTTGCCCTGGCTGTTGCCGCTGTTAGCCCGGCTGCGGCGCAATCGGCGCGGGTCCTCGGGGATTTCCGCGACTGGTCGAGCTATGCCGCCGATGACGGTTCAGGCACCATCTGCTTTGCCATGACCCGCCCCAAGAGCACCGAACCCTCGAGTGCAGCCGGGTCCGACGCTTATGTCTATGTCACCAATCGTCCCGGAGAAGACGTAGTCAGCGAGTTCAATGTCGTGGCCGGCTACACTTTCCAGACAGGGTCCCTCGCTTCGGTCAGCGTCGGTGGTCAAAGCTTTGCGCTCTTTACTCAAGGGGACGCCGCCTGGCTCGACGATGCCGGCCAATCCGCCGCCCTCGCTGCCGCTATCCGCGCCGGCTCGACCCTGAGCGTCGAAGGCACCAATGCGACCGGCGCGCGTGTCGTCCAGTCCTATTCGCTGTCAGGCGCCACGGCTGCCCAGCAGGCGATTGGTGCCGAGTGCTGATACAGAGCACCTGAACCACCACCCGCGACAATCCGTCACACTTTCCAATTGCCTAACCGGCCAATCCGGATAATCTTCCCTTTGGGAGGAGGTCCGCCGGAGGGCGGTTGCGGACCGGACAGGGGGCGTTGCAGCTCCCCACAAGAGCTGGCCGGAAACCGGGGCGGGCCTCGAAACTTTTCGAGGAACGGTTTTCATGGATCTGGCACTTTGGCTGATCGTCGCCTGCGGCGGTTTGTCTATCGTTTATGGCGTGGTCACGACGCAGCAGCTTCTCGCCGCTGACGCTGGATCTGCGCGCATGCAGGAAATCTCCGCCGCCGTGCGCGAAGGCGCTTCGGCTTATCTCAAACGCCAATATACCACCATTGCCATTGTGGGCGCGGTGATCTTGGTTGCCGCCTGGCTGCTGCTCGGACCGCATGCGGCTGTCGGGTTCCTGATTGGTGCGGTGCTTTCGGGCGCCGCCGGTTTCATCGGTATGAATGTTTCGGTGCGCGCCAATGTGCGCGTCGCCCAGGCCGCCATATCCTCGCTCGGCAAAGGGCTCGATCTTGCCTTCAAGTCCGGCGCCGTGACGGGGCTGCTCGTCGCCGGCCTCGGTCTTCTCGGTGTGACGCTCTATTTCCTCGTCCTGACCTATATGGGCAATGCGCCCACGAGCCGCGTCGTCATCGATTCGCTCGTTGCGCTCTCCTTCGGTGCTTCGCTGATCTCCATCTTCGCCCGTCTCGGTGGCGGCATCTTCACCAAGGGTGCCGATGTCGGCGGCGATATGGTGGGCAAGGTCGAAGCTGGAATCCCCGAGGACGACCCGCGCAATCCCGCTACCATCGCCGACAATGTCGGTGACAATGTTGGCGATTGCGCCGGCATGGCGGCCGACCTCTTTGAAACCTATGTGGTGACCATTGTCGCGACCATGGTTTTGGCCTCGATCATCCTGCCCGAAGCGCTCAAGCTGACCGGCATGGTTCTGCCCATCGCCATCGGTGGGGCCTGCGTCATAACTTCTATCATCGGCACCTACTTCGTTAAGCTCGGGTCCGACAACAACATCATGGGTGCGCTCTATAAGGGTGTCATTGCCACCGGCGTTCTCTCCCTTGTCGCGCTCCTGCCGGTTCTCTGGCTGCTGTTCGGCGACATGAACCTGACCATCGAAACAGCGGGCAAGGTTTTTACCCCCTGGCAGCTTTTCTGGTGCGGCGTGACCGGCCTCGTCATCACCGGGCTGATCATCGTCATCACCGAATATTACACTGGCACCAACCGCCGCCCGGTCAACTCCATCGCCGAAGCCTCCGTCACCGGTCACGGCACCAATGTCATCCAGGGCCTTGCAGTCTCGCTGGAATCGACTGCCCTGCCCGCCCTGGTCATCATTGCCGGCATCATCGTCACTTATTCACTGGCCGGTCTTTTCGGTATCGCGGTGGCCGTTGCCACCATGCTGGCGCTCGCCGGCATTATCGTGGCGCTCGACGCTTTCGGCCCTGTTACCGACAATGCCGGCGGCATCGCCGAAATGGCTGGCCTCGATAAGGAAGTGCGGCACAATACCGACGCGCTCGATGCCGTTGGCAACACTACCAAGGCGGTCACCAAGGGCTATGCCATTGGTTCGGCCGGCCTTGGTGCCCTTGTGCTCTTTGCCGCCTATACCGAGGATCTCAAGCATTACTTCGCGGATTTGGCGGTCAGCTTTGACCTCGCCAACCCTTACGTTGTTGTCGGTCTCCTGTTCGGTGGGCTTCTGCCGTTCCTGTTCGGCGGCATGTCGATGACGGCGGTGGGCCGCGCGGCCCAATCCGTCGTTGTCGAGGTGCGGCGGCAATTCCGCGAAAAACCGGGCATCATGGCCGGCACCGACAAGCCCGATTACGGTCGCGCCGTCGACATGCTGACCAAGGCGGCCATCAGGGAGATGATCGTCCCGAGCTTGCTTCCCGTGCTCTCCCCGATCATCGTCTATGTCTCAATCCTCTATATCGCGGGCCAGGCTAACGCCTTTTCCGCGCTTGGCGCCATGCTCATGGGCGTGATCGTCACGGGTCTTTTCGTCGCTATCTCCATGACCGCAGGCGGCGGCGCTTGGGACAATGCCAAGAAAAGCTTCGAAGACGGGTTTACCGACAGCCACGGCATAAAACATTTCAAGGGCTCGGACGCCCACAAGGCCTCCGTTACCGGTGACACCGTGGGCGACCCCTACAAGGACACGGCCGGCCCGGCCGTCAATCCTATGATCAAGATCACCAATATCGTCGCCCTGCTGTTGCTCGCCGTGCTGGCCAATATGGGAGGTTGATAGCGCACGGGTTTCTCAGGGTCAGCCGATCCTCATGGCCTTCACGCCGTCACCACCCGGCTCGTCCGGGTGGTCCATGCGGCAGGACGAATTGTTCTGAATGGTCCGGTCGCGACGACGTACAATAAAGTGCGCAGTCTGGTTTTCACCGGAGGCGACGGGGATCGGCCGGTTGCACTGGGCTGGCAGCTGCCCTCAGGATGCTTCGGCCAGTGCCTCTTCGCACTGCAGCATGTCGTTCAATGCTGCGGCCGAGATCGGGGGCGAAAAAAGAAAGCCCTGAACTTCCGATACGCCCTGGGCACGAACGAGCGCGAGCTGGTCTTCGGTCTCCACTCCTTCGGCCGTGGTCGACATGCCGAGCGACTGGCCAAGCCCGATCACCGCGCGGATAATCGCCTGGCTGTCCGGACGGCTGATGAGATCACGCAAAAAGGACCGGTCGATCTTGATCTTGTCGAAGGGAAAAGAACGCAGATAGGAGAGCGAGGAATATCCGGTGCCGAAATCATCCATGGAAATGCGCACGCCCATGGCCCGCAAGTCATGGAGCGCCTTCAATGTGCTTTCGCTTTCACCCAGAAGCAGGCTTTCGGTGATCTCGAGTTCAAGCCGTCTGGGATCGAGCCGCGCATTGGCCAGCGCCCGGCGCACCTGGGTTACAAGATCCCGCTGCCGGAACTGAACCGGCGAAAGATTGACCGCAACCCGCACCCCATTGGGCCAGCTCGCCGCAGTCATGCAGGCCTGATTGAGCACCCATTGGCCGATCGCAGAGATCAGGCCGGTATCCTCGGCCACCGGAACGAACTCGGCCGGCGATATCGTGCGCCCCTCGAAATCCCAGCGCAACAGCGCTTCAACGCAAGTGACGCGATTCTCCGCCAGTCCCAGAAGCGGCTGGTACATCAGCCGAAATTCGTTGCGGCTGAGCGCCAGGCGCAAGCCGGCTTCGATCGAGCGGCGCTGCTGCAGCTCGGCATCCATCCCCGTTTCAAAGAAATGATAGGTCGACCGCCCCTCGCTTTTGGCCCGGTAAAGCGCCAGGTCCGCGTTCTTGACCAGCGTATCGGTGGTCGTGCCGTCGCCCGGTCCCACCGCAATGCCGACGCTGGCGCCGATCTCGATCTGCTGGCCCTTGATGTTCATGGGCGCGCACATGGACTTGATGATGCGGTCAGCCACCCGCGCGGCAGCCTCGGGGCTGTCGATCGGGCGCAGCAGCAACGCAAATTCGTCCCCGCCCAGCCGTGCCAGGAGATCGCTTTCCCGCGTCGTGCCCCAAAGCCGCACAGCTGCCTGCTTGATGACCTCGTCCCCGATCGAATGGCCGAGCGTGTCGTTGACCGCCTTGAAATGATCCAGGTCGATATACAGCACTGCAGCCATTTCGCCTCGGTGCAGCCCCGCCTCCGTGCCGGCCATCTGCTCCAGGAACTCGATACGATTGGGCAGGTCGGTCAGCGCATCGTGCCGGGCAAGGTGATGGATCCGCGCCTCGTTCTGGCGCTGCTCGGTGATATCCTCGTGGGTCGAGACCCAGCCCCCATCCTTCATCGGATGGTGCTGCATCATGATGATGCGATTGTTCAATTCGTGGATGGTCTTGCCATATTCGCGCTTGGCGATCACCTCACGTCGCCAGGTGATATAATCTTCGCGCGTATTGCCAGCGCTCATGCCCATATCGAAGAGATGCCCCAAAATGTCTTCGAGCTGGGTGCCTGGCCGCAGATACTCGCTGGGCAGGTTATAGATCCGGGCATAGGGCTCGTTGCAGATCACGAGCCGTCCCTTGGCGTCCATCATGCAAAGGCCGATGGAAATGTTGTTCACGGCCGCATCGAGCCGGATATTTTGCCGCTCAAGTTCGAGCTTGCGCTTCTGCACCGTTTCCGAGCGCTGGATCTCGTCGGTGACATCCTCATGCGTCACCACCCAGCCTAGCTGGTCCGAATAGACATGGGCGGTTTCCACGATCCGCCCGCCATAAACCACTTCCTGGTTTTTCGAGCGCGCGCCGCTGCGGTTGTTGAGCAGCTCGCTTGAATAGTGTTCGTAGAATTGCTCGGGCGTGTGCTCGGGATGGTTGCCCAGCTTGTGCGAGAGATGCACCACATCTTCCAGCGTCATCCCCTTGTGGATGGCATCCGCCGAAAATCCGTAGAAATCGCGATAATGCTTGTTCCACATGACGAGGCGGAACTGCGGAGACCAGACACAAAACCCATAGGGGATGTTCTCGAGCGCCGCGTCGAGCAGCAGCGCGTCGGCGACTTCCCCAGTCGTGCCGGCGTCCATCTCCCCCATCAAACCCTCTGTCGCCTCCCCAAATGACGCTTTTATGAAGCTAAGTGCGGGCTGATTAACGCGGGCTTAAATCAATCAGGCGTCAGAGGAAATCATTGCTTTCTGCAAAGTGCTGGCTGGCCTGGAGGGTTGTCGAGCAGCACCTCGATTGCGGCCGCTCCCGCCTCCGGAGAAAGCGCGCCCATATCGAGGCGCAGGTCATAGGTTTTGCCTGCGTGAACAGCGGACTGCCAGTGCAGAACAGGCGGCGGCGCCTCGCTGCCACTAAGGTAGAAGCCGCCGCGCGGATCGGCATTGCGACGCCGCATGATCTCATCGATCGCGCAATCGATCCCGACGATCAGCGCCCCGGCTGGGCCCAACATTTTCGCCGCCATGTCAAAAATGCCGAGCGGTTCGGAATAATGCTCGTGCAGCCCGAGATCGGCGACAACATCGAAGCCAGCTTGGGAATGAGCGATGATCGATCCGAACAAAAGCCGGTAAAGCGCCGCGACGACCGGCTCTAGATCGGGCCGCTCGCCCCCGGGGCGCAGGCCGATGCCGGGCATGAGCGCTGGGGGAAGTGTCGCTGCGACTGCATCGACGCCGAGATTGATCCAGCGTCCCGGGATCCTGACCTGGATGGCGTGGGCAAGACTGGACTTGCCCGAGCGCGGTGCTCCGTTAAGAAGGAGAATGCGACCGGGCGAGCCTGAAAGATCCGCCCGGTCCGCTGACATCAGGAGCGGGCCTTATTGTTGCGCGCAGCCCAGGTCTTGAGGCGCAGGCCATTGAGACGAATGAAACCGGCGGCGTCCTTGTGATCATAGGCCACCGCACCTTCTTCGAAGGTCACAAGGTCCATGGAATAGAGCGAATGCGGAGAGGACCGCGCGATGACGCTTGCCGAGCCCTTGAACAGTTTTACGCTCACTTCGCCCGTCACGTAGTCCTGGCTCTTGTCGATCAGCGCCTGAAGCATCTCGCGCTCAGGTGAGAACCAGAAGCCGTTATAGATCAGCTCGGCATATTTGGGCATCAGCTCATCCTTGAGATGGGCTTCACCGCGATCGAGCGTGATCGATTCGATGCCGCGATGCGCCACGAGCAGGATGGTGCCGCCCGGCGTTTCATAAAGGCCGCGCGACTTCATGCCGACAAACCGGTTCTCGACGAGATCGAGGCGGCCAACCCCATGCTTGCCGCCGAGCTCATTGAGCTTGGTCAGCAACGCAGCCGGCGAAAGCTTTTCGCCATTGATCGAGATCGGATCGCCCTTTTCGTAGCCGATGGTGATGATCTCGGCTTCGTCTGGCGCTTTTTCCGGGTCGGTGGTGCGCTGTGGCACATAATCAGGGAAAGGCACCGCGGGGTCTTCCAAAACCATGCCCTCGGACGAAGTATGCAGAAGATTGGCATCGACCGAGAACGGCGCCTCGCCGCGCTTGTCCTTGGCGATCGGAATCTGATTGCGCTCGGCATAGTCGAGCAGCTGGGTGCGGCTGCGAAGGTCCCATTCGCGCCAGGGCGCGATAACCTTGATGGATGGATCGAGTGCATTGGCGGTCAGTTCGAACCGGACCTGGTCATTGCCCTTGCCGGTCGCGCCATGGGAAATGGCATCAGCGCCGGTTTCCTGGGCGATTTCGACGAGACGCTTGGCGATCAGCGGCCGGGCAATGGAGGTACCGAGCAGGTACTGGCCCTCATAGACCGTATTGGCGCGGAACATGGGAAACACGAAATCCCGCACGAATTCCTCGCGCAGATCCTCGATGCGAATGTCCTTGATGCCGAACATCTCGGCCTTTTTGCGCGCCGGTTCGAGCTCCTCGCCCTGGCCGAGATCGGCGGTGAAGGTCACCACCTCGCAATCATAGGTTTCCTGCAGCCATTTGAGGATGATCGATGTGTCGAGGCCGCCCGAATAGGCCAGCACGACTTTCTTTACTTCATTTGCCATTGTCGCATCTCGGTAGGGGTGGCCGAAGCGGCCCGAAATCGGCCGCACCCTAGTCAGAGGCAGGCTTTGGTGCAATTGTCCGGCTCAAGATTCTTGAGTAGCGCCATGCCCGCCTTTGTCCCCGAACTTTCCGTGATCCTGACCTTTGCGATTGCCGGATTTGTTTTGGCCGTAACGCCGGGACCCGACATGGCGCTTTTCGTTTCCCGGACCATGAATTTTGGCCGCGCCCATGGCTTCGCGGCCGTTTTGGGTACGAGCACTGGTATTGCGGTCCACACCGCGCTCGTCGCCTTTGGCATTTCGGTGTTGATCGTGGCCGCGCCAACGGCGTTCTGGGCGCTCAAGATCGTCGGCGCGCTGTATCTCGTCTGGCTGGCAATCCAGGCGATCCGCTCGGGCGGCGGCCTGCTGGTGACCCGCGCTGCCGGTAAGCAGCCAAGCCTGTTGCAAAGCTATTTCACTGGCCTTGCCATCAACCTCACCAATCCCAAGGTGGCGCTGTTCTTCGTGACCTTTCTGCCCCAATTCATTTCGGCCGATGACCCGGCTGCTGCCAGCAAGCTCCTGTTTCTCGGCGTCGAGTTCATCGTGGTTTCCCTGCCTGTCGTCATCGCCACCGTGCTGTTTGCCGAATGGCTGACCACGACGTTGCGCGACAATCAGTGGGTAACCAAGGCATTGAACTGGAGCTTTGCGGCTGTGTTCATAGCCTTTGCGGCAACCATTCTCCTGGCTGAAGGCAAGAAGTCTTGAACTATCGTCACGTCTTTCACGCCGGCAATTTTGCCGACGTGGTCAAGCACACTATCCTGACGCGCATCCTCGCCTATCTGATGCGCAAGGACGCGCCGTTTCGCGTTATCGATACCCATGCCGGTGTTGGGCTTTATGACCTCAAGGGCGCTGCGGCCGAAAAGACCGGAGAATGGGTCGAAGGCATTGGCCGGTTGATTCACGTGAAACTCCCGACCGAGGCGGCTAGTCTGATCGCTCCCTACCTTGAAGCGGTTTGGGCGCAAAACCCCGATCGCAATTTGCGATTTTATCCCGGCTCGCCAATAATCACGCGCCAGATGTTGCGCGGGCAAGACCGGCTGATGGCACTCGAACTCCATCCAACAGATGTCGAGGCCCTGCGCGAAAACTTTGCCGGCGACTTTCAGACCCGGGTCACCCATGTCGATGGCTGGCAGGCACTCGGCACGCATCTGCCACCCAAGGAAAAGCGCGGTCTCGTCCTGATTGATCCGCCCTTCGAAGAGAAGGGCGAATTCGAGCGCATGGCGCAGAACCTGATCAAGGCGCATAAGCGCTGGTCAAGTGGGCTTTACGTGCTGTGGTATCCGATCAAGGATGGCGCCGAAGTGGAACGCTTCGTCAAATTGCTCAAGTCGTCTGGCATTCCCAAGATCCTGCGACTTGAAGTCACCATTCGTCCTGCCTCGACCCCACCGCGGCTCCATGGCACTGGCATGATCGTCGTCAATCCACCCTATGTTCTCGAAGACGAGATGCGGGTGCTGTTGCCTGTTCTCGCTGAGCAACTCAGCGAGGAGGGCCGAGGGCGGCACCTCATCGAGTGGATCGCCGGGGAATAGTGCAGCCGGAGGAACTCCCCTGCCCCGCTGGCGTTCATCCGCTTCTCGCCGAAAGGGGTCAAAGCCGCATGGACGTCATCCGCATCATTCTGTCTGTGATTATTCCGCCCATCGGGGTGTTTCTTCAGGTCGGGCTGGGCCTTCATTTCTGGCTCAACATCCTGCTTACCCTGCTCGGGTATTTCCCCGGTCTCATTCACGCTGTTTGGGTCATCCTGCGCAAATAGGTTTAGTCCCGCCGCTTACGCACGCCACGACGCTCCCGCGTCATCCGCGTGGGCGCATGAAAACCAGGCGGCTTGTCTTTGACCCACGTGACAAAGGCGGCGATCTCGGGATCGGCTTGGAGGCTTTCGATATCGGCGAGGCGCTTGGCGAGTTCCGTTTCGGAGAAGCGCGCGTGGATGGCGCTGTGGCAAATCTGATGCAGACGCACCGTGCCCATATGGATGCCGCCCTTGAGCCGGGGGATCAGGTGATGCCGGCTGGACTTGGCTTCAGGCGGGATGATCCGTCCGCAAAGCGGGCAGATAGGAGCTTGCCGCCGGGCCGCCAAAGCCTCGGCCGCAGCGATGGCAGCCTCGACCCTGCGGGCCGAGGGCTTCATCAGACGCCGGCGAGGGCGTCCCGGTCTTTCTTGGAAAGCCGCTCGCTCTCGCTCTTCAATTGCCCACAGGCGGCAAAGATGTCGCGGCCGCGCGGGGTGCGCACCGGCGAAGCATAGCCGGCGCGATTGACGATATCGGCAAAGCGCTCGATACGGCTCGAGGGCGAGGTACCGTAGTTCGAACCCGGCCAGGGATTGAACGGGATAAGGTTAATCTTGGCGGGAATGCCCGCCAGGAGCCGCACCAGTTCCTTGGCCTCGGCGTCGCTATCGTTGATGCCGTCGAGCATGACATATTCAAAAGTGATGCGGCGGGCGTTCGACAGCCCGGGATACTTTCGGCAGGCCTCCAGAAGCTCTTTCAGCGGCCACTTCTTGTTGATCGGCACCAGGACATCGCGCAGATCATCGCGCACGGCGTGGAGCGAAATGGCAAGCATGACGTCGATCTCGCGGCCGGTCGGCTCGATATAGGGCACAACCCCCGAGGTCGAAAGCGTGATGCGGCGCTTGGAGATGGACATGCCATCGCCCGCCGAGGCGATCAGCAGCGCCTGCTTGACGTTGTCGTAATTATAGAGTGGCTCACCCATGCCCATCATCACGATATTCGTAATGGCGCGGGTTTCACCGCCCGGCACGAGGCCGCCGTCATCGGGTCGGGACCCGCCCGGAAAATCGCCGAGACGTTCGCGGGCCATCAGGATCTGCCCCAAAATTTCGCCGGCCGTCAGGTTCCGGACGAGTTTTTGCGTGCCTGTGTGGCAGAAGGAGCAGGTGAGCGTACAGCCGACCTGGGAAGAGACGCAAAGCGTGCCCCGGTCGCTCTCCGGAATATAGACCGTTTCGACTTCGACCGCAGGCATGTTCGGATTCTGCGGATCACGAAAGCGGAACAGCCATTTGCGTGTGCCATCCATCGATACCTGTTCGGTGACGATCTCCGGCCGATCGAGAATGAACGTATTGGACAGTTTCTGACGAACGGGCTTGGCCACATTGGTCATGCGGTCGAAATCGGTAACCCCGTTGACATAGAGCCAGTTCCAGAGCTGGCTGGCCCGCATGCGGCCTTCCTTCTCACCGACCACCCCGTTGGCGATCAGCGTCTCGGCAAGCTGCGCCTTGGAGAGGCCAATCAGCGACGGCCGCGCCGCCGCCTGAGGGCGGATGGCAGTCGAATGGTCAAGGTTCAGCGCAACGCTCATGGCAGCTCAAAGCAATCCGGAAATAAGGGAAGTCCGCGGCCAATAGCATGGAACCGCGGAAAACCAAAGTCACGCCCGCGGGAGGCGGGTCTGCTCAGCCAGCAAGGCTGGAGGCAGGCTAGATGCCTGCCCGCATGACTGCGGGATAGATATAGTAGCCGATGATCGACTGAAGAAAGAAGATCAGGAGAAAGGCGACAAGCGGAGACAGATCAAGGCCCGAAAAATTGGGCAGCATCCGCCGGATCGGCCGCAGCACCGGCTCGGTTAGCTGGTTCAGCACGCGCCAGACCGCTTCAACAAACTGATTGCGGGTATTTATGACGTTGAACGAGATCAGCCAGCTCATGATGATCATGATCAGCAGGACCCACCAGTAGAGCTGGAGCAGGATCAGGATAATGTCGAGAACGGCGCGCATGGGCGTCTCCGCGAGAAAAGTTCCGTTGTATCTAGTGGGTTGATCACCCCGCCACAAGGGCATGGGATGCCACACCCCGAAAAGTCGGAGCCCCGCACCGGGCAAGCGATACGGGGCCCAAATGACTGACTATCCGGTATGCAATACACGGTTCCGGACACGCTCCTTACTGCATGAACCGTGCCAGACCAGGTGGGCCCACGAAACGGGGTTCAGATATTAAGTAATTGTAAAATAGAAGATTTTTGAGGGGAGAAGCTTTGCAAAATGCGAAGCGCTCTTGCACTTTGCAAAAAAGTCCAACCCGCTTCAGCCAATATCCTTGATCGGCTTCCAGGTGATGAAACGCCAGATATAGATGACAACCGCAAGCACGACGACGCCGGTTGAAACAGGGTCGATATAAGCTTCCACGGCATGGTAGTTCTCGTGCAGCAGGAGGCCTGCCGCGGTCAGAATGCCGGTCCAGATCAGGCTGCCCAGTGTCGAGATGACGAGGAAGCGGCCAAAAGGCATTTTCGCCAGCCCTGCCGGTACGGAAATCAGCGTGCGAATGGCCGGCATCAGGCGGCCGGCAAAGACGGCGAGCGATCCGTGACGCTCGAACCAGTGTTGCGCCTTGTCGATGTCGTCTTCGCTCAGCGTCGCGAAACGCCCGAACCTGTTGCAAAGCCAGGTAAAGCGCGCCAGCCCGAGCAGCCGGGCCACGACATACCATGCACTTGTGCCCAAGACCGAACCCACCGTTCCGGCGATCAAAACGCCCATGGTGCTCAGATCGCCATTGGCGGCGACATAGCCGGCGAAGGGCATGATCAGTTCGGAGGGGATGGGCGGAAAAAGATTTTCCGCAACCATCAGAAGAAAGATCCCCAGATAACCCCAGTCGGTGATGAAGCCGATGATGAAGTCGCTCATGGGGATTTCTCCAAAACCATCCCACCGGACCTCGTCCCTGCGGAAAGGCAGGACCAGCTGGCAGGCCTCAAAAAACGAAGCAGGCTATGGTCAGTTCCTCCCCCCTTTCGAGGGGGAGGTCAGGAGATGGTCGGCTCAGGCCGATTTGGCGGCGCGGCTCATGCGCTTGCGATCGTTCGGATCGAGCCAGATCTTGCGCAGGCGGATCGACTTGGGCGTCACCTCGACGAATTCGTCATCGGCGATGTAGCCAAGCGACTGCTCGAGCGTGAGCTTCTTGGGCGTCGTCAGGCGCACCGCTTCGTCCTTGGAGGTCGTGCGGATATTGGTGAGCTGCTTGCCCTTGAGAGCGTTGACCTCGAGATCGTTTTCGCGATTGTGCTCCCCGATGATCATGCCTTCATAGATGTCGACGCCGGCATCGATCAGCATGGATCCGCGATCTTCAAGGTTCCACAGCGCGTAAGCCACCGATTGTCCGGTGCCGTTGGAGATGAGGACGCCGGTGCGACGGCCGGGCAGTTCGCCCTTGAACGGCACGAAGGAATGGAACAGGCGGTTGAAGATGGCCGTGCCACGGGTGTCCGAAAGCAGTTCCGGTTGGTAGCCGATCAGAGAGCGGGTGGGCACCAGCAGCTGGATACGGGTACGGCCGACGCCTGAGGGGCGCATGTCGGTCAATTCGCCCTTGCGCTCGGTCAGCTTCTGCACGACAGCGCCGGTATGTTCATCATCGACGTCGATGATGACTTCTTCGACCGGCTCCATGCGCTGGCCGTTTTCTTCCTTGAACAGCACCTTCGGGCGGCCGATAGTGAGCTCGAAGCCTTCGCGGCGCATGTTTTCGATCAGAACGGCAAGCTGAAGTTCGCCACGACCGGCAACGTCGTAGGAATCGTTGTCGTCCCCGGGCGTCACCTTGATCGCGACGTTACCCTCTGCTTCGCGCATCAGACGTTCACGAATGACGCGGGACTGCACCTTGTCGCCTTCGCGACCGGCGAGCGGTCCATCATTGATGCGGAAGGTAACCGACAGGGTCGGAGGATCGATCGGCTTTGCAGCAATCGGCTGGGTAACCGAGGTTGCACAGAGCGTATCGGCAACGGTCGAGGTCACAAGACCGGCTATGGCAACGATATCGCCAGCTTCCCCGATATCGACCGGCGTACGCTCGAGACCACGGAATGCGAGGACCTTTGAGACACGTCCCTTTTCAACTTCCTTGCCCTCGCGGTTGAGGGTGTGGATGGGATCGTTGGCCTTGACCGAGCCGGAAGTGATGCGGCCGGTCAGGATGCGGCCAAGGAACGGGTTGCGTTCGATGGTCGTCACCAGCATGCGGAACTCGCCCTCTTCCACGCTCGGCTCGGGCACATGGGCCACGACCTTATCGAGAAGCGGGGCAAGGCTTTCCTTGGGACCGGTGGGATCTTCGGCCATCCAGCCCTGCTTGGCCGAACCGTAAAGGACCGGGAAGTCGAGCTGTTCGGAGGTGGCATCGAGCGCAACGAAAAGGTCGAAGACCTCGTCGAGCACTTCAAGGTGGCGCTCGTCCGACTTGTCGATCTTGTTGATGGCAACGATCGGACGCAGGCCCTGGGCCAGCGCCTTGCCAAGGACGAACTTGGTCTGGGGCATCGGGCCTTCGGCCGCGTCGACGAGAATGACGACGCCGTCGACCATGGAGAGGATGCGCTCGACTTCGCCGCCGAAGTCGGCGTGACCGGGCGTGTCCACGATATTGATGCGGGTATCCTTCCACATCAACGAGGTTACCTTGGCCAGAATGGTGATACCGCGCTCGCGCTCGATATCATTGCTGTCCATCGCGCGCTCTTCGACGCGCTCGTTTTCACGGAAAGAGCCGGATTGCTTGAGCAGAACGTCGATCAGGGTGGTCTTACCGTGGTCAACGTGGGCGATTATGGCGATATTGCGCAGGGACATGGGCACCGGGGCGTTGGGCATGGTCCAGCGGCAGCAAGGGGGCAAACGGCCAAAACATGCAGGAAACAGGAAACGCCAGCTGCAGTCGGGCAGTCTGGCGCTTTTCGGTGCGGCTCATATAGAAAAACACCGCCCTTAACAAGCGCTCCCGGTGCAAGGGGGGATTGCGCCTATCGATCCGTCTGTCGTCCCGCTCGCCGATACCGCGTCTTTTCCCCTGTTGTGCCAGCCCCTTGGAGCCCCGGCTGATTTGAGCAAACGTTTCAGTCCGAGCGCACTTTACCGCTTGACGAGACCGGGGCCTTTGCTTTCTGCCTCATGCTGTTTTCAGGAGACATGCCCATGCGTCAATCTTTGGCTGCGGTGCTTTCATCCCCGAGGTGGGAGCGCTTCATCGTCGCCATCATCGTGCTCAATTCCCTGGTTTTGGGGCTGGAGACCGATCCGGGCATCATGGCCTCCTTCGGGCCGATCCTGATCGGCCTCGATACCCTCGTCCTGGGCATATTCGTGATCGAGATCGCGTTGCGCCTTTTTGCTTTTGGACCACGCTTTTTTCGCGATCCCTGGAGCATTTTCGATCTGACCATCGTGGTTATCGCGCTGATCCCGGCAAGCGGCCCGTTCCAGATCCTGCGCGCCTTGCGCATCCTGCGGGCCCTGCGGCTGATCTCGGTCATTCCGTCCCTGCGCCGCGTAGTAGGCGGATTGATCGCGGCGCTGCCGGGCATGAGTTCGATCATCGTGCTCATGGCCATGCTGTTCTATGTTGCCGCCATCATGGCTACCAACCTGTTCGGCGCGACCTTCCCCGATTGGTTCGGATCGCTCGGCGCCTCGCTTTATACCCTGTTTCAGGTGATGACGCTCGAAAGCTGGTCAATGGGCATCGTCCGGCCGGTGATGGAGGCCCATCCTGCCGCCTGGCTTTTTTTCATCCCGTTTATACTGCTCTCCACCTATGCGGTGCTGAACCTGTTTATCGGTGTCATCGTCTCGGCCATGCAGGGGGAAAGCGAAGCGGAAGCCTCGACCGAGCGTCAGGCGCTGCAAAGCGAGAATGCCCAGATCCTGGCGGAGATCAGGGCCGTCAGAGCCGAACTGGCCGCCCTGCGGCAGGAGCGGTAGAAAAGCAATGGGCGGGATTTCTCCCGCCCTTGTCACATCCGCTTACGAGCCGGACCTGGCTCTCTCGATCGAATCAAGAATGACCTTGGTGGCATCGGCCAGATTGCCGATCCGGTCGATCTTGGCCCACTTGCCGGGCTCGAGATCCTTGTAGTGGGTGAAAAAGTGTTTGATGCGCTCGAGCTGGATCTCGGGGAAATCCTCGATATCCTTGACCCCGTCATACATGCGGGTGAGCTTGGAAACCGGCACGGCGATGATCTTTTCGTCCTGCCCGCCATCGTCTTCCATGAAGAGCACGCCGACCGGGCGCGAGCGCACGACCGAGCCTGGAACGAGCGGACGCGAATTCATCACGATCACATCGAGCGGATCGCCATCGCCGCACAGCGTATGGGGCACGAAGCCGTAATTGCCGGGATAGCGCATGGGCGTATAAAGGAAGCGATCGACAAACAGCGCGCCGCTGTCCTTGTCGATTTCATACTTGATCGGCTCGCCGCCAAGGGGAACCTCGATGATGACATTGAGGTCGTCGGGCGGGTTCTTTCCGGTAGGGATCGCGTCGATATTCATCTGGCTCAACTGTCTGGTTCGTCAGGGAAGGCGCAACGGGAGGCGTTCTGCCGACAATGCGGCGCAAAGGCAAGCCGTAAAACAGCTTGCAGCCTGCCCCTCCCCTTTCGTCCTATTTGACGGTGAGCACCGGCACGCTCGAATGGGCCAGCACTTCGGCCGCCTGGCTGCCCAGCAGCAAGCGCCCGAAGCCGCGCCGGCCATGCGAGCCCATGACGATCGTATCGGCCTTTTCCGCTTCGAGAGCGGCCATGATCGCGTCGGCAGGCTTTTGGCGCGGCATATAAAGGGTTCGCGCTTCAATGTCCGCCGCGTCTGCCTTGGCTCTTGCCGCTGCCAGAAGCGTCTTGGCCTCCTTTGCATAGGTTTCCTCGAGCTGCACGATGATCGAACTTGCATCGATCGCCCCGAACCCTCCAGCCCCCATGCCGGTGGAAACCGGATCGGTGGCAGTCACGATGATCACACGGGCAGCGTTGAGCCGTGCAAGCATCAGTCCGGCGTCGAGGGCCTTGTCACCCGAGAGGCGAACCATCAGTGGCGATTAGGATGGATTT
Organism: Devosia crocina; assembly: GCF_900116545.1. GTDB lineage: Bacteria > Pseudomonadota > Alphaproteobacteria > Rhizobiales > Devosiaceae > Devosia > Devosia crocina. Next base: position 345,963 of record NZ_FPCK01000003.1, read on the forward strand.
GAACATGATTGCTCTCCTTGCTGGGTCCACACTAGCCCGAGCAAGCCGGTCGGCAATTGATCCTGATCATCTAGGGCGTAAAATCAGCCCCTATGCGTCACTGGCTTCGCCGGCAACGCGCTGGCCGCGAACCTGATTGCGCAACACGGTACGATCCCGGCTCGACACCCCGATCAGTTCGGCAATACGCCAGACCATGTTGTCTTCGAGCTCGTGATTCTGCTTGTCGGTAAACACCACGGTCCACATCATGCGAATGATTTCAACCCGCTCTTCCATGGGCAGTTGCGTGATGCCGGTGGTGAAGCGGTAAAAATCCACTGCCTCGGCGTCGCGCTCGGCAGCCTGCTTGATCAGGCGATCCACACTGGGCTCATCGAGATCGTAGCGGTCCATCAGGACACCGCGGATCGTGGCGCGTTCTGCATCGGTCATGCTGCCATCGACCGCGGCCAGATGCACGAGCAGCGCCGCCACCGAAAGCTTGGGATCATTGCTGTCAGCGGGCGGTTCCGATTTCTGGAACAGACGGGTCAGAGCCTCGAACATGGCGGTCAGCCTCTTGTACGGGGTGGAGGAATCACGAAGGTGCGGATGCGCCGGGAGGCAGCGGGCCGACAGTGAAGCAAAATGGGTGTTTCGCTCAATGGCTGCCACCCACTCTCACGAGCTCTTGACCACGCCTGATGCTGCAGCGCCACACCGATTCCTCCACAGGGAACGGAAAATGGACTCGACTCTTGTGTTCCTCTGAGTCACCATGTTCCCGTTTTGTTCATGTAGCGGTTTGCACCATGCAGTCCCCCGATCGCCAACAGCGCCTTGCCGCGCTGCGGGAAACCATTGCTGATATCGAGCGCAAGCCGGCTTTGGCGGAGATGCGAACCCGGTCTTTTGACACAGGGAAAGGCGGGTTTCCCCTTTTGCCTGGTGGGCTGCTGCAGGAGGTTTTTACCGACACCATGCGCAATGGCGGCGCCAGCCTCGGCTTTGCCCTGGGACAGGCACGATCGCTGCTGACGCCCAGGCGCGGGGCCGTGCTCTTCCTGCAGCTGGCCACTGACGGGCAGTTTTTCGGCATTCCCTATGGTCCGGGGCTTGTCTCGTTCGGTTTTGACCCCGCTCAGCTCGTGCTGGTACGGGCCTCGGATATGAAGGACCTGCTCTGGGTGGCCGAAGAAGCGCTCGCCTGCCGGGCTGTTGCCGGCATCATCGCCGATATCGGAGGCAATCCCGAGCCGCTCGATTTCACCGCCAGCCGAAGATTGAGCCTGCGCGCCGTAGAAGCTGGCACTTCGCTCTTTCTCCTGCGCTATGGCACTGGCCGGGAGGCTAGTGCCGCCCATCTGCGCTGGCATCTGGCTCCGCACCGATCTGGCCGGCAACCCTTTGATGAGCGGGCTCCGGGCCCTCCTCGCTGGGCCCTGACCCTCGAAAAAGGCGTGACACTCGATCAGCATACGCAATTTTTGCTGGAATGGACTGAAGATGGCTTTGCAACGATCCCTGCTGAGCCCGGCCGCAAAAGCCGGAATGGAGCGCCGCTTCCTCTCGCTCTTCCTGCCCAATTGGCCAACGGATTATCTCAAACGGCGTGAGCCCGGGCTCGGTGGCCCCCTGGCCCTTTATGAAAAGGTCAAAGGTGGATTGAGACTGGCAGCCATGGATACCGAGGCTGCAGCAAGCAGTCTACGCATCGGCCAAAGCCTTGCGGACGCACGCGCGCTGGTGCCGCGCTTGATCGTGAAAGAGATCAACCGGCCCGTGCTGGAAGCAGGTTTTGCCGATCTGGCCGACTGGCATTCAAATACCAGCCCGCTGGTTTCCGTGCTGACCGATCTCAATCCCTTTGGTGACCTTATTCTCGATGTAACCGGCGTGCCGCATCTTTTCGATGGTGAAAAAGCCATGCTCGACATGGTGGTCAACCGGTTGGGGCGCCTGGGCTATACTGCCTCGGGAGCGATTGCTCCGACCATCGGGGGCGCATGGGCCGCGTCGCACTTTGCGCCTGGCCGGATCATTTCGCCGGCAGGGTTGGCACGTTTCATGGATGCTCTTCCCGTTGCAGCTCTGCGGCTCAATGCCGATCAAGTTGCCACTCTGACGCAAATGGGACTGACCACGATCAGCCAAGTGCGCCACCGTCCGCGCAGACGCCTGCAAGCTGTGCTTGAACAATCTTTTCTGATCCGGCTCGACCAGGCCTATGGCCATGTCGAAGAGCGGATGACGCCACGCCTGCCAGCAGTTGAGCAGTTCGTCGAACGACGATTTTTCGAGCCAATCTCGCTTCTCGACGATGTGCTCGGCATTGCCGAAAACCTCGCAGAACGCCTTTGCGCCCAGCTGGAAACTCATGGTCTTGGCGCGCACACCTTTCACCTGTTTCTTTATCGCGTCGACCACAAGGTGATGACGCTGTCGCTGAATGCGGCGCGGCTGACCCGGGATGCTTCCCATATCGCCAGTCTTTTCCGCCACCGCGCCGAAAAGCTTGAAAGTGAGAATTACGATCCGGGCTTCGGTATCGATCTGGTCCGGCTTGCCGCCAGTTCGCTCGACAAACTCAATGCCGCTCAACTCGGCGCTTTTGATACCGAAAATGGTGCCGAAGACATCGACCGCCTGGCGGACCGTCTGGGCAGCCGATTGGGCTCCGATGCAGTTCTCAAGATCGATTTTGTCCAAAGCCATATCCCCGAGCGGGCGACACGCCTCATACCGGCTTTGACGGCCGAGCTTTCGACATTCCGCGACTGGCCAAAACAGAGAAGGCCGATGCGCCTCCTCCCCTTGCCTGAACCGGTTAGGATCAATGCTGAAGTCCCCCATGGCTTGCCCGCTTCCATGATCTGGCGTCGCCGAACCTATCGGTTAGTCAAGGGCGCAGGCCCCGAACGCATTGGTGCTGAATGGTGGCGAAGCCGCAAAAGGCTGGAGCTTGTTGAACCCGAGGAGGCCAAAGAGCCTGAACAGGGGGAAAAGCCCCAACAGGTACCCTATATCCCCAACCTTACTCTCTTCGATCCATCTGCCGATACGCGCGATTACTATCTTGTCGAAGACGAGGATGGACACCGCTACTGGGTTTTCAGGCTTGGCTTTTACAGCAATGATATTGGGGCGAGCTGGTATCTGCATGGGTTTTTCCCATGAGCAATGTCGTTGCGCTGGCGCCAAGAAAAACCTCGGACGTCTTCAGGCAAGACCCGCCCGCCTATGCCGAACTGGTCACCACCAGCAATTTTTCCTTTCTGCGCAGCGGCTCGCACCCGGAAGAGCTGGTCTCGGGCGCCATGCATTTGGGCATGACGGCTCTAGGGCTCTGCGATCGCAACACTTTTGCCGGCGTCGTCCGCGGCTATGTGGCCGCAAGGGACACAAGGGAAAAAATCAATCCCGGCTTTCGCTACCTGGTCGGGGTGAGACTCGCCTTTGCCGATGGCACCCCTGATATCATTGCCTATCCCAGCGATCGCATTGCCTACGGGCGGCTCTGCAAGCTGCTGACCATCGGAAATCAACGCGGCGAAAAAGGCAGTTCCAAGCTCTTTTTAAAGGACCTTTTCGGATCGGCAGATCCTGCCTCATCCATCCTTCATGGTCCAAACGAGGATTTTTCCCAAGGCCAGCTTTTCATTCTCGTTCCCGACGAAAGCAATTGGGGGCTGACGGAAGAAACGCTCGATCATCTCTGCCGCAGGGCAATTGGCCGGGTCTGGGTATCGGGCACACATCGCTTTGATGGGGAAGATCGCGCCCGGCTCAACCGCATCGATCTCCTGGCAAGACGGCATGGCGCGCGCATGATTGCCAGCAACGATGTCGCCTATCATGAACCGGATCGACGCATGGTACTGGACGTCGTCACGTGTATTCGAGAGCATGTCACCCTGCACCAGGCAGGTTTCCGGCTTTCAGTGAATGCCGAGCGGCACTTGAAGCCGGCAGCCATCATGGCGCAGCTCTTTGCCGAATACCCCGATGCGATCGCCCAGACGCAGGTATTTATCGGCCGCATTCATTTCACGCTGGATCAGCTCAAATACAACTATCCAGAAGAAACGATCGGCAATGGCGAAACGGCTCAACAAACCCTTGAGCGCCTGACCTGGGCAGGCGCAAAAAATCGCTTTCCGCAAGGGCTGACAGAAAAGCTCAAGGCCGACCTTTGGCGAGAGCTTTGCCTTATCGCCTATAAGGGTTACGCCGCCTACTTTTTGACGGTCGAGGATATCGTCCGGTTCGCGCGTCATGATCGCAAGATCATGTGTCAGGGCCGCGGTTCGGCCGCCAATTCGGCCGTGTGCTTTTGCCTCGGGATAACCGAAGTCAATCCCACCGAGCGAACCCTCGTCTTTGGCCGCTTCATTTCCACCGAACGCGACGAGCCACCCGATATCGACGTCGATTTCGAGCACGAACGGCGCGAAGAGGTAATGCAATATGTCTACCATAAATATGGGGGACGGCGGACGGGTTTGACCGCCAATGTCATCTCCTATCGCTCAAAAAGCGCCATCCGTGAAACAGCGAAGGTTTTTGACGTTTCGGAAGATACGATCAGTGCCTTCAACCAGCTCCATTGGGGGTGGGGATCCGGGGTCGATCTGAGAAGCGTCGCCACGATCGGCCTTAATCCCGACGATCCTGTCCTCGCCCAGATGTTCGAGGTCATCAAGGTGCTACGCGGTTTTCCGCGTCACCTCAGCCAGCATGTGGGCGGCTTTGTCATTACCCGCGACAGTCTTGAGAGCATGGTGCCCATCGGCCGGTCAGCCATGGATACACGCTCCATCATCGAATGGAACAAAGACGACATCGATGCTCTTGGCATCCTCAAGGTCGATATTCTGGCGCTTGGCATGCTCTCCTGCTTGAGACGGGCTTTCGAACTTTTGCATGTCCACTACCAGAAATCATATCAGCTGACAGATCTGCTGGCGGAAGAGACGGGTGAAGGGCCGCTCGACAAGTCGCGCGTTTATGCCATGACCCAGCGTGCCGATACGATCGGCGTCTTCCAGATCGAAAGCCGGGCGCAGATGACGATGCTGCCGCGCCTCAAGCCCAACCGGTTCTATGATCTGGTTATCGAGGTAGCCATCGTGCGCCCCGGGCCCATTCAGGGTGGGATGGTCCACCCCTATCTCAGGCGCCGTGAGGGCACGGAAGAATGGACGCCGACGCCCGGCGACGAACTCGATGAAGTGCTCAAGGAAACGCTGGGCATCCCCCTCTTTCAAGAACAAGCCATGCAGATGGCCATCAAAGGCGCCGGCTTTTCTGCTGGCGAGGCCGATCAACTGCGGCGGGCCATGGCGGCGTGGCGTCGCAACGGCAAGATCGGCATTTTCGAGGAAAAATTCATCACCGGCATGATGAACCACGAGCGAGGCTATAGCCGGGAATTTGCCGAGCGTTGCTTCTCCCAGATAAAAGGCTTTGCTGAATATGGCTTTCCTGAAAGCCATGCCGCAAGCTTTGCTCTGCTTGTCTATGCCTCGTGCTGGCTCAAGTGCCATTACCCCGATGTCTTTGCCTGCGCCCTGCTCAATTCCCAGCCCATGGGTTTTTATGCGCCCAGTCAGATCGTTCGGGATGCCATCGAACATGGCGTTGAGATGCTCGATATCGACGTCAACCATTCCGATCTTGAAAGCGTACTCGTTCAAGCCAGTCGAAACACGCGCGACGCCATCTGGCCGCGGCACGCCGACATGAAGGACGATATCCTTTCCCAAAAAGCGGTCCGGCTTGGGCTCAACTTCATCGAAGGACTGCCGGAACCCGATATCAATCGCATTGTCGCCCGGCGGGGAAGCGAGGGCTATGCATCCATTCGCGATCTCTGGCTCCGAACGGGCGTTCCTGTTGCGAGCCTTGAAAAGCTCGCCAAGGCCGATGCATTTTCGTCCATGAACCTTAATCGGCGTGAAGCTCTTTGGGCGGTCAGAAGTCTTGTCGGCACGCATGGTGCCGATACATTGCCGCTTTTCCAGGCTTCCGGACCCGTTGAGACAGAAAGGGATGAACCCGCCGGCCTGCCCTTGATGGGGCCTGGCGAGGAGGTGGTGCACGACTATGCAACGCTCTCGCTCTCGCTTAAGGGCCATCCGGTGCAGTTCATGCGCCAGATGTTGAATGAGCGAGGAACGACGCGGGCGCAAAACCTGACTAAGGTCACGCCTGGCCACCGGATCGAGGTCGCGGGGCTGGTGTTGGTGCGACAGCGGCCGGGAACGGCAAGCGGGGTCATCTTCGTTACGCTCGAAGATGAAACGGGCGTTGCCAATATCGTGGTCTGGCCCAAGCTCTTCGAGAATGAAAAAACGCGCAAAACCCTGCTCTCGAGCCGCATGCTGGCAGTTCGCGGCCAGGTGCAGCGGGAGGGGCTCGTCATTCACATCATCGCCGAAAATCTGGAGGACCTGACCCCGGCTCTGCTCGATCTTTCCCATGGCAAGGACTTTGGCGACAAGATCATTGCCCGGGCCGATGAAGGCAAATCAGGACCGCCAGGCAGCCAGAGCCGCGACCGCTTGGCCATCCGCGAAATCGAAATGGCACGGCGCCGGGCCTATGCGGCCATGCCCAAGGGCCGGAACTTCCACTGATCAGTGCAATAACGCATTGATCTGGCGAGCCAGATCCACATCATTTTGCGTCACACCACCGGCATCGTGGGTCGAAAGGCCGATTTCAACCCGGTTGTAGCTATTGGACCAGTCCGGATGATGGCCGGCCTTCTCAGCCAGGAGCGCAACCCGGCTCATGAACCCGAACGCCTCGACGAAATTCTTGAACCGGAAAACCTGAACGAGGCGCCCCGCATCCCCATCCACCGTCCAGCCGCTCAATTCGCTTCCGGCAACTGCCAGAGCCTCAGCATCGAGCTTTGCAACCATGGTCCATCCTCCCTGTGCTGATCAACCCCGCAGAACCGCCAGGGTTCACACCAAAGGTACACCGAAAGGGAGAAAAACTGGTGCCGCAGAAGGGACTCGAACCCCCGACCCCATCATTACGAATGACGTGCTCTACCAACTGAGCTACTGCGGCACCGGCCGGGCACGAGCCCGGCGGGATGGGCGGTCTTTTACTGTCGGTTTTCCGCCTGCGCAAGAGGCAAGGCCTGTGCTTGTTGCGCGATTTCCGCCACGGGCTCGGAAGACGGGACCGGGATAGCCGCGGAACGGGCATGGCCAGTCACCGGAATCTTCCATTCGAATGCATCGAGCTTGCCGGTCACCGGCGAGACCGGCTCCCATTCGTCACTCACAAGGCCATCGGCTGTCCAGGCCGGGTCCCGCGCCGCGCGCAACCCACGGGCCAGCCACTCGCGCGCCTTGCCCTGGTCGCCGTTTTCGCCCGCTTCGATCTCGGCCATCAGCGAGGCGACGCCCTCGCTCAGGTCCGGGCCGGCATAGGGCATCAGCACATCGCGTGCCAGCGGCCAATCATAGGCATCAATAGCGGCCCGGGCCAGCGCCATGGCCGCAGCACGATGCTCTGGCGGAGTGTCGATGATCTCGCGCATGCGCTTGAGCCGCTCCACCGCCGAGGCGCCTGGATGGGAATAGGCATAAAGCGCGGCGATATCGGGATGGCCCGTTGCGCGCCAGATGCGCCGCAAGAGGCTCATGGCCTTGCGGCTTTCCCCCTGATTGATGTGGATGCGGGCCGCGATCAGCGCCGCAGGCACGAAATCGGGGAGGAGCTTGAGCGCGGTCAAGGCGTGTTCGAGCGCGCCCAGGGGATTGCGGGTTTCCGCTTCCCGTGCGCGTGCGGTTTCGATCACCGCCTGGCGGCGCCGTTTCCGGGCGCGGCTTTCGCGATTGGGCGGCGTTTCGGCATTGACCATGGCCACGGCCTCCGCCCATTGGCCTCGCCCCACGAGATCGTCGAACACGGCCTCGGTGGCCCAGGTGCTTTCCGGGGAGAGCGACAGCGCCTTGCGGGCAAAGGTCAGCGCCGCGTCGGGGTGCTGCTGGGCCCGCGCCTGATCGTAAAGCCCGGTCAAGGCGGCAAGCGCTGTCTTGTCGCTGGCGATCAGAGCCCGATAGTGCTCGCGCGCCGCCGGCATGTCGCCGATGGCAAGATCCGCACGGGCTTCAAGAAGCTTTGCCGCGCTGTTTTCGGGCAAGCGAGCCTGCGCTTCGCGCGCCAGAAGTCGCGCCCGGGCCGGATCGCCGGCCTGAAGGGCGATGACGGCATCGGAAAGCGCTTCGACCCCCTGCTCCCGGCGCCGCAGCTTGCGCCGGCGTGCCATGGCCCGCGGGGCACCGATCAGGCGGCGCACCACCGCCCAGACGAGAATGACGAGAGCGGCCGCCAAAAGCAGCAAGACCACAGCCGTGCCGAGCCGCGGCTGCATGCGTTGGCCGGCCAGTTCCAGTGTCAATGTACCTGGCAAGGCCATCAGCCAGGCGGCAAGGGCGGCCAGGACCAGACTGCCGATGATCCAGACGGCAAGGCGAATCATGCGCCGCTCCCCCCAGTCAAAGCGGCCTGGCGGAGACTGACGAGAAAGCCTTGGGCGGCAGCCTGGTTCTCGATCTCTGCGGCAACCGGTCCGGCGGCCGCGCGCATTGGCGCGGGCAGAGCATCGAGCTCTGCCTTCGCGGCGATGAAGTCGGCGCAGGAAATGGCGCCTTCTAGCCGGGCGACCACCGCCTCGGGGCTGTCACCTTCCACCGCCTCGGTCGGACGAATGGCAATGATGCCCCGGAACCAGTCGGTTGCCGCGTCCTGCCAGCCGGCATCGGCACTGACAGGACGGCCGGCGAGAATATCGGGCAGAACGGCGTTGAAGTCGCGCGCCACCAGGTCAGGCCGTTTAAGGCCAGTCATGGCATTGGCCAGCACCGGCTGTGGCACGCTCAAGTCCGGCAGCGCCTGGCGCAGGGCCGCCAGTTCGGCATCATAGGCTGTGCCGGTGGCGAAGGCAGTTTCAAAGCCTGAGACGACCAGCGGCAAGCGGACCTGTCCAGCCTCGGCTGCGGTGCCCGCACTGACATCGGCTTCAAGCGCCGCGATCTGGCTTGCAACGCTGCCCAACTCTGCCTGCGACTGCGTGGTTGCTTCGCGCAAAGCGGCGAGCTCGGCTTCCAGATTGGCGATCGCGGCAGCATTGTCCCCATTTGGATCGGTTTGATCTTGCGGGGGTACTGCCAGCGCGTCGACACGGGCAGAAAGTGCGGCAATCTCGCTCGCAAGTTGCTCGCTTGCCGCTGTATCCTGTGCGGGAGCATCAGTCTCGGCCGGCAAGTCGGCAACTCGGGCCGTTAATGTCGCCAGCTCGCTTTGGAGGGTCGAGGTCACGGTTTGGAGTTCCGGCACACTCCGCGACAGCGTGGCAATGCGCGGATCCTCCGGCTGCGGCGCGGCTGGCGCAGCTGGCCAATAGCCCAACAGCGCCAATGCATAGGCAGCGCCAAGCCCTGCAAGGCCGCCCACAAGTCCTGCAAGCCAGGCTCCACCTGCGGCGCCTTCGGATTGACCGGCGGCAGCCGCTTTCGCGGCGGAGGATGTTGGATTTGGGTCCGGCTTCGGCGGCGGTAGGGGCTGCGTTTTTGCGTCGGGTTTGGATGTGTCGCTTGCCAGTTTTCCGGCCTGGGCCGACATTTCCTTGTCGTCCTTGCTTCCAAGCGGACGCGCGGTACCTTCGAGCACCGGAGGCTTGACCGCACCGGATCGGGCTCCTGGTGTCCGAGGGCCCTCGGCGCCACCATTGTCTTTCGGATCAGCCATGTGCCCTCCTTTGCCTTTTTTCGATCATGACCCAGTTTGTTCGCGGGCAAAAGCCAGTGCCAACGTCATCATCGCTTCTTCGTCTGGACGATCGGCCAGATGCACTCGAGTAAAGTGGTGCTCAAGCAATGGTTGCGCCACATTTTCCGAAAGACAGATCAGCGCCAGGTCGCGGCGTTTGGACACGCTGAGTTGCGAATCAATCAGCTGGCAGAAAACTTCCGCCGTACGGCGCGAATAAAACAGCACCGCTCCGATCGCGCCTGCCTCGATCTCGGCCAGCCGCTGAGGGGAAAACGCGGTTTCAGCCACCATGTCATAGACCGTGGTCGTCACCACCATGATGCCGTGCGGCGTCAAAGCGCGGGCAAGATCGCCGCTCAAGTGCCGGCCCGCTGGATAAAAGACCGGTCCCGAAATGCGCGACAGCGCGATACTGGTAGCGAGCTTTTCAAACGTGCCGCCTGCGCTCGACACATCGGCAAAGCCCAGCATCTTGGCTTCATGCGCCGTGCGATCGCCCACCGCGTGAACCGGCAGGTGCAGCACCTGATCGAGCACGCCGCGATCCTCGAGAGCGCGTAGGGCATTGGTGCTCGTCACCGCCACCGCGGCGAATCCGGACAGCGGCGGCAGGCTGAATTGGAGCGTTTGGCGCGTCAGAAGCGGCTCGGCCACTCCCTCGATATCAAGAGCTGCGAGACGGTCGATGGTGGCTTGGGCATCCGGCTCCGGCCGGGTCACGAGCATCCGCATCTATGCCATCCACTGCCGGACCCAGTCGGGACCGGCTTGATGGAGAAGATCTTCCCCGATCCTGCGGCCCAGCGTCTCCGGGTCATTGCCGCTTCCTTCGGCCCGGAAGCTGGTTTGCCCATCAAGGCTCAAAATCTCGCCCTGTAGCGTCAGGTGATCGCCCGAAACTGAAGACAGGGCGCCGACCGGCGTGCGGCACGACCCGTCGAGCACTGCCAGCATGGCACGTTCGGCTGCGATGGTTCGATGGGTCGGAGCGTGATCGAGCGCTTCGACGAGATCAGCACTGCGCTGGTCTGCGGAGCGGATGGCAAGCCCGATGGCCCCCTGAGCCGGCGCGGGCATGAAGCTTTCGGTATCGAGGATCGCGGTTGCCCGATGCGCCTCCTGCAAGCGGTTGAGCCCCGCCATGGCCAGCAGCGTTGCATCGGCAACCCCGCCGAGAAGCTTGTTGAGACGCGTATGCACATTGCCACGAAACGGCACGATCACGAGGTCAGGACGAATGCGCAGCGCCTGTGCCGCCCGGCGGATCGAGGATGTGCCGAAAACAGCGCGCTTGGGCAGGTGATCAAAGGATTGCACCTTGACCGACAAAAAGGCGTCACGCACGTCCTCGCGCTCGAGAAAGGCGGCGAGCCGCATGCCTTCGGGCAGCACGCTCGCCACATCCTTGCTCGAATGAACCCCGATATCGATGCGGCCCGAAAGCAGGGCTTCATCGATTTCCTTGGTAAAGACACCTTTGCCGCCGATGCTCGACACAGGAACATTGGACGCCTGGCTGCGATCGCCGCCGGTGGAAAACACATCGATTTCGATCGCGTCTTCCTCGACCCCATGTCTCTGGCAAAGCAGGCTGCGCACCAGCTTGGCCTGCGCAAGGGCCAGCGGGCTGCCGCGTGTTCCGATCCGGGCGAAGGGGGCTGACGATTGCATTCTGGCTCCGTCCTAGTATAGCCAATGGACAGTTTTTGCGAGGGACGCTTGGTTCCCTTGGGCAAGGGAGTAGACCAGTTCGTCGTGACCGGGCAAGCGCAAGCCATCATCCTCGGCATCGAGACCAGCTGCGATGAAACCGCCGCCGCCATAGTGGTGCGGGATCAATCCGGCCGCGGCACCATTCGTTCCAATGTAGTGCGCAGCCAGCTCGATGAGCATGCCGCCTTTGGTGGCGTCGTGCCCGAACTGGCAGCGCGCGCCCATGTCGAATGGCTCGACCACATCATCGCCCAGGCGATCCAAGAAGCTGGGATCGAGCTTTGCGAGATCGACGCTGTTGCCGCAACCGCCGGTCCCGGCCTGATCGGGGGCGTCCTTGTGGGGCTCACCACTGCCAAGGCGCTCGCAGCCTCTCTCGACAAGCCCCTGATCGGGGTCAATCATCTCGAAGGCCATGCGCTGACGGCCCGTTTGACCAATGGTGTCGCCTTTCCCTATCTGATGCTGCTTGTATCCGGTGGCCACAGCCAGTTCGTGCTGGTGCGCGGCGTCGGCGATTACGAGCGCTGGGGTGGCACCATCGACGATGCGCTCGGGGAAGCTTTCGATAAAGTCGCCAAGCTGCTCTCGCTCGGCCATCCGGGCGGTCCGGCGCTAGAGCACACCGCGCGGCTCGGCGATCCCAAGCGCTTCAAGTTTCCACGGCCGCTGCTTCGGGAAGATCGGCTCGATTTTTCCTTTTCCGGGCTCAAAACCGCTGTCCGTCTTCAGGCCGAGGCCTTGGCACCCCTGAGCGACCAGGATGTCGCCGATATCGCAGCGAGCTTCCAGGATACGGTGGCCCATATCGTGGGTTATCGCGCCCGCCAGGCGCTCGAGCGGTTCAGCACGCTCTTTCCCACCGAGCCGATCCGGCTGGTCGTCGCCGGCGGCGTTGCCGCCAATCGCCGGATCGCCGAAACGCTTGAAACACCCTGCCACGAATTTGGCGCCGAACTGATTGTACCGCCCATCGCGCTTTGTACCGATAATGGCGCCATGATCGCCTGGGCCGGTGCCGAACGCCTCGCCTTGGGGAGCAGCGATTCGCTCGCGATTGCCGCCCGGCCGCGTTGGCCGCTTCAGGACGAGACCATGCAGGTGAAACGCCATGGCACTTGAAACCGTCGCCGTCTTTGGTGCTGGCGCCTGGGGCACGGCACTGGCCCAGGCCTCTGCCATGGCTGGACGGGAAGTGAGCCTGATCGTCCGCACCGAGGCGCAAGCCGATGCAATCAATGCTTCCCATGCAAACGAGGTCGCCCTGCCCGGCCAGACCCTGCTTCCGGCCATCACCGCGAAAACAGATGTAAGCGATGCTGACATCATCATTCTCGCTGTGCCTGCGCAGGCAACGCGAACACTGCTTACATCGCTTGACCCCCATCTTTTATCCGAAAAACCCGTGATCCTTTCGGCCAAGGGGCTCGAAGTAGGGACATTGGCGCGGCAGAGCGAGATCCTTGCCGACATGGCACCGCGCGCCATCGGTCATGTGCTCTCGGGTCCGAGCTTTGCCGGCGACGTCGCCGCCGGACGGCCCACAGCCGTAACCCTTGCGGGCGACGATGCAAATCTGACCTCGGACCTTGCCGCAGCACTGGCCGGACCGAGCTTCCGCCCCTATGCGGCCGATGATCGGATCGGGGTTGAAGTGGCCGGTGCGCTCAAGAACGTTTATGCCCTCGCTTGCGGTGCCGTTGAAGGCGCCCGGCTTGGCGCCTCTGCCCGATCCGCCCTGATTGCACGGGCCTATGCTGAAATGGCCCGCATGGTCCACGCTCTCGGGGGCTCGGCCCACACCCTGACCGGACTGGCCGGCCTTGGCGACCTTACGCTCACCTGCACCTCCATCCAGTCACGCAATTATCAGTTTGGTATGGCGCTCGGCGCCGGAGGCCGGACCCAAGAGATCCTTGCCGGCGGCGCCAAGCTCGCTGAGGGAGTTGCCACCGCGCCGGTTGCCGCAGCGCTCGCGCGCAGCCTCGACGTCGACGCTCCGCTGATCGACGCAGTCGATGCCGTGGTGGCGGCGCGCGCCGATATTGCTACCGTGGTCGCGGGCCTCATGGCTCGCCCGCTCAAAAGGGAACATTGAACATGCTCTATGCCATGATTGCCAAGGACGCCGCGGGTGCCCTGCAAAAGCGTCTGGACACCCGCCCCGTGCATCTCGACCACCTCAATTCGCTGGGCAAGAAACTGGTCTTTGCCGGCGCTCTTCTTGGCGATGGCGATCAGCCGGAAGGTTCGATCGTCGTGTTCGAAGCCGAGACCCTGGAAGAAGCACAGGCTCTTGCTGCCGCCGACCCCTTCGTGCCGGCCGGTGTATTCGAAAGCTATGAAGTCAAGCGCTGGCGCATCGCCATCAACACCACTGGCGTGGAGTTCTAAGCTCCATGGCCTATTGGCTGATGAAGTCCGAACCCGATGTTTTCTCTTTTGACGATCTCGTCGCCAAGACCGCGAGCGGTGAAGCGGAAGAGTGGCATGGCGTGCGCAACTATGCGGCGCGCAACAATATGCGCGCCATGGAAATCGGCGACGAGGCGTTTTTCTACCACTCCAATATCGGCAAGGAGATCGTCGGTATCATGAAGGTTGTGGCCAGGGCCCACCCGGATTCGACCGCCGACCTCAACGCCAAGGGCGAGGTCGTGTGGGACTGCGTCGATGTTCAGTCGGTTAAGCCGTTTCCCCGCCCGGTCGGGCTTGCAGAGATCAAGGCCACACAAGCCCTTTCAGACCTCGAACTTGTCAAGCTCTCACGGCTTTCGGTGTCCAAGGTCAGCGAAGCGGAATGGAAACTGCTCTGCAAGATGGGCGGGCTCTAAGCCGCTGCCAGGCGGCCCAGGCCAAATGGATTCACGTGAAACGCCGGTTCAGTCTCTCGGCACGAAGGTGAATTCGGCTTCGTTGCCGCCTGCCGGATCATCGCTGACATCGATCGCGAGGCCGGCTTCATCGAGGGCGGCAAACCATTCGTCCCAGCTGACGAGCTGGAATCCGTCGATCCGGTCCGGTCCCTCGTTGCCATCGGCATTGAGCTCATACTGTCCGAAGGTCAGCTGCAGCACAGTGCGAGTGCCCGTTCCTTCCGGGGTTTCCATCAGCACCGGATTGCCGCCACGCGCTTCAGCCCATTCGCGGATCTCCTGGCGGTCGGTCAGAACTTTGGGCATGGCGCTCTCCTTTGTTTTCGCGTCAAGCTCAATCCAGCGCCGCCTGCAAGGTTCCTTGCCACGCTTGACCGTTTGCGTGACGGCGCAAGCCTGCTAAGGGTGCAGACCGGAAAGACGCTGGGGAACACAATGCCTGCGCCAGACAAGAAAATCCTGATGGGCAAGATCGGTGCTGCTCACGGCATCAAGGGCGAAGTTCGCATCACCACCTATACTGGCGACCCCGAAGCCATTGCGAGCTATGGCCCGCTTGAAACTGATCGCCCGGGTCTGAGCGTCACCATCGAAAGTGCGCGGCTCAACAAGACGGTTCTCGTGGCGCGCCTCAAGGGCGTGCGCGATCGCAATACGGCAGAGCTTCTTAATGGCGTGTCGCTCTTTATCGACCGGGAACAATTGCCCGATCCTGATGACGAAGACGATTTCTACCATGCTGATCTGATCGGTCTTGATGCGCGGCTTGAAAGCGGTGTGAGCATCGGGGCAGTTTCCGCCCTTTTGAATTATGGTGCCGGCGATCTCATCGAAGTTCGCGATCCGCGCTCAGGTGATACGTTTCTTTATCCCTTCACACGCACCGTCGTGCCGACCGTCCGTGTGAGCGAGGGCTTTCTGGTCATTGCCCCACCGCTCGATGCCGAACCGGGCGAGGAAGAGCCAGACTGATCGGGCAGACCATGTTTTCGGCCGATATCATCACCCTTTTTCCCGACCTTTTCCCAGGACCACTCGGCGCATCCGTTCTGGGGCGCGGCATGGCGGATGGGCTCTGGACGCTTAAGGCCCACCATCTGCGCGACTTTGCAACCGATCGGCACCGCACCGTCGACGATACCCCATCGGGCGGCGGCGCCGGCATGGTGCTCAAGCCCGATATCCTGGGCAAAGCCATCGACACGATTGCGCCTGCCAGCGACCCTCGCCCGCGTATTCTGATGTCGCCCCGCGGCAAGCCGCTGACCCAAAGGCGCGCCCATGAGCTTGCCACCGGCGCGGGCGCCGTCATCGTGTGCGGTCGGTTCGAAGGCGTTGACCAGCGGGTGATCGATGCACGCCACCTCGAAGAGATCTCCATCGGCGACTATGTGCTGGCTGGCGGAGAAGTCGCCGCCATGGTTCTGCTTGAAGCGGTCGTCCGCCTGATCCCTGGCGTTCTTGGTGCGCTCGACAGCCGGGACGAGGAGAGCTTTGAAAACGGGCTGCTCGAATATCCTCATTACACCCGTCCGCAGAACTTCGAAGGCCGGGAAATTCCTGCAATCCTGACTTCGGGTGACCACGCCCGGATCGCCCGGTGGCGGCACGAACAATCGCTTGCACTGACCAAGGCCCGGCGGCCGGATCTGCTGAAGAGCTGACGAGAAGGCCTCAGGGTGAGGGCTGCTGAAACTGCCGCCTCGCGCCCAAATCCCCTAGACTTCCGGCCCATTTTCCCCTATGAGCCGCCCATTCGCGCGCCAGGGATCGGACCTGTCGTGCGACAAGATCAAAAAGACTACCCCTCCGTTACAACCAAGACCGGGTGACACAGTCGCCCCACGATAAGATCAGAACGGATCGTAAAATGAGCAGCATTATCGAACAGCTCAACGCCGAGCAGGTCGCCCTGCAGGCGTCCAAGCGCGAACTCCCCGAATTCACCCATGGCGATACTGTCAAGGTGTGGGTCAAGATTCGCGAAGGCGACAAGGAACGCCTCCAGGCCTATGAAGGCGTCGTGATTGCCCGCTCCGGCGGCGGCATCATGGAAAGCTTCACCGTGCGCAAGATTTCGTACGGCGAAGGCGTGGAACGCGTGTTCCCGATCTACTCGCCCAATATCGCTTCGGTCGAAGTGATCAAGCGCGGTAAGGTCCGTCGCGCCAAGCTCTACTACCTGCGTGATCGTCGCGGTAAGTCGGCTCGTATCTTCGAATCGACGAACGCCCGTACCCGCAAGATCGAAGCCGGCGAACGCGAAGCAGCTCAGGCCGCTCGTGAAGCCCGCGAAGCCGAAAAGATCGCTGCTGCAGAAGCCTTCGCTGCCGAACAGGCTGCCAAGGACGCTGAAGCTGCGGCCGCCGCTGCTGCTGCCGAGCAGGCCGCTGCCGCTGAAGGCGAAGCCAAGAGCGAATAAGCCGGAAGCGGCCCAGCCGCTTTTGTCTTCGAGCAATATCAAGGCCCGGCCCTTATGGTGCCGGGCTTTTTATATGGCTCTGTTGGTCCTGACAGGGGCCGTCAGCAGGGCAGAGGCTTTAGCCGATTTCGGCTTTACCCCTCCGCCTCGCCTGTCCATAAGGACCGGGATTTTACCGCTGGGAATAGAATTGGAGCGCCAATGACCCTTTCCGTTGTCACCTGGAACATCAACTCTGTTCGCCTGCGCATCGACATGGTTCTCGACTTCCTGCGCCAGTACCAGCCCGATGTTCTGATGCTGCAGGAGATCAAGTGCACCAATGACCAGTTCCCTCGCAACGCCTTCATCGAGAACGGCTATCCCCACATGGCCGTTCATGGGCAGAAGGGCTATCACGGCGTTGCCATCGTCTCTAAATTTCCCCTCACCGACATTTCGAGCCGCGTTTTCTGCGAGATCCCTGAGTCGCGCCATGTCTCCGCTCTTGTCGATCTTGGTCACGGTCCCTTTACGCTCCACAATTTCTACATTCCGGCCGGCGGTGATGAACCTGACCCCGAGATCAATCCCAAGTTCAAGCACAAGCTGGGTTTTCTCTCTGAGCTCAAGATCTGGTTCAATGAACCGATGTTCCAGCGCGGGCAGTTGATTGCAGGCGATTTCAATATCGCCCCGCATGAGAACGATGTGTGGAGCCATAAGCAACTGCTCAAGATCGTAAGCCACACTCCGGTCGAGACCGAAGCGCTCGATGCGCTTCTCACCGGCGGCCACGGCTGGGTCGACCTCGTGCGAAAGCACGTGCCCTATGACCAGAAGCTCTATTCCTGGTGGAGCTATCGCAGTGCGGATTGGAACGCCTCGGACAAGGGCCGGCGCCTCGATCATATCTGGTCGACGGGCGATGTCGCCGAACGCTCGGTCTCAGCCGAAATCATCCGCCCTGCCCGTGGCTGGACCGACAAACCCAGCGACCACGTGCCGGTGATTGCCCGCTTTGCGAGGCCGTAGGGTAGAGCAAATCAGTCTTCCCCCTGAGGTGATCGCCACCAGAGAGGCTTGATAAGCCCGTGTGGCGCACCTCACCATGGGGACGAACGGCGATTAGCGCTCCTTCATCTTGCGTTTCAGCGGATCGAGCGCCGTCAGGTAGCCACTCAGTTCGCGCTCGATCCTCTGCGCAGCCTTCTGCGCCAGATCGGGATATTGCCGCATGAGCTTGAGGAAAGCCGAGCGCGGGACAAACAGCAGATCGCAATCGGTCACGGCAGTGATCGTTACCGGACGCGGTTTGTCGAGAAACAGCGCCATGGGGGATATGATGCTGCCCGGTTCGGACAGTGCATAGGGCTTGCCGGCTTCGACACCCTCGTTGCGTGCCTTGAGCGTGCCCTCGATTAACACATGAGCGCCCTGCGGCACGGTGCCAGCCTTGTAGATGACCTCGTCGGCCTCGGCATGGCGGCGATCGCTGGCAAAACCCAGCATGCGCCGCTGCTCGTCATCGCACATATTGAAGAAATCGGCGCGCCCAAGAATGGCGGCCGCATCGTCCATTCTCATCGCCAACCGACCCGGATGCGCCCCGCTCGCCGGCGGCAATCCGGCGAGTCAACAGCTTTTCTATAGGCCAGTTTGCGTCTGGATTGAACACCCAAGCGTAACGCGGTCAGGGAACGAGCCGATATCCCCCATCTTCTGTCACCAAAAGCCGCGCATTGGAGGGGTCGCGCTCGATCTTCTGCCGCAAACGATAGATGTGGGTTTCAAGCGTATGGGTGGTCACGCGGTTATTGTAGCCCCAGACTTCCTTGAGCAGCACATCGCGCGTGATGGTCTTGGGCCCCTGGCGATACAGATACTTCAGGATCGAAGTTTCCTTGTCAGTCAGGCGAACCTTGGTGCCTTCCGTCGTCTCGAGCGTTTTGGCAGCGGGCTGGAAACTATAGTGACCGATGGTGAAGACCGCGTCTTCGCTCTGGTCGTGCTGGCGAAGGGCGGCGTTGATACGCGCCAAGAGCACCGGAAAGCGGAAGGGCTTGGTCAGGTAGTCATTGGCGCCGGAATCGAGCCCTTTGATTTCGTCGGCTTCCGTGTCGTGCCCCGTCAACATCAGCACCGGGCTCTTATAGCCCTCCTCACGCATCAACTTGACGGCATCGCGGCCATCCATGTCAGGCAGGCCCACATCGAGAATGGTCAGCTCGACATTGTTCTCGCGCACGGCCTTGAGAGCATCATTGGCGTTGCCGGCTTCGATGATGTCGAATTCCGGCTGGCCCTTGAGCTGATCGACCAATGTTTCGCGAAGATCCGCATCGTCGTCCACAACAAGGATGCGTCGCTTGTTCATTATCGTCTCCGGTATTTTGCTTTGCGGACCCAAGATCACAGGATTGCGACCTGCCTTGGACCCGACAATCACAAGGGCGTTATTCAGCTTCTAATAACGTGAGGCCGAAGAGAAAAGTTGCAGACCACGAGCCTTGGTTGCGCAGTCACACGGATGCCGGACGCCGACCGAAGAGGGCCGAACCGACCCGGACATGCGTCGCGCCCATGGCGATGGCCGTCTCGAAATCGCCGCTCATCCCCATTGAGAGCTTTTCGACACCCGCAGTTTTCGCGAGTTCCGCCATTTGCGCGAAATAGGGGCCTGCCGGTTGCCCGTCTGGTGGGATGCACATGAGGCCCACAATCTCCAGCCCATGCACCGTTCGGCAGCGCCGGACGAAATCGACTGTCTCGCTAACCGAGATGCCAGCCTTCTGCGGCTCCCCACCGATATTGACCTGAACGAAACATGGCACCTTGCGCCCTGCCCGTTCCATTTCTGCCGCCAGCACGCCGGCGAGCTTGTCCCGGTCCACCGATTCGATGATATCGAAAAGGGCTACAGCCTCGCGTGCCTTGTTGGATTGCAGCGGCCCGATCAGGTGCAACTCCACCCCGTCGAACTCGGTGCGCAGCTCTGGCCATTTGCCTTGGGCTTCCTGCACCCTGTTTTCTCCGAACACACGCTGCCCGGCCTGGAGAAAGGGCCGGATCGCTTCGGCGTCGAAGGTCTTGGACACCGCAACGAGTTCGACCTGCTCGGGTGGCGCGCCGAACCGGCCGCGGGCCTTCTCCATGCGGGTGCGGATATAGTCCAGCGCCGAAGTGCCAGTGTTGAGGTGATCGGCCATATGAAGGCCCCGTTTCTGTTGACCTTGAGGGGGATTTCTGGTGATGGTCCGGGTAGCCAAAAACCCCGAAAAGCGCAAGCGGGCCCGCTCTTTGCGGGTCATGGGACGATAACTTGCAAGGACGACAGACGTGAGCGGCGAACGCTACAATCCGCGCGAAAGCGAACCGAAATGGCAAAAGGTCTGGGACGATGCGAAAAGCTTCGTGACGTCCAATGACGATCCGCGCGAGCCCTACTACGTCCTTGAGATGTTCCCCTATCCATCCGGCCGGATCCATATGGGTCACGTCCGCAACTATTCCATGGGCGATGTCGTCGCGCGCTATCATCGCGCCCGCGGCCGCAACGTGCTCCACCCCATGGGCTGGGATGCTTTCGGCCTGCCGGCGGAAAACGCCGCAATCGAGCGCAAGACCCATCCAGGCACCTGGACCTACCAGAATATCGAGGCGATGAAGGCGCAGCTCAAGTCGATGGGCCTTGCCATCGACTGGACACGCGAAATCGCCACATGTTCGCCCGAATACTACCAGCACCAGCAGTCGATGTTCATCGACATGCTCGAAGCTGGCCTCGTCACGCGAAAATCCTCCAAGGTCAATTGGGACCCTGTCGACATGACCGTGCTCGCTAATGAGCAGGTGATTGACGGCAAGGGCTGGCGCTCCGGAGCCGTAGTTGAGCAGCGCGAGCTGACCCAGTGGTTCTTCAAGATCTCCGATTTCGCCGAGGACCTGCTCGAAGCGCTCGATACGCTCACCGAATGGCCTGAAAAAGTGCGCACCATGCAGCGCAACTGGATCGGCAAGTCCGAGGGCCTGCGGCTCCTGTTCGAGCTGGAGCCGACTGAAAAGACCGATGTGACCAGCATCGAAGTTTTTACGACCCGGCCCGACACGATCTTCGGTGCCTCTTTCGTCGGGCTGTCGCCCGATCATCCACTGACCACTGCCCTGGCGGCCAGCAATGCAGATCTGGCTGAGTTTGTGGCCGAGTGTCACCGCCACGGCACCGCAACAGAAACGCTGGAGAAGGCCGAGAAGCAAGGTTTCGACACGGGCCTGCGCGTCAAGCATCCTGTGATCGAAGGGCAAACCCTGCCCGTTTATGTCGCTAACTTCATCCTCATGGACTACGGCACCGGGGCAATCTTCGGCTGTCCGGCGCATGATCAGCGCGATCTTGATCTCGCGCGCAAATATGGGCTGTCGGTCAAGCCGGTGGTTCTCCCGCCCGGCGCTGATCCCGAGACCTTCTCGGTTGCAGATGAAGCCTATGTTGACGCTGGTAACATCTTCAATTCCGCCTTTCTTGACGGCCTTTCGATTGACGACGCCAAGCGCAAGATTGCCGAGTATTTTGGCGCGCGGCAGGTCGACGGCAAGTCTCAGGGCACTGTCGAGACCAACTATCGCTTGCGCGATTGGGGTATCTCGCGTCAGCGCTATTGGGGCTGCCCGATACCGGTAATTCACTGTGAGGTTTGTGGCACGCTTCCGGTGCCGAAAAAGGACCTTCCAGTAAAACTCCCCGAAGACGTCACCTTCGACAAGCCGGGCAATGCGCTTGATCACCACCCCACCTGGAAACACGTGCATTGCCACCAGTGCGGTGCTTCTGCGCGGCGTGAAACCGATACCATGGACACTTTTGTCGACAGCTCCTGGTACTATACGCGCTTCACCGCGCCGCACGCGGAAACGCCCACAGTCCCGGCCGTCGCCAATCGCTGGCTGCCGGTCGACCAATATATCGGGGGTGTCGAGCACGCGATTCTGCACCTGCTCTATTCGCGTTTCTTTACCCGCGCCATGAAGGCCATGGGCCATGTCGATGTCAGCGAACCCTTCAAGGGTCTTTTTACGCAGGGCATGGTGACGCACGAGACTTACAAATCGCAGTCCGGCGAGTGGGTAAACCCCACGGAGATCGCGATCGAAACAAATGGCGAAGCACGAACCGCCAAGCACATCCGCACTGGCGATCCGATCAGCATCGGTTCTGTCGAAAAGATGAGCAAGTCCAAGAAGAACGTGGTCGATCCCGACGAGATCGTTGCCACCTATGGTGCCGATACCGCCCGTTGGTTTATGCTCTCTGACTCTCCGCCGGAACGTGACGTGCAGTGGACCGAGGCCGGGGTCGAGGGCGCCAGCCGGTTCCAGCAACGCATCTGGCGCCTTGTCAATGAGACGATCGAACTCACAGCATCGCCTGCCGCATCCGTAGACGTCCAGGACGCAGGCGCGCTCGCCTTGCGCCGTATCATCCACCGCTCGGTTCATGGTGTAGCCGGCGATATCGAAGGCCTGCGCTTCAACCGCGCCGTGGCACAAATCTATGAACTCACGAACGCGCTGACCAAGGCATTGGCGTCGTCGCCCTCACCTGCCGTCACTGCTGCACTGCGCGAAGGCGCAGAGAAGCTGACAATACTTCTCAGCCCGATGATGCCGCACCTTGCCGAAAGCTGCTGGTCGCTTATGGGCATGCATGGCCTGGTCGCAGATGCGTCCTGGCCCGATGTCGACCCTGCCCTATTGGTCGACAACGAAGTGACCATGCCGGTGCAGATCAATGGCAAACGACGTGCGGAAATTTCAGTGGCCAAAGGCACGCCGGCCGCTGAAGTCGAACGTCTGGTCTTGTCACTGGAAGAAGTCACGCGCATTCTCGAAGGCAAGGCGCCCAAAAAGATCGTTGTTGTGCCAGACAGGATCGTCAATGTCGTGGTCTAGGCTCAAGCCCCTTGTTGTCACGACTGCGCTCTTGCTTGCGAGCGCAGCCGTTGGAGCCTGTTCTTTCCAGCCGGTCTATTCGGGTCGGCTGGCGGAAAACGCCCGCCTGGAGCTTGCCTATGCGAGTCCGGCGACACGGCTGGAGCAGATCGTCTATCAGGATCTGGCGTTCCGCTTGGGAGAAGTAGAGAGCCCAACCGCACCACTCGTCAGCGTGACAGTCAGCGCTGGCCTCTTCGAGCCATTCCTCAGCGCTACCGCCGACCCCAACAAGCTGCGAGAAGCCAATATAGTTGGTGTGCTGACCATCACACCGCGTGATGGAAAAGGAGGCGCGCCCATAACCATCACCCGCTCGGCCCGTGCTCAATATACTCATAGCGGCCAGGTTACGGCAGATAAGGCATCCGAGATCGAGGCGCAGGAGCGTGGTGCCCGCGCAGTGGCCCAGTCCTTGCGCCTTGCTGTACTTGCGGCTCTGGGGAGCCAATGACGGCTCTCAAAGCACATGAGGTTGCGCGTTTTCTCGCGCGGCCTGATCTTTCCGAGGGCATTTTCCTGGCCTACGGACCAGATGGTGGGCTTGTGCGCGAAACCGCGCAACGGCTGATCCGCTATCTCAGCGGCGAAGATCCGGCCGCTGCGAATGTCACCATTTTCGATGGTCCGGAACTGGACGCAGAACCCGGGCGCCTGATTACCGAGGCACGCAGCGTCTCACTCTTTGGCGGGAAACGCATCATACGCGTTCGCAGTGCCGGCAAGGCTCTGGTGATGCCGCTTACGGAACTCCGCGACGATCCCGGGGGCACGGCTATTGTCCTCGAGGCTGGCAATCTGACGCCGCGCGACGCGTTGCGTGCGCTGGTCGAAGCGGCCAGGCTCGGCCGCGCCCTTCCCTGCTATCCCGATACCGACGAGACGCTCACCAACCTCATGCGGGAGAGTTTCAACCAGAGCGGCATTCGGATCGACACCGATGTGATTCCGACATTGCGCGACATCCTGGGGAATGATCGGGAAATCACCCGCAGAGAGCTAGAAAAGCTGACTCTTTACGCCGCGGGCACCAAAACATTGACGCGGGAAGACGTCCTTACCCTCTGCGCTGACAATGGCGCTCTCGCTATTGATGCCATCTTGGATGCGACCGGCGGTGGCCACGCGGAAAAACTGGAAATGGCGCTCAATCGGGCTTTGGCCGCGTCGATCAATCCACAGCAGCTCCTCGCCATGCTGACCAGCCACTTTGCCGCCCTAAGACGCTGGCGTGTGGACGTCGACAACGGCAAGTCGGCACGCGCCGTTCTCGACAGCGCCCGTCCAAAGCCCCACTTTTCACGTATTGGCCAGATGGAGCAGCAATTGCGCCTTTGGTCCGAGCCGGCGTTGGCCATGGCCGCCGATCGCCTTCTTCAGGCAACCAGCGATACGAGACGAAAACCGGCGTTAAGCGAAACCGTTCTGAGGCGCACAACGCTGGCGCTTTGCATGATGGCAGCGACCCACTAGCTGTGTTTCACGTGGATCACTCCCACTTGGCGCCTAGTTGAACTGTCCGGTCAGCTTGTGGCAAAGCGCGTCGAGCTGCTCGAGTGTCTTGTAACGGATTTCGACCCGGCCACCCCGCTCGGAATGGCTAAGCGACACCGACAATCCCAGCACATCGGAAAGTTTGCGCTCAAGCGCTACGGTGTCCGCATCGCGGTACGGTTCTTCCAACGGCTTTTTCTTGGCAGGAACATCGCGTTGCTGGCTCAAAGCCTCAGCTTCGCGCACAGAAAGACCCCGATCTACAATCTGACGCGCAAGATCTGACGGATCTGTCACAGTAATCAGTGTTCGGGCGTGACCGGCCGTCAACGTGCCGCTCGACACCATGCCACGGACATCTTCAGGGAGCTTGAGGAGGCGCAGAGTATTGGCGACATGCGAGCGGCTCTTGCCGATCACCTGAGCCAGGTCCTGCTGGGTGTAATCGAACTGCTCGATCAACTGCCCATAGCCCATAGCCTCTTCAAGTGGATTCAGGTCAGCGCGCTGAACATTTTCGATGATTGCAAGTTCGAGTGCTTCCTTGTCATCGACTTCGCGAACAATGACTGGCACATCGTGAAGCCCAGCCTTCTGTGCTGCCCGCCAGCGGCGCTCTCCAGCAATCAGCTCGAAAATATTGGGATCATCCGTCGGTCGCACCAGCAAGGGCGACATTACGCCCTTTTCGCGAATAGAATTTGTGAGTTCTTCCAGCTGGTCCGCATCGAACGTCCGGCGTGGATTGGCGCGGTTGGCGATGATGAAGTCGACAGGCAGACGTTTACCGGAGGATCCCGTATCTGTGACACGTGACGCTTCTAGGGTCGCCATATCCCCGATCAGTGCTGCAAGCCCGCGGCCAAGACGTGTTGGTTTATCGGTCATCACGCCGCTCCTATGCTGCAACCAAACGCCGCTCACGGCGAATAACCTCGGTAGCCAAACGCAAATAGGCTTGGCTCCCAGCGCATTTCAGATCGTAAAGCAGCGCTGGTTTGCCGTAAGACGGCGCCTCAGATAGCCGCACATTTCGGGGGATCACTGTGTCATAGACCAGCTCTCCCATTTCGCTGCGCACATCGGCCAGAACCTGTTCAGAGAGGTTGTTGCGCTTGTCGAACATGGTCATGACCACGCCCTGAATCGACAATCTTGGATTCAGTGTCGATCGAATCTGTTCGATTGTCTGCAGCAGCTGACTCAAACCTTCCAATGCGAAAAATTCGCACTGCAAGGGAACAAGCACTGCATCGGCGGCCACCAGCGAATTGACGGTGAGTAGGTTGAGCGAAGGTGGACAGTCGATGAGGATATAGCTCACCTCCTGGTCATTGATCCGCATGTCTTCCATGGCTTTGAAGGCGGCACGCAGTTTGTGCGCGCGGTCACCCTGGCCCGCGATCGTTAGTTCGACGCCCAAAAGGTCCATGGTAGAAGGGACGATAGCCACGTTGGGGACGGTGGTCATGATCGCGGCTTCAGCAACAGATGCCTCCCCGACCAAGATATCGTAGGCCGAGATTTCTCGGTCGTGCCGTGATATACCAAGACCCGTCGACGCGTTGCCCTGCGGATCCAGATCGACGATCAGCACACGCTCGCCAATCGCTGCAAGTGCAGTAGCGAGGTTTATGGCTGTGGTCGTTTTTCCGACGCCGCCTTTTTGATTTGCCAAGGTCAGGATACGGGGTGCCAAGAGAAGGCCTCCAGATTAGCCGCTAAGACACAGGTTTCCTGCAAAGATTCCTGAGAGTTAGAATCACGCCGGACGGATCGGTGTCACTCCTTGCTATTAACACGTCGTGCTCCCATAAGGCATCCGCCTCACGGATTTCATCAACATGTTCCCGGCCTTTGTGAAGGATGGCGCGTGTTTGCACACCGAAAAAGGGCGCCATCCAGGCGCAAAGCTGCGGCAAGGCGGCCAGCGCTCGGGACGTGATAACATCCGGAACTGGTGTTTCACGTGAATCAACTTGGTCGCTTCGTCTACCGATAACAGTGACGTTGAGATCAAGTTCGCGCGCAACGGTTCTGAGAAAGCTTACTTTGCGAGCAGTCGGCTCAATCAAGGTAAAATGCCGCTCTGTTCCCTTCGATGCGATCGCCAATGGCAGAGCCGGAAATCCTCCTCCACTGCCGAGGTCCAGAAACTCCCGGTCAGTGCCCTCGAGGTAACGCAGCAATTGAAGACTGTCGGCAAAATGGCGCGTCCAAACGTCAGTCAGTGTTTCACGTGAAACAAGATTCTGCACAGCCTGCCATTTCGCCAGCAAACGAGCAAAGGATTCCAGGTCGTGTGTGACTTTGTCCAGTGGTCGACTGAGCAGTGCTGCATACGGCTGAACGGCGTCTTTGTTACTCATCAACTCGCCTTTTGCAACCAACCCCGACGAAGTACGGCAAGGAGCAAGGTCACAGCTGCGGGAGTCATCCCGTCCATGGCTTGCGCTTGCGCTATCGTCTGGGGACGAAACTGCGTCAACTTCTGTCGCAGCTCGTTGGAAAGGCCTGGGATGCTCGCATAATCGAGATCATCGGGAATCTGGCGCTGTTCGTCCCGTCGCATAGTTTCTATGTCGTTCTGCTGCCGATCAAGATACACCGCATATTGCGCATCGATGCTGAGCTGTTCCCGAGCATCCTCTGCCACGCTCGTGAGCTCTGGCCACAATCTGATTACGTCACCCCAGCTTACTTCGGGATAGGAGAGCAGTTCAAAAGCGCTGCGCTTTTTTCCATCCTCGTTCACCGCAATACCAGCTTTCCGCGCGGCGTTCGGCGATGTCTGCAGCGCACGAAGCACTGTACGCCCATGCTCCAGCTGCTGAGTCTTGTGGGAAAAAAGCGACTGTCGCTCCTCACCGACCAAGCCCTTCTCAATCGCCAGAGGGGTCAAACGCTGATCCGCATTATCCGCTCTCAAATGCAGTCGGAATTCGGCCCGGGATGTAAACATGCGATAGGGCTCCGACACCCCCCGCGTGACGAGATCATCCACCATCACGCCGAGATAGCTTTCTGTTCGAGACAGAATCAGGGGCTCGGCACCGCGACCCGCAAGCGCAGCATTGGTGCCTGCCAGAAGACCTTGAGCCGCAGCTTCTTCATACCCAGTGGTACCATTGATCTGACCAGCCAAATAGAGCCCTGGCAGCCGCTTTGTCTCCAGCGTTGGCCGAAGCTCTCGGGGATCAACGTAGTCATACTCGATCGCATAACCTGGGCGGACAATTCTGACATTTTCCAACCCCGGCATGGAGCGCAGGAAACGTTCCTGGACATCGACTGGCAGAGAAGTAGACAGGCCATTAGGGTAAACAGTGTCCTCGTTTAAGCCTTCGGGTTCCAGGAAGATCTGGTGGCTTTCCCGATCGGCGAAGCGGACAATCTTGTCCTCGATCGAAGGGCAATACCGCGGACCGCGGGATTGAATGCGACCGGAATACATCGCCGAGCGATGAAGATTGTCGGCGATAATCTTGTGCGTGTCGGCAGTCGTTCGCGTAATGTGACAGGAGACCTGCTGATTGGTGATTTCCTTGGTCAGCGCTGAGAAAGCCTCTGGTGGGGCGTCGCCAGGCTGCTCTTCCAGGACGGAATAATCGATCGAGTTTTTGTCGAGGCGGGCTGGTGTACCCGTCTTGAGCCGGCCGAGTTGCAGTTCCAGCGCTTCGAGCCTTTTGGACAAACCCAGCACCGGCTTCTCGCCGACACGCCCGGCGGGAACCGTTTCTTCACCACGGTGAATAAGACCCCGGAGGAAAGTGCCTGTGGTCAGAACCGCTGCCTTGGTGGAAAAGACGCGGCCGTCAAGCAGGATCACACCCCTCACCACGCCGTTGTCGACCACTAAGTCGTCAACCTCGCCCTCGATCACATCAAAATTGGGCTGCCCCATGATTGCGGCCTGCATGGCATTGCGATAGAGCTGCCGATCAGCTTGGGCGCGGGGACCCCTGACTGCTGGGCCTTTGCGACGGTTAAGCACACGGAACTGAATGCCCGCAGCATCCGCCACGCGGCCCATCAATCCATCCATGGCGTCGATCTCGCGCACCAGATGGCCCTTGCCCAGACCGCCGATTGCAGGATTACAGCTCATTTCGCCAATCGTTGCGATCCGGTGGGTGATCAGCGCGGTTGGTACGCCCACACGGGCCGAGGCAGCTGCGGCTTCACAGCCGGCATGTCCACCACCCACAACGATTACTGCATAGTCGGTCATCGCGTTCTCGCATTCCCGCTGGAGTCGCGGTCGAATTTATGATGTGCTCATACAGCGTCTGGCGCCCGCTGAAAACCACAGAGCGTTTCACGTGAATCACGGGAAGCTGAATCCAGCCTCTTGCGTGTTTCACGTGAATCATTTGCCGATGCAAAAACTTGAAAACAGGCGGTCAAGGACCTGCTCAGTGTCCACCCGTCCTATGATTCGTTCAAGTGCCAGGCTTGCCTGCCGCAAGGCTTCTGCAGCGAGTTCCCACTGGGAGATCCGCAGTTCGGCATCGCCTAAAGCTTCCAGGGCAGCCTCCAGCCCCAGGCGGTCCCGTTCGTGACTGATGAGCGAGGGTTCTGAACCCGTCAACGTCTCTCCAAGGTTTTGCAGTCGGCTCATCAACTCGCCAATCCCCTGCCCGGTCGTAACCGACAGCGATAGATCGGAATCTAGCTGACCACCAGGCAGATCTGCCTTTGTTGCAACTTTCAGGACTTTGCCATTGACCTCAGGCAAATCTATCTCGGGTACATCAGGTGCTTGGAGCCAAAGGAGAATGTCGGCTTCCGCCATAGCCCTTTCGGCCCGTCTGATACCTTCAGCTTCAGCCCGGCTGTCGGTGTCACGCAGCCCTGCAAGATCAAGGAGGATAAAGAGCTGCCCACCGATGTCGAGCGGTACTTCTCGTACATCGCGCGTCGTTCCGGCCTCATCAGACACAATGGCCACATCTGATCGAGACAAAGCATTGATCAGGCTCGATTTGCCAGCGTTCGGTGCACCGGCAAGTGCCACTCGGATGCCTTCACGAACAATCCGCCCACTTCGCAGACTTGCAAGCCCATCCTGTATCGATGCCTTGAGCACGGCCAGGTCGCCGGAAAAAGTCGCCGGCAGGTCGTCAATGACATCACCTTCATCTGAAAAGTCCAAGCGCGCCTCGATCTCGGCGCGGAGGTCGAGAAGCGACTGACGCCAATTTTCTATTTTTTCCGTTAACCGTCCGTCATATCGGGCGAGCGCCTGCTGCCGCTGTTTCTCGGTTTCGGCTGTGAGAAGATCCCCGAGGCCTTCAACGGCAACAAGATCAAGTTTGCCATTTTCAAAGGCGCGTCGTGTGAACTCACCAGGTTCGGCCAATCGCAACCCGGCATCGGCCAGTGCCTGCAAAATGGCTTTGATCCCAGCGGGCGAGCCATGCACGTGAAACTCCGCGCAGTCTTCGCCGGTAAAGCTTCGAGGTCCAGGGAACCAGGCGACCAGACCCTGATCGAGCTGCCGTTCAGCGCTACCGATGCGGCGCAGGGCAAGCGTCCGCGGCAAAGGCAGCGGTCCGGCCAAAGACATAAAAGCCTCCCGGACTCGCGGGCCCGAGAGGCGGATAACAGCAACACCCGATGGCGGCGCGCCCGAGGACAGCGCCATGATCGTGTCAGCAGCGTTCATGAGAGAAGATCAGGTGTTCATGGAATCAAAGAAGTCCGAATTCGTCTTGGTCTGGCGCACCTTATCCATGAGGAATTCCATGGCATCGATCGTCCCCATCGGGTTGAGGATACGGCGAAGCACATACATCTTCTTGAGAATATCGGGCTCAACCAACAATTCTTCCTTGCGCGTGCCCGACTTGGTGATGTCGAGCGCGGGGAAGATGCGCTTGTCGGCGACCTTGCGATCAAGGATGATTTCCGAGTTGCCCGTGCCCTTGAACTCTTCGAAGATCACTTCGTCCATGCGGCTGCCGGTGTCGATCAACGCAGTCGAGATAATGGTCAGCGAACCGCCATCCTCGATATTGCGGGCAGCGCCGAAGAAGCGCTTGGGGCGCTGAA
Source organism: Devosia crocina (assembly GCF_900116545.1). Taxonomy (GTDB): domain Bacteria; phylum Pseudomonadota; class Alphaproteobacteria; order Rhizobiales; family Devosiaceae; genus Devosia; species Devosia crocina. The sequence goes on from NZ_FPCK01000003.1 coordinate 376,269, forward strand.
GCGCATTGGCGTCGACACCACCAGTCAGCACCTTGCCCGAACTTGGCACCACGGTGTTGTAGGCGCGACCGAGACGGGTGATGGAATCGAGCAGGATGACAACGTCACGCTTGTGCTCGACAAGACGCTTGGCTTTTTCGATCACCATCTCAGCGACCTGAACGTGGCGGCTGGCCGGTTCGTCGAAGGTGGAGGAGATGACTTCGCCGCGCACCGAGCGCTGCATGTCAGTCACTTCTTCCGGACGTTCGTCGATCAGGAGAACGATAAGATAACATTCCGGATGATTGGTGGCGATCGATTGTGCAATATTTTGCAACAATACGGTCTTACCGGTGCGTGGAGGCGCGACGATCAGCGCGCGCTGGCCCTTGCCGAGCGGCGCGACCAGATCGAGCAGACGTGCCGACCGATCCTTGAGAGTAGGATCGGGCAGCTCCATGCGGAGCCGTTCTTCAGGGTAAAGGGGGGTAAGATTATCGAAGTTAACCTTGTGGCGCACGGCCTCGGGATCTTCGAAATTGATGGTGTTGACCTTGAGAAGCGCGAAATAGCGCTCGCCTTCCTTGGGAGAGCGGATTTCGCCCTCAACCGTGTCGCCAGTCCTGAGCCCAAAGCGACGGATCTGGCTGGGGCTGACATAGATGTCGTCAGGTCCGGGAAGGTAATTGGCATCGGGAGAACGGAGGAAGCCGAAGCCGTCGGGCAGAACTTCGACCACACCCTCGCCGACGATGTCGATGTCCTGAGATGCCAGTTCCTTGAGGATGGCGAACATCAACTCTTGCTTGCGCATTGTCGAAGCGTTCTCGACCTCGAGTTCTTCGGCGAACGCCAGCAATTCGGCCGGAGATTTGGCCTTGAGCTCGCTGAGCTTGATATTCTGCATGGATTCGATGGACCCTTGGGGTAAATCGTAGAGGCGGGAATTTTTGGAGAGAGCACCGGGCGGCAACAGAATCGGCCGCGCCTAGAAAGGATGCGTGATGGCTTCCTGTAGCGTGATCGCGGGCCCTGTTCAAGACGAAACGTCCCGCCCCGGCGCTTTTTGGCAGATTCACGTGAAACGTCCTGATCCGTTTCCGCCTAAAACGGTTTGACGATCACCATGATGACGATGCCGATCATCAAAAGCGTCGGCACCTCGTTGGCAATACGGAAGTAGCGCTGCGGCTTGGTGTTCTCGTCCCGGCCAAAGCGTTTGACGTGGCCCGCGAGGATCCCGTGCATGGCAGTTAACACAAGCACGAAAGCCGCCTTGCTCCAGGTCCAGCCCGAGCCCCAATCGGCGGCGCCCAGATGCACCAGCGTCAGACCGAAAACCCAGCTGGCGATCATGGCCGGCGTCATGATCGCGCGCAAAAGCCGGCGCTCCATCACCTTGAAGGTCTCGGACTGTACCGAACCCTTTTCTGCCACCGCGTGGTAAACAAAAAGCCGCGGCAGATAGAGCATGCCGGCCATCCAGGCGATGACGGAGATGACATGCAGCGCCTTGGCCCATTCATACATATGTTCAGCCCTTTTTGACTAGTTCGACGAGACGCTCGACATGAGCGATCGGCGTTTCCGGCACGATACCGTGACCAAGATTGAAGATATGAGGGCGGTTAGCAAACGCCTCCTTGATTTCGATCACGCGCTTTTCCATGGCCGCGCCGCCCACAACGAGTCGCAAGGGATCAAGATTACCTTGGACCGGCAGGTCCTTCGGCAGCGTGCTGTCGGCGAAATCGAGTGGGGTAGCGTAATCGAGACCAAGCGCATTCACCCCCGTGCGTTCGGCATAGCGCTTGAGATTGCCGGCTGCCCCGCGTGGGAAGCCAATGATCGGGGCATCGGGGATCCGCCGGCGCACGCCCGCGATAATCCGGCGATTGGGTTCGATCACCTGCGTGTTGAATGCCGCATCGTCGAGATTGAGCGCCCAGCTTTCGAAAAGCTGCACTACATCCGCGCCGGCCACGAACTGCGCCACCAGGTAATCGATGCTCGTTTCGACCAGGACATCCATCAGCCGGGCAAAAGCGCCGGGATGCTCAAGTGCGAAACGCCGCGCGACCCACTGGTCCGGCGAACTGCGTCCATTGAGCATATAGGTTGCAACCGTCCAGGGAGAGCCGCAGAAGCCGATCAGCGTCTTTTCTGGAGCAAGGGCCGAGCGTATCCGCGTTACCGCCTCCAGCACAGGCGCCAGATGCTCCAAAGCCCTTTCGCGGCTGAGCCCATCGATGCCCTTGAGGCCGATCGGCTCGAGGATTGGTCCTTCACCCACTTCAAAGCGAACGTTCTGGCCCAAGGCATCCGGGATCACGAGAATATCGGAAAACAGGATTGCAGCATCGAGGTCGAACCGGCGCAGCGGCTGCAGCGTCACTTCGGTGGCAAGTTCCGGATTATAGCAAAGATCGAGAAAGCCCCCGGCCTTGGCCCGGGTTTCGCGGTACTCAGGCAGATAGCGTCCAGCCTGCCGCATGATCCATATCGGCGGGGTGTCCTGACGCTCACCGAGCACCGTTGCCAGCATTCTTTTCTTGGCCACCGTCTTGTCCTTTCAGTCCCTTCAAAAACCCAAAAGAGACTCTTTGTCTTCCTATCTTCTTCTTTATGGCGGTGTTTAGCTGGAATTCCTGGTCCTCCACAATCTCGCCTTGTGGCGTCACTTGCGCGCAGCACAGCGTTAACGCTCTGTTAAGATTTGTGGCATGCCTGCTTCGGCAGCGCTGTTAACGGAGTTTAATGAAGCCTTAATCAGGTGACTCCCGAGTCAAGAACTTGTTTAGACCTGTGGAGACCGGAGTCGAAAAGCCTCCGGTGCCAAATCAAGTTGTCCCCACAGATTCCCCCAGCCCGCACCGGCGAGGCGCGGAAAGGAATTGTTAACTTCCTCGGGGCCAGGTCGAACAAGTCTGCGCTTGCGTAAAACTTGCGAGTCTTTCCCCCAGTTCGGCCTTGAGCTGGGGATGACAGTGTGGAAAAACTTGAGCCATGCTGATCCTTGCTTCCACCAGTCAGACCCGCAAAGCCTTGATGGAGAAGGCAGGTTTGGTCTTCATGGCCATCGCGCCCGAGGTCGATGAGCGCGCCGTCGAAGCGCGTGCTTTAGGCGAAGGGGCCGATGGTCGCGACCTTGCCGGCCTTCTTGCCCGCGCCAAGGCCGAGGCGGTGTCGCGCCGCTATCCCGATGCTCTCGTGATCGGCGCCGATCAGACGCTGAGCCTTGGCACCGAGCTCCTGCACAAGCCCGTCGATCGCGAAGATGCCGCGCGCCAGCTCGATCATCTCGCCGGCAAGACGCACCGGCTTCATGCCGGCATCGCCCTTGTCCGGGAGGAACGCCTCGTGTGGTCGGATCTGCAGACGGCCGAATTGAGCATGCGCGCTTTTTCGCCTGCCGAGCGCGACGCTGTGCTCGATCTTGAAGGAGAGGCTGCCCTTTCCTCGGTCGGCGGCTACCGTCTCGAGGGCCCGTCCATTCGGCTCTTTGAAGCTATCACCGGCGATTATTTCACCATTCTGGGCCTGCCGCTCCTGCCCTTGATTGCAGCGCTGCGCGACATCGCCCCCGATCTTTTGTCCCTCAAGGCGTAACCGTTCGTGACCACCAAGGCATTCGTTATCGGCCACCCCATCGCTCATTCGCGCTCGCCGCTGATCCACGGAACCTGGCTGAGCCAATTGGGGATCGACGGCACTTATGAAGCCATTGACGTGGCCCCTGCGGCGCTTCCCGCATTTTTCGAGCGGCTGCGTGCGAACGAGTTTGCTGGCGGCAATGTCACCATTCCTCATAAGGAAGCAGTGTTCAGCCTATGCGACAGCGTTGACGCCCTCGCCCGCAAGATTGGGGCGGTGAACACGCTTGTGGTCCGGCAGGGGCGCGTTCACGGCTATAACACCGATTATCTGGGCTTCCTCGGCAATCTCGATGCCAATGCACCTGGCTGGTCGGATGGAGCCAAAGACAGTCTTGTTATCGGTGCAGGCGGGGCCGCACGCGCTGTTCTTGTGGCGCTTGCGGAAAGGCGCGGCGGTACTGTCCATGTGCTGAACCGAACCCTTGCCAATGCCCAGGCGCTGGTCGACGAGCTCGGCGCTGGGCACTTCCAGGCGCACGGGTTCGATGCTTTTCCCGCCCTGGCGCCGAAGATTGGCCTTGTGGTCAATACCAGCTCGGTCGGGATGCATGGCAGCCGGTTCGATTGGCTCGACCTCGGCCAGCTCGATCAAAACACCCTGATCTCCGACATTGTTTATTCCCCGCTCGTTACCCCGCTCCTTGCCGATGCAAAGGCACGGGGTCTGCCGGTGGTCGATGGGCTCGGCATGCTCCTTCATCAGGCGGTGCCCGGCTTTGCCGACTGGTTCGGTATAAAGCCCACGGTTACCGCGGAACTGCGCGCCAGGATCGAAGCGACGCTGGACCATTGACCATGTGGCGGATCGGGGTCACAGGATCGATCGCGACCGGCAAGAGCACGCTGCTGGCCGCTTTTGCCCGCGAGGGTATCCCGACACTTTCCGCCGACGCGGTCGTCGCCAAACTCTATTCCGGAGCTGCCGTTGCTCCGGTTTCACAGCTGTTTCCGGGCGTCGAGGTCGATGGCCGGATCGATCGGCAGGCTCTTGCCGCGCGCCTTGCGCAGGATCCTGCCGGCTTCAAGGCACTGGAAGCGGTTGTCCATCCCCTGGTGCGGAAAGAGATCGCAGCCTTTCTCGATAACCACGAACAACGTGGGAGCATTGCTGCTGTCGTCGAGGTCCCGCTGCTTTTCGAGAGCGGCTATGATTATGGCTTTGATGCCATTGCCGTCACGTTCGTGGACGAAGCCACCCAGCGCCAGCGCATCATGGCCCGTCCGGGCATGACCGTGGAAAAGTACGAGGCGCTTCTTGCCCGGCAGATGCCGCAGGACGAAAAGAAGAAGCGCGCCACCTATCTTTTCGACACCGCGCGTCCCCGCCGGGAAATCGACGCCATGGTTGCGGCGCTGATGGCAGCCATAAGGGCCAGAGAGGCAAAGCCATGATCCGCGAAATCGTGCTCGATACGGAAACCACGGGCCTTTCGCACGCCGAAGGCGATCGCCTCGTGGAAATCGGCTGTGTCGAGCTGATCAATCACATCCCCTCGGGCCAGACCTTTCACGTCTACATCAATCCCGAGCGCTCCATGCCCGAAGAGGCATTCCGCGTTCACGGGCTGAGCGAAGAATTTCTCCGCGACAAGCCCGTGTTCAAGGCCGTCGCCGATGAATTCCGCGACTTTGTCGATGGTGCCCGGCTGATCATCCACAACGCCCCTTTCGACATGGGATTTCTCAATGCTGAACTGGGTTGGGCCGGTCTGCCGACCCTGAGCAATGACGTGATCGATACGGTCATGCTGGCGCGCAAGAAGCATCCCGGGGCGCGCGTCAGCCTCGATGCGCTCTGCAAGCACTATGGCATCGATAATTCCCGCCGCACCTTGCACGGCGCCCTGCTCGACAGTGAGATTCTCGCTGAGGTCTATCTCGAGCTGATCGGCGGCAAGCAGGTGAGCCTGGCCTTGATGGCCGAGGCCGAGGGTGACGGCAGTGAAGGCTTGGCGACGCGGGTCGCCGCCCTGCCCCGCCCGGTGCCGCTGCCGCCCCGCATCCGCCCCGAGGAAGCCACCGCACATGAGGCGTTCATCGCCAAGATGGGCGAAAGCGCCATCTGGGCGCAATATGCTGAACGCGCAGCGGCAGAGTAGCGTCTTATTCCTGCCAAACCCTTCACGCTGCCGCAAAGGGCGATGGCGTGCCCGCAAGCACTGACTTATCCAACAAAAAACCCCAGCTCGCGCCGGGGTTCTCCAGTTCGCCAAAACTTGAATTCAGTTCGGCTTGACCTCGGCATCGGCCGGGGCGCCGTCCTGCTGCTTGGCAGCGAGCGCGGCAAGGTTCTGGCGATAGATCGCCATGAAGTCCACCGGCTCCATCATCAGCGGCGGGAAGCCGCCTTGCTGGGTCACGCTGGCAAGCACCTGGCGGGCAAAGGGGAAGATCAGGCGCGGGCACTCGACCATCAGCAGGGTCGATAGCTGCGCCTCGGGGATGTTCTTCATCCGGAACACGCCGCCATAAACCAGTTCGACATTGAAGAGCACGGTTTCTTCGCGATTGGCCTTGGCCTTGAGGTTCAGCTCCACAGCATAGAGCTCGTCGGTCTGCTTCTTGACGCCCACCGAGATCGACACGTTGAAGGCCGGATTGCCGCCACCGGCCAAGATGGAGCCGGGGGCACCCGGATTTTCGAAGGACAGATCGCGGATATATTGACCCACGAGGTTCATGCTGGGGGCATTGCCGGGCTGCGGCGCGGCTGCGTCCTGATTTTCTTCGGCCATGTCAGGTCCTTCTTGAGATGGGGAGAGCGTTCCTTGGCCGGCTGGCTAGCATCTTTGCCACAGGCGGACAAGCAATCACGGGGATCAAGCGCTATTTGCGCTGCCAGTCGTCGTCATCAAGATCGATGGTCGAGGGCGCATCGATCCGCGTCGGCGTGTCATTAACCGGATAAGTACGATAGGTGGCCGTCGTCTGCACGACACGCACATTGCGCGTTAGGGCTCGGTACAGCCACTTGCGCACTGGAGGGACAAGCAGCGCCAGGGCAATAGCATCGCTCATGAACCCGGGGATAATCAAAAACACCGCGGCTATGGCCAGCACCATGCCATCGAACAGTGCCTCGCCCGGAACCGTGCCGGTGCTGACATTGGCGCGCATGCGGTTGAGCACGCCCAGCCCCTGCTGGCGCAGAACGATGATCCCGAGCAAGACCGCCGCCACGATCAGCACCAGGGTCGGCACCACACCGATAAAGCGGCCCACAACGATGAACAGGGCAATTTCGGCCAGGGGCCAGGCCAGAAGCAGAAGAGGAGCAAAGCGGAGCAAGGCAGATCCTTTGCAGCATTTATCGCGGCAAATTGCACCAGGCCGCATGTGAACTGGTTTTGGGCTAAAGCTTTTCCTATATATAGGAAACAGACACGCGCTCGGCGAGCGCTCCACCGCCCTTTTTGGGCGCCCCGCTATTCAGGTGCACCTTTTCATGGACGAATTTCTCGATCTGCCCACCCTCATTGCCATCGTGGTAGCAGTCTTCGTGCTATTTCGCCTGCGTTCGGTTCTGGGAACGCGGACCGGCAATGAACGCCCGCCGATCGATCGGAGCCGCTCGACGCCCACCGAAAAGAACGCCAATGCCGATGAAACGGTGGTGCCGATTCGCCCGCGCCCAGCCGATGCCCCCAATCTCGATGACGAGCGCCGCGCCCGCAAGCTCGAGGCCGAGATCGAACAGGCTTCCGCCGGAAATGCCGATCTTGCCCAAGGCCTGCGCGCCGTATCGGAAGCAGACCCCACCTTTACGCCCAAGTCATTCCTTGAAGGCGCCAAGCAGGCCTACGAGATGATCGTCACCGGTTTTGCCGAAGGCGATCGCCAGACGCTCAAGAACCTTCTCGACAAGGATGTTTATGACAGCTTTGCCCGCGCTATCAGCGAGCGCGAGGCGGCCGGGCAAAAGAACGATTTTACCTTCGTCGGCCTGCCCAAGATTGCCATTGTCGGCGCCGAATACGACAAGAAGAACGTGCTTGTGACCGTCGATTTCCACGCCGAGGTGGTGTCCGCCATCCGCGACAAGGATGGCAACCTCGTCGAGGGCAATGCCGACCAGGTCCAGACCATCGCCGACGAGTGGACCTTTGCGCGCAATCCCAAATCGCGCGATCCGAACTGGAAGGTCATTACCACGAGCCAGCTCGACTGATATCCCGGCAGGCGCTCCAATATGTCCAAGCGCGACCCTAAGCGCCTGCCGCATGACTTTCACCTTTGGACCAAGGTCTCGGAAACCGTCGAGCCCCTGCGTCGCAAGGGGCTCCTCAAACTCGGCTCCGGTCCCCTGCCCCTTCCTGAGCCCGAACCGGCTCCCGCCATCAAGGCGCCGCCCAGGCGAGGCCGGCCCAAAGAACCGTTTCTTCCGCCCTACCAGGCGCCCAGCCAGCCCGCCCGCGTAATCGACCGGGAGGTCGATCCGGCGATCCACAAGAAAGTCCGGCGCGGCCGTATCGATATCGATGGAACGATCGATCTTCATGGCATGACCCAGGCGCAGGCGCGCGAAACCCTGCGCCGCTTCATCGGGTCCCGTGCGGCCCGCGGTGACCGCACGCTGCTTGTCATCACCGGAAAAGGGGCAAAAACCGAAAACGACTACATTGCCGCCATGACCGAGCGGGGCATCCTGCGCACCATGCTGCCGATCTGGCTTTCCGAACCGGGTCTTTCGCATCTGATCTCGGGCTGGAGTCTTGCCGCCCGCGGACATGGTGGCGAAGGCGCCTGGTATGTACGCCTGAGGCGCCCGTGACTCCGCTCGGCGCCAAATTGCGGGCATTGCGCGAAGCGCGTGGCATTTCCCTCAAGGAAATGGCGGCAGCCCTCAGCGTTTCGAGCGCCTATCTGTCCGCGCTCGAACACGGCAAGCGCGGCACTCCCACAAGCTTCCTCCTCCACCGCATCATCGCCTTTTTCAATATCATCTGGGATGAAGCGGAGGAACTGCAGCGCCTGGCCGAGATTTCCGATCCCAAAGTGACGATCGATACTGGCGGCCTCAACCCCGAAGCCACGGAATTGACCAATCGGCTGCGCGACAATATCGACCGATTGGAGCCGGAAGACTTGCGATTTCTGCGGGATGAGCTGGTCAGACGGAGCGGGCCGAAGCGGTAGGCGCGCCTTCACCCATCGGCTCCACATCTACAAAAAGGTGGACCACCCGGACAAGCCGGGTGGTGACGATGCTGTCGGAGCTCGATCTCCGACCAAGTCATTGCCCGATTTATCCGGGCAATCCAATCTGTTCTAGTGCCACGAAGGCCCTAGAGCACGAACTTGCTCAGGTCCGTATCGCCGGCGAGAACACCCACCTTCTCCCGCACGAAATCGGCGTCGATGGTGATGGTCTGCCCCGCCTTGTCGGGCGCATCGAAGGAGATTTCCTCGACCAGCCGCTCCATCACGGTCTGTAGCCGCCGCGCGCCGATGTTCTCGACCGATGAATTAACCTTGACCGCCGCATCCGCAATGGCCTCGATCGCATCGGTGGTGATCTCCAGCGTCACCCCCTCGGTCGACATCAGCGCCACATACTGACGCACAAGGCTTGCCTCGGTGTCGTTGAGGATGCGGATGAAATCTTCGCGTGTCAGCGCTTTCAGCTCCACGCGGATTGGCAGGCGGCCCTGCAATTCGGGCAAGAGGTCGCTGGGCTTGCTCACATGGAAGGCGCCCGAAGCGATAAAGAGAATATGGTCGGTCTTGACCGGCCCATGTTTGGTCGAGACGGTCGTCCCTTCGATCAGCGGCAGGAGATCGCGCTGCACGCCTTCGCGTGAGGGCCCGCCCTGCACGCCGCCTTCGCGCGCGGCAACTTTGTCGATCTCGTCGATAAAGACGATGCCGTGGTTTTCAACGAGTTCGATCGCCTCGGCCTTGAGCTGTTCCTGATCCAGGAGCTTGTCCGCCTCTTCGGCCACCAGCGGTTCATACGCCTCCTTGACCTTGATCTTGCGCTTGACCCCGCGCCCGCCCATGGCCTGCTTGAACATGTCCGACAGGTTGATCATGCCCACGCCCCCCTGCATGCCGGGGAAATCGAATCCCTGCGGCGCAGTGGGCGTCATCTCGATCTCGATGTCCTTGTCGTCGAGTTCGTTGTTTCTGAGCTTGTTGCGGAAGCTGTCACGCGTCGAGGGCGTGGCCGACGTGCCGACCAGCGCGTCAAGCACCCGCTCCTCGGCATTGTGATGGGCCTGGGCCTGCACATCGCGACGGCGCTTGTCGCGGAGAACGGTGATCCCGGCTTCTACGAGATCGCGCACGATCTGCTCGACGTCACGGCCGACATAGCCGACTTCGGTGAATTTGGTGGCTTCGACCTTGACGAAGGGGGCTTGAGCGAGGCGCGCGAGACGGCGCGAAATCTCTGTCTTGCCAACTCCGGTCGGCCCGATCATCAGGATGTTTTTCGGCGTTACTTCCCGACGCAATTCGGGAGAAAGCTGCTGCCGGCGCCAGCGATTCCGCAGGGCCACCGCAACAGCGCGCTTAGCATCGTGCTGACCGACAATATTGCGATCGAGCTCCGAAACGATCTCGCGCGGCGAAAAATTGGTTTCACTCATTGTTTTATCACTTTCGATTGGTGCCTCACTGTTGGATCGGGTCCCGATCCAGGAAGCGCACCATCAGGTGTTCGTCCACATATCGACCGTTCACGAAGAGGTAGCGGGGCTCGGTCGCATAGGTTGCAAAGCCCAGCTTTTCGTAAAGGCGAATGGCCGGCTGGTTTTCCGACCAGACGCCAAGATGGACCTGGATCACGTGCTGCCGCGCATGCTCGACAAGGTGTTCGACGAGCGCGCGCGCCATTCCGGTGCCCCGATGCTCGGGCCGCACATAAACCTGAAGCATCCAGCCGCGATGCCGTTCTTTGGCGCTTCCGCCTTGTTCGAATGCGTTGATGCCGCCCAGCGAGCCGTCGGGCAGCACCGCGCCGAAAACCGTCAAAGAATCGAGCATCTGGGCGATCTCGCCCATCGACGTCTGCTCGAAAGCTTCGGCTGAGGACAAGAATGCTTCTGGATGATTGAACAGAGCCTCGTGGCGGATCGCGCGGTAAGAGTCGAGGTCGTCTGGGTTGAGGCGCCGGATGGAGTAGGTCACGGGCTCAGAGCTCGATGCTTTCGACCGTCACATTGCCGTTGGTGTAGACGCAAATCTCCTCGGCGATCTTCATGGCGCGGCGCGCGATCTCTTCGGCATCGAGCTCGGTCGCCTGATGCAGGGCAAGAGCCGCAGAATGCGCGTAATTGCCGCCCGAGCCGATGGCGATAACGCCGTGATCGGGAGTCAGAACGTCACCATTGCCGGTCAGCACCAACGTGTCGGTCTTGTCGGCCACGATCATCATGGCTTCGAGCTTGCGCAAATAGCGATCGGTGCGCCAATCCTTGGCCAGCTCAACGGCGGCGCGCATCAGTTGATCGGGATATTGCTCGAGCTTGGCTTCGAGACGCTCGAAAAGGGTAAAGGCATCCGCGGTCGATCCGGCAAAGCCGCCGATCACCTTGCCACCCGCGAGGCGCCGCACCTTCTTGGCGCCATGCTTCATCACGGTGGGGCCCATGGAAACCTGGCCATCGCCGGCCACCACGACCTTGCTGCCCTTGCGCACGGAAACGATCGTCGTCCCGTGCCAGCCGGGGGATTGCTGTTCACTCATTGGGGAAATTACTCCGAACTGTTGTCTGATATTTAGGAACCACCCGATCGATTGCAACCGGGCGAAACCCACCTCTCCTCTGCAGGAGAGATCGACGTGCAGCGGCAGGAGGGGGCACCTCTGATCCCTTTCGCTTTCGAAGAGAGATGGCTCGGCGAAGCCAACTCGGTGAGGTTGCGCTCCCACTGTCCCCTAACCCAATCTTCACGCCCCTCTGCATATCTGCTACGGAGCCGCCGACCTTCGGAGACACCCCATGCGCACCGCCACCATCGCCCGCCAGACCAACGAGACCGAAATCTCTGTCTCGATCGATCTCGATGGCACCGGCACGCACAAGATGAAGACCGGGGTCGGTTTCTTCGACCACATGCTCGACCAGCTCTCCCGCCATTCGCTGATCGATATGGACATCACCTGCAAGGGCGATCTCCACATCGACGCCCACCATACGGTCGAAGATGTCGGCATTGCCCTCGGCCAGGCGATCAGCCAAGCGATCGGCGACAAAAAGGGCATCCGCCGCTACGCCTCCTGCGATTTGCCCATGGACGGCACCCTGACCCGCGCCGCGCTCGATGTCTCGGGCCGGCCCTTCCTTGTCTTCAAGGCCGCGTTCAGCCAGGGCAAGATCGGCGAGATCGACACCGAACTCTTTCGTGAGTTCTTCCAGGCCTTCGCCATTAACGCCGGCATCACGCTGCATATCGAAAACTTCTACTTCGACAACAATCACCATCTGGCCGAGTCCATGTTCAAGGCCGTGGCCCGCGCCCTGCGCGACGCCCTAGAGATCGATCCCCGCCAGGCCGACCGCGTGCCGAGCACCAAGGGTACGCTGTAAGACGGCCCCGCTCCTTTTGCTACCGTCACTATCGGGCTTGTCCCGGTGGTCCATGCGGCGGTGAGATGGATTACTGGGACAGGCCGGCAGTGACGGCGGGTAAAGCGATAGTGCCAATTGGCGTCCACTCGCTCACCCCGCCCCTCGAGACTTCGCTTGGCTACGCACCTCAGGATGAGGTCTTGGGCCCCCCGCCCTTCCCCCTTTGCCTTTTTTGCACTAAGTGGACCTCATTCCGTCCTGGGAGTGCCCCCGTGACCCTTTATGCCCTCTACCGTTCCGTCGATGATCCCACTGCCCTGCCCGTGGCGGTCAGCGAGCGCTTCTCCTGGTTTGCTGCTCTCCTGCCCCCGGTTCATGCGCTGGTCCATAGGCTCTGGGCACATCTAAGTTTCTTCCTTCTGGCCCTTGTCGCCATCGTCCTTGCCGCACCTTTTATCGGCGCCGATGCGGGCACGGGGCTCTACGCCGTTCTCGCCATCGCCTGCGGCTTCGCCGCCCCCGGAGCGCGCCGCCGCAGCCTGCAGCGGAGTGGCTTTGTTCCGCTCGGCCATCGCTTTGCCCGGGATATCGATACCGCCCGCATTGCAGGATTTGAGGTGCGCTCATGAGCACGGTCGCCATCATCGATTATGGCGCGGGCAATCTGCGCTCCGCCGCCAATGCCTTTGAACGCGTGGCCGCAGCGCTGGCGAATGGAACCGAGATTCTGGTTACGGCCGATCCCGAGCGCGTGCGCAAAGCCGATCGGATCGTCCTGCCCGGCGTCGGCGCCTTTGCCGATTGCAAGGCGGGGCTCGATGCAGTCTCCGGCATGGCCGAGGTTCTTGAGGACCGCGTGATCGGCAACGGCACGCCCTTTCTCGGCGTCTGCGTCGGCATGCAGCTTCTGGCGAGCGAAGGCCGCGAGAAACTGGTCACGCAAGGCTTGGGCTGGATTCCCGGCGCCGTCGAAAAGATCGTGCCCGCGACCCAGGCGCTCAAAATCCCGCACATGGGCTGGAACACGATCGCAGTGACCCAGAACCATGCCCTTCTTGACGGCATTCCGGATGGTCCGGATGGGCTCCACGCCTATTTCGTCCATTCCTATCACTTCCGCACGGACGATCCCGCCCATCTGGTCGCCACCACCGATTATGGTGGGCCCGTCACTGCCTGCATCGGCCGCGACAATATTTTCGGCACGCAGTTCCACCCGGAAAAATCACAGGCGCTGGGGCTGAAGCTGATCGAGAATTTCCTGGGATGGATGCCGTGAAGATGGCCAAGGTCACCCTCTATTCCTCTCCTCCTCGGGGAGAGGTGGCTTGGCCAAGCCAGGTCGGTGAGGGGGATGCCGCCACGTTCGCTGAAACATTCCCCTCATCCGGCGCTGCGCGCCGCCTTTTCCCCGAGCGGGAGAAGAACAAGAGTTTGTGCCGGAGCCAGATATGATCCTCTTCCCCGCCATCGACCTCAAGGACGGCCAGTGCGTGCGCCTCAAGCTCGGCGACATGAACCAGGCAACCGTCTTCAACGACGATCCCGCTGCCCAGGCCAAGAGCTTCGAAGACCAGGGCTTTGATTATCTCCACGTCGTTGACCTCAACGGCGCCTTTGCCGGCGAAAGCGTCAATGGCGCGGCGGTCGAGTCCATCCTCAAGACCGTGAACTTTCCCGTTCAACTTGGCGGCGGCATCCGCACGCTCGAGCATATCGAGAGCTGGCTCGACAAGGGGCTTGCCCGCGTCATTCTCGGCACGGTCGCGGTGCGCGATCCGGAGCTTGTGAAGGAAGCTGCGAAAAAATGGCCCGGACAGGTGGCGGTGGGTACCGATGCCAAGGGCGGCATGGTTGCCGTCGAAGGCTGGGCGGAAACCTCGGAACTCTCGATCATCGAACTCGCCAAGCGTTTTGAAGGCGCTGGCGTCGCGGCCATCATCTATACCGATATCGACCGCGACGGCGTCCTCGCCGGCATCAACTGGGACTCAACGCTCGAGCTGGCGCGCGCCACCTCCATTCCCGTCATCGCTTCGGGAGGCCTCGCCTCGATGGACGATATCGAGCGCATGACCCGCCGGGAATACCAGATCCTCGAAGGCGCCATTTCCGGCCGGGCGCTCTATGATGGCCGCATTGATTCACGTGAAGCATTGGCGCGTTTGAAGGCGGCATGATGCAGGCTCGGCAGAAGCGCTTTCCCTGGCTCGGCCACTTCGTGGTCTTCTGCCTGATCGGCGTCTTCTCCCTTTTGCCTGTTATCTGGCTCGCCGTGGTCAATGCCCAAAACCCCGGCGCGCAGATCGGGCTCGCTGACCTCGCCGCCGGGTGGGGCGTCCTCGGATGGCTTGTGATGACACCCTTTGTCCTCGGCCCGATCCTTTTTTTGATTTGGGCGCTGGTGGCCGGCATTCACCTGGTTATCTACCTGCGTCGCCTGAAGGGTCAGCCGCAATGAGTGCGACGAAGGGATTTCCGTGGCGGACCTATCTCGCCGTTTTAGCCGTGATTGTGCTCTTTGCGGCCGCCCCGCTCCTCTCTGTCTATTTCACCTATCTTGTGGCTGACGCCAATGGCTGCACCGTCAACGAAGCCACCACGCATCCCTGCATCGTCTGGGGCACGGATTGGGGTGAGCTGCTTTATGCAACGGGCGTCATGGGCTGGTTCATGCTGGCGACCATTCCGCTCGGCGGCGGTGCGCTGATCGTCTGGTTCGTCATTCTTCTTATTCATTACTTCGCCTGGCGGCAGAAAAGCGGAACGCCATGACCCTCAAGACCCGTATCATCCCCTGTCTCGACGTTGCCGGCGGCCGCGTCGTCAAGGGCGTCAATTTCGTCGATCTCGTGGATGCCGGCGATCCCGTCCAGGCGGCCATGGCCTATGACGCGGCCGGAGCGGACGAGCTGACTTTTCTCGACATCACGGCGAGCCATGAAGGCCGCGACACGATCTTCGATGTCGTCGCGCGCACCGCTGAACATTGCTTCATGCCGGTCACCGTCGGCGGTGGCGTTCGCACGGTGGAGGATATCCGCAAACTGCTCCTGGCCGGCGCCGATAAGGTCGCCATCAATTCCGCAGCCGTCAGTGATCCCGATTTTATCGCGCGCGCCGCCGACAAGTTCGGCAATCAGTGCATCGTGGTTTCCGTCGATGCCAAACAGCGGCTCAAGGGGCGCGTTGGCGGCGACAATCGCAGCGAATGGGAAATCTACACCCATGGCGGACGCAAGCCCACCGGCATCGATGCGGTGGAATTTGCCGCCCGCATGGTCGAGCGGGGGGCCGGCGAACTGCTGGTGACCTCGATGGATCGCGACGGCACCAAATCCGGTTTCGATCTCAGGCTGACCCGCACCATTGCCGATGCGGTCGAGGTGCCGGTGATCGCCTCGGGCGGCGTTGGCACGCTGCAGCACCTTGTCGAAGGTGTGGAAGAGGGGCACGCCAGCGCTGTGCTCGCCGCCTCGATCTTCCACTTCGGCACTTTTACGATTCCCGAAGCCAAGCGCTATATGGTCGAGCACGGCATCGCCATGCGCATGGATGCCAATGCCGCTTGAGCCTCGAAACTGATGCCGTCACTGCATCTCACCCCGGCAAAGCCGGGGATGGCAAGCAGTGATTGGGGAGACAAAATGACCCTTGAAGATCTCGAAGCCCGCATTGCCCAGCGCGCCGCCGCCTCCCCCGAGGAGAGCTACACGGCGAAACTGATCGCCCGCGGCATCAACAAGGCGGCACAGAAAGTGGGCGAGGAAGCGACCGAAGCGGTGATCGCCGCGGTGACCGGCGACCGGACCGAACTCGTCAAGGAATCGGCTGACCTGCTCTATCACCTCCTGGTGGTGCTGAAGGCGGCCGACATTCCCCTGCGCGAAGTGATGAGCGAACTCGACAGGCGCACCGCCCAAACCGGGCTGGCCGAAAAAGCATCCCGCACGGATCAGAGCTGATGGCGCCGCGCTCTCCCGCTCTCGACCCCTATCATCATTTCACCAAGGCCGAGTGGAGCAGGCTGCGCGATGGCCAGCCCATGACGCTTGATCAAAGCGACATTGATCGCCTGCGCGGCCTGACCGATCCGATCTCACTCAGCGAAGCCGAGGAGGTCTACCTCCCGCTCTCGCGCCTCCTCTCCTACTATGTCGAGGCCATTCAGGGCCTGCACAACGTCCAGTCCCGCTTTCTCCAAACGCCCCATGGACACAAGGTGCCCTTTATCATCGGCGTGGCAGGATCTGTGGCAGTCGGGAAATCGACCACCGCCCGCATCCTCCAGACGCTGCTTTCCCGCTGGCCCTCGACCCCGCGCGTCGATCTCGTCACCACCGACGGGTTCTTGTATCCCAATGCGGTCCTCACCCAAAAAGGCTTTCTCGAGCGCAAGGGCTTTCCCGAAAGCTACGACCGCGCGCGCTTCGTCAATTTCTTGGCCGAGGTCAAATCCGGCAAGGCGAATGTCAAGGTGCCGGTCTATTCGCACCTCGTCTACGACGTGCTCCCGGGAGAGGAGGTCACCATCGACCGGCCCGATATTCTGATCGTCGAGGGGCTCAACATTCTTCAGCCCGGCGAATTGCCCAAGACCGGACGGCCGATCCTTTTTGCCTCCGACTTCCTCGATTTCTCGGTCTATATCGACGCCGACAATGACGATCTCGAAGACTGGTTCATGCAGCGCTTCTTCCGCCTGCGCGAAACCGCCTTCCAGGACCCCTCCTCATTCTTCCGCCGCTTCGCCGAAATGAGCGAAGAAGAGGCCGGCACCTTTGGCCGCAAGGTCTGGCGCTCGATCAATCTGCCCAATCTCGTTGACAATGTCCTGCCGACGCGAGGCCGCGCGGATCTAATTCTCAAAAAGGGCAAAGATCATCTCATCGAGAATGTTAGCTTGCGGCGCGTGTGATGCGCCCTGCTCGCTCGACCTCGTTCTTTAAGGCTTGCTTGCGCTACGCACGTCCCGAGAACGTCTTAGAACCAATGGAGGCGAAAGAGCCCCTCACCCTGACCATCTCCCCGAAGGGACGAGTGGATGATGGGCGAATGACCAGTGCAAAAGCCGGAGCATGACTTCACGGTTCCTGCGTCTCCTCGCCCCTCTGGGGAAAGGGTCAGGGTGAGGGGTCTTAGACCATCACCAACCGAAATTGAGACCTCAATACGTCCCCGGCTGCGGCTGGGTCAAAACGATCAGATTGCCGTCGGGGTCGCGCAATTTCGCAGTCTTAAAAAAATCCCCGATCGCTTTTGACACCGGCTTGATGCCGTGCATGTCGAGACGGCCCAGTTCTTCGGCGATATCGTCGACGATCAGCATCAGCACGCTCGCGCCTGCCCGGTCGGCATCGCTTGCCACATGCACCCAGCCCCCGCCGGGTAATTTCCACTCTGCAGCGCTTTGCATCGGTCGGGCATCGGCCGAGCGCCCGAACAGATATTCATACCAGACGAGCGACTCGGGCAGGTTCTCGACGGCAATGCTGGCCAGCGCATTGGAAATGGTCATTCGGGGTCCGTTCGGTGCTTCGCGGGATAGCCTAGAGTTTTGTGGCGATTGTGTCGATTGTGGTCCGCCGGGCAAATGGGCTCACGCAGTTGGCGCGCGCCTGCCACACTGATATAGGCGGACGGAGCCTGTTTGGGAGAGTGCCGATGAGCCAGTTGAGGACCGTGGTTGCCGGAGCCGGGGGCCGCATGGGCAGTGCCAATATCAGGGCCGTTGCCGGAAGTGCTGGTCTTGAGCTTGTCGGTGCCGTGGACCGTCCGGGCACAGCGTCGATCGGCAAAGATGCCGGGAGCCTCGCCGGCATCGAGCCACTCGGCATTCCCGTTACCGACGATATCGCTCCCTTTCTCGACACGTCCGATGTCATTATCGATTTTTCTGCGCCCGCGGCCAGCGTGGCCCTTGCCCGGCATGCGGCGAGCCGCGGCCTCGTGCATCTGATCGGCACGACCGGTTGTTCCGAAGCCGACGAGGCAGCCATCGCCGACGCCGCGGCCCAAGGGGCCCGTATCGTCAAGTCCGGCAATTTCTCCCCCGGCATGGTGGCGCTTGCCGCCCTGGTGGAAAAGGCTGCGGCGGCGCTTGCCGACTACGATATCGAAGTGCTCGAAATGCACCACAATCTCAAAGTCGATGCACCCTCCGGCACGGCGCTGATGCTGGGCGATGCGGCAGCCAGGGGCCGGAATATTTCGCTTCGGGACCATTCGGTGCGCGTGCGTGACGGCCATACCGGGCCCCGCGAAGCAGGCACGATTGGTTTTGCGACCCTGCGCGGCGGCAATGTCATCGGGGACCATACCGTCATTCTCGCCGGTCCGTCCGAGCGTATCGAACTCACTCATCGTGCGCAGGACCGCACCATCTATGCCAATGGCGCCGTGCGCGCCGCGCTTTGGGCGGCACAGCAGCCGGCCGGACTTTATTCCATGGCCGACGTTCTCGGCCTCAACGACTGAACGCAAGGGACTGACACAATGAGCGGCACGCTGATCCTGGTTCGCCATGGCCAGAGCGACTGGAACCTGAAAAATCTCTTCACCGGCTGGCGCAATCCGAACCTGACCGAAAAGGGCGAGGGAGAAGCGCGGGCTACCGGCCAGGCGCTCAAGGCTGGCGGCTATGCGCCCCATCTCTTTTACACCTCGGCCCTGCGCCGCGCTCAGCATACGCTCGATCTCATTCTTGAGGAGATGGGCATCCTCAACGTCACCATCACGCGCAACGTCGCGCTTAATGAGCGCGACTATGGTGATCTTTCGGGCCTCAACAAGGATGATGCGCGCGAAAAATGGGGCGAGGAACAGGTCCATATCTGGCGGCGTTCCTACGATGTGCCCCCGCCGGGCGGTGAAAGCCTCAAGGATACGGCAGACCGCACCCTGCCCTATTACGAGTCCGAGATCCTGCCCCAGCTCAAGGCCGGCAAGACCGTGCTGATCGCAGCGCACGGCAATTCCCTGCGTGCCCTTGTCATGGCTATCGAAGGGCTGACGCCTGACGAGATCCTGGCTCGTGAAATCGCTACCGGCGAACCCACGGTCTATCGCATCGGCCCCGATGGCAAGCTCGTCGAGCGCATCATCCTTTAAGTTCATGCGAGGGCGGGGTGATGATGCCGCGGCGCCTGTCATGGCCAAGGCTCATCGCCTGCCCGTCGCGTGGCTCGACATAGAGCTTGAGCACGAGCACGCGCAGCACTGCATAGACCGGTGTGGCCAGCGCAATGCCGATAATGCCAAAGAGAGCACCCATGATTGCCATGATGCTCAGCGACCAGGCCGGTGAAAGCTTGATGATGCGCTGTTGCAGCATCGGGGTGAGGATATAACCCTCCAGATTCTGGATCAGCAGCAGTCCGATCCCCCCCAGGATCAAAACGTTCATCCCCTGCCCGGCCAGGGTCAGCAGCACCGGCACCGCCGAAAAGATTGGCCCTAGAAACGGGATGAAGTTGAGCACGCCCGAAAGCAGCGCCAGCACCAGCGCATTGGGTACGCCAAGCGCCCAGAGCAAAAGTCCCACCAGCGTGCCGATCAGTACCATGACGGCCAGCTGGGTCACCATCCATCCGCGCAGGGCCGAGCCTGTCTCCGTTAGCGCGCTGAGGAGTCGCGGCCGGTGATGCTGCGGCAAGAGCAGCAGGAAGCCGTCCCGGTACGTGGCCGGGTTGATGGCGAAGAAGAGCCCCAGAAACACCACCACCACGACATTGCTGAGCACGCCCACCGTGCCGCCGAAAAACGAGCCGGCCTGCGAGACCACCCCGCCCGGATCGGGGAGCAGGTTCTGCATGATGTTTTCGAGTTCGGAGCGGCTGAAATTATCGAGAAGCCCGGATTCGAGCGCCAGCCCATAAAGCCGCATCACTTCCTTGGAAAGAATGCGCAGCACTTCCTGGATCGAGAGAACCAGGCTCACCCCGCCCATCGAAAGGGCGATCAGCACACCTGCAAAGATGGCGATGCTGACAATGGTCAGCAGCAGCGAGCGTGGCGCTGGCACAAGTTTTTCGAGGCCCCGCACCGCCGCATCGAGCACGCAGGCGACCAGCACGCCCGCAAAGATGATCAGGAGCGTGTGCGACAAGAACCAGGCCAGAACCAGCGCTGCCGCGATAAGGACACCAGTAACGATGGCGCGCGTTTCGGCCGGCATGGCTGTTTCCCTCGGATTCGATCCCAGGGGCCAAAGCCTTGCGGGGGAGAAACGTTCCCCTCAGGCCCGATTCACGTGAAACTCTGTCTCGGCCGCGACTACTCCCGCTTCCCAGCCGAGAATGGCGCGCTTGCGCGGCACGCCCCAATGATAGCCGGTCAGCGCCCCCGAAGTGCCCACCACCCGGTGGCAGGGTACGACGAAGCTGATCGGGTTCTTGCCCACCGCTGCCCCAACGGCGCGCGAAGCTGTGGGCCGCCCGATACGCTGAGCAACCTGGGAATAGGTCGCCGCCTTTCCGCATGGGATCTGGAGCAGGGTTTCCCAAACCTGCACTTCGAAGTCGGTGCCGATCAGCACGACCCGCACCGGCTGGTCGGGCGACCAGCGGCTGGGCTCGAAGATCGATGCGACGAGTGGCGCCACCTGCGCGTCGTCTCGGCTGAAGCGAGCACGCGGCCAGCGCTGGGCCAGATCCTGAAATGCGTCCTCGACGCTCGTTTCCGCATCCGCAAAGCCGAGCCCGGATATTCCGTATTCCGTGGCGGTGACGACAGCCAGCCCAAAGGGCGACGGAGCCACGCCCCAGACCATGTCGATCCCCGCGCCCCCGGCCCGAAACACTCCGGGCGGCATGGCCTCATAAGTCACAAACAGGTCATGAAGGCGTGAGGTCGAGGATAGCCCTACTGCATAAGTCGTCTCGAGCACCGAGACCTGATCGCGCAACAAGGACTTGGCATGGTTGAGCGCCACGGCTTGGGCAAAGCTCTTGGGGCTGAGCCCGCACCAGCGCCGGAAAAGGTCGGTCAATTGCCGCTCGGTCAAACCCAGGGCTCGGGCGAAGCGGGCCAGGTCGGTAGCATCGGGTCCGTGTTCGCTCAAGTAGCGGATGGCAGCGCGAATGGTGTCGTAGTCGCTGGCCGGTGCGAGGTGTGCAAGCTGGTTCATGGCCGGATCTTTCCGTTGGTCCTGCCCCTTCTAGCGCCGGGCTGAACTGTGCACGACCCGCTTTTGACGCTCAGGCGCGCCGGGCCCGCCGCAGGGCCTGCCCGAAGGCACGGGCAAAGCTCGACTTGTCGGTCAGCGCCATAAAGGCCCCGATCTCGATCGTGTCCGCTCCGGTCTGAAGGTGAACGGCGGTGGTTCGCTCGTTCTCGTCCCGCTGCAACACGAGGCGCACCGTTTTGGGATCGAAACGGCGCAACTGCCGCGTCTCGCTTGGCCCTGCCATGGTGATCTCCACCTGATCGGGCCACACCGTGATCTGCTCTTCCAGTTGCGCCCGGCGCGATTGACGCACCGAAAGCACCGTCAGTCCCGCTCCCGCAAGGGCAAAGCCGGCGAGACCGGGCACGAGAAAATCGGGTACAGCAAGGAGGAATGGCGTTGCGACGATGCCGGCAAGCGCCAGTGCGAGCCAGCCGCCAGCCATACGCAAAGACCGCTCCGGACGGAGCGTTGCGGAAAACAGGGGACTGGTTGTGGTGCTGGTTTGCATTGGCATGTTCGACTCGCCCAGAAATATTGGCAGAGATTCGAGGGCGAGAGAATGCCAGGTCCTAAAAAAGTGAAGACGCTCACCCGCGCCGAGGCGGAAGCCATCTTCGAGCGCTTCCACGCCATCGAACCTGAACCCAAGGGCGAACTCGACTATGTCAACGCCTTCACCCTCCTTGTCGCCGTGGTTCTATCGGCCCAGGCCACCGATACCGGCGTCAACAAGGCGACGCGGGCGCTGTTCGAGCTTGCCCCGTCCCCCGCCGCCATGGTCGCGCTCGGGGTCGAGCGGATCACCGAATTGATCCGCACCATCGGGCTCTATCGCGGCAAGGCTAAAAACGTCTTCGCGCTGTCCCAGATCCTGATCGAAACGCATAACGGGGAGGTGCCGGCCGAGCGTGAGGCACTCGAAGCCTTGCCGGGGGTCGGGCGAAAGACCGCCAATGTCGTGCTCAATATCTGGTTCAAGCAGCCCACCATCGCCGTGGACACCCATCTTTTCCGCGTCGGCAACCGCACCGGCCTAGCCCCCGGAGCCACCCCGCTGGCGGTCGAGCTGGCACTCACCAAACAGGTACCGGAGCGCTTCATGCTCCATGCCCACCATTGGTTGATCCTTCATGGCCGCTATATCTGCAAGGCCCGCAAGCCCGAATGCTGGCGCTGCCCGATTGCGGAATGGTGCCGGTACGAACCCAAGACACCGCTGCCAGGAAGGGGCCTCTCCTAGCTCCCATAGCCGCGCGCCATGGCGGCAGCGAAGATCGGGATCAGCAGCAGCACGCCGGCTTGCAGATGGATGAAGCGGCGGCTGGCGGCGATTTCCCCCGCTGGTGGCGCGAATTCCAACACCCCTTCCCCGGCCTTGACCCAGCGCCGGATGGCGATGGTCGGCTGGATGGTCAGCAGACCCATGATGGCGAAAGCCCCCATCTTGCCCCAAAAGGCGTGATTGCCGAGATAATACATGGGATCGACGCCGCCAAAGATGACGCGCAGAATGCCGATGACGATGACGAGCCCGGCAACGCCACCATAGGCGGCATCGATACGGGCAAGCTGGCCGATGCGCGCTCCCGAAAGGCCAGTGCGCAACAGCGTGAATTCGGCGGCGAACAGCATCACCAGCGTAAAGACCGCCAGATGGTGCGCCGAGGCCAAAATCAGGTTCCAGTCCATACTGCGCACCTCCGCGACAGTGTTGACGCTGCTCACATCTATTTCCTATATGTGAACAATGTCAACTTACACCAACGCGCCCTATCACCACGGCAATCTGCGGCAGGCCCTCCTCGAAGCCGCGCTGATCATCCTCGAGAAAGAAGGGCAGAATGGGCTTGGACTGCGCGATCTTGCCCGCGCCGTCGGTGTATCGGCCGCCGCGCCCTACCGTCATTTCGACTCGCGCGCGGCGCTGCTCGAAGCTCTCGCTGTCACCGGCTTCCAGCGCTTTTCTGCAGCCATGGAGGCAGTAGCTTCAACCGAACCGGCCCAGCCCATGGCCGCCATGGGCAAAACCTATGTGCTCTTCGCGCTCGATAATGCCAATCTGTTCCGGCTGATGTTCTCGCCCGAACTCAAGAGAGACAATCGCCCGGGCCTGCGCATGGCCGCGGATGCCGCCTTTGACACCCTGCGCCAGGCGGTGGGCGGCGACCAGCGTTCCGGCCGCATCAAGGCGCTCGCCGCCTGGGCCAAGGTGCATGGCCTTGCCATTCTTCTGCTGGACGGCCAGATCGCCCTGCGCGCCGGAGAAGACACCGAGGCGTTGATTGCGGAGATCATCGGGGGGTTGTGAGTCAGGGCGGAAGTGACCCCCACCTAGCCCCCTCCAGAAGGGGGAGGGATCTGCCGGTGGCTCACATATGTCGAGGCAAGAGCTGATCTGTCCCTCCCCCGTCTTGAGGGGTAGGCTAGGTGGGGGTCCTCGTCGCGCGCCAAATCCCGGAAACATTGCCCTCATGCAGCTCATGGGGTAAACCCGCCGCGGTTCTCCCTTTCCGGCCGGATTTCTCATGACCCAGACCCGCTTCGACGTGCTGACGATAGGCAACGCCATTGTCGATATCATCGCACCCGTGGAGCCTGGATTCATCGAGCGCGAGGGCATGAAGGAAGGGATCATGCACCTGATCGACACCGATCGGGCTGAAGATCTTTACAGCAAGATGCCGCTTGGCCGGCAGCAGATTTCGGGCGGCTCGGCGGCCAATACGGCAGCTGGCGTTGCCTCGCTCGGCGGCCGTGCAGCCTTCATCGGCAAGGTGGCCGACGATCCCCTGGGCGATGTCTTCGCCGCCGATCTTGACGCCATCGGCGTGCACTACAACACCACCCGCCTCAAGAATGGCGCGCTCACCGCCCGCTCGATGATCTTTCTTTCGGAAGCCGAGCGCACCATGAATACCTATCTCGGCGCCTGCCACGAACTGACCGAGCGCGACATCCATCCCGATGAAATCGGCAGCGCTGCCATCACCTATATGGAAGGCTTCCTGTGGGATCCGGTGGAAGCCAAGAAGGCTTTCGTCCTTGCCGCCCATTATGCCCACAAGCACGAGCGCGCCGCCGCCTTCACCCTGTCCGATCCCTTTTGCGTCGATCGCTATCGCGCCGAATTCCTCGATCTGATCCGCTCCAAAACCATCGACTATGTCTTTGCCAATGTGCACGAGCTGATGTCGCTTTATGAAACGCAGGATCTGGGCACCGCTGTCCGCGCCATTGCGCAGGATGCCGAATTGGCTGCCATCACCATGGGCGCCGAGGGTGCTATGGCGGTATACAATGGCGAAGTTGTCTCGGTTCCTGCCTTTCCCATAGACAAGGTCGTGGATGCCACCGGCGCCGGCGATCTGTTCGCCTCGGGTTTCCTCCTCGGCATGGCGCGTGGGCAAACGCTCGAATCCGCCCTCAAGACCGGGTGCCTCGCAGCGTCGGAAGTGATTTCGCACATCGGAGCTCGCCCCCAGCTCGATCTCGCCGATCTGAGCAAAGAGCATGGCTTGGTCGGATGAATCCGTTCAGGCGCGCTGATTGAGTAACCCTCACCCTGAAGCGCCTTGCACGGCAAAGCCTCGAAAGGCGAGGATGTGCCACCATGTTCCGGTGCCACGTCCTCGTGTTTCAGGGGTCGGCTTCGCCCCCACCTCACGGTGAGGACCGCTGGTCTAGCGAGCCAGGCGTGGATTTTAGCCCAGTGTTTCCCGCATCTGAGCCAAGGCGTCCACCGTTGATCCCGTCGGGCGGAACTCGAGCCCGACGTATCCATCATATCCCTGTTCCTGCAGCCATCTGAGCGGCCGGATCAGATCAAGTCCGCCGCTGCCCGGCTGATTGCGGCCGGGATGATCGGCCAAATGCACATGGGCAATATGCCGGGCGCGATCCCCGATCACCTCTTCGGGCACTTCGCCCATCACCATCGAATGGTAGAGATCATAGGTCAGCCCGATTTCCGGTCGGTCGACCGCATCCATGATATCGAGTGCTTCACGCGTGCTGGTCAGATAATAGCCGGGATGGTCCACGCGATCGTTGAGCGGTTCGAGCCCGAGCCTGATGCCGGAGCCTTGGAGGATATCAGCCGAGCGGCTCATGGCGCGCGTCAGTGCCGCACGCTGCTGTTCCCGCCCCACGCCCGCCAGCAGCGGTCCTGATTGGCAGATCAGCACCTTGGCCCCGAGCGCCTTGGCGACGTCCCGGCTCTTTTCCAGCCCGGCAAGAAACCGGTCATGATCGCTTTCGCGTGTCAGCTCGGCAAAGGGCTCCGCCACGATCCCGGCCAGCGGCAGCCCGGTTTCGCCCAATGCCGTCCTGATGGTGTCGAGATCCTTGCTCGACCAGAGCCAGAATTCGACGGCGTCTAGCCCGGCGGCTTTTGCAAGGCGAATGCGCTGGGCCGGATCGTCGGTTTCCGGCACGAAGAGCATGTCGATACAGGCTGAAAACCGCATCAGGCGAGCCGCGTGCCGGTGCCGGCCATTTCGGCCAGAATGGCCCGCGCAGCGGCCTGCGGATCGGGCGCTTCCACAATGGGCCGGGCTATGACCAGATGGGTGGCGCCGACGGCCAAAGCCTCGGCGGGGGTCATCACCCGCTTCTGGTCGCCGCTGGCGCTGCCCGCCGGACGAATGCCGGGAGTCACGATTGCCATCTTGGGACCAAGAATCGTTCGCACCATTTCCGCTTCATGGCTCGATGCGATAATGCCGCCGATCCCCTCCTCGCGCGCCTGCTGCGCCCGCAACGCCACAAGCCCTGCCGTGTCCCGCTCATAGCCGGCGTCTCGCACATCGGCATCATCCATCGAAGTCAGCACCGTTACCCCCAAAACGCAGAGTTCCGATCCCGCGGCCGCCTTTGCGGCAGCTCGCATGCATTTGGGATAGGCGTGGACGGTGAGCATCGCTGCGCCGGTTTCGGCAATGGCAGCAACGCCCTTCTCGACCGTGTTGTCGATATCGAGCAGCTTTAGATCGAAGAACACCTTCTTGCCCGCCGCAATCAGCGCCTTGCCCAAGGCAAAGCCGTCGGCGCCATAAAAGCACTGATAGCCGATCTTGTAGTGGGACACCGCATCGCCGAGCGCCGACACGATCTCTTCGGCTCGGGCCCGCGTCGACACATCGAGTCCCACGATCAACTGGCCGGCCATGGCAATTTCCTTTCGATGCTGGTTCCTTGCTGGGTCGCATATCGGGAGAGGCCGGGCAAGGCCGTTTTCCCTGTCCTATGATGCCATAGCAGCTTGCGCCCGTTCTGCTATGGCGGCATAAGACCCTGAAATTCTCCTTGCACGCCAGTATCCTTATGCAGCAACAGGCCCTTTCAACTCTTGTCGCCTGGATGCGGCTCGATTCCGCAATTTCCGCCTTTCACCTGCGACTCAAGCAGCAGCACGGCATCACTGGATTGCAACTGGCCGTGCTCCATACGCTGGCCGAGCGCCCGCACATGGCCCTCGCCGCCCTGCGCAAGGGGCTCGACATGCATGCCGCAACCCTGGGTCAATCGATCGACGAACTGCGCCGCCTCGAGCTTTGCATCGTGCGCACCGATCCGCGCGATCGCCGGGCCAGGCTCGTCGCGATCACGCAAAAAGGTCTCGACCTCGTTGCTGAAGTCCCCCTTGCCGGCCCCAACCGGCTGCGCCAGCTGGAAACCGACCCGGCCCGCCTCGACCGCCTCACCGAGGCCCTCGCCGATGCCCTTGAGCTTTTCGCGCTGGCCGAGAAGAAAAGCTAGGCTATCCTTGCTGCGCTTCTTGTTCTCGGCGCTCCGGTCAGCCGGAATCAACAACCCTCTTCAGGCCCCACCACCGATCCGGAACATCCTCCATCGCCATCCAATCGCTTCGGAGTTGCCTTGTTTCCGGATCAAACAAAAACCCGTTGCCACCGCCCTGGTGTCCAAACCGGTTCTGGTCCTCGCTGCGGGCGATCGCGCGCTGACCGAAATGGCATTTAAGCAGCGTGCCCACCGCGCCGTGCCCACAAAAGATCACCGGAAAATCCGGGGGCACGCTCTGTAGCGCAGTCAGCACCGTGCCGACGATGCGCCTCTGAGCATCGGCTGCCTTTTCCCAGCCATCGATGCTGCAATCGGGTTCGGCAAAAAAGCGGTCTGCGGTTATCTCGAAAAGGGCGGAAGGAAGAAAGCCGGTGGCGCTTCTGTCGTTCTCACCCATCAGGTGATCGGGCATGACCGGCGTGCCCGCCTTGGCCGCAAGCAGTTCGGCCAGCTCCAGCGCCTTGGTTTCCCGGCTCGAAAAGATCAGCGTGCCCGGCGGCACGATATACCGATCGGCAAAGGCTTCGGCCCGCGCCCGCCCCTCGGGGGAAAGGCTCCAGAGCGGAATGGGAACGGCGGGGTCAATCCGGACCTGCGGGTGGGTCAGATAGAGCGCCGCCATCTCTACCCTCGCGAAAACTGGGTCAGTTCGGTGACCATCTGCTCGACCTTGCGGCGGATAGCCGGCTCCGTGGGGTCGCCATGCTCGTCGAAAGCCGCTTCCGCCGGTCCGATCCCCAAAAGCGTCGGCACCACCAATGTGCCCACCTTGGTCAGCGATTCGCGCAGGTGGCTGAGGCCCCAGATCGTCCCATATTTGCCCGAGCTCACCCCGCCGACACCGAAGACGGCGTGACGGAAGGGGCTCGGCTTTTGCCGGCTGAGCCAGGTGATGGTGTTGACCAGAAGCGGGCTCAGCCCGCCATTATATTCGGGCGAAGCGATGAAAACGATATCGTGGCTGCCCCAGAGTTCGGCCAGGTCGGCCGCCGCATCCGGCACCGCGTCCTTTTCCAGATCTTCATTGAAGATCGGCATGGGAAACTCACCAAGTTCGAGATCGGTTACGCTGACCCCCGCCTCGCGCAGCGCGCGCCCCACATGGTGCTGCAGCACGCGATTATACGAGCCCTTGCGGATCGATCCGGACAAGGTAAGTGCCGTCTTCATGGTGTCCCCGAAATCATCTCAACCGTGTCGAGACTGGCCCGGCTCTCTCATGGGGGCAAGCGAATTTACGCTTCGAACATCTTCTTGAGCTTGTCGAAGAACCCGCCCGATTGCGGGCTTGTGTCCTGCGTTTCGAGTTCGGCGAACTCTTCAAGCAATTCGCGCTGGCGACGCGACAGGTTCTGCGGCGTCTCGATATCGAGCTGCACATAGAGGTCGCCGATATCTTTGCTGCGCAGCACCGGCATGCCCTTGCCCTTGAGGCGCACGCGCTGCCCCGGCTGGGTGCCCGCCGGCACCTTCACCTTGGCCCGCGCATTATCGAGCGTCGGTACCTCGAATTCGCCGCCCAGGGCCGCCGTCGTCATCGAAATGGGCACGCGCGCATAAAGATCGGCGCCATCGCGCTGGAACAGGTCATGGGGCTTGACCGAGATGAAGATGTAGAGATCGCCCGGCGGTCCGCCCCGCACGCCTGCTTCGCCTTCATTGGCGAGCCGGATGCGCGTGCCGTCCTCTATCCCGCGCGGGATATCGACCGAAAGCTTGCGGTTCTGCTGCCGCCGGCCCTGGCCGCCGCAATCGGTGCACGGCTGGTCCATCATCTGTCCGCGGCCCTGACACACGGGGCAGGTACGCTCGATGGTGAAAAAGCCCTGCGCCGCCCGCACCTTGCCATGACCGTTGCACTGCCGGCAGGTATGCGTGCCCGTGCCCGGCTTGGCGCCCGACCCTTCGCAAGTGTCGCAGCCCACCAGCGTTGGCACGTCTATCTCGACCGTACGGCCTTCAAAGCTTTCCTCAAGCGCGATCTCGAGATTATAGCGCAGGTCCGATCCGCGCAGTTTCGAGGCTCCGCCGCCGCCACGACGCCCGCCCCCGCCCATGAAGTCCCCGAAAATGTCCTCGAAGATGTCGGACATGGACGAGGAAAATTCTGGGCCAAAGCCATGGCCGCCGCGTCCGCCGCCATTTTCGAAAGCGGCGTGGCCAAACCGGTCATAGGCCGCGCGCTTCTGCGCGTCCTTGAGCGTGTCATAGGCCTCGTTGATTTCCTTGAACTTGTTTTCCGCTTCCGCGTTACCGGGATTGCGGTCGGGATGGAATTGCATGGCGAGCTTGCGATAGGCGCTTTTCAGCGCCGCTTCGTCGGCGCCCTTCTGGCAGCCGAGCACTTCGTAGAAATCGCGTTTGGCCAAAAATCTTCTCCAAAACGGCAGGTCGCGTTTTCCCGCGCCCCGCTTGCATTCATGTTCCGCCCCTAAATGGCAATCGACCCCACGACCCGCAAGGGGTCTGGGGCCGGCAAGCTGCGAAACCACGTCACGGCTGCTTTAGCAAGAGTGCGGCCACGGGGCAATGTTGGGGAGGATTCACGTGGAACACTTCGAACCGGCCGCAAGGCAAATCCGGTCCAGTGGACGGGATTTAGGTGAGAAGGCCATGAGAGCTAAGCTCGAATGGCACGAAGCCGCCTCACGCTCGTCTCTCTTCCCTTCTCCCCTTGCGGGAGAAGGTGCCCGAAGGGCAGATGAGGGGTAAGGGAATGTACGACTCGCTTCCCTGCGGAGAACAGAGACCCCTCACCCTGGAAATCTGCTGAACGCAGATTTTCTGCCCCTCTCCCGGGGCGAGGGAACCCGAGCAACGCGTCCACCCCCCAAAACAAAAGAGCCCGGTGCTTCCACCGGGCCCTCTTCACTCCGTGACAAAAATCACTTCTTGTCGTCGTCCTTGACCTCTTCGAAGTCGGCGTCGACGACGTCGTCATCTTCTTCGTCGCGCGTGCCGTTGGCCTTGGCTTCGGCTTCGGCTTGCGACGCCTTGTACATGGCTTCACCGAGCTTCATCGAGGCTTCGGCGAGAGCCGAGGTCTTTTCCTTGATCGCTTCCGGATCATCGCCCTCGAGCACACCCTTGAGATCGCTGATCGCGGTCTCGATGGCGCTCTTGTCCTCGGCCGAAACCTTGTCGCCATAGTCCTTGAGCGACTTTTCGGTCGAGTGGATCAGCGATTCGCCCTGGTTCCGGGCTTCCACCGCTTCGCGCTTGCGCTTGTCGGCTTCGGCATTGGCTTCGGCGTCCTTGACCATCTTTTCGATGTCGGCGTCCGACAGGCCACCCGAGGCCTGGATGCGGATCTGCTGTTCCTTGCCGGTGCCCTTGTCCTTGGCGGACACGTTGACGATGCCGTTGGCGTCGATGTCGAAGGTCACTTCAATCTGCGGCACGCCGCGCGGTGCGGGCGGAATGCCGGCAAGGTCGAAATTGCCCAGCAGCTTGTTGTCCGCGGCCATTTCGCGTTCACCCTGGAACACGCGGATGGTCACGGCCGACTGGTTGTCTTCGGCGGTCGAGAAGGTCTGCGATTTCTTGGTCGGAATCGTCGTGTTGCGATCGATGAGACGCGTGAAAACGCCACCAAGAGTTTCGATGCCCAGGGACAGCGGGGTCACGTCGAGCAGCAAGACGTCCTTGACGTCGCCCTGGAGGACGCCGCCCTGGATCGCAGCACCGAGCGCCACGACTTCGTCGGGGTTGACGCCCTTGTGGGGCTCCTTGCCGAAAAGCTGCTTGACCGCTTCCTGCACCTTGGGCATGCGGCTCATGCCGCCCACGAGCACGACTTCGTCGATCTGGCTGGCCGAAACACCGGCATCCTTCATCGCCTGCTTGCAGGGCTCGATCGTGCGGCTGATCAGGTCATCGACCAGCGATTCGAGCTTGGAGCGCGAGAGCTTGAGCGTCAGGTGCTTGGGGCCCGAAGCATCTGCCGTGATGAAGGGCAGGTTGATTTCGGTCTGGGTCGAAGACGAGAGTTCGATCTTGGCCTTTTCGGCAGCTTCCTTGAGGCGCTGCAGCGCGAGCTTGTCGGAGCGCAGGTCGATGCCCTGCTCCTTCTTGAACTCGTCGGCGAGATAGTCGACGAGACGCATGTCGAAGTCTTCGCCACCGAGGAAGGTGTCGCCATTGGTCGACTTCACCTCGAAGACGCCATCGCCGATTTCGAGGATGGAAACGTCGAAGGTACCGCCGCCAAGGTCATAGACCGCGATGGTGCCGGAATTCTTCTTGTCCAGACCATAGGCGAGCGCAGCCGCGGTCGGCTCGTTGATGATGCGCAGCACATCGAGGCCGGCAATCTTGCCGGCATCCTTGGTCGCCTGGCGCTGGGAATCGTTGAAGTAGGCGGGAACGGTGATCACGGCCTGGGTGACGGTCTCGCCGAGATAGGCTTCGGCGGTTTCCTTCATCTTCTGGAGCACCATGGCCGAGACCTGCGACGGCGAATACTTGTCGCCGGAGGCTTCGACCCAGGCATCGCCATTGTCGGCGCGCGTGATCTTGAAGGGCACGAGACCCTTGTCCTTTTCCACCATCTTGTCGTCATAGCGACGGCCGATCAGGCGCTTGACGGCGAAAAGCGTATTCTCCGGATTGGTTACGGCCTGGCGCTTGGCTGGCTGCCCGATCAGGCGTTCGCCATCCTTGGAGAAAGCAACCATGGACGGGGTCGTCCGGGCGCCTTCAGCATTTTCGATGACTTTGGGATTGCTGCCATCCATGACGGCGACGCAGCTATTGGTTGTACCGAGGTCGATACCAATGACTTTTGCCATAAAACTAGCCTCTCTTCACAGCGAACCCTTTGGTGAAGCCCTTTTTGCAAAGCAGCTTCTCTGCCCCAAAGGGGCCGGGTCCCTCGTAGGTTGATTTGCCCCGTCGCCGGGGCCTCGGGGGCTATATAGGGGGGGGCGGGGAGGGCTTCAAGCGCGCCAAAGGCTGAAAAGAACTTGTGCCGGGAAAGAAAGGGGGCTGCCCCCGGAAAGGGCAGCGCCCGCGCCTTGTCAGTCGGTCAGCGTGTAGCTGCCGAGCGTGCAGATATCGATCTCATATTCCTCGAGCATGCCGCCTTCGGCTGTCTCGAAGCGGAAGTCGTAAAGACACTGGTCGGAGCCGTCATAGATATAGGTGGTGGCCTGATAACCCGATTCGAGAATGCCGGTGTCCCCCAGCAGGTCATCGCCCCAGTCCGAGGTATTGCTCGGTGCGGCATAAAAATAATGCAGCGTATGCGATGAATCGTTGATCAGGGTGAATTCGATGTTCTGTGCAGCCGCCGGCAGTGAGCCGGCAACCAGCGCCAGGGCGGCGATCGCGCCCAGCAGTTTGGTGTTCATGGAAGGTGCCCTCAAGCCGGGCACACCTGCGCCCGGACAACTTTATCTGCCATGCCGGCCCCGAGGCGCCAAGAGCCTTGTTGGGGAGGCGATATCCCGGCTTTCACCAGCCTGCCCGCGCGTATAAAACCAGCCCATGTTCACGCCCGGCACCGTGCTCCTGCACGACAACCTTTCCCCTGACGGCAAGAGCCTGCTGTTCTGCGATCCGCGGGAAATCCTGATTGCCCATACGCCGGAAGAAGCGCGCGCGGCGCTCGGCCGCATCGAGGCGGCCGGTCGGACGGGGCTGTGGGCCGCTGGCTATTTTGCCTATGAGCTGGGCTTTGTTTTCGAAGAAAGGCTGACCGCGCGCCTCGGGGCGCCAAGCGCAACGCCGCTGCTCTGGTTCGGGATCTACGATAGAACCCGATCCTTAGATCCGGCGCTGCTCGAAGACGCTCCCCAGGGCGCTGCAATCGGATTGGAGCCCGAAACCGGCTTTTCCGACTACGCGGCCGCCTTCAGACGGGTGAAAAGCTATATCGCGGCGGGCGATACCTATCAGGTCAACCTCACCCTGCGCGCCCGCTTCACGCTCGAAGGCGATCCGCTTGGCCTCTATGTCCGGCTCGCCCAGGCGCAAAAGACCGCTTATGGCGCCTTTATCCACGCCGGGGATCACCATGTGCTGTCCCGTTCGCCCGAACTCTTTGTGTCCTCGGTTGATGACACGCTCTTTGCCCGCCCGATGAAGGGGACCATGCCCCGTGCTCCGCTCGCCAGCGAGGACGCGGCGGGACGCGCTGCCCTCGCCGGAGACGAAAAGAACCGCGCGGAAAACCTGATGATCGTTGACCTCCTGCGCAACGATCTTGGCCGCATCAGCGAGATCGGCTCGGTGCGGGTCACAGACCTTTTCACCGTCGAAACCTATCCCACCCTCCATACCATGACCTCGGGCATCACGGCCAAACGCCGCGCCGGTATCGGGCTGCCCGAGACAATTGAAAATCTCTTTCCCTGCGGCTCGATCACCGGTGCGCCCAAACTGCGCGCCATGGAGATCATCGACGAAGTGGAACCGGGGCCACGTGGTCTTTACACCGGTTCCATCGGCTATATTGCGCCGGGCGGCGATTTCACCTTCAACGTTGCCATCCGCACCGCTGTCATCGATGCTGCCGGACGGGGCACGATCGGCATTGGCGGGGGTATCGTTGCCGACAGCGTGGCCGAGGCCGAATACGAGGAGGCCCTTCTCAAAATGCGCTTTCTTGCGGATCCCGCCCCGCCCGTGACACTGATCGAGACCCTCAAATGGTCGCCCGGCGAAGGCTTCGTGCTCCTTGGTCGCCACATTGCCCGGCTTCTCGCCTCGGCCGCCTATTTCGGCCTTCCCTGTGACGGGGCCGCAGCAACCACCCGCCTTCTCCAAGAAAGCGCTGCCTGGACCGGTCCCATGCGCGTCCGCCTGACGCTCTCCGAAAAAGGCATCGACATCGCCGCCGTCCCCTTGCCTCCCAACCGGGAAAAATTCCGCTTCCTCATTGCCGAAGAGAGGCTGCAATCGAACTCGGTCTGGCTTGCGCACAAGACCACCAACCGGGCGTTCTATGACGAGCCGCGCATCGCAGCGCATGAGGCGTATGGCGTCGACGAAGTCGTCTTTCTGAACGAGCGCTCCGAGCTGACCGAAGGCTCCATCACCAATCTCTTCATCGAGCGCGACGGCACGCTTCTGACGCCGCCGCTCTCGTCCGGTCTCCTCCCCGGCACCCTGCGCGCCGAACTGGTCGAGACTGGACAAGCCCGGGAAACCATTCTCACTCTTGCCGATCTGGCAACGGCCGAGGCAATCTTTCTTGGCAATTCCGTGCGCGGCCTGTTGCGCGCCGAACTCTTTCAACCCGGAGCGCGCCCATGACGATCACCATCAGCCCCGAAGACGTCCTCGTTGTCGTCGATGTGCAATACGACTTCCTGCCCGGCGGCAATCTTGCGGTGTCGGGGGGCGACGAGATCGTGCCGCTGATCAACGCGCTCGCCAAAAAGTTCAAGAACGTGGTCCTCACGCAGGACTGGCACCCCGCCGATCACATCTCCTTTGCAAGCCAGCACGAGGGAAAAGCCCCCTTCGAGACTGTCGAGCTCGACTATGGCACCCAAGTGCTCTGGCCCGACCATTGCGTCTGGCAAACCCACGGCGCCGAGCTGTCGAAGGATCTCGACATCCCCCATGCTCAGCTCATCATCCGCAAGGGTTTCAACCGCGCCATCGACAGCTATTCCGGCTTTCAGGAAGCGGACCGCGAAAACCTAACCGGTCTTGCCGGCTACCTCAACGAGCGTGACGCCGGCCGCCTCTATCTTGTTGGCCTCGCCACCGATTTCTGCGTGGCCTGGACCGCCCTCGATGGCGCTGCTGGCGGTTTCGATGTCACCGTCATCGAGGATGCGACCCGCGCCATCGATTCCAACGGCTCGCTCGAAAAAGCCTGGGCGGATATGGCGGAAGCAGGTGTTGGCCGGATCATGAGCCGGGAGATTCTGGGCTAGGCCGCCCGGCCACGAGAGCGCTCGAATGGGGCAACCCCCCTCACCGACTCGGGCTTTGCCCGAGCCACCTCTCCCCGAGAGGGAGAGGAATGGCGCTGTGCACGCGGAGACACCTCTTATTCTTCTCCCCCTCGGGGAGAAGGTGGCCCGAAGGGCCGGATGAGGGGGAACTATCTGCCTTCCCAAACCAAAGGGGCGCCCAATCGAGCGCTCCTTTGAACATCGAACTAAACAGCCTTATCCACACCCTCAGGCGCCGGTCCGGCCCCGCCGCCCTTGGCGACACCCACCATGGCCGGCCGCAACACGCGTTCGCCGATAGCAAAGCCTTCCTGGACCACCTGCACCACCGTCCCCTCGGGCACCTGCGGGTTCGGCACTTCGAACATGGCCTGATGCTTGTTGGGGTCGAACTTCTGGCCGGCAGCTTCGATCGGCTTGACGCCATGCTTGCCCAGAAGCCGCTGCATCTCGCGCTCGGCCAGTTCGAGCCCTTCGATCAGGCTCTTGAGCGTGCCTTCGGCGGTTTCCCGCGTTTCCGCGGGGATCACCAGCAGCGCCCGGCTCAAGGCATCGGTTGCGCTCAGCATGTCGCGCGCAAATCCGGCAATGGCATAGGATCGGGTGTCGGCCACGTCGCGTTCGGTGCGCTTGCGCAGGTTTTCCATTTCCGCATGGGTGCGCAAGACGCGATCCCGCAGCTCGGCATTCTCGGCCCGCAGGGCCTCGACGGGATCGACCTCTGGCGTTTCGATTTCCGGGATTTCGGTCTCCGGCGTTTCGCCCTGGGCGGCGTTCTCGTCGCTCATCATTTCTGCTGAAACCTTTTTTGACTGCTTTTCGCCCTCGCATATCGGCCAAGGCGACGGCTTTTTCAATAGTGGAACCGGCTAGCGCGGTTTGCGGGCCATCAGGCGCGTGACCACATTGGCGGTATAATCGACCACCGGCACGATGCGCGCATAATTGAGCCGGGTCGGCCCGATGACGCCGAGCACGCCGACGACCTTATCGTTCGCATCCTTGTAAGGGGAAAGAATGACCGAGGAGCCGGACAGCGAAAACAGCTTGTTTTCCGAGCCGATAAAGATGCGCACGCCCTGCGCCGCCTCCGCATCGCCCAGCAGCTCGAGCAGCCCGTCCTTGCTTTCGAGCTCGTCAAAAAGCTGCCGCATGCGCTCCAGGTCATCGCTCGCCATGGCATCGTTAAGGAGGTTCGCCCGCCCCCGCACGATGATTCGCGGCGCTGCCGCCGGGCTGTCCTGCACCAGCGTGGCGATCCCGTCATCGACCAGCTTCTGGGTGAGTTCATCGAGTTCGGCCCGCTGCTCGAGGCGCCTTTGGTCGAGCAGCGTGCGCGCTTCGGCCAGGGTGCGCCCGACGACATAGTGCGCCAGGTAATTGCTCGCCTGGCTCAGCGCTGCGGCAGTGAAGCCGGGCGGCAGTTCGAGAATGCGGTTTTCCACCTGCCCGTCTTCGCCCACAAGGATTGCCATGGCGCGGCTATTGTCGAGCCGCACGAATTCGACATGGCGCAGGATCATGTCGGCTTTGGTGGCGATCACGAGGCCCGCCCCCTGGCTCAGGCCCGAAAGCAGCGCGCTGGCTTCGGTCAGCAGATCGTCGATCTGCCCGCGCCGGGCATTGCCCTCGATATGCTGGGCGATGCTGCGCCGCTCCGCTTCGTTGACGGCACCCACTTCGAGCATGGCATCGACGAAAAACCGCAGGCCCTGCTGGGTTGGGGCGCGGCCGGCCGATGTGTGCGGCGCCGCGATCAGCCCGAGATCCTCGAGATCGGCCATGACATTGCGCACCGAGGCGGGGGAAAGCTCCACCTGCAGGAGCCGCGACAGGTCGCGCGAGCCCACCGGCATGCCGGTATCGAGATAGCGCTCCACCAGCCGCCGGAAGATTTCCTGGCTGCGGGCATTGAGGACGCTCAAAAACTCGTCTTGGGAATAAACCATGGCGTTTTGAATGAAATCTTCCGCTTTAACCTTGCTCCCTCATTTAGGCGCTCAGTGCAAGGCCACCAAGCGCCCGGGCGCTTGTTCGGCGCGGCGAGGAAGGTTAAGAGGCGGTAAAGACAACAACCAAGTGGATAGACAATGCGGCCTTCCGGACGCGCCCCGTCTGATATGCGGGCAGTCACCATCGAACGCAATGTCGCCATGAAGGCCGAAGGCTCCTGCCTCGTCGCCTTCGGCAATACCAGGGTTCTGTGCACCGCCTCGGTCGAAACCAGCCTTCCCGGCTGGCTGCGAGGCAAGGGTCAGGGCTGGGTCACCGCCGAATATGGCATGCTGCCCCGTGCCACCGGCTCGCGCACGCGCCGCGAGGCGACTGCCGGCAAGCAAACAGGCCGCACCCAGGAAATCCAGCGCCTCATCGGCCGTTCGCTCCGCGCCGTGGTCGACCTCGCCAATCTTGGCGAAGCTCAGATCACGCTCGATTGCGATGTGCTCGAAGCCGATGGCGGCACGCGCACGGCGTCCATCACAGGTGCCTATGTCGCGCTGGTCGATGCCATCAGGTGGATGGAAGAGCGCAAACTGACCAAGGGCGAAGTGCTCAGGGATGCGGTTGCAGCTGTGTCCTGCGGCATCTATCGCGGCACAGCGGTGCTCGATCTGGATTATCTGGAAGATGTTGAAGCCGAGACCGACGCCAATTTCGTCATGACCGGCTCGGGCAAATTCGTCGAAATCCAGGGCACCGCCGAAGGCGCGCCCTTTGATCGGGATGAACTCGAGGCGTTGATGAACCTTGCCGGCAAGGGCATTTCCGAACTTTCCGAACTGCAGAAGGCGGCGCTTTCTGCATGAGATTTTCATTGTTCAAGAAGTCCCCTTCATCGGGCTCGTTGGGCCACCTTCTCCCCGAGAAGGAGAAGAATGGTCCGGCAGGCACCTCTTATTCCTCTCCCTCTGGGGGAGAGGTGGCTCGGCGCAGCCGAGTCGGTGAGGGGGCGTTCAAAACGGACACTTGCGCCATCTGGAACGACATTCAACGCGCCCTGGAGAGCAAATGACCATTCCAAAACTCCGCCGCGGTGATCGTCTCGTGCTTGCCACGCATAATGCGGGAAAGCTCAAGGAATTCCAGGAGCTCTTCGCTCCCTTTGGGCTCGAACTGGTTTCGGCCGGCGACCTCGGCCTACCCGAGCCGGAAGAAAACGGGACGACTTTCGCCGAAAACGCGCGCACCAAGGCCCATGCCGCAGCCCGCGGCGCCAATATGCTGGCGCTCTCGGACGATAGCGGCATTTGCGTCGACGCCCTTGATGGCCAGCCCGGCGTTTATACGGCCGACTGGGCCGGGGTCCCGCGCAACTTCGCCAATGCCATGCAGCGGGTGGAGGCTGAACTCCTGAGCAAGGGCGCCACCACGCCCGAGCAGCGCACCGCCTCCTTCAACGCCACGCTCTGCCTCGCCCATCCCGATGGCCGCGACGTCCTCTATGTCGGCAAATGCGACGGTGTTCTCGTCTGGCCGCCGCGCGGCACGCAGGGCCATGGCTATGATCCCATGTTCCAGCCCGAGGGCTTCGACATCACCTTTGGGGAAATGGCTGCCGAAGCCAAGCATTCCTGGGCTCCGGGCGGAAAGGGCCTCTCCCACCGCGCCCGCGCCTTCGCTCAGTTCGTGGAGAACCAGATTGAACAGGGCTGAGGGCTCTTTTTTTATGCTGGCACCCCCACCTGGCCTCCCCCTCGAACAGGGGGAGGAACAGTTCGGTTCTGGCCGTGATCTGCGTAGGCCACCGGCAGATCCCTCCCCCTTCTGGAGGGGGAGGCTAGGTGGGGGTCTTGGCACCGTCTGGCGCGAGGGATCACCGTCATGACCAATCCCAATGACCTCTTTGGCGTCTATGTGCATTGGCCCTTTTGTGCCGCCAAATGCCCCTATTGCGATTTCAATTCGCACGTCCATCGTGGCGCTTTTGACGAAGATGCTTTTGTCGAGGGCTACAAGCGTGAGATCGCCCATATGGCCCGGCTCTCGCCCGGGCGTCTCGTGCAGTCGATCTTCTTTGGCGGCGGCACGCCGTCGCTGATGTCGCCCAAAGCGGTCGAGACGATCCTTGATGCCATTGCCGGCGCCTGGCAGGTCGATTCGCGTGCCGAGATCACGCTCGAAGCCAATCCGACCTCGGTCGAGGTCGAACGGTTCAAGGGGTTTCGCTCTGCCGGCATTAACCGTGTTTCGCTCGGCGTCCAGTCGCTGCGCGAAGGCCCGCTGGCCGAACTCGGCCGCCGCCACACCGTCGATGAAGCCATCGCCGCCGTCCGCATCGCGCAATCGGTGTTCGAGCGCTCGAGCTTTGATCTGATCTATGCACGCCCCCGTCAGACGCTCGAGGATTGGGAAGACGAACTCAAGGAAGCCATCTGGCTCGCCCGCGGTCATCTCAGCCTTTACCAACTCACCATCGAGCAGGGCACGCGCTACTTCGACCTCTTCAACGCCGGCAAGCTCCAGATGCCCAACGAGGATCTGGCGGCCGATTTTTACGAGCTGACCCAGGAATTGACGGCTGCAGCGGGCATGCCGGCCTATGAAATTTCCAACCACGCCGTGCCGGGCCAGGAATCGCGTCACAACATGCTCTACTGGCGCTATGGCGAATATGCCGGGATCGGTCCCGGCGCCCATGGACGTCTTCTCGTCAACCACGAGCGCCACGCCACGGCCGCAGAGAAAATGCCCTTCGAGTGGCTCAAACTCGTCAACGAGTTCGGCCACGGCATGACGACCGACGATGTTTTGACCTGGGAAGAACAGGGCGACGAATATCTCGTCATGGGTCTCAGGCTCAAGGAAGGCATTTCCCCGTCCCGCTTCATGTCGATCTCGGGCCGTTCCATAGCAGAAAAGCAGATCGACGCGCTCAAGGGTTATGGGTTTGTCGAAACCCTGCCCAACGGCAATATAAGGGTGACGGAGAAGGGCTTTCCGGTGCTCGATGCGGTCGTTGCGGATCTGGCGGCTTAATCGCTCCCCTCATTGGGCGCTTCGCGTCACCTTCTCCCCAAGAGGGAGAAGAATAGGAGGTGCTGGCCGAAAACGCAGACCCTTTCCTCTCCCTCTTGGGGAGAGGGTGGCTCGGGCAAGGCCCGAGACGGGTGAGGGGGACTACAACTTCGGCCCATCCACTGTCGTCGCCGCCCCTCCTCCGATCCTCTTCATTACCAGCGCATATTCGGCCCGGCCATTGGAGAGGAACCGGAACTGTCCGTCCCGCCCATTAAAGCCTGCTGGCGAGGTCAGGAGGGAGGGATTGTAGGGCGGTGTCGCGAGCGAAAGCGTGTTGACGTTGGCAAGGATGGTTGCCGTATAGGCGATGGTTGCGAGCGGATGCGGGCGGGCGTTGAACCGGGCTGCATAATCGGCAGCGATGGCATTAGAGCCCGCTTCGTCGATCGCCGGATAAAGCGCGCCATTGAGCCCCGGTGCGCCAAGAATAGTGGCGTCCCCCGCCCAATCGGCCGAGCCGACGATCTGCACCATGTCGTTGGTTACGCCAGCACTTGCAAGCGCCTGGGCGAAGGCGGGAGCGCTGGTGCGTTCGGGAATGAAAAACGCGTCGATCATGCCACGATCGATCTGGCTTTTGGCCTGGGCGACGATCTGCGCCGCTTCGCTGGCGTCGGAAAACGTATAGACCGGGCCGGGCGCAAACCCAGCGGCAATCGCCTGCTGGCGGAAGGCGGTCGCAAGCGCTTCGCCATAGGGCGTTGCCGGAAACGCTCCAGCGAGGCCGCGTCGTCCCTCGGCCTTGAGATAGGAAATGGCCCGCTTCATTTCCATCTCCGGCAGCACCGAAAGCAGGTACACCCCTCCCCCCGCCGCCTGGCCATTGGTCGAAAATCCGATAAGGGGCACTCCGGCAGATCGCGCCACGGCCCCCGCAGCCGCGACCTGATCGCCGCGCAGCGGTCCGATGATCAACCGAGCGCCGCCGGCAAGAGCAGCGTTTGCGGCGTTGGTCGCGCCCGCTACGCTATCGCCTGTATCGCGCAGAGTGATGGTGATGTTCTCGGCGATATTGGGATTGGCCTCGACAAAGGCGATAGCGAGTTTCGATGCATTGGCAAGCGACCTGCCGATATCGGCGAGCGACCGGTCTCCGCTGAGCGGCAAAAGGAGAGATACCGGCACCGGACCCCGTCCAAACACCTCGCCTTTGGCGGTTGGCATCGGCATGGTCTGGCTGGGAGGCGGAGCCGCGTCGTTCCCGGTGGGCCATCCCAGGCTTCGCGATCCGAGCTGCAGCGTACCCGGTGCGCAGGAGGCCACAACGAGACCAAGCGCGAGAGCCAAAACCCCGCACTGCCCAATGGCATTGTTTTGGCGTTTCGCCATCAAACCCGCCTTAAATGCTCACCATCGGTTAACAAAATCACCGCATTTCGTTAAGCAAGTCTCAACCCCCAAGGGAGCTGCCGGCGTGAGCGAGAACAAGAGCGAATATTTCATTGCCGGCACATCATTTACCGCCCCGCCCCTGGCGGCTGGACTTTATGTCGTCTCGACCCCGATCGGCAATCTGCGCGACATCACCCTGCGCGGTCTCGAAACCCTGGCCGCAGCTGGCCTCGTTCTCTGCGAGGATACGCGCACCTCAGCTAAACTTTTGGACCACTTCGGCATTCGCGGAAAACGTCAGGCGCTCCATGAACACAATGAGCGCGCCAAGGCCGAAGACATCGTCAATCGCATTGCTGGCGGCGAAGCCATTGCGCTGATTTCTGACGCGGGCACGCCGCTGCTTTCGGATCCCGGCTTTCCCCTCATCCGCGCCATGGCAGAAGCGGGCCTGCCGGTTTTTCCCATTCCCGGCGCTTCGGCGCTCTTGTCGGCCCTCGTTGTTGCTGGCCTGCCGACAGACGCTTTTGCCTTTCACGGGTTTTTGCCTCCCAAGGCGGGTGCCAGACGTAACGCTCTGACAAAGCTAGTGGATTCACGTGAAACACTGGTCTTCTACGAGTCGCCGCGCCGGCTTGACGCGACGCTGTCGGCTATGGCCGAAGTTTTTGGCGACCGGCAGGCGAGCGTTTCGCTGGAGCTGACCAAGCGGTTCGAGCGCACCTTTCGCGGCACGCTGATTCAGTTGGCAGAGCAGTTTTCCGGCGAGGAAACCAAGGGCGAGGCGGTCGTTTCCGTTGCTGGTGCCGCCGAGCCCAGCGCCCCCGCCGCCGAGTACTGGCAGGCCGCCCTGCTGGAGGAAATGGGGCAAAAGCCCGTGCGTGGCGCGGTGGATGAAATCGCTGCTCGTTATGGCCTCAAGCGCAAGGAGGTCTACGATGCAGCCCTCGCCCTCAAGGCCCAGCAATAAACGGCAAGTCGCCGAACGGGACGGGCAGCGCGGCGAAGCGCTCGCAGCGCTTTTCCTGCAGCTCAAATTCTATCGCCTGCGCGATCGCCGCTACAAAACCCCGGTGGGGGAGATCGATCTCGTGCTCGAGCGAGGATCGACACTGGTCTTTGCCGAGGTCAAGATGCGGAGCAAATGGGAGCGCGCGGACGAGGCGCTGGAGGCGGTCAATGTCTCACGCATCGTGCGCGCCGCCGAGTACTGGCTTGCGCGTCATCCAGAGGATCGGGAAAAGTCCTGCCGGTTCGACGTGATTTTCCTTGCGCCCGGTCGCTGGCCGCGCCATCTGATCAACGCCTTCGATGCTGGTTGACCCCGAAATCCTCATGGGTGAACCGGCCGTGCCACGACCTCGTCCTTCGACAGGCTCAGGATGAGGTCTACTGAAAAGCAGGGACAAAATGCTCAAAGTCGCCGTCCAGATGGACCACGTCTCAACCATCAATCCGCGCGGCGATTCCACCTTCGCCATGATGCTCGAGGCGCAGGCGCGCGGTCACGAACTGGTGCATTATACGCCCGATTCCCTGTCCCTGCGCGGTCATGTGGTCAGTGCCCTTGTCCAGCCGATCACCGTAACCGACGCGGAAAAGGGTCAGCATTTTACGCTTGGTGAAGCCCGGCGCGAGGATCTCTCGACCCAGGACGTGCTGCTGATGCGGCAGGACCCGCCGTTCAACATGAACTACATCACCATCACTCATATTCTCGAGCGCCTTCACCCCAAGACATTGGTGGTCAATCCGCCAGCCGCGGTGCGCAATGCGCCGGAAAAAATCCTCGTCACCGATTTTCCAGAACTGATGCCGCCCACGCTCGTGACGCGCGACCGCAGTGAAATCCAGGCCTTTCGCCGGGAGCACGGCAACATCATCGTCAAGCCGCTCTACGGCAATGGCGGCGCAGGGGTTTTCTTCATTCAGGAGGGCGATCACAATCTCGCCTCGCTGATCGAGCTGTTCGAGCTTAATTATCCCGAACCCTTCATGATCCAGAAATATCTTCCGGACGTGCGCAAGGGCGACAAGCGCATCATCATCATCGATGGCGAGCCGGTCGCGGGCCTTAATCGCATTCCGGCAGAGGGAGAGGCTCGCTCCAACATGCATGTCGGCGGCCGCCCCGAATTGTCCCCGCTCACCGAGCGCGAAAGGGAAATCTGCGCGACCATCGCGCCCGCGCTCAAGG
This sequence comes from Devosia crocina, assembly GCF_900116545.1. Classification (GTDB taxonomy): domain Bacteria; phylum Pseudomonadota; class Alphaproteobacteria; order Rhizobiales; family Devosiaceae; genus Devosia; species Devosia crocina. The sequence goes on from NZ_FPCK01000003.1 coordinate 419,852, forward strand.
AGCGCGACATGATCTTTGTCGGGATCGACGTCATCGGCGACTACCTCACCGAGATCAACGTCACCTCACCCACCGGCATTCGCGAGATCAAGCGTTTCGGCGGGCCTGACATCGCCGTGATGATCTGGGACGCCATCGAAAAGCGGCGTGAATAATTTGGGGAGCGGCGGCATGAAGACGATCGTCCTGACTGCCGCCGCAGCCAAGCAATTCGACGGCCTGCCCGCCGCAGCTTCGGGCATCGAGGTGATTGCTCTTCAGGAAATCGAAGAGGGGAAACGCCTGATTGATCGGAAAACCGCAGCATGTGTCAGCGATGTGCTAAACGTACCTTTCGAGTGGTTGACCCCCTGACCGCCTCTTGGCGACCCGGAGCAAATCCCCTAGTGCTGGAGCTTTAAGGGCTCGGGGCGATCCATGGATTTTTCGGCATTTCTGGTTGCCTTCGCAACGCTGTTTGCGACGGTGGGCGTCGCCGATATCGCCTTTATCTTTGCAGCGCTTACCAAGGATAATACGCCTGCCCAACGTCGCACCTTCGCGACGCGCGGCGTCGTCATCGCGCTGCTGATCCTGCTGTTCTTCGCTTTTCTCGGCAATGCGATCCTCGATGTGTTCGGCATCACCATCCCGGCCCTGCGCACCGCTGGGGGTGTTTTGCTGCTCCTCATTGCCATCGACATGGTCTTTGCCCGCCATTCGGGTGGCACGGGCACGACGGACGAGGAAGAAACCGAAGCGCGCAAGGCCCACGATATTTCGGTCTTCCCGCTCGCCATGCCGCTTCTTGCCGGCCCCGGCGCGATCAGCGCCGTCATTCTTTTGACGACCGGCGCCACATCGGACGCCGAATTCTGGCTCGTGATTGCGGCCATCATCGTCATTCTGGCGCTGGCCTGGCTGACGCTGCTTGTCGCCATTCCCATCCAGCGCCTCCTGGGACTGACCGGGCTCTCAGTCGTCTCCCGCGTCGTCGGCATTCTTCTGGCAGCCCTTGCCGTGCAATTCGTCTTCGACGGGGTCAAGGCTTCGGGCTTACTCGGCAGCTAGGCGCAGTTCCCGAGTCTAAGAGGAGCCCGGGAACGGGACCTATTTCTGGAACTGGCAGCGCCCGGTCGAAGACAGCGCTGCGATGGCGCGCGGGTCGCATCCGGTGGACAGGAACATCAGCCAGTCCTGTGTCGTGCCGTAGAAGACGTTCCGATCCACTTCGCCCCGCACGCCCGGCACAACCCCGGTCTGGGTATATTGCCAGAAGGTCCAGGGGCGGTTCTTGTAGCGCTCGTGTGGCTCGGCAGCGGTGGAGCGCAGCCAGAACGTATTGGGCAGGTAAACGTCTTCCAGAATGTCGCGGTGGAAGTTCATGTCGGTGTAAATGATCGGCAGCTTGCCGGTGTGGCGCTCCATGGCGGTCAGCATCACCTGGATGCGCTCGAGCGCGTCGGCCTTGTTCGGATGCACCTTGCAGCTGGAATGATTGTTCCATTCGAGATCGAGCACTGGCGGCAGTGCAGCTGGATCGGCAGGCACGTTTTGCACGAACCAAGCTGCCTGATCGGCAGCGGAGGAACACCAGGTCATGAAATGATAGGCGCCACGCGGCATGCCGGCATCGCGCGCCCGTTGCCAGTTCACGCGGAAATTTGGGTCGAGATAATCCTTGCCCTCGGTCGCCTTCATGAACACGAAATGCGTACCCGCTGCACGAGCGCGGGCGAAATCGACATTCTCCTGATAGCGGGCGACGTCGATCCCCTGGATGGGCATGCTGCGGGCCCGGTCCACGCCTGCATGCGGCCGGTTGTCACCGGGGATGGCACCATAAAGTCCCCCGCCTGTGGCGCAGGCTGCCAGCGCCGTCACGGCCAGACCCATTACGGCGTGGCGCAGGAGAGCGGAAACAGAGGCGGGCAGACGAAAGGCTCGGGCCATCAACACACTCGAAACTACAAAGCAAATCTGCCTTTTTATTCAACATAAGGCGGTTAATGGAAGTTTAGGGTAATCAATGTGGCAGCAAGCATGGTTAATTAGCCATCTTTCGTTCGCTCTACGTTCTTGACTCATCTTGCTCTTCTGCTAGCGTTCGGGAAGGTCGGGGGCCAAATTCATGGTAACGCGGGTCGGAACGGTTGCCTTTCAGGGCATCGAGGCAGTGCCGGTCGATGTCCAGGTGCATATCGGACCGGGTCTGCCAAAGCTGCTGGTCGTAGGGCTGCCCGACAAGTCGGTAAAGGAAGCAAGCGAACGCGTGCGCGCCGCGCTCTACGCTTCAGGCCTGGGCCTGCCGCCAAAGCGCATCACCATCAATCTCGCTCCGGCAGACCTGCCCAAGGAGGGCAGCCATTACGATTTGCCGATCGCGCTCGGCGTTATGGCAGCCATCGGTGCCATTCCCAAGGATGCGCTCGACAATTATCTTGTGCTGGGCGAACTGGGGCTTGATGGCCGTATCGCCCATGTCGATGGGGTTTTGCCCGCAGCAATCGCCGCTCATGGACGGGACATGGGCATTGTTTGCCCCACTGCCTCAGGACCGGAAGCCGCCTGGGCCGGCGAAGATATCGACATCATCGCGGCCGACAGTCTTCTCGCGATCGTCAATCATCTTGTTGGCCGCCAGCTGCAGCCGCGACCAAGGCCAGGTCAACGCCTCTTGGAGCCCGGCAGCCTGCCCGATCTTGCCGATGTGCGCGGGCAATCCATCGCGCGGCGCGCGCTTGAAGTCGCAGCCGCAGGTGGGCACAATCTCCTTCTGGTCGGGCCACCTGGAGCGGGCAAATCCATGCTGGCCCAGCGCCTGCCATCCATTCTCCCCCCGCTCAGCCCTCGTGAACTCCTCGACATTTCCATGATACAGTCGATTGCGGGCGAATTGAGCGGCGGCACCTTGTCGGACCGGCGGCCATTTCGCGCCCCGCATCATTCGGCATCCATGGCGGCCCTGGTCGGCGGCGGCCTCAAGGTACGGCCGGGCGAAGCAAGTCTGGCGCATAACGGCGTCCTTTTTCTCGACGAACTGCCCGAATTCGCGCCCAATGTGCTCGACAGCTTGCGCCAGCCTCTTGAAAGCGGCGAGACCGTGATCGCGCGGGCCAATGCCCGTGTCACCTATCCCAGCCGCTTCCAGCTGATTGCTGCCATGAACCCGTGCAAATGCGGCCTCGCCGGCACACCGGGCCATGTCTGCAAGCGGGGCAGCGCCTGTGCGGCCGACTATCAGGCCCGGATTTCCGGACCGTTTCTTGATCGTATAGACATCCGTATCGATGTCCCCGCCGTTTCAGCGAGCGAAATGATGGTGCCCATGAGCGCCGCCGAAAACTCGCAAACGGTGGCCGAGCGCGTTTCCCGGGCGCGGGAGCATCAGCGGCGGCGCTTCGAAGCGGCAGGTCAGCCGCAGATTCTCACCAATGCCGCAGCCAGCTCTACCCTGATCGAAAAGCTCGTCGAGCCCGATCGGGAAAGCCAGGCACTGCTGCTGCAGGCGGCGGAGCGGTTCAATCTGTCTGCCCGCGCCTACCATCGGGTGCTCAAGGTCGCGCGAACCCTGGCTGACCTTGCCGGTGCTGAAAAGGTGGCACGGCCGCATATCGCTGAAGCCCTCGGCTATCGCATCAACTTCGGTGCCGCCTGAGGAGATTTCCATGCGTCACCGCATTTCCGCTGGCGTGCTCGCCTTTCGCGAAAACGAGGTGCTGCTTGTTCGGCACTATCGCCCCGGCCAGCACGACTTCTGGGCCGGCCCCGGTGGCGGAGTGGAGGGCAGCGAGGAACTTTGGCAAGCCGCCGAGCGGGAAGCGTTCGAAGAGACCGGCCTACGCGTCCGCGCTCATACGCTCGCCTATATCGATGAACTGGTTGACGACTGGGGCCGCATCGTAAAATTCTGGTTTTTGGCCGATTACATTGCTGGAGAGATCAATGTTTCCGCCAACCCTGCGGAAGATGAAGCGATCAACCAAGCCGGCTGGTTTTCACTCGATGCGCTGCCCATGGGGCACGTGTTTCCCGAGATCATCCGAGAGCAACTGCAACACGATCGTATCGCTGGCCGTTTCCCTATAAAGCTGCCGCTGCGCCGGTCGATATTTTGAAGCTGTTTCGAAGTGGGCGGTCGCCCTTGCCGAGGCGTGTTTCACGTGAATCCTCGCGAGCCTTCTGCCTTCTGCCTTCTGCCTTCTGCCTTCTGCCTTCAGCCTTCAGCCTTCGCCCTCTTGCGGCCGATGCTCCCGGGTCCAGCTTTGGCGCCACTCCCGCTCGAGAACGGCGCGGCGTTTGCCGTAGCGGTGCTCGGTGATCACGAGATTGACAATGCGATCGGTGCGAAAACTCCTGAAATCCTGCCGCAACAGGCACCAGGCGGCGATCGTCTGCTTGCCTTCGTAGAACGCAAGGCCCACCGGCCACAGAGTGCGGCTGGTAGCGCGCCCCTGTTCGTCTTCGTAGTCTATGGTGACCGCGCGCTCCATGCGCATGGCAAGACGGATGTCGGCGAGCACGGGGATCGGCTTGCGGCTGCCCCAGATCGCTACCGGCCACAGCGCCGTATCGCTGATCCGGTCGCGCAGATCCTCAGGTGATGCTGTGGCGATCTTGGCCAGCGCGTTGCGTGCTGCGGCACCAAGTCCATCATCTGGCTGCGTTTCGACCCAGCGCGCGCCAAGGACCAACGCTTCGAGCTCTTCGGGCGAAAACATCAGTGGCGGCAGAAAAAAGCCGGGCTTGAGCATATAGCCCACGCCGGCTTCGCCATCGATCGGGGCGCCGAGCCCAATAAGAGTCTGGATGTCGCGATAAAGCGTGCGGATCGATACGCCCTGCTCTTCCGCCAGCGCTGCTGCCGTGACCGGACGGCGGTGGCGCCGCAAGGCGTCCATGATCGAAAACAGGCGTTCGGTTTTGTCCATGGGCGTCCCCTCCCTGAAACAAAGGAGGAACGAATTGCCACATTCCGCAGCCAAAATCCACTCTCATCGCTGCATGTGGAGAGCATAAGACTAGCAAAAGTGCTGTGCCACGCCTGTGACACAGCACCGGGTTCAAACACCAATCCCTTGGGGATCAGCGGATCTCGATGTCGCACCAGTGGCTATAGGGCCGATCGGGCGAATGGATGACGTTGGGAAAGTGCGGATTGTGCACGGCATCGGCAAAGCATTGATCCTCAAGGCAGAACCCTGAATGCTTCTGGTAGATCTTGCCACCCAGTCCAGGCACAGGAATGTCGGTCCAGACCCCGTTGTAAACCTGCAGGCCCGGACGATCCGACCAGAGCCGGAGCGTTAGATCCTTGTCCGGCGACGTCACGGTTGCAATGGGATCGCTGTGCTTGCGGCCACTGTCGAGCACCATGCCGATATCGTAATCGACAGGAGCGCCCGAACCGTCACGCATGGTGCGTGGGCGGCGCAGATCATAGGGTGTGCCGCGCGATGGCAGGATGGCGCCGGTCGGAGCAAGATCGGCACCAAGCTCGGTATAGGCGCTGGAATTGACCTGAATCTCATGGTCGAGCACGCTGTCGGCCGTGCCGAGGTTGAAGTACTGATGCTGGACGAGGCTGATCGGCGTTGCGCGATCTGTCGTGGCGGTCAGTTCAAGGCGCAGGCGGTTCCCAGACAGGCTATAGGTTGCGGCAAAATTGACATTGCCCGGATAACCCATCGCGCCATCGGGCGAAAAATGGGTGAACCGCACCGCATTATTGGCGCTGTCGGCCTGCCCGGACCAGACCTGGCGGCCAAGACCGGCAGGACCCCCGTGAAGATGCAGATCGCCCTCGTTGGCCGGCAGCGTATAGGTTGCGCCATCGAGCTCGAAACTCGCACCCTTGATGCGATTGGCAACGCGCCCGGCCAGTGCGCCGAAATGCGGGCTATGGAGTGGATAGGGTTCAAAGCTGTCGAATCCAAGAACGACGCTGCGTTCGCCGCCGGCAACTGGCACACGCCAGTCGCGCACGGCCACACCGAACCCGATGATGTCGACCACAACGCCCGTATCGCTGACCAGGCGGAACTGGTCGACCCGCTTACCCTCGTGCTCGCCGAAAGTGGTGACTTCGATAGCCATGCATTTCCCCTTAGGACCGCTTGGGGCGGAGCTGTAGCCTTATTTGACGGGTTTCGGCAACGCCGCTCTTGACCTTTGACCCAGCTCCGCAAACTCTGTGAGCAAGCAAAAACTCCCAAATGGAGGCGAAGTGAACGAGGAGGCTGCACGACGCAGGGTAACGGTCCATGATGTGGCACGCGCCGCGGGTGTATCCCTGGCCACGGTGGACCGGGTGCTCAACGGCCGCCCCGGGGTTCGCGCCGCAACAGCGGAAAAGGTCGGCGAAGCGATTGCTGCGCTTGGTTTTTCGCGCGATCTAAACGCCTCGCTCATGGCCCGAGCGCGCGATCTCAAGGTGGTTTTCTTTATCCCCGATGGGGGCAATGAATTCATGGACAGTCTTGCCGAGGCTGTCGAGCGGCGCGTTGGCTCCGCGCTTGCCGATCGCATGCACCTGTCCACCCGGCGCATCCGTGCGCTCGATACCGGCGCGCTCGCTGCCGGGCTCGATGGCCTTGACCCCGCACATTGCGATTGTGCCGTGATCGTGACGAGCGAAGAGCCCGAGATCGTTGCTGCCGTCGACTCTGCCACCCGTCGCGGCATCGCCGTGATGACGCTGGTGTCCGACCTGCCGGGTACCAGCCGCCAGCACTTCATCGGCATCGATAACGTTGCAGCCGGACGCACGGCAGCCTCGTTGCTGGGACGCTTTCTTCCTCAAGGCGGTACTGTGGCGGTGATCGCTGGATCACTCCACCTGCGCGACCACGCCGAGCGACTGGAAGGGTTCCGTTCGGTGCTCGAACGCGATTTTTCCCAAGTGACGCTTCTCGGACCCTATGAGAGTCACGACAATCCCGAAACCACGCAAAGCCTGGCAACTGAGCTCGTCGACAAGCAAACCCAGCTTTCCGCTATCTACAATCTCGGTGCGGGGAATGCAGGCCTGGTTTCCGCCCTCGAAGCCTCGGACCGCGTGGGTGAGGTCCGCGTCATCGTCCACGAACTGACCGCTCCCACGCGTCGGGGCCTTCTTTCCGGAGCGATCGACGTGGTGCTCGATCAAAATCCGGACGGTGAAATCCGCGAAGCCGTCACAGCGGCTCGGGTGCTGGCTTTGGGGCCAGGTCGCGCCTTTGCCACTCACCCAATTGAAATTGGCATTTTCCTGCGCGACAATCTGCGCTAAGCATCGCCTATCAACAAAGCGGTGCGCCCGAAAACGGGAACGGAGGAGGTTCACAAATGGCCGTATCATTGTCTGAGGTACGTGCCTCATGACCTATCTCGGCATCGATATCGGTACATCAGGGGTCAAGGCATTGCTGATCGACGGGGATGGTCGCGCCCTCGGCGAGGCTTCTGCTCCGGCGGTCGAGCCGGTGCGTCCCCATCCTGGATGGTCCGAGCAGAACCCGCGCGACTGGTGGGACGCAACACTTGCCGCCGTCGATAAGCTGCGCTCTTCACATCCCGACCAGCTGTCCGCCGTGCGCGGCATCGGGCTTTCCGGCCATATGCATGGCGCAACGCTTCTTGGGAGAAATGACGAGGTTCTCCGCCCCTGCATTCTCTGGAACGATGGCCGCTCTGCCGCTGAATGCCAGGAGATGGAAACAGCGCTCCCGAACCTGCGTCAGCTCGCCGGCAATATCGCAATGCCCGGCTTCACCGCGCCTAAATTTGCCTGGGTCCGCAAGCACGAACCGGAAATCTATGAGCGTATCGAAAAAGTCCTTTTGCCAAAGGCCTATGTTCGTCTGCTCTTGACGGGCGAACACGTCGAAGACATGTCCGATGCCGCTGGCACGCTCTGGCTCGACGTCCAGAAGCGCGATTGGTCCGACGAACTGCTCGGTGTGACCGGCCTCTCCCGCGATCACATGCCGCGTCTTGTCGAAGGCTCCGCACCCTCGGCTCAACTCAAACGCGACCTCGCGCAGCGTTGGGGTATGGAAGGCACCGTCACAGTCGCCGGTGGCGCAGGCGACAACGCTGCCGCTGCCTGCGGCATCGGCGCCATTCGCCCCGGTGAAGGCTTTGTGTCGCTCGGCACCTCGGGCGTGCTTTTCGTCTCCAACGAAACCTTCAGCCCCAATACCGAGGGCGCCGTCCACGCCTTCTGCCACGCCATCCCCGACACCTGGCACCAGATGGGCGTCATTCTGTCGGCCACTGATTCGCTCAACTGGTTGAGTCGCATCACCGGCAAGAAGCAGGCCGAGTTGGCGGGGGAAGCTGAAGCCCGGTTCAAGGGCCCCGCTGAAGCGATCTTCCTGCCCTATCTTTCGGGCGAGCGCACGCCGCACAACAATGCCGGCGCCCGCGGCTCCTTCACAGGTCTCAGCCAATCCACCGACGCCGCCGAAATGGCTCAGGCCGTCATGGAAGGCGTGACCTTTGCCATGCGCGATTGCCAGCGCGTGCTGGCCGATGCCGGCACCTCCATCAATCGCCTCCTGGCGGTCGGCGGCGGCTCGAAATCGGCGCTTTGGCTGAAAATGCTGGCCACCAATCTCGACATTGAAATCGCCCTGCCCGAGGACGGCGACTTCGGTGGCGCGCTGGGCGCTGCCCGTCTTGGCCTTTGTGCCGCGACTGGCGCTGATCCGGCCGAAATCATGACCATGCCGCCAATTAAGACAACCATTGCGCCCGACAAGAACCTGTCGGCCGCCTATTCCGATCAATATGCGCGCTACCGCGCACTCTACCCCGCCATCGAGGAGGCACGTCAGTGAGCGATTTTTTCAAGGGACTGGAACAGGTCAAGTTCGAAGGCACAGGCAGCAAAAATGCCCTGGCCTATCGGCACTACAACAAGGACGAAATGGTCGCCGGCAAGCGGATGGAAGACCATATCCGCCCCGCCATTGCTTACTGGCACACCTTTGCCCAGGAAGGCGGCGATCCGTTTGGTGGGCGCACCTTTGACCGTCCCTGGTTCGACAAGGGTATCGAGGGTGCTAAGCTCAAGACCGAAGTGGCCTTCGAGTTCTTCAACCTGATCGACGTTCCCTTTTTCGCGTTCCACGATGTCGACGTGGCGCCGGAAGGCGACACGCTTGAGGAGAGCAACAAGAACCTGCGCGTGATCGGCGACCTGATTGCCGAAAACATGCAGAAGTCGGGCAAAAAACTGCTCTGGGGCACGGCCAACCTTTTCTCGAACCGCCGCTATATGGCGGGCGCTGCCACCAACCCAGATCCGGCTGTGTTTGCCTATGCAGCCGGTCAGGTAAAAGCCGTGCTCGAACTCACCCATGAACTGGGCGGCGAGAACTATGTGCTGTGGGGCGGTCGCGAGGGCTATGAAACCCTCCTCAATACGAAAATTGGCCAGGAACAGGACCAGATGGCCCGCTTCCTCCATCTCGTGATCGAACACGCCGAAAAGATCGGCTTTACCGGGCAGATCCTGATCGAACCCAAGCCTCAGGAACCGAGCAAGCACCAATATGACTATGACGTCGCAACGGTCTATGGCTTCTTGCAGAAGTACGGCCTCGAAAAGAAGGTGAAGTGCAATATCGAGGTCGGCCACGCATTCCTTGCCGGTCACTCCTTCGAGCACGAACTGGCCGTTGCCTCCTCGCTCGGCATGCTCGGCTCGGTCGACGCCAACCGCAACGACCTGCAGTCCGGCTGGGATACCGACCACTTCCCCAACAATCCCGGGGAAATGGCGCTGGCTTTTTATTACATCCTCAAGCAGGGGGGCCTCGGCAAGGGCGGCTTCAATTTCGACGCCAAGGTGCGCCGTCAGTCGCTCGACCCGGCCGACCTCTTGCACGGCCATATCCTCGGGCTCGATACTCTGGCCCGTGGTTTGAAGGGTGCTGCGGCTCTGATCGAGGACGGCGAGTTCGATAAGCTTCTCGATGATCGTTATGCCGGCTGGAATGAGGGCATGGGCGCCGACATTCTCGGCGGCAAGCTGAGCCTTGCGCAGATCGCCGACAAGGTCCACGCCGAAACCATCAACCCGCAGCCCAAATCAGGCCGCCAGGAATATCTCGAAAACCTGGTCAACCGGTTCGTTTAAACCGCCGTACCCATTCCTCTCCCCATTGGGGAGAGGGTGGATCGGGCGTAAGCCCGAGACGGGTGAGGGGGTGCTGACCAACGCCCCCTGGACACTCGCAACGGTCATCCCCTCATCCGGCGCTGCGCGCCACCTTCTCCCCATTGGGGAGAAGAATAGAAGGTGCACCATGCCCACCATCACCAATCCCATCCTCCCCGGCTTCAACCCGGATCCCTCGATCCTGCGCGTCGGCGAGGACTATTATATCGCCACCTCCACTTTCGAGTGGTTTCCAGGTGTGCAGATTCATCACTCCAAGGATCTCGCCAATTGGGAGCTCGTGACCCGGCCGCTCAATCGCAAGAGCCAGCTCGACATGCGCGGCGATCCCGATAGCTGCGGCGTCTGGGCGCCCTGTCTCACCTATGACGGAGAAAAGTTCTGGCTGGTTTATACCGACGTCAAAAGGAAGGATGGCTCCTTCAAGGACGCGCACAATTACATCGTCTGGTCCGACACGATCGAGGGGCCCTGGTCCGACCCGATCTATATCAATTCCTCGGGTTTCGACCCTAGTCTTTTCCATGATGACGACGGCAAAAAATGGTTCGTCAACATGCTATGGGACCATCGCACGCGGCCGCTGAAATTTGCCGGCATTGCCTTGCAGGAGTTCGATGCCGCCGCCGGCAAGCTCGTTGGCCCGGTCAAGAATATCTACAAGGGCACGGACCTGAAGCTCGTCGAGGGCCCGCATCTTTATAAGCGGAACGGGTGGTATTACCTTCTCACCGCCGAGGGCGGCACGGGCTATGACCATGCCTGCACCTTTGCGCGTTCGCGCACGATCGATGGCCCTTACGAAACCCATCCGGACCAGTATGTTCTGACCTCCAAGGACGCCCCGCTCGCCGCCATCCAGCGCGCCGGCCATGGCGATCTCATGGAAACCCCGGAGGGCAAGACCTACCTCGTCCATCTCGGCGGTCGCCCGACCACGCAGGAACGGCGTTGCGTGCTTGGACGCGAAACGTCCATCCAGGAAGCCTATTGGGGCGAGGACGACTGGCTTTATGTCAAGAACGGTCCGGTGCCCTCCCTCCATGTCGAGGTGCCCGGCACGCGCGACGAGGCCAAATATTGGGCCGAGCAGCGCTACACGTTCGAAGATGGACTCCATCAGGATTTCCAGTGGTTGCGCACCCCGGAGACCGATCGCATCTTTTCGACCGAGACCGGCAAGCTGCGGCTCTTCGGGCGCGAATCGATCGGCTCCTGGTTCGAGCAGGCGCTTGTTGCCCGCCGGCAAACCCATTTTTCCTATGACGCCGAAACGGTTCTCGACTTCAAGGCCACGGACGAGCGGACCATGGCGGGCCTGACAGCCTATTACGGACGCTACAATTTCTTCTATCTGGCAGTGACTGCGCACGCCGATGGGCAGCGCGAACTGTTGCTGATGAGTTCGGAAATGTCCTGGCCCAACGGCAATCTCAATTTCCCGGCAGCGCCGGTGCAGATTCCGAATGACGGCAAGGTCAAGCTCGCGCTCACCATTCGCGGCAGGCGGCTCCAGTTCTTCTATGCCCTTGCAGACGATGAATTACAGGCCATCGGCCCGGTATTCGACGCCTCCATCCTTTCGGATGAATGCGGCGGCCACCAGGCCCATGGCAGTTTTACAGGCGCCTTCGTTGGCATGGCGGCGCATGATCTCAATGGTACCGCAAGCCCGGCCGATTTTGATTATTTCGTCTATCGCCCGCAGCACGATCCTTCGGATCGGTATGAGGTGGAGAGCTTGCTCTAAATCGGCCTGTCGAGCCTCCATAACTGCCCGGCTTGGCGGAAAAGCCGGGCAATCACAGTCGTCCGTAGAAATTGAGCGCATCACGAAGTGCCGAATGGGGGCGACATTCTGTCGCAGGCGGGGTAGTGTTGGCCCGTTAGCGGTCGCAGGGCTTGCGTCTCGCGCCGGTCACGCGCCACACGCACCTGCCTGCGGCCCTCCCCAAGGAGGATTTGTCATGGCTCAAATGCACGTCATGGCCGGCGCCGGCGACAAGCTGGACATGCCGGTCATCAAGACCATCTCCATTGCCGACCTGATGACGGCGCTCAAACGCGGCGCCGAGGATTTCTGGGCCAAGCCTAGTCATTATTTTCTCCTCATGCTGATCTATCCGATTGTCGGCATCGTGCTCACCGTCTGGATGAACGGCTTCCAGACCTGGCCACTGCTCTATCCCTTGATCGGCGGTTTTGCCCTGATCGGGCCAGTCGCGGCGCTGCCGCTCTATGAAATCTCGCGGCGTCGCGAAATGGGCGAAGAGCCGAGCTGGCGGGACGCGATGGGCGTTGTGCGCTCGCCGGCCATGGGCAGCATTCTGGCCGTTGGGGCCATGCTGTTCTTTTTGTTTACGCTGTGGCTCGCGAGTGCCCAGGCGCTTTATGAAACCCTTTTCGGCTCGTCGCCGCCGCAAACCTTTCAGGGTCTTTTTGCCCAGGTCTTTTCTGAGCCGGGCGGCCTGACCCTTGCCATAATCGGAACGGCGGTGGGGGCGTGCTTTGCCCTTGTGGTGCTCTGCACCTCGGTGATCGCCTTTCCCTTGTTGCTCGATCGCGATGTCGGGGCCTATGTGGCGGTCGAAACCTCCATCCGTACGGTGCTGAACAACCTCGTGCCCATGCTTGTCTGGGGCGTCATCGTGGGTGCGGCGGTTTTCTTGGGCGCGCTGACACTTTTTGTCGGTCTTGCCATGGTCCTGCCCATTCTGGGCCACGCCACTTGGCACCTCTACCGAAAAACGGTCGCGCCCGCCTCGTTGCTGCGGGGCATGCCGGAAGCCTAGGGACAATCCGCGTAAAGCGCACGCGGACCGGTTGGCTTGGGCGCCACAAGGTCATAAGGTCGGCGACTTGTTTGCCCCGTTTTGCCTGAGCTCATGGACCAGACCCCTATCGAGGCCCCGACCAGCGCCGTGACGGCGGGGCTGACGCCCATGATGGCCCAGTATTTCGAGATCAAGGCGGTCAATCCGGGCTATCTGCTGTTCTATCGCATGGGCGATTTCTACGAGCTCTTCTTTGAAGACGCAGAAATCGCCAGCGCCGCGCTGGGCATCGTGCTGACCAAGCGCGGCAAGCATCTTGGCGAGGACATCGGCATGTGCGGCGTGCCGATCCACGCGGCTAATGACTATCTCAACAAGCTGATCAAGCTCGGCCATCGCGTCGCTATCTGCGAGCAGGTCGAGGACCCGGCAGAAGCCAAGAAGCGCGGCAGCAAGTCCGTGGTCAAGCGCGACGTCGTGCGCCTTGTTACCCCGGGCACGCTGACCGAGGATGATCACCTCGACGCCCGTTCCGCCAATTATCTTGCAGCGCTCGCCATGGTACGCCATGGCGACACCGATTTCGCACTGGCCTGGGCCGATATTTCTACCGGGGAAACCTTTGTCGCCGATCTTTCGGCAGAGCGCCTTGCCGACGAACTGGCGCGGATTGGTCCCGCCGAGCTGCTCTTGACCGATCAGACGCGGCAGGCGCTGGTCGAGCGGCATCTGTTTGCCCCGGCCTGGGCTGAGATCGCGGCAAGTCTGGCGCCTGAGATCGCCGACAGCGAAGCGGCGGCCGAAGTGCTGCGCCGCACTTTTTCGAGCGATGTGTTTGATCCGAGCATCCTGTCGCGCGCCGGGCGTGCGGCCTTCGGGAGCCTTGTCGGCTATGTCGCGCAAAGCCAGAAGGGCCGCTCCGCCCCCCTGCGCGCGCCCGTTCTTCAGGCCTCCGACGCGGTCATGGCGATCGACGCGGCGACGCGCTCGAGCCTTGAAATCCTCATTACCCAACGCGGCCAGGCCAAGGGATCCTTGCGCCAGTCGATCGATTTGACGGTCACCGCGCCCGGCGCGCGTCTGCTTGCCAATCGCCTTGCAGCGCCGCTGCGCGACGGGCGCGCCATCAACGATCGGCTTGATGCCGTCGCTCGGCTCGTTGACGATTCGCTTCTGCGTGCCCGCCTCCGGACGAGTCTGAAGGCAGCACCCGATCTGGCGCGGGCGCTGTCGCGGCTCTCGCTCGAACGGGGCGGCCCGCGCGATCTGGCCGCCATCGGCAAGTCAGTCGCGGCCGCGCTCGCCCTGTCCGAGGATCTGGCGACCCAGCCTGATCTGACCCCTGTTCTCAACCGTCTCTGCACGACGCTGGCCGCGGCGCCGCGGGGGCTTGCGAGCGAACTCGCTCTGGCGCTCGACGACGAACTGCCGCTTCTTGGTCGTGATGGCGGTTTCGTCCGGACCGGCTATGACGCAACGCTCGACGAGGAGCGGGCCCTCGGGTCAGAAACGCGGGCCGTGGTGGCGGCTCTTCAGGCGCGCCTGATGGACGAGACCGACGTGCGCTCTCTCAAGATCAAGCACAACGGCGTTCTCGGCTATTTCGTCGAGGTTCCCGCGAGCCACGGCCAGAAACTGCTTGAAGCCCCGCATCGAGAAATCTTTATTCATCGTCAGACGCTGGCCAATGCCATGCGCTTCACTACAACCGAACTGGCCGAACTCGAAGGGCGTATCGCCAAGGCCAATGACGCGGCCCTTGCCATCGAGACGAGGATTTTCACCGCGCTGCGCGACGCGGTTTTGGAGCGAACGGGCGAGTTGCAGGGATTGGCCGATGCATTGGCCGAACTCGATGTCACCGCCGCTCTCGCCGAAGTGTCCGCCACCCGCTTTTATTGCCGGCCACAAGTGGATGATAGCCTTGCTTTCGCCATTGTCGGGGGGCGCCATCCGGTCGTGGAACAGATGGTGCGGGCCGAAGGCCAGAGTTTTGTGGCCAATGATGCCGATCTCTCGGGCAGCGAGGCGTTGGGCGGGGGCAAGCTCTGGCTCGTGACGGGCCCCAATATGGGTGGTAAGTCGACCTTTCTGCGCCAGAACGCGCTGATTGCCATTCTTGCGCAGATGGGGTGCTTCGTGCCGGCGGAAAGCGCCCATATCGGGGTGGTCGATCGGCTGTTTTCCCGGGTCGGCGCCTCGGACGACATTGCCCATGGCCGCTCGACCTTCATGGTCGAAATGGTCGAAACTGCTGCCATTCTCAACCGCGCGACCCGTTACAGCCTCGTCGTGCTCGATGAAATCGGCCGGGGCACGGCGACCTTTGACGGGCTCTCGATCGCCTGGGCGTCGGTGGAGGCGCTGCACGAAACCACCGGCTGTCGCGCGCTTTTTGCGACGCACTTTCATGAATTGACAAGTCTTGCCAAGACATTGTCGCGCGTTGCCAATGTGACCATGAAGGTGCGCGAATGGGAGGGCGAAGTGGTGTTCCTCCATGAAGTCGGCCCGGGCGCTGCCGATCGCTCCTATGGCATCCAAGTGGCGCGGCTGGCGGGGCTCCCTGCCCCGGTCATCCAGCGTGCGCGACAAGTGCTTGACGTTCTCGAACAGCGCTCCGCCGGCACTGCATCTTCCAAGGACAAGGCCAGCGTGCTAGACGATCTACCGCTCTTTGCCCATCACCCAGCCCCCGCACCAAAGAGCCAGGACCCCATTCACGAAGCGCTCGACGCTGTCCGACCCGACGACATGACCCCCAAGCAAGCCATCGAGACGCTCTACGAGTTGAAGAAATTACGCGATGACGCTCGCAGACGCTGACGCCAAACCGCGAAAGCCGCACTTTGCGCTGAAGACCGCCGAGATCCTTCTCGCCGAGCTCGAAGCCCTGATGGGGGATCAACCGGCCAAGTCCCCTGCGGTGCGCAACGCTGTTCTCGCCCATATGCGTGAAACGCTGGCCGAAGCGCGAAAGAGTGCGGAAGCTGAACTGATCGCCACAAACAAGGGCACGCGCTGCGCGCAAAACCTGTCGGCGGCGCAGGACGAAATCATCACCGCGGTCTATCTTTTCGCCATCACCCACGTTTATCCGGTCGACAATCCCTCGGGCGCCGAAGCCATCGCACTTTCGGCCGTGGGTGGCTATGGAAGGGGGACGCTGGCGCCTGGAAGCGATATCGACCTGCTGTTCATCCTGCCCTATCGGCAGACGCCTTGGGGCGAGCAGGTCACCGAATATATCCTTTATATGCTCTGGGACCTCGGCCAGAAGGTCGGCCACGCCGTGCGGTCGGTCGAAGAATGTATCCGCATGGCCCGCGCCGACATGACCGTGCGCACCGCAACCCTTGAAGCGCGCTATCTGACCGGCGACCGGAGCTTGTTCGCCAATCTGGTCAAGCGCTTCGAAACCGAGATCATGCCGAAGACCGGCCCCGAATTCATCGCCGCCAAGATGGCCGAGCGCGATGAGCGCCATCGGGTAATGGGCAATACGCGCTATGTGGTCGAGCCCAATATCAAGGACGGCAAGGGCGGCTTGCGCGACCTCAATACGCTCTTCTGGATTGGGAAATATTTCTATCAGGTCAAGACCAGTCATGAGCTGGTCGCCAAGGGCGTTCTGAGCGAAGCCGAATACCGCCTTTTCAGCCGCGCCGAAGATTTCCTCTGGGCCGTTCGCTGCCATCTCCACTATGTCACCGGCCGCGCCGAGGAAAAGCTGACCTTCGACGTCCAGCCAGACCTCGCCAACCGCATGGGCTATGCCGAACGGGTCGGCATGCTCGGGGTCGAGCGCTTCATGAAGCGCTATTTCCTGGTCGCCAAGGATGTCGGCGATCTCACTCGCATCATCTGCGCGAGCCTTGAATTCCGCCATGCCAAGGACATGGATCTCGTCGGCCGGGTTCTGGCGCCATTCCGCGCCGGTAAATCGCGGATCAAGGGCGAGCCCGATTTCGTCGTCGACACCGGGCGCCTCAATCTCGCTGCCCCGGACGTTTTCGAGAAGGACCCGGCAAACCTGATCAGGATGTTCATGGTCGCGGGCCGCGAGGAATTGCTGTTCCACCCCGATGCCATCAAGGTTATCCGCAATAGCCTGGGATTGATCGACAACCGGTTGCGCAACGATCCCAAGGCCAATGCGCATTTCCTCCAGATCCTGACGAGCCCGCTCTATGTCGAGCGCATCCTGCGGCAGATGAACGAGAGCGGGGTGCTGGGCAAATTCGTGCCCGATTTCGGCAAGATCGTCGCCCTGATGCAGTTCAATATGTATCACCACTATACGGTGGACGAGCATTTGATCCGCTCGGTGGGGGTCATGGCCGATATCGCCAATGGCGGCCTGCGCCAGGAATTGCCGCTGACCCACGAGCTCCTGCCCCAGCTCAACGACACCCGCCTCCTCTACGTCGCGCTTTTTCTCCATGATGTCGCCAAGGGTCGCCCGGAGGACCATTCGATCGCGGGGGCGCGTATTGCGCGAAAGCTGTGCCCGCGTTTTGGGCTTAATCCGGCCGAAACCGACACGGTCGCCTGGCTGATCGAATATCATCTGCTGATGAGCGAGATCGCCCAGGCCCGCGATATTCAGGACCCGGAAACCGCCAAGGCCTTTGCCGATGTGGTGCAGTCGCCGCAACGCCTGGCTCTCCTGATGATTCTGACCGCCTGCGATATCCGCGCCGTTGGCCCCGGCACCTGGACGGGCTGGAAGGGCTCGCTCCTTCGCGCGCTCTATTACGCGACCGAGCCGCTGCTGTCGGGTGGCCATAGCCAGGTCAGTCAATCCGATCGCGTCAACGAGGCGCGCGAGGCGCTGGCCGCAGCTCTGAGCAAATGGGACGCGGCGGATATCGAGACCTATTCCGCGCGGCACTACGACCATTATTGGCTGCGCGCCGAGCCGGAATTGCAGATCGAACATGCCCGCATGATCAGGCAGGCCGACGAGACCGGGCAGGCCTTTGCCGGCTCGATCCGCGTCAAGGCGTTCGAAGGCATCACCGAGGTCAGCTTCTATACCCCCGACCATCCGCGCCTCCTGTCGCTGATCGCGGGCGCCTGCACCATGCAGGATGCTTCCATCATCGGGGCCCAGATCTTTTCGACCCGCGATGGCCGCGCTATCGACACGTTCAGGCTCCGCCGCTCCTTTACCTCTGATGAGGACGAGAAGGTTCGCGCGACGCGCATCATCGACACGGTCAAGCAATTGCTCCAAGGCAAGCGTACGGTCTTGATCGATCTAGGCAAGGAATCGCGCCACAATCGGAGGTTGAAGCCCTTTGCCCTGCCTGCTCAGGTATCGGTCTCGAACGCGATCTCGGAAAAATTCACGGTGATCGAGGTTTCGGGGCTCGATCGCATTGGCCTTCTTTATGCGCTGACCCGCGAAATTTCCGACCTCAACCTCACCATCGGCTCGGCCCATATCGGCACTTATGGCGAGAAGGCGGTGGACGTCTTTTATGTCACCGATCTGACGGGGCAGAAGATTCACGTGAAACAGCGCCAGCGCCGGATTTACGGCGCGCTGATGGACGTGTTCGAACGCCGCTCAGAGGATAAGAAGATTGCTAATGGCTAGGGTTTGGCGATCCGCACCCCCTCCTAGCCTCCCCCTCCAAAAGGAGGAGGGATCTGTCACTGGCTCACGGAGAGCGCGACAAGAACCGCTCTGTTCCTCCCCCTTCTGGAGGGGGAGGTTCGGTGGGGATGCCTTGCGCCCCGGAGTGGCCGACAGTTGAGCCTCTTCCGGAATTTCCTCTCGGTCAGCGTCTGGACCCTGGTCTCGCGCATTGCAGGCCTTGTGCGCGACGTCTTGATGGCGGCCGTGCTCGGTGCCGGGCCGGTCGCGGACGCGTTCTATGCCGCCTTTCGGTTTCCCAATCTTTTCCGGCGCCTATTTGCCGAAGGGGCGTTCAATACCGCCTTTGTGCCGATGTTCTCGGGTGCTCTTGAGCAACAGGGTGACGAAGGCGCCAAGCTCTTGGCCGGACGGATCATGAGCTGGCTTGTGGCCATGCTGGTTGTTGTGACCATCGTGGTCGAGATCTTCATGCCCCAGATCATGATCGCCTTCGTGCCCGGCTTTGTCGATGATCCGGAAAAGTTCGAGCTGACGGTTCTCCTGACCCGGATCATGTTTCCCTATCTCGCCTGCATGTCGCTGATGGCGGCTTATGGGGCGATCCTCAATTCGCTGGGACGGTTCTTTGCCGCCGCCTTTGCGCCGGTGCTTCTGAACCTCGTCAATATCGCGGTGATGATTCCGCTCGCGACCTTCTGGGTGCAGGATCCAGCCAATGCCACGGTCTGGGTTTCCATCGCCACCATGGCGGGGGGCCTTGCCCAGCTCTGGCTCGTCTGGGCTGCGATCGAGCGTGCCGGCTTTCGCCCGAAGTTTCAGCTACCCCGGCTTGATCCCGAAGTGCGGCGGTTCTGGGTTCTGGCGATCCCGGCGATCCTGACCGGCGGCATTACCCAGATCAATATCTTTGTCGGCACCATCATCGCCTCGGGCGCGAACGATGTGATTTCCATTCTCAATTATGCCGACCGCCTTTACCAGCTGCCGCTCGGCATGATCGGCATTGCCATCGGCACGGTCCTCCTGCCTGAGCTCAGCCGACACCTCAAGGGTGGACGGGACGTGGAAGCCAAGGCGAGCCAAGCCCAATCTCTGTTTCTGTCCATGCTGCTTTGCGTGCCCGCGGCCGCAGCCCTTGTGGCGCTTGCCGAGCCGATCGTGCGGGTGCTGTTCGAGCGGGGCGAGTTCGACGCATCTGCCACGCGCCAGACCGCCGAGGCGCTGATTGCTTTTTCAGCGGGGCTTCCCGCCTATGTGCTGATCCGGGTTCTGCAGCCGGGCTTTTTTGCCCGCGAAGATACCGTGACGCCGACGGCGTTCGCTGCGGTCAGCGTCGCGGTCAATATCGCCGTCTCCATCTGGCTGTTTCCAAGCCTGCTTCATGTCGGCATCGCCATTGCAACGGCGTCTTCGGCCTGGATCAACGTCTTGCTGCTTGGCACGACGCTGGCGCTTCGCGGCCACTTTTCCCTGCCGCGCGATCAATGGTGGAACAATTTCATGGTGGTGCTGATCAGCGCTGCCATGGCGCTGACGCTCTATTTTCTTGCCGAACGGGGCGCAACGCATCTGATGAGCGGGGCTCCCTTCTGGCGTCAGGCCGGGGCTTTGGCTTTGCTGATCCTTTATGGCGTCGCCTTCTATTTCACCCTCATCCACATCACCGGCACGCAGCGTCTGGGGATGCTTTTGAAGCGCCTGCGGCGGCGCGGGTGATGGTTTCCAATTCATCCCCACGCGTATAAAACAGCGCGTAGGCTATCCAAACGGCGTGTTTCATATGCATTTTACTCCCCGCGTCTTTTCGGGAATCAAACCGTCCGGCGATCTGCACCTGGGCAATTATCTCGGTGCCATCCGCCGTTTTGTGCCGCTGCAGGAGACGCATGAGACCATCTATTGCGTGGTCGACATGCATGCGATCACCGTCTGGCAGGATCCGGAAGACCTCAAGCGCTGGACCTATGAGATTGCGGCGGCCTATATCGCGGCAGGGGTCGATCCGGCCAAATCGATCATCTTCAATCAGAGCCAAGTGGTCGAGCATGCCGAGCTGAGCTGGATCTTCAACTGCGTGGCGCGCATGGGCTGGATGGCCCGCATGACCCAGTTCAAGGACAAGGCCGGCGAAAACTCCGAAGCCGTCTCGCTCGGGCTGTTTGCCTATCCATCGCTGATGGCGGCGGACATTCTGCTTTATAAGGCGACGGCCGTGCCGGTCGGGGACGACCAGAAGCAGCATCTCGAGTTGACCCGCGACATCGCCAAGAAGTTCAACCACGACTTCAAGAAGCAGATCAAAAGTCTCGGCCACAAGGGCGACTTCTTCCCTATCACCGACACATTGGCGACCGGTCCGGCGATGCGCGTCAAGTCGCTCAAGGATGGCGCCAAGAAAATGAGCAAGTCGGACGCGTCCGATCTTTCGACCATCTACATGATGGACGATGCCGACCTGATCGCCAAGAAGATCAAGCGCGCGACGACCGATGCCGATGCCTTGCCGAGCGAGGCTGAAGGTCTTGTCGGGCGTAACGAGGCCGAAAACCTCGTCGGAATTTATTCGGCCCTCTCCAATCGCAGCGTCGAGGATGTGCTGAGCGAATTTGGCGGTCAGGGCTGGGGCGTGTTCAAGCCGGCGCTCGCCGATCTGTCTGTCGCAAGACTTTCGCCCATTGCCGAAGAGATGAAGCGCCTGGTTGCCGATCGCGGCGAGATGGACCGGATCCTCCGCGATGGGGCCGAGCGGGCGCGGGCCATCGCCCAGCCGATCATGGCCGATGTGCGCCAGATCGTCGGCTTTGTTCGCTGAGCACCGGAGGCGCCCATGTATGATACCGAATACAAGCGCAAGTTTCTTGTCGTCATCGACGAGACCGAGGAATGCGACCGCGCCCTGACCTTTGCCGCCTTCCGCGTCAAGCGCACGGGCGGCACGGTGGTGCTGGTGACCGTCATTCCCAAGCCCGAATTCATCGGCATGGGGGTGGAGGATGTGCTGCGCGCCGAGGCGGTGGAGGAAGCCGAACGCAATCTCGACGCGCGTCTGGCGCGTATCAAGGAGATCGGTGATGTCCGGGCCGAATCGGTGATCCGCGAAGGCAATGGTCCCGAACAGATCGAGCAACTGATCGACAAGGACCACGGCATTGCCATTCTGGTGCTGGCCGCCTCGAAGTCGACCGAGGGCCCCGGCCCTCTCGTCACCCACTTTGCCGCCCGCGCCAATGCGCTGCCCATTCCGCTCACCATCGTGCCGGGTCGCATGAGCGATGAAGAGATCATCGCCATCTGCTGATGCGCGTTTCTCCCCATGGGCACGTGCCGAAGCACGGCGCCACTTTCCTTTCGCCTCAGAGACTGCCAGGACCATGACCGACCACGAGCTTCCCAAGACCCGCAGCGGCGAACCCCGGGCCTTTTTCGGCCGCCGTTCGGGCAAGAAGCTGCATGGGGGGCAACAGGCCATGGTGGAAGAGGCCTTGCCTGCGCTCGAGATCGCGCTTGCAGATCGCTTGGATCCCAAAAGCCTGTTCCCCGAAGCCCAGCGCCTCGTGATCGAGATCGGCTATGGAGGCGGCGAGCATCTGGCCCGCAAGGCACAGGAAGAGCCCCAGACCGGCTTTATCGGCTGCGAAGTTTTTACCGGTGGCATCGGCAAGATGGTGCAGGCGATCATGGCCCATGACATCGCCAATGTGCGCCTGTTCACCGACGATGCGCTCAAGCTGCTCGTCACCCTGCCCGATGCCAGCATCGACGCGGTTTATCTGCTTTATCCCGATCCCTGGCCCAAGTCGCGCCACCACAAGCGCCGATTCGTTTCGCCTACGACGCTTGGCGAACTGGCGCGCGTCATCCGGCCCGGCGGGCATTTCCACTTCGCAACCGATATCGAAGACTATGCCGACTGGACCCTAGCCCACATCGTGCGCGAACCGTCCTTCAGCTTCGCCCCTTCAGGCCCCGGCAGCTGGCACCAGCCCTATCCCGGCTGGCAGCCGACGCGCTATGAGCAAAAGGCGCGGCGCGAAGGACGCATGATCAGCTTTTATTTCACCTTCGATCGGGTCTAGGAGCGCGCCATGCGGGTCATCATTCTGGGCGTTGGGGCGATAGGGGGGGCCATGGCAGTGGCGCTGAGCGCTGGCGGTGTGGAGGTGATCGGCATAGCGCGCGGCAAGCAGTTGGACGTCATCAGGGCCGATGGCCTGACCCTGCGCACCCCTGGTGGCGATACGCACCAACGCTTTCCCGTGGTTGCGGGCCCCCAGGAGATCGAGTGGCGCGCCGACGACGCGATCCTCCTGACGGTCAAAACCCAGCATTCGGTGGAAGCGCTCGAGAGCCTTCGCGCCGCCGGGGTCACTGGCCAGCCGGTCTTCTGCGTTCAAAACGGCATCGTCAATGACGACCTCGCCCTGCGGCTCTTTCCGCATGTCTATGGCGTAATGATCGAAATGCCGGTCACATTCGCGACACCGGGCGAAGTGGTGGCCTATTATACCCCTGCCCTGGGTCTTGCCCATATCGGGCGCCACGGAGCCGGAGACGATGCCGCCGGACAAAAGCTGCGGCGTCTCTTTGAGCGCGCAGGCTTTGCTGCTTTCGTTCACGAAGACCTCGGGCCCCTCCGCTACGCCAAGCTGCTCACCAATCTGGCTAATGCCATCGACGCTGTTATGGGCGGTGGCGAACCGGCGCGCCCCTTTGTGGCAGCGGCACGCCTGGAAGCGCGCGCTGTCTATGCCAAGGCGGGCATTGTTCCGGCCGATCTCGCTTCAGCAAGCAATGGCGTTGAGCTTACGCTTGGCAAGGTGCCTGGTGCGCCTGCGGGCGGATCGTCCTCGGCCCAGTCTCTGGCAAGGGGCGCCGGCTCCATCGAAACCGATTATCTTAACGGTGAAATCGTGCTGATGGGGCGCAAGCTCGGCGTCCCGACTCCGGTCAATGCCTGGTTTGCTGCGCGCGCCCACACCATGCTGCGGCGCGGGGAAGCGGCTCGGTCGGTCGCCCTCGCAGAAGTCCGCGCCGCGCTTCCGGGCGTGGGGTACTAGCTGCCGGCGCCACGCGTCCGGAACCCTTGGCGGCACTCCGGCCAGCTACGGTGCGAATTCAAGCTCGATCCCGTTTGGCCGCCGCTGGGTCACCCTCCCCTCCCAATGGGCTGCGGCGCTGGGAATTTCGAGCGTCACTTTCTCGGGCAGGTCATTTGGGGGTGTTACAGACACTTCCGCGCCTTTGTCCCAGAGAGCCCTGACCGTGCAGCTGATGACCGACCGGCGATTGTTGAAGACGAGTTTTCCCGCCTTCAGCACGCGCCGCCGTTCGACTTCGATCGTGGTGGCGCCGGTTGCACCCCGCCAGCTGATCGCGCGGTTGCGCCCTCCCCGCTTGGCTTCATAAAGCGCCTCGTCCGCCTTGAGCAGCAAGCGGTCGAGGTCGTCGGTGCTTGGATCGAGCGTGGCGATGCCGAAGCTGGCCGAGGCGATCAGCGGCGGGTGGCTGCCGGGAAAGCGCAGATCGAGAATGGCGTGGCGCAGCTTTTCGGCGACGGCCATGGCGGCATGCCCATCGGCGTCGGGCAGCAGGATGGCAAATTCTTCGCCCCCCAGACGCCCGAAGATATCGCTCTGACGCAGGTGCTGGGTCACGGCAGCGGTGACGGCCTTGAGCACGGTGTCGCCTGCGGCATGCCCATAGGTATCGTTGATCGCCTTGAACTTGTCGATGTCGAACGTGACGGCGCTGAGCTGGGTCCGGTGACGTCGCGCCAACGCTACGAACCTGAGCGCGTCTTCCTTGAAGGCGCGGCGTGTGGCAATGCCAGTCAGCCCATCGGTGGTGGCGAGCCGGCGCAATTCAAGTTCACTCATGGCGACCTGAGCGAGCCCCTGCAAAATAGCCTCTTCTCGCTCGGAGAAATCCCGGGGCTGGCTGTCGATGGCGCAAAGCGTCCCGATGTGGTGCCCATCATGCGTCGTCAGTGGAACGCCTGCATAAAAGCGCACGCCCCGTGGAGCGGTCACCAGAGGGTTGTTCTGAAAGCGCGGATCCTGACTGGCATCGGTAATCACAAGTGGCCGGCCATTGGCGACGACATGTCGGCAGAAGCTGATATCGCGTGGAACCTCTCCTTTGTCATTTCCTTGGGCGGCTTTGAACCACTGACGATGGGCGTCGATCAGTGAAACGATGGAGGTTTCCACGCCGAAGACAAGCCGTATCAGCGTCGCGATGCGGTCAAAAGCCGGCTCGGCTGGTGTGTCGAGGATGTCGTAGCGTTCGACTGCGGCCAGTCGCGCTTCCTCTGCTTGCAAGGACGGGGATGGTGCTTGTGTCACGGCTGACATGGGGGACTCCGAACCAGCATTGGGTAAGCCTAGACAAGGCAAGGTTTCATTCATCCTAACCTTTAGCTAAGCTTTGTGCCTTTCCTTCGGCAGGCTCGCCTCATCCCGCCGGACTTGCGTTTGCACGCATCAGGGTCTATATGAGGCCAACATCATTGCTCTCATTCAGAGGGTGGGTGCCGCAACCGGCCCCGCTCTTTTTGCTTATTGGGACGGGAATTGACCTTCGATCTCACCGAAAAGCGCTTCATCAAGGAAACTGGCCTCGAGGCGCGCATTGCCCGCATCGTCGAGCCGGTCGCCAACGATCTCGGCTACGCCCTCGTGCGGATCAAGATTACGCCGGAAAACGGCTGCACGCTGCAGATCATGGCCGAGGACAAGAACGGGCGCTTCAACATCAACGATTGCGAAGCGCTTTCCAAGGATCTCTCGCCGGTTCTCGATGTCGAGGATCCGATCGATCGTGAATATCATCTCGAGGTGTCTTCCGCCGGCATCGACCGGCCCCTCGTGCGCAAACGCGATTTCGAGCGCTATCTCGGCCATGAAGCCAAGGTTGAACTGCTTGACATGATCAATGGCCGCAAGCGCTTCCGTGGCGATATCCTGGCCGTGGATGACGAAGGCGTCACCATCCGCCTGCCCGATGCGCCGGGCGGCACAAATCCCGACCACAAGCTGAGCTTTGCAACCATTGCCGAAGCCAAGCTCGTGATGACCGACAAATTGATGGACATGGCACGCGCCGATCAGGAACTGCATCCGATCGACGATGACGAGACCGAAACGGTCGAATATGCAGATGCCGACAATGACGACGACACTGCCGGGTCCGAGGACACGGATGGCGTGAATACTCCCGAGGAGACCAAATAAATGGCCGTTAGTGCGAATCGCCTTGAGCTTTTGCAGATTGCCGATGCCGTCGCTCGCGAAAAGTCGATCGACCGCATGGTGGTGATCGAGGCCATGCAGGACGCCATGGAAAAGGCCGCCAAGGGCCGCTATGGCGCTGAAACCGAGATCAAGGTCGAGATCAATCCGCGTTCGGGTGAAACCCGTATGTGGCGTCTGCTCGAAATCGTCGAGGATGTTGAAGAGCCGTCCCGGCAGGTCAACCTCAAGCTCGCCCAGGTCAAGAACCCGACTGCCAAGATTGGCGACTTCCTGACCGAGCCCCTGCCCCCGATGGAATTCGGCCGCATCGCCGCCCAGTCGGCCAAGCAGGTGATCGTGCAGAAGGTGCGCGACGCCGAGCGTGACCGCATGTTCGAGGAATATACCGGCCGTGTCGGCGAGATCATCAACGGTTCGGTCAAGCGCGTCGAATACGGCAATGTGATCGTCGATCTCGGACGGGGCGAAGCGATCATCCGTCGCGACGAATTGATCCCGCGCGAAATGTTCCGCTATGGCGATCGCGTGCGCGCCTATATCTACGACGTGCGCCGCGAACAGCGCGGACCGCAGATTTTCCTGTCGCGCACCCATCCCCAGTTCATGGCTAAACTGTTCATGCAGGAAGTGCCTGAGATTTATGATGGCGTGATCACCATCCGCTCGATCGCTCGCGATCCAGGCTCGCGCGCCAAGATCGCCGTGACCTCCAACGACTCCTCGATCGACCCGGTCGGCGCCTGCGTCGGTATGCGTGGTTCGCGGGTTCAGGCGGTCGTTGCCGAACTTCAGGGCGAAAAGATCGACATCATTCCCTGGACCGACACCATTGCCGATCTCGTGGTGTCGGCGCTGCAGCCGGCTGATGTCGCCAAGGTCGTCCTTGACGAACAGGCCGAGCGCATCGAAGTCGTCGTGCCCGACGAACAGCTCTCGCTCGCCATCGGCCGCCGTGGCCAGAACGTGCGCCTCGCTTCGCAACTGATCGGCTGGGATATCGACATCCTGACCGAGCAGGAAGAATCCGAGCGCCGTCACAAGGAATTCACCGAACGCTCGACCCTGTTCATGCAGGCTCTTGACGTTGACGAGATGGTTGCCCAACTATTGGCTTCGGAAGGCTTTTCCTCTGTCGAGGAGCTGGCCTATATCGAACCGGGCGAAATTGCCTCGATCGACGGATTCGACGAGGAAACCGCCGGGGAAATTCAGAACCGCGCTGCCGAATATCTCAACGAGATCGAACGCAAGTTCGACGAGGAGCGCGTCGCTCTTGGCGTCGAGGAAGAGCTCTACGACATTCCTGGGCTCAACGCGGCCATGCTCGTCGCGCTCGGCAAGGACGGGGTCAAGTCGGTGGAAGACTTTGCCGGTTGCGCTGCCGACGACCTCGTCGGCTGGACCGAACGCAAGGACGGGGAAACCAAGCGCTTCGAAGGAACCTTCAAGGACTTCCCCGTGAGCCGCGAAGAGGCCGAAGACATGATCCTGCAGGCGCGCCTGCGTGCCGGCTGGATCACCGAAGAAGAAGCAGCCGCCGAGCCGGGCGGTGAAGCCGAGGAGGAGGCGGTCTGAGGACCGCCTTCTTGAGGTGATGTCTTGCCCCGGCGCGTCGAAACTGTAAGGACCTGTGCTCTCACCCGGCTCGAAAAGCCGGTCGAGGACCTGATCCGCTTTGTGCTGGGGCCTGATGGCACCATCGTTCCCGATACCGAGGCGCGCGCCGAGGGTCGGGGCGTGTGGATCAGCCTTAGCCACCAGGCTGTTGCCGAGGCGGTGCGCAAGAAAGCTTTTGCGCGCAGCCTCAAGGAAAATGTCGCCGTGCCGCCGGATCTGGCCGATCTGACCCGGCTGCGCCTCGAACAGCGATTTGCCTCGGCCCTCGCCATGGCGCGCAAGGCCGGACAATTCACCTCCGGCGGCATGAAGGTGAAGGCCGCGATCGAAGCGGGACAGATCATCGCCCTCCTCAGCGCCACCGATGGTGCCGATGATGGCAAGAACAAGATGCTGGGGGCTCTGCGCGCCCTCAATCACGCCCGTCGAGAGGGCAGCGCAGCCGGCGCCCAGGTGCCTCATTTCGAATTGCTCTCAAGCACGCAATTGGGTTTGGCACTTGGACTAGAAAATGTGATACATGCTGCCCTCATGACCGGGGCGGCAGCCCAATCGGCACTGGAAAAGGCCAATAGACTGGCCCGCTACACTGCCAATCCGCTGGAGAAGAACACCGACCGCCCTGCGGCGTCCGGTGTGCTTTTGCCCGTGGAACAGGACGAAAGACGATAGGAACACATGGCTGATAACGACGACAAGCGTTCTGACGATACTGGCGCCAAGAAGACGCTGACCCTCAAGGGCGGTCCGGGTCTCGGGAATCGCGCCGGCACGTCGCGCGGTCCCTCGCGCTCGACGGTGGTCGTGGAAAAGCGCACCCGCGTGGTGTCCAAGCCCGGCGCACCGGCTGGTGGGCCGCCCGCTGGCGGTGGACGTCCCCAGGGTGGGCGTCCCGGCCAGGGCCGCCCCATGCAGAATCAACAGCGTGCCCCGCTGGGTCTGTCGGCTGCCGAAGCCGAAGCCCGCCGCCAGGCCCTGGCTCTGGCCGGAGCCCGCGCTGCAGAAGACAAGGAGCGCTTCGCTGCTGAAGAAGCCCGCCGGATCGAGGACGACAACCGTCGCCGCCAGATCCGCGAGGAAGCTGCGCGCCAGGAAGAAGAGCGCCGTCAGGCCGACGAGGCTCGCCGCACCGAGGAAGAGGCTGCGGCCCGTGCCGCCGCCGCCCAGCCGCGTGAGCCCGAACCCACCCGCGAACCCTATGTGCCGGCCAGCCAGCGCAATCCCGGCCCGAGCCAGGTGCGTACTGTCGCCGGCCGTCCGGGCCAGGCGAGCCGTCCCCAGCGCAATGAGCGTCCGGCCGTGCGCCCCGAGGGCGACCGTTCGGCACGTCCAGCCGGCGATCGTCCAGGCGGCGAGCGCCGCCCGGCCGGTGCCGCGGGCGCGCGTCCCGGTGCCCCCGGCGCCCGTCCCGGTTTCGACCGTCGCCCTGGTGGCGCCGGCATGGCTCCGATCGGCAATGTGCCCCCTGCTCCGCCCAGCGAAGCCGATGGCCGCCGCATGCGCACCGGCGCGCCCCAGCACCGCCCGACCACCGAAGCGGAACTGGAAAATGCCCGCCGCGCTTCGCGCGCACAGCCCGAGCGCCCGACCCGCCGCAGCGGCGATGATTCCAACGCTCGCGGCCGTCTGACGCTGTCGAGCGCCACGACCGAGAACGATCGCGATCGCGGTCCCTCGCTTGCGGCCATGAAGCGGCGTCGCGACAAGAAGATGGGCCGCAACCAGCAGGATGCGCCCAAGCTCAGCCGCGAAGTGGTCATTCCGGAAGTCATCACGGTGGGCGAACTCGCCAACCGTATGGCTGAACGCTCCGTCACCGTCATCAAGATGCTGATGCAGCAAGGCCAGATGGCCAAGATCACCGATGTTCTCGATGCCGATACGGCTGAACTGATCGCCAGCGAACTCGGCCACACCGTCAAGCGTGTTTCGGAGGCCGACGTCGAAGAAGGTCTCTTCGACATCCCATCCGACGATAAGGCCGAGGATCTGACCGATCGTGCGCCGGTCGTGACCATTATGGGTCACGTCGACCACGGCAAGACCTCGCTGCTCGACGCGATCCGCGAAGCCAATGTGGTTTCGGGCGAAGCCGGTGGCATCACCCAGCATATCGGCGCTTATCAGGTCGAAAAGAACGGCACCAAGATCACCTTCCTCGACACCCCGGGCCACGAGGCGTTCACCGCCATGCGTGCCCGCGGCGCCCAGGCGACCGATATCGCGGTTCTGGTGGTGGCGGCCGATGACGGCGTGATGCCCCAGACCATTGAATCCATCAAGCACGCCAAGGCGGCCGGTGTTCCGATCATCGTGGCCATCAACAAGATGGACAAGCCGGAAGCCAATCCCCAGCGTGTGCGCACCGAACTGCTTCAGCACGAAGTGTTCGTGGAATCGATGGGCGGCGAAGTGCTCGATGTTGAAGTTTCGGCCAAGACCCAGGCCGGTCTCGACAAGCTGCTTGAAACCATCCTCCTGCAGGCCGAAGTGCTCGAGCTCAAGGTCGCCCGTGATGGTCGTGCCGAGGGTATCGTCGTTGAAGCCAAGCTTGATCGCGGCCGCGGCGCCGTGGCCACGGTTCTCGTCCAGCGCGGTACGCTGCGCGTCGGCGATATTCTCGTGGCCGGCACCGAATTCGCCAAGGTTCGAGCGCTGATCAACGACAAGGGCGAGCAGGTCAAGGAAGCCGGTCCTTCGGTTCCGGTGGAAGTCCTCGGCTTTACCGGCGTGCCCTCGGCCGGCGATCGCTGCTCGGTCGTTGAAACCGAAGCTCGTGCCCGCGAAGTCACCGAATACCGTCAGCGCGCCATCCGTGAGAAGACGGCTGGCGGCGGCGCCACCAGCCTCGAGCAGATGATGAATCAGCTCAAGGCCTCGGGCATCGCCAAGTTCCCGCTGATCATCAAGGGTGACGTGCAGGGTTCGGTCGAAGCCATCGTGGCCAGCCTTGAAAAGCTCGGCACCGACGAGGTTTCCGCGCAGATCCTGCATCAGGGCGTCGGTGGAATCACCGAGTCGGATGTAACCCTGGCGACAGCTTCGAAAGCCATCATCATCGGCTTCAACGTTCGCGCCAACAAGCAGGCCGCCGATCTCGCCACGCGCGAAGGCATCGAAATCCGCTACTACAACATCATCTACGACCTCGTGGATGACGTGAAGAATGCCATGTCCGGTCTTCTGGCGCCTGAGCGTCGCGAAACCTTCATCGGCTATGCGGAAATCCTCGAAGTCTTCCAGATCACCAAGGTGGGCAAGGTTGCCGGCTGCCGGGTCACCGAAGGCATCGTCGAGCGTGGCGCTGGGGTGCGTCTCCTCCGCGACAACGTCGTCATCCACCAGGGCAAGCTCAAGACGCTCAAGCGCTTCAAGGACGAGGTCAAGGACGTTCAGACCGGCCAGGAATGCGGCATGGCCTTCGAAAACTACGAAGACATTCGCCAGGGCGACGTCATTGAATGCTTCCGCGTCGAGACGGTTCAGCGCTCGCTCTAAGGGTGATACCGGAAAAGATCTGAAAGGGCGCAGCGCGAGCTGCGCCCTTTTCGTTCAGCCTCTGCTGACGCAATCTGACGGCGGTTTGGTCTCCTCTGCCTCCATAGGAGAACAGATATGCAGCCCATCACCATCATTCTGACCGACCGCTATTCCGATTGGGAAATTGGCCATCTTGCAGGTCTGGGGGGCGCGTTCTTCGGAGCCGATCTTCGCTTCGTTTCGCCCTCAGGGGGCGCCCTGCGCTCGGTTGCCGGGCTGCCTCTCAGCGAAACGGCGCGCTTCGAGCCGCAAGAAAGCGGCGTCGTCGTGATCTGCGGCAGCCCGGTCTGGGAGGGGCAGGGCGCCCCCGACATCGGTGTCCCTTTACGCCAAAGCCTTGCCAATGGCTGCGTCCTTGCCGGCATTTGCGGCGGCACCATTGCCTTGGCGCGGGCCGGCCTTCTGGATGAGGTCGCCCATACCTCCAACGGCCCCGGCTATCTCGACCAGTTGGTGCCAGGCTACCGCGGCCAAAGCCGCTACGTCGATCAGAGCGGGGCGCTACGCGACGGAAACCTCATTACGGCCCCTGCCCCCGCGCCAGCCAGCTTTGCCTATGAGGTGCTCGTCGCAGCCGGTCTTGACCGCGCAGCCGCCCAGCAGATCCCCGATATGCTGGCACGTGAACACCAAGCTTGAAAGGAATCGGCAAAGAGCTCGCTGCGGCAGTCACCGTTGCAGCGCTTCGCTGCCGCGCAAAGAAAAGAGCCCGCCCCTTTTGCAAGGAGCGGGCCCAAGGTGCCGGAAGCGGGTGACTACGGTTTGAACCGCGGCCGGCAGTGGCTTTGGAGGATCGAGATGGGAACCCAGGAGGTTCCTGCCCTGATCATCCACCAGCATGATTGCACCGACATTGTGCGTTCCCGATGAACGCACCGCGGCAGAATCATGCGTTGATGACGGTGACGCGCGTGCCCGAGGGAACGCGAGCATAAAGATCGATAATGTCCTGGTTCATCAGGCGGATACATCCCGAAGAGACATTGGTCCCGATCGTATAGGGTTCGGTCGTGCCATGGATACGGAAAAGCGTGTCCGCACCGTTTCTATACAGATAAAGCGCGCGCGGGCCGAGCGGGTTCTCCGGGCCGGGGCCCATGCCGCCGGCATAGGGGCCGTAGCGCTCGGGCTCGCGGCGGATCATCGACTGCGTCGGGGTCCAGCGTGGCCAGGCAGCCTTGCGGCCGATCGTGGCATTGCCGCGGAACACCAGTGCCTCGTCCTTGCCCACGCCGATGCCGTAGCGCAGCGCGCGGTTGTTTTCCATCACGAGATAGAGATAGTGCGCCGGGGTATCAACAACGATCGTCCCGGGACGCTCGCTTGTCATATAGGGCACTTCCTGGCGCCACCACTTGGGGTCGACACGCCGCAGGTCCATGCCGGCCACGGGATATGGCTCGTTGGTCACCGGGCCATACATGCGCAGGTAATAGGGATCGATGACCGGTTCCTGCACCACCGGCTGGCGGGTGGAAGAACAGGCAGCCAGGGCGGTTGCGGACAGGCCAATGAGGAACAGGCGGCGAGAAATCAAAACAAACCTCGGTCAACGGGAAGAGAAGGGGCGGGCTGATCCCGCGTCGTCCTCATGAATAAACGCTTCTGCCGCTTAACGTGGCACGAATGCGGCAGTTCCTCGCCGCAATGTGATCACAGTTGCAACTGTTGCCCAATTCACACAGGTCTCACGTGCCTGTGAAGCCGAGGGAACGTAAACCGCAGCGCGGCAAAGACTTTCCGCCATGTTTACGGCAGTCTCCGCCGAAACCGCTTCGGAGTGTAACCGTGGATCTCGCAGACCTTCAACTCTATGTTCGCCTGATTTCCGGCACGATTCTGGGCCTGACCGTCGGCAAGCTTCTCAGCGGCTCCGCCAAGTTCATCCAGCATCCGAACAAGAACCGAATCAATTGGCTGCACGGGCTCTGGATTGCCTTCCTCTTCGCCGCCGTGGTGATTTTCTGGTGGCAGGAAGCGCTGAGTTTTTCGCGCGTCACCTGGACCTTTCCGCTTTACGCCTTCCAGATCGCTTATTGTGGCAGCTTCCTCTTCATCGCCTCGGTGCTTCTGCCCGACGACGTCGATGGATACGAAAGCCATTACGCCTATCTGATCGCCCGGCGACACTGGCTCTATGGCGCCCTGATCCTGAGCTATCTGCTCGGCATCGGCAATGAGATCATCAAATGGGGCTGGGAAGACCTTTTCGTTTCGCCCGAATATATCATCATCAATCTGGTTGTTATCGGACTGCTGGTGTCGGGCATGGTGTTTAACGGGCGGCGGTTGCACCTTTCCATCGCTGCGCTCTTTCTGCTGATGGCGCTAGCAACCGGCCTTCTGGAATAAAAAAGGCCCGGATCGCTCCGGGCCTCATATCATCTGAACGAAAGCGCTTTATTCGGCGCCTTCCTCCTTTGTTTCCTTGACCAGTTCCTTGCCGGTTGCCTGGTCGACGACCTTCATCGAGAGGCGGACCTTGCCACGCTCGTCAAAGCCAAGCAGCTTGACCCAGACCTTGTCGCCTTCCTTGACCACGTCGGTGGTCTTGGCAACGCGCTGATCGGCCAGCTGGGAAATGTGGACGAGACCGTCCTTGGCGCCGAAGAAGTTCACGAACGCGCCAAAATCGGCGGTCTTGACCACGGTGCCCTGGTAGATGGCGCCAACTTCGGCTTCGTCGGTGATCGACTTGATCCACTTGATGGCGGCGTCGATCTGGGTGCCGTCCGAGGACGAAACCTTGACCGTGCCGTCGTCTTCGATGTTGATCTTGGCGCCGGTCTTTTCGACGATCTCGCGGATCACCTTGCCGCCGGTGCCGATCACTTCGCGGATCTTGTCGGTCGGGATCTTCAGCGTTTCGATGCGGGGCGCAAATTCACCCACTTCGCCGCGCGAGGCCGACAGCGCCTTGTTCATCTCGCCAAGAATATGAACGCGACCGTCCTTGGCCTGGGCGAGGGCGATGCGCATGATCTCTTCGGTGATGCCGGCGATCTTGATGTCCATCTGGAGCGAGGTGATGCCCTCTTCCGTGCCGGCCACCTTGAAGTCCATGTCCCCGAGGTGATCTTCATCGCCAAGGATATCGGACAGAACGGCGTATTTTTCGCCTTCGAGGATCAGGCCCATGGCGATACCCGCCACCGGACGCTTCATCGGCACGCCCGCATCCATCAGCGCCAGCGATGTGCCGCAAACGGTTGCCATCGAGGAGGAACCGTTCGATTCGGTGATCTCGGACACGATGCGGATCGTGTAGGGGAACTCTTCGATCGACGGGCGGATCGGATTGATCGCGCGCCAGGCAAGCTTGCCGTGACCGATTTCGCGGCGGCCGGGCGAACCCATGCGGCCAGCTTCACCGACCGAGTAGGGCGGGAAGTTGTAGTGCAGAAGGAAGTTCTGCTTCTGGGTGCCTTCGAGCGAATCGATGAACTGCTCGTCTTCGGCCGTGCCGAGGGTTGCAACCACCAGCGCCTGGGTTTCGCCACGGGTGAAGATGGCGGAGCCATGGGTACGCGGCAGCACGCCGACTTCGGCTAGGATCGGGCGGACGGTCTGGAGATCACGGCCGTCGATGCGGGAACCGGTGTCGAGAATGTTCCAGCGAACGATCTTGGCCTGGAGATTGTGGACGACTTCGCCCAGCTCTTCCTTGCTCACGTCGCCAGCTTCGATCTTGGCGGCGAAGGCTTCCTTGACCTTAGCATTGGCAGCATCGACCGCTGCGTAGCGTTCGGCCTTGTTGGTCAGCTTATAGGCTGCCCGCAGGTCCGCTTCGGCAATGCTGAGCACTTCCTGCTCGAGGGCGGAAAAGTCGGGCGCCTGGAAGTCGCGCGGTTCCTTGGCGGCGAGTTCTGCAAGCTTGATGATCGCATCGATCACCTTCTTGCCTTCGGCATGGCCGAACATGACCGCGCCGAGCATGACTTCCTCGGACAGCTCCTGGGCTTCCGATTCCACCATCAGCACCGCGTCCTGGGTGCCGGCCATCACGAGGTCCAACTTGCTGTCGGCGCGACGGTCGATCGATGGGTTCAACACATAGGCGCCATCGATATAGGCAACGCGTGCCGCACCGATCGGACCCATGAAGGGTACGCCGGAAATGGTCAGGGCCGCAGAAGCAGCGACCATGGCCAGCACGTCCGGATTGTTTTCCATGTCGTGCTGGAGAACGGTGACGATGACCTGGGTCTCGTTCTTGTAGCCATCGGGGAACAGGGGACGGATCGGACGGTCGATCAGGCGCGAGGTCAGGGTTTCCCCTTCGGTCGGGCGTCCTTCACGCTTGAAATAGCCGCCTGGGATCTTGCCGGCGGCGAAGTACTTTTCCTGATAGTTGACGGTCAGCGGGAAGAAGTCCTGGCCCGGCTTGGGCGACTTGGCGCTGACCACGGTTGCGAGCACGACGGTCTCGCCCAGGGTCGCGAGCACGGCGCCATCGGCCTGACGCGCGACCTTGCCGGTCTCGAGCGTCAGGGGCTGGCCGCCCCAGTTGAGCTCGACCTTGTGGTGATCGAAATTGATCGACATGTTTTGTCTTTCCATTCTGTCCAGAGCGCGGGAACGCGAGCTAGGCGAGGGCCCACGAACGCTCCGGTGTGCCCGCACCGCTCTCGCACCCCATGTGCGCAGCGGCTCAAAATCAGGCACTGTTGCTGTTGGCAGCAGACAGAACATGGACAAGACAACAAGCGTCTCCACCGCGGAAGACGCCAATAATCCTGCCATGCTCCGGCGCTGCCGGCCTAAGGGAGCGAGAGGCGCTCCGCAATGGCTCCTTTGGCTGTCGTGCTTTTCACGGGAGTTGAAAATGCCTGCCCGCGATCACGCCAGAAAGGGCACCGGCGCGGGAGGCACCTCCCGCGCCGGAAAAATCGTCTTTTAGCGACGCAGGCCGAGCTTTTCTATCAGCGTCTTGTAGCGGTTCTCGTCGACCTTCTTGAGGTAGTCGAGCAGGCGACGACGGGTCGAAACCAGCTTCAAAAGACCACGGCGGGAGTGATTGTCCTTGTTGTGGTCCTTGAAGTGCTCGGTCAGGTTGGCGATGCGCTCGGAGAGGATCGCAACCTGCACTTCCGGCGAGCCGGTATCGTTGGCCTTGGTGGCATATTCAGTGATCAGCGCGGTCTTGCGCTCAGCAGTGATCGACATCGGTCAAATCCCTTCTATTTCGAGGATGAGAAAGCCCTAGCCGGGATGTCGTCCAGGTAGGGCCATAGGGCTGGCGCAAGGCGCCGGCTGAGCGTGGATATAGTGGAAAGCAGCGCGGATTTCCAGACCTATTCGCCCCGGCGCTGCTCCAGCTGCTCGTCCGGCCGCACCGCGGCAAAATCGGGATCGAGCGCGCTCATGGGGATCGAGAGGCGCCATTCGACGCCATCGCCATGCTCGTGCCGGTCCACCTGGGCGCCGAGGGCGCCCCCCACCATGGTGCGTAGCACCGTCGTGCCGAAGCCGGACCGTTCGCTGGCCCGCAGGGGGCGGGACAGCATTTCGCGCCAGCCGAATTCGAGCCGGTCGTTCTTTTCGGTCCAGCCCAGCTGTAGCTGGCCTTCCTCGTCGGCAAAGGCGCCATATTGGGTGGCGTTGACCGCCAGTTCATGCAGCGCCATGCCCAGGATCTGCGCGCCCTGCGGGTTGATGCGCAGGTCCTTGCCGACAATGGTGATGCGTCCCGCTTCCTGCGGACGGAAGGGCGCAAGCTGCAGATCGACCAGTTCGCGCAAGGAAACGCCGGCGCGCCCATGCGCCAGCAACAGGTCGGTCGAGCGCGCCAGTCCCATGATCCGGCGTTCCAGCGCCTGAACATAGCTCGGCACATCGGTGGCCCCGCGCGAGGTCTGCTTGGCCATGGCGGAAATCACCGCCATCTGGTTTTTCGAGCGATGCGCCAGTTCGCGCATCAGAAAGCGCACATCGCGCTCGGCGGTCTGGCGCTCGCGGGCAGCCAGGGCCAGGGCCTTGGACACTTCATCGATCTCCGCCACCGGGTAGGAGCGCTCGAACAGCGCTTCGCCCCGCCCGAGCCGCTGGGCATCGAGCCGCAGGCCGCGCACGGCCCGGCTCAGCTGCTGGGCGATCACGAAGGCGATAATCGAAGCGACAAAGGCGATAACGATACCCCAGGCGGCCAGCTGCAACAGGGAGTCCCCGAGCGGGCGCTGCACGTCGATGGCCGAAGCCCATGCAACGATCCGCCAGCCGGTCAGGCCCGAGCGCCATTCGGCCGTCACGACGCGCTCTCCGTCCATGATCTCGTCAGTCCAGTTCGCGCCCGACGCATTGACATTGCGCCGGATCGGCAGCGTGTCTCCGATATCGAGATCGGACCCGGTGGTCGCCGAAATGATCAGATTGTCGCCGTCCACAAGCGCGGCGTGCCAGCCTTCTGGCAATTGGCGGGATTGGAGCACCGGAATGAGGTCACGCGCATTCTGCGTCAGCGCGAGCCCGCGCACGGGGCTGGTTTCGCTTAGCGGCAGCCAGACATTATAGACCCAAGTCTGCGCCACGCGCCCGAAGAACAGGCTCGAGATAGCGGGTGTGGTGCGCTCGAAGGCCCGCGCGGCGGTGGCCATGTCCGATGTCATGCCGACCGGTTCGCCGAAGGTAAGGCGGGTATTGAGCAGCTGATTGCCGTTTGCGTCGATGCCAATGAGATAGGAGCCGGTTCCGGCAAGAGCGATAACCGCGCGCTGGTGGAAATCGGCGAGACGGCCTTCCTCAAGCGCCTGGTCCGAGGACAGCACGCGTAAGGTGGTGATCATGCCGGCCACTTCCCGGTCCACGGCCTGGCCCATGGCCTGCACCGTGGCATTGGTCAGGGCCTGCACCACTTCTTCCTGCGCATCATTGGTGCGATTGAGCAGGACGATACTGACGATCAGCGCGGGGAGCAGGATCACGAGGACAAGGGCAAACAGCAGCCGCGCTACCGGTTGGGGTTGTCGCGTGCGACCGCTTCTGGGCTTGGCGGGTTCGCTGACCCGGTCCTGGGCTTGCGCCGCCATTACACCCTGATCCTCGTCGTCTGTCCGGTC
The DNA here is from genome assembly GCF_900116545.1 of Devosia crocina. Lineage (GTDB taxonomy): Bacteria > Pseudomonadota > Alphaproteobacteria > Rhizobiales > Devosiaceae > Devosia > Devosia crocina. The sequence continues at coordinate 457,846 of NZ_FPCK01000003.1, forward strand.
CCGCCGGTGCGGGGAAGTCAATATTTTGCGCTAGAATCACTTGCAGGAAAACTTTCGTCTACTGCTTCGTCAACATTATCCCACTTTTTAGGCTTGTCAGCCTGGGCTTGGGCACCGGCTTCCCGCACCTGAACGGGCGATTCCTTGGGTCCGGGCTTTTTGCCATTCTTCATGGCGGCGGCATTGTCGGTCTGAGGCTTGGTCATGGCGATAGTCCTATGCATCCGGACTCTCACAACACCGCGTCTGCCCGGTGAGTTGCAAACGATGGCATCACAGGTTCTGGTCTGTTAAACAGTGCCGCATGAACCAGCTTCAGCCCAAAAAACTCTACATCAAAACCTATGGCTGTCAGATGAATGTCTATGACAGCGACCGCATGGCCGATGCCTTGGCCCCGCACGGCTATATGCCCACCCAGGAGATCGCCGACGCGGACCTGGTGCTGCTCAACACCTGCCATATCCGGGAAAAAGCCAGCGAGAAGGTGTTTTCCGAGCTTGGGCGGCTTAAGGAACTGCAAACCGAAAAGCGCGCCACCGGTGGCGATCTGATGATCGGCGTCGCCGGCTGTGTCGCGCAGGCCGAGGGCGAGGAAATCGCCCGCCGTGCCCCCATGGTCGATATGGTCTTTGGTCCTCAGGCCTATCACCGCCTGCCCGATATGCTCGCCAAGGCCGAAGCCAATCGGCACATGCATCCCGCGCTGAAGCGCGCCGTGGTCGATACCGACTTCCCCGAGGAAGACAAGTTCGCCCACCTGCCGGCGGCGCGCAAGGACGTCACCATCAGCCGTGGCCTCACCGCCTTTTTGACCGTCCAGGAAGGCTGCGACAAGTTCTGTTCGTTCTGCGTCGTGCCCTATACGCGCGGCGCCGAAGTCAGCCGTCCCGTCGCCCAGGTGCTCGAAGAGGCCCGGCGCCTTGCCGATGCCGGGGTCAAGGAAATCACCCTTCTGGGGCAGAATGTGAATGCCTATCACGGCGAAGATGCTTCAGGCCGTGCCGTTGGCCTCGGTGAATTGGCCTATCTCCTTGCCGAAATCCCGGGCCTCGAGCGCCTGCGCTATACCACGAGCCACCCCCGCGACATGGACGAAGGGCTGATCGCCGCCCATCGCGACCTGCCTTTCCTCATGCCCTATCTCCACCTGCCGGTGCAGTCTGGGTCGGATCGCATTCTCAAAGCCATGAACCGCAAGCACACCGCGGCCGAATATCTGCGCCTTGTCGAGCGCATCAAGACGGCCCGTCCCGACATGGCGATGTCGGGCGATTTCATTGTCGGTTTTCCTGGCGAAACCGACAGCGATTTCGAGGATACGCTGACGATCATTCGCGAAACCGGCTACGCCTCGGCCTATTCCTTCAAATATTCGACCCGCCCCGGCACGCCCGGTGCCAATCTGCCCGACCAGGTCGAGGAAGCGGTCAAAACCGAACGCCTCGCCCGCCTTCAGGAACTGGTTAATCAGCAGACCACCGACTTCCACGCCTCCTGTGTCGGCAAGACCCTGCCGGTTCTGATCGAGCGCAAGGGCCGCATGCCTGGTCAGGTGGGCGGTCGCTCGCCTTATCTCCAGGCCGTGCATCTGGAAGGTTCGACCGACCTGATCGGCGCGATCCACGAGGTCGAGATTATCGGCACCTCCACCAATTCCCTCGTCGGCCGTCTGCGCCAGGCAGCGGCAGCCTGATCTGGGACGGAGCGATTATCGCGAGGCCCGGGGGGTGCTGATCGGCACACGCCTGGGTAATCGCTCTGCGCCGCCTGAGGGACTGCAATCAGAGGTCGGCTCAAGACGTGGCAAGTCCGCCCGCCAAGATATTCTTGCATCTGAACTCGTCCAGTCTTGCACCAGGCGTCCTTCGTCACAAAATATCTACAGACACGGGCACCAAATCAGCCTAGCCTCGTTAATGCATGGGCGCCGCAGTCCGCGGTGTCCCCTTCGGGAGCCGAGAAAGTTTGAGCAGGCACTTGCCACCAACCGCCGATAACGCCCTCGCATCGCAACTCGAACTCGCCTTTGAAGACAATCGCCTGGCTGCCCAGCTTTATGGCGATTTCGACCAGAACCTCGCCCTTATCGAGCAGCGTCTTTCCGTGTCGGCTACGCCGCGCGGCAATCACGTCCTGCTCAAAGGGTCGGCGTCGCGGGTCGATCAGGCGCGTCGCGTCCTCGAATCGCTTTATGCCGGGCTCGAGGAAGGCCGAAGCGCCGACATCGCCGATGTCGATGCGGTGATCCGCATGGTCGAGACCGAGGATTCGCAGCTCACCCTCCCCACGCTTGAGCGCAAGGGCAAGGTGCGCATGGCCCAGATCGCAACCCGCAAGGCCACCATCGCTGCCCGCACTCCGGCTCAGGATGCCTATATGCGCGCCATGGAGCGGAGCGAACTGGTGTTCGGCGTTGGGCCCGCCGGTACCGGCAAGACCTATCTTGCTGTCGCCCATGCCGCGTCCCTTCTCGAACGCGGCGATATCAACCGCATCATCCTGTCCCGCCCGGCTGTTGAAGCCGGCGAGCGCCTGGGTTTTCTCCCCGGCGACATGAAGGACAAGGTCGATCCCTACCTGCGTCCACTTTATGACGCGCTCTACGACATGATGAAGCCCGAAAATGTCGAGCGCTGCATCACGTCCGGCATCATCGAAGTGGCTCCGCTTGCCTTTATGCGCGGCCGCACGCTGGCAAATTCCGTCGTGATCCTCGATGAGGCCCAAAATACCACATCGATGCAGATGAAGATGTTCCTGACCCGTCTTGGCGAAAACTCCAAGATGATCGTCACCGGCGACCCAACTCAGGTCGATCTGCCGCGCGGCGAGAAATCGGGCCTCGTCGAGGCGGTTAATCTGCTTGATGGCGTCGAGGGCGTGCATATCTCGCGCTTCGGTGACAAGGACGTGGTGCGTCACGCCCTTGTTGGGCGCATCGTGCGGGCCTATGAAGCGGATACCGCGCGCCGTCTTGCCCAGCGCGAAGGCGACACGGACGGATTGGCGCGCACGCTGGGCACCATGCCCCGCAGCTGAACCCTTCCCTGCCAGTCAGATATTGAGCCAAATTGCCGCCGATCCCACCGCTTGAAATCGCCGTCATCCGCAACGCCGATGGCTGGCCCGATGACTTCGATGCCCTCGCCGAGCGCGCCGTTCTGGCCGCTCTTGCGGGGGCCAAGCCCAAGGTCACCGGCGCCGCGGAAGTCTCGATTCTTCTGACCGACGATGCCGAACAGCGCGAGCTCAACAGCCAGTGGCGCGGCAAGGACAGCTCGACCAATGTCCTCAGTTTCCCCCAGATCGAGCCGTTCGAGCCTGTCATCGGGCTGCTCGGCGACATCACCCTGGCGCGCGAAACGCTCGAGCGCGAAGCCGCCGAACTCGACAAAAGCCTTCAAGATCATTTCACCCATCTCGTGGTGCATGGCTTTTTGCACATTTTAGGCTATGATCACCTCGATGAGGACGAGGCTCTGGAGATGGAGCGCCTCGAAACTCATATCCTGGCGGGGCTCGGTATTGCCGATCCCTATGCCGACGAGGCGTCCTGAATATCGCCTCGGTCCCATATTCTTTTGCAAGGATAGTGTGCCGTTCGTAACGGCCTGACATTGATGAACGACAGTGATCGTAAGGGTCCCCGGGTGCCCGATAATCCCGAGCCTCCTTCTAGTACCGCCCCCGTCCCAACGGTGCGGGGGCCGAGTCTGATCAACAGGCTCAAATCCATTCTGACGCTGAAGACGGTGTCGCTGCGCGACGACCTGCAGGTGGCGCTTGAGGAAAGCGGCACCGGGGAAACCGCCGATTTCACCGAGAGCGAACGCGCCATTCTGCAGAATGTGCTCAAGCTTTCGGGCGTCTCGATAGATGACATCATGGTCGAGCGTTCCGATATCCAGGCCGTCGCTGCCGATATCAACCTTGGCACCCTGATCGCCAAGTTCCGCCAGGTCGGTCATTCCCGCCTGCCGGTCTATGATGGCGAGCTCGACAACATTATCGGCTTCATCCACATCAAGGATGCCATGGCCAAGATCACCGAGGCGGTGACCGATCCTGAAAAGGAAGTGCCGGTTCGCCTGCTCTCGGCGGCCCTGCGCCAGAAGATCGGCAAGCTCGGCATCACCCGCACGGCCATGTTCGTGCCCACCTTCATGCCGGCCGGTGATCTCCTGCAGTCGATGCGCGCCTCCAGGGTCCATATGGCGATCGTGGTCGATGAATATGGCGGCACCGATGGTCTCGTGACCATCGAAGATCTCCTGGAAGCCATTGTCGGCAAGATCGAGGACGAGCACGACGAAGCGGTCCGCGCCATGGTGCGCAAAGTGGGCGACGATACCTATATCGCCAATGCCCGTGCCGAGCTCGAGGAAGTCCGCGCCGTGGTCGGCGACGATTTCGACCCCGGCGAGCATGCCGAAGACGTCGAAACCATCGGCGGTCTTGTTTTCGACCTTGCCGGGCATGTGCCGCGCCGGGGCGAAAAGGTGACGGGGCTTGAAGGCTTCGAGTTCGAGATTCTCGCCTCTGATGGCCGCCGCATCAAGCGCCTGCGCATCCGCCGCAAGCGCCCCGATGATGAGAGTGCCGAAGTGCTGGCCATCACCGACCAGCGCCCGGACGAACAGAAGCTGGCGGCGGAATAGCAGCTCTTAGAGAGAACCAAATAGCGAAAGGCCTCGATGATCGCTCATCGAGGCCTTTGGCTTGCTGCTGAACTGATGCCGGCCGGTTAGACCTGCTGGACGCTTTCGACGCCGGGCACGAAATGCCGGAGCAGGTTCTCGATGCCGCTCTTGAGCGTGGCGGTCGAGGAAGGGCAACCCGAACAGGCGCCCTGCATGTGGAGGAACACCGTACCTTCCTTGTAGCCGCGGAAGATAATGTCGCCGCCATCCATGGCCACGGCCGGACGCACGCGCGTTGCCAGGAGTTCCTTGATCACCTCGACCATTTCCTTGTCTTCTTCCTCGAAGAATTCTTCGCCGGCCGAGAGATCGTCAAAGGCATCGGCGCCTTCGCTGATCACCGGCTTGCCGGACAGGAAATGGTCCATGATCACGCCCAGAATGGCTGGCTTGATATGGGGCCAGTTGGTCTCGTCCTTGGTGACCGAAATGAAATCGGAACCGAGGAATACGCCGGTCACACCGGAAATGCCGAAAAGGCTGGCCGCCAGCGGAGACATGTCCGCGGCTTCCGCCGTGCGGAAATCGCGCGGCTCACCCACCAGCACGTCGCGACCGGGCAGGAATTTGAGCGTGGCCGGATTGGGCGTTGCTTCGGTCTGAATGAACATAACATGCTCCGTGAGGTAGACTTAGAACGTTTCTAATCTAGTCTGCCCAAAGCTGCAAGTCCCAAGACCGGGCAGGCCCCGGCCTCAGGCTGATAGCTCCCATGCGCCAAAGCCATGGCCGGCCGTAAGCAAAAACGTCAGTGCGGCTTCACCGCATCCTTGAGCGCCTTGACGAGATCGGTCTTCTCCCAGGAGAAACTACCGTCGCGTCCGGGTTTGCGCCCGAAGTGACCATAGGCTGCCGTCTTGGCATAGATGGGCTTGTTAAGATCGAGATGGGTGCGGATCCCGCGCGGGGTCAAGTCCATCACCTCGGCCAGTGCCTTTTCAAGCCGTGCTTCGTCCACCTTGCCGGTGCCGTGCAGATCCACATAGATCGAAAGCGGTTTGGCGACACCAATCGCATAGCTGAGCTGGATCGTGGCGCGGTCGGCGAGCCCTGCGGCCACCACGTTTTTGGCAAGATAACGCGCCGCATAGGCAGCCGAACGGTCGACCTTGGTCGGATCCTTGCCCGAAAAGGCGCCGCCGCCATGGGGCGCTGCTCCGCCATAGGTGTCGACGATGATCTTGCGGCCCGTCAGGCCCGCATCGCCATCGGGACCGCCCACGACGAATTTGCCGGTGGGATTAACGTGCCACACCGTTTCATCGCTGATCCAGCCCTGCGGCAGGGCTTCGCGCACGATGGGCTCGACAATGGTGCGCACATCGCTCGAGGTCAGCGATTCATCCAGGTGCTGGGTCGAAAGCACGATCTGGGTTACAGCAACCGGCTGGCCGTTTTCGTAGCGTACGGTCACCTGCGTCTTGGCGTCTGGCCCGAGCTTGCCGGCCGGTCCGTGATTGGCCTTGCGCGCAGTGGTCAGGGTTTCAAGGATCTTGTGGGCATAGTAGATGGGCGCCGGCAGCAGCTCCGGAGTTTCCCGCGCCGCATAGCCGAACATGATGCCCTGGTCGCCCGCGCCCACATCCTTGTTGCCGCTTTCATCGACACCTTGGGCGATATCGGCCGATTGACCGTGCAGGAGCACGTCGATCTTGCAGCTCTTCCAGTGGAAGCCCGATTGCTCGTAGCCGATCGCGCGGATGGCCTTGCGGGCAGCCGACTTGAACTTGGATGGATTGACAAGTGGCGCGCCGGAGGGATCGTGAAGGACATTGCCCTCCTTGTCCTTCTTGAGCAGCGTTTCGGGCACACGCACTTCCCCCGCGATCACCACGCGATTGGTGGTCGCCAGCGTTTCGCAGGCGATGCGCACCTTGGAGGGGTCCATGTCGGCCTTCTTGGCCTCGCGGAACACCAGATCGACGATCTCGTCGGAGATCCGGTCGCACACCTTGTCCGGATGACCTTCGGAAACCGACTCTGAGGTGAATTGAAACGAAGAGCGCGCCACGCAACAGCTCCAAAATGTCAAAAAGAGCCCGAAATGGGCTAAACTAGCCGGTTTGTGACACCGGCCGCCTCTTGGGTCAAGGTAGATATAAAGAAAGCTTGATATGATCGTCCGGCAGGGTTGAGCAAATCTTGCTGCCGCGTCTTTGCCTTTCCATTGCCCGCTTGCTGTGCCAAGGAATGGGAAACAAAGCATTTGGATCAACCATGGCCATTCGACTGCATCGCGGCGACCTGCCCAATCTCAGCAATTATTCCGGCCGCGAAGTAGCGATCGACACCGAAACCATGGGGCTCAATCCCCACCGCGACCGGCTGTGCGTGGTGCAGCTTTCCCCCGGTGATGGCAGCGCTGATCTGATCCAGATACCCATGGACGGCAGCGCCGCGCCCAATCTGACCCAGTTGCTCGCCGATCCGGCCGTCACCAAGATCTTCCACTATGCCCGCTTCGATGTGGCCGTCCTTCAGCAGCGCTTCGGCGTTGTCACCGGCCCCATCTATTGCACCAAGATCGCGTCGCGCCTCGTGCGCACCTATACTGATCGGCACGGCTTGAAGGAGCTGGCGCGCGAACTGCTCAATGTCGATCTCAGCAAGCAGCAGCAAAGCTCGGACTGGGGTCAGGAAAAGCTGTCCGACGCGCAGCTCGATTATGCCGCTTCCGACGTGCTTTACCTGCACGATCTCAAGCGTCATCTCGATCGCATGCTGCGCCGCGAAAACCGGCTCGAACTCGCCCAGCAGTGCTTTGATTTCGTCAAGACGCGCTGTGCGCTGGACCTGCTGGGCTGGCAGGAAACCGACATCTTCGCCCATAGTTGACGGAGCCGACCGTGTCGCTGGTCCATCCTGGAGATCGCGGGGCGACCTATGGGCGGCTTGTCCGTCGCAACCGCTTCATCGGCCTTCTTCGGCTCGCCGTGCCGGCAAGCGGGGCGGTCATTCTCGCCGCCCTTCTGGTTCAGATCTATGTTTCCAGCCTCGGTAACCGGTATGGCGTGGGCCAGATCACCGTCACACCCGATGCCATCGTGGTCGAGGCGCCAGAATATGCCGGCATACTCGGGGACGGCTCCAGCTACCGCGTCTTTGCCGACGAGGCCCGGGCCAACAAGGACAATACCGACATGATCGGGCTCGGCAATGCCGCAATCGTGCTCAATCGTGCCGATGGCGTGCAGATGCAGGCCGAAACGGGCTTGGCCGATCTCGATACCCTGAACCAGGCCGTGATCACGCCCGAAAGCACCGACATCGCCGATTCCCTGGGAACACAGGGCACTCTGGGACCTTCCGTCTTTGATTGGCAGAACAAGGTGCTGACGAGCGAAGGCCCCGTCGATATCCTTTATGCCGATGGCACTACCATCAGGGCTGATGGCCTTGTTTATGATCTGGATGGCAAGGTCTGGTCATTTTCCCGCGCCAGCGTCGTCTTGCCGTCCACCCCCGGAGAAACCCTGCCATGAAGCGGCTCGTGCCGACCCTGCTGTTCGCCGCTTTGACCCTCTTGCCCGCCCACGGCCAGCAGCAGGTCGAGATTTCAGCCGACCTTTTCACCATCGAGGAAGAGGCGCGCCAGGCCCTCTTTACCGGTCAGGTCGTCGTCAAGCATCCCAGCGTCACCGTGTGGGCCAGCAAGGTCATCGCCAGCTATGGCGAAGGGGGCACCAGCGACATCCGCTCCTTTGAAGCCACCGGCACGGTCAAGCTCGAAACGCGCGATCAGACCGCCACCGGCGAGCGTGCCGTGTTCACGCCTGCCGACCAGATGCTGCGGCTCACCGGCAATGTGGAAGTGGTCAATTCCGGCGGCACCGTCCGTGCCAATGAACTCGTGGTCGATATGGCGAGCGGGGTGTCCACCTTCACCGCGGCCTCGGGTGGCCGCGTTACCGGGGTCTTTACCTCGCAATGACCGACGAAGCCCCTCGCCCCCGTCTCGATCAGTCCGGCTGGCTGGTCGCCCAGGGACTTGCCAAGACCTTCGGCAAGCGCTCCGTGGTGCGCGATGTGTCCCTTGCCGTACGGCGCGGGGAAGCGGTGGGGCTTTTGGGGCCCAACGGCGCGGGCAAGACCACCGTCTTTACCATGATCATGGGCCTTGTGCGGCCCGATGCCGGCCAGATCCAGCTCGACGGCAACAACATCACTCATCTGCCCCTCTTTCAGCGCGGCCGGCTCGGCATCGGCTACCTGCCGCAGGAGCCCTCGATTTTTCGCGGCATGACCGTGTCGGGCAACATACTCGCCATTCTCGAAAACACCGTGCGCGGCCGGGCGGAGCGGAAGCGCCGGCTCGCCCAATTGCTGGAAGAGTTTTCCATCCAGCATCTGGCCGATGCCAATGCTCTGGCACTGTCGGGGGGCGAGCGGCGGCGGGTCGAAATCGCCCGGGCTCTTGCGGCCGAGCCGATCTTCATGCTGCTCGACGAACCCTTTGCCGGCGTCGATCCCATCGCGGTGGCCGAGGTCAAGGGTCTCGTGCGCCAATTGACTCAGCGCGGCATCGGCGTCCTCATCACCGATCACGCGGTGCGCGAAACCCTGGGGCTCGTCGATCGCGCCTATGTCATCCATGGCGGCACCGTGATGATCCAGGGCCGCCCCGAAACCATTTCGGCCGACCCCGATGCACGGCGCGTTTATCTCGGCGAGAATTTCGAGTTTTAAGCGCCGGGGCCTGCACGAGGCACGTTGCCATCGGCCAAGATGCGCAAAGCACTTGGCACAGAACTTGCCCGCGCCCACGAATTGAGTCATGTTGCGCTCGGGAAGCCGCCCTTCGGGGCACGATGTGACGCGTCAAGAGGTTGAAAATAATGGCACTTTCGCCGCGGCTGGAGTTTCGCCAGGCCCAGAGCCTGACGCTGACGCCGCAGCTGATGCAGTCGATCAAGCTGCTGCAGTTGAGCCATCTGGAACTGAACGATTTCGTTGATGCCGAGCTGCTGCGCAATCCGCTGCTCGAACGGGAAGACGGCGGCGGCGAGGAAGCTGCGCCCGAAGAGCCCCAGCACGTGCCCGCCGAAATGAGCGCTTACGAGGACACCGTTGCCTCGGGGGAGCGCACCAAGGATGCCGGCGAGATCGCCGAAGGCTATGACACGGCCGTCGAAAACGTCTTCCCCGATGCGGCCACCATCGATCTCGGCGGCGCAACCGGCCCGGATCGCAACGGCTCCTTTGAAGTCGGCGAAGCCCCTGATCTTGACCAGTTCGTCGCCAGCCGCCCTCGTCTTTCCGATCACCTCGAAGCCCAGGCGCAGATGCTGCTGCGCACCCAGGCCGACCGGCTGATCGGCCAGCACCTGATCGATGGCCTCAACGAAGCCGGCTACCTTACCGTCGATCTCGACAGCATCGCTCTCTTGCTGGGCGCGGAACTGGGCGATGTCGAAGCCGTGCTCGGCGCCCTTCAAGGCTGCGATCCCGTGGGGGTCTTTGCCCGCACCGTTGCCGAATGCCTCGGCCTGCAACTGCGCGAGCGCGACCGGCTCGATCCCATCATGCAGCGTCTGCTCGACAATCTCGAGCTCGTTGCCGCACACAATGTTCCCGCCCTTCTCAAGGCTGTGGGCTGCGACCGCGAGGATCTCGCCGATATGCTGGCCGAACTGCGCCTGCTCGATCCGCGCCCTGGCCTTGCCTTCGATTCAGGGCCCGTGGAGGCGGTGGTGCCCGATGTCTTCGTCCGGTCGGGGCCCGATGGAAGTTGGCAGATCGAGCTTAACAGCGACACCTTGCCCAAGGTCCTCGTCAATCGCGTCTATTATGCCAGCGTCACCAAAAAGGCGCGCGATGCTGCGGAAAAGACCTTTCTTTCCGATTGCCTCGCCACCGCCAATTGGCTGACCAAGAGCCTCGATCAGCGCGCCCAGACCATCACCAAGGTCGCCGCCGAAATCGTTCGCCAGCAGGATGGCTTTCTCACCCATGGCGTGGCGCACCTGAAGCCCATGACGCTCAAAATGGTCGCCGAAGAAATCGAGATGCACGAATCGACGGTGTCGCGCGTCACTTCCAACAAATATATGGCCACCCCGCGCGGGCTCTATGAAATGAAGTATTTCTTCACCACGGCCATCGCCTCGAGCGAGGGCGGCGGCGATCACTCCGCCGAAGCGGTGCGCCACCGCATCCGCCAGCTGATCGATGCCGAGCCCGCCAATGCCATCCTCTCCGATGACACGATCGCCGAACTCCTGCGCAAGGAACAGGGGATCGATGTCGCCCGCCGCACCGTCGCCAAATATCGCGAGGGCATGAACATCCCCTCCTCGGTCATTCGCCGCCGGCAGAAAAAGGCTTTTGCGTAAGGGTGTTTGGCTGACACCGCCGCCCACGCGACGTCGTGCCTCGAAAGGGAGGAAAAAGCATCTGCCCGCCGCACGAAACCGCAACGCCAAAACACCTTCAGCCCCTCTGACCCGGACAATCTTCCCAAGATGGAGATTGATAGAGATCAATGCCGGGTCTAGCATCCTTGGGTCATCATGCCCATGTGAAGGGGTGATGACAGGCAGATCCCGGATCCGGGCAATCGGCTTCGGGACCTCTTGCGTCGATCAAAAGACCGAAAGGAAGAAGAAGCCATGACCTTGCGCGTTTCGGGAAAGAACATGGATGTGGGCGATGCCCTGCGCGGCAAAGCCGAGGAGCACTTTGCCAGCGTCGTCGGAAAATATTTCGATGGCGGCTATGACGGCCACCTCACCCTTACTCCCGACGGTATCGGTTTCCGGGCTGATTGCGTCGTCCACCTCGATAGCGGCGCCACGCTGCAGGCCAGCGCCCAGGGGGGCGATGCCACTTCTGCCTATGAAGTCATGGCGCTCAACATTGAAAAGCGCCTCCGCCGCTACAATCGCAAGCTCAAGTCGCATCGCCGCGGCAATGGCACGGGTGCCGATGGCGTACCCGCCCAATATACTGTTTTCGGCTCGAGCGAAGGGTTGGACGAGCTCGAAGAGGACTATGCCCCGCCCGTTGTTGCCGAGACTACGCGCAGCCTGCGCCAGATGAGCGTCGAGGAAGCCGTCATGGAGCTCGACTATTCCGGTCAGCAGGTTGTGATGTTTCGTCACGCTGGACATGGGGGGCTGAATGTGGTCTACCGCCGCGCGGACGGCAATATAGGCTGGATCGATCCGGCCCTGGGAGCAAATTGATGGCTCCCGCTGCCACGAACACGCTCAAGTAGTGCCCAAGGCAGACTAATGGAATTGGTCGAAATTCTGGCGGCGGACGCCGTGCTTGATTGCACGGGCGTCGGCTCGAAACGCCAGCTTCTTGAAGTCATGTGCGACAAGGCTTCTGTGACAACTGGAATGAGTGGTGCAGACATCCTCGCAGCCGTGATCGGCCGCGAGGAGCTTGGCTCCACCGGCATCGGCAATGGCATCGCCATTCCCCATGGCAAGCTTGCAGGTTTGAAAAATGTGACCGCCGTTTTCGCCCGGCTCGATGAGCCGATCGAATTCGACGCAGTGGACGACCAGCCGGTCGACCTCGTCATTCTGCTGCTCGCGCCGGTAGGCGCTGGTGCCGATCATCTCAAGGCGCTTTCGCGCGTGGCACGCCTGCTGCGCACCGACAGCGTCGTCGAGAGCCTGCGCCGTGCAGAAGACTCGACTGATCTCTATGACGTGCTGACCCGGCCGATTGAAGGCATCAACGCAGCCTGATCGCGGCTGCACTCACGAAAAAAGCCCCGCCGGTCTCGCCAGCGGGGCTTTGTTTGTTTGTGCTGCAGCCTCTGATTGAGGCTGGCAGGTCGGGCAGGGGACCTGCCCCCGGTGTTAATGCAGGGTAGCGAGCCCCAGATTCTTGTCGCCGAGCCATTCGGTCACGGCATCCGCCGTATCGGCCACCATCAGCGGCGTGCCATCGGCGGACATGACCAGCTGGTACATTTCGCCGGCATTGAACTCGGCTTCATGGATCATGCCGGACAACAGAGCGCCGGTCACGGGCTTGATATAGGCGACCGCACTGCCGCCAAGGGCGGCGAACTGGGCCTGCGTCAGGTCGCGCAGGGGGTGTGCTTCGGCGGGCACGGCGTCGGAATTGCGTCTATCCATCATTTTTAGGCCCTTTCCTTTTAGAGCGAACGTATGTCGATACGGCGGGCGAGCTTGGCTGTTCTGGGACGCTCAAGAGCAATAACGAGCATGCCATGGCTCAAAGTTGCATCCTTCACGATCATTCCATCGGCAAGCAGGAACGTCCGCTGGAATTGACGGGCGGCGATGCCCCGATGGAGAAACTCCCGGCCGGGTTCGTCCTTCTGCTTGCCGCGAACGCTGAGCTGGTTGTCTTCGCTCATCACCTCAAGCTCGCCTTGCGAGAAACCGGCAACGGCAATGGAGATAACAAAGCGCTCTGAACCGTCTTCGTTGGTCGCCCGCTCGATATTGTAGGGGGGATAGCCATCCGCTGACCGGGCGAGCCGGTCGATCCTTTCCTCGAAGCTGTCAAAGCCAAGCAGAAAGGGCGCGGAAAAAACCGAAATACGCGACATCAACGCCGTCCTTGTTCACGCAAGCAACGTATGTTTGCCGACCCGGGAAGTGGCATCGGCAGGGTGATCCAGATATGGGTTGCCTAGGCCTTGCGTTCAAGTCTGATCGCGGCGGGCCGAAACCGTCCAAAGAGGTCTTCATGCCCCAGTCCCGCACCGTTGCCGTCATCACGCCCGCCTTTTGCGCACAGGAAACGCTTCCCACCACCGTTTCCAGCGTCCTGGCCCAGACCCATGGCGACTGGCAGCACTGGATCATTGCCGACGATGGCTTTGCCTATGAAGCCTTTTTGTCAGAGCACGGGCTTGCCGATCCCCGTCAGGTGTTCCTCTCGAGCGGTGGGGTCGGCACTGGCGCCTCGCGCACCCGCAATGTTGCGCTCGACACCATCGACACCCCCTATGTCGCCATCCTCGATGCCGACGATCGCCTCAAGCCGCAAAAGCTCGAGCTTGCCCTCGCCGCGCTCCAGACCCATGCCATTGTCACCACTGGCCTCGACGTGATGAGCATGGACTTCTCCCATCTGCGCTATGTCGGCACGGGCGAAACGCGCGCACTCTCCCCCGGCGAGCACAAATTCGAGAGCCTTTCCATGGATTCCATGGTGCTCTGGGACCGTCGCCGGACCGATGCCCGCTACGATCCGACCCTGTCCAACATGACCGATCTTGAACTGCTCTTGCAGCTCTATCGCCATGCGCCCAAATCGATGCATCTGGGCGAGCCGCTCCACGATTACATCAAGCGCGACGGCTCGATGAGCAATGGCAAGAACGTCGCGGCCGGCATGATCGCCAGCAAGACCGAAATCCTCAGACGCCTGGAAGCCGGCCACTATGGCCTCAGCGCGGTGGATGTCTCGGGCCTTGCCCGGTTCCTCCGCGTTTCCCTCGCCGCCGAGGCCGCTTATGGCGCCGCGCTCGCCGAAACGCCGGAGCTCCTGTTCGAAGATCACCTCGAACCGATGCTGAACGCGGCGCGGGCGTGATGCGCCGGATTCACGGGAGGAGAAGCGCCAGAATATCCTGGTGGATGGCCTCCCAGTCTGCGTCGCTGAGCGGATGGAAATCGAATCCGCGCAGCATCAGCGCGCCCTCGCAGGCAAGAAGCGCAAGGCGAGCCCGCCGGCCTGTTTCGGTGGTCACGTCGAGCTGTCCGAGAATAGCGCGGTAATAGTCCTGCGCTCCCTGCCGATACTGGGGCGAGCGCATGAAGTTGGCGATCAGCGCCAGGGATCGCTCGGTGACGAGATCGCCCGCGCCCTGGCTGCCAAGCACATGGGCGCGCACCCGGTTCTGCGGTGTTTCGCCAGCTTTTGCGAGAAATTCGGCGGCTATGGCGTCCATGGCGGCAAAGACACGGCCAAAAATGGCATCGATCAGCGCGTCCTTGCTGGGAAAGGCATAAAGCACCCCACCCTTGCTGACCCCGGCCTCGGCAGCCACGGCATCCATGGTCAGTTGCCCTGCACCATCTCGCAGGACCACGCGCTCAGCCGCGTCGAGCAAGGCTCCGCGATCGATTGTTTGCTTACGTCCCACACTGACCTCTTTGCAATCCGTCCAGACGGATTTATATCCCGGCGGCTATTTGGCCAACCCGCTACGGATAAAAGGTTTCAAAAATGTCGTCCCCCCGCAACCGCTGGCTGATCCTGCTGTCGGTCATGCTCGCCTTTACCCCCATCGTCGTCGACATGACGATCCTCCATATCGCTGTGCCCTCCCTGACCCAGGCGCTCGGCGCCACCGGCACAGAAATCCTCTGGATCATCGACATCTATCCTTTGGTGATGGCTGGCCTCCTCGTGCCCATGGGGACGCTTGCCGACCGCATCGGCCACCGGCGTATGCTGCTTACCGGCCTTGTCGTCTTTCTTCTGGCCTCGGTCTTTGCCGCCTTTGCGCCAACGCCCACCATGCTGATCGCTGCCCGCGTCGGGCTCGCTTTCGGCGCAGCCATGGTCGTCCCCAATGTGCTCGCGATCATCCGCCAGACCTTTGAGGACCCAAGGGAGCGCGCCATCGCGCTCGGTCTTTGGGGTACGGTCGGTTCGGCCGGCGCCGCACTCGGCCCCCTCGCCGGCGGTCTTCTTCTTGAGCATTTCTGGTGGGGCTCGGTATTCCTCATCAACGTGCCGGTCATGCTCGTTGTCTGGCCGCTCGCCTATGCTGTCCTCCCCCGCCGCGAACCTACCGGCACCGGCAGCTGGAGCATCGGCCAGGCTCTGGTGCTGATCACCGGCCTCATCGCCACCGTTTATGCCGTCAAATCCGCCTTCAAGGCGGATAGTTCGCCTCTCGTCACCGGCGTTACCCTGCTTGCTGGTCTCGCGCTGCTCGCCTGGTTCACGCGCCTGCAACTGGCTTCCAGGACGCCCATGCTCGACCTTTCGCTCTTTACCCGCCCCGCCATTTCCATGGGCATTGTCATGGCGCTGGTCGTCACTGGTGCCCTTGCAGGTGTCGAACTGACCCTCGCCCAGGAACTGCAATATGTTGTCGGGTTCAGCCCGCTTCAGGCTGGTATGTTTATGCTGCCGCTCGTCATTGCCTCCGGCGTCGGCGGTCCGCTTGCAGGCTATGCCGTCGGCTGGGCGGGCCTGCGTGTCGTCGCCGTGTCCTCGCTTGTTGTTGCTGCAGCCAGCCTTGCCGGTCTCGGGTTCAGCGATTTCCACAATGCCGGCCTTGGCACCGTAGGGCTGATGGCTGCGCTCGGCCTGTCGCTCAGCATCGGCCTCACCGCTTCATCGATCGCCATCATGTCGAGCGCTCCGAGCGAGAAGGCAGGCGCTGCCGGTTCGCTCGAGGCCACGGGCTATGAGCTCGGCGCAGGCCTTGGAATCACCTTTTTGGGCGTGCTGCTCGGCTCGGTCTATGCCGGCGCGCTGCGCCTGCCTGCCGATCTTGCGCTGAGCCTCCCTGCCGGGGCCAGCCAGTCGATCGGTGAAACCATGCTCGCCGCCAGCGCTCTGGGCGCCGCCGGCCAGCCGCTTGTCGAGGCGGCTCGGCTCGCCTTTTCCAACGCGCACGGCGTCGTGCTCCACAGTGCCGCTGGGCTCATCGGCGTCCTCGCCATTGCCGTCTTTTTCGCGCTGCGGAACTATTCCGATGCCGAGGCGCCGGCTGGGGCACATTGAGGGCGCGGAGGCCTTGCCTTTCCTCCCCATTCCCCCTATAGAGCCGCATCTCCGGACCGCCCGGCCAAAAGGCATGCCGTGGCGGTCTTTGAAAGCGATGGGCCCGCAAGAGCCCGTTCAGACCATAAGGACCCGCAAAATGCCCAAGATGAAGACCAAGTCCGGCGCCAAGAAGCGTTTCAGCTTCACCGCCTCGGGTAAGGTGAAGGCCGGCGTCGCCGGCAAGCGCCACCGCCTGATCAGCCACAACGCCAAGTACATCCGCACCAACCGCGGCACCAAGATCCTGTCCAAGGGCGACGAGGGTCTGGTGAAGTGGTACATGCCGTACAACCGCTAAGCTGAAGGGACACTAGAACATGGCACGCGTAAAAAGAGGCGTAACCGCCCACGCCCGTCACAAGAAGGTCTTGAAGGCCGCCGAGGGCTATTATGGCCGTCGCAAGTCGACGATCCGTATTGCCAAGCAGGCCGTCGAAAAGGCCGGCCAGTACGCCTATCGCGATCGTCGCGTCAAGAAGCGCAACTTCCGCGCGCTCTGGATCCAGCGTATCAACGCCGCCGTGCGTGAATATGGCCTGACCTATAACCGATTTATCGACGGCCTCAGCAAGGCTGAAATTGCCGTCGACCGCAAGGTGCTGTCCGATCTCGCGATCACCCAGCCCGAAGCGTTCGGCGCCCTGGTCACCAAGGCCAAGGCAGCGCTGGCTTATCTCGAGGGCGTCGACAAGACGACCCACGCCCGCGTCACTGCCGCCTAAGACCAGTCCTCCGCCCAGCTGAGGTCAATCCGCGCCTTGCGCCATCCCGAAAAGGGCTGGCGCGGGGCGTTTTGTTTTGGTCTGTCCCCATGCTGAAACCACTCCTCCGCCGTCATTGCCCGGCTTGTCCGGGCAATCCATGCGGGGGGAGGGGTGGACCACCCGGACGAGCCGGGTGGTGACGGTGCGAACGGGGAAAAGCCAGCGCAAAAATTCGCTGACTCCCGCCGCTCAAAATGCTCTAACCGCCACGCCTGTCTACCGCGAGAACACTATGTCCCTGGAAGCACAAATCTCCACTCTGCGCGCCGAGCTGACCGCAGCCATAGCGGCAGCGGAAAACGAAGCGGCGCTCGATGCTGTTCGCGTGTCGGCTCTGGGCAAGAAGGGGTCGGTTTCGGCCCTTCTCGCAACGCTTGGCACGATGGCTCCGGAAGACCGCAAGTCGGCCGGCCCGGCCATCAACGGGCTCAAGACCGAGATTGCCGGGCTCGTCGAAGCGCGCTCGAGCGAACTCAAGGGTGCCGCGCTTGAAGCCCGTTTGCAGGCCGAAACGCTTGATGTCACCCTGCCGCTGCCGCCCGCCCCGACCGCCAAGGGGCGCATTCACCCGATTTCCCAGACCATCGACGAAATCACCGCCATCTTCTCGGACATGGGTTTTTCGATCGCCGAGGGGCCCGATATCGAGACCGACTACTATAATTTCACCGCGCTCAACTTTCCCGAAGGCCACCCGGCGCGCGAAATGCACGACACGTTTTTTATGAAGCCCGGCGCCGATGGGGTGAAGAAGGTGCTGCGCACGCACACTTCGCCCGTCCAGGTGCGCGTCATGCAGAACACCAACGAAAAGCCGGCCGCCGCTTATATGACGCCCGCGCAAGATCCACCGATCCGCGTGGTCATGCCCGGCCGTACCTATCGCAACGATAGCGACCAGACCCATACCCCGATGTTCCATCAGGTCGAAGGCCTCGTCATCGACCAGGAATCCCATATCGGTCAGCTGCGCTGGGTGCTCGAGGAATTTTTGAAGGCCTTCTTCGAAGTCCCCAGCGTCACCCTGCGCTTCCGCCCGAGCTTTTTCCCGTTTACCGAACCGAGTATGGAAGTCGACGTCCAGTGCGATCGCTCCGGCTCGGAAGTGAAGATCGGTGAAGGCTGCGATTGGCTTGAAATCCTGGGCTGCGGCATGGTCCATCCCAATGTCATCCGTAATGCCGGGCTCGATCCGGATGTCTATCAGGGCTTTGCCTGGGGCATCGGCATCGATCGCCTCGCCATGCTCAAATACGGCATGCCGGACCTGCGCGCCTTCTTCGACGCCGACCAGCGCTGGATCGAGCACTACGGTTTCCGCCCATTGGACTTACCGACGCTTTTCGGCGGACTTTCGAGCTAAGGAGCCAAAAAAATGAAATTCACTCTGGACTGGCTCAAGGAACATCTCGACACCACCGCTTCGGCCGAGGAGATCGGGACGGCGCTGACCATGGTCGGGCTTGAACTCGAAGGCATCGAATCCCAGGGCAAGGTGCTCGAAAAGTTCGTCATTGCCCATGTGGTGGAAGCCAAGCCCCACCCCAATTCCGATCATCTCAATATCTGCAAGGTCGACGCCGGCACCGGCGAGTTGATCGACGTCGTGTGCGGAGCGCCCAATGCGCGCACGGGTATGAAGTCGGTCTTTGCCTTCCCCGGCACCTATATTCCGGGCAAGGATTTTGAACTCAAGGGCGGCGTCGTCATTCGCGGCGCTCCCTCCAATGGCATGCTGTGTTCGGCGGCCGAGCTCGAGCTCTCCAACGACCATGACGGGATCATCGAGCTGCCCGAAGACGCTCCGATCGGCCAAAAATATGTCGATTATGCCGGCATCAACGGCGTCGTTTTCGATATCTCCATCACACCCAATCGGGGTGATGCGACCGGGGTTTATGGTGTGGCGCGCGATCTTGCCGCCTTTGGCCTCGGCACGCTCAAGACCACTGATTTTTCGCCCGTGCCATCGGTTGGCAAAAGCCCGATCGCGCCATTGCCGCACCAGTTCTCTGGTGACGAGCCCAAGGCGATCCGCAAATTTGCCGGCCGCTACATCGCCAATGTGAAAAATGGCCCCTCGCCCGATTGGCTGCAGGCGCGTCTCCGCGCCGTTGGCCTCAGGCCCATCAACGCGATCGTCGATATCACCAATCTCGTCTCGCTCGGCTGGGGCCGCCCGCTCCACGCCTATGATGCTGACAGAATCGAAGGCGAGATGGTGTTGCGCAATGCCCGTGGCGAAGCGTTCGATGCGCTCGACAACAAAGTCTATACGCTCGACGAGACCATGACCGTTATTGCCGACAGCAAGGGCCCGCTCTGCCTTGGCGGCATCATGGGCGGCATTCGTTCGGGCGTCACCGACGAGACCACCAATGTCTTCATGGAATGCGCCAGCTGGGATCCCGAACTGATCGCCCGCACCGGCCGCAAGACCGGCATCGTGTCCGACGCGCGCTATCGCCTCGAACGGTCCGTCGACCCCGCGCTGACCGAACCCGGCATGGAACTCGCCACTCGCCTTGTTCTCGAACTCTGCGGGGGTGAACCTGCCGAGCCGGCGATTTCGGGCGAAGACGTTTTCCCCGATACTGCGGTCGAATTCCCCTTGAGCGAAGTGCGCCGCCTCACCGGCCTCGACGTCACTCCCGAGCGTATCGAAACCATCCTCGACGCACTAGGCTTCGTGGCCGAAGGCGCGGGCACGACCCTTCACGTCAAGGTGCCGTCCTGGCGTCCGGACGTGACGCAGAAGGCCGACCTTGTCGAAGAAGTCATGCGCATAGTCGGGGTCGACAACGTACCGGTCGAGCCGTTGGCCCGCCTCAACCACGTCGCACCCCGCATCCTCACCACCATCCAGAACCGCCGTCGCATCGCCAGGCGAACCCTGGCTGCTCGTGGGCTTGACGAGGCCGTGACCTGGAGCTTCATCTCCAATGAGGAGGCCAGGCGCTTCGGCGGCGGCACTGAGGATCGCCAGCTCGCCAATGCCATCGCCTCGGATATGACCGACATGCGGCCTTCGCTCCTACCGGGTCTCCTCGCCGGCGCCCGCCGCAACGCAAATCGCGGCTTTGCCGATGTGGCGCTGTTCGAAGTCGGACAGATCTTTCTCTCCGACAAGCCCGAAGGCCAGCACACCTATGCCTCGGGCATCCGCACCGGCACGGCCCGAATCGACGGCTCTGGCCGCCACTGGTCCGGCAAGGCAGAGCCTGTTTCCGTCTGGGACGCAAAGGCCGATCTTGCCGCCGTGCTCGACGCGCTCGGCGTTGACGTCGAAAAAGCCCAGGTCCTGCCGGAAGCCGCCCAATGGAGTCATCCGGGCCGCGGCGGTCGCATCGCGCTTGGACCCAAACTGACTCTGGGCTGGTTCGGCGAATTGCACCCCGCGCTTGCAGCCGAGATGGATATCGAGGGGCCCGTTACGGCCTTCGAAATCGACCTCGATGCGCTGCCGGAAGGCCGCAAGAAGGCGACCAAGACCAAGCCGGCGATCGCTCTTTCGCAATTCCAGCCGGTATCCCGCGATTTTGCCTTCGTGATGGACCGTACGGTTCCGGCTGCAACGCTTCTTCGCGCGGCGCGTGGCGCCGACAAGAGCCTCATCACCAATGTCGGCATTTTCGACGTATTCGAGGGCGCCCACGTGGGGGAAGGCAGGAAGTCGGTCGCCATCGAAGTGACGTTGCAGCCCCAGGACCGCACGCTGACCGACGAGGATATCGAAAAAGTCTCGGCCGCGATTGTGGCTGCCGTCACCAAGACGACGGGCGGCGAGCTCAGGAAGTAGCGCACAAGGCCCTACGCTTCACCATCATTGCCCGGCTTGTCCGGGCAATCCATCTCTGCTGAGCCATGGACCACCGGGACAAGCCCGGTGGTGACGGTGTAATGGTGCTTCGCCACCGCCGACTTCCGGAGACACAATGTCCCGCACCGACGCCATTCTGAAACGCCTGTCCGGGCTTCATCCCAAGCTGATCGATCTCAGCCTCGATCGCATGTTGCCGCTTCTCCAAAAGCTGGGCAATCCGCAGGACCGCCTGCCGCCGACCATCCACGTCGCCGGCACCAATGCCAAGGGTTCCACGATCGCCTATCTTCGCGCGTTCCTCGAAGCAGCGGGCAAGACGGTGCACGTCTATAATTCCCCCCATCTCGTGCGCTTCAACGAGCGCATTCGCCTCGCCAGCAAGCTCGTCGATACCCGAACCCTCAACAGGGCGCTGGAAGAGGTGGAGAAAATCAATGCCGGTGAAGGCATTACCTTTTTCGAGGTGACCACCGTCACCGCCTTCAAGCTCTTTGCCGAAACCCCGGCCGATTTCCTCCTGCTCGAAACCGGCATGGGTGGAACCTATGACACCACCAATGTCGTCAAACATCCGCTTGGCACGATCATCACCCCGGTCGACTATGACCATCAGGGCTTTTTGGGCCGCACCATCGCCGAAATCGCCGCCAACAAGGCCGGTATTTTGAAGCGTGGCGCAAAATCGGTCATGGGCATCCAGCGCGATGAAGGCCGCAAGGTTTTGGAGCGCTCCGCCCATCGCCTCGGTATTGCGCCGCTCTGGCAGGGTGAGGATTTTCACGGGGTCAGCGAAGATGGCCGCCTCGTCTACACCGACGAGGAAGGCATGCTCGATCTGCCGCCGCCCGCCCTTTTGGGGCCCCACCAGTTTGACAATGCCGCCCTTGCCATTGCCGCCGCGCGCCATTTCGGGCTGCCGGTTGGTGAGAAGGATTTTGCCGAGGGCCTCCGCCGCGTGACCTGGCCGGCCCGCATGCAGCCGATCCGTTCGGGCACCCTGCGTGATCTTCTTCCCGCGGGGCACGAACTCTGGCTCGATGGCGGCCACAACACACATGGCGCCGCGGCTCTGGCGCGCACCATCGCCGCGTTCGATCAGGCTCGGCCGCGACCGCTGGTTCTGATCATGGGCATGATGAACACCCGCGACCCCGGCGGATTTTTGACGGCTTTTTCCCCCTTCACCCCGGAGGTGTTGGCCCTGACCATTCCGGGCGAAGCCAATGCTCATCCTGCCGCTCACATCTTCGCGCGGGCCCGGGACATCGGCTTTGCCGCCCGCCCCATGCGCTCGATCGTTTCGGCACTCAAGGCAGCCGCCGAAATCCCCGATGCGCGCGTGCTCATCTGCGGCTCGCTCTATCTTGCCGGCGACGTGCTGGCCAAGAATGGAACGCCGCCGGATTGATCATCTGCCTCGGGACGCGCCCAGCCCTCGTCCTGAGGCGCGGAGCGCAGCGTAGCCTCGAAGGAGGTGGGCGTGCCCAGGGCCGTCAAGGCCACGCCCCCGTGGTTCGAGGGGCGGCTATGCCGCCCACCTCACCATGAGGGCTACTGCTGCTAATACTGCGCCTGCTCAAGACCACAAAACGCATCGACCGGGCTGGTACCGGCAAAAGGCACCCGGCCCAGTAGCGCCTCGAGCACGGCGGCCTGGATGGCGTCGCTTGAGCCATAGGCGTTGACATAAGTGGGCGCCCGGGGCGCGTCGTAAAGATAATAGGGATAGCCCAGCGACACGACGAGCGTCGGCACTTCGTGCCAATGCCGGTGCATGGCGCCGAACACCGTGCCCGTCAGCCGCTTCCAATCAAGAAAAATCCGGCTTCGGGTTAGCAGCGTTTCTTCGGCCAGAAGGTAAAGCACGAGGTCGAAATCCTGCGCCCGCACGCTCATGTCAGGCGTATGGAGCGTTACCTCGAAGCCTTCGTCCGACAATAACTGTGGCAGCGACAAGGGGATAGGCTCAGGCGCAAAAGGCTGCACCGCACCGGTTGAATAGATCAGCACGCGCTTGTGCTTGGCCGGCGACAGCGGCAGGAGGCCGGCGACGTCCTTGACCAGTGTCGGCATGCGCTGGGTGACCATTTTGGCAGTCGCAGCGCTTTCTGGCCGGTTGACGATACGGCTCGCCTCGTCGTGATTGGGCTCGCTCCGCTCCTTGTGGAGGCCGAGCGCCGCCTTGAGCGCAAGGACCCGCGTCACGGCCTCGTCCACCCGCTCCTGGGTCAGGCGCCCATCGGCGACGGCTTTGACGAGACGCATCAGGTCGCCATTGGGGTCGTCGGAAAACAGAATGACGTCGCATCCGGCAATGATGAGTTCGGGCAGGGTTTCGTCCCGCGGCCCCCAATCGCCAAGGCCCGCCATCGGGGTTGCGTCCGACACGATCAGCCCGTTGAACCCGAGCCCTTCGCGCAAGAGCGTCTCGTTGAGCACGCGGCTGAGCGAAGCGGGACGGAAAGCCTCGGCCTTGGCCTCGGGATCGAGTTCACGCACAAAGGCGGGAAAGGCGATATGGGCGGACATAACGCTCATCACCCCGGCCTTGATCGCGGCGCGATAGAGCCGCCCGAAGCTTTCTTCCCACTCGACAAGGCTCAGCGGATTGACCGTGGTCACCAGGTGCTGGTCACGATCGTCGAACCCTTCGCCCGGCCAATGTTTCACCGTCGCCGCCACGCCCCCGTCCTGGAAGGCTCGGATCTGGGCCAGCGCGTGACGCTCGATCCGGTCGACATCGCTGCCATAGGAGCGGGTGCCGACAATGGCGCTGCGCCAGGCGGCGTTGATGTCGATAACGGGAGTAAAACTCCAGTTCAGCCCCACCGCGCGCGCTTCTTCGGCCATGATCCGCGAAATCGCGGAGGTGGCCTCCACATCGTCGACGGCTGCCAGCCCCAGGGGATTGGGCACGGAGGTGCCGAAAGGCAGGCTCATGCGGCTGCCTTCGAGATCGGCGCTCACCAGCATGGGCGCGGGTCCCACCGCATCGAGCGCTGCGGCAAAGCCGATTTCGTCGGCCAGGTCATCCCCGTAAATCCGCGTCACCCCGCCCGGGCGGAAGGTGCGCACCATGTCGAGCGCATCGGCCGAACTGCCGCGCGCCAGCAGCACGAAGAGCTGGGCCAGCTTGTCGCGCGGGCTGAGCCCATCGCGCGTCGTATGCACCCAGGCAATGGCCTCTTCGTCGAGCGCGAAGGGGGCGGCGGTTAGATCGAGTGCCAAAACTGCTCTCCGGTGATGGTTCGGCCGGTAGAGGTAGCAGAGCCGCATCTCGGGGGCCAATGGTGAATTGCGGGCAGGATTGTGGCGCCATCGGGTGCTGCCGGCAGGCGCCCAAAAAGCCCCTTACTGAAGCCCTCGCCCCTTCGTGGGGAGGGTCAGGGCGAGGGCGCGACCACACTCACCAGCCTGCCCAAACAAAAACGCCGCCGGGAATCCAGCGGCGCTTTCAATGATCAGATAGATCGGTCTTACGCCGCGTGGCCTTCCAGCCACTTGGTCAGACCGGCCTTGGGCGTACCGGCGCCGATCTTCATGTCGGCAGCTTCCCCGTTCTTGAACAGGATCATGGTCGGGATCGAGCGGACGCCATACTTGACTGTAGTCGAGGGATTTTCGTCGACATTGAGTTTGACGATTTTCACTTTGCCCGAGAGTTCCTGGGACAGTTCATCGAGCAGGGGGGCGATCGCCCGGCAGGGCCCGCACCATTCCGCCCAGAAATCCACCAGAACAGGCTCTTGGGAGTTCAGGACTTCCTCGCCAAAATTGGCGTCGGAAACTTGCTTCGTCATGGGTTTTGCCTTTTGGGTTGAAAGCGGTGGCTTCATTGCTCCCAAAGTTGGTCAGTGTCCAGCCTTGGTGCAAGATCGTTCACCTGAGGGTGAAACCTCTTGTTGCCGCGGCGAGCTGTTCGGGCGGCGGATTCACTAATGATTCCAGTTCGGTCCAGAGGATCGCCGCCTCTACGGGACGCCCGGGGAAGAGCTGACCTGCAACCAGTGCATATAGGGCAAGTTGCGTAACGTACCTCCCCGGCACCTGATCGAATCCCTTCGGTGCCGTCGCATCGGATTTGTAGTCGACCACCAGAACCCCCTGATCGTCAACCACGAGCCTATCGATACGCCCCGATAGCCGGATTGGTTCCCCCTCGCGCATCGCATCGAGCAGAAACGGCACTTCGGCGCGGCTCCCCGGTCCGAACAGGCGGGCAAAGGCAGGCTTCTCAAGGATGGACCGCGCCTTGAGCGCCAGGCGCTCCCGCTCCGCTGCGTGCTCGGGCAAAAGCAGCTCGAGTGCATTGGGAATGACGCTTGGCCAAAGCGTCCGGTCGACCTTGCCCAGATGCTGGAGCAGGGCATGCAGCGCGAGGCCCGATTGCCGGGCGGTCTCCGCGTCGCGCACCCGTTCGGCTGCGGTGATCAGCGCCGGTTCATCCCGGCTTCCATCATGGGCGTGGGAGGGCGAAATCACCGGTGGAGCGGCAAATTCGGGCAGGGGCGGCGGATCGCGCCACGCCTCCGGCGCGTCCATCGCGTCACCTGCAAGCGGAGCAGGCACCGGAGCCACGCGGTGGGCCGGATAAACGAGCGCGGTCACCGTACCCTCGTGCTCTTCGGCCTCGAGATTCCCGCCGAGCCCTTCTGCTATGGCTTCATACCATGTCCCATCCACCTTGCCCCTGGCGGTCAGGGCGCCGGTTACATAGAGTTCGTCCTCGGCCCGCGTCATGGCGACATAAAGCTTGCGCCAATATTCCTCAAAGAGCGTGTCGTCGATTGCGGTTTTGATCGCGCTCGTCTCGGGCACATGCTGGGCGCTGGCGCTGGCGTGGATCAGCAGCGGCCCCGGCGCCTCGGTCAGCACATAGACCGGCTTGCCGGTCTGCTTGCCGCTCGGCTTGCTCGCCGCATCTGCCATGATCACGATAGGCGCTTCGAGCCCCTTGGCCCCGTGCACGGTCATCACGCGCACGCCGCCGCCCGCCTCGGCCAGTTCACGCTTGATCGAGACTTGCCGCTGGCGCATGGCGGCGGCAAAGCCCTGAAGCGAGGGTTGTTCGCTCTGTTCGTGCTGCAGTGCCAGATCCAGCAGTTCGGAAAGCACCTCGTCCACTTCCGGTCCGAGCCGGCCATGAAAGCGCTTGAGCCCGCCATGGGCATAGAGCACGCCGGCAAGGAACTCATAGGGCCGCTCGAAATCAAGCGCAGCGCGCCACTCGGTCAGCCGCTCGGCCGCCGCCATGGCCGCCGGGTGCACCGAAGCGAGGAGCGCGGACCACAGGGTCTGGCGTTCGGCCCGTGTGCTCGCGAGGTTGAAGAGGTCGTCTTCGGAAAAGTCGAAAAGCGGCGAGCGCAGGAGGGCCGCGAGCTGCAGATCGTCGGCGGGGTTGAGCAGCACATCGATCAGTGCAAGCAGATCGAGCACCACGATATGGCCGGTGACCGCCAAGCGGTCGGCGCCGGGGGTCGGGATCTTCATCAGCCGCAGGGCCCGAATGATTTCCTGAAACAGCGCGCTGCGCGATTGCACGAGGATCAGGATATCGTCGGCCGCAACGGCCCTGCCGCGCTGTTCGAGCGGTCGGCGATTGTCGATCCAGGCGCGGATTTCCCCCGCGATCCGCATGGCAACCTGGCGCGGCCCGCTTTGCTCGGCCACGAGCGGTTCGGTGGGCCAGTCCTCTCCACCGGTTTCCCCCTTTTGTGTCTGGACCGGCGGCCACAGCGTCACCTTGCCGCCGGGCTGGCTGCGGGCAGCTACATGCAGGACCGGCTCTTCCGAGAGCAGGGCGCGCTGGATATCCTCTCGCCGGCAAGTCAGGTCCACGGCGTCCAGAATGCCCTTGAGCGTGCGGAAGCTGGTGTGAAGCGGCAAGCGCGCGAAAGCCATTTCGGCGGCCGCGGCGCGTTTTTCGAACTCATGCCCCGTCGTGCCGAACAGCGCCGGCTGCGCGCCCTGAAACGAGTAGATCGACTGCTTCTGGTCGCCCACTGCAAAGA
This sequence comes from Devosia crocina, assembly GCF_900116545.1. Taxonomy (GTDB): domain Bacteria; phylum Pseudomonadota; class Alphaproteobacteria; order Rhizobiales; family Devosiaceae; genus Devosia; species Devosia crocina. The sequence continues at coordinate 484,868 of NZ_FPCK01000003.1, forward strand.
TCGAGCGGGGCCGCTGCGCCGCGCCTTCACCGGCAAAGAACTCCGCCGCCAGCGCCTTCACCACCCGCCATTGCTGGTGATTGGTGTCCTGGCTTTCATCGACGAGAATATGCTCGATCCCTGCATCGAGCTTGTACTGCACCCAGGGGCCGATAGCGGGATTGTCGAGCAGGTCGCCGAGCCGTTCCACCAGATCGTCGAAGTCAAGCAGGGCATGGCGCCGCTTGTCGTTTTCGTAGCGTGCAGCAATGGCAACGAGAATATCGAGAATGGCAGCGCTGCGTTCGGCCATTTGCGCAGCCTTGAGCGCTATGTCGAGCGCGACAAGCCGCTCCTGTTCGGCGCTCAGCAGTTCGAAAAGGTGCGGAAAGGCCGCCTGTTCGGCCTTCACCATCAGCCGGCTGCGCGGCTCGCCCTTGCCGGTAAAGAACACCGCGCGCAAGAGATCGGCTTCGATCCGGTCCGGATCGAGCCGCGCCAGAAGGTCCGCACACTTGGTGTTGCCGGTGGGGTCCCCCTTCAGACAGCCCACGATTTCGCGGATCGTTGCGGGGCTGAGATGGCTCCTGCCCACCATGTCGGCAACAAGCTGCGTGGTCGATCGCTCTCCGCTCCCGATCAGCGCCCGCAAGCGCTGCTTTGCCCCTTCAGGATCCGCCAGGAGCGGCTTGAGGCGCGCGCCCTGCGCCAGCGCCTCGTTGATCGCCTCGCCGATGCTGTGATCGCTCAAAAGCGTGAAAAGCGTTTCGACCGCCGCGCTGTTGGCGCCGCCGCGCAGCCCCTCGGCCAGCACGCTTTCGCGCGCCTGCATGATCAGGTTTGCCTGCTGGTCTTCCTCGATCACGGCGAAGTCGAACGGTACGCCCGCTTCGATCGGAAAGCGATGCAGCACCGCCTCGCAAAAGGCGTGGATGGTCAGGATGCGCAGCCCGCCGGGTGTTTCGAGCGCGCGGGCAAAAAGCGTCCGCGCCTCGCGCAGCATGTCCGTGCCGGGCCGCTGACCGAGCAGGGTTTCCAGTTCCCTGGCGAGGTCGGCCGTTGCAAGCACCGCCCATTGCGCCAGCTCGTGCGAGACGCGCTTGCGCATCTCGGCAGCCGCTGCCTTGGTATAGGTGAGGCAAAGAATCGATTCCGGCTTCACCCCGGCCAGAAGCAGCCGCAGGACGCGCCGGGTCAGAACATAGGTCTTGCCCGATCCGGCATTGGCCTCAACCCAGATCGAGCGCATGGGATCGATCGCCTTGCCCTGCGCGGCGCTGGTATCAAACGGGATGACGAGTTCGCCCCGGCTCATGCCTCGTCCTCCCCGCCATCGACCGCCGTCCATTCGGCCACCCGCGCCAAATGGTCGTAAGCTCCGGCAAAGCGCTGCCCGGCAAGCGGCATGATCCGCGCCAGCATCGGCGTCTGGCGGAAGAGGAAGTGGTCGATGTGCCCCTGCATTCTGCGGCTGATCTCCTCGGCCGCGGCCATGATCGGCATGTCATCGGCCGTCTTGAAGCCGGAGGGCATAAAGGCGTCGGGCCCGAGCCCGATCTTGACATAGGTCAGCGCGCTCGTGTTGACCGGCGGGATGCCGGGCATGCCGGCTAACTTGACCATCATCGCCTCGAGCAGCAATTGCGGCGCCTCGAACCCCTTCATCGCCGAAGGCTTGGGCGGCGTGCCGGTCTTGAAGTCGAGGATTTCCACGGTCCCATCCGTCATCTCGTCGATCCGGTCGGCCTGTCCGCTCAGCCGAAAGGCTTCGGCGAGGGGCAGCGCGATCTCGCCACGGATCTCTGCGTGACGCAGCTTGACCCGGCCGTCTCGCGCGCTTTCGAACTCGAGAAATTGCTGCGCCGCGGTGGCGAAGCGCTTGAGCCAGATGTCGCGCCGCTCCCCGATCCCATCGAGCCCAGAAAACGCTTCCGCCGCCATGGCCATGATCGTCTCGAAGGCCCCCGGCGCCGCCGGATCGTGTTTTTCGATCACGAACCGGGCGAGTACATCGTGGATGATCGTGCCGCGCTCGCGCATATCCGGCGTTTCGCCCAAGGGATCGAAGGGCCTGAGCCTGAGCACGTGCCGGGCATAAAGATCATAGGGCGAGCGCATCAGCGTTTCGATTTCGGTGACCGAGAGCTTGCGTGGCCGGATGGCAGCGGGCGGATTGGGCGTGGGCGCGCTTGCCGGCACGACCCGGTCCACCGCATCGATGGCCCGCGCCGCCGCGATCCATTGCCGGCCCCGCGCCCGCATGGCATCAGCCGCATCGTCGCCCACAAAGGCATCGAGCCGCTGCACGAGGCGCGAGGGCAGGGCCGGGCTCGTCCCCATGCGGTCGGCATAGGCGATCACCACCTGCCCATTGCCCATGGCCTGGGCGAAATCATGCGTCGCCAGCCCCTGCAGCCGCTCGGGCGGCTCGAGCCCCGCCGCAAGCCGCATGCCCCGGCTCAACCACGGCCCGGGATCGGCCGGCTCGGGCCACACGTCTTCGTTGAGCGCGCCGAGGATGGTCACGTCCGGGCTCATCAGCCGCGCCTCGATCTGGCCCCAGATGGCGATATCGGTGCGCCGGTCAAGCCGGTTGCGCACCTGGAACCCGTTCATCAGCGCCGCAAGGACGCTGTCGAGCCCGCGTGGCGCAAAGACATGCCCCTCGCCCGCAAGGCCCGCCATTTCCGTGGCCCAGCGGCGCAATTCGTCATGCCCGCGCAACGGGGCGCCATCGGCAAACGCCGCTACCGCGCTCGCCACGGCCGCCGCCAGGTCCGCCGCCCGGATCTGTCCGGCCTCAAGGATGCGCGTAAGCGGCGCCATCCCCGCTTCGATATCGCTCAAGAGCACCAGTATAGCCGCCCCATCGGCCTCGCTCAGCCGGCGCAGCGCATGCTTGGGCGGCCTCGCCAGATGATCGGCAAGCCCCTTGCGCAGACCTTCGAGGCCCGGCGCCGGCCGCTGACCGCGCAACAGCGCCAGCTCGATCTGGTCGGCAAGACTTGCCACGGCCTTGCGGCTCCGCCCCAGAAGCGCCGCGCGATTGCGCAACAGCGCGATCAGATCCACCGCCGCGCAGCGATTGACAGCCAGCGTCAGGATCTGCCGCGCCAGACGCCCCGCGGTGGATTGATAAAGCGGCGCCCCCGCCGCATCGTCCACGTAAACGTCGAACCGGGCCAGTTCCGCCGCGATCCGCCGCGCCAGGTTGCGATCGGGCGTGATGATCCCCACCGTCTTGCGCTCGGCAAGCGCCTGCCGGGCACAAAGGGCGATGGCGCGGGCCTCCTCGTCCTCGTGCCGCGCCGCGATCACCGAAACGCCGGCCAGCGCATTTGCGAGCACATCCGCCTCCGGCCGTTCCCCGGCCCAGTTGGCGGTGTCCGAGGTCAGCGCCAGCGCCTTGTGCAGGAGCGGCGTGCGCGGATGCGGGCTTGCTGCCAGTTCCACCACCTGCGCGGGCCCCGCGCCCAGCGTACGCAGGAGCTTGCCCAGGTGATATTGCGGATGCCCGTGCGGGCTCTCCGTGGGATCGAGCAGCGCCTTGTGCACTTGCGGCGACATCTGCGTGTCGAGCCCGGGCAGCACCAGCGCCCCGCGCGGCAATCTCTCGATGGCCCGCAAGAGCCGCGCAGTCGCCGGAATCGAGCCGGTCGAACCCGCCGCGATCACCGGCCGGTTGCCATAAAGCACCGCCGCGCCCTCCGCCTGCCGGTCGAGCCGCGCGCCGCGCAATTGCGCTGGGTCGGCGCGACCGAGTTCGGCGAGCATGGCGGGCCAGGCCGATAGGGCGATTTCGAGAAAGGTCAGCGTCTGCTGCCAATAGGCGCCGAGATCGGGTCCGAGTTCGGCCCCGAGCGCGCGCAGTTCGGCCGGGCCCCGCTCCTCGATGGCGAGATCGTCGAACACATGGGCAAGCGAATCCGCCATCGAAAAGATTTCGGCGGCCGTCGGTGGGGTGGCAAAGGCCTGCCCGCCGACCGGACTATGCGCCCAGGCGGCAACGAGCCGCGACAACACCAGCCGCCGCTGCAGCATACTGGCCGGCGGCGGAGACGGCAGGGCATCGAAGGGCGGCAGAAAAGGTTCTTCATCGCCGGGATCGCCCCCGAATGTTCTGATATCGGGCAGGAGCCCGGTAAATTGCGGATGCGCAGCAAAGGCCTCGGCCAGCGCTTGCCGCGCGCGCTGGGTGGGCAGAATGATGGTGATGTCGCTGAGCCAGAACGGACCCTCGCGCGGCCAGTCTCCGAGAATGCGTCCATCCATCACCGCTTGCGCGAGCGTTGGCAAAAACCGGGCATGGGGCGCGATCGTGAAAAGGCTCATGCGCCGAGCAGCTCTTCGACCTGCGCCAGAGCCGCGGGGTCGCCGACATGGAACCAGGGGGCATCGAGCACGACACCCTTGAGCGTCTCTCCTTCGAGCGCCCGGTCGAAGATCTTGGTCAGCGAAAAGGCTCCGTCCGGGGTGTCCCTGAAAACGTCCGCCCCCATCAGCGCCACCCCGCCATAGATCACCGGCGCTCCGTAATCAGGGGTCACCCGGCCCATGGGATCGAGGCAGAAATCATGGCTGCGCCCAAAGCCGGTGGCCCGGCCCGGCTGGATACAAAGCAGCACCACATCCTCTTGTCCCCCATAGCGGGCGCGCATGCGCGCCAGGGGCCGGTCCACCCCGGTGGGCCAGAAGGCATCCGTATTCATCACCAGAAATGGATCGGAATGGAGCATGGGTAGCGCGCGTTTCAACCCGCCGCCCGTGTCCAGCAGGGTTTCCTCGCGGCTGACCTTCACCAGCCCCCCAAAATGCGCCAGCACCTGATCGGCAAGATAATGGGCATTGGCCACAAAGCGCTTGGCTCCTTCCTCCCGGGCATTGGCCATCACCCGCTCGATCAGCGGGACGCCGCCCACTGGCACCAGCGGTTTCGGCATTGTCTCGGTCAGCGGCCGCAACCGCGTCCCAAGCCCCGCCGCCAACAGCATCACATCGGGGAATCGATCAGGTTTTTCCATGCGCGGATAGAACCGGGAGCAGGGGGGCTTGTCCAGTGCGGGAGACGACGATGCGCGCAAGCTGCTTCTCTCCCGGAGGCAGAAGAAGCGCTGGGTCCTCCCGAGCACTGCTGCTATTCCTCTCCCTCCCGATAAGGGGGGCGCCACGCGCCAGCATGCCAGCCCTCACCCTCCTAATTGAAATCGCTCGAACCGCTCCAGTTCCCCATCGATCGCCGCCTTCTCCTCGGCCCCGAATTCCGCCGTCCAGGTCCATTTCTGCACAAGTAGTTTCCCAAGGGTTCTGTCGGTCTTGAGATCGATCGCCGCAACGATCCGGTCGCCCACCAGCACCGGCAGGGCGAAATAGCCGTAGCGCCGCTTCTCCGCCGGCACATAAGCCTCGAAGAGGTGGTCATAGCCGTAAAACAGTTTCAGCCGTTTCCTTTGGATGATCAGCGGATCGAACGGCGAAAGAATGTGGACCCGCTGGCTCTCGTCCCATTTTTGCTCGAGCGTTTCCGGCCGCGCCCAATGCGCCACCTTTTCCGCGCCCTCAACCAGAACCGGCACCAGTTCCCGCCGCTTGACCCGCGTCGCGATCAGCTCATGCACCGCCTTCTTGGCCGGAGCATTGAGGTGGCAGATCGAATCAAGGCTCACAATCCCCTGGCTCGTCAGCGCCCGGTCGAGCAGATAGGCGGTCACCTGGCGCTCCGTCGCGGGTCTTGGTGCACTGGTCCAGCCGAAATGGCGTTCGGCCAGCTCATAGGTCTTGACCATGCCCTCGCGTGCCGCGATGGCGACATGGCCCTGATAAAACATCAGCTGCAGCACGCGCTTGGAGGGTTTCCGGCTCGCCCAGGGATGGGTCTTGTCGACCAGTTCGTCGTCCCCGATATCCCGGATCGAAAGCGGCCCTTCCGCGCGCAGGCGCTTCTTCATGGCGCTGATTTCGGCCGGGGTGACCGAGCCGAACCAGGCGCTGGGCTGTTCTCGATAGCGCTTCATCAGGGGCAGGAAAAACTTGAGATCGTCCGTGGGCACATAGCTCAGCGCGTGGGTCCAATATTCGATGATCGACTTGTCCTCTGTCTGCAAGCGCGACAGGTCGCTGCGCCGATATTCGGGTATGCGCGTAAACAGGATATGGTGGTGACACCGCTCGATGACGTTGATCGTGTCGATCTGCACATAACCAAGCTGCCGGATTGCGGCGAGCGCAGCCTCCGGCCCCGCCCCAAACGGCGCCTCCCTGTCGAGCCGCTGCGCCCCCTGCCAGATGGCACGGCCCTGCGCCTTGGAGATCGAGCTTGGTGTTCTGGCCATGTTCAATACCGTTCGGATAGGAGGTGTAACACGCTCTCGCATCGCTCCGAGACAAGACATGTCAGTGCTGAACCAAGCAATGCCTTCCAGCCCTCATCCTGAGGCGCGCAGCAAAGCGAAGCCTCGGAGGACGACGGCATGTCCTAATGCCCGAGGTCCCACCTTACTGATACCTGGCCTACCTGCGAAACCACCCACCCTCGAGCAACTCCCGCTCCCCATGGCGGGCCAGCCCTGCCTTGAGCCCGGAAAGCTCCTGGGGTGAAAATCCCTGCGGGTCGGTCAGCGCCACCCAGGCATCGAAATAATCCTGCGGCGAATAAACGTGGCCGTAGCCGATCTCGGCGGTCTGGGCGAGGGCCATGTCGAGCAGCAACTGCAAGAAGGTGACCACTGGATACCAGTTGAGAAGCGGAGACACCGAAGGCGCGCGCGAACCGCTGAGCCAGAGCGGCTCGCGATAGGCCAGTGTGGGTTCGAAGAAGACGATGGGGTCGGAGGGATATTGCAGGTAAACGATGCGCAGCGGCCCCCAGTGGATCTGCCCTTCGAGGTCGCTTCCCTCATTGGCAAAGCGCACCGCTGTTTCATTGCCGATCCGCGGCCGCCAGACGGGCGATCCGGGATCGCGGCTCGCCGTCGTCGTGCGCCAGGAGGCGGTGGCAAAGGGCGGGCCCACCCAGAGCGCGCCGTCGAACGGGTCTCCCAGGATATCGTAGAGCGGGGCCGATGCTGCCGACGAATAGGCGCCAAGGCTGAGCCCATGGAGATAGAGCCGGGGGCGGCTCGCCCGGTCCATCTCGGTCCAGCGCGCATAAACGGCGTTGAACAGTGCCCGTGCCGTTTCAACGCCCACATCCGGCTCCGAAACCAGCGACAGCCAGCTCGTCAGATACGAATATTGCACAGCAACGCTGGCCACATCGCCCCGGTGCAGGAATTCGAGCGTGTCAATGGCCGCCGGTTCCACCCAGCCGGTGCCCACCGGCATGATCAGCACGAGGACCGCGCGGTCGAACGCCCCGACCCGGTCCATTTCCGCAAGCGCGAGCGCCGCGCGCTCCTCCGGCCCCTCGGCCGAGCGCAGGCCGACATAGACGCGCAGCGGCGTTTCCGCTTCCTTTCCCGTCAGGGCGCTGATCTCCTCGGCCGTGGGTCCGCTCTCGACATAAACGCGCGCATCGAGCCCGATCGTGTCCCAGTCGATCAGCGAGGAGGCGCTGCCTGACCTCAGCGGATCGGTCGGGGGCGGCTGGGAGATGCCGACGAGCCGGTCGAAATTGCCGTAAAACCGGTCGGCGGCAAAAAACAGTCCACGTGCGATCACGCCGTCCACGATCGCCGCGGTCGCCAGCCCAACAAGGATCATGGCGCCGACCAGCGCCACCCGCCGCGGGATCAACCGTCCGAGCCAGCGCGCCACGAGCCGCACCCCATGCACGATCAGCGTGCCGAGCCCGATCAGCACGGCAGCCGGCACGATGGCAATCAGCGCCACCAGCAACGGCTGCGTAGCCTCGACCGGCTGCGCCCCCATGCCGGCGCGCACCGAATTCTGCCACCCGGTCCAGAACCAGAGAAAGCTGATCGTCAGCACGAGGCACGCCAGGGCGCAGAGCCGCCCCGTCCAGCGCGCCACCCGCCGGTTGGGCCAGCGCAGCTCGAGGAAGTCCCACAGCCAGACCAGGAAAACGCCGATGCCGTAGCCGGATGCAAAGGTGCAGCCCGAAAGAACTCCCTGCACCACGAAATTGCGCGGAATGAGCGAAGGGGTCAGTGACAGCGCTGCAAACAGCAACCCGAAGAGCCACCCGCCCGCCGAAAGCGCGTCGAGCCGCCGCCAGACGAATCGGCTGAGGCGCCGGAGCCGCGAAACGGACGGCGCCGGCCTGGCATCGGGCAGGGGTGGATAAGTTGAATTGGACGACAAGCGGACGCGTCCCCATATGGACCTGCCGCCACTATAGGAAACTGCCCAAGCGAGACAACCGATAAGCCGCACGCGTTAGCGCAAACGCGTTAACAGGCGCCAGATGCTAACCAGATGCTGGCAAAAGGGAGGATTTGGTGGAGCTAAGCGGGATCGAACCGCTGACCTCTTGCATGCCATGCAAGCGCTCTCCCAGCTGAGCTATAGCCCCATCCGAACAAGGTGCGAAACGGCCGAAGCCTTCGGTTTCGCGACCAACCTTGCGGTGGTTTTGGGTTTCGTCGGGGCGTTGCCCGTCTGAAGCGAGGCGGAACCTAGTGGATGATTCCGCGCAACGCAAGTGCCTAAATGACACTTTTTTCATCCGCCGGGGAAAACCCTCCCCGGCGAAAAAAGGTGAGACAAATCAGCGGTCTTCGTCGTCGCCGACATCGAAGCCGAGGCCATCGTCGCTGTCTTCGTCGTCTTCTTCGAGGAACACGTCTTCCTCGTCGTCGCCCAGGTCTTCATCGACCTCGACGTCATCGGTATCCGGAATATCCTCGCCGCTCTCTTCGGCATCGGCTTCCTCCAGCGTCACCATTTCGGGTGCGCTGGCATCGGCCTCGTCTTCTTCTTCCGTCTCGTCTTCATCATCGATCTTGCGCGGCGTCGTCGCCTTGCCGACCGCCAGCGTATCGAAGAACGAGCGGGGGTAGGACTTGCCGGTATAGGGCGAAACGATCGGATCCATGTTCAGATCGTAGAACTTCTTGCCGGTATCGGGATCGGTACGCTTGGTACCGCGTTCGTTGGCCATTTCACATGCCTCACACGAAAGGGAAAAGGTGCCAGGCCGGCCGCCGCGGCCCGCGCCAGATATTGGGCAGTCCGGTTAAGGTGGAAAGCCCCGGCCTGTCAAACTGAAAATGCGCGCGTCCGGCAAGGGTGGCACGCCTGGCCGGACCCATGCTAGGGGTGCCCCACGCGTCAAGCCAATCGGATAGGGTCATGATCATAGCCGTCGACGGACCGGCCGCTTCGGGCAAAGGTACTCTGGCCGCCGGCCTTGCCCGCCATTATGGCCTGCCGCATCTGGATACGGGTCTGCTTTACCGTGCTGTGGGAGTGGCCGTGCAAGAGTTTGAAGAGACTGATCAATTCCCCGACAGGGCCGTTGCTGCGGCAGAGGCGCTCGACGCCCGTGACCTGCGCGACCCCGAAACCCTGACCACTGCACGCGCCGGCAGCCTTGCCTCCAAGGTCGCCGTCATCGCCGGCGTGCGCCAGGCGCTGTTCGACTTTCAGCGCAGCTTTGCCCTCCAAAAGGGCGGTGCCGTGCTTGACGGGCGCGACATCGGCACCAAGATCTGCCCCGATGCCGATGTGAAACTCTTTATCCAGGCCGACAGCAAGGCGCGCATGGAGCGGCGTGCTCGCCAGTTTGAAGCCAGGGGAGAGGCGGTTGACCGTTACGCCCTTTATCACCAAATAGAGGAGCGGGATGCCCGCGACATGCTCAATCCTCATGGCGGCTTTTATCGCGCGAAAGACGCGCACTTGCTCGATACGACGCAACTGAGTATAGAGGCCGCACTCCGCGCTGCCATCGCGATTGTCGAGACGGCCATGGCGCTCAAGGCAGGGGACCGGAAAGTCCTCTAATTTCCTCCTTGAGGCTCCAGGATTCCGGCAATCATCCAAAGCCCTGGCCCGGACAATGATAGAAGAATCGTCCTTTCTGGAAGCGGTGCTCCGTGCGCCGGCTTTGGCATTTCGTCAAGGCGGACCCGTGCCCCAGGCTGGATCAGCAACCCTCAACACCGGCGCAATGGAGAAAACGTTTGGCACAGCAAACTGTGACTAAAGAAGATTTTGAATCGATGCTGCTCGACAGCTTTGTCGACAACGATGCCGCCGAAGGCACCGTGGTCAAGGGCAAGGTCGTCGCCATCGAAAAGGACCTGGCGATCATCGACGTCGGTCTCAAGACCGAAGGCCGCGTGCCGCTCAAGGAATTCGGCCAGGCCTTCCGCGACGGCCAGATCGTCATCGGCTCGGACGTCGAGGTCTATGTCGACCGCGTCGAAAACGCCATGGGCGAAGCCGTCCTGTCGCGTGAGAAGGCCCGCCGCGAAGAGAGCTGGGTCAAGCTCGAAGAAAAGTACAACGCCAATGAGCGCGTTGAAGGCACGATCTTCAACCAGGTCAAGGGTGGTTTCACCGTCGACCTCGAAGGCGCCGTGGCCTTCCTGCCGCGTTCGCAGGTGGACATCCGCCCGATCCGCGATATCGCCCCGCTCATGAACGTGCCGCAGCCGTTCCAGATCCTCAAGATGGACAAGCGTCGCGGCAATATCGTCGTTTCGCGTCGCGCCATCCTCGAGGAATCGCGCGCCGAACAGCGTTCGGAAATCGTCCAGCAGCTCGAAGAGGGCCAGGTTGTCGACGGCGTGGTCAAGAACATCACCGATTACGGTGCGTTCGTTGATCTCGGCGGCATCGATGGCCTGCTGCACGTCACCGATATCGCATGGCGCCGTGTCAACCACCCGTCCGAAGTGCTCACGATCGGCGAGACCATCAAGGTCCAGATCGTTCGCATCAACCACGAGAGCCACCGTATCTCGCTTGGCATGAAGCAGCTCCAGGCTGATCCCTGGGAAGGCATCGAAGCCAAGTATCCGATCGAAGCCAAGTTCTCTGGCCGCGTGACCAACATCACCGACTACGGCGCGTTCGTGGAACTGGAGCCGGGCATCGAAGGCCTGATCCACGTCTCCGAAATGAGCTGGACCAAGAAGAACGTCCACCCCGGCAAGATCGTCTCGACCTCCCAGGAAGTCGATGTGGTTGTGCTCGAAGTCGATCCGGACAAGCGCCGCATTTCGCTTGGGTTGAAGCAGACCCTGCAGAATCCGTGGGAAGCTTTCGCCGAGAAGAACCCGGTTGGCTCGACCATCGAAGGCGAAGTCAAGAACAAGACCGAATTCGGCCTGTTCATTGGCCTCGAAGGCGATGTCGACGGCATGGTTCACCTGTCCGACCTCGATTGGCAGAAGTCGGGCGAAATCGCGCTCGAAGACTACAACCGCGGCGACATGGTTTCGGCCAAGGTTCTCGACGTCGATGTCGAGAAGGAACGTATCTCGCTCGGCATCAAGCAGCTTGGCGCTGAAGCTCTGGCCGATACCGGTGCTTCCGATGGCACGGGCCTGCGCAAGAACGCCGTGGTCACCACCGAAGTCGTCGAAGTCAACGACGGCGGCATCGAAGTGCGCATCGCCGACTCCGACGTCACGGCCTTCATCCGCCGCGCCGACCTCAGCCGCGACCGCAACGACCAGCGCCCCGAGCGCTTCGCCAAGGGCGACAAGGTCGATGCACGCGTCACCCAGTACGACCGCAAGACCGGCCGCATCCAGCTCTCGATCAAGGCGCTCGAAATCGCCGAAGAACGTGAAGCCGTGGCCAATTTCGGTTCGTCCGATTCGGGCGCTTCGCTCGGCGACATCCTGGGCGCTGCCCTCAAGGGTCGCGACGACAAGTAAGCGTCACGCTTTGTTGCAATCTTTCGGCCCGCGCTTCACCGCGCGGGTCGTTTTGTTGATGGGACCAGAATGATGCGGTTCAAGGACGTTCACTGGCGGGCCATGACCGGCTACGACGCCGAGGCAGTCTTTGCCATTGCCCAGAAGGTGCATCCCGGTTTTTTCGAATCGGCCGAGGTGCTGGCGGAAAAGCACGCGCTTTATCGCAATGGCTGCTACATGCTCGAGATCGGGGAAAAGCCGGCTGGCTATGTGCTGAGCCATCCCTTCCTGCGCGGATCGCTGCCGGCGCTCGACACGCTTCTCGGTGCCTTGCCCGAAAATCCCGACACATTCTACATCCACGACCTTGCCCTTCTGGGGCTGGCGCGCGGGGTCGGGGCCGCTGGCAAAATCGTTTCCGCACTCACCAAACATGCCGAGGTCATGGGCTTTCCAACCATGAGCCTTGTCGCCGTCAACGGCTCGAAGGCCTTCTGGGAAAAACAGGGTTTTGTTGTCGAGGACCATCCGGAGCTCGCCGATAAACTTGCGGGTTATGAGGACGAGGCGCGGTATATGGTGAAGCGGGTTTAGCGCGTTCGTTGTCGTCCGGTGCGCCGGATGAGGGGGCGATCACAAAAGCGCCAGCGCTGTCTGGTGCTTTGGCCGGGGCGGTGTATGGTCTCGCCATTCTCGCTCAGGACTTTGCCGTGACCACTCCTCCGCCGACCCAAGCCCATGAGGCGCTCGCCGCTGAAACGTTTCGGCGCTCACGCGGCCGGTGGCGCTGGATCGCCTTTGCCGTTGCGGTTCTCGCGGTGCTTGCCGTCTGGGGGCGCTTTGCCGTGCCCGGCAGCACAGGGGGCGAGGTGGTGGCGCGTGTGACCCTTAACGGCACCATCACCACCAATGCGGCGCGCCAGCAATTGCTCGAGGACCTGATCGAGGACGACCGGGTCAAGGCGGTCGTGGTGGCGATCAATTCTCCAGGCGGCACCACGGCGGGCGGGGAAGAGCTTTATGAGGTGTTGCGGCGCCTCAGCGCTGAAAAGCCCACCGTTGCCGTCATTCATGAACTCGGCGCCTCGGCGGCTTACATGACCGCGATCGGCACCGACCGGATCTTTGCCCGGCGCCTCTCGATCGTCGGCTCCATCGGGGTCCTATACCAGCATATCAATGCCGGAAAGCTGCTCGATACCATCGGCATTGACTTCGACAAGATCGCCTCGGGCCCGCTCAAGGCCGAACCCGATATCAACGAGCCGCTGGTGGGCGCACCGCGCGAATCGCTTGGGCAATTGGTGGAGGACAGTTTCGCCTGGTTCGTCGACATCGTTGCCGAACGGCGCGGCATGAGCCGGCCGGAAGCCCTGGCGCTCGCTGATGGACGCATCGTTGCCGGCCAGACCGGGCTTGACCTGGGGCTGATCGACGCGATCGGGGGCGAACACGAGGCGCGCCTCTGGCTCGAGGCGGAGCACTCCGTTTCGCCTGATCTCGCAGCACTCGATGTGTGGCCACGCCCTGACAACAGCTTTTCCCTGATTGGTCAATTGATCGGAGGAGCGACCCGTTCTGCCCTTGGCCTCCCCACGGAAGGTCCTGTGATGCTTGACGGTTTGGTTTCGCTTTGGCAGGTTGAGCACCACCCGTAAGGGCACTCTGCCCCTTCGGATTTGGCGTTTTGGAGACCGGAGCCTTTTCATGATCAAGTCTGAACTTGTCGAGAAGCTCGCCGCAGAAAACCCCCATCTCTTCCAGCGTGACATTGAAAACATCGTCAATGCCATCCTCGACCAGATCGGCGACGCCATGGCGCGGGGGGATCGGGTCGAACTGCGTGGTTTTGGCGCTTTTTCGGTCAAGAATCGGCCCGCGCGCGTCGGACGCAACCCGCGCACGGGCGAACAGGTTGATGTCGAGGAAAAGTACGTGCCCCAATTCAAGGCGGGCAAGGAGATCCGTGAGCGGCTGAACCGGGAATAGGCCCGGCGCGTCGCTCCCGACCAAATCGGAACAGGTATGGCCAAGAAAATTGTGGGTTGGTTGGTTCTGTTGCCGCTTTGCGCGGTGCTGATCGCCTTTGCCCTTGCCAACCGGCATCTGGTGGCCGTCAACATCAATCCTTTCGGCAGTCCCGCTTCCGCCGATGCGGCCGGTTACGGCATTCCGCTATTCGTCGTGCTTTACATCGTGCTCCTTGTCGGGGTTCTGCTGGGCGGCACCGCCACCTGGTTTGCCCAAGGCCAGCATCGCAAGCGCGAACGCCAGTGGCGCCGCGAAGCACAGGCCCTCAATCAGGAACTGGAGGCGCAGCGCCGCCGCCAGGGCCAGAGCGAGAAGGCCGGCCTCTCCGAAGTCGACGAATTGCTCGACCTGCGCTAAGATCTGACGAGGCGCCGCTCTCCACTCCGAACCACCGAGTTTCCGACCACGACGATGGCCGACCCCCTGATCATCAAAATCTGCGGCATCAAGACGCCCGAGCTTCTTGACGCCACTATCGCAGCCGGCGCCGACATGGTCGGCTTCATGCATTTCCCGCGCTCCCCACGCCATGTCGACATCGAGCCGCTCGCTGAGCTTATTTCGGCTTGCCGGGGGCGCATCGAGAGCTGCGTGGTCCTGGTGAACCCGGACAATAGCTGCGTGGCCGAAGTGGCAGCTCTCGGTCCCGACTGGATTCAGCTCCATGGCCCCGAATCCCCGCATCGCGTCGAAGCAATCCGTGCCGAAGCCGGCGTCGAGATCATGAAGGCCCTGCCGATCGGTTCGGCTGAAGATGTGGCAGAGGTTGCATCCTATGCCGCAATAGCAGATCGCGTCCTCCTCGATGCCAAGCCCCCCAAGGGCGCGGACCGCCCTGGTGGTCTGGGCGACAGCTTCGATTGGGGGCTGCTCCAAGGTCTTGATCCGGAAACAGCGTTCATGCTCTCGGGCGGGCTCAATCCGGACAATGTCGCCGAGGCCATCCGCCGCGTCCGCCCCATGGGCATCGATGTGTCCTCGGGGGTCGAACGCGCGCCGGGCGAAAAGGACAAGCGCCTGATCGAGGCCTTTATCCGCAATGCCCGCATGGCCGGATAATCATTGCCATCGTCCGCTCTGCCGGACTATGGAAACGCCAGCCGCAACCTGAAGTCTGCCCCCGGCTTCGTGGGAGGAAATCCGCTTGAGCACGCCAAACACCAATTCCCTGCGCAATGGCCCGGACGAGCATGGCCGGTTCGGCCTTTATGGCGGCCGGTTCGTCGCCGAAACGCTGATGCCGCTGATCCTGGATCTCGAGCGGGAATATCGCGCCGCCAAGACTGACCCGGTCTATCAGGCCGAACTCAAGGACTTGGCAACCCACTATACCGGACGCCCGAGCCCGCTTTATTTTGCCGAACGGCTGACCCGGCACCTGGGCGGAGCCAAGGTCTGGTTCAAGCGCGAAGAGCTCAACCATACCGGCTCGCACAAGATCAACAATTGCCTGGGCCAGATACTTCTCGCCAAGCGCATGGGCAAGACGCGCGTCATCGCCGAAACCGGCGCCGGCCAGCATGGCGTGGCAACGGCCACGGTCTGCGCCAAGTTCGACCTGCCTTGCACAATCTTCATGGGCGCGACCGACGTCGAGCGGCAGATGCCCAACGTCCTGCGCATGAAGATGCTGGGCGCCGAAGTCCGCCCCGTTACGGCGGGAGCCGGCACGCTCAAGGACGCGATGAACGAGGCGCTGCGCGATTGGGTCACCAATGTGGACACGACCTACTATCTGATCGGCACCGCGGCAGGCCCCCACCCCTATCCTGAAATGGTGCGCGATTTTCAGTCCGTCATCGGCACCGAACTCAAGGAGCAGTTTCGCGCCATCGAGGGCAAGCTGCCCGAGGCGGTGGTTGCCTGTGTGGGCGGGGGATCGAATGCCATCGGCACCTTCCATGCCTTTCTCGATGATCCCGATGTCGCCATTTACGGCGCCGAGGCTGGCGGCCACGGCATCGAGGTCGACAATGGCCACGCTGCCTCGATGACCGGCGGCCGTCCCGGCGTGCTTCACGGCAACCGGACTTATCTCCTGCAGGATGCCGACGGACAGATTCTCGAGGGCCACTCCATTTCGGCCGGGCTCGACTATCCCGGCGTCGGACCGGAACACTCCTTTCTTCACGACACCAAGCGCGTCACCTATGTGCCGATTACCGATCAGGAGGCGCTGGAAGCTTTCCAGCTCTGCACCCGCATGGAGGGGATCATCCCCGCGCTCGAATCCGCCCATGGCCTTGCGCAGGTGATCAAGCTTGCGCCCACCATGGCGGGTGACCAGTCGGTGGTGCTGTGCCTTTCCGGCCGCGGCGACAAGGACGTTGAAAGCGTCGGCAAATATCTGGGGCTTCTCACCTGATGACATCGCGTATCGACCGCCGTTTTGCCGAAACCAAGGCTGCCGGACGTCCGGCGCTCGTGACCTACGTCATGGGCGGCGATCCGGATCTTGCCACCAGCCAGGCGATCTTGGAGGCGCTGCCGCAGGCCGGTGCCGACATTATCGAACTGGGCCTGCCCTTTTCCGACCCGATGGCCGATGGCGTCGTCATCCAGCTCGGAGCGCAACGTGCGCTGGCGCAGGGCCAGACGCTGCTCGGCGTGCTCGGCATGGTGGAAGATTTCCGCCGCAAGGACGAGACGACGCCGATTGTCCTCATGGGCTACTACAACCCCATCTACATCTTTGGCGTCGAACGGTTTATCGAGGCGGCCGTCAGCGCCGGCGTCGATGGGCTGATCATCGTCGACCTGCCGGCCGAGGAAGACGACGAACTCTGCATCCCGGCGCTTGAAGCCGGGCTCAATTTCATTCGCCTCACCACCCCGACCACCGACGACAAGCGCCTGCCCACCGTGCTCAAGAACACCTCGGGCTTCGTTTATTACGTGTCGATGACCGGCGTGACCGGCGCGGCCATCAAGTCGCGCGGCGCCGTGGGCGAAGCGGTTGATCGCATCAAGTCCCACACCGACCTTCCGGTTGCCGTCGGCTTCGGCATCAAGACCGCCGAGGACGCCGCCGATATCGGCCGCCATGCCGATGGCATTGTGGTCGGCACGGTGCTGGTCGATGCAATCGCCAACTCGCTTGAGGATGGCAAAGCAACGGATCGGACCGTTGCCGCGGTGCGTGAACTGGTGGCGGACCTTGCAGGTGGCGTGAAGCGGGCGCGATCCTGAAATCATCAACCGCCGTGATTGCCCGGTTTGACCAAGCAATCCATCTGGCGGAGCCATGGACCACCCGGACAGGCCAGGTGGTGACGGTGGCGAGGGGCTGTGAATTGCTGTCTGGCATCTTTGCCCACCTGCCATCACCCTGATAACATTTGCCACAATTGACACTTAGGTGAGCCAGAACTCACCGCGAAAGGCCGCGCCATGAACTGGATCGACAATTTCGTCCGCCCCAAAATCCGCTCGTTCCTCACCAACAAGCGCGACACGCCGGAAAATCTCTGGGTGAAAGACCCGGAATCGGGCGAGATGGTGTTTTATCGCGATCTCGAGGCCAATCAGTGGGTCGTGCCCAATTCGGGCTACCACATGAAGATCAAGCCGGCCGACCGGCTCAAGACGTTTTTCGACGACGGTGCCTATGATCTGGTGCCCGTATCCTCCGTCCCGCTCGATCCCCTGAAATTCCGCGACCAGAAGCGTTATACCGACCGGCTCAAGGAAAACCGCGCCAAGACCGGTTTTGAAGACAGCGTCATCGTGGCGACCGGCAAGCTTTATCAGCGCGACGTCACCGTTGCCGTGCAGGATTTCGATTTCATGGGCGGCTCGCTCGGCATGGCTGCCGGCCAGGGCATCATCACCGGGCTCGAAACCGCGGTAGAGCGCAAGACGCCCTTCGTGCTCTTTGTCGCCTCGGGCGGCGCGCGCATGCAGGAAGGCATTTTGAGCCTGATGCAGATGGCGCGCACGACCGTTGCCGTCCTGCGCCTGCGCGAAGCGGGCCTGCCGTTCTTCGTCGTCCTCACCAATCCCACGACCGGTGGGGTCACTGCATCTTACGCCATGATCGGCGATGTCCATATTGCCGAGCCCGGTGCCCTGATCGGCTTTGCCGGGCAGCGCGTCATCGAGCAGACCATCCGCGAAAAGCTGCCCAAGGGTTTTCAGCGCTCGGAATATCTTTATTCCCACGGCATGGTGGACATGGTGGTCCATCGCCACAACCTGCGCTCGACCATCGGCTCGCTCGCGAGCATTCTCACCCGCGCCCCTGCCAATGACGAATTGGCCGGCACGGCCAGCAAGGCGATCGCTGCTCAGGCAAGCCTTCGCGATGCGGCCGTGGCTGCCGAAGGCGATGACGATATCCTGCCGCCTGCCGCACACGCCGAATAGGCTCTTTACGGGCACTTAACAGCGCGCCTGCTAATTTCCCCCAGTTGCGCTCCGTCGGACCCCGGCGGAGTTCGGATTCTGGGAGGAATCGCATGCGCAAACTCACCTTGCCCATCGCGCGCAAACTGCCGCTGGCGCTGCTTGCGTCAGCGCTGCTGGTCAGCGCCGGTGTGGGCCTCGGCAGCTACATGATCGGTTCGCAGGCGCTGCGGGCGTCTGCCGAAAACACCCTGGCGACCCTTGCCTCCGAGCGGGCCCGGCAGGTCGCCTCCTTTGTCGAGGGCGTCGAGGACGATCTGGTCGCCACGTCCCGATCCGCCGATACCCAGCAGGCCCTGCGCGATTTCGCCGGCGCCTGGCTGCAGTTCAAGGTCGATCCGACCGCCGAAGTGCGCAAGCTCTATGTCGAGGGCAACCCCGACAAGTCCGATCTGTCCGCGCTCGATACGCTTGGTACGACCGGCGCCTATGACGTCACCCATACCCGCTTCCAGCCCGGCTTCAGGGACAAGGTGGTCTCGCGCGGCTATCGCGACTTCTACCTGTTGGATCTCAAGGGCGTGGTGGTTTATTCGTTGCGCAAGGGCGATGAATTCGGCACAAGCCTTGCCGAAGGTAGTCCTCTCGCATCGACCGGGCTTGGACGCGTGTTCAACGAGGCCGTGGCGATCGAGAACGACGCCGATATCGCCTTCGCCGACTTTGCCCCCTATGCCCCGGCCTCCGGCCTGCCTGCGAGCTTTTTCGCCAAGCCCGTGTTCAATGCGCAGGGCCGCAAGATCGGCGTCGTGGCCTTCCAGCTGCCGAGCGAAACGCTCGACCGCGTCGTTGGTGACCGCACGGGCCTTGGGGAGACCGGTGAGGTGATCGTCGTCGGAGCCGATGGCCTCCTGCGCACCGATTCGATCTTCACACCACAAAACGATGCACTGGCGACCGGTTTTGCCGGCCAGGTGCTTGAGGCGGCAGTGGGCGGCGCGCACACGATCGGGGAAACCGGCGATTATCGTGCCATCCCCATGCTGGTCGCCGGCGCGCCCATTACGACGCGCGATGCGCCCTGGGCTGCGGTCGCGGTCATGGGGCGCGACGAGGTCCTCGCGCCCATTGCCGACATGCGCAACATGATGCTCGCCATCGGCACGGCGCTCCTCGCCGTCGTCGCGGTACTGAGCCTGCTCTTTTCGCGCTCGATCACGCGGCCGATCACCCGTCTCACCGGCACTATGGATTCGGTAGCATCGGGCAATTTCGATGCCGAAGTGCCGGGCACTGCCCGGGGCGACGAATTGGGAGCCATGGCCCGTGCCGTGCAAGTGTTCCGCGAAAACGGCCGCCGGATCAGTCAGATGACGGAAGCCGAAGCCGATCGCGCGCTGCGCAACCAGGCCGAGCGCGCCGATATGATGACCACCCTGCAACGCGCCTTCGGCGATGTTGTCGAAGCGGCTGTGGCAGGCGATTTCAGCCGCCGGGTCGATGCGCGCTTCCCCGATGCCGAACTCAATAGCCTTGCTCATTCGGTCAACCAACTCGTTGACACCGTCGATCGGGGCCTCAGCGAAACCGGCTCGGTGCTCTCCGCTCTCGCCGAAACCGATCTCACCCAGCGCGTCGGCGGCGACTATCAGGGGGCCTTTGCCCGTCTCAAGGACGATACCAACGCCGTGGCCGAACGCCTCGGGGACATAGTGGGGCAACTGCGTTCCACCTCGGGTGCGCTCAAGCGCGCCACGGGGGAAATCCTTTCAGGCGCCAACGATCTGTCCGAGCGCACCACCCGTCAGGCCGCGACCATCGAAGAAACCTCGGCCACCATGGAACAACTGGCCCAAACCGTGCTCGACAACGCAACGCGCGCCGAAGCGGCCCGGGAAAAAGCCCGCCACGTCTCCCAGGCCGCCGAAGACGGTGGGGTGGTGATGAACGAGGCCAACCAGGCTATGGGCCGCATCACCTCGTCCTCAGCCAAGATCTCCAACATCATCGGCCTGATCGACGACATCGCCTTCCAGACCAACCTCCTTGCGCTCAACGCATCGGTGGAGGCGGCGCGCGCCGGCGAAGCCGGCAAGGGTTTTGCCGTGGTGGCCGTCGAAGTGCGCCGCCTCGCGCAGTCGGCCGCTAGCGCCTCTGCCGAGGTCAAGGCGCTGATCGAGCAGTCCGCAAGCGAAGTCAAGGGCGGCACGCGCCTTGTGGGGGCGGCGGCGGATAAGCTGGCCGGCATGCTCGATGCGATCCGCGAAAATACCGGCGACCTTGAATCCATCGCCCAGGGCAGTCGCAGCCAGGCCTCGGCCATCGAGGAGCTGACCGTGGCCGTCCGGCAAATGGACGAGATGACCCAGCACAATGCTGCGCTCGTTGAACAAACCAATGCCGCCATCGAACAGACCGAAGGTCAGGCCAGCCAGCTCGATTCCATTGTGGAGCAGTTTACGGTTGCCACCGCTCCGGTGCCCGCCCTCAAGGCGCCGAGTGAAAATCCGCGCTCCGCCCCAAGGGCGCTTCGCCGCAGCGTTACCAATGCCGCGGAAAAGCTGGACGACTGGTCCGAGTTTTAGTTCTCGGCCAGAGCACCCCCCTGTCTCTCCCTTCCCCAAGGCAGGACAGGGGGGAGGGACACCTGCGGCGCGAAGCAAAGCGAACTGGACGCTCGCGCCTTGCCGCGGCTTTCCAACATCTGTTGGCGCGCGCTACAAGGGCGGGCGGAAAGGGAACAGAATGGCCACCTATACCGATATTGCTCGCCGGGTCTACAACCACACCTGGAAGCTCGATCCGATCATCCGCAGCCTGCTCGACACGGACTTTTACAAGCTCCTGATGTTGCAGATGATATGGGGGCTTTATCCCAAGGTCGATGCCACCTTTTCGCTGATCAATCGCAGCAAATCTGTGCATCTGTCCGACGAGATCGACATCGAGGAATTGCGCGCCCAGCTCGACCATTGCCGCACCCTGCGCGTGTCGAAAAAGGAAATGATCTGGCTCGCGGGTAACACCTTTTATGGCTCCAAGCAGATCTTCCAGCCCGGCTTTCTCCGCTGGCTCGAAAATTTCCAGCTGCCCGAATACCGCTTGGAAAAGCGCGATGGGCAGTTCGTTCTCGAATTTCCCGGCCTCTGGCTTGAAACCACCATGTGGGAGATCCCGGCGCTCGCCATCATCAACGAGCTGCGTTCGCGCGCGGCCATGAAGCGCTATGGCCCTTTCACGCTTGATGTTCTTTATGCCCGCGCCAAGGCCAAGATGTGGGAAAAGGTCGAGCGGCTGCAAAAGCTGCCCGAACTCAAGATTTCCGATTTCGGCACCCGCCGCCGCCATTCCTTTCTCTGGCAGCGCTGGTGCGTGGAAGCGCTCAAGGAAGGGATCGGCGACAATTTTACCGGCACCTCCAATGTCAAGCTGGCCATGGATACCGATCTTGAGGCCCTTGGCACCAATGCGCACGAGTTGCCGATGGTGCTTGCAGCCCTTGCGCGCTCGGACGAGGAGCTGCGCGAAGCGCCCTATCGCGTGCTGCAGGACTGGAAGAGCTACTATGGCGGCAACCTGCTGATCGTTCTGCCCGACGCCTTCGGTACCGATGCGTTTCTCCGCGATGCGCCCGACTGGGTGGCGGACTGGACCGGCTTTCGCCCCGACAGCGCCCCCGCCATCGAAGGTGGCGAGCGCATCATCAAATTCTGGCAGGAGCGGGGACGCGATCCCAGGGAGAAGCTGCTGATCTTTTCCGACGGGCTCGATGTGGACATGATCGAGGAAGCCTATCTCCATTTCGATGGCCGGGTCCGCATGAGCTTTGGCTGGGGCACCAATCTGACCAATGATTTCGAAGGCTGCGCGCCCGATCCCAATCCGGGTCTCGATCCCATTTCTATTGTTGCCAAGGTCAGCGAGGCCAATGGCCGCCCAGCCGTCAAGCTATCCGACAATCCGGCTAAGGCCACCGGGGAAAAGGCCGAGATCGAGCGCTATATCCGCGTTTTCGGCGATGCCGGCCGGGTCGAGCACGCCGTGCGCGTCTGAGGCAAGGCCGCAACGCTGGTTAGTTTATTCGTTTGTGGAGAAACCGGAGCGGTTCTCACGCATTAAGACGGCGTGAACCACCCGGGCGCACTGTGTCTGCGGGGGCTCCCCTGGAGCCAAAAATGAGTTTTGAATTAGTCGATATTGCCCTTGCCGAGAGGCATGAACACCCGCATCTGCACAACCGGATCAATGGCAAGGTCCGTGCCGTCCTCACCGAAACCATTGATGGACACGAGCAGCGCCACGAGCTGATGATTCCCGCCTGGGTCGAACGCAGCCAGGAAATGGACGAGGCCGATGTCGACCTCGCCCTGATGGTCAAGGCTGCAAAGATCGTGGGCCGGTTGCGCGAGCGCCTGGCGCCGACCTCGGATTAGCGCTTCCGGCGCCGGGCGAGGTCTTCCAGAAACAATCTGTCCGATGGGGCAAGGCCCATCGGAACATAAGGGTGCCTCGGAGCGTGCGAGGCCTCGAGGCTGTGGTGACGGTAGGCGGGCGCAGTGGCAAAGTGGCGAGCCCGCGCGCGCAGGGCAGCCATCTCGCGCTGCTTTTCGCTGCGCGCAAAGACGATCAGCGTCACCGCCACGACCAGCCAGATCGCAACCACTTCCCAAGCCATGTTCGCCTCCTTCGGATAGCGGCGAACATAGCTAATGAAACCTTAAGCGCTAAGCGCAAAGCGCTGTTAGGCTTAACGCCTAGAGTGGCGCGGAGCGCTGTGGAACGGGAAGGGCCCCGCCGCGATTGAGCGTCACCAGCATCGTCCGCACCTCGCGTTCCGCCGCCTTGGTGATCGCCTTGCGGTCGGCGCCATGGCCGAGCACCTGCGGGGTGCCGAAGGAGACGACGACATCCTTGACGGGTCCGCCCAGGATCTCCCGGATATTCTGCCAGACCGACTTGGATTTGATCCAGGCGATCATCGATCTCTCGTTGCGGCTCACCGGCAGACCCTGAAGCGCCCTATAGGCGATGGCAACGGGCTGGATATCGACCTCGTCTGCGCCCGCCGCCGCCATGGCATGTTGGGCCGCCCCGACAAGGGCCGACCGGAACGGCAGGACATGGGTCCCGATATCGGACTGCCCTTCGGCGAAAAGCAGCACGGCATGGCCGCCCGCCATGTGCCGCCCCATGGCTTGCGCTGTCTGCCCGGTGCCCGCGCGCCGCGTGCGATCGACATAGATGGTCTTTTGCAGGTTGGCCAGCATGCCAACAAGAGGCCATCTGCCCACTTCCTGCTTGGCGACGAACGTCACCTCGGCCGCCGATCCGATCGCCACGATATCGGTCCAGGATATGTGGTTGGAAACCAGGAGAGTCGGCCGGCCCTTGGCAGGCGAGCCGATGACGGTGACGCGCAGCCCCAGGAACACGCAGCCGAGTCGATGAAAGAGACGCGGCAGAACCGGCCAGATCGGCAGGTTGAGCGCATTGATGATCGCCTGGGCAGGGATCACCACGATCATGAACGGCACGAAAACGAAGACAAAGAACAGGCTGCGCAGGATCATTCAGTCAGGCTTTTGCTTGCTGTCCGGCTTGTCCGCGAGCGGCACGGCATAAAGTTCGAGCCGGTGGTCCACCAGCCGATAGCCGAGCCGCTTGGCGATCACCTCCTGAATGGCCTCGATTTCCTCGTTGCGGAACTCGATCACGAGCCCCGAACGGATATCGATCAGGTGATCGTGATGCTCGTCCGGAATGAGTTCGAACCGGGCGCGGCCATCCTTGAAATCGTGCTTGGTGACGAGCCCGGCCTCTTCGAAGAGGTTGACCGTGCGATAAACGGTCGACAGCGAAATGCGGTTATCGATGGCCGAAGCGCGCCGGTAGAGCTCCTCGACATCGGGATGGTCCGAGCTTTCCTCGATCACCCGGGCAATGACCCGCCTTTGATCGGTCATGCGCATGCCGCGCGCAACGCAGGCTTCTTCCAGGGTTGGTTCGGATGGCGCCTTGCTCAAGCCCATTCTCCGTGCTGACTGGTGGATCCGGGGTTAGCCAAGATCGCGCGACATGACAAGCGCGGTGGCTGCCGTGCCGTCGGGTCGTGCATAATAGCCCTTGCGGGCCGATATGGTGGCAAAGCCGAGCCGCCTATAAAGAGCGATGGCCGCAAGGTTCTGCTCGTCCACCTCGAGAAACATTTTGCGCGCTGCAGACAGCATCAGATCGGCGAACACTGCCTGCATCAGGGCGCGTCCCACGCCCTTGCCGCGCCATTTCGGATCGACCGCAATGGTGAGCAATTCGCTTTCATCCGCCACCAGCCGGATCAGGGCAAAGCCGGCAATCCGCCGCTTCGCATCGCATGCGATATAGGCCGGGGTTGCGCCGTCCCCCAAAAACGCGACGAAATCGGCTACGGGCCAGCCACGGTAAAAGCTCTGCGCATGAAGCTGGGCGAGGCGCGCCGCGTCCCCCGTTTCCGCCGGCTCGATATGGAGCCCCTGCGGGGCCATCCAGAGCTTGTCCATCACACCCGTCTCGGCACGCGGGCCGCATCCTGCGGCTTGGCGTCGGCATCGCGGATATAGGCGGCATGGGGCGGAAAGTTTTGAGGATCGGCAGCCGCTGCAAAGCGCACGAGCGGCTCCATGGCCACGAATGGCTCCTCGACCAGCTGCGCGCCCTCAGGCACTAGCGCCTGCGCCTGCGCCATGGGCAGGAGCTGGGGCGGCGTTGTCGCGCTGCCGGGCGCTGAAAACGTCTGGATATAGGCTTCGCCCCGCCGCGCATCGAGCAGAACCGCAATCGGCCCTGTGCCCGTGCCAAGCGACAAGGCAAAAAGGCTCGGAATGCCCAGAACCGGCAGCTTGCGCGCAAGCCCCAGGCCGCGCGCCGCCGAAAGGCCGATCCGCAGGCCGGTGAACGAGCCCGGCCCGGTGGTCACCGCGATCCGCTGGAGATCGCCATAGCCAAGTCCGTTGCGGGCAAGCAGTGTGCCGAGCCGATCAAAAAGAATTTCGGCATGGCCGGTGGCGATGTCGTCAATGGACTGATCTATCCGTCCGTCACGGCATAACAGCGCCAGCTGCAGGCGCGGAGCGGCGGTATCGATGGCAAGGGTGATAGGCGGAGCGGACATGGATTTGTCCTATCCTTGCGGGGCTGCCAAGTCCACTGCGCAAAGAGCGGCCGCTCCCGTGCTTGACGCCCCACAGCCTGGGCGCGACCTTGCCCGCCATGTTCCGTGATTCGCTCAAGCTGTTTTCATGATCCGTCCGGTAACCTGGCTGGCCGAAACTGCCATGCTCAGCCACGGCTGGCGGCGCTTTGCCATGGTGTTCGTCGCCGGGCTCGTCGCCGGCTTCTCCGTTCCGCCGTTTTTCGTCTTGCCGGCGCTCTTTGTGGCCATGCCGGTCTGGGTCTGGGCGCTCGATGGCGCCGAGCGGCACCGGCATTGGCTCAGGCGGATGTTCGGTCCGGCCTTCGGCATTGGCTTCGGGTTCGGCTGGGGCTATTTCATTGTCGCCTTCCACTGGCTGGGCGCAGCCTTTTTCGTCGATGGCGGCTGGGTGCTCTGGGCCATGCCTTTTGCCATCGCCGCGCTTGCGGCATTGGTCGCCCTCTTCTGGGGTCTTGCCAGTGCTCTGGCGCATTTCTTCTGGAGCCATGGTTCGGCCCGCATCATCACGCTCAGCGCCGCCATTGCCCTGGCCGAATTTGCCCGCGGACACTTGTTCTCCGGGTTTCCGTTCGATCTCCTGGGCTATGCGCTGACCGGCACGGACGAGATGATGCAGCTGGCTTCGGTGATCGGGGTCTACGGCCTCACCTTCCTTGCCCCGCTCCTTGCCATGACGCCGGCCCTGATCTGGCCCGCCGACGATCGGCCGGCAAGCGCGCGGCTCGCCCCCTTTTTTCTCGCCCTCGCCGTGATTGCCGGGCAATTGGGCTATGGCTGGAACCGGCTGGCCGGCACCGTCTCGACCGAACGCCAGGACGTCTCGTTCCGCCTCGTCCAGCCTATGGTCTATGAGCATGCCGATTTCGGCAATGTCGATCCGGCAGCGCTCGTGGACCGCCTGCTGATGCTCTCGGACATGCGGATGGACCCCACCGACCAGGGTCTGGCCGACATCACCCATCTCGTCTGGCCCGAATCGAGCCTGCCCTTTTTCCTTGAAACCTATCCCGAGGGGCTCGCCCGCATTGCCCGCATACTGCCCGAAGGCGCGACCCTGCTTGCCGGGGTGCCGCGCCAGCTCTATGGGCTCGATGGTGAAACCCCGGCCGGCGCTCCCTATAATTCGGTGGTCGCGATCAACACCGAGGGCGAAATCTTTGCCAGCTACGACAAGTCCCATCTCGTCCCCTTTGGCGAATATCTGCCGTTTCAGGAGTTCTTTTCCCGCCTAGGCATCCAGCAATTCGTGCCCGGCTCGGCCGGCTGGTCGCACGGGGACGAGCGCCGCCGGCTGATGGGCATGCCCGGCGCGCCGGCTATGCTGGTCCTGGTCTGCTACGAAATCATCTTTTCCGGAGATCTGGGCAATGTCGGAGACGCTCAGTTCATCCTCAACCTGACCAACGACGCCTGGTTCGATGGCTCGCTCGGTCCGGCTCAGCACGCCCATCACGCAAGGTTGCGAGCCGTTGAAGAGGGGATGAGCCTCTTGCGCGCCGCCAATACTGGGCTCACCTTTGCCACCGACCCCTTGGGGCGGATCACTGCCCAGCTGGTGCCGGGGCAGATGGCGGCGCTCGATGTGCGTCCGCACCAGCGCCTCGCTCCCACCATCTTCGCCCAGATCCGGCACTACCCGCTCGCCATCGCCATCATCGCGGGCATCCTGATCGGCTTTGTCGCCTCCCGCCGTGGGCGCCGGCGCTTGCCCGAATAAAAGAAGCCCCGCATTGCGGGGCTTTCGGGGGCAATCCCGTCTTACCAGGTCTGGCGATCGTACCAGGTATCGACGTCTTTGGTGACTTCGTCCTTGGCCTTGCCATAGCGCTCCTGGATCTTGCCTTCCAGCTGGTCGCGCTTGCCGTTGATCTGGGTCAGATCATCGTCGGTGAGCTTGCCCCACTGTTCCTTGATCTTGCCCGACATCTGCTTCCAGTTGCCTTCGACGCGGTTCCAATCCATTTCGGATCTCCTCGATTAATCTATGTAAGGATAATTCGCGAAAGAAGGCCCGGTTCCGTCCTCCGGCGCTGACCCCCGTTAGACAAGGCGAAACGGGAGGCCTCGGTCCCCGTTGCAAGGGGCATTAACGAGGCGCCAAAACAGCGGAAGCAGACAAATGAACCGGAACGTCATCGTGGCAGTGGTGGTGGTGATTGCAGTGATCGCCTTTGCCAGCTTCATGTTCACCAATATCAACCAGGCCCCCGACGGAGGCATGGGCAACACGCAGCAGGATAACATCTCAGCCGACACGCCCGAAGTGGGCGATCAGGTCGGCAATAATGACGGCGCCGTCACCCAGCCCTAGCTGTCACAAACGCAAAGGCCCCGTGACAGCTAAGTCACGGGGCCTTTGAGAGAAATTGGTGCCCAGAAAAGGACTCGAACCTTCACGCCTTGCGGCACACGGACCTGAACCGTGCGCGTCTACCAATTCCGCCATCTGGGCGACGGGCGAGTAACTAGGGCCCGGGCCGGGCAATGTCAACGCTCTTGTGACGGTTTTTAGAAGTTTGCACCGTCCCAATGCTTTATCGCGCCGTGATCGACAGGCGGCGGGTTCTCGAGGCAATTCACATTGATCATGTACATCCTGTTGCCCTTGCCATCGCTGCCCTGCGCGAAGCTTTCTATTCCGCACGTCCGGCAAAACAGATGATCGATCATTTCGGTGTTGAACCGATAGGTGGTCAGATGGTCCGCCCCTGCCTCCAGCGTAAAGTCCGCCTCGGAAACCGATTGCATGATCCAGCCCAGTCGCCGGCAGCGCGAACAATTGCAATCGCCCATGCCCTCGAGATCGGTGCGCGCCGTAAATCGCACGGCACCACAATGGCAATGACCCGAATAAAGCTGTTTGTCCGGCATGACATTCTCCTTGATAGGAACAAAAGAAGAACATGCGTAGCCAAGAGTCAAGCCTCTCCCGATCACGATATGCTCGACAGCACCAGCCGTGCTGGGCTAGAAGCGAACCAACCTAGTGCCCCTGCCTGCCGGAGTCCCCAACATGGATCGCAACTCGCCCAAACTCGTCACGGTTTTCGGCGGCTCCGGTTTCCTCGGCACCAATCTCGCCCAGGCCTTGGCGCGCAAGGGTCATCGCGTGCGCCTCGCCGTGCGCCGGCCCGATCTTGCCCATGACGCGCGCATGCTGGGCAATGTCGGCCAGATCGTGCCGATTCAGGCCAATGTCCGCAACGAGGCTTCCGTTGTGCGGGCCGTCGCCGGTGCCGACATCGTCATCAATCTTGTGGGCGTTGGTTCACAGGCCGGTGCGCAGACCTTCCAGAACGTGCATGTCGCCGGCGCTGCGGCCATCGCGCGCGCGGCCAAGGCCGCCGGCGCTTCGGCGCTGGTTCATGTCTCCGCGCTTGGCGTTGACCGCGCCAGCGAAGTCAGTGCCTATGCCGCCAGCAAGCTTGCTGGCGAGGGCGCCGTTCTCGATGCCTTCCCTGAAGCGGTGATCCTGCGTCCCTCGCTGATGTTCGGCCAAGGCGATGGCTTCTTCAATCTCATGGGCACCCTGGCGCGCCTCTTCCCCGTGATGCCGCTGATCGGCGGCGACACTCGTTTCCAGCCGGTTTATGTGGGCGATGTCTCCGAGGCCATCGTTGCGGCAGCCGAAGGCGCGGTCAAGACCGGCAGGGTCTACGAGCTGGGTGGGCCTGATACCGAAACGCATCGCGACCTGCTCTCGCGCATCCTGCGCGAAACTGGCCGCAAGCGCCCGCTCCTGCCGCTTTCTGCGGGCGTTGCCAAGCTTCTTGCGCTTCCCTTTGCCATCCTGCCCATCAAGCCGCTCATCACCGCCGATCAGGTCGAACTGCTCGGTGTCGACAATGTGGTGTCCGATCTCGCTGTCAAGGAAAAGCGCACGCTTGCCGCTTTCGGCATCACGCCCACCGGCATGGACAAGATCCTTCCTCAATATATGTGGCGCTTCCGCAAGCATGGCCAGTTCGACCGACCCGATGGGGAAAGCGATTCCGGCTCTGTTGCAGCCTGACGCCTCTTTGATTGGCAAAATTGGCCAAAGCGTTTAGGTCCGGGGCAGCAAGCCCCGGAACATCATGACTGTTACCACCACCATTTCGAGCCTTGGCCATAGGGGCGAGGGCATTGCCCACCTCGAGGGCCAGCGTGTCTTTGTGCCCTTCGCCCTTCCGGGTGAGCGCGTCGCCATCACCCTCGAAAAGGACCGCGGCACCCTTGTCGACGTGCTCGACCCCGCCCCTGAGCGGGCAGTGCCCTTTTGCCCCCATTTCGGTATCTGCGGCGGCTGCCAGCTTCAGCACATTGCGCCCGATGCCTACCGGGCTTTCAAGACCAGCCTCGTGGAAATGCCGCTCCAACAGGCCGGGCTCGAGGCCAAACTTGAGCGCTTCATTTCCGCGGGCGGGGCGGGTCGCCGGCGTGCGACACTCCATGCGCGCAAGGATGCGGCCGGCTATATGCGGGCCCGCAGCCACGAGCTGCTCGACCTCGATGTTTGTCCCATTCTCGTGCCGGCGCTTAAGCCCGCGCCCGCCATTGCGCGGGCGATCGGAGCGGTGCTGGGCGAGTGCGACGTCAGTTTCACCGCCACCGATACCGGCATCGATGTCGCAGTGCGCAGCGCCATCAAGGGCGCGAAGGGCGACCGCCTCGTGCCGCTTGCCAACCAGTTTCGCCTTGCCCGGCTCGCCTTCAATGGAGAGATGCTTTTTCTCGCGCAAATGCCGCGCGTCACCATGGGCAAGGCCAGTGTGGAACTGCCCACCAGCTCTTTTCTCCAGGCAACGGCCGAGGCCGAAGCGGTGCTCGGCGCCTATGTTCAGGAACAGGTCGGCAAAGCCAAATCGGTCGCCGACCTTTTCTGCGGCATCGGCCCATTTGCCCTGCGCCTTGCCGAACAGCGTCGGGTCCTCGCCTTTGACAGCGACAAGGCTGGCATAGCTGCGCTCGACAAGGCGCGTCGCTTCACCAAGGGCATTCGCGAAGTGACCGCCAAATCGCGTGACCTCTTCCGCGATCCCCTCACCCGGTTCGAGCTGAGCTTTGATGCGGTCGTGCTCGATCCGCCGCGCGCCGGCGCCGAGGCCCAGGTGCGCGAATTGGCCAAGTCAAAGGTCGGCACGGTGGTCATGGTGGCGTGCGACGCCCGCACTTTTGCGCGCGATGCCGCGATCCTGGTGTCTGCCGGATACACTCTGAGCGATCTCGTTGCGGTCGACCAGTTCACCCAATCCACGCATATCGAAATTGCTGCCACATTTCGCCGCTAGGGTTGATGAGTTCGGCACGCAACCTTGGCTGGAGCGCTGCGTTGCCATTTCATCATGCAAATAGAGAGCGACTTCGCTGGGCGGACGTTGTCGCGTGGAGTATTGACTATGCATACCATGAAAATGACCCTGGCCATTGGCGCCCTCTGTGCTGCCGCAGCCCTTCCCGTTGTCGCAGCTCCGGGCGCCGCTAATCCCAACGGGACCTTTGTCGACAGCTACGGTACATCCTTCGAATTCTCCCTGTGCGGCGATGGTACCGCCCTTTGCGGCGTTCTGACCAATCTCGAAGGCCAGTCCGCAACCGAGGAAAACCTCGCTTATGTCGGCCAGCAGGTGATGCAGGCTGAGCAGGTTGCCCCCAATGAATGGAAGGGCGCCCTTGATGCAGGTGGCATCAGCGCTGAGGCCACCATCACCATGACAGGCCCCGATACGATCGACATCCAAGGGTGCCGCGCCGCCATTCTCTGCCAGACCCTGACCTATACCCGCGCCTGATTGCGGTGACAAAAAAACCCCGGGCTATCGGCCCGGGGTTTTTGTTTCAGCAAACGGTGGCGACTCGGTCCTTGATCACGGCAAGCACTTCATCGCCCGGGCGCTTCCACCAATTGTCCTGGGAAAAGATCTCGACCTCCTGCGGGCCGAAGAAGCCGGCATCCTCGATCATCTTGCGGATGGCGGGAAGGTCGATAACCCCGTCTCCCATCATGCCGCGGTCGAGCAACATGTCCTTGGTCGGCACGAGCCAGTCGCAGATGTGGTGAGCAAAGATGCGCTTCATGCGGCCGGCGCGCGCGATGGCTTGCGCGAGCTTGGGATCCCACCAGACGTGGTAGACGTCGATAGCAACGCCAACAGTTTCCCCCAGATCCTCGCAGATATCGAGCGCCTGATCGATCGTGTTTACGCAAGCGCGGTCGGCCGCATACATCGGGTGCAGGGGCTCGATGGCGATCTTGACGCCCGAGGCCTTGGCATGGGGCAGCATGGCAGCGATCCCGTCGCTGACCATTTTTCGCGCGCCCGGCAGGTCCTTCGAAGAGCCGGGGAGGCCGCCGACCACAAGCACGAGGCAATCGGCACTAAGCGCCGCAGCCTCGTCGATGGCGCGCAGATTGTCGTCAATCTGCTTCTGCCGGCCTTCGGCGGTTTCGGCCGGAAACATGCCGCCGCGGCAGACGCCGGTCACCTGCAGCTTGTTTTCCCGCACGATGCGCGCCGCTTCATCAAGCCCGATGGCCGCGATCTGGTCGCGCCAGGGGGAGATGGCGGTGATGCCGGCCTTGAGGCACCCGTCGACGGCTTCGGCAAAACCCCATTGCTGGCGGGTCGTGGCGAGATTGAGCGAGATTTTCCGTTCGGTCATGCTGGCACTCCATTGACCTGCAACACGGCCTTCATGCGCGCCGTGGCGAGGTCCGGATCGGCCAGAACACGCGCCTTGTCGGCAAGGCGGAAAAGTTCGCTCAGATGCTGGACCGAACGGGTCGACTGCTGGCCGCCGATCATCTGGAAATGGTCCTGGAGGCCATTGAGATAGGCGAGGAAGACGACGCCGGTCTTGTAGAACCGGGTCGGGGCAGCAAAGATATGCCGGCTCAATGGCACGGTCGGCTCGAGGATATCGAAGAACTCTTGCGTGTTGCCGCGGCCGAGAGCGGCAAGGCCCGCCGAAGCTGCCGGCGCGATGGCATCGAAAATGCCAAGCAGGGCGTGGGAATAGCCTTGATCATCGCCCGCGATCAGTTCGGCATAGTTGAAATCGTCGCCGGTATACATTTTGACGTTTGCCGGCAGGCGGCGGCGCATGGCGATTTCCTTCTCGGCGGAGAGGAGAGAAATCTTGATGCCGTCGACCTTTTCGGCATTGGCGGCAATGACGTCGAGGCAGACATCCATGGCCTTGTCATGGTCGATATCGCCCCAATAGCCCTGAAGCGCCGGATCGAACATTTCGCCCAGCCAATGCATGATGACGGGTTGCTTGACCTGGGAAAGGACGTGCCCATAGACGCGGGCATAGTCGTCCGGCGACTTGGCAGACGCAGCAAGGGCGCGGCTCGCCATGAGAATGACACGGCCGCCTTCGCCTTCGACGAAGCCGACCTGCTCGTCATAGGCCTTGATGATGTCGTCGATGGTCACATCGGGACCGGGGGCCAGGTGATCGGTTCCGGCACCGTAAGCGATAAGGGAATCGTCGCGCGTTTGGGCTTCGGCCTGTGCGCGGCGGATCAATTCCTTGGCCTCTGTCCAGGTCAGGCCCATGCCGCGCTGGGCAGTGTCCATGGCTTCGGCAACACCGAGCCCGAGATCCCACATGCGGTGTCGGAATTTCAGCGTTGTGTCCCAATCGATCGCTGGGGTGAGCCAGGGATCGTTGACGGCCAGGGGATCGGCAACGACATGCGCCGCCGAATAGGCAATGCGCGGAAAGTCAGTCGCCTCGAATTTGACGAACGGGATAGGATCACCGGTCAGCGTGTAGGGCGTGATCGAGCGGTCTGGATTGGGCAGGTTGATGGTCGGCATTTTTCTCTCCTTGCCATTCGGGCCCTGCCCTCATGGCCTTCTCCCCTAAAATCGCTCCACCGGAGCGATTTTGCCTGTGGCCGGGGCGAAGCCCCTCATCCGGCGCTGCGCGCCACCTTCTCCCCGAGCGGGAGAAGAATGGGCTGCGGCGCTGGTTCAAACTCGGTGCCCCCATTCCTCTCCCACTCGGGGAGAGGGTGGATCGGCCGGAGGCCGAGACGGGTGAGGGGGTGTTTCCCGTCAGGCGCTGATCAAAATTCCAGCTTTGGCACATCAAGCCAGCGGCGTTCTTCCCAGCTCTTCAAACCGAGTTCGGCCAGCTGCACGCCCTTGGCGCCGGCTTCGAGGCCATAGGGCCATGGAGCGTCTTCGGCGACGTGGCGCAGGAACATCTCCCACTGGACCTTGAAGCCATTATCGGCCGGCCAGTTGTCCGGAACCTCTTCCCAATCGTTGAAGAAGTTCATGGTCTGGGGCTGGTCTGGGTTCCAGACGGGCTTGGGCGTATTGACGCGGTGCTGGGTCCAGCACTTGTGAAGGCCGGCCACGGCCGAGCCATGGGTGCCATCGACATGGAAGGTCACGAGATCGTCGCGGCGCACGCGGGTCGTCCAGCTCGAATTGATCTGGGCGATTACCCCGCCCTCGAGTTCGAACGTGGCATAGGCCGCATCATCGGTGTCGGCCTTGTAGCGCTTGCCGTTCTCGTCGACACGCTCGGGAATGTGGGTGGCACCAAGGCACGAGACGGCCTGCACCTCGCCAAAGAGATTGTCGAGCACATAGCGCCAGTGGCAGAGCATATCGAGAATGATGCCGCCGCCATCGGCCTTGCGATAGTTCCAGGATGGACGCTGCGCCTTCTGCCAGTCGCCTTCGAAGACCCAATAGCCGAACTCGCCACGCACCGACAGGATATCGCCGAAGAAGCCGGAATCTTTGAGCATCTTGATCTTCATGAGACCGGGCAGAAACAGCTTGTCCTGCACCACGCCATGCTTGAGACCGGAAGCGCGGGCCGTCTTTGCCAGGTTCACCGCGACGTCGAGGTCGTCTGAAGTCGGCTTTTCGCAGTAAACGTTCTTGCCTGCAGCGAGTGCCTTTTCGAGAAGGCCGGCGCGCATCAGCGTGGTGCCGGCGTCGAAAAAGATCGTGTCGTCGGGATTGGCAAGAGCTGCGTCGAGGTCCGAACTCCAGCGCGCGATATTGTGCTTCTTGGCAAGCCGCTCGATCTTGTCGGGGTCGCGGCCAACGATGATCGGATCAACCACAAGGCGATCGCCATTCGAGAGCGTGATGCCACCCTGGTCGCGAATCGCCAGGATCGAGCGCACCAGATGCTGGTTGTAGCCCATGCGTCCGGTGACGCCATGCATGATGATGCCGATGCGTTGTTCTGCCATATGCTCCTCCGTCCGCCCCTTCGCGGTGTAACTGATTAGTTACTTACTACACATGAGGCAGAGCGGGCGTCAAGCGGGCTGATGCGGCGTTAGATCCCGATCACCATCTTGAGACCCATGAGACCGAGGAAAATCAGGATCATCCGGTCGAAAGCCTTGCGGCTCAATTTTCCTGCCAGCATCTGCCCCACGGGCATGAAAACCAGGATCGGTATCATGGCAATGATCGCCTCGAGCACCCATTCCCACTCCATGATTCCGGCAAGGATCAGCGAAGGCAGCTGCACGAGACCCAAGACCAGAAACATGGCGGAAACCGCATAGACATGCACTTGGCGATCGAGGCCCATGGCGTGGATGAATGTCACCCCGATCGGTGCTGAAATGCCTGTTGCCCCTTGGCAGACTCCACTGCCGAAGCCGGTAAAAGGTCCCATTCGCCGGGCTGCTCGGGGTCCCACGGTCACATGAGGCCGGGCGATTTTGATCACGAAGTAAACCAGCAGCAGGATCCCGAGCGAGAGCACCAGCGCACGCTCGGAGAGATTGGCGAGCAACACTGTGCCGAGCACCACACCAAGTCCTCCGGCCACCAGGAACCAAGGCATGAAGCGCATGCTCTCCTCCCGGGCGGCGGCGCGGAACTGCCATATCTGCATGCTGTTGGTCAGCACCTGGGTGATCGCCATGATCCCCACCGCGTGCTGGAGGCCGAAAGCAGTGGTGAGCACGGGAAGCGCCACGAGCGGCAGCCCCATGCCTGTTGCGCCCTTGACGATCGCTCCGGCGGCCAGGGCCAACCCCATCACGAGCCAACGCGTCAGATCGAAATCCATTCTGCCCCTCCATCCGCACGATCCGGTTCCCCTTCGGATCCGGCGTCCAGCGATACAGCGCAAGTGGCTCGGGTTAAACCGCTTTCTTTCCCGCTGAGCTGCCCCAACTCCTCACCGCCTAGTTACTTCTGGCTTGACAGTCTCGCAGCCGCGCCGCAGTCTCACCCCCGTGCCGAGGGTCCAGCAGAGGATCCCGGCGCCGCACAAGGGAGGATGGACGATGCACAAATTGCGTTTCGTCCTGGCAACGGGAGCATCGCTCCTGGTGTTGGGATCTACTTTGACTATCGCTCAGGATGCTGCCGCCGAATGGAAGCCCGACCGGCCGATCAACCTGATCGTGCCATGGGGTGCCGGCGGCTCCACCGATCAGGTCACCCGCGTCACCGCGCCGATCCTTGCCGAAGCGCTCGGGGTCGATGTGGTCGTGGTCAACCAGCCGGGTGCCTCGGGCGCCATCGGAACGCAGGAAGTGCTCAACGCCCCGCGTGACGGCTATACCTGGACCGCCAACGCCATTGCCAACAACGCGACCTATTCGGTGTCCGGCCTCTTGCCCGATACCGATATCGACGATTGGCACATCTACCTTTCGGTCGCCAATGTGCCGGTGGTTTCCGTGCCGGCCGACAGCGAGTTCGAGGATTTCGGACAGCTTCTCGAAGCGTTCAAGACGCGCGGTGCTCAGATCAGCGTTGCTACGGCTGGCGTGACCTCCTCGGGTGGCACCGCGATCGCTTCGCTTAGCGGCGCTGCCGATAATTTCGACTACAACATGATCACCTATGATGGCGGCGGGCCGGCGGCCATCGCCACCGCATCGGGCGAAGCCATGGTCACGACCCAGCTCGCCGTGGAACAGACTGAATTGATCCGCGGTGGCCGCCTCAAGGCGCTGGCCGTGCTTTCCGACCAGCCGCTGGTGCTCGAAGGCGTCGACCCCATCCCGCCGGTCACCCAGTGGCTGCCGGAAAAGGACCTCGCGCCCGATTATTTCGGCATCTTCATCCCGCGGGGCGTGCCCGACGAGGTGATCGCCACAATGGACCGTATCTGGGCCGAAGAGGTGATGAACTCCGAGGCGCTCCAGACCTATGCCGAAACGTTTGGTGCCGTTTTCGCGCCGTCCTTCGGCGCCGAGGCGCGGGCCAATGCCATGCCCGTCGTGATTCTCGAGGCCTGTTCTTCGGTCACCCGTGGCGAGGCGGTCAACGACCCATCGACTATCGGCATCGACTGCGAAACGCTTACCGAAGTCGCAGCACAATAAAGCGATGGGGCTGTCCGGCATGCCGGACAGCCCGTTTAACCCTCTGGATACGCCATGACAGATCTGCCCCAGTCGCCTCAGGTGCCCACACCCACCGATGACGACGCCAATCCCGCCATGATCAAGGCAGACCTCCTGGCAGGCCTGATCTTCATTGTTCTCGGTGTCGCCGTCTTTTATGGCGCCTGGACCATGGACCGGCTCGAAGTCCGGCGCATCCAGCCACTGACCATTCCGGGTCTTGTGCCGGGCATGTTGAGCCTGGCGCTCACCGTCTGCGGCGTCGTTCTGACCCTGCGCTCGCTTCGCCAATCCATGCCCGGTGATTGGCAGTTCCTGGGCCAGGCCATTCTGTCGGGCGCCACAGGACGGGCCATGGTCGTGATGGCGCTTGCTCTCGTTTATACTCTGGGACTCGTCGGCACGCTCCCCTTCTGGGCCGCGACCTTCCTGTTCGTCTTCGCCTTCATCATGGTGTTCGAGTGCTGGCTGGCCGAGCCGCGAAAGCCCATTCTGCCGTCGCTGCTCTGGGCCCTCGGGATTGCCGTTGTGACCTCTGCCACCGTGACGCTGGTGTTTGAACGCGTCTTTCTCGTTCGCTTGCCCTGAGGGAGACGCATATGCTCGACGGACTTTTTATGCTCGGGGCGGGTCTCGCTCACTTCCTGACCCCGCTTTCGCTTTTCAACATTGCCTGGGCGACGCTGCTGGGCATCGTCATCGGCGCCCTGCCGGGCCTAACCGCAACCATGGGCGTGGCGCTGCTTGTCACCCTTACCTACAAGATGGCGCCCGATCAGGCGATCCTGTGTCTGATGTGCGTTTATTCCGGCGCCATTTATGGCGGCAGCCGCACGGCCATTCTGCTGGCCATTCCCGGCACGCCTGCCAGTGCCGCCACAACGCTCGACGGCCATCCCTTGGCACTGCAGGGCAAGGCCGGCATGGCCATGGGCCTTGCCACCACCTCGTCGGCGCTTGGTACGCTCATTGGCATTGTCGCTCTGGCCCTGATCGCGCCGCTCCTGGCCGAAGCCGCGCTCAAGTTCGGCACCTATGAATTTTTCTGGCTCGCGCTATTCGGGGTCGTCATATCCGGTCAGCTCACGGCCATCGACGATCCCCTCAAGGGCTATATCGCCGGCATTCTGGGTCTGCTCGTCGCCATGATCGGCATGGAGACGCTCCACGCCCATCAGCGCTTCACCTTCGGCATTCCGTCCCTCGGTGGTGGCGTCGATTTGATCCCTGCCATGGTCGGCGCCTTCGGTTTTGCTGAAATTCTGGGTGTGATGAAACGCCATGCCCAGGCGCGTATCGTCTCGAGTGGGGATCGCGTCGTGCCCAAAATGGCCGATGTGATGCGCTATAAATGGACGACCCTGCGTTCGGGCATCATCGGCACCTTCGTGGGCATCGTGCCCGGCGTTGGCGAAGATGTGGGCGCCTGGGCCTCCTATGCCGCAGCCAAGCGCAAGAGCAAGGAAAGGCATCTCTTCGGCAAGGGCAGCCAGGAAGGCCTGATCGCAGCCGAAACCGGCAATTCCGCCGTTGTGCCCGGCGCCATGATCCCGACCTTGACCCTGGCTCTGCCCGGCTCGGCCGCAGCCGCGGTTCTGATCGCGGCCATGTTCATCCATGGCATTCGTCCCGGCCCGCTCCTGATGACCGAAAGCCCCGAAGTGCTTTATCAGGTCGTGGCCATTCTCTTCTTTTCGACCCTGGGCATCCTGGTGTTCGGCCTTACCCTCACCAAGCCACTGGTAAGTGTCCTCGCCGTGCCGCGCGAGCGGCTCATGGCGGTGGTTTATGTGCTTTGCGTCGTGGGCTCCTTCGCCATCACGCAGCGCATGTTCGATGTCTACGTGATGATCGCCTTCGGCATCATCGGGTTCATCCTGCGCGAGATGAAATACCCCATGGCGCCGCTGGTTCTCGGCATCATTCTAGGCGATCTGCTCGATCTCAATCTGCGGCGCGGCCTCATGCTCACCAATGGCGATCCGAGCCCGTTCTTTACCCGACCGATCAGTGCTGTTATCTGCCTCGTGATCGTCTTCACCATTCTCATGTCCATTCCGGCGGTGTCCAAACGTGTCAGAGCCCTCTTCACCCGTGGCAGCAGCCAGGCGACCGGCTGAGGCCCCGGCGGCAAGGCGGCCCAGGAATTCGGCCAAGACCAAGGCCTCCATCCTCGCCGCTGGCCGGGTGGAGTTCGCCGATCGCGGGTTCGAGGGCGCGCGGGTGGATGCGATTGCTGAGCGGGCAGGGGCCAACAAGCGCCTGCTCTACCACTATTTCGGCAACAAGGAGGATCTCTATCGCGCGGTCCTGCTCGATGCCTACCAGGAGATCCGCAGGGGTGAGCGGGCGCTAAGCCTTGATCAATACGATCCCGTCCAGGCCATGGACCGGCTGGTGCGCTTCACCTTCCGCCACTTTCTGGCCAATCCATGGTTTCCGCGCCTCCTGGGCACGGAAAACATCGAGAATGCGCGTTTTCTCAAAACCATGCCCGATATCAAGGCGCTGCACTCCCCTCTGGTCGGGCAGATCGCCGCCATCATCGAGCGGGGCAACACAGCCGGCATTTTCCGGCGCGACGTCGATCCGGTTCAGCTCTATATTTCGGTCGCAGCGCTCGGTTTTTTCTACGTTTCGAACACCGCCACCCTGTCGGTGATCTTCGAGCGCGATCTGTCGAGCGTCGCCATGGTGCAGGAGCGCGAAGCCCATGCCGTACAGATGGTGCTTGATTATCTCCGCACCAAGCCGGGAGCGTGAAGGCTCGTCTTTCCCTTCGCCGGTTTGGAGAGAAGGTGGCGCGAAGCGCCCGATGAGGCATTTTGCGGGGCGGTCGAAAGGCTTGGCCCCACATCTTTTTCGCACCGAAAAGAGAGGAAGAAGGAGCCGGTACCGTTCGGCTCCCTCCAGGCGTCAAAGATCCACATCATCCTCCCCGAGTGCGTCCACCTCGGCTGCGGCGCGGCGCAGGATTTCCGCTGCCCGGCGCTGATGCTCCTCCGAGCCGTGGCGGGCCTTCTTGATCGCCTGTTTCAGCGCCTTGCGCGCCTCGTCGAGCTCGGGCGCCGCATCCTGCATGGGCCGGTCCGCTTCATAGGTGCGATGAGGCGCGGCATCGGCGTCCTCCGGGCGTCCGCCAAACGGCCAGTCGGCTTTGACGAATTCGCGGAAGCGATTGAACTGGTCGCCCGTGCGCGCCAGGAAATCAAGCGTGCCGGCCACCGCGTCGCGGTTTTCGCCCAAGTGCGTCCGTCCCTCGTCGGTGATCGTATAAAGCTTCTTGTTGCCCTCGGCCGAAGAGGTCACATAACCCGCCTCTTCGAGGTAGGTCAGCGCTGGATAAACGATGCCCGGGCTGGGCGAATAAACGCCATTGGAGCGCTCTTCGATGGCCTTGATCAGGTCATAGCCGTGCCGGGGCTGCTGATCGATGAGATAAAGCGCAACCAGGCGCACATCGCCTGCCGCCAGCATGCGGCCGACGCGGATATTTCCGCCCCACTGCCCCAGATCGTCCTCGGAAAAATTCTGCTGGAACTTGCCCCAGCCGCGCCGCGCCATCTGCTCGAAGCGCCGCCAATTGGGTTCGCCATTACGCCAGTATGACATGATGTGTCTCCGCTATGTTTTCGCCCTTGTGCTTAGGTCGGATCATCCGGAGACTGTTTCAAGATATATCTTGTGAAAGTTTTGACCGTAGCTGGGCCTCCTCTCAAGGAGAAGGCGCGGCCTAGCTATTGAGCTCCACGGGCCTATTCGCCGCCATACTGAAAGAACCAGTAGTCGATCCGCTCTGCCAGCCAGCCATCCGCTTCCATTTCGGCGAGTGCCGCATTGAAGGGCTCGACGAGGTCCGAACCCGGTGTCAGGATAAAGCCGAGCGGATCGGCCTTGATCGGCTCGCCCACCTGCTTGAAGGCCCCGGGATCTGCGCCGATATAGCCGGCGGAAGCAGCCTGATCGGCGATCACTGCATCGACATCGCCCGATTTGACGGCCTGCACGGCAGCACCGAAATTATTGAAGGTCCGCACCCTCGGATTGGCTTCGTCGCCGTCGAGCACGTCATATACAGCGGTATAAAAGGATGAAGTCCCCGCCTGCGCGCCGAACAGGAGCTCTGGGTTTTCGCCAAAGCTTTCCTTGCTGTCGAACCGGTCCTCATCGGCCCGAACCAGGAAATATTGTTCGACCGTGATGAAAGGTTCGGTGAAGTCGATCTGCTGGGCCCGCTCGGCGGTGATGGTGATCCCGTCCGCTCCGATATCGAACTGTCCGGTGCGCACCGATTCGATCATCACGTCCCAGGCCACCAGGTTCCAGTTGACCTCCGCATTGAGCCGCCGCGCCGCCTCGTTGATCACGTCATATTCGAGCCCGATCCCCTCATTGGTTTCCGGATCGGCAAAGTTGAGCGGATAATAGGCATTTTCGGTCACCGCCTCGATGGTGCGGCCACCGAGATCGGGCAGGCCCTGTGCCAGCACAGGCTGCGCCAGCGTCAGGCCGGCCAAGGCAAGAGCAACGGAAATCTTCATCGTCATCGCGTCCCCAAAACGAGCAAGGTCCTTCGTCTGGAGATTATTGCGCTTTACGCCTGGGTGAAAAGGGGCTTTCGACCCCGCACGATCATACCCGGTCGATATGCCCAAGGCTCCGCTCCGGATCGATGCGGTCCCGCACCATCTGCTTGAGCACGCGGCTATCGGGAAATCCGCCGTCGCGCTTGCGCTCCCAGACGAGGTCGCCATCGAGCCTGATCTCGAAAATCCCGCCCGTGCCGGGCACCAGCGTCACAGAGGCCAGCTCGAGCGAAAAGGTCGAGAGCAGTTCCTGAGCCATCCAGGCCGATCGCAGCATCCAGTTGCACTGGGTACAATAGGTGATGGTCACATGAGGCTTGGCCGGGGCCTGGTTCATCGCCGCTCCTTGTCGGGGGCTCAGCCCCCGAACAGCAGATCCATCAGCGTGCGTTGCGAGTTCTGGTTCTGGTAGTTCGGCTGCTGGCCCATATCGGCGGGTGGAGCGAACTGACCATTTCCCTGCGGCTGGATCGGCTGACCCTGCTGCATCTGCTGACCCTGGCTGGCCGGCGCACTCGGCACCCACACCTGCTGGCCGGTGGCGGGGTCGACCACGAGCGTCATCGGCATGCCGGTCTCGGGATCGATGGGAGCCGAATTGTCGAAGCCGTTTTCGAGCCCCTGTTGCTGTTGCTGCTGCTGGAGCGGGAAGCCGGTCACCGGGTCGATGGCCTGGCCCTGCCCATCGTAGGCGGTTTGCCCAAACCCTTGATCCACCGGCATGCCGGTCGTCTGGTCGAACATCTGCCCGGTCTGGATCGGGGGATTGGTATTGCCCTCTGGGGTAATCGGCTGCAGGCCTTGCATGGGCTGCCCGGTCGCCGGATCGATGGCGATAACCTGCCCGGTCGCCGGATCGGTTACGGTCTGCACCGGCTGGCCCGTGCCGCCATCGACATATTGCACCTGCGGCTGGCCGGTCGCGGGATCGATCACGGGCTGCCCGGTATTAGGGTCGATCAACTGCTGGGCCACGAGCTGGCCCTGGTAGGAGCCGCCCGGAATAGGCGTGGGCGAACGCCCTTCCAGCGCCTTGGTCATGAACTGGGACCAGATCGAGGCCGGCACATTGCCGCCCGAGAGCCTTGTGCCCTTGTTGTCGTCATTGCCCAGCCACACCCCCGTCACCATGGCCGAGGTATAGCCGACAAACAGGGCATCGCGCGATTCCTGCGAGGTACCGGTCTTGCCCCCCATGTCCCAGCCGCCGATCTGCGCGCCGCGCCCGGTGCCCACCTCGACGGCGGTTTCGAGCATGTCGTTCATTTCGGCCAGCACATTTGGATCGATCACGCGGCCGGGCCCGGCATCGGAGGCTTCATAGAGCACGTTGCCCTTCACGTCCTCGATCTTGGTGATCACATTGGGAATGACGCCCATGCCGCCATTGGCAAAGGGTGCATAGGCACTGGTCAATTCGAGCAGGTTCACTTCTTGTGTGCCAAGCGCAATGGACGGCACCGGAGTCATTGCCGAGGAAATGCCCATGCGCGTCGCCACATCGATCACCGCCTGCGGTGTCACATCGATGGCAAGGCGCCCGGCAATGGTGTTGAGCGAATAGGCAAGACCCTGGCGCAGCGTCACCGTGCCGGCATATTTGCCGGTCGAGTTGCGCGGGCTCCAGCCATTGTATTCGAACTGGGCGTCTTCGGCGAGCGTATCGGGCGTATAGCCCTTTTCCATGGCCGCCATGTAGACGAAGGGCTTGAAGGTCGAGCCCGGCTGGCGTTTGGCCGTCACGGCGCGGTTGAACTGGCTGGCCTGATAGTCGACGCCACCCACCATGGCGCGCACGGTGCCGTCCACATCCATGGCCACGAGCGCGCCCTGGCTGAAGCCGCGATTGGCACCCTCATTGGCCACGGCTTCGCGCACGATGAACTCGGCGTCCTTCTGCATTTTCCAGTCTATCGTGGTCTGGACCACCACGTCATCACCGATTTCCCCGATATAGGAGGTCATCAGGCTCTCGACCCAGTCCGCGACATAGGATTCCGAACCCGCCACTACGGTACGCACGCTCGATTGATCCGGGTCGATCTGGGCGGCATTGGCCTCTTCGCGGGTGATGTAGCCTTCCTGCGCCATGGCATTGAGCACCAGGCGCTGGCGCTCGATGGCGCGCTGCGGATTGGCCTTGGGGTTGTAGGCCGAAGGCGCGGGCAGGATACCCACCAGCATGGCGGCCTGGCCAAGCGAGAGATTGCGCGCCGAAACGCCGAAATAGGTCTGGGCCGCCGCTTCGATCCCGGTCGCGCCGGCGCCGAAATAGACGCGGTTCATGTAGAGTTCGAGGATTTCCTCTTTGGTGAAATTCTGCTCGAGCCAAACCGCGAGAATTGCTTCCTGCACCTTGCGGCCCAGAGTTTGGTCAGGCGTGAGAAAGAGGTTCTTGGCGACCTGCTGGGTGATGGTGGACGCACCACGCGTCACCCCACGCGCCTGGATGGATTCCACGGCAACCGCCATCAGGCCGATGGGATCAACGCCGAAATGGGTCATGAAGCGCCGGTCTTCCGAGGCGATAAAGGCGGCCGGCACGAATTGGGGCAGTTCGCGGAAGGTCACGGCTTCGCCGCCGGTCTGGCCGCGATTGGAGATCAGGCTGCCATCGGCGGCAAGAATGCGGATATTGGGCGGCCGGTCGGGAATGGCCCAGCTATTGGACGAAGGCAGCTGCGCCCCGTAGTAAACGATGACGGCAATGGCTGCGAGACCGCCCCAGAGACAGGCAACGAAACCCCACCACAACAGCCCCATGAGAAAGCCGCCCGAGCGAGAGCGGCGCTTTTTGGGGCGTGCAGCCTCGGCCTTGCCGCGGCGGGGCTGCTTTTCCCCGCGCGGCGGCTTCTTGCCCCGGGGCGGTTTGCCGCCACTGCCATTGCCGCTGCCGCCGATTGGTCCGCCCGAGCGTTCGTCATCGACAAATCCGCCCACGGCCTGCCCCAGGCTTGGTTCCACGCGTTGTCCCTTGCCGGCGCGTGCCTGTGGCTTGCTTGCCCTTTGGGGCTGGCCACCAACGCGATCATCGGCCGAAATGCGGAAGTCCATCGAGCATACCTGGTCTTGGGGGTCTCAACCCGCTTCTATCCTGTTCTTTCCATCTGGGAAACAAAAGGTAAGCGGGAGGTTAAAGTCCTGTCGCGCGCTATGTGGAAGGGCTCACCCGTTTCTGCTGCGTCCTGCGTTCGGATAGGGCGCTTTTCCCCCGCAAATGTGGCCGGTTTATGGGAATTTGCACTGCTTCCCGCCAGGTGTTTCGCCGCCGCCACAGCGTCCCTGGCTGCACCGGTTCGGCACAGTCAGGCTTAGGCGTGACAGCGGCAGCCTGCGGGATTACTCTTGATCCGCCAGAGGCACGGGGAGGTCAGCCATGCCACGCTTTCTTGCCGTCTATACCATGCCGCCCGAAAACCTCGCGCAGTTCCGCGCCCTCCCCAAGGAGAAGCAGGACGCCATCGATGCGGTTGGCGTAAAGCTCTGGGGCGAATGGGAAACCCAGCATTCCCCGAGCTTTGCCGATGCCGGCGGCATGGTCGGCAAGACCCTGCGCGTGTCGGCGCAAGGCACTGCCCCGGCCAGCAACACGATCTGCGGCTATGTCGTGGTGCGCGCCGGCACGATTGAAGAGGCTGCCGAGATTTTCCGCAACCACCCCCATTTCGCGCTTTTCCCCGGCGACGCCGTCGACATCATGCCGCTGGTCACCGGCCCC
Organism: Devosia crocina; assembly: GCF_900116545.1. GTDB lineage: Bacteria > Pseudomonadota > Alphaproteobacteria > Rhizobiales > Devosiaceae > Devosia > Devosia crocina. The sequence continues at coordinate 529,824 of NZ_FPCK01000003.1, forward strand.
CCGGATTGACTTTCCCGGCAGCGTCTCCATCTGCCTTGCCTCTGCCATCGCGTGCAGTCACAACTGCGTGCATGCGCATCGCTCTCGCCGTCTTTCTCTGTCTTGCCGTCAATCTCGTGCCCGCGCGCGCCGGATCGGTCGACACCGCCTTTTCCGGCGCCATCGGACAGTTCGAGGCGGCCTTTCCCCATCTTCCGGCCGAACTCTTTGGCGTTGATACCGCCACCTATCGCGATGCCCTGACCTTGCGCCGCTTCGCCTCCGCCCATTGGGGCAGTCCGGTCGCGCTGCGGGTCGAAGAGGGGACCGCGGCAAACCCCTCTTGCGCCCGTTTTGCCGCTTTTGTGCGCCTGCCGCCGCAAAGTGGCGAGGTTTCGCTTGTGCTCTGTCCGCAATTTCATACACCCGGCGCCGATGCCCTGCGCACTCTGACCGTGCTCCACGAACTCGTCCATGTCGTTGCCGGGCCCGATGAGTGCCGCGCCATGGCCTTTGCCGCCCAGGTCGAACATCTGGCGACGGGCCAGTTCACCGACGTTGCGCGCTACTGGAACGCCAATGGATGTGGCAGATCTGGGTTCGCCCTGCCGTAGCAGCAACGGTGAGGGGCTTTCCTTCAGCCGCGAAAAGTTACCGCCACCCGAGCCCCGGCGCCACATGGGTGAGAATGCTCTCGATCACATGCGCGTTGTAGTCGACGCCAAGCTGGTTGGGCACGGTCAGCAACAGCGTATCGGCTTCCGCAATCGCCTCGTCGCGCCGCAATTGCTCGATCAGCTTGTCCGGCTCTCCGGTATAGCCGCGACCGAACACGGCGCGCTTTTCCGGTTCGATATAGCCGAACTGGTCCTGCTCGGGCCGTCCGGCACCAAAGAACATCCGGTCCTGATCATTGACGAGGGCGAAGATCGAGCGGCTCACCGATACACGTGGGGTGTGGCCATGCCCGGCTTCCGCCCACGCAGCCCGATAAGCGCGGATCTGTTCGGCCTGCTGCACATGGAACGGCTTGCCGCTCTCGTCGAATTTCAAGGTCGAGGATTGCAGATGCATGCCCATCTTGGCGGCCCAGACCGCCGTCGCATCGCTCGCTGCGCCCCACCAGATGCGCTCGCGCAACCCCTCCGAATGAGGCTCGAGCCGCAACATGCCGGGCGGATTGGGAAACATCGGCTGCGGATTGGGCTGGGCGAAACCTTTGCCCTTCAACACCTCGAGAAACACTTCGGCATGCTGACGCGCCATGTCCTGGTCGGTCTTGCCCTCTTCGGGCTGAAAACCGAAATAGCGCCAGCCATCGATCACCTGTTCGGGCGAACCGCGCGAAATCCCCAGCTGCAGGCGCCCGCCCGCGATCAGGTCCGCCGCGCCGGCGTCTTCGGCCATATAGAGCGGGTTTTCATAGCGCATGTCGATCACGGCGGTGCCAAGTTCGATGGTTTTGGTCTTGGCGCCGGCCGCTGCGAGCAGCGGAAAGGGCGAAGCGAGCTGGCGGGCAAAATGGTGCACGCGGAAATAGGCGCCATCGGCGCCCAGCTCCTCGGCCGCCACGGCCAGATCGATCGATTGCAACAGCGCATCGCCGGCCGAGCGCGTGCCCGATTGCGGCGAGGGATTCCAGTGCCCAAAGGACAAAAAGCCGATCTTCTTCATGGCGCGCCTTGCTCCGTTCGTGTCTCCCGATAGCTATGTCGTCAATCGCAAACGAAAAAGCCAGCCCGCCGGAACGGACTGGCTCTGATCAGCGAACGATGAACCACCATCCAGATGTTCCACCGTCACCAGCCGGTTAAAGCCTATACGTCGAGATTGCTCACGTTGAGCGCATTGTCCTGGATGAAATCGCGGCGCGGCTCGACGAGGTCGCCCATCAGGGCGGTAAAGATCTGGTCGGCTTCGTCGGTCTGGTCGATTTCGACGCGCAGCAAGGTTCTGGCATTGGGATCAAGCGTTGTTTCCCACAGCTGCTCGGCATTCATTTCGCCAAGGCCTTTATAGCGCTGCAGGCTCACGCCCTTGCGGCCGGCATCGGTCACCGCCTTGAAGAGCGATGTGGGTCCGAAAATATTGATCGTGTCGTTCTTGCGCTTGAGCACCGGCACGCCGCCGAACAATTCGTCGAGCCGCCCCGCCAATTGCCGCAGCTTGCGCGCATCGGCCGATTGTAGCAGCGCCCGATCGATCTGATGCGTTTCGGCCACCCCGCGCACCGTACGCGAAAAGGCGAGGGCCTCCTCGTCGGTCACCGCGCCGGTCCAGCCGCGTTCGAGTTCATCGGAAATTCGGTCGAGCCGGCTGGCGACGCGCTGAAGCGTTTCGGCGCTCTTCTCCGGGTCGGACATACCGTCCGGATCGAGCCCGCCGACGATGGCGGCCTGTTCGACCAGATTGCGGTTGTAGCGGGTGTTGAGGTTCTTGATGGCGTAGTCGATGTCGCGAGCCTGCTGCAGAATGGCAAGCAGGTCGGGTCCGGCATGCTCGACCCCGTCGCGTGTCGTGAACACGGCTTCGTCGAGCCCGGCATCGATCAGGTAATCCTCGAGCGCCCGCTCGTCCTTGAGATATTGCTCGGAGCGGCCCCGGGTCGCCTTATACAGCGGGGGCTGGGCGATATAGATATGGCCGCGCTCGATCAGTTCCGGCGTCTGCCGGTAAAAGAAGGTGAGCAGCAGCGTGCGGATATGGGCGCCGTCGACATCGGCGTCCGTCATGATGATGATCTTGTGGTAGCGCAGCTTGTCGGCGTTGAACTCTTCGCGGCCAATGCCGGTGCCGAGCGCGGTGATCAGCGTGCCGACCTGGTCCGAAGAGATCATGCGATCAAAGCGCGCGCGCTCGACATTGAGGATCTTGCCGCGCAGCGGCAACACGGCCTGGTTGGAGCGGTCGCGCCCCTGCTTGGCCGAACCACCGGCCGAATCGCCCTCGACGATGAAGATCTCGCTCTTTGCCGGATCGCGTTCCTGGCAGTCGGCCAGCTTGCCGGGCAGGGACGAGATTTCGAGTGCGCCCTTGCGCCGGGTCAGCTCGCGCGCCTTGCGCGCGGCTTCGCGGGCAGCGGCAGCTTCAACCACCTTGCCCACGATGGTCTTGGCTTCGTTTGGATGCTCCTCGAACCACTGGCCGAGCTTTTCGTTGACGATGTTCTCGACCACCGGCCGGACTTCTGAGGACACGAGCTTGTCCTTGGTCTGGCTCGAAAATTTCGGGTCCGGCACCTTGACCGACAGCACGCAGGTCAGACCTTCGCGCGTGTCGTCGCCCGAAAGTTCCACCTTCTCTTTCTTGGCGATGCCCGAGGAGGTCGCATAGCCGGTGACCTGGCGCGTCAAGGCACCGCGAAGACCGGCAAGATGCGTGCCGCCATCGCGCTGAGGAATGTTGTTGGTGAAGCACAGCACGTTTTCATGGTAGCTGTCGTTCCACTGCAGCGCCACTTCGACGGTAATGCCGTCCTTTTCCGAACGCATGACGATCGGAGTTTCGATCACCGGCGCCTTGGACTTGTCGAGATAGCGCACGAAGGCCTCCAGCCCACCTTCGTAGAAGAGCTCCACTTCGACCGGCTCGGGATGGCGATGGTCGCGCAGGAGAATGCGCACGCCCGAATTGAGAAAGGCGAGTTCGCGCAGGCGATGCTCAAGCGTCTTGAAGTCGAACTCCACCATGGTGAAGGTCTGGGGGCTCGGCAGGAAGGTGATCTCGGAGCCCGACCGGCCCTCATAGGTGCCCGGCTTCTTGTCCTCGACGTAATTCCCGATCACCGCGAGCGGGGCATCGGCCACGCCATGGGTGAAGCTCATCTCGTGGATCTTGCCATTGCGGCGGATATTGAGCTTGAGAAACACCGAGAGCGCGTTGACGACGGACACGCCGACGCCATGCAGACCCCCGGAAACCTTATAGGAATTCTGGTCGAACTTTCCGCCGGCATGGAGCTGGGTCATGATGACCTCGGCTGCCGAAACGCCTTCGGATCTGTGGATGTCGGTCGGAATGCCGCGGCCATTGTCGTTGACCGAGCAGGAGCCATCGGCATTCAGCGTCACCGTCACGAGATCGGCGTGACCGGCCAGCGCCTCGTCGATGGCATTGTCGACGACTTCGTAGACCATGTGATGCAGGCCCGAACCGTCATCCGTATCCCCGATATACATGCCCGGGCGCTTGCGCACGGCATCGAGGCCCTTGAGCACCTTGATGCTGTCGGCGCCATATTCGTTCGGGGTCGGATTTTCGCTGTCGCTCATGGGGTCCGAATCAGTCTCTTTCAACTTGGATTTGTTCTACCGGAATGGGGTGCAATCCCCAAGAAAATTGCCGGTTTTCGTGGCTTTTGCTGGGCATAAGGCGGCGCTCGGGACCATTCTTCTCCCTCTCGGGAAGAAGGTGGCGCGCAGCGCCGGATGAGGGGTGGTCTCGTGCCTGAAAGGCACCCTCAGCGGTCTTGCCCTGCAGGCGATCGACATTCTCCCCGTGGGGGAGGAGAATAGAAAGGCTAGTCCAATCCCACGCGGCCGTCGCGCACCACGAAGCGTTGTGCCCGATCTTCGAGCGCCTCGAACAGCACGGGGTCGGTGCCGGTCAGAAAGCACTGTGTTTCGAGCCCGTCGAGGGCCCCGAACAGTGCCCGGCGCCGGTCGGGATCGAGATGGGCGGCGATTTCGTCGAGCAACAGAAACGGCACGATGCCGGTCCTGATGCGCACAAGCCGCGCATGGGCCAGAATGAGTCCGATCAGCAGCGCCTTCTGCTCGCCGGTCGACCCCAGGGCCGCCGGCATGCGCTTTTGCCGATGGACCACGTCGAGATCGACCCGGTGTGGACCAGATGTGGTGCGTCCAGCCGCCCGATCAAGGCCTCGGCCCGCATGCCAGCGTTCCGCCAGCAGCGCTTCGAGGTCGGCCGAGGTCCTGGCCTCCAACCCATCCCCGAAAAGCGGGGTCAGCGACAATTGGGCAGCAGGGAAACTGCTGTCCTCAAGGCTCTCGATGATCAGCGCCTGGAGATGGGAAAGGCTGTCGGCGCGATTGAGGTGGATCGAGGCGCCGAGTTCGGCCATCTGGCTTTCGATCGCTCCGAGCCAGCGCAGGTCCCCGCCCTCTTCAAGCAGCTTGTTGCGCTGGCGCATGGCTTTTTCATAGTCGGATACGGCCGAAGAGTGCGAGGGGATCAGTGTCGTCACCAGCCGGTCAAGAAACCGCCGCCGCTCGCCTGCTGGACCGGAAAAAAGCCCGTCCATGGATGGGGTGAGCCAAAGGACGCGCAGATAATCGCTCATCGCCTCGATCGAACGGGCATTGGCGCCATTGACCCGCACGCGCCGCCCACCATCAGGCAGGGCGCCGGTGCCGATATCGGCCGGTCCCGCATCGGTCTCGATCGTGGCGGCCACGGCCCAGGTCGTGTCCGAGCCATGGCTTTGGAGGGTTTCAAAACTCGCCCCCCGCAGCCCGCGCCCGGGTGAGAGTACGGACACCGCTTCAAGCAGGTTCGTCTTGCCCGAGCCATTGGCCCCAGTCAGCACGACATGGCGCTCATCGAGATCGAGCGCCGCGGAGGCATAATTGCGGAAGGCGGTAAGGCGCAGGCGGGAGATGTGGCGGATCATTCTGAAGACCCCTCACCCTGACCCTCTCCCCAGAGGGGCGAGGGGACGATGGAGCCGAGAAACTGAGCCAAGCACCAGACCTTACCTCGCCCCATCGGGGAGAGGTCGGCGCGCCAGCGCCGGGTGAGGGGTTGCGGTATCAAGGCTGGCGCTAAAGTGCGAAGGTTACACGCGCATCGGCATCAGCACGTAAAGCGCGTTTGCCTCGCCGCCCTCTTCCTTAACCAGCGTCGGGGAATTGGCGTCATTGAACAGGAACACCGCGCTTTCCGAGCGGATCTGGCCGATGATGTCTAGCAGATACCGGGCATTAAAGCCGATCTCAAAGCTTTCGATGTCGAAGTCGACGGCGAGCTCTTCGCTGGCCGTGCCGTGGTCGGGATTGGTGACGGAAAGCTCGAGCAGGCCATCGCGGGCCTGGAGCTTGACGGCCTTGCCGCCGCGATCCGAGGCGATGGTCGAAACGCGGTCGACAGCCACCGCGAAGGCGCCACGATCGACCAGCATCTGCTTGTCGTTGTTCTTGGGCGTCACGCGATCATAGTCCGGGAAGGTGCCTTCGATCAGCTTGGAAAGAAGGACAACCGGGCCGACGGTGAAGCGGATCTTGGTGTCGGACACTTCCACATGTACATCGCCATCGACGCCATCGAGGAGCTTTTGAACCTCGCCCACGGTCTTTTTGGGCACGATGATGCCGCTCATGCCGGTCGCCCCTTCGGGCGCGGCGATCTCGGCGCGAGCCATGCGGTGCCCGTCGGTCGCAACAGCCCGGAACAGCGATCCGGCCTGGGAGCTTTCCACGGCGTGGAAATAGATGCCGTTGAGGTAGTAGCGCGTTTCTTCGTTGGAAATGGCGAACTGGGTCCGTTCGATCAGTTCGCGCAAGGATGCGGCGCCCACGTCGAATTCATGGGCAAAAGCGCCTGACTTGAGGTCAGGAAAACTATCGGGCGAAAGGCAGGCGAGATTGAAGCGCGAGCGGCCCGAGGTGAGAACCATGTTCTCCCCACCATCGGTTTCCAGGCGTACTTCGGCGCCATCGGCGAGCTTGCGCACGATTTCATAAAGCGTGTGCGCGGGAACTGTGGTGGTGCCAGGCGTCGACACCATGGCCGGCACCGATTCGGTCACCTCGATATCGAGATCGGTGGCGCGCAGCTCGACATGGTCTTCGCTCGCCTTGAACAGGACGTTGGCGAGGATGGGATAGGTGTTGCGCCGCTCCACCACTCGATGCACATGGCTCAGCGACTTGAGCAGATGGTTGCGTTCGAGCGTGACTTTCATATTCGGCATCAATCCCAAAAAAGCGCGGCAAACCCGGCCGGGGCCGGGCAGGGACGTTTACATTCTCGTAACGGGTTGGCAAGGCCGCGCGACATCTGATCGCGCCCAAGCTGTGGATCAGCTTTGAAAAAAGATCGTGACCGAGAAGCGCTCGTCCGGCGCTGCCCCCAGCTCCTCGAGCCCGGTAAACGGCACGCAGCGCTCGAGCGCAGCGAGCACGCTCTCGCGCAAGGAGGCGCGTTTGCTTGCGATCTTGGTGGTTTCCGCCGAAAGCACGGCCTCGCCATCGATCTCGCCATTGCCGAAAAAGACGATATCGAGCCCGAGCCGGAACCCCTCCTCGCCCTGCGGCACCATCCAGCAGGCCATCAGCTGCTGCTGTACGCGAATGGCGATGGCCTGGGTCTGTTTGACGTATTCGTCTTGCGTCACTGGCTGGGCCAGAACCGGCGCGGACAAGAAAAGCGTGAGAAGGAGGGTTGAAGCTCGGATCATGGCCCGCTCGTGCTTTGCCTCAGGGGCAAGATTGCGGCGGACACGAAGTTTGGCCAAAACTTTCCCCACCTGCGACGCAAGCACCACAGCATCCCCCGGTCTGGACGCTGACCGGCGCCGCAAATGGGGGTCCAACGCCTCCGCCCCATAGAGGAAGACCGGAAGGTGACGGTTCACCCTCCGGGCCAAAACCCTATTCTTCGAGCATGCGCTTCAAAAGTTCGATTTCCTGGCCGAGTTCGAGATCGTCCTTGATCATCTGCTCGACCTTGCGCACCGAATGGAGAACCGTCGTGTGATCGCGACCACCAAAGCGCCGGCCGATTTCGGGCAGCGAGCGCGAGGTCAGCGCCTTGGCCAGATACATCGCGATCTGGCGCGGGCGCACCACGTCGCGGCTGCGGCGGGCCGAGAGCAGTTCGTTGCGCGGCACCTTGTAGTGGCGCGAGACGATCTTGAGGATGTCCTCGATGCGCACGCGCTTGGCGTCGCGCGCCCGGATCAGGTCGGCCAGCGTCTTTTCGGCCAGCGGCACGGTGATCAGTTCGCCGGTCAGCTGGTTGGCGGCCACGAGCCGGTTGACGGCGCCGTCGAGATCGCGGCCATGGCTCGTCACAGCGCGAGCGACATAGTCGATCACCGGGGTGGGGAAGTGCATCCCGAAGCGCGAGGTCGCCTGGTCGGCGCGGCGCTGCACGATGGCGCGGCGCAGGTCCATGTCGAAGGTCGAGATCGGCACCACAAGCCCGCCCGACAGGCGCGAGCGCACGCGCTCGTCGAGCATTTCGAGATCGCGTGGCGGTGCGTCACCGGCCACCACCACCTGCTTGGCCCCGGTCAGGAGGGCGCCCAGCGTATGGCCGAATTCGGTGGCCGACTTGCCCTGGAGAAACTGCATGTCGTCGATCAGCAACAGGTCGACCTTGCGCAGCCACTCCTTGAAGCCGAGCGCGGACTGGCGCTGCACGGCGGTAATGAAGTGGTACATGAAGTGGTCGGCCGTCAGATAGACGATGTTCTTGGTCGCATCCGCCTGGCTCACCGCATGGGCGATGGCGTTCAGGAGGTGCGATTTGCCGAGGCCGACGGTGGAATGGATATAGACCGGGTTGAAGGTGACTGTGTTGTTGATCGCGGCATTGGCGATCTGCTTGGCCACGCCAAAAGCCATTTCATTGGCCTCGCCCGACACGAAGGTGTCGAAGGTCATGCGCTGGTCGATGGCGCTGCCGGCAAGCGCATCTCCCTTGGCCGGTTCGCGCACGAGGCGCGCCACGGGGGCCGGGCCGGCAGAGGCTTCGGCCGCAATGGCCGGGCTGGGCACGGGCTTGGCGGCCGGCGCTTCTTCCGCCGGTTCGGCAACGGCGGCGACGGGCGCGGTAGCAAGGCGCGGGCGGGCCTGGCCATTGACGCGCATTGTCACCTGGACGCGGGCGGCATCGGGCACGTCATGACGGAACGCTTCAAGAATGCGGTCTGCATAGTTGGACTGCACCCAGGAGCAGAGGAACCGAGTGGGGGCGGACAGATGCACCATGTCGTCCACCAGTTCCTCGAGCTCGAGCCGGGCGAACCAGGAGGCGAACACGTCCTCGCCCACCTCGGTCTTGAGCCGTGCCCGCACGCGCGCCCAGAGTTCACGCGGAGATTGGGAAGAATCAGTCATGGCAGTCGCATCGCTAAGGGTGAGAGAAGAGGAGGAGGATGCGTCGGCCACGGCCCAATCATCCCTCCCTGCGACAGCCTGTCTTGTCATTTGTCCTGAAGCCCTGTTTTGAATTCTGTCCGGTTGGCCCGCACGCCACCAGACCTGTGTTGCCCAGCCGGCGCTCGTGCTTGGGACACGAGACAAACGGCCACCTGTTGCCCTTTCCGCCGGAAGGGGCAGTGTCTGCGCCGCTTGCGCGCGGCGCCCTGTTCAATCTGCTGCTAGCGCTCCGTCAGCTGGCCATCGTCCTGGTCAACCGTGTCCGGCGCGGCTTGCCGCGCCAACATCGTGCTGTTTTAATGGTCATAACCAGCCCTTGCTGTTCCGGCTTCTTCAGCCGATACAGCTCCCATACTTGTCTCGTCGTGAACGGATCGGCACCGTCCAAAGGCCGTTTTCGGCCCTCGTTTTCCGTGCTGACCAGATCACTTTAGGGGGTTGGTTTTAGGCCCGCAACAGGTGAATCGCTGAAATAGGGTCTTGACTCCGAGGCAGAGTTTTTACCCTCCGGCGAGGGCTGTTTTGCCCTTTCCACAAGAGCCTGTGACTCAAAGCAGAATCGATTTTTCGCTCAGTTGAGAAGTGGTGAAAAAATTGTTCTCCGCCCCTGATTCCCCGGCTTTTATGCCGTGCTGGTCGCGGTTTACCTTTGCGTTGATAACTTAGCTAAGCGCTTGGCCGGGCAGCGCTTTCCTTCTTCGTTCAGGGCCGTTGCGGACCTGCGGCTTCCGTCATTTGTCTGATACATGACAAAGCGGCGACGAAAAAGCGTACCCAGAATCGGACAAAGAAAAAGGGCTCCTTGCGGAGCCCCTCTCATTGGTTTCCGCGTCTGCCTTTCAAGGCGCCGCGGCGATCCCGTCTCAGGCCTGGAGAGCCTTGACGCGGCTGTTGAGGCGGCTGACCTTGCGGGCCGCCAGATTGGCATGAACGATGCCCTTGGTCGCAGCGCGATTGATCTCGGGCTCGGCAGCCTTGAGGGCAGCGAAAGCCACGGCGTGATCGCCGGCGGTGATTGCTTCTTCGACCTTGCGGATAAAGGTGCGCACACGGCTGCGGCGCGACTTGTTGATCGCGGTGCGCGCTGCGATCTTGCGGGTCGCCTTCTTGGCTGACGGCGTATTGGCCATTTCGGTCCTCTTTAATCGTCCGGCCGGCAGGTCAAAAGCCGCTTTTGGCGCCCCAACCAACCGGGATGAAATGAAAGCGGCGGCCCACTGCCGCCAAGTCGGTGGGTCTATAGGGGAAAGGGGCGGAGGCGTCAACAGGCCCGGTGGCCGGGCTGCCATTTTGTTGGCGGGAGCACGTTGGCCGTGCCGAGTCACGCGCCTTTAAAAACAAGGCCCCCTCACCCGCCGGCTCTGCCGTCGGCCTCTCCCCCAAAGGGAGAGGTCGGGCCAGAGACCCGGGTGAGGGGGCCTTGCGAGTTATGACTAAGGCCTCTTCTGGCAAACCGGACAATAAAACGTCGACCGCCCCGATTGCACGATCCGCGCCACGCTGCCCGTGCAAAGCGGGGTCGGGCACGGCTCCCCTTCCCGGTCATAGACCGCGAACCGGTGCTGGAAATAGCCCGACCCGCCCTCGGCATTGCGAAAATCCCTCAGCGTTGAGCCGCCCACTTCGATCGCCTCGATCAGCACCTCGCGCACCGCATAGGCAAGATCCTCCAGCGCCTTCTTGGGCTTTTCTGCCTTGGTGAGAAGACTCCGTGCCTCGACAGTCGGCAAAATATGGGCGCGATGGAGCGCTTCGGCGACATAGATGTTGCCAAGGCCCGCCACCACGCGCTGGTCGAGCAGCGCGGCCTTGATCGGCGCCTTCTTGCCCCGGAAGGCCGCCGCCATTTCCTCTGCGTTGAAATCATTGCCGAGCGGCTCGGGCCCGAGCCCCCGCAAATAGGGCGAGCTTTCCGGGTCCTCGAACAGGTCGATGAACCCGAACCTACGCGGATCGGCATAGATGAGGTGGCTTGCCCCATGTTCGGGGTGGGTGATGGAGAACACCAGATGGTCGTGCTTGGGTTCGGTGCCGGGTTCATAATAGCGCGGCGGCTTGTCGATCCCATGTTCGGCAAAGCGCCAGGAACCGGTCATGCCCAGATGACTGAGAATCGTCCTGCCATTGTCGAGCGCAATGAGCAGATACTTTGCCCGCCGCCCCACATGGGTCACCCTCGCCCCGGTTACCTTTTCGCCAAGCCCCTCGGGAAAGGGGAAGCGCAGGTCGGGGCGGCGCAACTCGACCCTGTCGATCCGCGCACCCTCGAGCCATGGCGCGAGCCCGCGTCGGACGGTTTCCACCTCGGGCAGTTCGGGCACTTGCAACTCCTTCACCCTGCGCCTCTTTGCGCCATGGGCTTTTGACACCGCCTTATATATGGTGCCGCCAATCCAATTTGGATCCGTCATTAGACCAGCAAAGAGGCGTGAGCCATGACCGAGGCGCGCGAAACCACCCATTTCGGCGAACAGACCGTCGCCCTCGAAGACAAGCAGGGCCTCGTCAACAAGGTGTTCCATGATGTGGCAGACCGCTACGATCTCATGAACGACCTGATGAGTTTTGGCATCCATCGCCTCTGGAAGGATGCCATGGTCGCCGACCTTGCCCCGCCCCGCTCGGGCAGCCGCGCCTATCGCGTGCTCGACATGGCTGGCGGCACCGGTGACGTCGCCGAGCGCATCGTCAATGCATCCCATGGCTATGCCGAGGTCGTGGTTTCCGACATCAATTCGGACATGCTGCGGGTCGGCGCCGAGCGCGCCCGCACCTGGCGCTATCCGGCCCAGGCGAGCTTTGTCGAGGCAAATGCCGAAGAACTGCCTTTCCCGGACAGCTCCTTTGACGCCTATACGATCGCCTTCGGCATTCGCAACGTGCCGCGCATCCAAACCGCGCTTGCGGAAGCCCATCGCGTCCTCAAGCGTGGCGGGCGCATTCTCGTGCTCGAATTCTCCCAGGTCGACGTGCCGGGGTTCGACGCGGTCTATAAAAGCTTCTCCGACTCGATGATTCCGCCCATGGGCCGCGCCGTCACCGGCGACGCCCAGCCCTATCAATATCTCGTCGAATCGATCCGCAAGTTTCCCGATCCCGCCCGGTTCGATGCCATGCTTGCCACGGCTGGCTTCAAGCGCGTCAAGCACACGGCCTTCTCGGGCAATATCGCGACCCTCTTCTCGGGCTGGAAGATTTGATGGGTCCTGCCTCCTATTTCCGCCTCTTCCACGCTGGCTGGGTGCTGGCGCGGGAGGGAGCCTTTTCGGTCCTGCCTGCCGAATCCCTTCCCCCCATGATGAAACTCGGCATCCGGCTCGTGCGCCTGGTCGAGCGTCCCAGCGTGCGCAAGACCGGCCGTGTCGACCGGCTCAATGCCGCGCTCAACAAGTTGGGCCCGAGTTACGTCAAGTTCGGCCAGACGCTCGCGACCCGCCCCGATATCGTGGGGCCCCAGGCCGCAGCAGATCTGTCCGGGCTTCAGGACCGCATGCCGCCCTTTGATCCCGCGCTCGTGCCGGGCATCCTCTCGCTCGCCCTTGGCTCCAAGGCCGCTCAACTGACCGAGATCAGTCCGCCGGTCGCAGCCGCTTCCATTGCTCAGGTCCATAAGGCGAGCCTCAGCGTCCCAGGCATACCCCCCAAGACCGTGGCGGTCAAAATGCTGCGCCCGGGCGTTTCCGAGCGCTTTCACGCCGACACCAATGCGCTTTATGCCGGCGCGCGCCTTGCCGAAATCTTTGCCCCCTCGAGCCGGCGTCTCAAACCCAATGAAGTGGTCAAGACCCTTGATCATTCCATGCGTATCGAGCTCGACCTCAGGCTCGAAGCCGCCGCCATTTCGGAAATGGCGGAAAACATCAAGGACGACACCGGCTTCGTCATTCCTGAGGTGCAGTGGGATCAGGTGGCGCAAAACGTGCTCACCACCACCTGGGTCGATGGCATTCCGATTCGCGATCACGCCGCACTCGATGCGGCAGGGGTCGACCGCAAGGCGTTGGCCTCAAAAATCCTTCAGGGTTTCCTGCGCCACGCCATTCGCGACGGCTTTTTCCATGCCGACATGCATCCGGGCAATCTCTTTGCTGATCGCCTGACCGGCGATGTCATCGCTGTCGACTTCGGCATCATGGGGCGCCTCAGCATCCGCGAGCGGCGCTTTCTCGCCGACATTCTTTACGGCTTCATCACCCGCAATTACCGGCTCGTCGCCCAGCGCCATTTCGACATCGGCTATGTGCCCAAGCATCAGTCGGTCGATGATTTCACGCTCGCCATCCGATCCATCGGCGAGCCGCTCCATGGCCGCACCGCCGCAGATATTTCCATGGCCAAGGTCCTTGGCCAGCTCTTCACCATCACCGAACTCTTTCAGATGCAGACCCGGCCCGAACTGGTGCTTTTGCAAAAGTCGATGGTGCTGGTCGAGGGCGTCGCGCGCAATCTCGATCCGGACCTCGACATCTGGACCGTTGCCGAACCGGTGGTTGCCGAATGGCTCCGGCGCGAGGAGGGGCCCGTGGGACGGCTCGAAGATCTGGCCGGTCACGTCACGCGCATGAGCGAAGCGCTCGGCCGCGTGCCGACCCTGATCGCCGAAGCCGAATTGGCGCTCGCCGAACACCGGCTCATGATGTCGCGCCCACCCAATCGCCCGCTCCAGGCCGCGATCCTGGCCGTCCTCGGCGCCGCCTTCGTTGTCCTGGTCCTCGGCGCCTGGCGACTTCTTGCCATGTCGTATTAGTGTCTCCACACCACCCCTGGCGCTTCCCCTCTCCCCTCAGGGGAGAGGGTCAGGGTGAGGGGTTCAGAATTCGGTTTAATCTAAAGCTCTCAACGCCTCAATCCTACCCTTCGGGCCACCTTCGCCTTTCAGGGGGGTAGGTAAAGAACTAGCTTTTCTTGCCCCCGAGCGGCCAAGACCATAGATTGCCGCCACCGGGCTCGCGCCCCTTTTGGAGAACAGCATGGGTATCAAGGCGATCGCCAAAGTCGCGACGGCGCTGCTTGTTGGCGCCACCCTCGGCGGCTGCATCGATGCCACGCTTGAGGTGGAAGTCACGAGCGACACCTCTGCCCGGGCAACCCTGACCCAGGTGATGGGGACCGATTTTTACGCCATGACCAAGTCCGGCACCGGCAGCGGGGAGACCGGCGTCGAGGGCTTTTGTGCCGAGGGCGATCTGACTGAACACGAGGATGGCAGCGCCACCTGCACCATCGTGCAGGAAGGCACGTTCGAAGAGCTGATCACCATCAGCGAGGGCGAGGATGCCCTTCGCTTCGCCTCGCCCGCTCCCGGCCTTGTCCGCGTCGCCCTGCCGAGCGGCGAGCTCCTGGGCGATATCGGCGCCAATAGCGATCTCGATAGCGAAACCCGGCAGATGGTCGAAACCTTTTTTGCCGGCCATACCGTCACCCTACGCATTTCGGGTGGAGAAATCACCGAAACCAACATGACCATCGCTGCCGATGGCCAAAGCGCCCAAACCGTTCTGCCCTTTGTCGATCTGATCAGCGGCGAGGCCGATCTTCCTGCCGAATTCTTTGCCATTGTCCGTGCCCAATGACCTCTTCCGTTTCCATTTCCCTGCAATGGCTCGCCCATGGCGCCGGCCTTCCGCTTCCCCATGTGCAAACCGCGCTTTCGGCGGGTGCCGATCTCTGTGCGGCCGTGCCAGAGGGTGAGCCGCTGGTGCTGGCGCCCGGCGCGCGGGCCCTCGTCCCCTGCGGCTTCGCCATGGCCCTCCCGCCCGGCTACGAAGCGCAGGTGCGCCCGCGCTCCGGCCTTGCCGCCAAGCACGGCATCACCGTTCTCAATGCGCCCGGCACCATCGACGCCGATTATCGCGGCGAGGTCAAAGTGATCCTGGTCAATCTGGGCACCGAGCCATTCGCAATCGCCCGGGGCGAACGCGTGGCGCAGATGATCGTCGCTCCCGTCGTGCAACCGGTCTTCGCGGTCGTTGAAACGCTGGATGAAACCGAACGCGGCACGGGCGGCTTCGGCTCGACGGGCCGCTAGCCTTGGCCGCCGCGCCGCCCCTCACGCCGGACGAGACGCGCCGCTATGGCCGCCATCTCGTGCTCAAGGGATTCGGCGGCGCCGCCCAGCAAAAGCTCAGGGCATCGCGCATGCTGGTCATCGGCGCCGGTGGTCTTGGGAGCCCGGCGATCGCCTACCTTGCGGCGGCTGGCGTCGGGCATCTTGGCATCGTCGATCCCGACACGGTTTCCCTGTCCAATCTCCAGCGCCAGATCGTCCACAACACTGCCGGCATCGCCGAGAACAAGGCCGAAAGCGCCGCCGCCTTTGCCCACTCGCTCAACCCCCACGTAACCCTCGAAGCGCACACCACCGCGCTGACCGCCGAAAACGCCACTTCTCTTTTCAGCGCCGTTGATCTCGTTCTTGATGGCTCGGACAATCTCCTCACCCGCCGCACGGTTGCGGCAACAGCCGAAGCGGCCAGTATTCCCCTCGTATCCGGCGCCGTCTCGATGTTCTCCGGTCAGGTCACGGTTTTTGCCCCCCATCTCGGCGGCCCCCGCCACGACGCGCTCTTTTCGCCAGATGCGGACGACGCGAGCCTTCCCTCCTGCGAACTCAACGGCATTCTCGGACCCGTCACCGGCGTCATCGGCACCCTCATGGCCATGGAAGCCATAAAACTTGTCACCGGCGTGGGCACCCCGCTGATCGGCCGGGTCCTGCTCTATGACGGCCGCGACGCCCGCTTCGAGGAAATCACCT
Organism: Devosia crocina; assembly: GCF_900116545.1. Lineage (GTDB taxonomy): Bacteria > Pseudomonadota > Alphaproteobacteria > Rhizobiales > Devosiaceae > Devosia > Devosia crocina. Next base: position 545,685 of record NZ_FPCK01000003.1, read on the forward strand.
ACTAGCCGCCGTGCCTTCCCATTGTGGCCAAGACCTCCCGATGATACGCCAACACAGAGGCAAACGCGATCTGCCCCTCCCCCTTCTGGAGGGGGAGGCTAGGAGGGGGTAAAAGGCATTCTCCAAACCCACGCCCCAGAACAAAAAAGGCGGGTCCATCGACCCGCCTTCTTCAATTCCAAAACGCTGTCGCCTTATTTGGGCGCCAGCACCATGACCATCTGCCGGCCTTCCGAGCGCGGCTGGCTTTCGACCTTGGCGATCGCGTCCATCTGCTCCTTGACCTTGACCAGAAGCTGCATGCCGATGTCCTGGTGGGCCATTTCGCGGCCGCGGAAACGCATCGTCACCTTGACCCGGTCGCCATCGCCCAGAAACCGCTGCACAGCCTTCATCTTGGTTTCGTAGTCATGGGTATCGATGTTCGGCCGGAGCTGAACTTCCTTGACTTCGATAACCTTCTGCTTCTTGCGCGCTTCGGCCGCCTTTTTCTGGGCGGCATATTTGTAGCGTCCAAGATCGAGCATCTTGGCAACCGGCGGGTTGGAGTTCGCCGCGATGATCACCAGGTCGAGCCCGGCTTCCTGCGCTTCGGTCAGCGCATCACGCGTTCGAACGACACCGCGGTTTTCGCCTTCGGCATCGATAAGCTGGATGTCGGGGCTGGTAATGTCCTCATTGGCAAGCGGCCCATCTTTCTGGGGCGCCGTGGGTCTCATTGGACGACGAATGGCAAGCGTTCCTTGTGCTGTTCATGCCTGGGGGTGAATTGCGCCATAAAATCGTGTTACCGACCTGTAAAGTCAACTGGCCGTCTTGCGGTTTTTCCAGCTGTTGCCTTCCGGCTACGGCGGCTTGTGTGACAGCAAAACGACAAGACAAGGCCTCGGTTCCCGTTGACTTCCCAAGTCCTGCAAACGCTTAGCCTCGGCAAGGGCGCCGAAAACCGCACCATTGCCTACCTCCAGCGGCCCGGCCGGGCGCCTGGGCTTTTCTGGCTCAATGGTTTTCGATCGGTAATGAGTGGCGCCAAGGCGAGCGCTCTTGATGCCCTGGGCGCCCGGGAGGGGCTTGCGGTTACCCGATTCGATTATTCAGGTCATGGCCAGTCGGGAGGACTCTTCGAAGATGGTACCGTTTCGCGCTGGCTCGAAGAAGCCATCGCCGTCTTTGCAAGAACCGTGGGACCACAGATCGTCATCGGCTCCTCGATGGGCGGCTGGCTCGCCCTGCTGCTCGCCCGGCATCTGCACCGGAAAGGAGCCGCCCCGCTCAAGGGTCTCGTGCTCATCGCCCCTGCGGTCGACGCCACGCGCGACTTGATTCTGGCCCGCTTTTCAGCCGCCGAACGCGCTGAGCTGGCGCGCCGCGGCTATCTCGAACGCCAAAGTGCCTATGGCGATGGCGCCTATCGCTATACGAAACGCCTTCTTGAGGATGGCGACAACCACCTTCTTTTCGGTAGCGTCATCGAAACCGGCTGTGCGGTCCATATCCTCCAGGGCGGAGAGGACCCCGACGTGCCGCCCGCCCACGCCCAGAAGCTACTGACCCACCTTCTTCACGATCCCGCCACCCTGACCATGATCCCCGATGGCGATCACCGGCTGAGCCGCCCAGGCGACCTCGACCGTCTCACGCGCATCGTTCTGGGCATGGTCTGAACGGCGGCAGCTCAGCGTGTCTGCAGTTTCGTCTTCTGCTGCCCCGCGCCGTCGAAATTGGCCGGGTCAAGCCACCGCTCATATTCCGCCCGCAGATCCGGCCATTCGCTATCGAGAATCGAGAACCACGCCGTGTCCCGGCTCTCGCCCTTGACGATCATGTCATTGCGGAACACCCCTTCGTGCCGGAAGCCGAAGCGTCTTGCCGCTGCCGCCGATGGCTCGTTCCTGGTGTTGCACTTCCATTCGAGCCGCCGATAGCCCAGCGCATCGAAGGCGTGTTGGGCAAAAAGGAAAAAAGCCTCGGTCGAGAGCCTGCTGCGTGCCATGGGCAAGCCCCAATAGATCGCGCCGATCTCGACCGAGCCATGTTCGGGCCGGATGCGCATCCAGGCCTGCTGTCCGACGACGCGACCAGTGGCCTTGTCGATCACCGCTACATAGCGATCCGGCCCCATATTTGCGGCGACGATCCGCTCTTCCATGTCGGCAAGCGAAGCCGGTGCCTCGCGGGGCAGGTAGCGATAGCGCTCAGCCCCACCCTCCATGGTGCTCACCGCGAAAAGATCGGGCGCATGCCCTGGCTCGAACGGTTCGAGCCCCACATAGCGTCCATCGAGCACCACCCGCTCGGGCGCGGAAATGGCCGGTTTCACGTTCATCCCCGTGCCTCCCAGATCGCGTCGAGCCCCGAGCGATAATCGGGATAAAGCAGCTCAATCCCCAGCGCATCCTTGATCGCCCGGTTCGAAACGCGTTTGTTGTCAGCATAAAAGCTGCGGGCCATCGGCGTCATTTCCGCCTCTTCGAAGTTTACCTCGGGCGGTGGCGCGATGCCCATCTTGCCGGCGGCATAGGTGATCAGATCCTGCGGAGGACCGGGCTCGTCATCGGCAAGGTTGAAGATGCCATCGAGCCGCCGCTCCGCCGCCAGCGCCGTTATCCGTCCGATATCGGCGGCGTGGATGCGGTTGAACACCTGACCCTGCTTGACCACCCGCCGCGCCGTGCCGTCGGCCAGTTTGTCGAAGCTCGAACGGCCAGGCCCATAAATGCCGGCAAGCCGCAATATGGTAAGCGGCACGCCACGTTGGCGCGCATAGTCAATCCATTCCCGCTCGGCCGCCACCCGGTGCCGCGAACGGTCGTTGCGCGGATCGAGCGCCGCCCCTTCATCGATCCAGGCGCCCCCGAAATCCCCATAGACACCCACCGTGGAATAATAGCAGAGCCATTGGAGATCCGGCATCGCATCGAGATCGCGCCGGTGGTGGCGCAAAGCCACATCGCCCTCCCGATCCGGAGCGATCGAGACCACCACATGGCTGGCCGTGCTTAAGGCTGGTCCCACTTCGGGCCCGGGTTCCGCTCCACTGAATTGAAGAGCATTTGTGCCACCAATCGACAGCACTTGCGCTTTTTCGGGGCCCCGAACGGTTCCCGAGATGCTAGCAAATCCACCGCGTCTGCGCATGAATTCGACACTCGCAAGCGAGGAATATCCCAGCCCGAAAAAGAAGACGCGCATCACTTGTCCCCGGTCCCAATCCGCCCGAAATCCCTAGAAATCGAGGTCCGCATAGCCCTTGCTGGGCTGCATGGCAACGACCCGGTCGTTGAGCAGCGTGCGGAAGGCGGGGCGGGATTTAAGGCGCGAATACCAGTCCCGTGTTTCCGCCGATTTGGTCCAGTCGATATCGCCCATATAGTCGAGGGTCGACAGATGCGCGGCCAGCGCGAAGTCGGCCAGGGTCATCTCGTCCCCCGCCAGCCAGCGGCGGCTCGCCAGCAACCAGTTGAAATACAACAAATGTTCGGCAAGGTTTGCCTTTGCCGCGCGCAACACCGAAGGCTCGGGCGTTGCCCCCTTCATGTCCCGCTTGGCAATTTTTTCTTCGACCAGGTAGCGCGTCACCTCGTCGTTGAACTTGACCAGCATCCATTCCACCAGCCGCCACATTTCGGCGCGCTCCAGCGGATCGGCCGGCACCAGCCCGCCTACGGTCTCGAGCGTATAGATATCCTCCACCGCATGCACTGCGGCGAGAATACCGATCACCGGCATGTCGCTTTCTGTCACCAAAATGGGCAGCGTCGCCGCCGGATTGAGCTCGAGCAGGTGTTCCTCGCGCAACCAGGGCCGGATTTCCTCGAGGTCGAGCGGCACGCCATATTCGGCACACATCAGCCGGATCAACCGGGAAGCAGGATCGAGAGGATGATGCACGAGCGTTGGCATGAAATGACTCTGAGATGACGCTGGGCCGCAGCATTGCTCTTGCTTGGCGCCAAAAGCGAACATGGCTAGAAAGGAGCAACTGACCCGAAAGACGAGTTAGGGGATCAAATGAACGCCGATCAAGGTCTTTTTGTGCCCCTGGTGCTCGGAATTCTCGAAGGGCTTACCGAATTCATACCGGTCAGCTCCACCGGCCACCTGCTGCTGGCCGGGCATTTCTTCGGCCTTACCCAGCCGGCCACCTTTATCGTGCTGATCCAGCTCGGCGCCATTCTGGCCATCGTTACGGTCTATTTCGCCCGTCTTGCGCTTCTCCTGCGCGATGCACTGGCCGGCCGTAAGCAGGCCTGGCACTTCGCACTTTCGGTGGTTCTCGCCTGTGTGCCGGCTGTGCTTGCCGGCGTTCTCCTGCGCGATTTCATTCAGGGCGATCTCTGGGAGTCGGCCGCACTGATCTGCTGGACCCTTCTTGCCGGGGGCATCGTGCTCCTTGTGGTCGATCGCCTCAAGCTTGAGCCAAGATACGACGATATCTACACCTTTCCCTGGCGGCTCGCTCTGATTGTCGGGCTTTTCCAAATGCTTTCGCTGGTGCCGGGCGTGTCTCGCTCCGGTTCGACCGTAGTCGGCGGCATGCTGTTCGGCGCCACCAAGCGCGCCGCCGCCGAGTTCACCTTTTTTATCGCCCTGCCCATCATGGTCGGCGCCTTTGGCTACGATCTCTACAAAAGCCGCGACCTGATCGATGCCTCGATCGCTCTCGATGTCGCCGTCGGCTTTGCCGTCGCGTTCCTTGCGGGCGCGCTGGTCGTGCGCTACCTCCTCGGCTTCGTCAGCCGCTACGGCTTCGCCCCCTTTGCCTGGTGGCGCATCGCAGTGGGTTTCTGCGGCCTGATCAGCATCTACGCCTTCGGCCGCTGAAGACGGGCCCATCTTCACCTCTCCCTCTGGGGGAGAGGTTGGGCCGAAGGCCCGGGTCAGCGCGCGGCGGGATCGACCCCACGATAGGTCGCTGGAATCGAAAAATACGAACGCGGAATATCGACGCCCTTTTCGACGTCGTAGAGCGAGAAGGTCAGTTCCGCTCCGCTCGGCTCGACAAGGCTCCACTGGGAGAGATCCTTGGTCTCGACATCAAAGATCAGCGACACCTGCACGGTGCCGGCCACCGTCTCATCCACCACGGTGATGGCCATATAGCCGTCCGAGGTGGTGACATCGAGTACATTGGCATTGAGCAGGTTGATCTGCTCTCCCAGAAACTGCCGCAGCGGGATCGTGTCCTGGGGATAGGCGTAATAGGTCTCGTCCTGCCGGTTGAGCACATAAAAGCCCCGTCCAACCGACACGATTTCTTCGCGGCTCGGCGGATTGTAGCGGAAGCGCACCTTGTCCGGCCGTTCGAGGAAAAACGTGCCCTCCGTCCGTCCGCCATTGGTGTCGATCTGCAAGAACCGGCCGACCATGGTGCGGATGGCTGAATTATGAGCGTTGATTTCGCCGATCAGCTGCTGCTCTTCGGGGGTAAGCGTTCGCCCTTGCGCAAGGACCGGCAAAACGGGGGCCAGAGCAAAAGCGGCACCGAGCAGAAGAGCATGGCGGCGAATCATCGGCGGGATATCCTCGCGAGGGTTTTGGGGTCTAAACTAACCTAGGAAGCAATTGCGGCAAGAGCGGGAAGGTTCCCGCGCGGTGTCGGGTTCCGGAGCATCTTTGCTGAAGCGGTTTTCTGGACATCTCTTCTGTCCACCGTCGTTGAAAGGGTGCGCAGGGGCTCAGCCTGAGGCCCCCCGAAGGGCAGCCCAATCCCTTGCCTGTCCTCCGCAGCGCCGGGGACCCGGGGATAAGTTTCTCGCTTCAAACAAAAACCCCGGCGCAAGGCCGGGGTTTTCAAAGGCTTAGCGACGCTTTTCAGTAGCCGTCGGCATTGTTGCCGACGAGGATTTCCCGCTTGCCCGCGTGGTTGGCCGGGCTGATCACGCCTTCGCGCTCCATGCGCTCGATCAAGGTTGCGGCCTTGTTGTAGCCGATCGCGAGACGGCGCTGGACATAGGAGGTCGAGGCCTTCTTGTCGGTCAGAACCACATGCACCGCCTTGTCGTAGAGCTCGTCGCCCGAACCGGCATAGTCGTCGCCGCCCGAGGCGCCGCCATCCATGCCACCTTCATCCTCTTCCTCGGTGACCGAATCGAGATAGTCCGGCGCGCCTTGGCTCTTGAGGTGGTTGACGACGCTTTCGACCTCGTTGTCAGAGACAAAGGCGCCATGGAGGCGCTTGGTGCGGCCGCCGGATGCCATGTAGAGCATGTCGCCATTGCCGAGCAGCTGTTCGGCGCCCTGCTCGCCCAGAATGGTGCGGGAGTCGATCTTGGACGTCACCATGAACGAGATACGGGTGGGGAAATTGGCCTTGATCGTGCCGGTGATCACGTCCACCGATGGGCGCTGGGTTGCTGTGATCATGTGAATGCCGGCGGCACGCGCCATCTGCGCCAGGCGTTGGATGGCGCCTTCGATTTCCTTGCCCGCGACCATCATCAGGTCGGCCATTTCGTCGACAATAACAACGATATAGGGGAGTGGTTCGAGGTTGAACTCTTCGCTCTCGAAGATCGCTTCGCCCGTTTCGCGGTCGAACCCGGTTTGCACCGTGCGGGTGATCGTGCGGCCTTCCTTGGCGGCCTCGGTCACGCGCTGGTTGAAGCCGTCGATATTGCGGACCCCGATCTTGCTCATCTTGCGATAGCGATCTTCCATCTCGCGCACGGCCCATTTGAGCGCGACCACGGCCTTTTGCGGGTCGGTTACGACCGGAGTCAGCAGGTGCGGAATGCCGTCATAGATCGACAGTTCCAGCATCTTGGGGTCGATCATGATCATGCGGCACTGCTCGGGGCTCATCTGGTAGAGCAGCGAGAGAATGAAGGTATTGATACCCACCGACTTACCCGAACCGGTGGTACCGGCAATCAGCAGGTGCGGCATGCGCGCCAGGTCAGCGATGATCGGCTCGCCGCCAATGGTCTTGCCCAGGCAGATAGGCAGCTTGCCCTTCATCTTCTCGAAGTCGGACGAGGCCAGCATTTCCCGGAAGAACACGGTTTCGCGCGTCTGATTGGGCAATTCGATGCCGATGGCATTGCGGCCCGGCACGACGGCGACGCGGGCCGAAATCGCCGACATCGAGCGGGCGATATCGTCGGCCAGCGAAATCACGCGGCTCGACTTGATGCCCGGGGCGGGCTCAAGTTCGAAGAGGGTCACCACAGGACCGGGGCGCACATTGATGATGTCGCCCTTGACGCCGAAATCGCCGAGCACTTCCTCGAGACGGCGGGCCATTTCTTCGAGACGTTCCGGCGCATGCTCGGGCGAGGGCCCTGAGCGCTTGGGTTCGGCCAGAAGGCTCAGCGCCGGCAGCTCGAAGCCCTGCGGTTCGTCGAGAAGGCTGGGCTGAGCTTCGCGGAACACGCGCTGACCCTGGGCCGGGCGCGGGGCAGGGGCGGTGACGCGGGGTGCGGAATGGTCGACCGGAGTAAAGCGGGAATCGCCCCGCTGGGTATGATTGGCCGCGGTCTGCAACACCGGCATATCGGGCGTGAAGGGAACGGCATCGTCCTCTTCCTCGTCCGGATAATCGATCTCGGCATCGTTGTAATCGGTTTCGACATTGACGCGGCTGCGCGGCGCAGCGGCTGGCATGGCATCGAGGACCGGCTCGACCGGGGCATGGATGCGGCGCTGCGTCGGGGCCTGAACCTCGGGCACGTACGAGCCATCTTCTTCACCGAGGCCCGGCTCGATATCGTGGTCGCCCAGTTCGTCGGGTTCGACGCGCGCGGCATGGTGGGCTCGGGCCCGCCGCCAGGCGGTGCGCACCGAATAGCCCATGTGCACCAGGGCGCCGAGGGCCACTTCCACCAGCGGATTGGGCTCGGCTTCGTCTTCGTCCTCGGACGCGTTGCGCTTGGCGCTGCCGGCCTTGGCAGGCTGTGCGGCGACCGAGCTGCCAAGCCCCATGGCGACCCAAAGTGCGGCAAAAGCGGGAATGGCGATGATGATCGCAAACAGCGTCGCGGTAACCGGCTGGGGCGTATCCCCGGTGATCAGACCAGACAGATTGGTAAACAGCATGCCCGCAAGTCCGCCTAGCCCGGTGGGCAGCGGCCAGGTAGTGGGAGTGGGCGAAAAGGCAAAAACGCCGGTCGAGAGCAATACCGCCCCGATCCAGGAGAGGACACGCAGCGGCAGATGCGTGGGGCGGCGGCGCCGGGTCAGCGTCCAGCCCCACAGTGCCAGCGGCACGGTCAAGACGATGCCGCCAAGCCCGAGGAATTGAAAGACGATATCGGCAATCACTGCGCCGGGAAAACCGAGCCAGTTCTGCGCGACCTTGGTCGTTGCATAGGAAAGCGAGGGGTCATCGACCGACCAGGTGCTGAGGGAGATCAGAATGATGGCCGAAAGGCCCAGCAGCAGCATGCCGGCCGTCCGCAAGGGGATGCGGATCGAGATCACCGGTGCCGGTTTTGGCATCGCAGCGGCAGTTTTCTTGCGGGTCGCTCCACGCGGCGGCACGGGGCGGACATCATCAAGCGTCGGGACGGGATGGCTGGGCATGGCACGCATTACTGTTCCGGGGCAGCGACCCATTCGCAGGGCCCCGTATTGCCCGTCATGCTAAACGGGGGTGGTTAATCGGGTGCTAACCGAGGTCTGGCCCGGTAAACACCTTTCTTCCATCCCTCAGATGCGTGGATCCGCGGGAGCTGAGCTGCCCTTCAGTAAAATCGGGAAAATGCTTCCCCGTGGAGTGCGGCCTGCCTTGTGCGTGGGAAGCCTCTGTGGCGGGCCAAGAGGAAGCAGGCCGCACGCCACGGGAAAGAGACGGCGCCGTGGCGCCGCCTATGACCACTGAACGATCAGTTATAGGCGCGTTCGCCATGGGTCGTCAGATCAAGGCCGTCGCTTTCGCCGGCCTCGCTGACCCGCGCCCCGCCGAAGATCGCCTTGACGATCAGCATGGCAACAAGAGCCACGACGCCGGACCAGACGATAGCAATGATCACACCTGTCAGCTGCACCATGAACTGACCGGTAATCGAATAGGCAGCGGCATCGCCCAACGGATAGCCTCCAAGGCCCGGCGCTGCCACGATGGCCGTGCCGAGCGCCCCAACGATGCCGCCCACGCCGTGAATGCCGAAGACGTCGAGCGAATCGTCATATTTCAGCATCGGCTTGAGGGTGACGACGGCCCAGAGACAAACGATGCCGGCAATGGCACCGAGCACGATCGCCCCACCCACACCGGCAAAGCCCGCCGCTGGCGTAATAGCCACGAGACCGGCAACGGCTCCCGAAACGGCGCCCAGCGCCGAGGCGTGGCCGCGGGTAATGCGTTCCCCGAGGGCCCAGGCCAGGGCACCGGCCGCCGGAGCCAGAACCGTGTTGATCAGCGCCACGGCCGCGAGGGCATTGGCTTCCAGATTCGAGCCGGCATTGAAGCCAAACCAGCCGAACCAGAGGAGCCCGGCACCGACATAGGTGAGAACCAGGTTATGCGGCGGGATCGGCTCTCGCATGAAGCCCATGCGTGGCCCAAGGACAATGGCGGCGACAAGCGCAGCGACGCCGGAATTGATGTGCACCACGGTGCCGCCGGCAAAGTCATAGGCGCCCATGCCAAACAAAAGGCCCGGACCCGACCACACCATGTGCGCCATGGGCACGTAAGAGAAGGTGAACCAGATGGCGAGGAACGCCATCAACGCGCCGAACTTCATGCGTTCGGCGATGCCGCCCACGATCAGGGTCGAGGTGATGCAGGCGAAAGTGAGCTGGAAGACAACAAAGACCAGTTCGGGCAGTTCGAAGCCCGAAGAGAAGGTCGCGGCGGTGGATTCAAGTGTCACGCCGGACAGGAAGAACTTCGAGAAATCGCCGATGAAAGCTGACAGACCACCTTCGGTAGGACCCGCAAAGGCCAAGGAATAGCCATAGGCCACCCAGAGAATGGCGATCATCGAAAAAGCGAGGAAGACTTGGGTCAGCACCGAGAGAATGTTCTTGGCGCGCACGAGGCCGCCGTAGAACAGGGCAAGGCCGGGAATGGTCATGACGATGACGACCATGGTGGAGACGAGCATCCAGGCGACGTCCCCCTTGTCGACGACGGCAGCGGCTTCTTCGACGGCTTCGGCTGCAGCGGCAACCCCGGGAGCAGCCTCCTGGGCAAGGGCTGGCAGTGCCAGCAAGAGGGAGGCCAATCCAGCACCCCCGAGCATTCTGACGAGTTTCATTCTGTGTTCTCCGGAGGACACTTAAAGAGCTGAGGCGCCGGTTTCCCCGGTGCGGATGCGGGTTACGGCCAGTAGATCAAGGATGAAAATCTTGCCATCGCCGATCCGGCCAGTCTGGGCGGAGTCGCGGATGGCGCTGCTCACCGCATCGGCAAGGGCATCGTCGACGGCGATTTCGAGCTTGAGCTTGGGCAGGAAGTGCACGGCATATTCGGTGCCGCGATAGATCTCCGAGTGACCCTTCTGACGTCCGTAGCCCTTCACCTCCGTCACGGTCATGCCGTGCACGTCGAGCGAATTGAGCGCCTGCCGAACCTCTTCGAGCCGGGACGGCTTGATGATGGCAACCACCAGTTTCATTTGACCCCCTTGTCGCCCTTCGGCGCGATTGGAATGAAAAGGGAGAGTCAAACCGCATGCCAAATCAGGATGCAGGGAAATATCTAAGCTTATCAGTGAGCTAGTTCGATCGCACGCAAAGCGGCGCGGAATGTCGCAGCAGTTTGCGCAATCCTTGAGCAGTTATCGTCAAGGCTGCCGGATATTTCGGCAGCGCTTGCAATGGGTGTGCAGCCCCGTTTGCGTGGGAAGCCTCTGTGGCGGGCCAAGAGGGTGGGGCTGCACGCCCAATGCAAGGGAGCCGGCCGGGCAGGGCCCGGCCGGCACATTCGGTCACTTGAACTCGGGATAGGCTTCGATGCCGATTTCGGCGGCGTCGAGCCCCAGTTCCTCGTCTTCGGCACTCGGACGCAGCCCCATTGTTGCCTTGAGGATGAACCAAAGAACGAAGCTGACGACGAAGACGAAAACCCCGACGATCAGGATGGACAGGAGCTGACTACCAAGATTGGCATCGCCGTTGGTGAAGACCACCGCGATCGTGCCCCAGATGCCGGCAAGCAGGTGAACCGGAATGGCGCCGACCACATCGTCGATCTTGAGCCGGTCGAGCAGCGGCACGGACAGGACGACGATCACGCCACCGACGGCACCGATCAGCGTGGCTGTGCCAAGGCCCGGCGTCAGCGGTTCGGCCGTGACCGAGACGAGCCCGGCAAGAGCGCCGTTGATCACGAAGGTCAGGTCGAACTTCTTGTAGATGACGCCCGACAGGATCAGCGCGGCGAGGGCCCCGCCGGCAGCACCGGCATTGGTGTTGGCCATGATGCGGCCGACATCGGCGATATCGCCCACCGAGCCCATGGCCAGCTGGGAAGCGCCGTTGAAGCCGAACCAGCCCAGCCACAGGATGAACATGCCCAGAGTGGCAAGCGGCATGGAAGAGCCGGGCATCGGATTGACCGTGCCATCGGCATTGTACTTGCCCTTGCGCGCACCGAGCAGGATGGCACCGGCCAAGGCAGCCCAGCCGCCAACCGAGTGCACCACCGTCGAACCAGCGAAGTCCAGGAAGCCGAGCTGGGTATCGAGGAACCCGCCACCCCACTTCCAGGAGGCCTGGATGGGATAGATAAGGCCGGTCAGGGCGACGGTGAAGATCAGGAACGGCACGAGCTTAATGCGTTCAGCCAGCGTGCCCGAAACGATAGATGCGGCCGTGGCGCAGAACATGATCTGGAAGAAGAAGTCCGAACTCGTGGCGGCATAGGAGAAATCGTCTGCCGTATCGGCCGTGATCCCGACCGCTTCGAGAATGGCGATGCCGAAGGCGCCGAGATAGCCACCGCCCTCATCGGTTCCGATGGACCAGTTTCCGAGTGGATACATGAGGTTGTAGCCGATCAGGTAATACATGAAGCAGGCGACCGAGAAGAGCGAGATGTTCTTCAACAGCTGCATCGACGTATTCTTGGTACGCACCATGCCCGCTTCGACCATGGCAAAGCCGGCGGCCATGAAGAAGACCAGGATGCCGCCCAGAACCATGAGCAACGAATTGAGGATGAAGACGACGTCGGCAGAAACGCCTTCGCTGACGCTAGCGGCTGCTTCGGCCGGCGCGGCGGCGTCTTGGGCAAAGGCTGGCAAAGCCAGCATGAGCGAAGCCAGCGCAATGCTGCCGGCGCGGTGAAGGGGAGTCTTGAACCCTGACATTGTTGTTCTCCTTGCGGCTCGGTTAAAGCGCCGAAGCGCCGGTTTCACCGGTGCGGATGCGGGTGACAGCCAGCAGATCGAGGACGAAGATCTTGCCGTCGCCGATGCGTCCGGTCTGAGCCGAATCGCGAATGGCATTGCTCACGGCATCGGCAATGGCGTCATCGACGGCGATTTCGAGCTTGAGCTTGGGCAGGAAGTGCACGGCATATTCGGTGCCGCGATAGATTTCGGAATGCCCCTTCTGGCGTCCATAACCCTTCACTTCCGTGACGGTCATCCCATGCACATCGAGGGAATTGAGGGCCTGCCTCACTTCCTCGAGACGCGAGGGTTTGATGACGGCAACCACCAGCTTCATAAGATCCCCTTTCACTGCTTCTGCCTGTTCTGCAGCTCAGTTACACTCAAGAGCCGTGCCAGACAGAGCGTTAGGCCGTAAAAAAGCCGGATTTCCGGGCGCTTTGATCCGCTGGCACCGGACACAATTGGAGCTCTTTTGCCAGGCGCTCAGTTCAACTGATGATCTATTGTGCAGTGAGCAAAATTTTGCCCAATAGATTGTCAATCAGCGTTGCGTCATCCGGCCCTCTTGCCGCCTCTTTGAGCGCAGGGGAGAATGGGACAAAAAGGAGTCTCGATGACCAAGCCCCAGACGCAATCGTTCGACGTGATCATCGTTGGGGGTGGGCCTGTGGGGATGACGCTGGCCCTGGCCTTAAGCCAGTCGCTGCGTGGCATTCGCCTGGGCCTGGTCGACCGGCGGCCGCTTTCCGTGCCGCGAGACAATCGCGCCTCGGCCATAGCGGCCGGTGTGCGCCGCGTCTTCGAGGCGCTCGGCGTCTGGTCCGACATGGAGTCGCAATCCCAGCCGATCCGGTCCATGCGCATCACCGATTCGGGCAGCGGCGACATAGCCCGCCCGCTTTTCCTTGAGTTCGGTGGCGATGTCGCGCCCGGCGAGCCCTTCGCCCATATGGTGCCGAACCAGGCCAGCGGCGCGGCGCTGCTCGCAGCGATTCAGGATGCCGTGGAGGTGATTGCGCCTGCCGAGATCCTCGATTGGAGCGAAGGACGTTTGAGCCTTGCCGATGGGCAGGAATTGACCAGTCCGCTGATCATCGCCGCCGATGGCGCGCAATCGGCTCTCCGCCGTCAGGCTGGTATCACCACTGTGGGGCACGCCTATGGGCAAACGGGGCTCGTCGCCACCATTGCTCATGATCTGCCCCATGATGGCATCGCCTACGAGCATTTCCGCCCCGCGGGCCCCTTTGCGAGCCTGCCGCTGCCGGGCAATCGCTCTTCCCTGGTGTGGACCGAAACAGAGGAAGCCGCGCAACGCTATCTTGCCCTGCCGGCGGAGGCGCTCGCCGCGGAAATCGAGACCGTGATGGGCTCAACTTTGGGCGCCGTTACGCTTGAAGACAAATTGATGGGCTTCCCCCTGCGTCTGCAGATTGCCCGATCCTTTATCGGTCCGCGCCTCGCGCTGGTTGGGGACGCAGCCCACGTCGTCCATCCCATTGCTGGACAAGGCCTCAATCTCGGGCTCAAGGACGTTGCCGCGCTGGCCGAAGTGATCGTCGATGCGGTGCGGCTCGGCCTCGACCATGGGGGCGCCGAGGTGCTGGAGCGCTACCAGGCCTGGCGCCGGCTCGACACGGCCGGGATGGCCATGGTCACCGATGGGATGAACCGGCTCTTTTCCAACGATATCGCTCCGGTGCGTGCGCTACGCGATTTTGGGCTTGGTCTGGTGGACCGCACCGGCCCGGTCAAATCGGCCATGATCCGTGCTGCCGCCGGCCTCACCCAGGGCGGGCCGAAACTGCTTAGCGGTCTGCCGATCTAGGGGGGCGGGTTCAGCTTCCCCGCCTTGTCAGTGCCTGCACTTCCTCGGGCTCGACATTGCGTGCTTCGTCAAGGGCAAGCAACGGCACGCCCTTGACGATGGGAAAGGCAAGGCGCGCGGCAACTGAGATAAGTTCCTTGCCCTCGGCGCCAAGCGTCAGCCGGGTCTTGGTGAGCGGGCAGACCAGCATCTCAAGCACGTGCCGGTCGACCTTATGGCGCGGATCCTCTTGTGCAACCGGCATCAGTTGAGCGGAACGCCGCCCGCGCCCCCACGAGCCATCTCGTATTCGGTCATGGCGATCAGCGTTTCCGCCCGATCATGCAGGGTCCTAGCTTCCAGCAAAACCTGCTTTTCCGCCGGCCCATAGGGCGCGACCATGGCGCAGAAATTAACAAGATCGGCCGTGCCGGTCTGCTCGATCTCTTCCCAATTGAGTTCGATACTGGCGAACTCGGCATAGTCGCGCATCATCTTGACGAAACGCGACCGGTCGACGGCCTCTTCGCCATGGTTGCGGATGAAGTCGTCTGCATAATCGGCGCTGGAGATTTCCGCTTCACGGAACGGGTGCGCCCCGCTGACTTCCTGTCCAAGAACGAAGCGCGAGACTCCTTCAAGAATGATGAAATAGCGCCCGTCGCCGCTTTCCTCGAAGTGGGTGAGCCGCCCCAGGCATCCCACGCGATGGAGTGCCGCCTGCCCCTGCGGGCTTTCCTCGGTCTTGTCCTCGGGCTGAACGAGACCGATCAACCGGTCCGTTGCCAGCGCCCGATCGACCATTTCGAGATAGCGCGGTTCGAAGATATTGAGCGGGCGATGGGCAAAAGGCAGCAACAGCGCGCCGGTCAGGGGAAAGATCGGAACCGTGGCTGGCAGTTGGGAAGGAGAGGTGGGGCGACGGGGCATGAACGCTCCGGGCTTTACGAGAAAAGAGCAGCGGAGAGGAGACGGCGGCCTTTCAGCGTCGCTGGCTCCTTCGGCCCCCAGGCCTCGAAGAACTCAAGCAGCTTCTTGCGCGCGCCATCTTCGTTCCAGGTGCGGTCGCGCTTGAAAATAGCGACCAGGGCTTCGGCCGCTTCAACGCGCTTGCCTTCGGCATTGAGCACGACGGCGAGGTCGAACCGGGCCTGGTGATCGTCAGGATTGGCAGCAATCGCAGCTTCCAGTGCTGCCGATTCGGACAGCCCGGCAGCTTCGTCCTTGAGGCGGATCGTGTTGGCAATGGCGCCATAGGCTTCGCCCTTGCGCTTGTCTTCGGGCACCATGTCGAGCGTGGTGCGCGCTTGTTCGAATTCGCCCGCCTCGACATAGATGCGCGCCAGCCCGATGAGAGCAACGTCGTTGTCCGGCGCGTGCTGGAGCACCATGCCGAAAATCTGCGCGGCCTGGCCGAGATCGCCCGCAGCGATAGCCTCGTCGGCTACCTTGAGCGCTTCGGCGATCTGGGCCTCGAGCGAATCGGCGGCGGGGGCCGCCGGAGGAGCCGCTGCAATCACGCGTTCGGCAAAGCGGCGCACTTCGCCTTCGGGCATCGCACCCATGAAGCCATCAACCGGACGGCCCCCCGCGAAGGCAAAGACGGCGGGAATCGACTGCACGCCCAGCTGACCGGCAACGCCGGGATGCTCGTCGATATTGATTTTGACGAGCTTGATGGCGCCGGCCTTTTCCCGGATCACTTTTTCAAGCGCAGGGGTCAATTGCCGGCAGGGGCCGCACCAGGGGGCCCAGAAATCGACCAGAACGGGCACATCGCGCGAGGCTTCAAGCACATCGGTGCGGAATGCAGCATCCGAGGATTCGCTGATCAGGCCATCGGGAGCTGCGGGGTTGGCACCTGCGGCGCCATTAGCAGAAATCGACATCAAAACTCTCGCAAACGGGCAAAAACAGAGCAGTTGCGGGCCTTTTTGCGCCCGCGGGAACCGGCATGCAAGCCTTACTTCCCACAGCCTTTCAACAAGATGACATGAAAGCGCAAAACTGGGGTTGCATTCGCTTCGCCGATTAGGCATATAGCGCCTCGTCGACGCGCTGCAAGGCGCCGGCGACACGGAGCGCGGGTGTAGCTCAGGGGTAGAGCATAACCTTGCCAAGGTTAGGGTCGTGGGTTCGAATCCCATCGCCCGCTCCAATTATCAAGGGCTGGCAAGCTTTTGATGACAAAGGGTCCTTCGGGACCCTTTTTGTTTTTCCGCTCAATGATCTACGCAATCTCCGCAGTTGTGCGCAGAAAAGCGGAAAGCGGATGCGAACGCTCTTCCTGCAAGCTGGCACTCTGACTTGAGCCGGCCTATGCCGGGGAAGAGGGGCAATGACGTCCTATGTCCGGGTGAGCGCTGAACAGATTCCCTCGGGCGCTACGGCGTTATTGCTGTTCGTGCACCAAGACCGGCTATGTGCCGGCGTGATGAAGCGCCGATGCGATGGACGGCTCGAGCGTCTCGTTCCCGATGATCCTCGGCCCGAAGATCTGGTTCTGGGTATCTGCCGGCTGATGGCGGATATGGGGCCGGAAGACGATCTCCTGGTCGTGCTCGAACCCATGGCCTATTGGCCCGAAGCCTTTCCTCGCCTTCGCGGCCCCGGCAGGTCCAAGCCCCCGCCACGCATCGGGGATACCTGGTCACCCACAGACGCAAACTCAGCCGAGCGCTAGGACGTGGCCGGATCCCTTCCCGAAAGGGCGCGATCGGCCGCTCCAGGGCTGCCGATCTAGTTTTGACCCTTGTCCATAAGCCTGATCCGCTCAAGCGTGTCCTGCACCTCTCCTGCAGGTACGGGCCGACCGAACAAGTAGCCCTGAATCTCGGTGCAGCCATCGGCCACCACACGGGCGAGTTGCTCGCGCGTTTCGACCCCTTCGGCTGTGGTAATCATGCCAAGGCTCGTGCCCAATCCAGCCACCGCCCGCACGATCGCGCCGTCACCCTGACTGCCGGCCACGTCTTTAACAAATGACCGGTCGATCTTGATTTTGTCGAAAGGGAAGGACCGCAGATAGCTCAGGCTTGAATAACCGGTACCGAAATCATCCATCGAAATACGCGTGCCGAGTGCCCGCAATTGGTTAAGGTGGTTGAGATTGCTGTCGCTGTCCCGCAAGAGCACCGATTCGGTGATCTCGAGTTCCAACCTCCGCGGTGCAAGCCCGGCTTCCGCCAGTGCGGAGGCCACGATCGCGGCCAGCTTTCCGCCTTTGAACTGCACGGCGGACAGATTGACCGCTACCCGGATCGTTGCCGGCCAGTTTGCGGCTTCCCGGCAGGCGGTGCGCAGCACCCATTCCCCGATGGGCACGATCAAACCTACCTGTTCGGCCACGGGAATGAACCTGTCCGGCGGCACCATGCCACGGGTCGGGTGGCGCCAGCGCAGCAAGGCTTCGAAGGCGGAAACCTCTCCGCTCTCGACTGCAACCACGGGCTGGTAATGGAGCTCGAACTCGCCCCGCACGAGCGCGGCGCGCAGATCCATCTCCAGCTCGCGCCGGGCCTGCACCTTGGCGTCCATGTCGGCCTGGAAAAAGCGCGCAACGCCGCGCCCGTCTTCCTTGGCGCGATACATGGCCATGTCGACATTTTTCAGAAGAGCATCGGCAGTTTCGCCATCGGCCGGAGCGATCGCTATGCCGACGCTGGCACCGATGATCACCTGATGCCCCTCGATCTCATAGGGCGCCGAGACAACCTTGATGATGCGTTCAGCCAGCGCATTGGCTTCGCCGACATCGCCCAGATCGGGCTGCAGCACGCAGAACTCGTCGCCCCCGAGACGCGAAACTACATCATTGTCGCGCACGGCCTCGCGCAGGCGATCCGCGACCTGACCGAGAAGGCGGTCGCCGACCGGATGCCCAAGGGTATCGTTGACGTCCTTGAAAAAATCAAGGTCAATATAGTGGATTGCGGCCGTACTGTCGCGCCGCTCGCACTGCGAGAGGGTCTTGCGCAGATGCTCGAGCAGCAGCGTGCGATTGGGCAGTCCGGTCAAGGCGTCGTGATGCGCCATATGGCTGATGCGCGCCTCGATCTTGCGCCGCTCGGTCACATCGACATAGGCCGCGATCCGCGCTGGCTTGCCATGGAAGTCGACGGCGCGCGAGTAGACCTGCACATCGATGGTCGAGCCATCCGCCCTCAGGTGCCGCCAAATGTCCCCGCTATTGGGCATGGCATGAGGATCGAGCATGGCGACGCGTGCCGAAGCGCGATCTTCGCGCGGGCGGATATCGAGCATGGAGAGGGCGAGCATGGCTTCGCGCGAATAGCCATAATGCTCGACCGTTGCTTTGTTGATGTCGAGCAGATCCAGTGTTGCGGCGTCATAGACCATCATGGGCAGCGGATTGTCCTGAAACAGCAGCCGGAACGAGGCTTCTCGCCGCTTGATCGCGGTTATGTCGACAAGGCTGATAGCGATCAGGTCTTCCATGGCTGCTGCATGGACGCTGAAATGGGCCGTCTCGCCATCCGCCCGCAGATAATCCACCTCGAAATGGTCGGTCGTTCCCGCGCTATGCATGGCCACCAGCCGGTCGAGCGCGCCTTCTGTGGCAAGCAGGGGGAAGAGCTCGGAAATCAGCTGCCAGCGGATCTGTTCGGCCTCGCGCGCCACGATGCGTGCGGCACTGTCATTGAGCGAAACCACCTGAAAGTCGACCACCGCGCCATCGGCCGACTTGACCGGCGCGAGGGCCAGCAGTCCATCAAGGCTCGAGGCGAAGATCGCATCAATCAGGCTATAGGTTTCCTTGCGGTGCCCGACATAGACCAGCAGGATCGGCTCGCCCCAGCGATTGGCAAGCGGGTAGACGACGAGATCATAGATATGGACATAGCCAAGGTGCACTGAATGTGCCACGGCATGGACGGGGCAGGCAGTTTCAAGCGCCTCCCGCATGGCACCCTGCAGTGTCAGCCGGCAATCGAGCTTGAGTGAAGATATGATCTGGCCTTGGGCCTTGCCCCCGATCCAGGCCTCGAACTCCTCGCCGGCGAACATGATCGTCCAGTCGGCGCGGCGCAGACGCACAAGAGCGATATTGCTGCCCACGCGCGAGGCCCGGCCAAGCACCACGTCTTCATAGAAGGGCAGGGCAGTGCCCTTGCGCAAAGCGCGCCAGTTACGGTCGATCGCGTGGATGCCGATCGTAGCGAAAGGAGAAGCAAGAAAGCTCTCCATCGACCCGCGCGACGGCAAGGATGCATCGCGCGTCCAGTTGAAGGATTTTCGCTCGAGTTTTTCCGCCAGCATCTTGCCCCCGCCAGATGACCTGTATCCGCCGCAAGGTGGCAAAAAGCGCTTAAATCACTCTAAACGCTGGAAAATCTATCCCTGGCCTGTAAGCCTCTTTGTGACGGAACGACGACACGCTAACGATCTGGCGAAGCGCGCATTTCAGCCTCGCGACCCTCTCGTGCGTCCTGGTCGCTAATGGACCTCTACCGTGCCCATCTGGAAAAACACGCTCAAGACCGGCGCCAGCACATTGGGGTCGTAGTCGTGGCTCTGGTCGGCCAAGGTGACGCGCTGCCCATTGTGAAGGCACGATGCTACCCAGTCGGCCCCACGCGCTATGAACGGATAACTGCGATCTCCGTCCAGCACCAGAACCGGCATGATGGCATTTTGCCAGTGAACCGGAGGCGTGTCATGGGCGCGGGCATCGGCTAGCAGCCGGTAATCATGTTCGATGGTGAGGCCCACCGAGGCGAACAGCGGCCAACTTTCGCTTTGCTTGAAGCCGGCGAGCGAGGCTTCCGGCATGCCGACCCCGAGCAGGAATGCGCTCATCATTTCCTCGGCTTGGCCCTGACTGGCGAGTTCGGCCATTTGCGCGTGATCGCTGCGATAGTTGGCCCCGGACTTGTCGGGATCGATCGGCGGTTCGTAAAGCGCCAGCGCCTTGATCTTTCGCGGCATGGCCGCTGCCGCCTCGAGCGCCAGAACCGCGCCGGAAGACATGCCGAAGACAAAGGCTTCTCCGCCCATGGCGTCGATCAGCCCCGCAAGGTCTTCGACCTCGCGCGCCACGGTATAGGGCCAAGTGTCGGTCGACTCGCCCCGGCCACGCCGATCGTAGGTGAGAACGCGGTAGTGTGTCGCCAATTGGCGAACGAGTGCAGGCGTTATCGTCTGATCGATTGCCCGATACTGTGTGGCACCGGAGACGAGAACAATCAGGGGCCCCGATCCCGCGACCTCGAAGCCGATCTTTGTTCCATCCTTCGAGGTGATCTCAGCCATTTCTGTCTCCATTTGCCGCCACTAAGCACGACCCATGAAGAAGGGCAAATCAGACACGCAAAGAAGCTCAGATCGAAAAACGCCCCCGGAACCGGGTCCGGAGGCGCGGGTGGCCGGCCTTGGTTGGCTGGCCTCGCTAGCGGATCGCCACGCCCTCGGCATTAAAGATATGGGCATTCTGCGGATCGGCATATAGGGCGACTGATGAGCCGAGTTCGACGTGGCGCTGGCCCTCGAGCACGACAGTCAGCGCCTGGCCGTCGGTTGTTGTGGCATAGAGCACGGTCTGGCCGCCGAGATTTTCAACAAGATCCACCTTGGCATCGGCGAACTTTGCGCCCGATCCCTCGGTCACCGTGATGTGCTCGGGCCGGATTCCCAGCGTCGTTGCCCCGCTTGCCGAGCGCCCCAGCGGCAGGCTGGCGCTGGCGGTCTTGACGATGTCGCCTTCCCCATTGGCCGTCAGAAAATTCATCTTGGGCGAGCCGATGAAGCCCGCAACGAAGAGATTGCGCGGCGTATTGTAAAGTTCGAGCGGTGCGCCGGCCTGTTCGATGACGCCGGCGCGCAGCACCACGATCTTGTCGGCCATGGTCATGGCTTCCACCTGATCATGGGTCACATAGATCATGGTGTTTCCAAGATCATTGTGGAGCTTGGCAATTTCGACGCGCATGGCGACGCGCAGTTCCGCATCGAGATTGGACAGCGGCTCGTCGAAAAGGAAGATTTTTGGCTCGCGCACGATGGCCCGTCCGATAGCGACGCGCTGACGCTGGCCGCCCGAAAGCTGCTTGGGCTTGCGCTTGAGGAGCGGTTCGATCTTGAGGATTTCGGCGGCGCGCTGCACGCGGCTCTCGATTTCCGCCTTGGGCATTTTCGCTGTTTCGAGGCCAAAGGCGAGGTTTTGATAAACCGACATATGCGGATAGAGCGCATAGGACTGGAACACCATCGCAATGCCGCGACGGGCTGCCGGAACTTCGTTCATGCGCTGGCCATCGATCAGGAGGTCGCCCCCGGTGATCGGCTCGAGGCCGGCGATCATGCGCAAAAGCGTCGACTTTCCGCAGCCCGAAGGGCCGACGAAGACGGTGAAATCGCCCGGCTCTATGGTCAGGTCCACACCGTGGATCACCTGCACATCGCCATAGGCCTTCTTGAGCTGCCGCAGTTGGATACTGGTCGCCATGGATGAAAACTCCTCGCTTTACCGGAACGCGGCCGGAACCCAGCTCTGGTAGAGCGGGTGATCAGAACCCAGGGGGAGTACAACCTCCTGGTGTGTGGTTGAAGAATGATAGAATGCGGTCACCAGTTCGAGCGACCGGCGTGAATCAGCCGAGGTCACCGGCAAGGGACGTTGTCCCTGCACAGCCTCGTAAAAGCGGGCCATTTGGGTCTGGAAGCGCGGCGGAACATCGGTCCAGTCGGCAAGAAGCGCGTCGATCTGTTCCTTGATCGCGTCGGTGCGCGGCAGGATCTTCCACAAGGCATGCCCGGGATTATAGGGGGCGTGATCGCTCTCGATGGTGACGTTTTCAAACTGCAGACGGATGCGCGTGATCTCGTCCACCGAGCCCAGCGTCGCGGTCAGGCTGGCAAGCGCGCCGCTCTTCATCTCTAGCGAAGCGGAAATGGTGTCTTCCACTTCGATGGGATTGACCCGGGTTGCAACACGCCCGAAGACGCGGGCTATATCGCCCATGAGATAGGTAAAGATATCGTGCGGGTGGATGGCATGGCCCATCAGCACGCCACCGAGTTCAGTCTTCCATTTGCCGCGCCAAGGCACGGCGTAGTAGGGGGCTTCGCGCCGCCACATGGTTTCAACTGTTCCCGCATAGGCCTTGCCGGCGATGCCGGACTCGATGATCGCCTTGGCCTGCTCGATGCCGTTGCCGAAGCGATACTGAAAAACCGGCATCAGCTTGCCCCGGGCCCTCTTTTCGGCCTCGATGACCTCGTCGACCTGCTGCAGCGAACCGACGAGAGGTTTTTCGCAGACGACGTGCTTGCCTGCTTCAAGCGCCTTATTGACCATGGAGTAGTGCACGCCCGGCGGGGTGCAGACGTCGATGATGTCGACATCGTCCATAGCCAGAAGATCGTCGAAATTGGTGATGCAGCGCTCGACGCCGAATTCGTCGCCGATGGTCTTGAGCCGATCGGCATCAAGATCGCAGAGCGCGATTACCTTGAACTTGTCAGCGTTTGGAAGATAGCCTTCCACGATGTGGGAGCGTCCGATGCCGCAGCCGACGACGGCGACGTTGAGAATGGTGCTCACTTGACCCACTCCGTGCCCTCTTCGGCCTTGGCCTGTGCCGTTAGCGCCATCTTCATGGCATTGAAGCACCGCTCTTGCGGCATTGATGTCTCGGTGCGGTTGCGCACGTCATCGAGGAACTGGCGGCCAAAGGGCAACTCGACGCCCGAACAATCGATGTGCTGGGTACCTTTCTTGTCGACAAGAAACAGGTGGTCCTCCCCGGGACGGCCAGCGATGTCGACATATTTGCGCAGTTCAATATAGCCCTCGGTTCCGAGGATCGTCAGGCGTCCGTCGCCCCAGGTGGGCAGGCCTTCGGGGGTGAACCAGTCGACGCGGATATAGCCGGTTGTCCTCTCGGTCCGCACATGGGCATCGCCCACGTCCTGCAGGCCCGGCCGTTCGGCATGGTTGCGATTATAGACCGACGAGGAAATCACCTCCCCATCCATGGCGTTGGAAAAGAACAGGAACTGTTCGAACTGGTGGCTCGCAATATCGCAAAGGATGCCGCCATAGCGGTTGCGCGTGAAGAACCAGTCCGGACGATTGTTGAGCCGCAGCGAATGCGGACCCAGGCCCACCGTGTTGATCACCTCGCCGATGGCACCCTTGGCGATCAGATTGCCGGCTTCCACAGTCGCGGGCACTTCGAAATGCTCGGAATAGAGCACGGAGAAGATTCGGCCGGTTTCCCGTTGCACCCGCTTGATTTCGTCGAGCTGGGCAAATGTCGTCATGCCCGGCTTGTCGGTCAGCACATCCTTGCCGTGGCGCATGGCGGCAAGGCAGATATCGGCACGATCTCCGGGAATGGCAGCGGTCACGACCACGCCGATCGAAGCGTCTTCGAGAATGGCACGCGGATCGGCTACCCGCTTGGCCTCGGGGTACTTTGCAGCGAGCGTTGCGGCAAGATCGTCTTCCACGGCGTGAAAGGCGACGAACTCGGCACCGGCGCGCTTGAGGCAATCGACCTGGCCATAGATGTGGTTGTGATTGATGCCGATGGCGGCAAATTTGATGTCAGTCATGAAGGTAGGCCTTGCAGAAACTGTGGCGTGAGACACGCGCCGAATTGTCCCCTCTCCCCTCAGGGGAGAGGGTTAGGGTGAGGGGTGCTAGCCCTTCGTTCGGCCGTAGGGCTGAACCCCTCATCCGGTCCTTCGGACCACCTTCTCCCCTCAGGGGAGAAGGCAAGAGGCTCTGAGCTAGCTTGAACCCGCTAATCACCTCTTCATGCCCGTCGTCGCAATACCCTCGATAAGAAGGCGCTGGAACATCAGGAAGAAGACAAAGATCGGCACGAGACTGAGGACGCTCATGGCAAACAGACCGCCATAGTCCGACAGACCCGTCGAGTCGGTGAAGGTGCGCAGACCCAGCATCACGGTGTAGTCGCTCATCCGGTTGAGATAGATCAGCGGCCCGAAGAAGTCGTCCCAGGTCCAGATGAAGGTGAAGATGGCAGCCGTCGCCAGAACCGGCGTCGACAGCGGCAGGATGATCTTCCAGTAGATCCGCCAGGGGCCGGCCCCGTCCATCATCGCCGCTTCGTCGAGTTCGCGCGGAATACCGCGGAAGAACTGGACCATGAGGAAGATGAAGAAGGCGTCGGCAGCCAGGAATTTCGGCACGATCAGGGGCAGGAATGTGTCGACCCAGCCGATCTGGCGGAACAGCACATATTGGGGAATGAGCGTGACCTGATAGGGCAGCATCAGCGTCATCAGCATCAACGCGAACCAGATCTTGCGACCGCGAAATTCGAGGCGTGCAAAGGCATAGGCGGCCAGCGAACAGGCCATAACATTGCCGATCACCGAAGCGATCGAGATGATGAAGCTGTTGGTGAAGAAGACACCGAAGCTGGTGCGCAGACCATTCCATCCCCGGAAATAGGCATCAAGGCTCCAGGCGGAGGGAATGATGCTGGCGGAGGTGAAGATCTCGTTTTCCGGACGGAACGAGGCCGCCAGCAGCCACAGAAGCGGATAGAGCATCAGGATCGATGCGCCGATCAGCAGGCCATGGCTGATGACCGACATCATGCGCTTGCGCCAGAGCGGGGTCTCGGCACCGACGACGGTGAGTTTCATGGGAGCATCAGTCATCGTAGTGCACCCAGTATTTGGAGGTGAGGAAGGAGAAGGCCGTGAACACCGCCACCAGTGCCAGAAGCACCCAGGCCAGTGCCGAAGCATAGCCCATGCGGAAGAAGCCGAAGGCCTCCTGGTAGAGATAGAGCGTGTAGAACAGCGTCGAGTTGATCGGATTGCCCGTGCCGCCCGAGATGATGAAGGCAGGGGTGAAGCTCTTGAATGCTTCGATGGTCTGGATGATCGCGTTGAAGAAGACGACCGGGGTCAGGAGCGGCAGCGTGATCTTCCAGAACTGGCGCCACTTGCTGGCGCCATCGAGAGACGCGGCCTCATACATGTCCTGTGGGATCTGGCGAAGACCCGCGAGGAAGATGATCATGGGCGAGCCGAACTGCCAGATGGCGAGCACGATCAGCGTCCAAAGCGAATAATTTGGGTTCGAAATCCAGCTCGGTCCGACAATGCCGAAGATCGAGAGGAACTTGTTGACGAGCCCGTCGCCGGCAAAGATCTGCCGCCAGAGAATGGCGATGGCGACCGAAGCGCCGAGAAGGCTCGGTAGATAGAATAGCGCGCGATAAAGCGGCAGGCCCTTCATGCCGCGATTGAGCAGCATGGCGACACCTAGCGCAAAAGCGAGCTTGAGCGGCACCGAGAAGATCACGAAGAACATGGTCACCCGCATCGAAGCGGCGAACTTCGGATCATTGGTGAACATGCGGACATAGTTGTCCACGCCGGCCCAGCGCGGCGCCGTCAACAGGTCAAAGTGTGTGAAGCTGAGATAAAGCGAGGAAATCATCGGCCCCAGGGTGAGGCCGAAGAAACCGATGAACCAGGGCAGCAAAAACAGATAGCCAGGGCCATCCTGCTGCCAGATGCGCCGCCAGACAGAGGTCTTGGGGACCCCCGCTTGCGGCGCTGTCGCGACGTTTTGCACTGTCATGTCAGTTGGTCCGTCCCAGGGTCTGGATGACCTCGTTGTAGAAGGCAGGCCCGGCATCGGCAGGCGACTGCGCGCCGAACGAGACTTCCTGGCTCTTGGTCTTGAGCGCGACTTCGATCTCGCCGGCTGAAGCGGGAGGCGTCGGGGGGACATCGCCGGCGATCTCGCCGAGATCGGCGATGTACTGCACGACCATCTGGCCGCGTTCATCAAGCGTTGCAGCAACGGCATCGCGCATGGCAGCCGATGCCGGCACGCCGCGTTCGACGCCGAGAAGGCTTGCGGCTTCCGGATTGTTGACGAAGAAGTTGATGAATTCCACGGCCTTTTCAGGCGCGGCACTTGTCGAGGACAGGGCGAAATATTGCGAGGAGTTGCGATAGTGGCCGCCCGTCGAATCGGGGGAGGTCGCGGGGTAGATGGCGATGCCGAGCGGATCGGGAATAAGGGTCTGGTAGGCGACGAGCTGGTTGGAGGTGGTGAAATTCATCGCCGACTTGCCCCGCACCAGCGGCGCCGTTTCGAGAACGCCTGTATCGATCGCCTGTTCGTCGGGCGAGATGATCGCCTTGGCCGCGCGCAGCTCGGCCCAAAGCTCGAACCATTCGGTCACGTCTTCGGGGGCAAAAGCCGGCTGGCCGTCGGCGTAAAGGGCCTTGCCCTTCTGGCGCAGCCAGTTCTCGAACAGGAGTTCGATGCCGCTGCCATCGGGCGCCATGGCGACAGCGCCGCCGGTCGATTCGGAGACCTTCGGGCCCTGGGTCAGAAGATCGTCATAGGTCCAGCGCATGGGGTCGATCTCGACGCCGGCATCGGCCAGAACCTTGGTGTTATAGACGGCAGCACCGGCGGCTACGCCAAGGCTGATGCCGATCAGCTTGCCATCGACCGTGCCATTGCGAAGCTGGTCTTCGTCAAAGGACGAGGTGTCGAGCCCGGCGCCGACATATTCATCGAGCGGGGCGAGCGAACCACGACGGGCATATTCTCCGATATAGCGGTAATCCATCTGGATGATGTCGGGCTGGTTGCCGCCGGCGGTCTGCGTTGCGACCTTGGGCCAATAGTCGGCCCAGCCGAGGAATTCGCCTTCGATGGAAACGTCGGAATGATCCTTGGTGAAGAGGTCGACCACGCCATAGGTGCGGTCGGCCCGCGCCTGGCCGCCCCAGAAGATCAGACGCAACTGACTCTGCTGTGCCCAGCTGGGAAGCGTGCCAGCGGCGAGGAGGGCCGCTGTGCTGGATGCGAGAAAGCTGCGGCGCGAAAGGGAAAAAGTCATCTAGTCACCAAAGAGTTGGCCACGCACCCGGATTGGGCGCGTGGCACGACGAAAGAGATCAGCTGGCGCGCGCCAAGATGGCGGTCGCTTCATTGACGAAATAGGGACCGGCATCTTCCGGAGTGCGAGCCCCGAAGGCCACTTCCTGGCTGAGTGTACGCAGGAGGGAGATATCGATTTCCCCGGCTGCAGCTGGCGGCGGCGGGGGAAGCGGGCCGAGCAGGTCGCCCAGATTCGCCACGAAATTAAGGGCAATCTGGTTGGCCTCATCAAGGGTTGGAGCCACCACCTCGCGGGTTTCGGGCAGACAAGGAATGCCGCGCTCGACGCCCAGGATCTTGGCCGCTTCCGGATCGGAAATGAAGAAGTTGAGGAATTGGGCCGCAGCTTCCTTGTTCGGCGAGCTCTGGGCGATCGAGAAGAACATGGAGGGTTTGCGATAGTGACCGCCGCCCGAACCGGCGGAAATCCGTGGATAACCGATCATGTCGAGCTTGTCCGGAACCAGCGCCTGGTAGCCAACGAGCTGATTGGAGTTGGACGGCATCAACGCGGCGCGGCCTGTCACAAGACCGGTGGTTTCAAGCGGACCGGTGTCGAGCGCCTGATTGTCCGGCGACACGATCACACCCGCCTCACGCAGATTGTGCCATATCGTGAACCACTCGGTCATTTCTTCGGCGCCGAAGCCCAGTTGGCCTTCGGCGGTGTAGAGCTGCAGCCCCTTCTGACGCAGCCAGTTGTCGAGCATGGGTTCGGTGCCCGAGGAATCGGTCATCATCTTCATGCCGTTGCGGATATTGGCCTCGGCGAACGCCTGGCCCTTCTCCATGATATCGTCGTAGGTCCAGTCGCTGGTCGGCGGCTCGATGCCGGCTTCTTCGAAAGCGACGGTATTGACCAGGGTCGCCACGGTGTTGGCGCCGAGCGAGATGCCAAAGAGCTGGCCGTCCACCTTGCCGCCCTCAAGCTGGTCTTCATCGAACCCGTCGAGCTGCAGCGCACCGCCCACAAATTCGTCGAGCGGTGCGATGGCGTTACGCTTGGCGTATTCGACGATGAACCGGTAGTCCATCTGGATGATGTCAGGGGCGTTGCCGCCAGCGGTCTGGGTCGCGAGTTTGGGCCAATAGTCGTTCCAGGCCAGAAACTCGCCGTCGATGCGGCTGCCAGTGGCCTCGTCGAACAGGTCCGTCACGCCATAGGTGCGGTCCGCACGGGACTGCCCGCCCCAGAAGATGATGCGCATATTGGCCGCTTGGGCCCATGCCGGCCCAATGCCCGCGGCGCCCAGCGCCATCAGAGCTGAAGTTCCCATCAGGAACTGACGGCGATCCATACGGAATGTCATGTCTTTCCTCCCATGAACAATGCTGCTCCGCCTCCGCAGAACAGATCGGCGACAGCGACCTCCTCGTCGCTAAATCACCAACTGGTTACAAAAATGAGCGAAATGCATTTAGTGTCAACGGCAAAAGAGCTGCAGCTGACGGGGCTTCGCCTCCCAAGAAAATAACCAGCCAGTTACCCCACTATCACATCAATCAAGCGTGGAGCAATCATCCTTGTATGGAAGATGGATCAAGACTGGTTGAACCCTGCTGCGGCGCTCACCCGCTTCTTCGTTTTTTGTCGATGTCCTCCCGATAGCCCCTTGCGCAGGGCGCGGGGCACTTTGTGTTGAAGGGAGAGTGGCGCAAAACGCCGCGCTGGAAAACTACAAATTTCACCGCCATACTATAGATAAAATCTATGGAGGCGCTCCTTGGACAAATTGCTGTCCCAGTTTCTCGCGGTGGCCGATGCAGGCTCGATGAGCGGCGCAGCCGCCACGCTCTTGATCACGCAGCCAACTCTCACCTTCAACATGAGAAAGCTTGAGGAGGCGATCGGCGCGCCGCTCCTCGAGCGCTCCTCGCGCGGCGTGCGGCTGACCCGCTATGGCGAGACGCTTTATGAGAATGCCCGCCTCATGCAGCGGCTCTACGATAATACCCTCTCCTCGATCGCCGATCTGCAAAGCGGCAACGACCGGGGCCTCGCCATCGGCTCGGGCTATTCCTGGTGGACCATGTTTCTCAAGGACATGGTCGTTGCCTATCAGCGCGACTTCCCCAAGGCGCCGGTTCAAGTGAGCTTGGGCAACCAGTTGCGTCTGATGGACCAGATGCTCTCGGGCGATGTGTCGATGTTTCTTGCTCACGAGATTGATGGGCTGAGCCCCGCCATCGGCACCGATTTTATTCCGCTTTCGCGTGTCTATAACGCGCTATTTGTTCGGGCTGGTCACCCGCTCCTGGGCAAACCGCGCAGCCAGGCCGAAGTCATGGCCTACCCTTCCGTGATCAGTTCCCTTGCCGAAAGCCGGCACGACCGGTTCTTCGATCCGTCTCGCCGCCGCGCACGGGTAGAGACGGTGTTTGACCGCACCCATTTCGCGTTCCGCTCCAATTCCCTCGCCGCCTGCGTCGACTATACTCTGTCCACCGATGCCGTTCTGACCCATACCCATGTGCTTCGCGATGATTTGGCACGGCGGGGCCTTTTGGAGGTTACCCAGGCCGACCCGCTGCGTCAGGCCATTGCCGGCCTCTATGTTCTGCGCGAACGACGTGGAGAGGAGCGGATTGAAGATATGATCGGCCGCATCCGCGCCGCTGCAACCGTCGTCCTGCCGCCGCTCTGACGCACGAGGATTTGCGCGCGATCTCGCTCGCCCTCTTTCCCCTGACATGTTAGTTTCGCGCCATCATGCAGCAAGCCGTCATTTCCTCTCTCCAGCCCAAGGCGCCAGCCCCCGATCGCCTCGCCGCCGGAGAGCGCGTCGCCGCCCGCCTCAAGGGCCAGGTGCGTGGCGCCATCCACACCGATCCGCTGATGACCTATGCCTGGAGCGGGGATGCCAGTTCCTACCGGCTGATCCCGGCGGTCGTCGTTTTCGTCAATTCAGAGGACGATGTGCGACTGGTGTTTGCGGCGGCCAGGGCCGAAGGTCTTCCGGTGACCTTCCGCGCAGCCGGCACATCGCTTTCGGGCCAGGCGCTCACCGATGGCGTGCTTGCGGTTCTCGGCGACGGCTGGCGCATGCTCCATATTCACGATGGTGCCGAGCAGATCACCCTGGGTCCGGCGATCATCGTTGCCGAAGCCAATCGCGCGCTCAAGCCACACAACAAAAAGATCGGCCCTGACCCAGCCTCGCAGGCCACCTGCAAGATCGGCGGCGTCGTCAACAATAATTCTTCGGGCATGTGCTGCGGGGTGGCGCAGAACACCTATCACACCATGGCCCGCCTGCGCATCGTTCTGACCGATGGCACGACGCTCGATTCAGGAGATGCGGCAAGCCGCGACGCTTTCCGTGTGTCTCACGGCCCGATGCTGCAAGCGCTTCATCAGCTCCACCACGAAATCATGGCCGATAGCGAACTCGTCGCCCTGATCCGCCACAAGTACCGGATCAAGAACACGGTGGGCTATTCGCTCAATGCCCTCGTCGATTATCACGATCCCATCGATATTCTGATCCACCTCATGGTTGGCTCGGAAGGCACATTGGGCTTCGTGTCCGAAGTCACCTACAACACGGTGCCCGAACACCCTTTCAAGGCCACGGGCCTTATCCCGTTCCCCGATCCGCAATCGGCGGGCCGCGCCATTATCGAAATCGCCAATGGTGGCGTGCAGGTAACGACCGGCATTACGGCGGCCGAATATATCGAGCGCCGCGCCCTCGCGACGGTCGAGCATCTGGCGCCCATGGAGCCGCTACTCCCCTGGTTGACCGCGGACTCTCCGGCCGTCCTGATCGACGTCACCGCGCCCGATGCGGCAACGCTCACAACGGAAATCGCCAAAGCCAATGAACTGCTCGCGCGCCGCGGAGCGACCCATATAGAATTGTCGACCGACGAGCGTCGCAGTCACGCCCTTTGGGATATCCGCAAGGGCTTCTTCACCTCCGCCGGTGCCGCCCGGCCCAAGGGCTCGATCATGCTCACCGAGGATGTCGCTGCCCCAATCGAAAAGCTGGCAGAATTCGTGGTCGAGCTGCGCACCTTGCTCGATGACCACGGCTATACCGATGCCGTCATCTTCGGCCATGCCCTTGCCGGCAATCTCCATTTTCAGATGGGCGACGATTTTTCGAAACCCGGCGCTGCGGACAAGTTCGACATTTTCAACCAGGCGCTGAGCGCACTGGTTTCGCTGCGCTTCGGCGGTTCGTTGAAGGCCGAGCACGGCACCGGCCGCGCCATCGCGCCCTTTGTCGAGGCGGAATGGGGCCCCAAGGCCTATGCCATTATGCATCGGATCAAGGCTCTCTTTGATCCAGAGGGTCTTCTCAACCCCGGCGTGCTGCTCAACCCCGACCCCAAGATCCACGTCAAGAACCTCAAGGTCATGCCGCTTGCCGACGAGGTCGTTGACCTCTGCATCGAATGCGGCTTTTGCGAGCCGGCCTGTCCCAGCCACCACATGACGCTCACCCCGCGCCAGCGCATCGCCGTCACGCGGGAGCGCGAGCGTCTGCGCACGACCGGCGAAGATCCCGCCCGGCTGGCCCGGCTTGACGCCGATTTTCAATATGCCGGCATGGACACCTGCGCGGCATGCAATCTCTGCTCCTTGCGTTGTCCGGTTGGCATCGAAACCGGCACCATGATTATGGGCGAACGTGCCCGCCGCCGCAGCGGCACCGTCCAGTCCGTTGCCCGCTTTGCCGCCGACCATCGCGGTTCGATCGAGAAGTTCATGCGCGGCAGCCTGGCCCTTGCCGATGCTGCTCGCGCGGTCATCCCCGCGCCTGCGGTGGAGACGATCACCGAAAGCGCGCGCCGGCTGACCAACAAGCGTGTGCCGCGTGTGTCGCGCGCGCTGCACCACGGCCCCGGCGGTCCCCACCCGCGCAACGACAGGCAGGACCCGCGCAAAAGCACCTTTCCCGTGCCGATCGCACAGACCGGCCGACCTTCCATCGTCTATTTTCCGGCCTGCCCCAGCCGCATGTTCGGTGCGCCCGAAACGGCCCATGGCCTTCTCGATACACCTGCGGCAATGGTTGCCCTCCTCGAACGCGCCGGTTTCGATGTCATCGTCCCCGAGCACCTCACCGGCCAGTGCTGCGGCCAGCCCTTCCAGTCCAAGGGTTTCCCCGAACAAGCCGCCGAAGTGGGTCGGGCCCTGAAATCTCAGCTTTCAACCCTGTCCGATAAGGGCCGGCTCAATGTCGTCACCGACGCCTCGACCTGCGCCAAGCATCTCAAGGAATTCCCCGGCGATGCACCGGTGGCCGACTCCGCGCAGTTTCTTCTGGCTCACGTGCTGCCCCGCCTCGCGATTACCCAAAAAGTGCCTGTCGTTGCGGTGCACCACAACTGCTCTGCCCAGCGGCTCCTCGAGCAGCCTGCCACCGAAGCACTGGCCGCAGCCTGTGCCCAATCCGTCGCGGTTCTCTCCTCGGTCACCTGCTGCGGCTATGCCGGAGACAAGGGCCTCTTTGTTCCCGAGCTCAATGCTCATGCCACGCGCCGCGTCGGCGCTGACATACCCGCCGGTTGCGAACTTGGTGTCTCGACCGCCTCTACCTGTGCCTCGGGGTTGACCGAACACGCCGGCATTCCCTTTGTCAGCCTTGCAAGCCTTTTGGAGTGGGCGAGCCGCCCGTGAGCGAAAAGTGCTGCCCTCCATTTGGTGCAATGGATGGTGGCAAGGCCGTCTGCTTGTGGGTATGACCAAACCATGAGCTTCCGTCCGCCTCGACCATCCTTGCTTGCCCGGCTTCCCTGGTGGCTTCTGGCCATTGGCTTGCTGCTGGTGCTGGTCTTCTGGTCGATCATGGCGAATGAGACCTATGCGGGAATTTTCCGCAAAGTCTCTGCCGGCATTCTCACCACGCTCTGGGTTACGGCGGTCGCCTTTGTCGCAGCTACGGTGCTGGGCCTTGTCGTTGCGCTGGCGCGCACCTCACGTTTTCGGCTCTTGCGAGAAGCAGCGACGTTTTATGTCGAGCTGATCCGGGGCATTCCGGTCCTCGTTTTCCTTTTCTACGTGGCCTTTGTGGCAGGCCCCGCTCTCGTCGTCGCCTATAACTGGGTTTTCGCCTATCCGATCGAATGGGGCTGGATGGGGACGATGACGGTGCGCAATTTCGATTACGTCTGGCGTGCCATCCTGGCGCTGACCATCTGCTACTCGGCTTTCATCGCGGAGATTTTCCGTGCTGGTATCGAAGCGGTGGGGCGAGGTCAGGTGGAAGCTGCGCGATCGCTCGGCCTGTCGCGGCTTCAGTGCTTTCGGCTCGTGATCATGCCGCAGGCGCTGCGTACCATCTTGCCACCTCTCGGCAATGACTTCGTCGCTATGATCAAGGACTCGGCGCTTGTGTCAGCCCTTGGCGTCGCAGACATTACTCAACTCGGATATCTTCATGCTTCCGGCTCGTTCCAGTATTTCGAAACCTACAACGTCATCGCCTTTCTTTATCTCACGCTGACTATCTCGCTGTCCCTGCTCGTGCGATGGCTCGAAACGGCCCTGGCGCGGAAAGATCGCGCCTAGCCTTGCGTGAAGGCGAGGCGGGCGCCATCTGTTGGCCATCCCAGCTGGAGGATTTCATGAAGAGCTTTGCCCATCTCGCCGTTTTTGCCACTGCTGCTCTGGCGCTGGCTGCCTGCGGCGATAGCCGCCAGGTGGGCAGCGTCGGTGTCGACTGGACCGGCAACGATATCTCGGTCGAGGCCGTGGCCGACCCCGATATCGAGGGGGTGGTCTGTCACCTCGCCTTTTTCAACCGGTCGTTCATCGATCGGGTAAGCCAGGGCAATTGGTTCGAGGATCCGTCCTATTCGGCGCTCGATTGCTCGGCGGTTGGCCCGATCACCATTGGCGATATCCCGACGCGTGGCGGCGAAGAGATCTTCAAGGAAGCGCGTTCGCTGATCTGGAAATCGCTGCGTGTGACCCGCATCTATGATGCGGCAAACAATTCGCTGATCTATCTCGCCCACGCTCGCGAAATTCAGCAGGGCTCAGGCAAGATGAGCCTCTCGGTGGTGCCGCTCAACGGGGAAAATGTCACCTGGAGCAATGGCGCGCCCAATGCACAGCCCATGGAAGGCTCCGTCATGGTGCAATAAAAAGGCCCGCCGAAGCGGGCCTTGCAACATTACGAGTTGCTATCGGATGCGCCACCCGGCACATCGGGGCAGGTAACGGCTTCACCAAGCGCGGGCTCAAGACCCTGGGCAGGAGGAGTGGTGCTGTTGCTGCTGTCGTTGCTGGACGTTTCGCTGGCAATGGAATCGCCCGGCGGAGTTGCCCCAGCGCCTTCCTGAACAAGACATTCTTCAAGCGTCGTCGGGTTCTCGGTTGCGGTTGCATCCTGTGCAAAGCTTGCGCCGGTGGCGCCAAGGGTCAGGGCAAAGGCAGTGGTCATAGCCAAAAGGGACGTTTTCATTCTCGTTCTCCGAAATTGTCGAAAGCGGAATATTCAAACTACCCAAGGCCAACGCCCGAAATGCGATAGGGTTTCCCGCCCGGTTCGACCTTGGCCTGAAGGGCACGTGTCCCACTTCTTGCCTCGGCAACGACCAAGGAAGAACAGAATTGCCTCTTTTCCCGTAGGAGCGCCAAAGAATTTCGTTTGCCTCCCCTTTTATAAGCCGCGCGCAGTACGATATTTTCCTGTGACGAACTGATCCTTGCGCAACAGGAAGCTATCGATGGCAATACTGATCGGCGACACCGCCCCCGATTTCACACTCGAATCCACCGAGGGCACCATTCACTTCCATGACTATATCGAAGGCTCCTGGGCCGTGCTGTTCAGTCACCCCAAGAACTTCACCCCGGTCTGCACCACCGAGCTTGGCTATACCGCAAAGCTCAAGCCCGAATTCGAAAAGCGCGGCGTCAAGGTGCTGGGTTTGTCGGTCGACAAGCTCGAGGATCATGGCGGCTGGGCTCGCGATATCGAGGAAACCCAGGGCGCTGCGCTCAACTTTCCCCTTCTTGCCGATACCGAGGGCAAGGTCGCGCGCCTTTATGACATGATCCACCCGAACGTCGATAATACGCTGACCGTGCGCTCGGTCTTCGTGATCGGACCGGACAAGAAGGTGAAGCTCAAGATCGAATATCCCGCGTCCACCGGCCGCAACTTCGACGAGGTGCTGCGCGTGATCGACAGCCTGCAGCTGACTGCCAAGCATCAGGTGGCGACCCCGGTCAATTGGAAGGACGGCGAGGATGTCATCATCGTGCCGGCGGTGAGCAATGAAGCGGCCAAGTCCAAGTTCCCGGACGGCTGGAAGGAACTCAAGCCCTATCTCCGCATTGTCCTACAGCCGCGTGGCTGATGCCCCGGCACCTGTCTTCTCCCTGACTGACTTCGGGCGACGGTCTTCCGTCGCCCTTTTTTGTGTCCATTTGTGCCGCATTTGGTGATTTGCAACACATGGGAAGGCCTCCAGGCGCTTTTCCACAGGCGTTCTAGGGGTGTTTTAAGACCTTTGCAGCATGTTCAGTGAAACCGTTGCCGATCTGTTACAGTGAACAAACTGGTTTCGCGCGCGGTGACGTCCCAGCCGCTCACAGAGCTTGTGTTCGGCGGTTATGAGATTCCTATTCTACGAATGGGCGGAAATCGCACGAATGGTTAATACAGTGTGTCCCTTTTTCTGCGGCATGGCTGCAACACATCCGTCGCTAGGGTGAACCTGCCCTTAATCGCGCCTTCGGCCTTCTTTACTCACCTCAGTCATCGATAACTTCAGTGAGCATAGAAGACCATTGATCAGAAGAGCCGTTCTCGTCGCCGCTGCGACGGCTGCCCTCGCACTTTCTTCCACGGCAGCCTACGCCCAATGTGGTGGCGCCTCCTGGTATGGCCCCGGCTTCAACGGCAAGCGGGCTGCATCGGGTGAGATCTTCAACGAAAACGCCATGACGGCGGCGCATCGTTCCCTTCCTTTCGGCACCAAGGTTCAGGTCACCGACCAGAGCAGCGGTAAGTCGATCGAGGTCGTCATCAATGACCGTGGGCCCTTCCACGGCAAGCGTATCATTGACCTTTCCAAAGCCGCTGCAACAGCGCTCGGCTTTCGCAATCGGGGCACCACTTCGGTTTGCCTTGAATCCAACTGAACGCCCGTGTTGGGGGTGTTTGGAAAGGCCGCCCTGGGGCGGCCTTTCCTCTTTTGAGAGAGCTGGCTCGCAACGCCGAGCCTGTCTGTGGCATCAATGCAAACGTTGCAATTAAGTGCAGCGTGCGCAGCAGATGCTATTCTCCTCTTTCGGGAAATGGCCTAGCTTCGCGCCGGTCTGATCTTTCGAGCGTTCTCCCATCATGCGATTCGGCATCGAGCTGCCGCCCCAGATCAAGGTCTTTGGGGCGTTTTTCATTTATTCCTTTGCCATGGGCAGCATCTTTCCGCGCCTGCCCGATATCCAGACTGCGATGGGTGTAGGCGAAGGGGCACTTGGTCTCGCACTGATTGGGTCGGCCACAGGCACGCTGATCTCGCTCACTTTTGCCGGACGCGTTGTCGAGGCTGTCGGCTATCGGCGCGTGCTGCTTTTTGCCATGCCGCTGCTCTCCGCACTTTATGCACTCGCTTCCTGGGCCACCTCGCCGCTCGCTTTCTTTCTGCTTCTGGTGCCGGTCGGCCTGACCATTGGGGCCATCGAGGTGATCATCAATGTCGAAGCCGATCGGGTGGAGCACCAGATCGGCCGGCGCATCATGAGCCGGGCGCATGCGTTCTGGAGCCTCGGCTTCTTCACCGCCGGCATGGCAGGCGCCTTTATCGCCCAGACCGGGCTCGAAGTGCACTTCCACCTCATGCTCATGATCCCGGTGACGCTTCTGGCAACGCTGGTTGTCCTGGGGCGCTTCGAACCGGCGCCACACCGCTCCGGCACCAGCACCGATGAAACGCCGCGCTTTGCGCGCCCCACCTTGCCGATCATGGCTCTGGTCGCGGTCAGCCTCTCCGCCATGCTGATGGAGGGCGCGGGCATCGACTGGTCTGCCATCTACATGCGCAATCTCTTTGGAGCCGAACCCTTCTGGGCCGGGCTGGCCGTTGCGACCGTCGCCGGCTCGCAAGGGGTTGCCCGCTTTTTTGCCGATGGCTTTGTCGAGCGTTTCAGCCCGGTTCTCGTCGCGCGTACGCTTCTTGCCATTCTCGGCCTCGGGGTGCTGCTGGCCTTTTTCGCTACGCAAGCCTGGATGGCTTATCTCGGCTTTGCTCTGATCGGAGTGGGATCCTCGGCGCTGTTTCCCCTGGCCATGTCGGCAGCCGCGCAGCAGACCGACCGGCCTGCCGCAATCAATGTCGCAGCCCTTGCCCAGTTCTCCTTTACCGCCTTTCTCCTCGGCCCGCCGCTCCTGGGCTTTATCGGCGAGCATTGGGGCATCCAGTGGGTTTTTGGCGTGGGCCTGCCGCTTGTCATCGTCGGCTTTGCCGCCGCCCATGTGCTCGGTCCCAAGCCCGTGGTTGAGGAGGTAACGCCGTGATCGCGCCGCAACACCGCATCTATGCCAGCTTCTTCCTTTTTGCCGTAACCACCGGCGCTCTGATGGCAAGGCTGCCCGATATCCAGACCCATTTCGATATCTCCGAGGGTCAGTTGGGATTGACCATGATCGGCATGGCCATCGGCTCGCTGATTGCGCTGACCTTCGGTCCGCCTGTCGTCGAGCGGCTCGGCTTCCGTAAGACCGCGCTCGTCACCGTGCTCGGGCCCTCGGTGCTGTTTGCCACCATTCCCTGGCTGCCCGCGGCGCCTGCCATGTTCGCGGTGCTGTTCTTTGCCGGGCTTTTGGCCGGCGCACTCGAGATCAACCTCAATGTCGAGATCGACCGGCTCGAAATGCAGAGCGGCAAGCGCTACATGAACCGGGCGCACGGCTTCTGGAGCGTCGGCTTTTTCGTCACCGCACTTTTCGGCGCCATGATCCGCCAATCCGGCATCTCGGCAGGGCTCCATATGGGGCTCGTCGCGTTGATTGTCGTCGCCGTCGGTGGATCCTTGTTGTTCCGGGCCACCGAGGCGCCTCGCCCGTTGCGGCTCGAGGGCGAAGCGAGCCACAAGTTCGCTTTTCCCAATATGGGGCTTCTGCCGCTCTGCCTCATCGGCTTTGCCGCCTTCCTGGTTGAAGGGGCAGGCATCGACTGGTCGGCCATCTATATGCGCAACGTGTTTGCCGTCGAGCCGATCGTGGGCGGCATGGGGCTGACGCTTTTCGCCTTCTTCATGGCCGTCGGCCGGCTCACTGCCGATCCCGTCGTCGCCCGCTTCGGACCCCGTCACGTGGCCATGGTCATGCTTGGCGCGGCAAGCCTCGGCGCCCTGCTGGTCGGTCTCGCGCAAACCCCGGAGACCGCGCTCTTCGGCTTTGCCCTGATGGGCGCCGGGTGTTCGGCGGTTTATCCTCTGGCCGTTTCGGCTGCCGCACAGCGCACCGACCGCCCGGCGGCCGTCAATGTGGCCGCTATCGGACAGGTTAGCTTCGTCGTTTTCTTCCTCGCCCCGCCGCTCCTGGGTTTCGTCGCCGAGTTCCTGGGCATCCGCATGTCGTATCTCATTTGCTTGCCGCTGCTGCTCGCAGGGCTCTGGGCGTCAAGCTTTGCGCTCGGCACCAACAAGGTCGAGGCGCCGCACGGCATGCCGCCGGAGCCATTGGGACCCAATGGCTGAGGATCTGCCGCCCATTGTCGACCTGCGCCAATCGGCAACGGCCCTGCGCGTGCAGCGCGGGGTCATGCGCATGTTGCGCGAGCGGCATGACATGGCATGCTATGCCGAAGTGCCGCTCGCCAATGGCCGCCGCGCCGATGTTCTGGCCGTCGGGCCCAAGGGCGAGATCTGGATCATCGAGATCAAGTCGAGCCTGATCGACTTCCAGGTCGACCGCAAATGGCCTGAATATCGCGAGTTTTCCGACCGGTTCTTTTTCGCCAAGCCGCCTGAGCTCGAAGCGGAGATCTTTCCCGAAACCGAAGGGTTGATGGTGGCCGATGGCCATGATGGGGCCATTCTGCGCGATAGTCCCGAAACACCCATGGCGCCTGCCCGGCGCAAGGCGCTGATGCTGAAGCTGGCACGCATGGGAGCCGACCGGATCCATGTTCTGATGGATCCCGGCTCCCGCTCGCAGCTTTAGTGTCCATGGTCTTTTCCCAGTGGCGCATCGTCGCGCTGTTCTTTACCCATGCCCTTTCGATCGGTGCCATCCACACGCGCATTCCCGATTTGCAGCTGGCTATCGGGCTCAGCGAAGCGCAGCTGGGGCTCGTGCTTATGGGGCAGCCCCTCGGTGGCCTCGCCATGTTTGTGTTTTCAAGCGCTATCATCGAGCGCTTCGGCCCGCGCCGCACCGTGCTTGCCGTTCTTCCGCTGGTTATTCTCACCACCGCTTTGGCGAGCATCATGCTGCACCCGGTGGCCCTCTTCGGGCTTCTTGCCCTTAATGGCCTTGGTTTCTCGCTGAGCAATATCGCCATCAATGTCGAAGCAGACCGCGTCGAGGCCGCGACGGGGGCGCGGGTGATGAACACCTGCCATGGCGTCTGGAGCCTGGGCTTTCTTCTCACCTCCATTCTTGGCGCGGGATTGCGTGGGCTCGAGGTCGATCCCGCGACCCATCTTTGGACTTTAACGCCCGTGCTCCTCCTGCTGCTCGCCATCGTCGTCGTGCCCATGCCGGTCATGCCTGAGCGTCCCTATAGTGGCGACATGAAGGGCAAGCTCGCTTTGCCCACTCTTGCGACGCTTGGCCTTGTGGCCTTCGGATTGGGCGCCGGCTTGACCGAAGGCGCATCGCGCGCCTGGTCCATCATTTACCTGCGCGACAGTTTCGATGTTCCGCCCTTTGTCGAGTCCCTGGCTCTGCCGGCCCTTCTT
The DNA here is from genome assembly GCF_900116545.1 of Devosia crocina. GTDB lineage: Bacteria > Pseudomonadota > Alphaproteobacteria > Rhizobiales > Devosiaceae > Devosia > Devosia crocina. Next base: position 585,566 of record NZ_FPCK01000003.1, read on the forward strand.
GTTGCCATGACGCTGGGGCGTCTCGTCGCGGATCTCTTTATCGACCGGTTCGGTCCGGTCCGCATTGCCCGGGTGCTGTCCGGTCTTGCCATTCTTGGCATGACCGTCACGGTGACCGCACCCAATGCCTATGTGGCGCTGTTCGGCTTTCTCGCCGTTGGCCTGGGCATTTGCGTTCTTTACCCGTTGATGCTCTCGGCGGCAGCCCGGCTCGGCGACCGGCCTGCCTCGCAGAACGTGGCGGCCACGACGCTGATCGTGCAGCTCGTTTCCCTCGGCGCACCGGGGCTGATCGGTGCTCTGGCCGAGGGCCTCGGGGTGCGGATCGCTCTTGCATGCCTCATCCCGCTTCTGGTTCTGACCTTTGCCATGGCCGGCCGGCTGCGCAAATCCGCTGCCTGATTTTTATCCATGTCGAAACGAAGCCTTCTCGTTCGTCGTGACGAGATAGGCCGGGCACACGCTTGGCTGTCTGACGACTGAACAAACAGGAGACGATCCATGACCTATGTGGAAGGCTTTGTCGCTGCTGTGCCAAAAGCCAACAAGGAGCTTTACCTTGAACATGCCTATGAAGCGTCCAAGCTCTTTTGCGAGTGGGGCGCGCTCAGGGTGGTCGAAAACTGGGGTGACGACATCCAGCGGGGCGAAGTGAATGATTTCTTCACCGCCGTGCACGCCAAGGATGACGAGGTGGTGGTCTTTTCCTGGATCGAATATCCCGACCGGGAAACCCGCGACCGCGTGGTCAAGAGAATGATGGACGACCCGGCCATGGAAAGCGTTCCCCAGATGCCGTTCGACGGCAAGCGCATGATCTTTGGCGGCTTCACCAATCTTTTTGTGGTAGAATAAAGCTCTGGTGCGACCGAGGATAACGGTATCTAGCGCGGGGCCCGCTTGGCCAGGATCCGCTGCAGGGTGCGCCGGTGCATGTTGAGCCGGCGCGCTGTTTCCGAAACGTTGCGATCGCACAATTCATAAACGCGCTGGATGTGCTCCCAGCGAACGCGATCGGCCGACATGGGATTTTCCGGTGGCTCGGGCTTGTCTTCGCCGGTCGCCAAAAGGGCATTGATGACATCATCGGCATCGGCTGGCTTGCTGAGGTAATCCATAGCGCCCAGTTTGACTGCGGTAACAGCGGTGGCGATATTGCCATAGCCGGTCAAGACGAGCACCCGGGCATCGGGCCGCTTCTGGTGCAGCGCGGAAACGACCTCGAGCCCATTGCCGTCTTCGAGCCGCAGGTCGACCACTGCATAGGCAGGTGGCTGGTCCTGAACTGCCGCGATGCCATCGGCCACGGAACCGGCCGTACGCACGGCAAAGCCGCGACGGGCCATGGCGCGTTCGAGCCGGGAAAGGAAAGCCGCGTCGTCATCGACCAGCAGCAGGCTGGGATCTGCAGCAATTGTGTCTTCGAGCGTGTTCATGGCGTTTTCCATATTCTGTTGCCGCTCATCCGTCAAAACCGGCCTCCCATCTGCCGCTAAAGGGCTGTTCGCGGCCAAGTGATCTGGACACGCGCATGTCCGCTGGCTTTCTCGTTGTCAAAACTCAGGCGCGCGCCGGTGCGCTCAAGCAGTGTCTTGGCGATGAAGATGCCGAGGCCTAGCCCCCCGGGCTGATGCGCGTCGCTGCCCTGCGGATCCCGGGGCCTGCTTGTCAGATAGGGTTCGCCGAGCCGGGCCACAAGTTCGGGCGCAAAGCCGGGCCCGTCATCGGTTATGGTGACGCTGATCTGGGACTGGTCCCAGGCGGTATCGATGCGCACGGTTTCGCGTGCAAAATCGGTAGCGTTTTCGATCAGGTTGCCAAGTCCGTAAAGCAGACCCACCGAGCGCGGGAAGACCGGCGGGGCGCCAACTGTCTTTTCGCCGTAAAAGAGGATCGCCTTGCCGCGCGCTTCGTGCGGCCGGGACACTTCGGCCAGAATATCGGTGATCGGAGCGCGGGCAAAGGGATCGGAGGCATCGCTGCCCAGATTGCGCAGTTTCGACAGAATCGCCCGGCATCGCGCAGCCTGGGAAATGATGAGTTCGACATCCTCGGCCAGCGGGCTGCCTTCCTCGGCCTCGGCGCGCATTTCCTTGGCAGCCAGGGCGATGGTGGACAATGGCGTTCCCAATTCGTGAGCGGCCGCCGCGGCAAGCCCATCAAGTGCGGACAATTGTTCGCGATGCGACAGTGCCAGTTCGGTTGCCGCCAGCGCATCGGCGATCAGCCGGGATTCATGCGCCACCCGAATGGTATAGGCGGCGATAAAGGCAATGCCGCAGATGATCGAAACCCAGATGCCGATCACATAGATCCGGTCCATGGCGAGTTCTTCGCCGATGATCCAGGGCAGGGGCAGGTGCAGCACGGCGATCACGGAAGCGATTGCCGCCGCCATCACCGAGATGATCAGCGTTTCGCGCGGCGGTAGGGTAGTCGCCGACACAGAAACCGGTGCCAGAAGCAGCAGCGAGAACGGATTGAGCAAGCCCCCGGTCAGCGCCAGGAGCCCCCCCAGTTGCAGGAGATCGAAAGCCAGCTGCGTTGCTGCCAGGTGACGCGAGACATTGCCCTTGGCTCCGAACCGCAAAACAAGTCCGACATTGAGCGCGGCGGAAAGCGCGATCAGCCCCAGACACTCCCAAAGCGGCAGGGGGAAGCCGAGACCGAAGCGGACGAAGAGCACGCCGATAGTTTGCCCAAACACGGCAAGCCAGCGCAGCAGCACAAGCGTTTGGAGGCGCAAGGGCCGCCAATGCGCCGTGTCTTCGGCGGGAAAATGGGCTGTATCAGTCATGGCCAGCCGCCCCGCCGGACGCCGCATAGGAAGGGGTGAGCATCATTTCAAGCCTAGAAATCCCATGGGCACATTCTTGATCCTGCCCCGATCAGGGCCACGTTATGGCCATAGCGACGTGACTGGGAAACGAAAAGACATGAACACAGCAATCATCAAACCGCAATGGTCGCCTCTGACCATCGCCCTCATGGTTTTGGGCTTCATCACCTTCTGGCCCCTGGGTCTGGCCGTGCTCGGCTATATCCTTTGGGGTGAGAAGTTTGGTGGCTCGGCAGAAAAGGCTCAGGCCTACTGGAACAAGGGATGTGGCTTTATGCGCTCCAACAAGAACGCCTTCGCTGGCTTTGACCGCAACCCCGCCTCTTCGGGCAACGCGGCCTTCGACGAATACCGCGCCGAACAGCTCAAGCGCCTCGAAGAGGAACGCGCCCGTCTCGATGCCGAGATTGACGCCTTCCATGACTATATGGCGAGCCTGCGCAAGGCCAAGGACCGCGAAGAATTCGACCGTTTCATGAGCGAACATCGCGGTAATCGCCAGGGCTTCGGCGACAACAACCCGCCGGCCAACAACTGGAACAATAACGGCTAAGACCGCATTGTCCCATCGATGAACCTCCAAGTGAACTGGCGCCTTTCGGGGCGCCATTTTTTTGTTCGATTGGGGCAAGTTTGATCGGCATGGGCGGCAAACCGGCTTAAGCTTGGGCCAAACCGAGTCTGCTTTTTTCATGTTCTCCTTTCTTCGCCAGCCCAAAACGTCCGGCAGCGTCACCATCGAGATCGACAGCCGTCCGGTGGAGATCGCCGTCAAGCTGAGCAAGCGGGCGGCGAGCTTTCGCCTGTCGCTGCCTGCTTCGGGCCCGCTGCTGACCATTCCCGAACGTGCGCGCTGGGCCGATGCCGAGGCCTTTTTGCTGCGGCACCGCAACTGGCTCGCCGCCCGGCTGCCCCGCGTGGCGCGACGGCAGTTGCTGGAAGCCGGAGCCGAAGTGCCGCTTCGCGGTGTGCCGCACCTGGTCGTCGGCACCGGGCAATTGCGGGGCCGGGTCCAGCGGGTGGAAAAGCTTGACCTTTCCGAACTGCATGTGCCCGGCCTTGCCGAACACCAGCCCCGCCGGCTCTTCGACTGGCTCAAAGACGAAGCGCTGGCCGATCTTGGCGCACGCAGCGCCTTTCATGCCGGCCGTCTCGGCGTCTCCGTCAAGGAGATCAAGCTGCGCAGTCAGTCGAGCCGCTGGGGTTCCTGCTCCTCGACCGGCTCGATCAACTACAATTGGCGCCTCATTCTCGCACCACCCTTCGTGCTCGATTATGTTGCCGCCCACGAAGTTGCGCATCTGGTTGAAATGAATCATTCGCCTGCCTTCTGGGCCGTGGTCACGCAGACGCTGCCCGATATGGAGCGCGGACGGGCGTGGCTAAAAGCACACGGTCGCGACCTGATGAGCTGGGAGCCGCCCACGGCAGGCCGTTGAGGCCGCTTCCGCCCCCTTGCTGCCGCAATTGCCTTCCAGCAGCGGGGCGTCATGCAGCGTCTGGTTTTGCTCATTGCGATTCTTCTTAGCCTCGCCACCCTCCTTGGGGTGACGACCGCGCATGCCCATCGCTATCAAGCCTCGCCCCTCGTCGTGCTCAACCATGTCGATGCCGACAATGTGCCGATCCGCATCATGGTGACCGTGCAGCGCGGCGAAATCGACCTGGGCGAGGGCATCGTCATGCCCTGCGGCTCGCACCAGGCTATTCCGGCCGAGGGGCCGGCATTGCCTCAGGCTCCCGAGCCCGATTGCCCTGCCGCCCACCGGCTGGCGGCGGAAACCGGCTTTGTCGGCAAGCTCCGCCTCCGCCCACCCAAACATCTTCCCCGCGACAACTCTTCCCACACTTTCCATCTCTCGTTGTAAGGCCTCTTCGGGGGCCGGGGACTTTTTTGATGACTGCGATTCCGAGCGTGCGCCTGTCGCGCCGCGCCATGCTGGCTGGCCTTGCCAGTGTCAGCGCCCTTGCCCTTGCCGGCTGTTCGACCACCGGCACTGTGCCTGACGCACCGGCCGAGCCCCTGCGTCCCGTTGTTCCGCCCGATGTGCTGGCCCAATATGCCGCCCGCCCCGAGGAAGAGCATCCGGTGCCGGCTGCCGATATCTCGCGCATGGACCCCCGGTTCTGGCGCCAGGAAGTGGAGAACGTCACCGGCGAACCTGCGGGCACGGTGGTGGTCGATACGCCCAATTACTTCCTTTACTGGACCATGCCCGACGGACGGGCCATGCGCTATGGCGTGGGCCTTGGGCGCGCCGGCTTCGAGTGGAACGGCCGCGCCCATATCGCCTATAAGCGCAAGTGGCCGGTCTGGACCCCGCCAGGCGAGATGATCGAGCGCCAGCCTGAACTCGAAATGTATCGCCATGGCCAGCCGCCGGGGCTGCTCAATGCGCTGGGCGCCCGGGCGCTCTATATCCACCAGGGCAATCGCGACACGCTTTATCGCGTGCACGGCACCATGGACGTTGCCAGCATCGGCCAGGCGGTTTCCTCGGGCTGCGTGCGGCTGCTCTTTCACGACGTGATCGATCTTTATGACCGCGTCACGAGCGGGGCGCCCATCGTGGTCAAGGCCGGCAACACCGTGCCCCCGCTCGCAGCCGTCTGACGGACGCGCCAAAGCAACCGCCGGGGAAAACCCTGGCGGTTTTACGTGTCAGGCAGGTCCTGAGGTGGCATTTGCCCCCTGAGGGTAGTCAAAACGGGGCAAAGGCCACCTCGGGAAACCGGAGTTTTAGGACGGCATCACAGCGCCTCTTGATCGCTCGTCGCGAGAGACCGATGCCCGAACCGGCGATCCATGCGACTGGACCGCAACCTTTTGCCACGATCCGCTCGCTCTCGTTTACGGCGCCATCGGGCTTTTTGGCGACAATGGCGCAGATATCCTTGGGAAGGGCATGGAGCCGGAGCCACAGCGCTTCATGGCGCTCGGCAAGGTAATGGGAGATTTTTTGATTTGCGGACGCTGATGGCATCGGGGTCTCCTGTCATTTTGGCGGGTGCCGGACAGGAGAGGGTAAACTGGGTGGAAGGGGTGGGGAGTAGTTTAGCCAAAGGCGGCACTCGATCCCATCGCGGTCATTCGTGTTGCCTCGGCCTATAGCTGCCGAGAAGCCCCAGGGAGAAAAGTCCTGAGGCCGCGTCTAATCCTGCAGGGCCGGGTCGTCGTTCAAGCAGACAGGAGAATACATGACCTCGTACCGATCCCTTTTGCCCTTCGTCGCTGGTCTGATGCTGTCTGGCACAGTCCACCCTGCCGCTGCCAACGATGTCGTGGAAACGCGTACATTCAGTTCCAGCCCTGATGCGGTTTGGAACGCCTGGAGTGATCCGGAGCTGGTCAGTAAATGGTGGGGCCCGAGCGGGTTTACTGCACCCAGGGTCGAGCTGAACTTCGAGGTTGGCTCATCTACCCTGGTCTGCATGCAGGCCGAAGGCACGCCGCTGATGTGCAATACCTGGACCTATACGGCGATCGAGCCGGAGACCGAGTTGCGCTTTGACTCGCGCTTTGCATCTAAGGATGGCACGGCAATTGCGGCGGCCGCTGCAGGCCTGCCTCCAGGCATCCCCGACGTCGTGCTCCACCGGATCACTTTCAAACCGACCGAAGCCGGCGGCACCCTCATGACAGTTCACGAGACCGGCTACACGACGTCCGAAGCGGCTGCGCTTTCGAGACAGGGCCTGGTGCAGGTCCTCGACAAGATGCAGGCCCTCATTCCCTAGGTCGAAGAGGAAAGGACACAACATGCATACGGCACAACAGGTTGTCGCCGAGCTGCAAAAAATCAGTTCGCCCGATGCGGATTCGCACCGCTTCTTTTTCGATGGCCTAGGCAAGACCAGGGTCATCGGCGTCGGGATCGGCAAAGTATTCCCTATCGCCAAGGCCAATAAGGATATGGCGCTGGCCGAGATTGAGAAACTGCTCGACAGCGAATTCTACGAGGTCCGCATGGCCGCCGCTGCAATCATGGATTTCCAGGCGCGGGAGAAGGCGCCACTAAACTCTCTCGAGACGCTATACGACCTCTACATGCGTCGGCATGATCGCCTCGACAACTGGGACTTCGTAGATCGGGCGGCGCCAAATGTTGTAGGACAATATCTGGCCGACAAGCCGCGTACACCGCTCTATGAACTAGCAAAGTCTTCAGACCCTTGGCGACGACGCACGGCCATCGTGGCGACATATTATTTCATCCGCAACGGCGACCCCGAGGACACATTCCGTATCGCAGACATCTTGGCGAACGATGGGCATGAAATGGTCCAGAAGGCTATCGGCTCGTGGGTGCGGACAGCGGGCGATGTCGGGCCAGAGGGCATGGAGAGTTTTCTTGAGCGAAACCTCGGGACTCTTCCTAGCCCCACCATCAGCATGATCATTGAAAAGCTTCCCGCAGCGGAAAAAAAGAGCTGGCGTGAGGCAAAGCGGAACGCCTGAATCAACGTCAGCTTCACTCCCTTGCTAAGCTAAAAGCGGCCTGTCGGGAAACCACCCCGACGCCGCCGGTCTCCAGACGACCCCATTCCAGTCCTTAAGGCCTACTGCTCCCTTTCCCGCAAGCTACCATTCGCCGCCCCTCAGTGAAGACTGACAAGCGTCCTGCTCAAGTTGCTGGATGCGGCGCTGGCAAGGTCCCGAGCGACAAACCTGAAGATCACGATCTGAACCATCCTCGTCTGCGGTCGTTGGCCGACGGAAGGGAGATCGCCATGAGCTATGTTCGCTTTGGCA
>NZ_FPCK01000002.1 GCF_900116545.1 Devosia crocina
TGCCAAAGCGAACATAGCTCATGGCGATCTCCCTTCCGTCGGCCAACGACCGCAGACGAGGATGGTTCAGATCGTGATCTTCAGGTTTGTCGCTCAGGAAATTGCTGGCGCCGCTTCTAGCGACTTGAACAGGACGCCTGTTAGTCTTGATCGAGCGGCGGCCAATGGCAGCTTTGGGGAAAGGGAGCAGTAGGACTTAACGACCGGTATGGGGTCGTCAGGAGACCGGCGGCGTCGGGGTGGACAGCGGACTGTCAGCTATTGGCAATCTTTCGGCAAAAGCCGCCATTAGCCTAGCCGGGCTGACAACCCGAACCGTTGTCCGAACGCTACTGAAGCTTGCAAATGCCGTTCGCGCGCCCCGGGCCGGTGTAGGAAATGTCGAGCGTACCGTCCGCCATGCTCATCACCGAAACGGTCACCTCGCCCTCCTTGGCCTCGAAATAGCTCTCACTGTAGGAAGTGAATTCAGCCTCTTTCCCGTTCAGGTAAACGGGCCCTCCTTCGTCGGCATGGACAGAGATGCCTCCGGGGCATTCAGCATTGAAGAACAGAATTTTGGCTGATCCTGTAGAGGCCGCTTGATCGCCTGCAGCCGGGCTGCAAATGCCATTCGCGCCGCCTGGACCGGTATAGGACACGCCAGCCGTCCCATCGGTGTTGATCGCGATAGAAATAGTCGTGCCATCAAGGCTCGCTTCAGAATAGTCGTCGTTGAAAACTTCGAGTTGGGCTTCTTCGCCGTCGATATAGACTGGCCCGCCCTCGTCGGCATGAACCTCTATGCCATCGGCACACGTGACATTGAGCTGCGGCACTGCTGCCATCGCCGGTGTCGCTGCGCATGCCATTCCGGCCAATCCGACTGCGAGAACGATCTTTTTCACTAAACTTTCCTTTCTTGTCGCCGCTGTGACTGCCGTCAGTCGCCGAAGACCACGTCGGCAATGGTGTAGGTCTCTTTGCCACCATCTAGGACCACGGTTGTCAGGTCATCGTTTCGGCTCGACGTCATCGTCGTGCCAGTCGGTGTCAGCGGCGCCTTCTCACGAAATTCAATGAGCCGCTCCGAGCCATCTGGCAGGGTGATAAACACGCTTGCAAGTCCCGTTGGGGCCCGAATGACGCCGAAAGGGCACTCGGTCGTGCCAGGATAGTCGATCAGGATGCATGGCAGCGTGCCGGTGGCGTTGTATCGTGTCCCAGCTACAAGGGCATCGGCATCGGGCGGTGCGCCGGACTCTCGCAAATAAGCACCGCTAACCCAGCCGGCAATCGCCAAACCGTCTGGGAATTCCACCCGACACCAACGCGCGTCGCCTTTGCCCTCGCAGCCGAGATTGCGAAGGATTGTGCCTTCGGAAATCTGCAGGGCAATATCGGTCGATGACGACGGACTCACGCGGACATTGAGGCTGCTGCCCGGCTTGAGGCCGGTCACTGCCCAAAAGTCAGGACCGGACGCGGCATCGTCCTGTGCGAACGAAACACCGGACAGAGACGCCAATAAAGACGCAATGAGAACCGGCCTTGTTGTGTAATGGCTTACCATGCATGCACCCGCTTCTCTGGCGCGAGCCACATGGGATCGCCCTCAACGATGCCGAAGGCATCGTAGAAGGCGTCCAGATGCTGAAGGGCGGCGAAGGAACGATAGTCACCTGTGGCATGCACGTCGGTGCCGACGAGATAGGCCGTGTACTGATCGGTGCTCTTGCTGGCCCACATCTGACCGAAGGCAACGAAACACAGCTGGGCAGGCGTGAGGCCATCGATCTCGACATTCTCTTCGGGATGTTCGTCGAGATAGGTCATCAAAGCATCGTAGGCCAAGGTAATGCCGCCATAGTCGGCCATGTTCTCCTTGACGTTGAGCGGGCCGTTGGCCATCAGCCCCGGCAGCACCTCATAGGCATTGGCCTGATCGACGAGTTTCTGCGCTTCGGCTTCGAAGGCTGCAGCGTCGTCGGGGGTCCACCAATCGCGCAGATTGCCATCGGCATCGAACAGGCGCCCGCCGCTGTCGAAGCCATGCGTCATTTCATGGCCAAGCACAGCGCCCAGGCGACAGAAATAGACCGGCGCTGGCTGAGTGATGTCGAACATGCCCGGCTGCAAGATCCCCGCCGGCACGTCGAAACCATTCATGGCAGGGCTATAGGCAGCGTTGATGCTCAAGGGCAGTGTGGCATCATCGGCGAAATGCTCTTCCACCACCGGTTGTCCCATCTTGGCCACTTCGACATCGATCGAGTGTCGGTTGAGCCGGGTGATATTGCCGATGAGGTCATCTGGCTTGATCTCCACATCGGTGTAGTCGAGCCATTCATCGGGATAACCGGCATAGTAGGTCAGCTTCTCAAGCTTTTGGATCGCAGCTTCGCGTGTCTCCTCGCTAAGCCACGTCCTCGTCTTGATGCGATCGAGAAACGCCGCCATGATCCGGTCCATCATGTCGAGGGCTGTCTGCCGCGTTGTCTCTTTGAAATAGGCGTCGACATATAGTCTCGACAATGGCTGCCCCAGGTTCGATTTGAGAAGCGCCTGCGCCTTTTCCTCTCGTGGCTTGGACTGTGAGATACCGAGGATGGACTGGATCAGGGCATCCGTGGGCGCTTCGAATTCAATATCAAGATAGCCGGCATAGTTTTCGATCAGCCGGAAGCGCAGGTAACTCTTGATGTCATCGAGGGAATAATCCTTGAGCACCTGCGAAAGCACACCGAGATAGCGCGGCTCCGTTTTGACCACATTTTCCTCAGGCTCGAGCCCAAGTCCGCGTGCCAGTCGCGTCAGATCGAATTCCGGGATTTCGTCTTGAAGGTCCTTAAACGAAACAGGATTGTAAACATTTCGAGGATCGACCCGCTCTACAGGTGTCGCCTTGCCGGCATGCAGCTTGGCTTCAAGTTCGAAGACGAGATCGGCGGTTTTGGTGGCGTCTTCGGAGCTATCGCCGGCAACCACGAGCATATCCCGAACGAAGGTCTTGTAGGCGATTGCCCTCGCAGAGTCTTCGCCCTCTTCGTAGATCGCGCCCAGCGCGATCCCCAGATCTCCGCTGAGAAACCACAAGACCATCTTCTTGGAATCGGCTCTATCGGCATTGGGTACGATCGCGGCGAGCACGAATGAGCCGGTGTCTCGGCCTCTTTCCCCAAGATAGGTGGAAAGGTCATCAAGGGAATCTACCGCTTCAAGTCGATCGAGAGCCGGTTGCAACGCGGCCATACCCTCGCCATTGATGCGATCAACGTCCATGTAGGAATTGTAGAGATCACCAACCTGTTGCGCTGCGGTACCAGGCTTGGCCTGATCGGCGTTGGCAGCGGCTGTAGCGATGACGGCGGCCATCTGCTTGGTGACATGGTCTCCCATGAAGCTGAAGACGTTCACTTCGGGCAGCGTCGGTGGAATGACTGTCTTGTCCAACCAGCTACCGGCCACATAGCGATAAAAGTCATCGCGCGGTGACACCGACTGGTCCATATTTTCAATGGAAAAGTTGAGTTCTTCCGGCCCGGGAGGCGGCGGTGCCAGATCCTGCGCCAGGGCCGAAACTGCCCAAGCCGAAGTCGACAAAACGAGAGCCACGCCAAGATTGAGATACATTCAGAATCTCCCGAGCCAGGCCCGTCACGCTCTTCCGACGGCCATGCAGTCTCTGTACGCTTAACCTATGATAATAGGGAAAACGCTTTGGTGGAAGCGAGATAAGGTGTTCGCGACGAGCTCCGTCCCTTCTGCTCCCGAAGCGTTCACGCCCCCGAGATGCTTGGAGACGCAGCATGGACTTCATGAAACTGCTCAAGTCGATCGAGGAATTGCTCTACGAGCTCATCACCTGGTTCGTCTTCTATCCGCTCACGCTTTGGCGCATCGACGCCATGAACCCCATGCCATCATTTCTCTTGGCCACGTCCCTCTTCCTTGGTGCGGTGACCCTCGTGATCTTAGTGACCGTGGCATCCTCTATTGCAGCGCAAGCTCTGCCAAGTTCGCCGGCAGTCTAGGGTTCAACTGTGATTGGGCAGTGCCTGAGAAGGAGCCGGGTCATGATATTGTGGGGCAGGCTGTCACAAAAGGGCCCCATCGGAGACGCTCAACCTCGTATACTCGACATATGAGTAGAAATGTCCGGGAGATGTACCTCACCCCCGGACTTTATTGGTTGTTGCCCTTTTGGATCAGTTCACCGACTGGAAGCTGCCGTCCTTGCCGAAATAGCAGTTGAAGAACTGGCTGCTGCCGTCGTCCTTATCGAAGTAACCTTGGGTGATGAAATTGGCGCCGACATCGAGCACCGGATTTACGGTGATCTCCGTGGGTCGAACTCCAAACTTCGCCGAGGCTTCACCGGCGCAGAAGCGCGGCAACTGATCAATCGAGACTGCTGCGGGAGGGGGCGTGTAGGGAACAGCAACCGGGCGAGGCTGTGAAGGCACGGGGCGCGGATTAACTGAAGGCAGCGTCGAAGGCTGGCCAAATGATTCATGCAGATAACGGCCGGCAACCCAGCCTTGCTGGCCGTTCGGAGTTTGCACCTGGCACCAGCGCGTGCTGCCGTTCATGGTGCAGCCGAAATTTCGTAACGTGTCGCCGTTTCTGACTGTGGCGATAACGGAATTGCCGGTGGAAGGGCCAGAGCGAACGTTCAGCGTATCGCTGCCCAGACCCTGAACCTGCCAGAAATCGGGGCCACCATCCATGGAGGCAACGGGCCTCGGCGCCACGGGGCCGGACGGCAATGTTGTTGGACGAGGAGCCTGGGCGGCGGTGCCATCGACATATAAGGTCAGATCGAAATCTGCGCTTTCGCCCCGCCGTGCCGCATTACGCATCAGGTAGACGCTGATGATGTAGTTGCCGGACGAGGGAATGGTCAGATTAGTCGAGTTGCCCGAGATCGAGCCGTTGAACACGGACTCCGACGCGCCAGGCGCGTTGATGTTGAAATAGTTGCTGGGATTGTCGGTATCGAGCTGCACCGACATGTTCTGACCGGCAGACACGCCAATGCGATAATTGATCGCCTCGTACCCGACGATGGTGTCGGAAATGGTGGTCCCGCTCGTCCCTCAAGGAAAACGCACATCAACAGTACGCGTTTCTTGCGCCATGACCGCTAATGGCGTCACAATAGCGGCAAGCGCAGCGAAAGCAAATGAAGCAAGTCGTAGCCTGGAAACTTGAAGCATAGAATACTCCTGAAACTCAGATTATCGGCACCCAGCAGAATTCATGGTCGCCTCAACCATCGCCGTCAATCCAGTTATCTTTTGACCTCAGGGAAAATCTGACTTCGTTCAGTGTGGAGATGACACCGATCCTGGTCTAACCCACACTATGCATGGCCGTTTCAGGATCGGGTCGCAGTGCTTCTACGACCGAAAAGGGGGCGAGTGCCGCCGGTCCGTGCTCGCAGTCCCACCTTGCCCTGCCAGCCTAGGGTAATAACCGGCCAGACAGCTTTCAGCATTGCATCGTTGAAAGTTGGCTGCCGATGACGATCAGGACCTGCGAAGGCGAGCGGCCGTGTTGCACTTCAAGTTTGCGAAAGCGAAGCGTTGGTCAGCTCGAACAGTAAACCCGGTGCAACAGCTGTCCAACGCAATTGGCTTACAGCCCGTAAGGTCGAGACGATTGGCGATGAGCCATAAAGGGCGGCTATCGGCCCCCACAGTTGCTGGGCCTGCTCAACCGTCAAAGACTGAGTATTTCCAGCCCCACCGACAGCGATGCTTACCGCCTCGGCAAGCTCTCTCATGAAGACTGTCTCACTGACCAAATTGTAGACAGTGCCTGCTTGTCCTAACTCAAGGGCAGCGACGAAAGCTTCGGCAATGTCCTCGATGTGCACGACCGAGATAGGCGTTGTTCCGTCCCCGATGTAGGAGCCTATCCCTGTCGGTTTTGCCGAAGCGATCAGCGTCCGTACAAATATGCCGCCTGTGGCTTGGCCATAGACATGCCCAGGGCGCAAAATCAGACTGCGCACGCCCCTCTTTGAAGCCGCTAAAACGGTGTTCTCGATTCGAACGCGCAGCGCCTGCATCGGAATGGCTGGGGACAATTGCGTACTCTCGTCTACATAATGTGCGGTTGTGCCAGCGTAGACACCGAGGCCACTGGTGAAAATGAGAGGTTTGCCAGTTCCCTCCAGTCCATCGATGAGCGCCTCGGCAAAAACCGCATCGGCCTCCGTCACACCACGTGGCAGTCCAACCGCCGTATGGATTACGGCATCGACCGTCGAAAGGATGCCGGGCAGATCCTGCGGCTGAGAAATATCACCGGCATAAATATCTAGCCCCTTGGCCGACATCAGCTTCGCTGACTGCTCTGATCGAGCCAATCCAACAATCTTGTGGCCCTGTGCAACAAGCTTTTGAACCACGGCACCACCTACATAGCCCGTCGCGCCCGTCACAAAAATACGCATAGCCGGCCCTTCCTCTATCGCTTCGAAAGCTGTCGCTGTTGAGCCTGGATCAGCTCATCGATGCCGTTTCAATCAAGCATTTTGCGTGTATAATGCACATATTAGATCTAAGGAGATCAAGGTCAATGGACAATGTGCAAAATACACATATTGATGCGTTTCTGCCGGAGCTCCTCCGCTCTGTCATCGACATCGTCGGCCTCTTCAACGAGCCGGAGCGTGATGCGGCAATGCTGGGCAGGGCCGGTCTTTCGCTAGAACGGGCTCTGTTTCCACTATTGGTATTGATAGACAAGTTGGGACCGGTTGGCGTGGTGGACCTTGCTGACCGTATCGGCCGCGATCACACAACAGTTAGCCGCCAAGTGGCGAGACTAGAGCAGCTGGGCCTGGTTTCGCGTCAGCCAAGCCTGGTAGATAGGCGCGTCAGAGAGGCGACCATCACCCCCTTAGGCAGGAACAGCACGGCAGGCATCGATGCCACTCGCCATGAGATGGCGCATGAACTCTTTGATGGTTGGTCGCGGCAGGACTTCGACGACTTGGTCAGACTGACCAGAATGCTTGCCGACGGGATGAGGGTAACGAAGCGACGGGCAATGCGGGATGAATCACAGCTCGACATGCCAGTATCTAAATGATCACGACTGTCAGAACTCCCTCTGACTTCAACCAATCGTTGAAGCAGATGTTCAGTTTTGAGGCTCCAAGGTGCAGTCTGGCGGTGTGATGGCGAGCAAGAGCGACCATTGGGAACAAGCAGGGAGTTATCAGGATCGTCGTTGAATCCGTTCCTCTAAGGAGCGAGTGATCGCCTCAAATTGCGCCGGCGTATCGAAATCTCGGATCACGCCGGAGTTGGACGATGCGTAGGTCCTAACAGGCGTCGTCGCGTCCCTGATCAAGACCGCGCCCCCGTTTACGCCGTTAAGGTTGCGCAGGTTCTGAAAATGGGCGCTGCCGAACAATACTGGATGGCCGGGACTTTCATTGTAGGTTGGGCGGCACAGGCTGCTTCGGTCCTGGAAAAGCGCCCCGGTTTCCCTGAAGTCCTCCGCGCCAATATCAGGCATGTCGGCTGGGCAGATGAAGACGCCGCGATGCGCTCCAAGCTGCTTGGCACCGGCCGCTATGGAGGTACCCATTCCTTGCAGCGCGTTCGGATTGAGGCATTCCTGCCATCCATGATGAGCGCATAGCAATTGCTTGACTTCATCGGCATAGGGTGGACCGGTGACAACAAGGCGCAGAACAACGTCAAGTTGTTCGACCGCGTGCAGAATATGGCTCATCAGCGGCTTGCCGCGATAGGGCTGCAATAGTTTGTTCTCGCGTCCAAACCGTCGGGAAGCGCCCGCCGCAAGAATGATGACGGCGAGGCCACGCAGAACACCAGGATGATCAACCATGCAATCGCGTGTCCGTATCGGCGTTGCGCCGGCTGATCGCGATTTCCGCGAGAACGGAGATCGCCAAAGTCGTTGGGTCGCGTGCCTGGGAAATGAGCCCGATGGGCCCGACGACGCGATCCACGAGTGCGGCATCGTGCCCGGCTGCCAAAAGTTGCTGGCGGCGCGCGGTCTGCGTTCGCTTGCTTCCCAGCGCGCCGATATAGAAACCTGGCCCGCTCAGGGCCATCTTCAGGATCGTATCCTCCCATTCCCGCTCATGAAAAAGCAGCACGGTTGCGGTCCATGGGTCGGTCGGCACGCGGCAGATGTCGGAAGTGCTCCTGAGGTGCTGGGCGTACGAGACGGTGCCTCCAATGCGATCGATGATGTGCAGATCCGGGCTCGCAACGTCGACACCAAAACCGCTCGCAACAGCCAGCCGCACAATTGCTTCCAGCTCGGGGCCCCTCCCCGCCAGCAATAGTCTGGTTGCAGGCAAATAGGGCCTGAAGAAAGTGCCGTCGACCCAGCCGAAGCGCCTCGTATCTTCAATTATGCTGACCCCTTCGTCAGCCGGCGTGATCGCGAGCGAAAAGGGCTCGCGCCGTCTATGGTGCTCCAGCGCCTGCCTCAGTATCGGAATGGAAATGCCTGGGGAAACGAGGACATCGATCCCGCCTCCGCAGGGAAACTGGATGTCGAAGATGGGCGACCCTCGACCGAAGCGCAGGACCCGACTGCTGCGCTGCTCGATGACGCTGACCACTTCACAAGCGATAGCGGCTTCGACGCATCCCCCAGACAGGTAGCCATTGAAGCTCCGAGCGCTGACGACAGCCATATGCGTACCGATTGGCCGCGGGGAACCGCCATGCAAACCGGTTATGGTCAGCAATGCCGCATCGTTTCCTGCCTCCAGTTGCTGAAGAAGCCACAGGAGTGGAGCAACCTCCGAATCCAGAGGCATTGTCTCGGAAAGGACCTGTGTTTCCATCAGGCTGCCGGTAGGACGCGGCGTGTGCGGCGTTCGCCGGTCGTTTGGGTGATTGCCAGGGGCAGCGAGCGCAGCCGTCGGCCGGTAGCGTCGTAGATCGCATTGGCCAGGGCCGCTGCAACCGGAACGATGCCCGGTTCACCGGCACCGCCGGGCGGCTCGTCGCTCCGGATTATATCAACGATGATCTCGGGTGAATCAGCGATGCGCAGCATCGGGAAGTCATGAAAATTGGACTCCTGCACCGCCCCGGCCTCGAGTGTGATCGAACTCATGAGCGCGGTCGTCAGGCCAAAGATGATCCCACCCTCCATCTGGGCGATAACGGCGTCGGGATTAATCACCATGCCGACATCGATGGCGCAGAATACTCTATCCACCCGTAGCTCGCCGTCGGCGACGACACTGACCTCAACCACCTGAGCGACCACGCTGCGATAGCAATCTTCAATTGCGACACCTCGCCCGCGGACGGGAGGCATCGGAGTGTCCCAAGCCGCCATCTCTGCCACGCGGTTCAGCACGGCGAGATGACGAGGACTATCGCGCAACAGAGCACGACGATAGGCGAGTGGATCGGTGCCGGTCGCGTGGGCACATTCGTCGACAAAGCTCTCGGTGAAAAAGGTGTTGAACGAAAAGCCGTTGGAGCGCCAGAAACCGATAGGCATATGACTGGGCACGTTCTTGCTGCGCAGGCGCCGACTGGGAATTGTGTAGTGTCCCTTGTCGAGACCCTCTGCGGTGAGCATGTCGCCATCGGGACTTGGCGTGAACGGCAGATTACGACTGGCGATCGATTGCATGGCCGATTGAGCTGCCACCAGTGCGTCGTAAGCGAGCGGCTGGCCATCGCGACCCAAGGCAATCCGCAATTGCGCAGCAGCCTGGCTACGGAAGAGACCGCGGCCGATATCTTCCTCGCGCGACCAGATAACCTTTATCGGACGGCCGCGATGACGCGCGGCCAGAAAGGCTGCTTGGGCCACCACATCCTGATCGCTGCGGCGGCCGAAGGCGCCGCCATTCATGGTCACATTGCACGTGACGGAGCCGACCTGCACATCGGCCCAGCCAGCCCCGCGCTGCACGCCCTGGCGCACGGCGATAGGCGATTGCGTTGGCACCCAGGCTTCGGCCGTGCCATCGGAGCGGATGAGTACCGTGGCGTTCATCGGCTCCATGCAGGCATGGGCGAGGAACGGAGCGGCGTATTGCGCCTCGACCACAGGACCGGCCCCGCCGGCAAACACAGCCTCGACATCGCCCTCGTCGAGGTAGGTATGCGGAGCTTCGCCGGCGAGGCCGGCCTCCAGGCGGCCTGTCATCACGGCGCTGTCGACGTCATCCGCATCGGTCGGGGTCCACTCAATGTCGAGCTGGCGTGTGGCGAAGTCGGCCTGCCACCAAGTTGAGGCCACCACGGCAACCTGGCGATCATTGATGACGACGACATCGAGAACACCTGGCTCGGCGCGCACCATGGCCAGGTTGCGAATGCCGGCCACCATGGCGCCAAAGACCGGCGCGTGAACAATGGCGGCATGGAGCATATTGGGCAGGGTGACGTCGATGCCGAAGACGGGTTCGCCCCGCACCTTGGCTGGCAGATCGACGCGGGGCTGCGAGCGACCGATCAGGCGCCATTCGCTTTCTGGCTTGAAGCTGGGATTTTGTGGCGGGGGCAGCACGGCCGCCTCGCGCGCTAGCTCGCCATAGGAGAAGGCGCGGCCGGAGGCTTCATGCCGAACAAAGCCTTCGACTGTAGTGAGCTGATCGGCAGGCACGCCCATGCGGGCGGCGCCAGCGGCGAGCAGCATCTGACGGGCGGCGGCTCCGGCGACCCGCATGGGGTGCCACATGGCCATGGTGGAGCCGGAGGCGCCGGTGGAAATGAAGCCTAACTGCCCGAGGATGCGCCGGCCGAGCCAGACGGCAGGACCGCTGGCATATTCGGGGCGGACACCGAGCACGTTGAACCAATTGGCATAGGCCGGCAGCGGTTCGGTGGGGAACACCACGCTGATGCGATCATCGAAAGGAATATCGAGCTCTTCGGCAACAACCATGGCGAGGCCGGTATGGATGCCCTGCCCCATTTCGGTGCGTGGCACATTGACGACGACCCGCCCATCCTCGCCGATGGTTACGAAAGCATTCAGCGCAGCATGATCGCCATCGACAAAGCCAAGTAGACCTTCGACATCAACTGTGGCGAGGTAGCCAACGCCGCCAACGGCGGCGACGAGGGCCGTGCCGCCGATGGCAGCACCGGTGAGCAGGAAAGTGCGACGGGACAGCAGACGTGGCATCGCGAGCTCCTCAGCTGCGGGCGCGCGAAGCTGCGGCGCGATGGATTGCGCGGCGAATACGCGGATACGTGCCGCAACGGCAGATGTTGGTGATCGAGGCATCGATATCGGCATCGGTGGGCTCTGGAACGCGTTCCAAAAGCGCCGTGGCAGCGACGAGAAATCCTGGCTGGCAGAAGCCGCATTGCGGCACCTGCTCGTCGATCCAGGCCTGCTGCACTATGGAAAGCGCACCATCGGGGCCGGCAAGTCCTTCGACCGTCACTATGCTGGTACCCTCGGCATCAGCGCAAGGCGTCACGCAGGACGGCGTCGAAACACCGTCGATGAGCACGCGGCACGCACCGCATTGGGCAACGCCACATCCGTATTTAGGTCCGAGAAGGCCAAGTTCGTCACGCAGCGCCCAGAGTAACGGCTTATCGTTCGGGACGTCGATATCGGCGGACATGCCGTTGACTATGAAGCGGACCATCATAAACTCCCGTAATGTAGTCTATACGGTGTAGTATACTTTTAGGGTTGTCAATGGCCTGCACATGCGTTCATAAGGAGCAGGATCGGGGCGCAGATGAAGACCATTGACGGAAAACCCTTGCCGCAGGTGATCGTGCGGGTGGCGATCGCCACCTTTGTCGAGCACGGCTACGAAAAGGCCTCCATGGACGAAGTAGCTGCCCGTGCTTCGACGACCAAGCGCACGGTCTATTCCCATTTCGGCAGCAAGGACGCGCTGTTTCGAAGCGCGCTGGCCAAGGCTGTGGAGATGTTCCACAGCGAATTGCCTCGGCTCGAGGATGTCAGCGATCCCGAGGCGGAACTTTCCGCCTTCGCTCTAGGCTTCAGCCAGCTTTCGACCTGGAAAGGCGCGGTCCGCCTCCAGCGGGTGATCATGAGCGAGGCAGAGCGCTTCGTCGATCTTGGCGCCATGCTGCACCGCAACGTGATCGAAAAAGCCGAAGAGCTCATTGCCGACTATCTTCGCGCGGTCGAACGACACCGTGCCCCCAAAGTGCAGCAGAGGCCGGACGAAGCTTATGTCATGCTGGCCAGCCTTTTCCTCAACATGACGACCGCCCGGCAGCGCTTCGCCACGCTAATGCAAGCACGCCAACCCCTGCCCGACCATCCGCTTGCCAAGACGCCGCCCGATCTGGATGTCCCGGAGATCCGGCATGCCGTCGCTGTGTTTCTGCGTGGCGCAGGTTTTGCCCAATCCGATGATCGCACGTGACTGGAGATTTTGATGACCTCACCGCTGCTTCGTGCCGTCACGGAATTCATCGACAGTCAGGGCGGTGGTGAGGGATATTTCCCCCTGCCCATGACTGGCGCGCATGTCATTCGCGCGTTTCGGGAGGTCGAGGCCAACCATTCGCTCTACCGCCCTTCACTCTGCGTGGTGGTGCAGGGTGAAAAGCAGTTTATGGTCGGAGACGAGAGCCTGCACTACGGCACCATGCAAGCGCTGGTTGTCAGCGTGGACCTGCCGGCCTGCGGGCGCATCATCGCGGCCAGCCCGGAGTTGCCATTTCTCGGTGTGACCGTTGAGTTCGACCCGGCAGTCCTGCGCGACGTGCTCAACAGCATCGACGATCCTCCGCGCATTTCCGATCGCGACGGGCCGGCCATGTTCATCGCCGATGTCGAGGCAGCGCTGGCCGATTGCATCGTCCGGCTCGTCGGGCTCGCCGCCAACCCGCGCGCCATTCCGGTGCTCTACCCCGCCATCCTCAGGGAAATATACTATTGGCTGCTCACCGGCCCGCATGGCAACGATATTTGCCGGCTGGCCCTGCCCGAAACGCATCTGGCCCGCGTGGCCAAGGCGATCTGGCTGCTGCGCGAGAACTTCGCGCAGGCCCTGCCGGTCGAGCGTCTGGCCTCGACGGCCGGCATGAGCTTGTCCTCTTTCCATCACCACTTCAAGACGTTGACCAGCATGAGCCCGCTGCAGTTCCAGAAGAAGCTGCGCCTGCTCGAGGCGAGGCGCCTGCTGCTTTCAGACGCCGTCACTGTCACCGATGCCGCCTACCGCGTCGGTTATGAAAGTACCTCGCAGTTCAGCCGCGAATACTCCCGGACGTTCGGCGTACCGCCCAAGCGCGACAGCATGAACCTGCGCGCAAGCGAGGTAGAACAGGCCTCAGCCTGACGGCTGGAGGATCAGGCAAGTTTTCTCGAAGTTTCGGCATGGAGAGCCGACGCTTTGCCGGTCAAGTTGTCCTCACCAACACGGCCCGGCCCATTGCGGATAGGGTCTCGCACCCCAGGAGTGAGGAAAGACAATGAGCAAGTGGACCACACAGAACATGCCCTCGCAGGCCGGCCGCACGGCAGTCGTGACCGGTACGGGCGGCATCGGCTTTGAGGATGCACTGGCCCTCGCCAAGGCCAAAGCCAATGTCATTATTGCAGGCCGCAATCCCGACAAGGGCGCTGAAGCCGTCGCCCGCATTCGGCAGACCGCGCCGGGCGCTAGAATCCGGTTTGGCCAAGTGGATCTGGGGAACCTCGTCTCGATCGCCCGCTTCGCGCAACAGCTGGCCGCCGAGGAAGACCAGGTGGATCTGCTCATAAACAACGCTGGCGTGATGATGCCTCCCAAGCGGCAGGTGACGAGCGATGGTTTCGAACTGCAGCTGGGTACCAATCACCTAGGCCATTTCGCCCTTACTGCCCACCTGCTGCCCCTGCTCAAGAAGGGTAAACGACCTCGTGTGATCAGCCTGGGCAGTGTCGCTGCCCGCAACGGCGCCATCGACTTTGCGGACCTGCAGGCCGAGCGCGCCTATAACCCGATGAAGGTCTATAGCCAGTCCAAACTCGCCTGCATCATGTTCGCTTTCGAACTCAGCCGGCGCAGCCGGCAGGCGGGCTGGGGTATAGAAAGCCTTGCCGCCCATCCGGGCATTTCCCGCACCGATCTCATCCCCAACCAGGCGAGCCGCTGGAGCTTCAACGGCATCATGCGCCACGCCATGCCCTTCTTGTTCCAGCCGGCCTCGCAGGGCGCCTTGCCGACGCTTTACGCCGCCACCGATCCGCAGGCGCAGGATGGCGGCCATTATGGACCCGACGGGCTCGGCGGCACGCGTGGCTACCCCACTCTCGAACGTCCACCC
Organism: Devosia crocina; assembly: GCF_900116545.1. GTDB lineage: Bacteria > Pseudomonadota > Alphaproteobacteria > Rhizobiales > Devosiaceae > Devosia > Devosia crocina. Next base: position 14,265 of record NZ_FPCK01000002.1, read on the forward strand.
GAGCGAGCCCAGGATATCGCCGTTGCGGCCCGGCTGTGGGAGATCTCCGAACAGCTCACTAAAACAAGCTTCCGTTAAGGCGTAACCGCTTCACCAGCGCGAGACCTGGGCTTCGTGCTAGGCCCGGCCATAGCGCCGCAGCGGCATGGCGAACCAGTTCCTCCAGCGCGACACTTTGGCGCGAGCAATGTCGTTGCGGTTGCACGCGATGCGCATAGGCTCGATCCTCTCGATGGCGACGTCAAATTGCGCTCGCGACAATGCCTATGTGGTCCTGTGCAAGCACTTCGATACGGGGATCGATATCGTGATCGACTTCGTCTCGGGCGCCCTCGCCAACCACGTACTGACCGTCGCGACCAGCGAAGGAGGTTCGCGCCTAAGCGAGCCGCGCTTGCGCTATGTACAGCCTGGCACGATGCCGGGTTATGAGATCGCAATCCGGGCTCGATCCACTCCCCGCCCTTCACTCCGAGCGTCTCACCGGAGAAGAGTTTTTTCGGCCCGCTCAGTGTTTCCCCATCGATATTGGAACTGTCATATTTCCGAAACACGACTGTCACGGGGGCTACATAGCGTCCGCCCGACCCGAACCCCGGAGGCAAAATGTTTCGTCGCACCTTTACGTCAACTCTTGCTGTCGCGCTCTGCGCAAGCACGGCAATGGCCCAAGACCTGCCGCAGGCCAATTCGGAATATTTCACCGCTGCTCAGGAGCTCCTCGCCGAACGTATCGCTGCGGAAAATAACACCAGGCCCGCCAAGAACGTGATCCTGTTCGTCGCCGACGGTATGGGCGTTGGCACCAATTACGGCATCCGCCTCTTCGAGGGACAGCAGCAGGGAATGCTGGGCGAAGAGCACAATCTTCCTCACGATCTTTTCCGCCACTCGGCTCTTATCAAGACCTACAACATCAACGCCCAGACCCCTGACTCGGCCCCGACTGCCGGCGCAATGAACACCGGCGCCAAGCAGGTGTTCAACACCATCAACCTTGATGAAACCGCAGTCTTCGACGACTGCTCCAGCGAGCAGCCGCTGGCGCTGTTCTCGGAGATGATGTCGGATGCCGGGCGTTCCGTCGGCTTCGTTGCCTCGCCGTCGGTGGCTCACGCCACTCCGGCTGCTGTTTATGCCCGAACTGCGAACCGCAACTGGTTCCACGATGCGCCTGAAGGCTGCCGCGACATCGCGACCCAGCTTGTTGACCAGATGGAGGCTGGCGTCATCGACGTCGCGCTCGGTGGTGGCGCCCGCGACTTCGCCGGTGAAGGCGTAGCCGTCGAAAAGGGCACCGGCCGCCGCCCCGATGGTCAGAACCTGCTCGAGCGTATCGCAGGCCTTGACGTGCAATATGTTTTTGACGCTGAAACCCTTGCGGCGTCTGATCGCAGCCAGCCCGTGATCGGGCTTTTCGCTAATGCCGACATGGCTTACGAGCATGACCGTCCGGACACCGAGCCATCGCTGACCGACATGACGATTGCGGCCATCGAGCATCTGTCGACCAATGAAGAAGGCTACTACCTCATGGTGGAAGCTGGTCGCGTCGATCATGCGCTGCATGGCGGCAACGCCTACCGCGCTTTCGAAGACGGCGTGCAGTTCGCTGAAGCAATTCGCGCTGCCCAGGAAATGGTCGACGAGGACACCCTGATCATCGTGACCGCCGACCACGAACACGTCATCAGCTTCCAGGGCTATTGCGGCCGCGGCAGCTCGGTGGTGGGCCTTTGCATGGACATCTCTGATGATCAGATCGAGCATTCGGGTGAGCCTGTGCTTGCAGCGGACGGCCTGCCCTACACCGTCGTGACCTTCGGCAACGGCGCCGGTTCGGTTCTGATCGAACAGGAAGATGGCACCTATTCGGGTTCACGTCCGGAACTGACCCAGGAAGAAGTCACCGATCCCGATTACCTGCAGCAGGCCCTGATCCCGATGACCTCCGAAACCCACTCGGGTGTCGACGTTGCCCTTTGGGCCACCGGCCCTTGGGCGCACCTGTTCGGTGGCACCATGGATCAGGAAACCATCTTCCACGTCATGCACCATGCCGTTTTCGGTGCACAGGACGCCGCACAGTAAACTTTGTTCTCACAACGTTTAGAGGGGCCGCTTTGCCGGCCCCTTTTTCATCCAACTGTCACAAAACTCGACAGCGCTTTTGGTAGAACCCGAGCCTAAACCGGCAAAGGAGTGTTTCATGAACCGACGCGGATTTCTTGCTACCGCCAGCGGCGCGGTGCTGGCAGCCCCTTTCCTCACCAGAACAACGCTGGCTGCAGAGCCGCGAGTACGCCTGCGCGAACTCTACAATAACGATATGAGCTTCACCGAATTTGCCACTGAGAACGAGGGCATCCGCGTTGCCATCGAGGGCTTCATGGCGCCCCCTCTCAAGGCCGACTCGAGCTTCTACGTTTTGACTAACCGCCCCATGGCAGTGTGCCCCTTCTGTTCGGACGCGGCTGAATGGCCCAACGACATTCTGGCGGTTTATGCGCAGCGCGTGGTCAACGTGATCCCGTTCAACGTCAAGATCATCACCCGCGGCACCCTGTCTTTGGGGACTTACACCGATCCTGAACTGGGTTTTGTCAGCCGCGTGCGCTTGATGGATGCGGTGCAGGAACGCGCCTGACGCCAGGCCAACTCGAACCTAAGCAAATGGCGGGCGCGCTGCGATGACCCTGGGCCTCACGATCAACGCGCTTGCAGTCACCGCTGCCTCCGGGCGCATGCTGCTCGATGTGCCTAAGCTCCACCTTGCTCCCGGCTCCTGCCTTGGCGTGCGGGGCCCGTCCGGCGCCGGCAAGTCCACCTTCTTGTTCTCGCTGGCTGGCTTGATCGAGAACGCCAGTGGCGCCGTCACCTGGGGCGAAACAAACCTGCTGCAAATGCCGGCCGGAGCGCGCGCCGCCTTTCGCCGCCGATCGGTGGGCATGGTGTTCCAGGATTTTCTTCTTTTTGAGGAATTGTCTGCCTCGGCCAACGCCGCTCTTTCCGGCGCCTATTCTGACCCCGCCCACCAAAAGGCGATCGAAAGCAAAGCAGAAGAGGTGCTGACCCGGCTCGGTATCTCTCATGGCGCGCGCACCGTGGACAGTTTTTCCGGCGGCGAGCGCCAGCGCGTCGCCATCGCCCGGGCGCTTGCATCAGATCCGGCCGTTATTCTGGCCGACGAGCCGACCGCGAGCCTTGATCGCAAAACGGCTGATGCGTTGATCGACGATCTGCTTGCGCTGGTGCGCGACACCGGCAAGACGCTGGTCGCCGTCAGCCACGATCCGGCCGTCTACACCCGCATGGATCGCGTTATCGAGATCGTCGACGGACGCATCGCTACCGATGAGGCGGCCCGATGAACCCGCTTGGCCCTCTATACCGCGCTATTGAATGGATGCCCATCGCCGCCCAGGATGCGGTAGTGCTCCTTGTCCTGCTTCTGCCGGCGCTCGTGGTCGGCGGCCTGGTGATTTTTGGCTACCGCCCGTTCTCCCTCGTGCGCGCCATGCTGTGGCGCTTCCGCTGGACCAATCTGCTCTTCATCGGCCTGATTGCCGTTTCCGTCGGTATCGGAGTTGGGCTGATCGCGCAGGAGCGCGGCTTGCGCCAGGGCACCGCCCGCGCTGCCGATCCGTTTGATCTGATTGTCGCAGCCCCGGGCAGCGAAATTACCATGTTGTTTGCAGCCGTTTACCTGCAGCCTTCAGATGTGCCTTTGCTGTCCGGCGACACCTATCAAAGCATCGCCACGGCGGAAAACGTCTCGCTCGCCGCACCGATCGCCTTTGGGGACAGCTACAACGCCTATCCCATTGTGGGATCGACCCCTCAATTCGTGACGCATATGTCGCCCGCGCTGGTCGAGGGTGCGATGTTCAGGGGCCATGCCGATGCGGTGATCGGCTCGGGCGTCGATCTGACAATTGGCGCGACTTTTACGCCAGCTCATGGGGTGGGTGACGCCGTCGAACACGACGCCCATGCGCAGTTCAAATACACGGTTGTTGGCCGCATGCAACCCACCGGCAGCCCTTGGGATCGTTCCATCGTGGTGCCGGTGGAGGCCGTTTGGGAAGTCCATGGCCTTGCCAACGGCCACGCGCCCGAACGGGCCGATCAACTCGGCCCGCCGTTTGATCCGGACTATTTCCCGGGCACACCGGCGGTGCTAGTTTCCGCGGAGCAGCTTTATGCCAACTACGCGCTGCGCGCGCAGTTTCAAACCGCCGAGACAATGGCGTTCTTCCCCGGCGCAGTCCTCGCTTCCCTTCATGGCCTCATGGGCGATGTCCGCCAGGTGATGAGCGTGATGGCGGTAATCACCCAGGTACTGGTCACGACGGGCGTTCTTGTCGGGCTCGTCATTCTGATGCGCCTGTTTGCCCGGCGGCTGGCACTCTTGCGTGCTCTGGGCGCTCCGTCGCGATTCGTGTTCTCGGTGGTCTGGTCCTATGCGGCAACGCTGATCTTCATTGGCGCAGTCGCCGGCGTCGGCGTCGGCTTTCTGGCCGCTGCCATCATCTCCCGCGTCGTGACGGCGCAAACCGACATCCTGGTCAACGCCACGCTGTCATGGCCTGAATTTCACCTTGTGGCAGGATTCATCAGCCTCACGGTGCTGCTGGCCCTGGTGCCGGCCTTCATCGCCCTGTCGCGCCCGGTCATTACGGACCTGCGCAGCTGATTTCCTATTTTATATGAGACTCTACATGATCCGAGCTTGCCTGATCGTCCTCGCCTTACTCGCCACCACCATCATGGCGCAGGGTACATACGCCCATGGCGAGGCACACCAGGATCATGACGATCATGTTGTCGAGGCAGATGGCGTTCGAGCGACCCACGCCTGGGCAAATGCCACCACAGGTTCCACCGCGCTGGTCTATGTGGAGCTCGAGAACATCTCCGAAAGCGCCGTTACACTGACCGGAGCGGAGACCGAGCTTGCGGCTTCCGCGCAGCTGGTCGGACTTGAGAACACCGGTGGTGAATTGGTCTATACCGTCATTCCTCAGATGCCGATCGCTGCAGGCTCGAAAATGGTACTTTCGCCCAATGGTCTGGCGATCCGGCTGGAGGGCCTCACCGCGCCTTTGGTGCATGGCGAGCACTTTCACATCGAGATCGCGTTAGGTGACGTGCATCTCGATACGGCCGTGGAAATTGAATCGGCAACGGCCACCCAGCACAGCCATGCCGGCCACCAGCACTAAAGGCGACAGCTAAGGCGATAGGAGCTCTAGCAGGTGTGCGGCTTGATCTGGATCTCCCCAGTCCACCGCACCTTGCTTCCGAAACAACACCGCCCCATTGACGTCGACCACGAGAGTGCTTGGATAGCCAAGGATCGTCAACGCGGTGCCCACATTGCCCTTAACCTGCCGATAAGTTGGCAGATCAACGTCCAGATCGTCCAGGAAGGCGTCGATATTGATCATGCTCATGGTGTCGATGGAGACCAGCACCAGCTGTTCTTCGAGCCCATAAGCATCTGCAAATGCCTCAAGCTCGGGCAACTCCTCGCGGCACGGCCTGCACCATGTTGCCCAAAGGTGCAGAATGGTCTTTGCGCCGATCAAGCGATCCAGGCGCGTAGTCTCTGACCTATCGTTTTCAACCCTAACTGTCGACAGATCAACCTGAGTTGGCTGCGCAGATGCCCCTATGGGCAGCGTCAAGAGAGCGAAGGCGAGTGTGCTGTATCTGAGCATGCCCTTTTGTACTTCACGCGTGAGTCCCCCTCATGACAGCTTGTGCCTCAAGCGAACCCGCCATGTGCGCTCCGGAAGACGGCTCTTCTGGAGTCAATGGCGTCAGCAATAACCGGCGTTGCCATTTAGAGCAAAGATGCCCTTTTAAGAGACATTGTTGCGCGGGCGCTGGAAACGAGGGCCTCGCCGAAATTTCCACCTGACCGGGACACCTACGGCTTCGCGGCCGAGGCCGAGCGCGCAATGCGGAATGTCCTCAAGACCATCATCAACCTACCACGCTCAACGACGAATGGCAGTTTTACCGCCGCTTCACGGCGACCCGGTTTGATGGACTGAGTCCGCGAGGCGGCGCCGGCGTCGTCACCGCTTCCATCGCGGCCGCTTCTGGTGCCACGTACAATCCACAGATTAGACTTCAGAAAGTGCCGCTGGCAGCCGCCCTGTCGCAATAGAATGTAATGCTTCGATGTCCCTGCAGCGCTGAAGCCGGGGTGTCTGGGGAGACCGCATTTTTAGGGCTTTTTGACCGCTCTCGATTTGTTTTCCCCGATTGCAATCAAGGCGATCTGCTTCGCTTCGAGGGCAACTTTCCCGCACTGGGCTACAAGGAAAAGGATGTCTGACGCGCACTGGGGTGGGAGATCAAAGATGGACGAACAGCGCCCGCCAATCCTCCCTTTCACCGCTGAAACCGCAGCGCTCAAGGTACGCCGTGCTGAGGATGCCTGGAACGGGAAAAACCCGCTCCACGTATCACTGGCCTACACGCCCGATCCATGGTGGCGGAACCGCTCCGAATTCCTGATCGGCCGGAACACCACTGTTACCTTTCTCACGCGCAAATGGCCCGAGGAGCACAACTACCGGCTGATCAAGGAGGTCTGGGCCTTTACCGGCAACCAGGTCGCCGTCCGCTTCGCCTATGAGTGGCACGATGCCGATGGCAACTCGTTTCGCTCGCATGGCAATGAGCAATGGCGGTTCGACGCTCACGGACTGATGGAGCGGCGCGAAGCTTCCATCAACGATCTTCCCATCCAAGAAAGCGACCGCCGCTTCCTCTGGCAAGGAGAACGGCGACCCGACGACCACCCCGGCCTCACTGCGTTAGGCTGTAAGCTAACCATCGACGACGATGCGCCCCATCCCAGCCCTTCGCGAGCCCTTGTCGCTCCCTGAAAGCGTACAACGTGCCTGCCCAGCCGATGAGCACTAGCCGCCAAAGGTAATCCTACAATTCCGAATAGCGCAGGCGCATAGGCCGGAACGCGACTTCGAATCCGGCCACGCCAGGCGAGGGCCTCTGTCTTCCGTTTACTGCGGCACTGTAACGACTACGGGCGTCCCTACGGTTGAAAAGTTTTGCGAGACCTACATCAGCTTCGGAGAACTGGTAAAGTCTGGGGTATGCCGGTGGGGCGAAAATTTGACCGCAAAATGGAAAGTAGAGATAGTTCCGGCGTATGCGCGCCCCGCATGCATATTCTACTTCAGGAGCCATTTTTCGATCGCGGCCTGAGATTTGTGGGAGGTCGAAAAGCCTGGGGTCGCGCAGTGCGCGGCTCATGCTTTTTGTCCGATGTCAGATTTCGTGAGATTGCATATCCGGCCAATGCGCCATTTAAGTCAAACCAGATGGCAAGATCGGCAAGGCTAACACCAAGAAAACCGGGTTTTTCCTACTGACTTGGCCAAAACCAATCGGAATTCAACACCCTCCTTAGTTTTTTGAACCGATCCCGCGCCGCTATCTGCACAAACGGGTTGTGCCCATGGTTAAAATGCGGCAACTTTCTGGCAAATGGGGGACGTACCGCTGGATGTAGATCTGAAGCGACCGACCATCGTGCTGTTCGATCTCGATGGAACATTGGTGCACCACGTCAATCCGCGCGTCTTGCAGGCGCTCGAATTCCTAGACGATTGCTCGCATCGCGCGGGCCGCCTCGTGGCGCGATTCCGGCTCATGCGCCGGCAGCGTTCAGGCGTGCCGCCCAAGATGCCGAAGCTCTTGATGCACCGCGCATTGCACAAGGTGCGACGCAAGTCCGTCGAGGAAATGCTCGAGCCGTGCGAAACGTTGCGTGCCGTTCTGTCGCGGCTGCGCGAGGAAGGCGTGGTACTCGGGGTCGTCAGCAACGGGCTCGGGCGGGGCTATGGCCACGACGTTCTCGAGGCCTTCGATCTCAAGAAGTACTTTTCAGCCTTTGTGTTCCGCGAAGATGTCAGCCGCGGCAAGCCTTGGCCTGACTCGATCCTTGCGGCTCTCGATGGCATCGGACGCAACGTGCGGCAACGTGATGTGATCTGGTATATCGGGGACCAGCGCAAGGATGTCGATGCGGCCCTTGCGGCTTCGGCAAAGCTGAAGCGCCCTGTTACCCCGGTCGCCTTGGGACCTCGCGCAGCCCTGCGCACCCTAGACGGAGACTGCCCCAACCTGCAGGTGATGTGGTCTGCGTCCGATCTTGAGCGGCATGTGGCAGCGCTTTTCCCGCAACCCTGCGCAGACGAGGCATTCGGCCCCTTCCCTGTGGCTACGGCCTGAGCGCAAAGCGTCTTAGAAATCAAAGCCCATCTGATTGGCCGCCGGGACGGGTGCGGGCTGCGGCGGCGCGGGTTCGCGCGAAGGCGTGGCTTTTGCCTTCTTTATCACCAGCTTGTCACTTGCCGGCTCGCCAACGGTTTTTGGCACCGGCTTGGCCTTGACTGCTTGCGGTTCCCTCAGCGCAAGCAGGTCGATGAACGACCGCGCAGCTTCGAGCTTGGCAGGTTTGAAAGCGTAGAGGTTTTCCCTGCCCTTCTTTACTTCGGCCACAAGGCCTGCCGTCTTGAGCACGCGTAAATGCCGGGAAATGGCGGGCCGGCTGATCGAGAAGCCTTCGGTCAGAACATGCACCGGTTTGGGCCCATCACGCAAAATCTCGAGAATGCGATAGCGCGTTGCGTCGGCCAGTGCCGAGTAAAGCGAAATGGGTGGCTTGGGCTTCTTGGTCATGCTGGAACGCCTACGTAACTCGCCCGTTACAGGTCAAGCGAGGCGACCATTTCTGCACCGGAATCCTCGCTCCAAAAGAGCATGCGCGGCCTTGGCCTTGATCCGCATCTATCAGTTAATCTCGCGCCGGCAGAATGCCGGCACGCAGGAGATCAGACCATGATCGAGCAAGAGCCGAAGAGCTATTGCTGGTGGAGCCGGCAGCAGCGGCCATTCACCCCAGCCGAAGTGATCGTGGATGCGGCCGTGCATATCCTGGGTCTGGTGGTGGCTGTGGCGGCAGGAGCGGTGTTGCTGACCCTGGCTTCACTGCGCACTGCACCCGAGGCACTGCCGCATCTTCTGGTTTATGTCTCGACACTGGTGGTCGTGCTCGGCGTCTCGCTGGCCTACAATATGGCGCCGGTTTCACCCATCAAGCGGCTTCTGGCGCGCTTCGACCAGGCAGCGATTTTTCTTTTTATCGCCGGGTCCTATACCCCGTTCCTGGCCGTGTTGGGCGGCACGACGGCCGGAGCGGTGATGATGAGTCTGGTATGGGGTGCCTCGCTTGTCGGCATGGCGCTGAAGCTGATCGTCCCGCATCGGTTCGGACGGCTCGCTATCGTTCTTTATCTTGCCATTGGCTGGAGCGGCATCATGGTGTTTCAGGCGCTCGCCCAGGAACTGCCCGCCTCGACGCTCTGGTTGCTGCTCGCGGGTGGGGTGACCTATTCGGCCGGGATCATCTTCCACCTCTGGGAGAAGCTGAAGTTCCAGAATGCCTTATGGCATGTCTTCGTGGTCGCCGGCGCGAGCCTGCACCTTTGGGCCGTGATCGACTGCATGGTGATCGCGCGGCTCTAGGCGCTATTCGGCTGCCGGAATCCGGTCGTGCGAGACGGTGTCGCCCGCTTCGATGCCGAGCTCGACGCTGCGTCCGCCTGGGATTTCAAGAACGAACTGGACCGGGCCATCGGAAGGGATGGATGTCACGTCGTGCGGGCGGGCATTGACGTGGACATTGGCGATGACGCCATCGGCACGGATGAACACCATGTCGAGCGGAATGAAAGTGTTACGCATCCAGAACGAGACATCGCGCTCGGCCAGAAAATCGAACAGCATGCCGGCATCGGGCGCCAGCTCCTGACGATACATCAGGCCCTTGGCGCGGCTTTCCGGGGTGTCGACGATCTCGACGGTGAACCTGTGTTCGCCAGTGTCGCTATGGACCGTCAGCTGGCGCTCGTCGCTGCAGGCAGCGAGCGGCATGCTGACGCTGAGCACGGCAAGGGCGGCGGCAAAGCCTCGCATCATGATGGTCATCTGAGGCCTATCCGTAACATTTGGCGAACGCTTGCGCCGGTTATCTCAAATCAATGCGACGAGGGTGCGTCGCCCCAGCCATCGGGCCTGATTTCGGCGACCATCAGGCCCTTGGGGCCATTGCCGTAGCGCACGAGAACGAACTGGCCAGGCCGCAATTCAGTGATGCCGAAGCGCCGCAGCGTTTCCATATGCACGAAAATATCGGGCGTGCCCTCGCCTGCCGACAGGAAGCCGAAGCCGCGAATGCGGTTGAACCATTTCACCTCGAGCCGCACCATGGACGAGCTGGGCTCGACAGTGACGTGGGTGCGCGGGCTGGGCATCTGCGCAGGGTGACGCGCGGTCGATTCGTCCATGGAAACGATGCGAAACGCCTGCAGGCCGCCCGGGCGATTGAGCGCCTCGACGACGATACGCGCGCCTTCATAGGCCGTCTGATAACCATCGCGGCGCAGGCACGTGACATGCAACAGCACATCGGCCTTGCCATCATCGGGAACGATGAACCCGAACCCCTTGCCCGCATCGAACCACTTGATCGTGCCAGCGACTTCGATCGTATCCAGACCGGCTCCGTCCTGTCTTGGTGACAGGTTTTCGCGCTGATCCCGCTCGGATTCACGCGACGGATTGGCGGAATCACCGCTCTCGCCGTTGGTATTGACCCCCATGCCCCTACGCCTTTTTGCAACTCCCGCACGGTGCGGGTACTCCGACTAGACCGGTGCACTCTGTCCGATTCAGCATCAAAAGTTAAGAAGGTGTTGCGAATTTGTTGCCGCCGGTCCGCTTGCGGGACAGTTCAGGGCTTGTTAGGGCCACAACAGAATCATCCAAGCGGAGGCTGAATTGAAATATCTGCACACCATGGTGCGCGTCACCAATGTCGAGGAGAGCCTCAGGTTCTACTGTGAAGGCCTCGGCCTTGAAGAAGTGCGCCGCACCGAAAACGAGAAAGGCCGCTTTACGCTGATCTTCCTGCGCGCGCCGGGCGATCAGGCCGGTGAAGTCGAGCTGACCTATAACTGGGATCCGGAGGCCTATACCGGCGGTCGCAATTTCGGGCATCTCGCCTATCGGGTCAAAGACATCTATGCGCTTTGCCAGCACCTGTCGGATATGGGCGTGACGATCAACCGCCCGCCGCGCGACGGTCACATGGCGTTCGTGCGCTCGCCCGACGGAATTTCGGTCGAGCTGATCCAGGATGGCACCCTGCCCCCGCAGGAGCCTTGGGCCTCCATGCCGAATACAGGCGTTTGGTGATCCCCCGGCGCTGACCTGAGCAACGGGGCGTCCCAAGCAGGCGCTCCGGGCTAGCGTTTACCTCTCGCTAACCGTGCGGGTTAGCGGGAGGTTAGCGAAACAATTCTAATTTTAGCGACTGAATCCACCGCCCCATTGTCTGTGGCTGAACTGCCACAGTGGCCGTTCGGGAAGGTCGCCATGCTTCGCCTCATTCGCCTCTGTTTCGCTATCGTCGGTCTTGCAGGAGCGATCGCCGCCTGCGTACCCATGGCCATGTTCGCCTCCGGCAGCGGGTCGGGCTATAGCGGACTGCGCTCGGACTGGGGCACCTATGTCACCTCCAGCACCGTCAATGCCTTCTGCCTGTCGCCCAAGCTGCGATTCCTGATCTGGGAATTCGAGGGGCACTTCGGCAAGAAGGTGGTGATGAACTCAGGCTATCGCGACGCTCACCACAACAGTGCAGCGGGCGGGGCCGAACGTTCCTATCACACCAAATGCATGGCCGCGGACTTCTACATCCCCGGCGTCGACAAGCAGCGGCTGATTGCCTTTGCCATGCGCACCGGCAGCGTGGGCGGGCTCGGCTGCTATCCCGGCCGCAAGTTTATCCACGTGGACGTGCGCGACCGGCCGCGCGGCTATAATCGCCCCGTCACATTCTCAGGCTGTTGATAACTTTTGGTTTTCTGAAAAAATCTCGAAAACCGAACGAGGGGGGTTGCGCAGCTCAAAAGCTCCCTCTATACGACACCCAGCGTTGAGCGCGCCCTTCGTCTATCGGTTAGGACGGCACCCTTTCACGGTGCAGAGAGGGGTTCGATTCCCCTAGGGCGTACCACGCTTCCCCCACCTTGTAGTTGGGAAAGCAGGTTGGCTCAGGCGCTCAAACTGTTCAGGCGCCCATCGTCTAGCGGTCAGGACGACGCCCTCTCACGGCGTAAACAGGGGTTCGATTCCCCTTGGGCGTACCAACAGGTTTGGCACCAGATTTCCTTTCCCTCCAGTGTTGATCGCGGTCGGCAGAGCTTTTGCGTTGAGCGCGCGACCTGACGGGTCCCCAGCGATTCCCCTCAGACGATTCGCCTTGGTATTTCTCCGCTTGAGGACGTCTGATGCCGGAGAGGCAGATTATTTCTGCCGCCAGGCTTATCTGCCCTCTTCCGTACTAACCGCAGCCCGGCCGAGGTCGGTCAGGGTATAGATCCCACGGCTTTGGCGGGTGAACCAGCCATAGACATTGCTTTGCAGGATCGTTGGTGCCCTGGGGACGAGGATTTTGAGCTGCTTGGGGCTCTGAGGGCCGTTGAGCAAGGCGGTGGCGCAGAGAATGCAGTCCTGGCGGTAGGCGGTCATGATGGGCTTGCCGCGCCCCCCGCCCACCTGCGGGTCGCCAACGCGGCGCTTGTGCTCCTCGACAAGGCGCGAACGCTTTTTTGCGTCGCGACGCGGCGTTGCGGCAAAGGGAGCGACGACAATGTCTACGGTGCCGTTGGCCGCGACGGTCAACAGGCCAAAGCCAAGCCGCCGGCAGAGATTGCGAAAGCGGGCGTCCTGCTCGCGCCCCTTGCCGGTCTTTGACAGACGCGCAGCAAGCCAGACCTCGTCGCAGAAGGCTGCCCGTTGGACACCCTGCATGACGAGTTCGAGATTGAAGGTCAGCTTCATCTCACAGATGACTACCACCTGCGGATCACCATCCCAGACACCCACGAGATCGCAGCCATTGACCTCGCCTTTGACGGTATATCCGGCCTTTTCCATGAAAGCCTTGAGGGGAAGATAAAGGTCGGTTTCTGCCATGGGCCAAATCGGTTCTGTCGTCTCGCCTGCCCTCTTTAACCGAGTCTCGGCGCGGGCGCAGTGGCGCGCCGCGGTGGGTGATCGGATGAGAATGGAACGCGTTCAATTGGAGAACGATTCTTCAGGAGATGAGGGTGACGTGAGGCAGAATGTTCGAGCATTTTCTTGAGGCGCAGGAACCCGTCTTCGAGGCAGCACTGGCCGAACTCGCGGCCGGTCGCAAACGGAGCCACTGGATGTGGTTCGTCTTTCCCCAGATTCGCGGCCTCGGCCGCTCGCCCATAGCAGAACGTTTTGCCCTCCGTGGCAGAGGCGAGGCGACCGATTACCTCGATCATCCTGTGCTGGGCGAACGGTTGCGCAGCGCTACTCAAGCGGTGTTGCGTCATCGCGGAAAGACCGCTCACGACATATTCGGCTCGCCTGACGATCTGAAATTCCGGTCGTCGATGACGTTGTTTGCGCATGCGGCGCAGGAGGAGGCGCTTTTTCGCGATGCGCTTACAGCATTTTACGCGGGCATCGAGGACGCGGAGACTGTCCGCCGGCTTCTCTGAGGATCAGGCGAACGAAACTGCGGCCTGCGGCATTGATCTGCACCGGACGAACAAGGAGCACTTCAATGACCGAGGTCAATTACGAAATCGTCGAACACAATGGCGGCTTTGCCTATCGGGTGGGCGATGTGTTCTCGGAAACCTTTGCCACTCATCAGGACGCGCGCGACGCAGCGCAGAAGGCGGCCCAACGCCAGCAGCTGAGCGGCGAAGATGAAATGATCCAGTATCAGGATAGCGAGGGCAACTGGCACGAGGAGATCGCGTCAGGTGAAGAACGTCCCGAAGCCGAGGTGACGGACGAGCTCCCCGAAACGCTTGAGGCGCGCGACAAGAACGGCGAGATCATCGACGAGCGCTCCGTCCCCGACCTCGACCGGGCTCCGATCCACCTCTCGACCAAGAGCTAAATCCGTTGGAGAGACGATGTTGGCCGTCACGCTTTAGAGCGAAGCGGCCACCTTCGTCTGTTTCCAGCAGACCGGAATGACGTTGCGGTTGGGCCGGGCCATGGCTCTGTAGGCTGCGTCGGCGAGACGCGTCCACCGCGCCGTCCCGGCAGCAGACCGGCGTACGGCGGAAGCACATGGGCAGCTGCAAAACCAGTTTGCGAGATATTGCCGCAACAGCCGCCGAAGCGCTGGACCGGACTTAGCGAGGGCGCCGGCCCACGATCTTCATAGGCGGGCATGGCCAAGATATACCCGTTACCGTGCGGTCACTTTTGCCACATGGTGGCGGCCGACGGGAATGATGAGGGGCGTGTTGGACACGGGGTCGCGCAGGATGTGGGCGGTGAGATGGAAAACGTCGTGGACGACGGCTTCTGTTATGATCTCGTTCGGCTGACCCTCGGCGATGATGGTGCCGGATTTCATGGCCACGATGTGATCGGCATAGCGGCAGGCAAGGTTCAGGTCATGCAGGACGACGACAACCGTGCGGCCGCCAGTCTTGACCAGATCGGTGAGAAGATCGAGGACTTCGACCTGATGGTTTATGTCGAGAAAGGTCGTCGGTTCGTCCAGAAGCAGAAGATCGGTTTGCTGGGCGAGGGCCATGGCGATCCAGACGCGCTGGCGCTGGCCGCCGGATAGTTCGTCGACCGGGCGGTCGGCAAAGGCGGCCATGTCGGTGGCGGACAGGGCTTGAGCGACCGCGGCATCATCTTCAGATGTCCAGCGCCGGAACCAGCCCTGATGCGGATACCGGCCGCGCCCAACCAGATCGGCAACGGTGATCGCCTCGGGTGCGATGGGCGATTGCGGAAGGACACCGAGGAGGGTCGCGACCTCGCGGGTCGGCATCTGGTGAATGGGCTTGCCATCGAGGTACACAGCGCCCCTACTCGGCTGCAAAAGACGGGCGAGGCCGCGCAGCAGCGTGGACTTGCCGCAGGCATTGGCGCCGACAATGACGGTTAGCTTGCCCGCGGGAACGGTGAGATTGAGATCGGTGACGATTTCGCGCTCGGCATAGCCGAGGTGGAGGCCGGCGGCCATGAGCTGGTGATTGCGGGTCATATGCGTTGCACCTCTAATTCACCCGACCCGAGCGGCCGGAGGCGATCAGCAGCCAGATGAGAAATGCGGCACCGAAGCCCCCCGTAACGACGCCGGTGGGCAATTGCACCGAAGCCAGCGCGTGCTGGGCGGCAAGATCGGACGCCAGCATAACGAGTGCTCCCACGAGAGCTGCCTGCGGCACGCCCCGCCCTGCCCCGCCCATCAGGCGCCGGGCTATCGGCCCAGACACAAAAGCCACAAAACCTACCGGCCCCACCGCCGCCGTCGCAAAGGCGGCAAGCGCCACTCCGACGAGCATGAGACCGAGCCGGGTGATCTCCACACGTGTGCCCAGCGCATAAGCAGTGTCGTCGCCGAGCTCGAGGCCATCGAGTCCGCGCACCAGGGCCAGGAGAAGCGGCAGCACCAGCACCAGCATCGTGGCGAGCACGATGGAATCCTCGGGGCGAGCTGCGTTGAGGCTGCCGACAAGCCAGGCCATGGCCTGCTGAACTTCGAACAGGCGCGCGCGGGTGAAGAGATAGGAGATGACAGCGCTGAGCATGGCGGCGGTGGCGATGCCGATCAGGACCACGCGATAGGCTGTGACGCCGTTTCGCCAGGCGAGCAGATAGATTGCGAGGGCGGTGAGCATAGCCCCGGCAAAGGCGCCTAGCGATACGGACAGGCCCGACCAGCCCAGGATGATGATGCAGAAGACCGCGGCTGCGCTGGCGCCATGGGCAATGCCGATAATATCGGGACTTGCCAGAGGGTTACGGAGGAGCGTTTGGAAAATGATTCCGGATAGGCCGAAGGCTGCGCCGGACAGAAGCGCGAGGCAAAGGCGCGGCAACCGGACCTGCAGCACGATGAAATCGACGCTGCGATTGGCCGATCCGGTCAGCGGCGAAAAGAGCGACTGGACGACATCAAGCGCGGGCACCGGAAAGTCGCCGAGCAGCATGGCGGCGGTGCAGGCCAGAAGAAGCGCAGACAGCAAGCCGAAGGTAACGCGGCGTGCATGGCTCAGGCGTTGGCGGCGAACGATTGCGATGGTCTCGAGCGACAAGATCGTCATCAGAGGGCTGCCAGCTTGCGGCGCCTGACGAGGGCTATGAAAAATGGCGCGCCGAGAAACGCCGTGACGATGCCGACCTGAACTTCGCCCGGAGGCGAGATGACACGGCCGACAACATCGGCACCCAGAAGAAGGATCGGCGCCATAAGCATGGAATAGGGCAGGATCCAGCGATAGCTCGGACCCGTGATGGCGCGAGCGACATGAGGCACGGTGAGGCCGACAAAGGCGATCGGACCGGCAGCGGAGACGGCCGCCCCGGCCAGAATGACGGCGGCAAGACCAGCGAGCCCGCGAGTGAGACCGATGCGTTGCCCCAGGGAGCGGGCGACGTCTTCGCCCATGCTCAGCCCATCCAGGAGGCGCGCCGTGAGGAAGGCCAGGGCGGCGCCGGCAAGGATGAAGGGGCTGACCTGAAGCGCGATATCCATGGATCGGCCGGCAAGGGAGCCCACCTGCCAGAAGCGGACTTCATCGAGGGTGCGGGGGCTTGTGAGCAGGATGGCGTTGATGATGGCCTGCATCACGGCAGTCATGGCAGCTCCGGCAAGGGCGAGCTTGATGGGGGTCGCGCCCTCCCGGCCGAGAGCGGCGATGGAATAAACGACCAGCATGGCGGCCCCGGCGCCGATAAAGGCAAGCCAGACATAGGTGGTGAGCTGGGTTATGCCGAAAACGGCGACGCCCACAACGACGAACAGAGCGGCGCCGGAATTGATGCCGAGGATGGAGGGATCGGCCAGCGGATTGCGCGTGGCGCCCTGAAGCACGGCGCCCGCAAGGCCCAGGGCTGCACCAACAAGAAGGCCGACAAGGGTGCGCGGCAGGCGCAGATCCCAGATGATCCGATGTTCGGTGGCGGCGGGATCAAAGGAGAAAAACGCTGACCAGACCATGTCGTATGGGATGGCACGCGCGCCGGTGGTCAGCGAAAGGATAGCCACTGCGAGCAGCGCCATGGCTAATCCGGGCAGACCCAGCATGAGCCAGGCCTGCCTTGTGCGCTGATGGAGAGATGGGGTTGCCATCGGTCAGGGTACGACGGAGGCGTCAGCCGCGTCGATCACCTCCGTGAGCTTTGCGAGTTCACGCGCATAGGCGGCATAATTGCGGAGCCAGAAGGCGGGCCAATCGGCAACCTGACCGGCGGCGGCGCCAGGATTGAGCGTCCAGGTCGGCTGCGCAAGGGCTGTTTCGAGCGTTGCAGCGGAGCGATTATCGACCAAGATCAGATCAGTTGGGTACTTATCGGCATTTTCCCAAGAGACGGTCTCGAAATAGTTGTTGCCGGCGCTATCGACACCCCCGGGTGTGATCAGATCGAGACCCCAGGATTGCAGATCGAGCAGTTCGGCGGCGCCGGCAGGATCGGCGAAATAGATAGCGTCGTTGCCTGCATAAACGGCGACGGCCTTGAGATCGGGTTTGGCGGCAGTAGCCGCTTCGAACGCGGCGCGTGCGGTTTCGAATGCCGCCTTGTCCGCAGCTATCGCGGGCGCATCCAGATCGGCTCCGAGGCTGGCGGCAAGAGCTTCGTAATCCTCGATCATGCCGACGATGGAATTGCTGGCGGCAACGCCGGTGATCGGTGCAAGGGGAGAAAGCGTTCTGGCGATATCGGCGCCGCCTGACCAGGCGCTGTTGCGATCCCACCATTCCGCGACGATCAGGTCCGGCTCGAGCGCTGCGGCCTTCTCGATATCGACTTCGCTCCAAGCGGTGCCGATGATCTCGATGCCGGAGAGGTCGAGACCTTCGAGCGCCTTTGCAGCTTCTATCGCGCTGTCGGCATAGATGCCGACCGGGCGAATGCCAAGGGGAATGAGGCCTGCGGCTGCATCCTGGTGGGCGATGATCCGTTGCGGGCGTGCGTCGAGGATCACCGTTTCGCCATCACCACCGGTAAAGGTCCAGTCCTGTGCATGGGCCGGCAGTGCGCAAGCAAGGAGTACGACGAGCGCGGCGGTGGATAGACGCGTGAACATGATCTCTCCCAGGCTGAAAGCGGTTTCTGCCCGGCTAAAACTGATCGGTCAAGTCATGTTTGCTCTTCGACGGCTCGGCCGCTGCACAACAGGGCTGTCAATGCTGGGTCAGGCCATGTATTGCCTGATTATGAGTGACCAGACATCCAGCGCCGGTGCAGCAACGCAGCCGAGTGGCGATCCCGAACTGCTGCTCGGGCGGGTGGCGACTTATCGTGCCCAAGGGACGCCGATGCCTGCTCGCGCTTTCGGGCCCAGGGGCGAGGGTGTACATGCTCATGCCGGTCCCCCGGGGCGCGTGAGGCGTCCATTGCAGCCGCTGTTCGCGATCTAGAATGCGAAAGGTTGCCTGGATCATCGGTGGCGGCTCGGGCATCGGTGCGGCAGTGGCGCGGCGCCTTGCGGCGGAAGGGTTTGTCGTCGCCATTTCAGGACGGCGGGCGGACAAGCTCGATACAGTTGCGCGGGAGCATGCCGATATCCGCCCCTATGTGCTCGATGTCACTGACAGGCTAGCAACTGAAAGGGTGGCGGCGCAGGTCGTTTCCGACCTGGGGCGGATCGACGTTTTTTTGTTCGGCGCGGCGGCATGGCAACCAATGCCGGCCGGGGATTATGATTTCGACAAGTTCAACGTGATCGTCGACACCAATTATCTGGGTCTTGTGCGGCTGGCCTCGCCGGTGATCGCGCAGATGCGCCGGCAAGGCGGCGGGGATTTTGCCGTCATTTCCTCGGTAGCGGGGTATTTTGGCTTGCCTCGGTCGGGAGCCTATTCTTCCACCAAGGCCGGATTGATCAGCCTGCTCGAGACGATGCGGACCGAACTGGCGGGAGATGGCATCAAGGTGCGGATGATCGCGCCGGGTTTCGTCGTATCCGAATTGACGGACAGGAACGAGTTCCCCATGCCATTCCTGATGGCCACTGACGATGCTGCGCGCCGCATCGTCGAAGGGCTGCTGCGATCGCAAAGGTTCGAGATCGCCTTTCCCAAGCGAATGGTTTGGCTGATGAAGACAATCCGGTGGCTTCCTTACCCGGTGTTTTTTGCCCTGATGAAAAGGGTATTGCCGAAACAGTAGTCGACTTAGTTCGGCTTCCGGTATTGGTAGATACCGACGTCAATGCATCCTTCTGTGAAGCCGGCTTCGCAGTAGCTGAGATAGTAGACCCATTTGCGCTTGAAGACCTCATCATACCCGAGGGGCGCGATAACGGGCCAGCGTTCGAGGAAGCGTTCGCGCCAGAGTTTCAGGGTCTTGGCGTAGGAAAGTCGGAAGTTTTCGACGTTTTCGAGGACGAGGCCGTATTGCTCGCCAAACTCCTTCATCACTGTCTTGGTCAGCAGCATGCCGCCGGGGAAGATATAGCGCTGGATGAAATCGGGGCCAGAACGATAACCGTCGAAATCGGCTTCGTTTATGGTGATCGCCTGGATTGCGGCGGTGCCGCCGGGCTTGAGACGGTCGTGCACGGTTTGAAAGTAGCTGGGCCAGTTGTCCTCGCCCACCGCTTCGATCATTTCGATGGAGCCGATATGGTCGAACTGGCCTGCGGTGTGGCGGTAGTCTTCGAAGACCAGAGTTGCGAAGGCATCGAGGCCCTGGCGGGCAAGGCGCGCCTGTCCATATTTGAGCTGTTCGGCCGATAGGGTGATGCCCCGCAAATGGGCCTGATAGTCCCGCGCAACCGTCTCGGCGAAGCCGCCCCAGCCGCAGCCGATTTCGAGAACTGATGACCCGGGGGTAACACCGGCCATGTCGGCAACACGGCGATATTTGGCGCGCTGCGCATCTTCAAGGCTCTGATCGCCCGAGGCAAACAGGGCCGAAGAATAGGTCATCGACGGATCGAGCCACTGACCGTAGAATTCGTTGCCGAGATCATAGTGTTCGGCGATGTTCTTGCGCGAGCCCTCGAGCGTGTTGCGGCGCGAAATGTGATAGTGCAGGTCTGCTGCCGCGCGCCGGAAGAACCCCTTATTGGCGCTATCAAACATCCGGCGGTTCTGGAGGAAAAACCGGAACAGGGCGGTGAGATCATCAACCTCGATATCGCCATTCATGTAAGCGGCGGCAAAGCCGACAGTGCCGCGGCGCATGGCCTGGCTGATTACCGAGAAGTTTTTGAGCCTGAGGACGGCGTGTTCGCCGGTCTGGGCGTTGCCCAGCGTACGAGTGCGTCCATTGGGCAGGATGACCGTGACAGCGCCGAACTGGGGCTTGCCTACGAGGGCAACGCCGATCTTCTCGACTGCCATGGACGCGAAGCGAGTCCAAAGCGTTGGGCCGGTATGGGTATGTTCTACTGCTAACTTACTCATGCGCCGCTACATCCAACTATCGCGATGCTGACCGACGCAGCGCATGATCTTGCGCAAGCCGAGCGTCGGAGGCACGCCCTTGAGCTAAAGCAGCAGTGCTTCCCAGTGGATGCCTACCAATACTTTAACGGTGATTAACGGATATGCAAGCAGCACTTTGGCGGGCGCGGCAACACGGATATCGTGACGCTTGCCAGAGTATTCCGGACCACATGGAGCAACAAAAAGCTGAATTGTTTGAAAGAGATGATCCGCGAAATCTCCACCAACGATTCATGCAGTTCGAGCGCCTCCAGAACGGAAAAGATGCTTGCAAGGGCAACCGAGACGATGACCGCGCGGTAGGAGCAGGCCGAGGAGAGACAGGCCCGGAGAGCAAGCGCTGAAAAATTAGCGCGGAATGCGGGCGATGTCGGTCAGGCGAAACTGGACCTGCTCGCGGCCCTGGTAATGATCCAGCGAGAGGCTGCCCGCAAAATGCAGGGGCTGGTCGTTGTCGCGCAGGAGCATATCGCCGAGCGGCGTGCCGGCAGCGCGAAAAGCAATGGCCTTGAGCTTGGCTCCGTCTTCTGAGGCCAGCGAGAAGCTGACATGGCCTCCCTTGCCCACGACTTGCGGGAAGCGGGCGCGATGGGCGGGGAAAGCAAAGACCGGCCCTGGATTGCCTGAGCCGAAGGGCCCTGCCCGCTCGATCTTGTGCAGGAGATCGACACTAGCACCACGGGCGGTGAGTGCTGCATCGATCTTGAGAGCGGAAGCAGCACGGGCAGCCCCGACGCTTTGCGCGAGGTGTTCGGTAAGAAATGACCGGAAGCGTCCGAGATCGCCTGGGCGCAGGGAAACGCCGGCTGCCATGGCGTGCCCGCCCCCCTTGGGAACAAGTCCCGCCTCCACCGCCGCGATGACGGCGCGCCCGAGGTCGACACCGGGAACGGAGCGGCCGGAGCCGGTGCCCGTGCCATCGGGATGAAGCGCGATCGCGAAGGCGGGTCGCTCGAACCGCTCCTTGAGCCGAGCCGCTATCAGGCCGACAATGCCGGGGTGCCAATTGGCGGAAGCCAGAACCAGAACGGGCGGGCCCTCCCCGCCCCCGATCTCTGCCTCTGCCACCGCTGCCGCCTCTTGAACCGCTTCGACCTCGATGCGCTGGCGTTCGGAATTGAGTTCGTCGAGCTTGGCGGCGATCACGAGGGTCTGATGTTCATCATCAAGCGCCAGCAGCTGTGTGCCCAGCGCGGCATTGCCGATGCGCCCGCCGGCGTTGATGCGCGGTCCAATGAGAAAGCCGAGATGATAGGGATTGAGCGGCCCACTGACGCGAGCGGCAAGCGCAAGGGCGGCAATGCCCCTGTTATCGCCGCGGCGGGCGACCTCGAGCCCGCGAATGACGAAGGCGCGATTGAGCCCCACAAGGGGCACGACATCGCAAACGGTGCCGAGCGCCACGATATCGAGAAGGCGCAAAAGGTCCGGCAGGCCCGTGTCACCCCGCTGGCGCAAGGCGCGATTGACGGCGACGAGGACCATGAAGGTGACGCCGGCAGCGCAGAGATAGCCGAGGCCGGAGATATCATCGGGGCGATTGGGATTGACCAGAGCATTGGCCGGCGGCAGGTCGTGGTCGGACAGATGGTGGTCGATCACGAGCACATCGGCGCCGCGGGTGCGGGCATGGGCGATGGGATCATCGCTGGTGGTGCCGCAATCAAGCGTCACGATCAGGGTGGCGCCAGCATCGATGAGCTTGTCCATGGCGCCGATATTCGGGCCGTAGCCTTCAAAGATTCGATCAGGGATATGGACCTGCGGCACGATGCCGAAATGGCCGAGATAGCGCGCCATCAGCGCGCAGGCGCTGGCGCCATCGACGTCGTAATCGCCGAAAAGCGCGATGGATTCCTTGTCGGTTATGGCCTGGGCGAGGCGTTCGGCCAAGGCGTCCATATCCGTCAAGGTGGAAGGATCCGGCATCAAGGCGCGGATGGTGGGCTCTAGATAGGCCTCGGCCGCATCGATATCGACACCACGACCGGCGAGGATGCGGGCGAGAATATCGGGAATGCCAGTGCGCTGGGCAATGGCGGTTGCGATACGGGCGCCGGCAACATCGAGCCGATCGACCCAGGCGCGGCCTTGCACCGATTGGGTCACGTCAAGGAAGTTGCGGCGAGTTTCCAGCATGAAGGTGGTGTTAGGCGAATTCGCGGGAGGGGGGAAGAGGGTGTGACACGCTCTCGATCACGCTATGGAAAGGCCCCCTCACCCGTCTTGCCTCCTGTCTCCGAGAGGGAGAGGAACAGCACCGCATTCCTGGACGAAACCTCTACCTGGCGTGCCGCGCCTTAATCCATCTTGTGGTCTGGCTCCAGGAGCGCATGACGACGGTGGAGGTTTCGATGGAGCCGCGGCGGAGGCGAACGCCTTCGACAAGGGACCCGTCGGTGATGCCGGTGGCGGAAAAGAGGACGTCGCCGGCGGCCAATTCATGCACGGAATAGATGCGGTGTAGATCGGTGATGCCCATTTCGCGGGCCTTGGCGCGCTTGTCGGGCGTATCGAGGATCAGCTTGCCCTGCATGTGTCCGCCGATGCAGCGCAGGGCCGCTGCAGCAAGGACCCCTTCGGGCGCGCCGCCCGAGCCAAGATAGATATCGACGCCGGTATCGGCCGTGTTGACGGCGTGGATAACGCCGGCAATGTCGCCATCGCTGAGGAGCTTGACGGCCACGCCGGCGGTGCGCAGTTCTTCGATCAGACCCGCATGGCGGGGGCGGTCGAGGACGATGGCGGTAATCTCGGAGATCGGAACACCCTTCGCCTTGGCGAGCGCCCGCACATTTTCAGTGGCCGACCATTCGATGCTGACTGTCTCGGCTGCGTATTCGGCGCCGATGGCGAGCTTGTGCATGTAGACGTTGCGCGCGACGTTAAGCAGGCCCCCACGCTCGGCCATGGCGAGGACGACGAGGGAGTCGGGCTGGTTCTTGGCGCAAAGCGTGACGCCTTCGAGCGGATCGACCGCGATGTCGACTGCCGGCCCCTCCCCTACGCCGACCGGCTGACCTACGAAGAGATCATCGCACTCGAATTGCTCGCCCTCGCCGATCACGATCCGCCCGGCAATTCCGACGGTGTCGAGTTCCGCCTTCATGGCACTGACGGAGGCAAGATCGGCGGCCATTTCATCGCCCTTGCCTCGCCACTCGGCGGCAGCAATGGCCGCACGTTCAGTGACGCGGACCATTTCAAGGGTCAAGGTGCGGTGGAGGTTGGCCGGCGTTCGTGCGTCGTCGACCTTGCTGAGCTTCATGTCACCAGTCCCCAAGGGCCAGACGCCCAGGGGCGTCACAGCATTTCGATGCGTATCAACTGCGGTTCGCCAACTATGAACCCATCCTCCGCGATTTGCGCAAGCGCTTCGCGCACGTATGATTCCAAAGTCTGCTGGGTGATCATGACCACGGTGCGCGTCGCCGAGCCATCCGGAGCGACGGCTTTAGCTGTCAAATCGGAACGCTGGATGACAGAGTCGATGGAGATGCCCTTTTCGCCCATGCGCGTGGCGATCGCGGCCAGTGCACCCGGAACATCCTTGGCGGCGAGGCGGATATAAAAGCCGCCTTCATGGGCGCGGGAAGGGGCAGCGCGATAGGGTAGAAGTTCATCGCTCGGCACGCCAAGCGGGGGCACGCGAGTGCCGCGGGCGATGTCGAGAATATCGGACAGCACCGAGGAAGCGGTGGGCGGGCCGCCGGCGCCGGGGCCGGCCAGAAGCAATTCGTGCACGTGGTCGGTTTCAAGCGCCACGGCGTTCATGACGCCATCGACACCGGCAATGGCCGATCCCTTCGGCACAAAGGTGGGATGAACACGCTGCTCGACACCGTCTTCGGTGCGCTCGGCAATACCCAGAAGCTTGATCTTGTAGCCGAGGTCGGCGGCGACCTGAATATCGTGCTGGGTGATGCCGGAAATGCCTTCTACGCGCATCTTGTCCGGAGCGATCTCGTAACCGAAGCAGAGCGTGGAAAGGATCGATAGCTTGTGCGCTGTGTCGAAGCCCTCGACATCGAAGGTCGGGTCGGATTCGGCGTAGCCGAGGGCCTGCGCATCCTTGAGGCAATCGGCAAAGGTGATGCCTTCATTGCCCATGCGGGTCAGGATGTAGTTGCAGGTCCCGTTCATGATGCCGAAGACCTTGGCGATCTGGGCAGAACCCAGGCCCTCGCGCAGAGTCTTGATCACAGGGATACCACCAGCCACTGCAGCTTCGAAGCCAAGCTGGGCGCCGGACTCTTCGGCAAGCTTGGCAAGGGTCACGCCGTGTTTGGCAAGAAGGGCCTTGTTGGCGGTAACCACTGGCCGGCCGATTTCGAGAGCGGATTTGACCGCCGCATAGGCAGGACCATCCTCGCCACCGATGAGTTCGACGAAAAGATCGATGCTATCGGACTTGGCGAGCGCGACGGGATCGTCGAACCACTCGATGCCCGAAATGTCGATGCCGCGATCGCGCGAACGCGAGCGGGCCGCAACCGCCGTCACCTGAAGCTGGCGTCCCAGCTTCTTGTTGAGTTCTGCACCATCCTTCTGGAGGATGCGGACCAGTGTCGCGCCGACATTGCCGAGCCCCGCGACGCCGATACGAAGGGGGCTCTGGGCCTCGGTCTCCCCGAACTCGGCCATTGCCTTGAGAATGCGGGCACGGGTTTCACTGCGCGGCTCACGCCCGTCTCGCAGGTCAAAAACAAAGAGCGGATCACCAGCGACGATGCGCCCAAAACGGGTGGGAGTCCAACCGCGTACGGAAATGAAGGATTCGACGGACTGGCGGAAGGATTGAATATCACTCATGGAGGCGACATCTGCATAGGAATTCGCCTAGCCGTCAATAGGATTTTTGGCCACGGCACGGGGAGGAACCCTTCCGCAGAGAAATGGCTGCCCACCTCACCGCCGACCTGCCGCTATTCTGCCTTGGCAGCAGCAGCCGCCCGTCCGACCTCTGCGGCAACAGTGGGAAATCCCCAGCGCAGGGACACTGGCGTAACAGCGCCGCTGACTGCCATGGTAATGTCCTCGCCGATGATGCGCGTATAGGCACCCTTTGCCACGAGTGGCGAAAGCTTGATCAGGTCCATGGCGAAAAACTCGTCTGTGGACTGCTGATCGTTGAAGAAGCTGAGCAGCATCTTGGCGGGTATGATGTCGAAATTCTCGTAGCTGACATAGTAGGCGATGCCAGTATCGTTGAGGACAGCGCCTTCCGGCGGCGGAGCGGGAACGAGGCCAATATCGGCGAAAAGCTGCACGCGCGGATCACCCTCGAGCCGGACAGCCACTTGTCCATCATTGCGGTTGACGATGTTGGCGAACACAGTGCCCGCAGCGTCGGGATATTTGCCGATCTCCGAAACGAGGAAGGTTTCCGTCTCTTCGACCAATGCTTCGGCCTCGGTCGAAAGACCAAGCGCGCGGCCAGTGAGCGTAACGATATCCTGCCAACTCGCGAACCAGGCGCGATCGGGATAGGCAACCACAGGCGCGATATTGGAGAGCAGTGCATACTCGTCGGGGGTCAGACCGGAATATGGAGCAATGATGATATCGGGAGCAAGAGCAGCGATCGCCTCAATCGGCGGCTCAGTGGCGTTGGGGAGGATCACCGGTATGTCCATGCCCGCTTCAGCCAGCGCCTCTTCGGTCCAGGGCAGGAGACCGTCGGCGCCGCCACCATAGGCAAAAAACGGCATTCCGACCGGTGCTATCCCGAGATCGATCACTACATCCTGCGCAGACCAGCCCCAGGTGACGACGCGCTCGGGCTTGGCTTCGATCACAGTGGAGCCCAGCGCGTGTTCGACCGTCACCGGAAACACATCTTCGGCAAGAACCGGCACGACAAGCAAAGTCGAAAGCAGGACAGCCGGGGCCAAGGCATGAGCGTTCATTGTGTTTCGCTTTCGGTTCGAGTGACGGCATCGGCTGCGCCGGCAAGCACGTCGAGATAGTGCGGGAAGCCCCAGCGCAGCGAGAGTACGCTGGGCGGAGAAACGGAGGCGACCAGTTCCGTACCAACAAGCGCAGCAAGTCCGCCATTGGCAATGGACGGATGATTGGCTGCGTAGGAATTGCCCAGCCAGGCGTCGAGACTGGGCTGATCCTCGAAATAGGTGACGAAGATATCGCCCTCGAGCTCATCGAAGAGCTCATAACTTAGCGAATAGTAGAAGGCGCCGTCTTGAGAGGAGAGCGCATCCACGCTGGGGTCGAGCTTCATTCCGAGATCAGTGAGAAATTCCATGCGCGCATCGAGCGGCGCGTACACGGCCATGGCGCCATCGTAGTCATTGGCGCTGGCGAAAGTCACGTCCCCCAGCGCGGGGTGCTTGTCGAACTCGGACTGTAGCCAGGCTGTCGTTTCGTCGACCAAGGCCTGTGCCTCGGCTTGCTTACCCATCGCCCTGCCGATGGTGATCGTCACATCCTGCCAGGGTGTGGACCACGGTTGGCCCGAATAGGCGACTGTGGGCGCAATTGCGGAGAGCAGCGCGTATTGGTCTTCGGTAATGCCAGAATAAACAGCCAGGATCAGATCCGGCCGAAGCGCGGCGATCCTTTCAAAGGGGATGTCCCCGGTATCTGAAAGGATGACCGGAGGCTCAGACGCCGTTGCCAGGCTATCCTCAATCCAGGGCTGAATACCGTCTTCGCCGCCGCCATAGGACTTGAAGGGTATGCCTACGGGCATGGTGCCAAGGGCGATCACCGCATCCTCATTGCCCCAGCCCCATGTGACGATACGTTGCGGCTCCGCTTCTACGGTCGTTTTGCCCCACACGTGGGTCAGGGTGACGGGAAATTGCTGCGCAGAGGCCTCATGAGGCAGGAGCAGAACGGATGTGAGCAGCAGAAGCGAGGCGAAGCGCATGGGTCATCTTCTGAATGGATATGCCCTGTCCATACAAAAGCGGAGCGCTGCTGTCATGTAATTTTGGTCGTCCCGCATGTCGGGATCAACCCGGTGGAGTAGGCGGGGGCCAGATGCCCCCTACCCTTCCCCCTCGTCAGGCCTTGAGCGGCACGACATTGCCCTGATCGCCCTTGGTGCCGAGCAGCTTCTTGATATTGCGTGCGGCCTGGCGGATGCGCTGTTCGTTTTCGACAAAGGCGAGGCGGATATATTGGTCGCCATATTCGCCGAAGCCAACGCCCGGAGCAACGCCGACGCCGGTTTCCTGAATCAGGAGCTTGGCGAATTCGAGCGAGCCGAGATGGGCGAACTGGGGTGGGATCGGGGCCCAGGCGAACATGGTGGCCTTGGGGACCGGAATGGTCCAGCCGGAGCGACCAAAGCTTTCGACCATGACGTCGCGGCGGTGCTTATAGACCTTGCGCACTTCCTCGATGACGTCGTCGGAGCCGTTGAGGGCGGCGACCGCGGCAACCTGGATGGGCGTGAACGCACCGTAATCAAGATAGGATTTCACCCGCGCGAGGGCTGCGATCAAGCGTTCATTGCCAACGGCGAAACCGACGCGCCAGCCCGGCATGGAATAGGTCTTGGACATCGAGGTGAACTCGACGGAAATATCGATGGCGCCCGGCACCTGCAGGATCGAGGGCGGCGGATCCTTCTCATCGAAGTAGATCTCGGAATAGGCGAGATCGGAGAGGATAAGGATGTCGTTGGCCTTACAGTACTTGACGACCTCGGTGTAAAAATCGAGATCGGCCGTGTAAGCCGTGGGGTTAGCCGGATAGTTGAGCACCAGCGCGATGGGCTTGGGGATCGAGTGGCGAACGCCGCGATCGAGCGCACGCATGAAATCTTCGCCCGGATCGGCCGGCATGGAGCGGACGACGCCGCCGGACATGATGAAGCCGAAGGAATGGATCGGATAGGTCGGGTTGGGCACCAGCACCACATCGCCCGGGGCGGTGATGGCGGAGGCCATGTTAGCAAAGCCTTCCTTGGACCCCAGAGTCGCGACGACCTGGGTCTCGGGGTTGAGCTTCACGCCGAAACGGCGGCCGTAATAGCTAGCCTGTGCCTTGCGGAGGCCAGGAATGCCGCGCGAGGTGGAATAGCGATGGGTGCGCGGATCCTTCACCGTTTCCTGCAGCTTGGCCACGATATGCTCGGGCGTCGGCATATCGGGATTGCCCATGCCAAGGTCGATGATATCGACACCCTCGGCGCGCGCCTTGGCCTTGATCGGGTCGATATGGGCAAAAACATAAGGCGGCAGGCGGCGGATGCGATGGAAGACTTCGCTCATTTTATTCCTCGGAAGGTCCATTTCGGACCCTGATCTGGTCGCGACGCGCGGTGGACGCTGCGCCTCAACTGAAGCGCCGATTATCGCGGAATTATGGTTTTGAACCGGTAAATGTCCCCGGAGGGACCGCAACGATCTATTCGGCTCTTCCCGGCCACCAGGGTGGCCACGCGGGAAGAGCTATCGGGCGCTTGCCGCCGCCGCGGCAAAGGTACCGGCAACAGCAATCACCTTGCCGGCGAGCGGAGCTCCAACCAATGCAACAGTGAATGGAGACACCATGTCTCTTGCCCTTCGAAGGTCATTTTTGTAAGGAATGCAACAATCGACAGGCCGTTCATAAATCCTTCGCAGGGTCTTGTAAATGGCCCCAAGGGCAACAACCTTCGGGGTTCGCGGCGTAGTGTGAGGTTGAGTCTTGAAGCGCATTGCCCTGGTGACGATCGGCACGCAAGGCGACGTTCAGCCCTACATTTCCCTGGCTCTTGCTCTGCAGGAGCGCGGTTACGCCGTGGCGCTCGGGGCGACCGAAGAGTTTGAAGATCTCGTCTCGGGCTATGGGATCGAATTCCACTCGCTGGGCCCCTCGATCCAGTCCTTTCTCAAGGAAACGCGATTCGAAAACGCGATGAGCAGTTCGATGCTCATTAACGGGCCATGGATGCTCAAGCAGGGCCAGCAAATCATCGACACGGCGGCCCGCTCGGGCTGGCGCATGTGCCAGGGCGCCGACGCCGTCATCGTGAACATGAATACGAGCTTTGGCATCGACATCGCGGAAGCGCTCAAGGTGCCCGCGATCATGACGGCGCTGCAGCCACTCAATTCGACCAGCGAATTTCCGCTGTCGATGTATTATGTGGCCGATGATCTGGGCCCGACGCTGAACAAGCTCTCCTATACTGCCGCCACCATGCAGCAGGCCTATTGGAACCTGCCGCGCAACCGGTTGCGCCGCGAGTTGATGGGGCTCGAAGCGCGTAATATGGGCGGGGTTTTCACCAATACGGACGGATCTCCGCTGACGACGCTTTACGCCTATTCGGCGGCAGTGAGCCCGCGCCCGCGCGATTGGCCGAAAACGGCGCTGGTGACCGGCTATTGGAATCTTCGCGATCGCAGCCAATGGGAGCCGACGCCGGAATTCGAGGCGTTTCTTTCGGCAGGGGAAGCACCGGTTTATATCGGCTTTGGCTCCATGCCTTTCGGGGCGGAGCGCAATACGCGCATTCTCAAGGAAGCGGTTTCGCGCTGGGGCGGACGGGCTGTCGTGGCGCGCGGTTGGGGCGGGATCGATCCGCGCGACCTGCCGGACACGATCTTTCCAATCGAGAAAGCACCGCACGACCGGTTGTTCCGTTATGTTAGTGCGGTCGTTCATCATGGCGGCGCGGGGACGACGTCGGCGGGCCTTCATCTGGGGCGTCCGACCTTTGTCGTGCCTCAGGCCATGGACCAGCCCTATTGGGGGCGCCGGGTTTACGAACTCGGCTGCGGACCGAAGCCTGTGCGCCTGCGCAAGCTAACGGCTGAATTGCTGGCTGAGGCGCTTGCGGACCTCAACAGCAACGAATCCTATCGTCGCAGCGCCGCCCAGGTGGCGGAAAATCTGCGCAGCGAGGACGGCACGGACAAGGCCATCAAGGTCATCGAGCGCGTCATGGCCAATTTCGTGCCGCGTGCCATGGCCAAGGCGCCAAGAAAGTCGCGGGCCAAGACGAAAAAGCTTTCGCTCAAGAAGGCGGTTTAGGGGGGCGGTCGCCAGACCGTCAGTAGCCCTCATCCTGAGGAGCGAAGCCTCGAAGGACGGGGGCGTGGCACGCTGCCTCCACTCTCTCGACCTCGTGGTTCGAGGCTACGCTGCGCTGCGCACCTCACCATGAGGTCTTTTCAATAGCGACCAATAAAAGGGCAGGAGACCGGTTGGTCCCCTGCCCTTCTTACATTTCGACGCGCAATTACTGCGCTGGGACGGTCTGGGTGTCGTCAAGAGCCTCGATGCTTTCGCCGCGGTTGTAGGTGGCTTGGTCGAGGATGCCCTGGCGCTTGGCGACGATGGTGGGGATCAGGGCTTGGCCGGCGACGTTGACGGCGGTGCGGCCCATGTCGAGGATCGGGTCGATGGCAAGGAGCAGACCGACGCCTTCGAGCGGCAGGCCAAGGGTCGACAGGGTCAGCGTCAGCATGACAGTGGCGCCCGTCAGACCGGCCGTTGCGGCAGAGCCGATGACCGCGACAAAGGCGATCAGCAGATAATGCTCGAGGCCCAAGGACACGCCGAAGAACTGCGCGACGAAGATCGCCGAAATGGCCGGATAGATCGAGGCGCAGCCATCCATCTTTGTCGTGGCGCCGAGCGGCACGGCAAAGGCGGCATATTCACGCGGCACGCCGAGGTTCTGCTCGGTGATGCGCTCGGTGACCGGCAAGGTGCCGATGGAGGAACGCGATACGAAAGCAAGCTGAATGGCTGGCCAGGCACTCTGGAAATAGCGGATCGGGTTGAGGCCGTGAGCCTGCAGAAGCGCGGGATAGACCACGAACAGGACGCCCAGGAGGCCAATATAGATGGCGGCGGCGTACCAGCCAAGCTGGGCAAGGGCGTCCCAGCCATAGACGGCGACGGCATTGCCCAAGAGTCCAATGGTGCCGATTGGGGTCAGGCGGATGACCCACCAGAGGACCTTGTGGATGATCTTGAGGAAGGAGCGGTTGAAAGCAAGGAACGGGTCAGCGGCGGGGCCGACGCGCAGCGCTGCAATGCCGATCACGATCGAGACGATCAGGATCTGCAAGACGTTGAAGTTGAGGCTGGTGGTGGCGCCGCTGTCGGTGACGCGGGTCGACGCCTGGAGGCCTATGAAGTTAGACGGGATCAGGCCCTTGAGGAAGTCGAGCCAGGAGCCGGTGGAGGACGGTGCGCGGGCCGCCTCCGCTGCGACAGCGGAGTTGAGACCAGGCTGGATGATGAGCCCGAGGGCGATGCCGATGACGACAGCGATGAGCGCGGTGATGGCGAACCAAAGAAGCGTCTGCCAGACGAGCTTTGCCGCGTTGTTGAGTTCGCGCAGGTTGGCGATGGATGCAACAATGGCGGTAAAGACGAGCACCGGCACCAGGGCGCGCAGCAGCGACACGAAGGACGATCCGACGGTCGAAAGCGTTTGCGTCAGCCAATTGGCGTTGCCGGCCGCATCGGGACCCATGGACCGGGCGACGAAGCCAAGGGCGAGACCGATGACCATGGCCACCAGAACCTGGAAGCCGAAATTGGCGTAGAGCGGCTTGGGCGCCTTGGGCGGGCGCGCAGCAGATACGGAAGTGGGTGACATTTTGCGACCTTTGCACTGGCAAGGTCCGCTCAAAAAGTCAGCACCTTGCCTTCATATTGGCCACAACTTACGCCTGCAGCTCCGGTTGCGCAGCGCATGGCGTTCCATTTCCGATAGAGAGAGAAGAATTTTCTATTTCTCCGCCGGGAATTGGAGGATGGAAGTTTTCAGGCGCGAGAGACGGCCAGACTCATTAGCGCGGCAAGGACCGGTAAACCGAAGAGCGCGGCGGCGAAAGACACGGCGAGAACGCCTGCGCCGGGATCGGTCCAGGCGACGTACATCAGGGCAAAACCGGCGAGGGCCGTCATCACGCCGGTGGTCTTGTGCGCCAGTGCCCAGGCGCGGTCGGAGCGAATTGTCCATGGCAGGCGCAGGCCGCCATAGCTGTGCCGCTCGGCATAAAAGAGCACCAGACCAAGCAGCGCCAGAGTGGCGCCCAGCAGAAAACCCTCGCCACGGATGAGGTCGAGATCAGAACCGACGCCGAGAAAAAGCAGGCCGAGTTGATAGAAGGCGGGAACGGCAAGGAGGAGGCTGAGGCCTGGGTCCAGAATATGCCGGGTCTTGGCGAGGTGATTTTTGGTCAGCGCGCGGCCAAGGAGCCAGAAGGCGATGAGGACAGTTGCCTGGATGGCGGGCGCGACGGACAGCGCGATGTCGCGGGGCCAGAGCCAATCGGCATTCGAGGCGTGCCAGTGGGCCTGGAAGAGGAAGGTGGGCGGGATGCGCAGAATGGCCACGACCGTGATCGAGAGCGTCACCAGGAAGATAAGGAGGTGGAAGCGGGTGACGATAGGCATCAGACGTATTTCTCGGGTGTGTTCCGACCCATCACCAACCATCGGCAGTTACCCGGGCGAAGGCCGGCAGCTACTTGAGATCTCAAGTTGGGCCCCAGCCTTCGCCTGGGTGACAGCCGAGTGTGCGATGCACAAAGCGCATGTAGGTTTTTTCAGGCAAAAGAAAAGGGCCGGTTTCCCGGCCCTTTTGCATGATTGGTATCGAACTTAGCGCTTCGAGAACTGGAATGAGCGACGGGCCTTGGCCTTGCCGTACTTCTTGCGTTCGACGACGCGGCTGTCGCGGGTCAGGAAGCCACCCTTCTTGAGCGTCGGGCGCAGGGCCGGCTCGAAGTAGTTGAGGGCCTTGGAGATGCCGTGACGAACAGCACCGGCCTGACCAGAGAGACCACCACCGGCAACGGTGACGATCACATCATACTGGTCGAGACGCTCGACAGCCACGATCGGCTGCTTGACGATGAGCTGGAGAACCGGACGAGCGAAGTACTTGGCGAATTCGCGGCCGTTTACGGTCACAGTGCCCTTGCCCGGCTTGATCCAGACGCGAGCGACGGCGTTCTTGCGCTTGCCGGTGGCATAGGCGCGACCGAGGCTATCGAGCTTCTGCACGTGAACCGGAGCCGAGGAGGCAGCGGGAGCAGCAGCGGAAGTGCCCAGGTCTTCGAGGGAGTTGATGGTTTCAGCCATATTACTTCACCCGGACGTTCTTGGGGTTCATAGCGCCGACGTCGAGCTTGCTCGGGTTCTGCGCTTCGTGGGGGTGCTCGGAACCGGCATAGACGCGCAGGTTCTTGAGCTGGGCGCGGGTCAGCGGGCCGCCCGGCATCATGCGACGCACGGCGTTTTCGAGAACGCGGTTCGGGAAACGGCCTTCAAGCAGTTCGCGCGCGGTACGGTCCTTGATGCCACCGGGGTAGCCGGTGTGCCAGTAAAAGCGGTGCTGATCGAGCTTGCGGCCGGTCAGCTTCACCTTCTCGGCATTGATGACGATGATGTTGTCACCCATGTCCATGTGAGGGGTAAAGGTGGCCTTGTGCTTGCCGCGGAGACGCGAAGCAATGATCGAAGCGAGGCGACCCACGACAAGCCCTTCGGCGTCGATGAGGATCCACTGCTTTTCGATCTCGCTCGGTTTTGCCGAGTAAGTGGTCATGTTGAAATCCCTGGAAAACTCTTGTTTGCGACCACGCTGCGGGAGCGGATCACAGGTTTCGGAAGGGTGTGTATGGGGGATTCTGCAGTTCGTCAAGCAGGTTTAAAAACCGCTTGTTTTTCATTGGGTTGTTGAAGAGGTATAATGATACCGCATATGTGGTTCCTTGTTAGAGGCCCCTCACCCTAACCCTCTCCCCAGAGGGGCGAGGGGATTTGACTGGTGGGTTTTGGATAGATCTGGTCTCAAACTGGATGGCGTTCCCTCGCCCCTTTGGGGAGAGGGTTAGGGTGAGGGGTTGCTCAGCTCTCACCTTACCCGGCGCATGTCCGCGACGTAGGCCGCCGTTGCGCCGGCGAGCATGAACGCGAGGGACTGGTGGCCTACGGCCAGCGAGATCGGAACGCTCATCAGCAGCGTCGTGATACCGAGGACGACCTGGAGCAGCACGAGGATGCCGATGCGGGGAAGCCAGCCATGGACGCCGCCGAAGCCGCCGTCCTTGGCGCGACGCCAGATCAGATAAGCGCAATAGGCGACGATAGCATAGGCGATGCCGCGGTGAATAAACTGCACCGTCAGGGCATTTTCAAAGAAATTGCGCCAGGCGGGCTCCATGACGAGGAGACCCTTGGGGATGACGGCGCCATCCATGAGTGGCCAGGTGTTGTAGCCCATGCCTGCATCGAGCCCGGCAACGAAGGCGCCGGCTGCCAGCTGCAAAACCAGAGCCAGTCCGAGGATAATCGTTGTCGTCAGGTGAAACGGCGTGACGCGGCCAAGCACCCTGCCCGGCTCGAGACTGCGCGCGACGTAAACCAACGCGGCAAAGAGCACGGCGGCGGCAGTGAGATGGGCGGCAAGGCGATATTGGGACACCGAGGTGAGTTCGGAAAGCCCGGACGACACCATCCACCAGCCGAGGAACCCCTGAAAACCCCCGAGGATGAACAGGATGAAGAGCGGCCAGGCCAGTTCGCGCGACAGGCGCTTTCGCACGAGGAACACGACGAAGGGGACGATGAAGATCAGCCCAAGTGCACGGGCTAGCAGCCGATGGAGCCATTCCCAAAAGAAGATGTACTTGAAATCATCAAGGCTCATCCAGGAATTGAGCACGGTGTATTGCGGGATCTGCTTATAGGCCTCGAATTCGGCCTGCCATTCGGCTTCGTTGAGCGGGGGGATGGTGCCCGAGAGCGGCTTCCAGCTCGTGATCGACAATCCGGATTCGGTGAGGCGCGTGATGCCGCCAACAACGACGATCAGCAGGACGAATGCCGCCAGGCCATAAAGCCAGATGCGGACAGGCCGCAACAGATCGCTCGCATAGCTGATCTGTCCGGGTGCGGCATTCTGGTCGGTGGTCACGATGAAATTTCCGGTATCGATGGGGCTGCCGGAGTGGTAGTCCCAGCTTTCGTCCATCGCAACAGCGTAGATGCCGCACATGACTCAACGCAACCGCAAGTTGATCGGCGCTTTTCTCAGCGTCTTGTCGATCGTCGTCTGGTGCGTCCTGGCGACATCGGTCTATCTGGCGTTTCCGCCGGAGCTGCCCTGGTATGTGCTGATCGTCTATTTCATTGTTGCCGGCATGGGATGGCTCTTGCCGGCCATGGCCATCATCAAGTGGATGGCACGGCCGGACGGCGCAGCAAAGAGCTGAGGCTGCTAGTACGCGCCCGTGGTTCGAGGCTCCGCTTGCGCTTCGCGGCTCGCCATGAGGGCCACGGGAAATTTATTCAGCCCGAGAGTTTTCCCAGCATTGTCATCAGTCCACCGCTGGCGAGCACGTCCACATAGCGGCCTTGCTGGAAGAGACCGTTGAGCGAGACACGTGGCAGGGCGGTGAGCTGGTTCAGGTGACGGGGATAGAGGCCGCCAGGGCGTGTGGTAACAGCTGTTCTAAAGCCAAGATCATTGGCGAGACGAAACTCGCGGGGACCACAGGACAGCGGACCACCCAGGGGATAGGAGAAATGGGCCGGTTTGAGGCCAAACTCGGCATGGATCACATCGACCGAGCGGATCATCTCCTGCCGCGCATCGTCTTCCGAGATCTTGGCAAGTTCGTAGTGATTGACCGTGTGGGCACCAATCGTGCAGAGCGGCTCGCCGGCAAAGAGGCGCAGTTCCTGCCAGGTCATGATCAGGTCGCGACACTGCCGCTCCATGTCATAACCGTATTTGGCAGTGAATTCGGCCAGAACGGCAAGACGCTGCGGCTCAGGCAATTTGCGCAAATGCCAATATAGCCGTGAGAACGCGTCCTCCTTTTGCGCGCGGGTGGCCGTGGGGACGAATTCGACCTCGTCGTTTTCAGTGAAGGCCACGGCCTCCTGACGCGCAATAATGTCTTCGATCGCCTGCCACCAAAGCTGGCCGACGCCATCGGCAAAAGCGGTCGGCACATAGAGGGTGAACGGAGCCTCATGCTTGCGCAGGATCGGCAAGGCATAATGGAGGTTGTCGCGATAGGCGTCGTCAAAGGTCAGAACGATAAAGGGACGTGGGCGAGCAGGCGCTGCCAGACGATCGATGGCTTCGTCAAGCGTCACGATATCGGCGCCAAGCGCACGAACGCGTTCGATGACATAGTCGAGAAAGTCGGGCCGGACCTGAAGAATGGCGTTCGGGGAAAACGGCTCCGGCTCCTGAGGCAGGACGCGATGCAGGGTGAAGATCACCCCGCGCGATTGCGAGAGCATGCGAGACAGCCGCGGCAAGCCGGATAGCCAGAGCAGTTCGAACGCAGCGCGAATAGCGGTGTATTTCACTGACATGGCCGCACCTCTGCCCGATCAGGCGGCAACTGCGTCTTCCAGGGTCGAGATTTCTACGCGCGACAGGCCCGCATCGAGAAGTTTACGGCGGGTTTCCTCGGCTGCGTCGGCATCGTCGGTGTCGCGCGTGACGAGGACAACCCGGCCGCCGAGATCGGCGAAGGCAGGCAAGGATGAGGAACGACCAACGCGGCCGGTGAGCACCAGCACCACTTCGTAGATATCGCCCAGCGCTTCAACAAGCGTTGCTGGCTTGGTGGAGGCGCGGTCGATTTGATCCCCCTGCCCCCAGGCAACTTCGGCAAAATTCTGGCCGGACGCCTTTTGCACTACGTCGCCGAAACCGGCCTCGCCCGTGCTGAGATCGGAAATGCCAGGAGCCGAACCGATCCGGCCGCTGCCGGCATCCACGAGCACGACGCTCAAGCCTTTGGCGAGGGCATCGGACACAAGGCTGTCGGCAAGGCTGCGGCCGGGCTCGCCGGTGCCATGATCGGCCAGCAGCAGAAGATGGGTCTTGCCGAGCACCAGATCAGCCGACAGATCGGCGAAGCGCACGGCCCCGGTCAGTGTGCGCTGCGGCTTGGTGACGGGAGCCGGCGCTACTGCGGCGCTGATTTCCACTGCCGCACGAGCGCTGTCCCGCTGGGCGCGCCGATCTGCGAGTTCCTGCAGCAGCATGCGAGCAGACTCTGAAGCGGAGCGGACGGGTTCGCCGTTGGCCCGTACATTGGCATTTGCAGGCATGGTGAAGCCGGCCTGTGGCGCTTCAGTGGATGGCTCCGGCTCTTGCGCAAGCTCGGCATCGGGTTCGGGCTCGATTGCAACGAGTTCAGGAAAGGCCGCTGTGGGCTGTTCAGCCGCAGGAACTGGAGGTGCTGCCTGAACAGCTGGCTCTGGGCGCTCCGCTGCCGCGGGTAAAAACTCGACCGGGCGCAGAGCGCGACCCGACATGAGCTCGCCAAAAATGACGCCGCCTGCCTGAATGGCAAAGGCTACGATACCGACACCTGCAAGGATCAGCGTGGTCTTGGGGAAAGCAGGGGTGACGGAGGGCGCAGCTTCCGTCACGACGCGCACATCCGGCAAGGCAGAGTTGGAGTCGACGCGGGAGGACGCTTCGCTGTAGCGGGCGAGGTATGCCTCCAGGAGGTCGCGCTGCGCCTTCGCTTCGCGCTGCAGACTATCGAGCGTGACGGTATCCTGGGTAGCTGTCGAAGCCGACTGCTTGAACCGGCTCATGTCGGCTTGAAGCGAGGCTTCAAGATCGGCCTCCACCTGCGACTCGGCTTCAAGCGCCGCGGCGACCCGATAGCCTTCCTGGTTGATGCGCGTATCGAGTTCACCGATCTGCGCGTTGAGCGCCCGCACCGTGGGATGACCAGACAGGAGCGTGGCGGAGAGCTGGGCTAATTGCCCCTGAAGACGCGCCTTCTCCTGGCTTAGCTGCTGGATGACTGTGGAGTTGCGCACATCGGCGACGCTTTCGATCGGCTGGCCACGTTCCAGAAGTCCGCGGATCACGGCAGCCCGGGAGGCAGCAGCATTCTTCCGTTCTTGGGCAGAGGTAATCTGCGCTGCGACCGTCGACAATTGCTGGTCGAGCAAGCTTGTGTTGTTGGCACCGACAACAAACAGGTCGTTTTCGACGCGATATTGCGCTACGCGTGCTTCGGCATCGCGCACGGCAACACGGAGCCGCTGGATCTCCTGGTTAAGCCAACCAGAGGCTTCGGCGGTGTCGGAGAGCGAAAGCTGGGCGCGGCGCGCGACGTGAGCATCGGCCACCGCATTGGCGATCTCGGCGGACAATTGCGGATCGGTGGTGCGCACCAGAATGGAAATGATGCGCGAGTCGCGCTGCTGGATGACCGTCATGCGGTCATAAAGGGTATTGAGCACACGCTCTTCGACACTCACCGGGCTTGAGCCACGGCCAATCAACTGCATGACAACGCCGAGAGGCGAGGAGCCGGACTGGCTGCCGTTGAATTCAGGATTGGAGCGCAGATCCAGCCGGTCGATGACGCCGAGCAGTGTATCGCGTGACTTGATCAGCTCGATCTGGCTCGAAACAACGCTTGCATCGCCGACGAGAGCTGCGGGTGCCTGCTCATTGGCGGCACGCACATAAACATTGGAGCGCGGCTCAACGAGTATCGATGCCGATGACTCATAAAGCCGCGGCATCATCATCAAAACAAGAAAGGTCGCACCCAGGATCAGCAAGGTCACGACGATGATGCGCGGGAGCTTGCGGCCTAGCGCGCCGAAGACGGCAGCTACGTCAATTCGCGCGTCGCGCAATGTCGGGGCGTATTCGGTCACGATCTGTCCTCACGATGACCGCAGACTCGCCCATCGTGGTCAACATTCAGTTAATCGGGCGCGCAGAATGAGTTGCTGTCGTTTCTTGATAAGAGAAACTTAACCATGAGGGCTAACACTAAGACCATTCAATCGCGCGGGATCATCATGCGCTGGCTATCGCTTTTTGCTTTGACATTGCTGGTGCCGCTGGCTGGCTGCAGCACAACGACACGAACCGCGAGCTATTTCGTGGAGCCCAATCAGCCTTATGTGCTGGATACCGGCGATGCCGTGCGGGTGACCGTTTATGGCGACCAGGAGTTGAGCAACACCTATCGTGTTGCCGACAACGGAGCCATCGCCTTCCCACTCGTGGGACAGGTGCAGGTGCGCGGACAAACGACATCGGCGGCAGCATCGCGGCTGGCAGGTGCGCTTGCCAACGGCTATCTGCGCAACCCCAATGTGGCCGTGGAAGTGGCGGAGTATCGCCCCTTCTTCATCCAGGGCGCGGTGCGGACCTCGGGGCAATTTCCCTATCGGCCCTACATGACCGTGCGCGATGCGATCAGCACTGCGGGTGGTTATATCGAAACGGCCGATCGCAACCAGGCCGAGGTTTATCGCCGCCAGGGCGACGAGATGATCCGTACCAGGGTCGACCTCGACTTCGCGCTTTATCCCGGGGACACGATCGTCGTTTCCGAACGCTGGTTCTAGCCGATGACTGGTTCGCTGCGCGTCCTGCAGGTCATGCGCGCGCCTGTGGGCGGGTTATTCCGGCATGTGGCGGACCTGACCCGGGGCCTGCATGCGCGCGGCCACCATGTCGGCCTTGTGGTCGATTCGCTTGCTGGCGATGCGCAGACAGGAGATCGGCTCGCAGCGCTCAAGCAATTTGCAGATCTCGGCATACACCTCTTGCCGATGCCCCGGCTTTTGGGGTCGGGAGATCTGTCGACACCATTGGCTGTGCGGCGGCTGGCGCGTGAACTCGATGCCGATATTCTGCACGGTCATGGCGCCAAGGGCGGGCTTTACGCGCGACTTGCGCGGCTCGGCAGCAACCGGACAGCTTCCCTTTATACCCCGCATGGCGGCGTGCTGCACTTTGGCGCTGGTTCTACTAGCGGCAAGCTGTTTCACTGGCTCGAACGCCGGCTGATGGCGCAAACTGACGCGCTGATCTTCGAGAGCGAATTTGCCCGCAACACCTATGCGCGGATCATTGCCGAACCCACCTGCCGGACGGAAGTGATCTTCAATGGGCTGGACCCAGCAGAATTCGCTCCGCTCTCCCAGGGGGAGGACAAGCACGATTTTGTCTTCGTAGGCGAATTGCGCGATCTCAAGGGGATCTTTCCGCTGATCGAAGCCATGACCCGCCTTCGGCGCCCGGACGGCGATGCCGCAACGCTCGTAATGGCCGGAGACGGGCCGCAACGGAGCGCGCTCGAAGCAAGGATTGCGGAACTGTCGCTCGGCGATCGCGTCAGGCTCGTCGGTTCGCAGCCGGCGCGGAGCGTTTTTGCTCAGGCGCGCTTCGCAGTCGTGCCGTCGCTTGCAGAGTCCCTGCCCTATGTGGTGATGGAAGCCACCGCAGCGCGTCTGCCGGTTGTCGCCACCCACGTGGGCGGTATTCCAGAAATCTGCGACGGCACGACCGATACTCTGGTCACCCCGGGTGATGCAGAGGCACTGCGCCGGGCTATGCAGGCCATGCTCGACCAGCCCGAGATGGCTGAAGCCGAGATGGAGAAGCGGCTGGCACGCGTGCGTGCGCAATTCTCGGTCGAAACCATGGTGGAGCGGATCGCTGCCCTCTACCGCCAGGTGCTCAGACAAAGCTGAGGGTTCGCTTCACCGAGTTTAAACGCCTTGGAGCCGATAATCTGGCCGGGATGAGTGAGTACCCGGTGGGCGTTTCATGTTTCGTGTCGATCCTAAGCAGGCTTTTGCCGAACACGCTGCGCGTCATGGCGACGGTGGCACTGACGGTTCGAAGCTTTCCACGGCCGCACTTGAAATCGCCGGGCGTCCGGTTGAACGCACCTATTCAAGCAATGTCATCGTCGGTGTGGCGCAGGCGGCGGAGGCGCTGCTGCTGGGTCTGCTGGGCTATGGAATCCATGCCGCCTATGTGGAGCCGGGGCAGGAGTGGTTCTATCTCCTCGTCGTTCTGGGCGTTTGTCTTGCCACCAATATCGGCTTTCACCTGCTGCGGGCCCATCGGATCACCACCTATCGCAAGGTGATTGGCCAGTTCGGCCGGGTGCTCGGGGTCTGGCTGGCGGTGATGGCGGTCACGACTGCTTCCATTTTCTTTTTCAAAGCCGGCGACCTGCTTTCGCGCGTGTGGCTGCTGTCCTGGTTTTTGTCGGGTTCGGCGCTGTTGATCGCGTTCCGGCTGCTGCTGCGCCAGCTGGTGATGCACTGGACGGACCTCGGGCGCCTCAAGCGCCGCACCGTGATCGTGGGCGGCGGGCACGATGCCGAAGTGCTGATCGAGCAGATCCAGGCCGGAGCGGATCGGGATGTCGAGCTGCTGGGCCTTTTCGACGACCGATATGATGCGCGCTCGCCCGAGGAAGTAGCGGGGCTGCAAAAACTCGGCAAGGTTTCGAGCCTGCTAGAGTTTGCCCGCCTGACGCCGGTCGATCTTGTGATCGTCTCCATGCCGCTTTCGGCGGAGAAGCGGGTGCTCGACATGCTGACCCAGCTGTGGGTGCTGCCGGTCGATATCCGGCTCTCGGCGCATATGAGCAAGCTCAAGTTCACCGACCGGGCCTATTCCTATGTCGGCGGCGTGCCCGTTCTCGATATGGCCGACCGGCCGATCTCGGACTGGAACCTTGTGTTCAAATGGGTTTTCGACAAACTCGTCGCGATTACGGCACTGATCCTGCTTTCGCCTATCATGATAGCCACGGCCATTGCCATCAAGCTCGAGAGCAAGGGGCCCGTGTTCTTCGTTCAAAAGCGGCATGGCTTCAACAATCAGCTCGTGAGCATCTACAAGTTCCGCTCCATGCGGACCGATATGCTCGACGCCGGTGCCGCCAAACTGGTGACGAAGGACGACCCGCGCGTGACGCGCGTGGGCAAGTTCATCCGCAAGACCTCGATCGACGAATTGCCGCAACTCTTCAACGTGCTCAAGGGGGAGCTGTCGGTGGTAGGACCACGTCCGCATGCCATGCAGGCCAAGGCGGACAACCAGCTCTACTATGAGGCGGTCGAGGGATATTTCGCCCGGCACCGCGTCAAACCCGGCATGACGGGATGGGCGCAGATTCATGGCTGGCGCGGGGAAACCGACACGATCGACAAGATCATGCAGCGGGTGAACCACGACCTCTACTATATCGAGAACTGGAGCCTGCTGCTCGACCTCTACATCGTGGTCATGACGCCGGTCTCGCTGATCGCCAAGAACGAGAACGCATATTGAGCGTCACCGGGCAGTTCGATCCTGCCCTGGCAGGCACCAGATGGCCCGGCATGGATTTCGTGCGCCAACGGGCCACAAGGCTGCTGGACGGCGTGGTGGCGCTGTGGATCTTTTCGGGCGGCATCGTTCTGATCGAGCCATCGCCCTATGAAGTGGTGTTCCTGCTGGTGCTGCCCATCGCGATTGTCGCCGGGCTGGGCCTTTATCGCTCGACTTTCGGGCTCTTTGCCATCCTGCTTGGCTTCACACCCTTTGCGCTGATCGCGTGCCTGCAGGTGCGGGTGACGCCGGTGACCGACGCGATCATCTTTACCGCCGTTACCATCTTCCTGATGCTGACGAGCTATTTTCTCGCCAATTATCTGGCAGAGGCGACTGCGCGGCGGATGCGAATCATCATCGCCGCCTACACGGCGATTGCGGTGATCCTGGCGCTGGTGGGTACGCTTGCCTATCTGCGCCTGATGCCGGGGGCCGACTTCTTTCTGCGCTACGATCGCGCCAAGGCAACGTTCAAGGACCCAAATGTCTATGCGCCTTTTCTGATCCTGCCAGCCATGTTCGCGCTTCAGCGCGTGCTTCTGGGACGCGGATGGCAGATTGTTGTTTCAGGGGCAGTTTATGTGGTGCTGATGATCGGTGTTTTCGTCAGCTTCTCGCGCGGCGGCTGGGGGCATTTTGCAGCCTCATCGCTGATCACGCTTGTGCTGGTGTTCATGCTCGAGGCAAACGCGCGCGACAAGATCCGAATTCTGATCATGTCGCTTCTGGGGCTCGGAATGCTGGTTGTGGCGCTTGGGGGGCTGTTGTCGATCCCGACCGTTTCCGACTTCTTCGCGCACCGCACCCAGTCACAGTCCTACGATACCGGCGAAACAGGACGCTTTGGCCGGCAGGGCTATGCGGTGGAACTTGCTCTCGAAAATCCCTGGGGCATTGGCCCAGGCGAGTTTCCTACCCTGCGCATCCGCGAAGAGCCGCACAATCTCTATGTCACCGTGTTCCACGTTTATGGCTGGGGCGGAGGCTTCTTCTTCTACGTGATGATAGCGGCAACGCTGTGGAAAGGCTCGGCCATGCTGCTGCGCCCCTCCCCTTATCGCCTCATGGCGATCCCGGTCATGGCAACCTTCACAATGGTCATGGCGGAATCGATCATCATCGATTCAGACCACTGGCGGCATGTCTATCTGTTGATCGGGCTCGTTTGGGGACTATCGACGGCAATCA
The DNA here is from genome assembly GCF_900116545.1 of Devosia crocina. Classification (GTDB taxonomy): domain Bacteria; phylum Pseudomonadota; class Alphaproteobacteria; order Rhizobiales; family Devosiaceae; genus Devosia; species Devosia crocina. The sequence continues at coordinate 58,155 of NZ_FPCK01000002.1, forward strand.
AAAACGAGCAGAGGATCAGCGCGCCGAGGCACGAGACGCTGATCTAACCTGCGCCCTTAAGGCTTTGGCTCGTCGTCGGGATCGGTCTGCGTCTGCGCTTCAACCTTCGGGTCCTCCTTGGGGAAGGCATAGAAGAAGTTGTAAAGCGCGTAGGCAAGTGCAGCGCCCACCAGCACCATCCAGAGTTGCTCTCCGGTCCAGAACACTTCCCAGACCAGCCAGACGGCGAGCAAGATAACGACCGCCACGCGCCGCCAGAGCGGGCGAAACCAGTTCACGTCATTTTCCTTGAGTGCCATGGACTGCTTCTCCCTTGCGTCGGGGTCCCTCTAGCAAGGCTTTCGGGCAAGGAAAAGCCCTTCTCCCGCGGCGGCACGAGAGAAGGAGCCAGTGTGTCAGGCCGCAGCCAGGGTTTTTGGCGGAGCTTCCCGGCTTTCAACCAGATAGATGAAGCAAGACGCCAGCACGATCAAGGCGGCGCCGGGCCAGAACCAGACTGAAGGGACCTGTCCCAAGGCCACCCAGCCCACAAGACCGCTCAGCGGCACCTTGAGATCGCCGAAGGGCTGAAGATAGGCTGCATCTGCAACCTTATAGGCAAAGCTGAGGAAGTACTGGGCGGCGGCAGTCAGCGCGCCAAGCAGCAGCAACAGCCAAAGTCCGTTGCCGGCCGGCAGAGCCAGAGGAAAACCGGTCGCGACACCTGACGGCAAAGCGCCAGAAAAAAGCGTAGCGACAAGCAGAATAGCCAAGTGATTGGGCGTAATCAGCACCAGAAGCGACACGGTAAGCGTTTCCGGACTGTCTCCGCGTTGCGCCAGATAGCGCGTGAGAACGTCTGTGGTGGCCCAAAGCACCGCAGCCAGGATCGGCACGAATGTCTGGGGGCTGAAGCCTTCGGCTCCCACACCTGAAATGATGATTGCCCCGACGAAGCCGACAAGAGCTGCACCTATGCGAGCGGCCGAAGCACGCTCGCCAAGAAACAGGGTCGAACCGAGAATGATGAACAAGGGGCCGGTAGCCAGAAGCGTCACCATTTGCCAGATCGGAACGCCCGAAGCGAAGCCATAAACAAAGACATGAACGCCGAGCGCAGAGGCAAAAGCCCGGACTTCGTGCGCAAGCGGATAATGGGTGCGCAGGTTCTTGACGCCGATACGCAGGATGATCGGCAGCACGAGAACCGAGGCAATCAGATATTGCCAGAATGCCATGCCAGTCGAATTGAAGCCGAAGCCGCCATATTCGAGTGGGGTGGGCAAAACAGATTGGAGAGTGTTGGTGCCTGCAAAGGCAAGGCTCGCCGCCAGCATGAAAACAGCACCCGAAGCGGCACCGACATGGGAGGAAGAGGAAATCTGGTTCATCTGTCGTCCTTTCCGTAACCAGTTTCCTCAGGGTTACGAGATGACGACACGCAGCCGGGTCCGCGCGATCTGCGGACGCCCGGTGGCGCTGATCAACTCTGTCTCTTTCATCCGGACTATGACCGTCGGCTCCGGAATCACACCGGATCTGCTGACCTTCCAGCCGAAGCCGGAAGCGCTCGCGGGCTCGACGTTGCCGCCTTACCGCCGGTGGGGAGTTCCGCCCCGCCCTGAGAACATGCGAGATCGTAATCTCACGATGAATACATAGGACGGCAGGTGGCGCCTGGCAACCATGTGAGGGACGACAAACTGTCTTTGACGAGTGAACGGCGGATTGTCTGAAGAAGGGCAAGGTTTACCCCACCCGGCCTCCCCCTGAAGGAGGGGGAGGTGTGGCATCGAGTTTGGAAGGAGAGAACGGCAAGCGCCATGCCCCGTCCCCGCCCCAGTCAGAAAGAGGTGAGGCAGGCTACCTAGAGGCTGACTGAACGGCCGGTCAGCCGGAACATCAGCCCTCGAGCCACTTGACCTGCTCCGGTGTAAGCTTGATCTCGAAGGCCTTGAGGCTGTCGTCGAGTTCGACGAGACGGCGCGGTCCGATCAGCGGTACGCTGGGGAAGTCTTGCGCCAGGACATAGGCCAAGGCGACGTGGATCGGAGAGTGTCCCAGCTGCTTTGCCAGTTCGATGGCACGGTCGCGACGGCCGAGGTTCTGTTCATTGTACCAGACGCGTACCAGTTCTTCGTTGTCGCGCTTGTCGCGGCCGGCAAGGTCGGTAAAGAAGCCCCGCGCCTGGCTCGACCAGGAGAAGTTGGTCACCTGACGATCGACCAGCCACTGCTTGAACTCGGGAGTCGAAGCGGTGACGCAGCCGGCCCAGATGGGGTCGAGCATTTCGGCGAGCGCGAAATTGTTGGAAAGCGCCTGGGGCTTGGTCTTGCCTGTGCGTTCAGCATAGGCGATCGCCTCGTCCATGCGCTCCTTGGTCCAATTCGAACCGCCGAAAGGTCCGCGGATACGGCCGGCCTTGACCTCGGCATCCATGGCATCGACGAACTCGCCCACGGGAACATCGAGATTGTCGCGGTGCATGAAGTAGACGTCGACATAGTCGGTCTGCAGCCGGTCGAGAGACTGGGTCAGCTGCTTTCCGATGACATCGGGATAAACGAGCGGGCTATGGGCGCCTTTGCCGATCACCACGGCTTCTTCGCGCACCCCGCTCCGTCTCTGCCATTCGCCGAAGAGCTTTTCAGTATAGCCGCCGGCATAGATGAAGGCGGTATCAAAGATGTTGCCGCCGCGCTCCCAGAACGCATCGAGCAAGATGGCGCCCGAAGCAAAGGTACGGAAATCTTCAAAGCCAAGAGCCACTGCGGACGCAGGCTTATCGAGACCCGGAATGGAGCGTTTGGGGATGATGCCGACATTGGACCCGAGCGGCCTGTTATCAAGCGTATTGAGGCGATTGCCTGCCTTCTCGACCGAGAACTCGATGCCCGCGTCCGCGCGCCACTTGTCAAGAACGCGCAGGTTGCCGATCGTATCAGCCCAGCTCATGCCGGGCGCGGGAAACTCCTGCTGACCGGCCGCGATGGCGCGCGATGCCGCTTCCGCTTCAAAGGAATAAACATGAGCGGGTTCGTTGACGCTGACGGTTTCGGTGTTTCCGCCCTTGATGATGTCGATCTTGCCCAGGCCCTGATCGCGATTGCCGCCGGCAAACCAGAAATCGGGCACTTCGATCCGCCCTTCGGAGCCATGGATGCGCAGCACGTTGTCGAGATTTGCCATGACGGCGCAGGATACCTGCGCGACGATGCCGCTTTCAAATGTCAGAACGGCAGCTGCCCAATCGTCGGTGCCTTCCTCGTTGAGCCTTGCAGCACCAGCGATCTTGACGGGCTCGGCGAAGGCTTTCCCGGTCGCAGCACCAGCAAGAAGGCGCGCCATGGACACGGGGTAACAGCCGACATCCATGATGCCACCGCCGGCAAGAGCCGAAGCGAAGAGCCGATGCTGGGGCTGGAACTTGCCCATCGAGAAGCCGAAGCTTGACTGGATCATCCGCACTTCGCCGATAGTGCCGGACTTGATCAGTTCGATCAGCTTGGCGGTCTGGGGGTGCAGGCGATACATGAAAGCTTCGCCAGCAAACGTGCCTGCCTTCTTGTGTGCGTGAAAGACGGCGTCGGCCTCATGCGCGGACAGCGCCAGCGGTTTTTCCACCAAGACATGCTTGCCCGCTTCAGCCGCCTTGATCGCCCATTCAGCGTGGACAGTGTGCGGCACAGCGATATAGACAGCGTCGATTTCAGGATCGGCGAGCAGGGCATCATAACCTTTGACCACGCGCACGCCCGGGAAATCGGTGGCGAGATTGGGTTTGGAAGGGTCGCGCGTGGCAATGGCGCTCAGAACGCCAGAGGCCGAGCCTTCCAGGCCCCCACGGAACGCCTTGGCGATGCTGCCCGGGCCGATAATGCCCCAGCGGATCTTGTTTTCGGTCATGTCTTCTTCCTCGCGCCTAGGCCCTTCGGCGGCGCCGGGGCATTTCGATTGGCTCGTCAAGGCAAGATCCGGCCATGCCGGGGCGAACGGCCGGACCTCAGTCTGCCGCGCCTATCCTCCCTTGCTCTTGTAACGAGCGCTGCCTAAGCTAGTGCCTGGCCACAGCACGTCGCGCTTATTGGGTATTGGAAATTGGCGGATAGTAAGATGGTGGAGCGCGGCTTCTATGAGCCGGGCCTTAACGGGGTCGAGCGCCTGCCCACCGAACTGCACATGTTTCATGCCTCGCCTAAATTGATGCGTGCAGCGCATTGGCATGCGCAGGTGGAGGTGAACTACATCGTTCGCGGGTGGGCGCATTATTCCATGAGCGGATATGACGTACGCTTTTCAGCCGGAGATCTGGCACTGTTCTGGGGCGGGCAGCCGCACCGGCTGGATGATGCGTCCGAGGACGTGATTTATGCGGGCGGACACCTGCCGCTGGTTCACTTTTTCCGCCTGCGCCTGCCCCAGGATATGCAGGCTGGCCTCATGCAGGGCGCCACATTGCTTACGCGGGCCAGCGACGGATCCGATCCCATCAATTTCTTGCGCTGGAATGACTTTGTGCGCTCCGGCGATCCGCTCAAGGTCAGCATGGCGATCGATGAACTGCTGCTGCGGATCGAACGCATTCGTTTCGCCCCCTACGAGCTCTTGTCAGGGTTGCGCACAAAGCCAGGCGCTGCGGCGGCGGATCCGTATATTTCTCCGATCGTGCTGCGCATCTGCGACTTCATTGCTGAAAATTTTCGCGAAGAGATCGACTCGGTGGATATCGCCGTAGCGGCCGACGTTCATCCCAAATATGCGATGACCGTCTTTAAGAAATGCACCGGCATGACGCTGAACGATTATGTCAGCCTGATGCGTCTGTCCTTTGCGCAGGCACTGCTGATGCGCGAGGACGCCAATGTGCTGCAGGTCGCAATGGAAAGCGGCTTCGGTTCGCTCAGCGCCTTCAACAAGCTTTTTCGCAAGCTCGCTGGCATGTCACCGAGCGATTACCGCCGCGATATGCGCTCACGCCCAGGCGCGACCATTCCCCAGCGTCCCGCCGCGCGCGAACCTTACAATTGAGCCAAGCGGAACAATGGGCTGGGCACCGAGACGAACGCCCCTGTTCACAGACCGAAAAACAGGGTTGCGCTTGCGCCTGTCATTCTCTATGTCTCCGCGCAGTCGGGGCGTAGCGCAGCCTGGTAGCGCATTTGTCTGGGGGACAAAGGGTCGTCGGTTCAAATCCGGCCGCTCCGACCATTTCACCAAATGTTTGGTTTGTAGCCGCGCGGATCATAGGTCAGGCGCGGTCTTCTTGCGTCTGCGGTAAGCCGCGTTTCCTGCGGAGCTTGCAGGCACGTTACGGTGCAAGGGTTGGTTACTGAGCAATAGCCCGAGCGCTAGAGCTCGCGTGCGCGCTCCAGGATGCGCTTGCATTCCAGCAATTCGCGAAGAACTTCGGACAGCTTGTTGCGCGATTCTTCGTCGAGTTCGGGCTCGGGCGCGGCGACGGAAACTGCTTCGGGAGCCTCGGCGCCGATGTCCTCGGCTTCATCTTCGGCAAAGTCGATCAGCCCGGCAATATCGTCGGGTGCCCTGCCCTCGCCCACGGCGATGACATAGCGCGCGCCCTGATCCTTGAGGATCTTCTGCACGCCCTTGATGGTGAAACCCTGATCGTAAAGCAGGTGACGGATGCCGCGCAGAAGCATCACGTCTTCCGGGCGATAATAGCGCCGTCCGCCACCCCGCTTCAGCGGCTTGATGGTCGCAAATCGCGTTTCCCAGAATCGGAGGACGTGCTGCGGAAGATCAAGCTCCTCGGCCGCCTCAGAAATCGTCCGGAATGCGTCTGGAGACTTGTCCAAACCGCTCGCCCCTTGAGTAAGAAATCCTTACTTTTCAGCGGCAACCATAGACTTGTTGATTTTGGACTTCAACACGTTGCTCGGTTTGAACACAAGAACCTGCCGCGGCAGGATCGGGACTTCCTCGCCAGTCTTGGGATTGCGGCCGATTCTTTCGTTTTTCGAGCGCACCTGAAACGAGCCGAAGGACGACAGCTTCACATTGGAACCGGTGATCAGGGCCTCGGTGATCAACTCGAGCACGCGCTCGACCAGCTCCGCCGACTCGGTTCGCGATAGGCCAACACTGCCATAAACAGCTTCCGCCAGGTCTGCCCGCGTTACCGTTTTCTGCGCCATTCGCACCCCCGTTGTTCAAACCGAGTTTTTCAGGTCAGGACGATCTTGATCCGGCTGATCCTGTCTGCCGCCGCAGGCAGGTAAACCCGTGTCTCTGTTGACGCGACCCGATCGTTGACCGGCCTGGTCTCGACGTCAGGCTCCTCCACCCGGAGGGACACTAACGCCTTGAAACGCTTGAGGTCAATCGCCTGCTGAGAACTACCAGCGAATGAGCGAAGCGCCCCAGGTGAAGCCCCCGCCCATCGCTTCGAGCATCACCAGATCGCCTGGCTTGATCCGTCCATCGGCGACAGCCACGCTGAGCGCGAGAGGCACGGATGCTGCCGAGGTATTGGCGTGGATATCGACGGTCGTCACTACTTTCTCGGTTGGCAGGCCAAGCTTGGCACCAGCACCATCGATGATGCGCTTGTTGGCTTGGTGCGGTACGAACCAGTCGAGATCGGCCACGGTGTAGCCGGATTTTTCCAGGGTTGCGTAGACAACGTCGGTGATCTTGCCGACGGCGTGGCGGAAGACTTCAGGGCCCTGCATGTGGACATGCCCCGCAGTGCCCGTGGAAGACGGGCCACCATCGACATACAGCTTGTCCCAGTGCTGGCCATCCGAGCGCAGGGCAGATGCAAGAATGCCGCGCTCCGGTTCGTCCTCTGCCAGTTCAACGCCTTCAAGGATCATGGCGCCAGCGCCATCGCCGAAGAGAACGCAGGTGGTGCGATCGGTCCAGTCGAGAAGCCGGGTGAAGGTCTCGGCGCCGATGACGAGCACGCGCCGTGCCAATCCATTTTTGATATGGCTATCGGCGGTGGTCACCGCATAAACAAAGCCCGAGCACACGGCCTGGAGATCGAAGGCAAAGCCGTGTCGCATGCCAAGCTTCATCTGCACCAGGGTAGCAGCGGCGGGAAAAGTATAGTCCGGTGTCGTCGTCGCAACGATGATGAGGTCGATATCGTCGGGGGTCAGGCCCGCGTTATCGAGTGCTGCCCGTGCGGCGGCGACAGCGAGATCGGAGGTGAATTCTCCCTCGGCCGCGATGTGACGCTCCTTGATCCCGACGCGCTGCTGGATCCACTCGTCGGATGTGTCGACCGTCTTGGCCAATTCGTCATTGGTCAGCACCCGTTGAGGAAGGTAGCTGCCGACACCGCGTACTATGGAACGAATTCTGGTCACGCCGACTTGGCCTCGGAATCAGGCGGCAGCGGTTCTGGCGCGGCCGTGTTGACAGGGAAGCGCTGCATTGTGTCGCCGATCTTATCGATCAGGCGGCTGCGCGCCATTTCATAGGCGAGGCCCAAGGCACTCTTGTAACCGACTTCGTCGGTGCCACCATGCGATTTTATCACGATCCCGTTGAGGCCCATGAACACGCCGCCATTGACCGTGCGGGGGTCCATCTTGCGGCGGAGAGCATTAAGCGCGCCGCGGGCAAAGAAGGCGCCGAGCATGCTGACCCAACTCGCCTTGAGGGCCGATCGCAGATAGGAAGCAACCTGGCGCGCCGTGCCTTCTGCTGTCTTGAGCGCCACATTGCCCACAAAACCTTCGGTAACGACTACGTCGACCGTGCCCTTACCGATATCGGTGCCTTCGACGAAGCCATGATAGGTGAAGCCGGCCCCGGAGGCCTGCTGCAGAATCTTGCCCGCCTCGTTGATGTAGTCGAGCCCCTTGCCTTCCTCGGTACCAATATTGAGGAGACCAACAGTGGGCGAGTCGGAATCAAAGAGCGAGCGCGCGAGCGCCGAACCCAGGATGGCGTAATCAACCAGTTGTCTGGCATCGGCACCGATGGTGGCGCCCATGTCGAGCACGATGATGTCGCTGCGGGTGGTGGGCCAGATGGCTGCGATGCCGGGCCTGGAGATACCCTCCATAGGGCGCAGGCAGAAAGTGGCCATGGCCATCAGCGCGCCGGTATTGCCACCGGAAATGGCGACATCGGCATCGCCATCCTTAACTGCCTGGAGCGCCATCCACATGGATGAAATGTTCTTGCCCTTGCGCAGGGCCTGGCTGGGTTTTTCGTCCATGGCGATCACTGCCTCGCAGTGACGCACGGTACTAACAGCCTTGAGATTGGGGAATTCGTCGAGCAAAGGAGCGATCTGCTCCTCACGCCCATGGAAGATAAAGCGGGTATTCTTCCGCTCGCGCAGGGCAAGGTCTGCCCCGTGGATCACAGCACGCGGAGCGTGGTCGCCACCCATGGCATCCACGGAAATCGTTATAGAATCGGTCATTTCAGCCCGTTTTTCGGCCCGCTGAAGCAGGCATGCCAACATATCCCATCATGGGGAGGGTGCAAGCCCTGTGGGCAGGAGTTCAGTCCTTGCTTTCGGTCTTGAGCCGCGACAGCGCAGCAAAAGGTCCAGTCGGTTCGCCGTCATCGAGGCCGCCGAGTGAGCTGGCATCTTCGCCTTCGCGGCGCGGATAAGGATCGATGGCAAGCGCCAAGGTTTCCACCAGTAGCGCACTCAGATCCACTTCTGGCCCATCGATATGGTCGGGAAAGTCGTCATCTTCCAGATCGACGTAGATTTCGGCGCCCGGTGCGACCGGCGCGCCATGATCGGTCGACGGCAGGAAGACCCGGTCGATCGTTTCCCTGATCTCCTGCTCGACAGGCTCGAAGCTGACGATGGAGGGTTGCACAATGCGCGCATCGAGCTGCCCCTGCGCGCGAAGTCCGCCACGCAGCGGCACAACGCGCAACTCGGCGACAAACCGTTCGACGGAAGTAACCTTCATCGCTTCGGCAATAGCAGCGCGCGTTTTCTCGTCCGCATCTACGCGGACCGATCTGCCCCCTATGGGCAGCTTGTCGATGCGGACAACGGCGTCGAAGAGCGGTTCGGTCTGTCTGGTCATGCGGCGGTTCCGAAATTCACTGTGCCCGCAGTAATGGCGCTGACCGGCTGGCCGGCGAGCACCTTATCCTGAGAAAGGGCATAATCGGCGAGGCGACTGGCGTTTTCCCTGTCGCCGCCTTCAAAGATATTGCGCGAAATGACGCCGATGAGCGCCTCGCGGTCATTGCGATCCATAGCATCGTTGATGGCAGCAAGAAGGCCGAAGAAGAGATTGCCCATCTTCTGGATCTTCTTGGGCACGCCGAGGTCTCCTGCCCCCATCTCGCGCAGGGAACGATCCATGTCCTTGAAGAAGAGGTCGAACACTGCCTGGCTGAAGTCCTTGGATTGGGCGCGCAGGCGCCGGAAAACCAGAGCCATATGGAGGCTGATCATGTCGAAGCGGCCGGTTACCGTATCGGGCACGCCCCACTCGGCATAGAAGACCGGCTGCCGGGATTGCGCCACAATGGAGCGATAGACGCCATAAACAGCGTCGGTCGCGGTATTTTTGCGGAACAGAGACAGGATCATGGGATTGCGCTCAGCCTCGGGATGGGTCAAACACATGCAAAGCCCGCCGGCCGGATGCCAGCTTGCCAGAGAGCCAAGTTGACAGCTACACATTCCGGCGGCCAGAGGCACGCGCCTTGGTGCCCCGCCTATAGTCGAGAGCCATCGGGAAAGTCAAATTCATGCCCAAGCGTATTGCTTCCGCTCCCTTCGCACCGATTGCCGCCGCAGCTCTTGTTGCTGTCGCGCTGACCGCCTGCACGAGCAGCACCTCGCTGACCACGAAGCGGACGCAGGGCTATGAGATTTCCGACAGTGCCATGCAGCAGATCCGCCCGGGCCAGAGCCAGCAGCTTGTGACCCTCGTACTCGGCTCACCGCAATCGACCAATACATTTGGCGATCAGTCAGCCTGGTATTACGTTCAGACCAAGGTGCAGCAGACGTCCTTCGGCTTGAACACCGGACTTGAGCGCACGGTACTCGCCATCTACTTCGATCAGAACAAGAAGGTTGTGGACAAGGCTGTCTACACTGCCGCCGATGGCCGCGTGATTACGGTGGAAAGCCGCCGCACCCAGTCCTTTGGCGAGGACCGGACGTTCATCGACCAGATTCTCAATTCCTTTGGCGGCTGAACCGGCCGGACCATTTTGCGAAGGCCCTGGCTTTGCCGGGGCCTTTTTCTTGTGCTGTCGGGCTCGCGCACGGACAGCAGAGGGTTAGTCTTTCTTTTCGAACTCCACGCCGGCAGTGCGGGCGACAGAATCAAGAGCGGCATTGACCATGCCGGAGGCGTCTTCCTCGAAGAAGGCGCGCGCGATGTCGACATATTCGGTGATAACGACGCGCGGCGGGATATCGCGGCGGTGCAGAAGCTCGAAGGCTGCGGCGCGCAGGATGGCACGAAGCGTGGAATCGATGCGCTCCATCGGCCAGTCGTCGGCCAGAGCTTTATCGATGGCAGGATCGATGCCGAGCTGGTTCTTGGTAACCCCGCGCACGATCTGGCCGAAGAAATCGGCATCGGCGGGCAGATACTGCTCGCCCTCGATCTCGCGACCGAGATGGAAAGCGCCGAACTGAGCCAGCGTATCTTCAAGAGTCTGGCGGCCCACATCCATCTGGTAGAGCGCCTGAACCGCAGCCAGGCGAGCGGCGCCGCGCTGATTGGCCGGGCGAAGGGTTTGCGGGTCGCGTTTCGGAAAATCTGTCATCTATGCGTTCAACTTTGCCTTTAGGGCGGCAAGAGCAAGGGCTGCGCGGGCAGCATCGCCACCCCGATCGCCATCGGTTCGGCGTGCGCGGGTCCAGGCCTGGCCTTCATTCTCGACCGTGAGGATACCGATGCCAAGCGGCAGAGCGTCGACCACAGCCAGTTCGGCAAGGGCCCGAGTGCTCTCATTGGCAACGGTCACGTAGTGGTTGGATTGGCCGCGGACGACGCAGCCAAGGGCAACGAAGCCATCGTATTTTTCGGATTCGAGAGCCATGGCGACGCCGACAGGAACTTCCATCGCACCGGGTACGGAAATGACCTCGTGGGTAGCGCCGGCCGCTTCCAGCGCTGCGATCGCACCCTCGCGCATTTCGTCGGCGATGGCGGGATAGGCTCGCCCCTCGACGATCAGGAAATGCAGCCCTTCGGCCGAACCCGCGGCAATGGGGAAGCGCTCGCCATACGAGTCCATGTCCGACATCCTTTGTGAGGAGCCGAAGCTCCGCTGCCTTTATCCCTCACCCCATAGTCCGCCCGGCGAATCCGCGCAACTGTGGTGGTGGGCAGATGCGTCTATTCGTCTTCGGGGAGAGATGGGGTCGCGTCAGCATCGAGTTCGGCGAGGAAAGCGCGAAAATCGTTGGCCGCGGAAAAATTCTTGTAGACCGAAGCAAAGCGGACGAATGCAACGTTGTCGAGGCTCTTGAGCCCCTCCATCACATATTCCCCGATCTGATCGGAAGTGATCTCGACCTCGCCCAGGCTCTCGAGCTGGCGCACGATTCCGGAAATCATGCGCTCCACACGCTCGGGATCGACAGAGCGCTTGCGCAACGCCGTGTTGATCGAGCGGGTGAGTTTTTCGCGATCGAACGGCACCTTGCGGCCGGATTTCTTGACCACGGTCAATTCGCGCAGCTGCACGCGTTCGAACGTGGTGAAGCGACCACCGCACGCGATGCACACGCGACGGCGCCGGATCGCGCCGGAGTCCTCGGTTGGCCGTGAATCTTTCACCTGGGTGTCGTCATTGCCGCAATAGGGGCAGCGCATCAGTTGTTTTGTCCTGAAGAGGGGAAATAAGGGGCATCCGCCGGCGCGGACGCCCCTCCAAGGCTTTATCCGTAGATCGGGAAACGGTCGGTCAGGGTTTTGACCTTTTCACGCACCGCGGCTTCGACCGCTGCGTTGTTATCGTCGCCATTGGTCTTGAGGCCATCGAGCACTTCGATGATCAGTTCGCCGACAGTCTGGAACTCGGCTTCCTTGAACCCGCGGGTCGTGCCGGCGGGGGTGCCGAGGCGGATGCCGGAGGTAATGGCCGGCTTTTCCGGATCGAAGGGCACAGCGTTCTTGTTGCAGGTGATGTGAGCGCGGCCGAGAGCAGTCTCGGTTGCCTTGCCTGTGAGCCCCTTGGGACGCAGGTCAACCAGCATGAGGTGATTGTCAGTGCCGCCGGAGACGATATCGACTCCGCCCTTGACCAGCGTTTCGGCAAGAACCTGAGCATTGCTGACGACCTGCTTGGCGTAGAGCTTGAACTCGGGCGATAGCGCTTCCTTGAAAGCCACGGCCTTGGCCGCGATCACATGCATCAGGGGGCCGCCCTGGATCCCCGGGAAGATGGCGGAGTTGATCTTCTTGGCGATATCTTCGTCATCGGTGAGGATCAGGCCGCCGCGCGGGCCGCGCAGGGTCTTGTGCGTGGTTGTAGTCGCAACGTGGGCGTGCGGGAATGGGCTCGGATAGACACCACCGGCGACGAGACCGGCAACGTGGGCCATGTCGACAAAGAGGATGGCGCCGACTTCATCGGCGATGGCACGGAACTCAGCCCAGTCCATGACGCGCGAATATGCCGAGAAACCGGCAACGATCATTTTGGGCTTATGCTCGCGCGCGAGCTGGCGGACCTGATCCATATCGACGCGGCCATCCTGCTTGCGCAGGCCGTATTGAACGGCGTTGAACCACTTGCCGGACTGATTGGGCTTGGCGCCATGCGTCAGGTGACCACCCGCATCGAGCGACATGCCAAGGATCGTGTCGCCGGGCTGCACCAGCGCCTGATAAACGCCCTGGTTGGCTTGCGAGCCGGAGTTGGGCTGTACGTTGGCAAAGCCGACGCCGAAGAGCTGCTTGGCACGCTCGATGGCGAGGCTCTCAGCGACGTCGACGAACTGGCAGCCGCCATAGTAGCGCTTGCCCGGGTAGCCTTCGGCATATTTATTGGTCAGCACCGAACCCTGCGCCTCAAGCACAGCCTGGGAAACGATGTTTTCGGAGGCGATCAGCTCGATCTCGTTCTGCTGGCGACCAAGTTCGTCCTGAATGGCCTGTGCGATTTCCGGGTCGGTCTGACCGACGGCGGCGGAAAAGAACTGGGGAAAGAGCGGGGTAGAGGTGGCTGCGCTCATGGAGAAACGTCCTCGCAAGGGATCAGGTTGACCGGCATGCGGTGCCCATATCACGCCAAATGGCGCGAAACAAAGACCGCGCTGACCGTGAAAAGGGCATAGGGCTTCCCTGATCGTGGATGGGTGCCCAGGCGAGCGGCTCTCATGATGTTCGCGTTTCCCGGTGGTTCCCCACCTTTTCTCGCCAGTCGCGCGAACAGGCCACTTATGGCGGAAAACCTGGATCACGAAAAGGGCAAAGGGGAAACCAAACCGCGAAATCTTCATTTACATGTCGATGATGAAGCGCGTCCGCCCCGTGATTTAGGATCAACTTGGACGCGGAGGAGAACACCATGACCAAGTTTGTTTCCACGATCAGCGCAGTCGCAATCAGCGGACTGACCGCACTGACATCCGTTGCGCCGGCCCAGGCCTATGACGCCCCTGCCCTGACCCTCAATCAGCGCAACCAGGTGATCCAGACCTACTGCGACCGCAACCCGAGGGATCGCGACTGCCGCAGCTTCTACCGCGGCGGCTGGAATGATCGCCAATATTACAACTTCTATTCGTCGCGCCGCTCTTCAATCGACAATATTGCAGCCGGGATCTTCGGCTTCACCTTCGGCGCAGCTCTAGGTTCGATCATCGCCAACAGCAATAACAACCGCAACGACACGCTTGTTTATCGCGGCGCACCGAGCCAGGTGAACGTAGCAGCCTGTCAGGCCCGCTATCGGTCCTACGATGTTCAGACCAACACTTTCCTGGGCTATGACGGCATTCGCCATCAGTGCCGCCTCTAGGCCCAAACGACAGGACGACGTGCGCGGCTGCCTCTCGAGGCGGCCGCGTCGTTTTTCGGCGGGGAGGTAGAGAAGATCCAGCGCCTATCGCGCCGCGTTTTTTCCGTCAGGCATAGCGTCCACTCGGCCTGCTGGGGATGGGTTGTTGCTCACCCAGTTTTCGCCTGAGCTTTGCCATGGCGACGCGCTCCATCTGCAGCCGCGTTGCGTTAACGGGTGCCACGATAAACACCTCGGTGCCGGTCGCCTCGTCGATCGCGGCGACACGCATCACTTGACCCATTTGCACGAATTCGAAAAGCACGCCGCCGGACATGGGCCCTCCATCTCTAGGATAGCATAACAGCAAAGGCAGGGGCGGCGGAGTCGGAATAAGCGTGTGGCAGACGACATAGACACTGACACAAAAATCCCCGCCGGAGCGGGGATCTAATGCACGTGGCGGCCATCAGGCGAAGCTGACCTTGCCCTGCTCGTCGAATTTATAAACGTCATCACGGAAGCTGACGGTGCCCTGACGATTGGCCCAGGCGGTGATGTAGGTGGTGTGGATCGGCACCTTCGCTTTAACCTCAACGTCGAGCCGCTGCAGCGCGTCGAAGGTGGTATCGACCTTGTTCTGGTCCCAGTCGCCATTGTCACGGAGCAGCCAATTGACGAGCTGATTAACACCGTCCACGCGGACGCAACCGGACGAGTGGAAGCGCGCGTTTTCGCCGAACAGAGCCTTGCCGGGCGTGTCGTGCAGGTAGCAGTCATAGGGATTGTAGAAGTTGATCTTGCAGTGACCCATGGAGTTGGCGGCGCCGGGCTCCTGGCGATACATGTAGTTCACTTCACGATCGCTGATATTGGCCCAGTTAATCGACTGCGGATCGACCTTGTTGCTGCCATCGTAAATGAAGATGTTTTGCTCAGTGAGATAGTTCGGGTTTTCCAGCATGTACTTGGTCAAGTCCTGACGAACCAGCGATTTGGGCACATGCCAATAGGGATTGAAATTGATCTGGTGAATATTGCTCGCCATGATCGGGGTCGCGCGATCGACGCGACCCACGACCGCAGTGTGACGCTGCTCGACCATGCCGTCATTCACCGCCTCGATCGTCGCGGCCGGGATATTGACGACCACATAGCGCGGGTTGAGCTTGGCGGCCATGTTCTGGACGCGCGTATAGTTGAGGTAAAGCTGCTGCAGGCGCTGTTGTGCGGGCACAGACATCGCATACCAGGTCGCTTCATCGACCTGACCATTGACCACGAGACCGTGGCGCGCCTGGAAGGCGCGAACGCCGGCATCGGTGGCACCATCGAAAACATCGTTGACGTTTTCAACCAGCGCCATGTCCCCCGACGAGATCAGGCGGCGCTTGAGGTTGACGACGTGCTTGGACGCCTTGCCCAGATTGAGGCCATAGGCCTCCTGCGGAATCGTTTCCCAGCCGCCAGCGGCCACGAATGGCTCGTATTGCGAGATGGCAAGCTGCAGGTTGTAGACCGTGTCATAAGACAGGATGGGCTCATTGGTCGAGATGAGCGCTTCGGCAGCTGCCGTCGCCCCGCCCTGATCGACGTCGCGCAGCACGCGGTTGCGAGCGAACATATCCCAGATCGACTCGTTTTCCTGGCCGCGCGCCAAAGTCGGCAGCGCAGCGGTAGCGCCGGCAATAGCCATGGTCTGCAGGAAGGACCGTCGATTCAACCGCATTTTCGTCACCCAGAAATCTGTCGCCACCACAGGCGCGATTACCATTGTCAACCTTTGCTCCACAACGGCGGTCAACGCCTTGTGAACCATCACAGCATGCGCAAGCATTCGTCGAGAAATGGTTTAAAGCTGGTAAGCCGCTGCGCCTGGTTTGCGGCACAAATAAGAAAACGCCGGCCACTGGCCGGCGTCTGTGCAGCGGATGTGGCGCGGAGGCAACACGTACCACCATCCGCACGCCAATTTTGTTGTTCGGGGATTGCTCCCCTGCCCCTTAGAGCTTGTAAAGGATCTGGTCGACCCAGAAGCGCTCGAGGCGAGCCAGAGACTTGTTGAGGTTGTCGAACTCCTCGTCCCCAAGGCCACCGACCTTATCGATAGACTTGAGGTGACGATCATAGAGTTCGTCGATCACTTCAGCCACTTCCTCGCCCTTGGGGGTGAGGCGGATGCGAACCGAACGGCGATCCGTGCGCGAACGCTCCTGGAAAATGTAACCAGTCTCGACCAGCTTCTTGAGATTGTACGAAACGTTGGAGCCAAGATAGTAGCCGCGCGAACGCAGTTCACCTGCGGTCAATTCGCTGTCGCCGATGTTGAACATCAGCAGCGCCTGAACCGGATTGATGTCATCCCAGCCCATGCGGTCGAACTCGTCCTTGATCAGATCGAGCAGACGACGGTGCAGACGCTCCACGCGGGAAACGGCTTCGAGATAAAGTGGCTTGAGACCTTCCGGACGGTTCGGAACAAGGGCCTCAGCTGCGTTCGACTTGGTTGCCATAGTGTGCCTCACTGTTTTTCTGCGTGCGATTTTTCGCATCTCATGAGGCCAAACTACGACGGCCGGACTAAGATCCACCTAAACAGCACGCTTAATGCCATCTTACTGGAAAGCAATGAGAATTTGGCTTAACGGATCGTCACACCGGTGCATAAAGTTGTAACCTTTCCGAGGCGTAAACAGCGCTCGGCACCAGTTGCCGGTGGACTGTTTCAACACAAGGGGCGGCTCTCCGGACGGTCCGCTGCGAGAGGACGCCTTTTCGTTATCGGTTGAGCGCTGGCACAGGGTTATTTCGACCGGCCATATTTGAGCCGAATACCAGTGGAAAAGTTCAGTCCGCTGCCTGAGCCCGCGTGAAGCGGAACGCGAGCGCGAAGATCACGACGACGGCGATCAAGAGGACGACCCGCATGGCGAAGCCAATGGCTGTCATCCTGATATCGTTGCTGCCACCGATGTAGAGCGCCAGTTCGGCAGCAGTGGCGCCCACCAAAAGCACGGCGCCCCAGCTTGCCTTGAGCCACAGGCCGACCCCGGCAAACAGCCGCGCCAGCGAGAAGATCGCCAGAAGAACAAAGCCGGCTGGCCCGAGCACAGCCAGAGGGCTCGTCTCGCCCAAGCTGATTCCCAACAGCCGTGCGGCATCGTTGAGCCCAAGCGCCAGGCTCAGGAGCGCTACGATGCGGAGATAGAGACCGAGATGAGGTGACTTGGACAGCATGCCTCTCATTACGGCAAGAGACCCCGGTGCGACAAGCGGCGGCTTGGAGACGCCAGGCGCCACTGCTATGGAGCACCCGAGTCCCGACACGCGAGCGAGGAAGATATGACGCAGAACTGGCCCAAGCACGACATGTCCTTTCTTGGCGGACGCCGGCAGCGTCGCCTGCGCCAGAGTGCGTGGAGCCGCGACATGGTTCGGGAAACCGAGTTGTTGCCGCGCGATTTGATCTGGCCGCTCTTTGTCATCGAGGGTCAGAACGAAAAGACAGCGATCAAGACGATGCCCGGCGTCGATCGCCTCTCCATCGATCTCCTCGTGAATGCCGCAAAATCCGCGCGCGATGCCGGTATCGCTGCGCTGGCACTTTTTCCCAATACGCCCGACCACCTGCGCTCGGAGAACGGTGCCGAGGCCTACAACCCCGACAATCTGATGTGCCGCGCACTTGCGGCGATCAAGTCAGCGGTTCCCGACATCGGGCTTATCGCCGATGTGGCGCTCGATGAATATTCGAGTGACGGCCAGGATGGTCTCGTGCGGGATGGAAAAATCCTCAATGACGAAACGGTGTCCGCAATGGTCCGTTCTGCTCTGGTCCAGGCTCGGGCCGGTGCGGACATCATCGCGCCATCCGACATGATGGATGGGCGCGTTGGCGCGTTGCGAGCGGCGCTCGATGCGGAAGGTTTCGAGCATGTGCAGATCATGTCCTACGCGGCCAAGTATGCGTCCTGCTTTTACGGGCCCTTCCGCGAGGCAGTAGGATCGGGCAGCCGGCTCAAGGGTGACAAGCGCACCTATCAGATGGACTATGCCAATTCCGACGAGGCCCTGCGCGAGATTGCGCAGGACATCGAAGAAGGGGCAGACAGCGTGATGATCAAGCCGGGCATGCCTTATCTCGACATCGTGCGGCGGGCAAAGGACACGTTCAACGTCCCGATCTATGTCTATCAGGTGAGCGGAGAATACGCGATGATCGAGATGGCCGGGGCGGCCGGCGCGATCAATCGCGACGCGGCCGCGCTCGAGAGCCTCTGGGCATTCAAACGCGCGGGTGCAAACGGCATCCTGACCTATTACGCACTTGAGATGGCCCGCAGGCTCGGCCGCTAGCCAGCCTCCTCGGGGGTGGCGGCCGCCTCTTCGCGCGCTGGCGGCGGCCGCTTTCGCGCCATGGTGGCGCTGACGATCCCGGCAGCCGCCACGAGCCCGATTCCTGCCATGGCGATAGGGTCCGGCGCATGGCCGAAAACCAGCCAGCCGAACAATGCTGCCCAGCCGAGGTGAAGATAGTTCATCGGAGCCAGAATGGCGGCAGGAGCATAACGATAGGACTGGGTGAAGAGGTAATGTCCAAGACCGGCGGATACCCCGAGACCGACAAAGAGGAAGACCTGAAGAGGCGTGGGCACGGCGCCATAGAGCGTCCAGGGCAATAGCAGGCCAAAGAGGATCGAGCCCACGAGGGCTGTGTAGAACAGCATGGTAATCGTATGTTCGGTGCGGGCAAGAACGCGCGAGAGCAGATTGTATCCCACCGCCAGGACCACATTGCCGAGGGCGAAGGCTATGCCCCAGGGATCGAGACCGCCACCCGGGCGCGCGATCAGCAGCACCCCTGAAAACCCGAGCGCTGCGGCAATCCAGGCGCCGGAGCCGACCTTTTCATTGAGGAGCGGCCCTGAAAGCAAAATGACCAGTACAGGCGCGAGATAAACGATAGCAGTCGCCTCGGCCACGGGCATGCGTTGCAGAGCGAAGCCCATCAGCACAGAAGCGATGGCAAGGCACCCGCCCCGCAGCAACACGAGGCGTTTGCGCGTGGCGCGCACCATCGTGCGCCCATGGAAGGGCGCGACGATGGCGATCATTAGCAGCGCATGGGTGATGTAGCGCACCGCCATGACCAGCGGCACGTTGTAGTCGGTGACCAGCAGCTTGTTGGTTGTGTCGCTATAAGCAAACAGCATCGTTGCACCAACGATCAGGGCAAGTCCGCGCAAAGGCTGATCGGACAGCGGCGCAGGGGCAGCAGAAGAGGTCGACATTTTGATCCGGGGGCAAGAGCCCAGCAACAGCCGCGACTCGCCAAAAGTGGGGGGCTTGCCCATGATAGGCGTTCATGCTCCATGCGCCCAGCCGAAATGGTCCGCGCGCCTCTTGCAGTTGGCCCAGACCATAACAATCTGTGTGCCATGACCCAGAACTATGCCAACCGCCCCTATTTGCCCGATCCGGCCACGGCACCAGAACTCTTCGAAGGCGTTCTGACGCGGCGTGTGATCGCCTATCTGATCGATCTGGCCATCATGGGCTGTCTGGTGCTCGCTGCCTTTCTCGTGGGCGGCATTCTGGGCTTTCTGACTTTCGGTCTTGCCTGGGCTGCGCTGGTCTTCGTCGTGCCGGGCGTCGTCGTGGCCTATTATGCCATAACGCTTGGGTCCTCTCGGCGGGCGACGGTAGGCATGCAGATGACTGACATTGTCCTTACCCCAACGCGCGGCCAACCGCTTGATGGCTGGATGGCGATCTTGCACGCACTGCTCTTCTGGGTGACGTTCTGGATCTCATGGCCGATTTCCCTGGCCTTTGCGCTGTTCACGCCGCGGCGGCAGATGATCCACGATCTGATCGTGGGTACGCTGATGGTCCGGCACTCGCCCATGATCCGCCACTGGCAGCACGCGCGCAGCGCCCCTTCCTATTGAAACATTGCCGCGCGGGCCGAGGAGGGGTAAGCTCTCCCGATTGCAGCAACGGGTCCTGAATGACCGACCAGTCACCAGAGACGACACAGCTTTTCCTGACCGCAGCCATGCCTTGCCCGTATTTGCCGGGGCATATGGAGAGGAAACTGTTCACCCATCTCAGCGGACGCCGTGCGTCAGCGCTGCACCATGTGCTGAGCGATAATGGCTTCCGGCGCAGCCAGAACCTGATTTATCGGCCGGCCTGTGAAGGGTGCAATGCCTGCCAATCGGTGCGGATCGTTGCTGGCGAATTTGCAGCGTCCGCACGCTTCCGGCGCGTGCTGCGCACCAACTGCGACCTCTCCATCGCCGTTCGCCCGACTACGGCGACTGTGGAGCAGTACGACCTTTTCAAGCGCTATCTCGAATCGCGCCATTCGGGCGGCGGCATGACCTCGATGTCCTACCAAGACTACGAGTACATGGTCGAGGATACGCCAGTGCAATCAGTTCTGGTGGAGTATCGCCTGCGCGATCATCCAGAGGAGCCGCTTGTGGCTGTCGCCCTCACCGACGTCATGCCGGACGGGCTTTCGATGGTCTATTCGTTCTATGATCCGGATCTTGCGCATCGCAGCCTCGGGACATTTCTGATCCTTGATCATATAGCGCAGGTGCGTTCCGCCAGCCTGAGCTATGTCTATCTCGGCTACTGGGTCAAGGAGTCGCCTAAGATGGCCTACAAAGCCCAGTTCCGCCCCCTTGAGGTCCAGAGTGGGCATGCGGGCTGGCTAAGGCTTGAGGACTGAGCTTCAGACGGAGAGGTGCCTTAGTGGCACTTATGGTAAAGTGCCTTGAAGCGCCAGGCATCGAACCACAAAGAGATGACGCTGTCAGATCCTATGGGCCGCGTCTATTCTTGGGGCTGCCCTGCGCTCCGAGCGTCAGGAAGAGCGTTCACAAGAATGAGGCCCCCCTCAAACCACGATGTCAAACACGATCAGGCCGTTCCGCCCTCCGTCCAGCGCGGCAACCAGCTTCGCGCCCGCCGCCTTATGATCGGGGTGGACAAGATAGGCATCGCGGGCGACTTCATCAGCGAAGTCCATGGTGAAGCCATCGGCAAAGCCCTGATGCAGCCCTTCTAGTGACACGTTGGGACCCGAGGACATAGCGAGGAAGCCCGGCACGACTTCACGCAGTGATTCAAGTTCGGCGTAGATGGCGGTGCGCTCCTCACCTGTCACGTCAGGACGAAAGCGAACGAAAACGCAGTGGCGGATCATTTTACGAGTCCTGTGAGCGGGTTAGGGTGAAAAGCTTAAGCTTGCACATCTCTCGGTAGCCGTCACTACCCGGCTTGTCCGGGTAGTCCATGCGGAGATGAGATGGATTGCCGGGACGAGCCCGGCCATGACGGGGGCGGCGAATCATGCCCGGTGCCACGCCGATTATCCCACAAACTTATTGTTGCGCGGGAAGCCTGTGGGGGGCTGGCGGCCGGCTGAGGCGCGGTCGCCCAGCCAGTCGGTCAGCTCTTCCGTAGGTTTGGAATAGGTGCGGCCCGAGCTATCGGTCCAGGTCAAGCCATCTGCGGCATAGAAGGTCTTGATGTCGGAAATACCGCCATCTTTGTAACGCTGCAGGCGCACGCCCTTGCCGCGCGTCATCGTTGCGAGCTGGGCCATGGGGAAAACCAGAAGTTTTCGGTTCTGCCCAATGACGGCGACACGGTCGCCGTCGCACCGCACAATCAGCCTTGCTTCCTCGGGCAAAGAAACATTGAGAATCTGCTTACCCTTGCGGGTATTGGCAACGAGATCGTCCTCGCCGACAATGAACCCATATCCGGCCGACGAGGCGATGATGCGCTTGGCGCCGGGCTTGTAGACGAAGAGCCCAACGATATCCTGGCCCTCGTCGATATCGACC
Source organism: Devosia crocina (assembly GCF_900116545.1). GTDB lineage: Bacteria > Pseudomonadota > Alphaproteobacteria > Rhizobiales > Devosiaceae > Devosia > Devosia crocina. The sequence goes on from NZ_FPCK01000002.1 coordinate 79,928, forward strand.
ATGATGCGCACGGGCTCGCCCTGGCCGCGACCGCCTGGCAGCTTGTCGGCACCGAGCGTATAGACCTTGCCACCGGTCGTGAGCATCAGGAGCTTGTCTGTGGTCTCGCAATTGATGGCGAGCTTGAGCCGGTCCCCGGCCTTGAACCCCTTTTCGTCGATCGGCGCATTGTGCCCCTTGGGCGCGCGAATCCAGCCCTTTTCCGAAAGGATGACCGTGATCGGCTCGCGCTCGATGAAGGCTTCCGAGATTTCGGCGGCGTCTGCCGTTGGTGCGTCAAAGAACACGGTCCGGCGAGCACCCAGGTGATGCGGCGTCGTGTCATCGGCTTCAAACAGCGGATAGGCCTTCTTGAGCGCTTCGACCTGCTTGGCGATCTCGCCCCACTGGCGCTTGTCCGAGGCAAGCAGCGCCTGAAGCTTGCCCTGTTCGGCGGTGAGGTTCGCGTGCTCCTTGCGCAATTCGATCTCTTCGAGTTTGCGCAAAGACCGCAGCCGCATGTTGAGGATGGCTTCGGCCTGATTGTCTGTCAGGTCGAACGTTGCCATCAGACTGGCCTTGGCGTCATCCTCTTCGCGGATGATGCGGATCACCTCGTCAAGATTGAGATAGGCAACAATATAGCCCTCGAGCACTTCGAGGCGATTGGCGATCTGCTCAAGCCTATGCTCGCTCCGGCGCACCAGCACGACCTTGCGATGGTCAAGCCAGGCACGCAGCGCATCGGCAAGGCTCATGACGCGCGGCGTCGTGCCCTTGTCGAGGAGATTGAGATTGAGCGGGAAGCGCAGTTCAAGCTCTGAAACCTTGAACAGCTGCTCCATGAGTATGACGGCGTCGACCGTGCCGGCACGCGGCTCGAGCACAAGGCGAATATCATCGGCGCTTTCGTCGCGCACGTCCTTGAGCAGCGGCAATTTCTTGGCCAGCAGCAGTTCGGCGATCTTTTCGACCAGACGCGACTTCTGCACGCCATAGGGGATTTCGGTGACGACGATCTGGTAGACGCCCCTGCCCTTTTCTTCCTTGTGCCAAACGGCCCGCAGGCGAAAGGCACCGCGGCCGGTTTCGTAGGAGTGGACGATGGACGATCGGGATTCGACCAGGTGTCCCCCGGTTGGAAAATCGGGCCCGCGCACAAGATCTTCCATGCTTGGCGGTGCCGAAAGATCGGCGTGGACCAGCTCGTCCGTCGTCGCTGCCGGATTGTGGATGAGCTTCAATGCCGCGTTGCAGAGCTCGACGATGTTGTGGGGCGGAACCGAGGTCGCCATGCCGACGGCGATGCCGGTCGAGCCATTGGCGAGGAGGTTAGGGAAATTGGACGGGAGCACAACCGGCTCCTCGTCTTCCCCGTCATAGGTGGGCTTGAAGTCGATGGCGTCTTCGGTGATGCCTTCGAGAAGACGGGTCGCCACCTCGGTCATGCGGCTTTCGGTATAGCGCATAGCCGCGGCGCTATCGCCATCGATATTGCCGAAATTGCCCTGTCCATCCACCAGCGGATAGCGCAGCGCAAAATCTTGGGCGAGGCGCACGAGGGCATCGTAGATCGACTGATCGCCGTGCGGGTGGAATTTACCGATCACGTCGCCGACGATGCGCGCGGACTTTTTATAGCCCTGCCCCGGATCGAGCCGCAGCAGGCGCATGGCGTGAATGATGCGCCGGTGGACGGGCTTGAGGCCATCGCGGGCATCGGGCAGCGCACGCTGGGTGATGGTAGACAGCGCATAGCTTAGATACCGCTCTTCGAGCGCCTGCTTGAGATCGACGATGCGCTGATCGTCTGGCGGCGGAAGGGTATCTGCGTCGTCTGACATGCGGTGCTCAGTTCAGGGGGAACGAATCAGGAAGACAGTATAGCGGCACGCGCGGAAAACGACAGGAAAGCGGCGGATTTGTTGGGGATTGCCGGGTCTGAGCCTAAAGAAAGCCCCCTCACCCTAACCCTCTCCCCAGAGGGGCGAGGGGACTGGGCCGGCGGTTGCGATCAAGTCTTGCATCAAACTGGATCTAATCCCCCTCGCCACTCTGGGGAGAGGGTTAGGGTGAGGGGCGAGCATCGCGGCCGAATCCGTTTACCAAACCCTCCGGGCCACCGTCTCCCCTCAGGGGAGAAGGGAACAGCTCAGTGGCTCTCCTTGCTTAGCAATTCTACCAGCCCATCCCTTATCGCCGGATACTCCATCTGCCGCGCGCTCCAGACATGGCGATCAAGAAAATATCCGGTGAGCCGGAAGGCGTCGCGCAAGGCGTCCGGCGAGGCGTTACCGCGCGCATGGAGGAAGCTCGGCAGCTTGAGCAGACGGTCCTTAAACGGCTCCGCCGCGGCGCGGGATACGGCACGGCCCGATTTTGGCGACACATGGGTCAGATCGGTTGTCGCGCCAGTCGATGCGCAACTTGTCAGATCGAGGCCAAAGCCGAGTTCATCAAGCAGCGCCAGTTCGAAGCGTGCGAGCGCCGCGCCATCGGGAGCATGATCAAGCAAAGACAACGCCTGGCCCAAAAGCCGATCATGGGGGTCGCGTTCCGGGAGCAGCCGCAGGTGGTCGCAAACGAGTTGCACGAGATAAAGCCGCGTCCTGTCGGCCATGAGCTCGGCTGCCCGGCTTTGCAACGGCTCGACCACGAAGGTGCCGAGATGATCTTCGAGACGCGCACGCCAGGTTACCTGGATCGTATTGCCGATCTGCAGCGCTGGCGCGAGCTTCGGCGACCGGCCGCCGCGCACAAGGCCGGCATAACGCCCACGACCTGCAACCATAGCCTCGGCGATGACGCTAGTTTCACCGTGGCGGCGCACGCCGATCAGGAGGGCTTCACCGGTCCATTCCATGCTTGCCCGGCCACGCGCTCATTTCTTCTCGTGCGGGAATTCGAGCCCCATTTCCTGATAGCGCTCGGGATCGTCGGCCCACTTTTCGCGCACCTTGACGAAGAGGAAGAGGTGAATGGGCACCTCATACATCTCCATCAGCTCCTTGCGTGCTTCTGCACCGATCGCCTTGATGGTCTGGCCGCCGGCGCCCAGCACGATCTTCTTGTGGCTCTCGCGCGCAAGATAGACCACCTGGTCGATCTTATAGGACCCGTCCTTCTGGATCTTGAAGCTCTCGGTTTCGACGGTCGAGGTGTAGGGGATCTCGTCATGAACGCGCAGGAAGAGTTTTTCGCGTGTCACTTCGGCTGCGGTGATGGCCATGGTCAGATCGGTGAGGTGATCTTCGGGGAAATGCCAGGGGCCGGGCGGCACATGCTTGACGCACCAGTCGATGAAATCCTTGACCCCGTGCCCTTTGAGCGCAGACAGCATGAAGGTTGTCTCGAAGCGCAGGCGCTCGTTGAGATCCTTGGATAGTGCAAGCAGGCTTTCATGCTTGACGGTATCGATCTTATTGATGATCAACACCTTGGGCTGGCGGATATTTTCAAGGCCCTCGATCAGCAGCTCGATATCGGGCGTGATGCCGCGGTCGGCATCGATCAGGAAAGCGACGATGTCGCTATCCCCCGCCCCGCCCCAAGCACTGTCGACCATGGCGCGATCGAGCCGGCGCTTCGGCGCGAAGACGCCCGGCGTATCGACAAAGACGAGCTGGGTCTGATCGAGCGTCAGGACGCCACGAACCTGGCTGCGCGTCGTCTGCGCCTTGTGCGTAACGATCGACACTTTGGTGCCAACTAGAGAATTGAGCAGCGTCGATTTGCCGGCATTGGGCGCGCCGACCAGAGCAATGAAGCCGCAGGCAGTGTTGGCAAGGTCAACAGGTTCGGTCATTGACGGTCCTTCCAAACCTTCTGGCGCATGAGGAATTCCTCGGCAGCCTTGTGTTCGGCAATCTTCTTGCTGGGGCCAGTCGCGGAAATCCGGTCGAAACCAACGAGATCAATGGCGATGGTGAATTCGGGGGCGTGGTCGGGGCCGGTGCGTTCGACCAGCACATAAGTTGGCGGCTCGAGGCCGCGCGCCTGTGCCCATTCCTGAAGAGTCGTCTTGGCATCGGCGCGATGGGTCTGCCCGTCGGCGATGAATTCCTCGAAGTGCTTTTCGACGAACACCCGCGCCGCTTCGAGCCCGCCATCGAGATAGATGGCCCCGATGATGGCTTCCGTCACGTCGCCGAGAATGGCTTCCTTTTCAGCGCCGCCCGTGCGTGCCTCGCTCTCGCCAAGAAACATCTCCCGGCCAAGATCAAGCTGTCGCGCGATCACTGCGCAGGTTTCCTTGCGCACCAGGGTGTTGAGCGTCCGGCTCAGTTCGCCTTCATTGGCCTTGGGAAAACGAGTATAGAGCATGTCGGCGACGACGAGACCAAGAACCCGGTCTCCGAGAAACTCGAGCCGCTGATATGAGCGATCGACGCGCTTGCCAGGGGAAACCGCACTCGAATGGGTCAGCGCCCGGGCAAGCAGATCCAGATCGGCGAAGCGATGTCCGAGCCGCGCCTGCAATGCGTCAAGATTGGGCTTGTGCCGCGCCATCAGTGCACGAGCTGGAACATACGGTCCCAGCGCACATTGGCCGGCCACTGCCAGATCTGCCAAGGCGGAATGTTGTCCTGGATCGAGAAGAAGCGCGCCTCGGCCTTAGCGATCAGATTGACCGCAGGTACATAACCGACCTGAGCAAGGACACGGCTATCTGCGGAGCGATCGCGATTGTCGCCCATCATGAAATAGTGGCCGGCGGGCACGACATATTCAGGAGTGTTGTCGAGCGGAGCGTTATCGGAAATTTCCTGGATGGTGTGGCTGGTTCCTTCCGGGAACGTCTCGCGGTACACGGTGACCTGGCGCGCATCGCCATTGCTGTCGACATCGGTCGTTGTGCCGATTTCCTCGCGCTCGACCATTGTGCCGTTGATATAAAGGCGCCCTGCCTGCATCTGGATCCGATCGCCCGGCATGCCGACAATGCGTTTGATATATTCCATGTCCTGCGGAACAGGCCGGAAAACCGCGACATCGCCGCGGTTCGGGTCGCGGCCCAGGATGCGATTGCTGATCGGCAGCTCGAAATCGAGCAAGGTGAAATTGCCGTAGCGACCAAGCGAGAATGAGTGCTTGCCGTAACCCCAAACAAACTTGTTGGCGACGAAGTAATCGCCGATCATCAGCGTCTGCTGCATGGAGGCCGTGGGAATCGAGAAGGGCTGATACAGAAAAAAGCGCAGCACGATCGCAATCAGCAGTGCTTCGACAATGACCACGAAAGTATCCCACCACTCGCTCGCAGCGGACTTCTTGACGGACTTATCGGCAGGTTGGGTCATTTAGCTTCCAGGATCAGCGCTGCGGTGAGCGTTAGACGCTCGACCGGGATGGGTCAACCGGCAGTGCCTCGATGATGACGAATGCTTGGGCAAGACCTGCATCGTCTGTGATGGTGATGTGGATATGGGGCTCGTGGCCGGGGGGGACAAGGCGCTCCAGGGCGCGCGCGGCGCCATTGGTCAGTTTCATCGTGGGCTTGCCCGAAGGCAGGTTCACCACGCCCATATCCCGCCAATAGACGCCGAAACTAAGGCCGGTTCCAAGCGCCTTGGAACACGCTTCCTTGGCGGCAAAACGCTTGGCGTATGATGCGGCGCGCTGCGCCCGGCGATCGGATTTTTTGCGCTCGATCTCGGTAAAGCAGCGATTGGTGAAACGCTCGCCATAGCGCTCGATGGTGTTGGCGACGCGATGAATCTGGATCAGGTCGGAGCCGAGGCCAATGATCATGGGCGAACTTCGAGAGTGTAACATTCATCTTTCGTCACGGCGCGCACTCCTGTCGACCTTACCATCCCATTCGAGGGTGGAAATCATTCCCGCCTCTCGAAGGCCTGCCCGCTGGACTGCGGAGAGTCCGGGGCTGCGTTTGAGCGTTGCCAGAACATCGGTGAGTTGCGCAAGATCGCGCACTTCGATTTCAAAGATCATCTGGTGGAAGTCGGGCGAAATCATTCGCATGACGAGATTGTTGATATTGGCGTCGCATGCAGCAATGGCCGATGAAATCTGGGCGAGGGAGCCTGGCCGATTGACCGATTCCATCGAAATCACAGTGGCGTAGAGTTTGTCCTCGGTCGCCGCGACATCCCAGCGCACATCGACCCAGGCGACATCCACATCGTGCTTTTCGATCAGAGCATCCGAATGAATGGGATAGACCGTGAGGGGCGCGTTCGGCTCCAGAATGCCCACCAGGCGATCGCCCGGGACAACGCCCTCACCCGAGGTCGCGACAGGCGTATGGAAATCGAGTTGTGCCAATGCCGCTTTGGCATTCACACCGGCATGCTGCCCGCCCGGCACGCGGAACTTGAACTGATCGGTCGCGCGCAGAGCAAACCAGCCGTCAGCCGTGTCAGCGACCGGCAGATCGAGCTTGCGGCGACGCTTGCGGATGCCCTTGACCTTGGCCAGGGCATTGGCAAGGTCCTCGCTGCCGATTTTACCTTCGCCCACAGCCACCAGCAGTTCCCGCCGTCCAGGCTGCGCCAGCTCTTCGGCCAGAGTCTTCGATTCGCTGTCGTCGAGCATCACGCCTTCACGCTCGAGCATCATGTTCAGCACGTGCTCGCCCAAGGCATATGCACGCTGCATGGACGATTGGCGTACAGCGCGGCGAATGGCGGCGCGGGCCTTGCCCGTTGCGGCGATGCCGATCCAGTTGCTCGGCGGGCGATGGTTCTGGTCCCGCAGAATTTCGACTTCATCTCCGGAACGAAGTTGCGTCACGAGCGGCAGGATCAGGCCATTGATCTTCGCCCCGACACAGGTATCGCCAATATCGGTGTGAAGCGCGTAGGCGAAGTCGATCGGTGTCGCGCCCCGCGGCAGGGCAATGAGGCGCCCGCGCGGCGTGAAGCAAAAGACCTGATCCTGGAAGAGTTCAAGCTTGGTATATTCGAGGAAATCTTCGGCCGAGATGCCGGAGGTGAGATGGCTGATGGTCTGGCGCAGCGAGCCATAGGCCTGCGACTCGTTCTCGATACGACCTAGATTGGCAGACGAGCCGTCCTTGTAGAGTGCGTGTGCGGCGATACCGAACTCGGCGATGCGATCCATCTCTTCAGTGCGAATCTGCAATTCGACTCGCTGCCGGCTAGGGCCGACGATGGTTGTGTGGATCGAACGGTAGTCGTTGTGCTTGGGGACAGAGATATAGTCCTTGAAGCGGCCGGGCACGACTTTCCAAGTCGTATGGATCAGCCCAACGGTCGTGTAGCATTCCGGCAGGGAACTCACGATCACGCGAAAGCCGATCATGTCGGACAGCTGCTCAAGCGCTATGGATTTGCGCTGGATTTTGGCGAAGATGGAATAGGGTGATTTCACCCGCGCCTTTACCCGCGCCGTGATGCCTGCAAGAGCAAGCCTGTCGGTCAATTCGCGCGTAATGGTGTCGATCGCCTCACGATTTTCGACCTGCAACAGGTCAAGCCGCTCGGTGATGGCCTTGTAGTGCTCGGGCTGAAGGATGCGGAAACTGAGGTCTTCCAGCTCGTTGCGCATGTCCTGCATACCCATGCGGCCGGCGAGCGGGGCATAGATATCCATGGTCTCCTGTGCGATGCGCTGCTGCTTGTCAGCGCGCATGAACTGGAGCGTGCGCATGTTATGCAGCCGGTCCGCCAGCTTGACCAAGAGAACGCGCACGTCCTGACTAATGGCGAGAAGCAGCTTCCTCAAGTTTTCGGCCTGGGCCTCCTCGCGACTGACGAGATTGAGTCGCTCGATCTTGGTGAGGCCATCAACAATGGTCGCGATCTCGCCGCCGAAGATCTGGTCGATCTCGGCCCGAGTCGCATCGGTATCTTCCACTGTGTCGTGCAAAAGTCCGACGGCAATGGAGGCATCGTCGAGCTTGAGCTCGGTCAGGATCGCGGCCACTTCGAGCGGATGGTTGAAATAGGGGTCGCCGGAGGCGCGCTTTTGCGAGCCATGCTTTTGCATGGCGTAGACATAGGCCTTATTCAACAACTGCTCGTCGGCGTTCGGGTTGTAAGCCTGAACGCGTTCGACGAGCTCATACTGACGCATCATGGAAGTCGCCGCTCTCGGATAGATCCATACTTAGCGCGTCGAATGAAAATGGGAAGAGTCGGGCTTGAACTAAGTGAGGGACGAAGGACCCAACTGAAACAAAACACCCCCGGCAATGCCGAGGGTGCTTGAAACACAGTGCCAGACGACTTAGTCGTCGCGGCGCTCTGGCGGCGCCAGGCTTTCGATGCCGCGCAAGAGTTCTTCTTCGCTGATCGTGTCGAAGTTGATCGAGTCATCGTCTCCTGCGCTCTCGATGAGCGGAGCGGCGTGGCTTTCGGGCTCGTCCACTTCGACATATTTCTGCAGCGAATGGATCAGATCTTCGTGCAGGTCGTCCGGCGAAATGGTGCCGTCACCGATCTCGCGCAAGGCAACAACCGGATTCTTGTCGTTGTCACGCGCCACAGTGATCTGAGCGCCAGAGGAAATCATGCGCGCACGATGAGCGGCCATGAGCACGAGGTCGAAGCGATTGTCGACCTTCTCGATGCAGTCTTCAACGGTGACGCGTGCCACGAACGTCTCCAAACTTGTGGGGATAAAGTCTTCGCATACACTACGCTTGCAGCCAGCGCAACCCGCAACGGGAATCAGCGCACCGGCTTGCGTAATGCGTAGGGGCTAAATATACGGAACATGAATTTATTTGACGACATACGAGGGTGCAGATTTCGCGCCCAGCTCGTGACCAATCGAGATTTGTTCGGACTATTTACTTTAGAGGATATTCAGACGATGGCCGTAGATCCCCGTGAAAAGATTGCCCTCTTTATCGATGGTGCAAACCTTTACGCGACGTCCAAGGCGATCGGGATTGATATCGATTACCGTAAACTGTTGAGCGAGTTCAGTTCCAAGGCCTATCTTCTCCGCGCAAACTACTACACCGCACTGGTGGAAGATCAGGAATATTCCTCGATCCGGCCGCTGATCGACTGGCTCGACTACAACGGCTATACGGTGGTCACCAAGCCTGCCAAGGAGTTCACCGACGCGCTTGGGCGACGCAAGATCAAGGGTAATATGGATATCGAGCTTTGCGTCGACGCACTCGAGCTCTCATCCTATTATGACCACCTGATCCTGTTTTCCGGCGACGGCGATTTCAAGGCGCTTGTGGCTGCGCTACAGCGCAAGGGTAAGCGCGTCACCGTGGTGTCGACGCTATCGACCTCTACTCCGATGATTTCGGACGACCTGCGCCGCCAGGCAGACTTCTTCATGGATGTGGCCGAACTTGCCAAAACTGTCGGTCGGCCGCAGGTGCAGAGGCCGACCGAGGCTTAGTCTGGAGTGAAGGGCTTCTGAATGAAACCCAACCCTATCCCCGCCCACCTTCCTTCATGATGCGAGCCTTGTCGCGGTTCCAATCGCGATCGCGGCTTGTTGCACGCTTGTCGTAGTTCTTCTTGCCTTTTCCGAGCCCGATCAGAAGCTTGGCACGGCCTTGGTCGTTGAAGAACAATTTGAGTGGGACAATGGTGTTGCCGGCGCGCGAAACTTCCTGATCCAGCTTTGCAAGCTGCTTCTTGGAAACGAGGAGCTTGCGCGGACGCTTTTCGGAATGATTGAAGCGATTGGCCTGCAAATATTCGGGGATGTGAGCGTTGATCAGCCAGAGTTCGCCCTGCTCCGGCGATGCGTATGATTCGGCGATCTGCGCCTTGCCGAGCCGAAGCGACTTCACTTCCGTACCTGTCAGTACAATCCCCGCTTCGATAGTTTCCCCGATCTCGTAATCGAAACGCGCACGACGGTTTTCAGCCACGAGACCGTGACTGATCCACCCATTCTTGTTCTTGTCGTTCTTTTGCTGTGCCATGGCTCTCTTGAATGCAAAACCGGTGCAGAGCACCGGCCCGCATCGCTTAGGTAAAGCTTCTAGATAAGACCCGCATGGGCCATTGCAAAGTCCATGGCGTCTTGCGTGGGCTTGCTGATCGGCGTGAGGGGCAGGCGCATCTCGTTGGCGCAAAGATTGAGCCGATTGGCCACATACTTTGCCGGAGCCGGATTAGGCTCCATGAAAAGATCCTTGTGAAGAAACGAGAGCTTGTCGTTGATCTCGCGCGCTGCCTTGAAATCGCCTGCGAGGGAAAACTCCTGCATCTGCGAGCAAAGGCGCGGTGCCACATTGGCGGTTACCGAGATACAGCCGTGACCACCATGCGCGTTAAACCCTAGGGCTGTGCTGTCGTCGCCTGAGAGAAGGATAAAGTCGGACCCGAGCTTCACGCGCTGTGCGGTCGCGCGTTCGAGATTGCCCGTGGCGTCCTTGACACCGATGATATTGTCATGGGCATCGCGTAGCCGGGCAATGGTGTCGACGCTCAGATCAACGATCGTGCGGCCCGGCACGCTATAGAGGACGACCGGGATGCCGACTGCTCTAGCCACTGCAGAGAAATGCTGAAATAGCCCTTCCTGATTGGGCTTGTTGTAATAGGGCACAACCGAAAGAACCGCATCGGCGCCGGTGGACTCAGCAAACTTGGCAAGTGAGACCGCTTCGGCCGTCGAATTCGACCCCGCGCCGGCCACGATGGGCACGCGCTTGCCGGTCACCTCGATGCAGATTTCCACAACGCGACGATGCTCTTCATGGCTGACCGTGGGGCTTTCGCCTGTGGTGCCGACAGGCACGAGGCCGTGAGTGCCCTGCGAGATCTGCCAATCGACGAAGCTGGCGAAGGCTTTCTCATCCACAACCCCGTCACGCATGGGGGTGATGAGTGCCGTAATCGAACCTCGCAGCATTTTCGTCGATATTCCCTGTTGCCGGCCTCAGCCGGGTTGTCATGTCATTTGGGCCAACCGACCCTCGCGCACCATACTTTCAACCGTTGCATGTCACAAGGCAGATGGCAGTTCTGTCGCAATCAACGCTTTGCCCGAGCCGCGGCACTATGCCTGCGCTGTTCTTCGCGCTAGCTATGATGAGACGAACAGCCAGAGGGGAAAGCCAGCGTGAGAAAGCCCAGGTTTGTACCCGACGAGCACGCTGCATTTGCGGGTTTGCCAGTGCAGTATGTTGCGACGCGCAATCCGCGTGTGCGTGCTGCAATTCACCTTACTGCACCTCTCGGGGGACACACCCTGCCGCTGATTTGCCTTTCCGGGCTTCAGCGAAACATGAGTGACTTCATCGGGCTGGCTGACTATTTCAGGCGCCGCAAAGGCGAGAACTGGCCTCTGGTGCTGGTTGACCTGCCTGGCCGCGGACGCGCCGATGACCGGGAGCGGGACGCCGATTACGGCACGCTTGCCGACGCCGAAGATGTCGCTGACATTCTTGCGGCGCTCGGCATTCGCCGATCGATCCTTCTGGCTCAGGGACACGGCGGACAGGTCAGCATGGCACTGGCAGCCAGGCACCCCCTGCTGATCGCCGGCCTGGTACTGCTGGATGCCGGACCAGTCGTGGATTCACGCGGGATCGTACGATTGCGCAACAACTTTGAGCACATTCGCACCCTGCGCGGCGCAAAGCGCGTGACTGCCGGACTGCGACGAATGCTAGCGGGCGACTATCCCGACCTTTCCGGGGAGCAACTCGATGCCCTGGCGCAACGCAGCTACACAATGGACAAACGAGGACGGCTGCGGCCGCTCTTTGACGAGCGGATTCTAGCGCCCCTTGCCAAGATCGGCCTCGGCGACGTGCTGGAGCCACAGTGGCCGCTCTTTGAGGCTTTAAAGAGCCTGCCCTTGATGATGTTGCGTACCCAACTTACCGACCAGTTGCGACGAGAAACCTTCGAGGAGATGGTCAAGCGACGACCCGACGCAGAAGCGCTGACGATCGCCGGCCAAGGCTCCCCTGCCCTGTTTGACCAGCACGAGGAAATCGAGGCGGTGGCCGATTTCGTCACGCGCGTTTCGCGCGACGCAATCAAACGCGCTGCCTAGCTCTCAGTTCGGCACGCGAAGGGACACGACGATGCGGCGATTCAGTGCCTTTCCAGCCGGAGAACCATTGTCGGCGACCGGCTGAGACTCGCCATAGCCAACGGCGTAAAGCCGGTCGGGCGCGATCCCAAGATTGATAAGTACGGAAACGACGGCCTCGGCGCGCGCAACCGAAAGAGCCAGGTTCGCACCCGCATCGCCATCAGAGTCGGTGTGACCAGCCACTTCTACGCTGGCGTCCGGACACCGGGCCAAGGCATCGGCCATCGCGCCAATGATATCTGATGCTCCTTCGAGCAACACCGCAGCGCCGGAGCGGAACAAGATCGCATTCTGGTCGGACAGCTCATCGAGCACAGCGCGGCACTGATCGAGCGCCGCAGCATCAGGAGCAGCAGCTGCAACTTGCGCGACTCCCACCAACGTTTCAGCAACAATCGGCTCGCGGTCGGGCCTTGGTTCGGCTGATGTTTCCACCACAGGCCTGACAGCCGGCTGCGGCATAGGAGCCGGAGCAGCGAGCGCCAAGCTCCAGCCGTGCTCGATCAGGCGGTGCTCGGCGAGGGTTTCACGGATGGAATCAGCGTCCGCGGCCGATTTAGGCGTGCCTGAAAGGAGCCACTGCCCCCTATCAAGCCGCATCTCGCCATCAGCGAGTCGGGACATGAGCGGCAGTGCATGATCAAGAACGGAGACAAAGTCGACAGGTTCGCCAGACCCATAGCGCAGGGCTGAAGTCGTTCCTGCCCCAGCAAGATCAATGAGGGTATTCTCGACTTCAGGCGACGGGACATAGCCACTCAGCGCCAAACCCCCGCCGGAATTAAGGCGGGCGGAAAAGGTGTAGCGCTCAATCCGTGGAGCAGAAATCTCGGCCATGGCTAAAATCGTGCCCTGAGGCACTGCAGTGCGCAGGTTCTGCCGAAGATCTATGAAGTCCGCCTGCGTGTTCGCTACGCCTGAAACGGACAGGACGGTGCCGCGGAGCGCGAAGCGGCCTTCGCTCAGCCGGTTTAAGGTGGCAAGACCAAAGGCTGTCGCGGCGTCATAAAGGGATGGCGCTCCAGATCCGAGCTTCAGCCAGGATGTATCAGCCCCGTCGGCTTGGCTGAACGTGGCACGTGTCGCTTCGTCTGGCGCGTAGCCATCGAAAACCAGGGTGCCGCCAGGCTGGCGGGAAACGCTGACCCAATAGTCGGCGACCTGCGGCGGCGGAACGGTCACCACCGATCCGGTCGCGTGACCGGGCGTGGATAGAACTGGAGCAATGGTAAGCACAACAAGGCTCGCGACCATCCGAGCGCAGGAGAGTTTCGTCATATAATGTCCGCCGCATGCAAGAAACGGCAAACTAGAGGATTTATGCGGCAGCAAAAAGCCGCCCGACAAAGACTTAGCAACGGTTTTCCGCTGTCAGAACAAGAAAAGGCCCGGCGTGAGCCGGGCCTTTCAAATTTCAGAACCGAGGCTTCGATTATTCGAAGGACTTGGCAGCCTTGAAGGTGACCTTGTAGGCTTCTTCCGAGTTGATTTCGCCCTTGATGGACGAGGTGAAACCACCGCCCGGAGCCCAAGCGAGTTCGGCAGCGCCGTAGAAGACAGAGTCTTCGGTGAAGCCGTAGGAAGTCGCGGGGTAGTTGCGAGCCGAGATGCCGTCGCCGAAGTAACCGCCGATTTCACCGGTGACCTTGATGGTTTCGGTAACAGCAGCAACTACCTGAGCAGCAACCTGCCAGGTCGAGAGGTCATCGCCGAAGATCGAGGTGTCGTCAAAGAAGTAACGAGCGCCGAGGTTGATCGACACGCCTTCAGTGATGTTTGCACCGATCGAACCGCCGAAGCCGTAATCGGTGTAGTCGACGCCAGCGCCGGAGACGTTGGCAACTTCACCCGAGATAGCGATCTTGAACAGGTCGAAGCTGGCTTCAGCCGTGGCAAGGGCGTTCAGGACGTCGACGCCGCGGAACTTGTGGTTGTCCCAGTAGGAAACAGCGCCACGGACCTTGAACATGTCGAAGCTGCCGGTTGCACCGGCATGGACTGCCCAGGATTCAACGGTACCATCGAGCACGCCGAAGGCTGCGCCGGTAACGTGAGCAGTGATGCCCTGACCAGCGTAGGACACGACACCGACGAGAGTACCCTGCTGGCTCGGAGCAACAGTGGTAGCAGCTGCGACAGTGTTGTTCAGGTCGAACGCACCGCCGAGGTTTTCAAGACCGACGCCAACGTTCACGCCATTGCCGAGATCGGAAACGACCTGGATCGAGTAGCCGCCGAGGTAGTCGGTGTCGGCATCGATACCAACGCCCTTGCCGTCGATGTCATCGGAGATGAACAGGCCGAGGAAGTTGAACGGAGCATCGTCGTCGAGGTTGGCGATCGAGCCCTTCTTACCAGCCATGATGACAGTGGTGTCACCGACCGAGACGTAAGCTTCGTCGATCACGAAACCGGCAGTGGTGTCGCCGTTAACAGTGGTCGCCGGAACAGCATTGAAGGTGGTGCCCTGACGGTTGGAACGGCCTTCGTTCCAGGTCTGGAGACGCTCAACGCTCTTGAGCTTGATCACAGCCTTGGCCGGACCGAAGTCGGAATCGGCAGTGCCAACGGCCTTGAGCCAGGCTTCAACCTTCGATTCCCAGTCGTGCTCGTAGACTTCGCCGGTGACGGGATCAACCACGCTGTTGCCAGCAGGGATCTTACGGCCGTTGGCGAGGTTGCCGCCGGTCACTTCGTCGAACGTACCAGCAACGGTGGCTTCGCGGTTCCAGTCACCCCAGATGAATTCGTACGACACGCCGCCGGTGATCTGCAGGCAGTTGTTGTCGGACGAGATGGTCAGGCCCGAAAGACCGAGAGCGTCGCAGACGTCCAGCGAGGTGAGGACGCCGAGATCGGCAGCATAGCCAGCGGTCGAGAGACCGGCGGCAGCAACAGAACCGAGGATAAGGCTCTTGAGTTTCATTAATTGACCTCCAAAGTCAGTCATTTTTGTGCCGGTTACCCAGCGGTTTGTCGAAACGCGACCACACTATTCGTGGTGCAGTGTGTTGCCGTCGCGCTGCGACCGACAAACGATCCCATGCATGGATTCGCAAGACCCACTCTACGCATGGCGAAGCTTGACGCAATCTCACAAAGCGGGATTTGCCTGTGCCACAATATGGTTGGGTTTTGGATGTTGCAGATTCAGCACACCGCCGGAAACCAATTGTTAAGAGATCTGAAGAAGCTCTTAAAATCCCAGGATTCCGGGCGTTTTCGTCAGGGGCAAGGCGGGTGGCAGAGTATGACCAAGCCCTCCATACAGTACGGACCGGACTGCCCGATCCATGGCATGAGAGTGACCGGAATATGAAAACGCCTGAGTTCGACCCTTGAGATCGAGACATTCAAACTTGGCGATGGGCCTAGGCGCGAAAAACCTCTACGCCTTCGATCCAGGTCGAAAGCACCTGTCGATGATCGGACATATGGACGAAGTTCGCATGAGCGTCACGATTGAGGTGCCCATGCGTGCCCTCCATGCCGATCGCCTGTGCGGGATAGAGCGAGGCCATGCGCACTGCTTCGTCTAGGCCCAGCCCAATCGTGTCGGCCATCAGGACCACTGCATCGATCATGTCGAGATCGGCACCGGCCAGGGTTCCGTCCGCAAGGCGCAGTGCGCCATCTGCACGGGTAATCGTGCGACCGTTGAGCGTCAGGGTGTGGAGGTCGGTTCCGGTCTGCGACATCGCGTCGGTAACAAGAAAAATCTTGCCTGGCCCCTTCTTTGCACCGAGCGCGGCTCTGATGCTGGCAGGATGGACATGGATGCCGTCTGCGATGAGACCTGCAAAGATTTCAGGCCTGTCAAGCGCTGCCCCTACAACGCCGGGTTCGCGATTGCTCAATTGGCTCATCGCGTTGAATAGATGGGTGACCATGGTGGCGCCTGCTGCAAAGGCGGCAGTGGCCTGGCTGTATCCCGCATCGGAGTGGCCAATGCTGACAATCGCGCCGGCTTGCACCAGTGATGCGATCTGCGCGGGCGACACGGTTTCTGCCGCGACGGTGCAGAGAAGATTGGGCAGGCCTGCAGCTGCCGCCTCCAGGCGTGAGAGGTCGGCCGCATCCATGGGGCGGATAAGCGAGGGGTCGTGCGTACCTTTCCGCGCGAGAGAAAGGTGCGGCCCTTCCAGGTGAAGACCCAGAAAGCCCGGCACCCGCGCTGCGGCGGCAGCTAGCCCTGCATCGATTGCGGCCTCGGTTACCGCTGCCGTATCCGTGATCAGCGTCGGCAGGAGCCCTGTCGTGCCGAACTGGGCGTGTGCCGCGCAGATGGTACGAATGGCTGCGAGCGAGCGATCGTTGTTGAACAACACGCCCCCGCCACCATTGACCTGAAGGTCAACGAAGCCCGGCACGATCGCACCGCCGTCAAGAACTACCCGGCTTGCATTGGCCGGAACCTGGCTGGCAGCAACAATGCCTGCCACATGACCGAACTCGATCAGGAGCGCTGCGTCATCATGCCATTCCTGGCTGTCGAATATGCGAGAGCCGAGAACGGCAAGGAGATCGCTCATACTGTTTCAGTCACCTTCTTGAGTGCGGGAGGCACATCAGGATTCAACCCACGGTGACGCGAAAGTGCTTCCACAAATCCGTAGAAGGAAACGATCAGCGCCAACGGGTCGGTGATCGGATGGCCAGTGGTGGCGAAGGGCAGCGCTTTTGCAGCGCCGGACTTGCTGCTTGTCAGAAACGCCAGCGCGCCCTGACGGGCAAGCTTGTGCGCCATGTCTGCGACCGAGGACTCCGCCGCATCGCGGGCGGCGAGCCCAAGAACAGGATAGCCCGGGGTCACGATAGCGACCGGACCATGCATGACTTCGGCTGCGCTATAGGATTCGGCTTGGATATTGCACGTTTCCTTGAATTTGAGCGCAGCTTCGCTGGCGATAGCAAAGCCCGGCCCGCGGCCCAGAACGTAAAGCGCATTATGGCCATCGAGCGCGGAAACCATTTCGGTCCAGTCGCAGTCCACCGCCCTAGCCAGACTCTCGGGTAGCCCGGCGATGGCCCGGGCCAGGTCGGCATCGTCGCTCCAGCGAGCGAGCAGGGCCAGACCGGCAACGACGGATGTTACGTAAGTCTTGGTTGCCGCCACGCTCTGCTCTATGCCGGCGTCGAGATCAACAGTGAAGTCGCTTGCTTCTGCAAGGGGCGAACCCTTGGTATTGGTGATGGCGATCGTGGTGGCGCCACTTCTCCGGGCCGATTGAGCCATGCCGACAATGTCGGGGCTCTTGCCCGATTGAGAAATCGCTATCGCTGCGGCCCGATCGAGGCGAAGATCCTTGCCATAAATCGAGGCGATCGAAGGGCCTACCGAGGCAACTGGGATACCGAGAACGAGTTCGATGGCGTATTTAAGATAGGCCGAGGCATGGTCGGAAGATCCGCGCGCCACTGTGACGACAACTGAAGGGTCGGTCTGTCGCAATCTCGCTGCAGCTCGGTCGATTACCGGACCAGAGCTCTGGGTGAAGCGCGCGACGACTTCAGGAATTTCATTCACTTCGCGCCGCATATGTGTTTGGGATGTCATGGCTTGGTCCCTCCATTACCAGGGGCGTCGCCCAGCCGAAGCTCGGCGACAAAATCATAGGTATCGCCCCGATAAATGGAGCGGGTGAATTCGATAACCCGCCCGGAGGCGAGATAAGATGTGCGCTCGATGTGAAGGCTTGCCGAGCCTACGGGCACCTGCAGGAGCCGGGCATCGTCCTCGCCCAGATTGGCTGCGCGGATGCGCTGGATGGCTCTGATCGGCCGATTGCCGAATGTCTCGAGATATTTGTAGAGCGAGTCCGCGACTTCTTCTGGCTTGGGCAGAACGGCGCTCGACAGGCTCGCTCGCTCGACAGCAAGCGGTACGTCGCCGCTCAAACGTAGCCGCGCGATGCGCGATGCACGCTCGCCGGGAGAAAGGCCAAGGATGACCGTCTCCTCAGGAGAAGGCAAATAGAGCCCACGGTCTAGCCACTCGGCGCGAACGGACATACCACGGCGAGCCATGTCTTCAGTAAAGGATGTCAGTTGCGATAAGGATTGCTCGACCCGTTGAGTGGCGGGTGCCACGAAGGTGCCGGAGCCATGGCGCTGGACCAGCACGCCTTCGTGAACAAGCTGAGCAACGGCCTTGCGGACAGTGACGCGCGATACATCGACCTTGATGGCAAGGTCGCGCTCCGAGGGTAGCGCGTCGCCAGGCTTTATGGCGCCGCCAGCGATCGCATCTTCGATCCAGCGCTTGAGCTGAAGATAAAGCGGGCCACCGGGAGGCAGGATTACAGGTTGATCCGAGAAAAACGTTTCCGCCGTTTCAGCCACCGTGTTTTTCTGCCCCATGTTCAGTGCGGAACGCTCTTGTATGCCGATTTGATACCAATGCGATACCATTGGTTTGCAGCAGTGTCGAGGACGGAGCCCACTACCGCCATGTACCTCAACTTGCCTATCGGATTTCGCCTTTTCTGGACAAGTGGTATTTTTTTGGCATTATCGTCAAAAAAGGAGTGATCAATGGCCGAACGTCCAACCGAGATGCGACACAGCGCGGCACAAGGGCTGGAATTGCGTCCCGCTGAAGAGATCCTGGACGTCCTCGCCTCTGCTCAGGTCGATGCGGCCAGGTGCGTGGCTAGTGCCATTCCGGAGATTGCTCACGGCGCAACCGTAGCCGCCCAGTCCATCCGGGCCGGTGGCCGGCTGATCTACGTCGCTGCCGGAAGTTCAGGGCTGATGGCGCTGGCGGATGCATTGGAACTGCCGGGGACGTATGGCATTTCGCCGGGCCAGATTGTGGTGAGGCTCGCCGGTGGATTTGATTCGCTGGTTGCCATGAAGGGCGGCCCAGAGGACGATGCAGCCATGGGCCGGCAGGAGATCGAAGCGCTTGCGCTCAACTCTGATGACTGCGTAATCGCACTGACAGCAAGCGGCGAGACACCCTACCCCGTTTCAGCGATCGAAACCGCTTGTGCCACGGGTGCGCGGACCGTCGGGCTGTCAAACAATCCCGGCACGCGCATCCTTGAGCTAGCCGAAGTAGGCATCTGCCTGCCGACACCACCCGAGGTCATCGCCGGCTCTACCCGAATGGGTGCGGGCACCGCTCAGAAGATTGCGCTCAACATGCTTTCGACGCTGATGGCAATCGAGCTGGGGCACGTGCATGACGGATTCATGGTCAATGTCATTGCCGACAACCTCAAGCTCAAACAGCGTGCCAATGGCATCGTTGCCTCGATCACAGGCACGAATGCCGAGGGCGCCGATGCCGCTTTGACCGCAAGTAATGGTGCGGTCAAGCTGGCGGTGCTGATTGCGGCCGGTGCCGATGACCTCGCGATGGCCGCTTCAGTGCTAGACCAGCATAAGGGCCATCTGCGTCCTGCCCTGGCAGCCCTGCGGATCTAACGACAAAATCTCGTGGCGTGCTGTCGAAATCTCGCACTGCGCCTCGTCTAGAGGGCGAGAGCTTCTTGTGGAGAAAAGAGATGACAAACGAACCCGATGGCGACCGCGAACTGGTTCTGACCCGGCTGATCGATGCGCCGCCCGCTGCGGTATTCCGGTGCTGGACCGAGCCGGAGTTGATCACTCGCTGGTTTGCGCCAAAGCCCTGGTCGACGCCAAGGGCCAGCGTCGATTTGCGACCTGGCGGGGCGAGCCTTGTGGTCATGGCCGATGAGGCGGGCAACGAATACCCTAACCCTGGCCAGTATCTCGAAATCGTGCCCGGCAGGAAACTCGTCTTTACCGATGCGTATGTGGGTGACTGGAAGCCTTCGGAAAAGCCGTTTTTCACCTGCACACTGACCTTCGAGGACGAGGGCGGCAAAACCCGCTACACAGCGGTCGCACGGCACTGGACGCGCGAAGACAAGGAGGCCCATGAAAAAATGGGCTTCCATGAGGGCTGGGGACTATGCGCGACGCAAATGGAAGCGGTAGCCAAAGCACTTTAAGTGCTGCGGCTCACCTTGGGAGATCCTAGTTCACCCTGCTGCGACAGCGGCGCGAGGCATTTCGGAGAAGATCTCTGCCGTGCCATTGCGGATGATCACGATCTCTTCAAGCCTCAGGCCAAAGCGGCCTTGTAGGTAAATGCCCGGCTCGATGGAAAAGACCATGCCCTCGTCCAGCACGGTTTGGCTTGTTCCAGTGATATAGGGCGCTTCATGCACGTCGATGCCGAGGCCGTGCCCGGTGCGATGGAGGAAATTGGGGCCGTAGCCTGCTTCCGTTATAACGTCGCGGGCGGCCTTATCCACATCGCTGGCCTTGACGCCTGGCTTCGCCGCCGCAAGCGCTGCCTGAACGGCTCGGTCAACGACAGCATGGATTTCTTCGTAGCCTTCGGGGGCAGACTGGAAGTAGCCCATCCGCGTCATGTCCGAAGGATAGCCATCGAGGCGGCAGCCGGTATCGATGAGCACGGCATCACCCGCCTTGAGCCTGGTAGCTCCGGTGTGGTGGTGAGGGAAGGCGCCATTTGCGCCGAAGCAGACCGAACAGAATTCCGTGGTCGCACTGTTAGACTTGTAAAAATCTGAGATGAAGGCGGCCACGTCGAGTTCGCTCATGCCGGGCTCAAGCGCCGCGAAAGCAGCTTGAACCGCCCGATCATTCAAAAGATGTGCGGCCTTCAGGCGCGCGCGCTCCTCTTCGTCCTTGCGAGAGCGCAGGTAGCCTACCGTATCCTGCGTGAACCTGCGTTTGGCGCCGGGCAGTGCATCAAGCAGCAAGAGCGCGAAGTCGGCACGCATGGTTTCGTCGAGCACGATAGAGGGGGCGACGCGAGACACGCCGGTAGCATCGATCAACTGCTCCAGGGCCGCGCCTGGACCGTCGGCATCGGTCCAGGGAAAGAAAGGCAGATCGGTGTGCTGGCGCGAGGAATCGACGTTGAGCGCTGGCATGAGAAAGCCAGCAAAGGTCTGGCTCACCAGCAGCATCACAGGCCGCTCATCGCCGTGCGGCGAAAGATCGGCAAGCCATCGCATGTGGCTCGATGGGCCGATTGCGACCAGGTCGGTCGAGGTTTCAGCCATGCGGTGGCGTAGATTGGCCATGCGGGTGGTGAGCGTGGAAGTCATTGCGCTGCTCGCTCCAATAGTCGCGGGAAAGTTTGGAGAAGAGTGCGAAGCCGGGCGGGGATGCTGCCCGGCTTCGTAGGCGGCGGCACGAGGGGCACGTTGCCGCCGCAAATGGCCGTGGAGACGTTGCTCCAGGGCCTTATGGGGGTCAGTTCTTGGTCACGAGACGGTAATAGACGAAGTCCGAATTGGACCCGTTCACATAGCCTTCGACATTGGACCCCATGCCGATCTGCAAGGCGGCCTGGAACATGATGACGATCGGGCTTTCCGCCTGAACCTTCTGCTGAAGGTCGACATACATTTCGTTACGGACGTTCTGGTCGGCTTCCGCCAGGGCGGCGTTGACTTCCGCATTCATCTCGGCCGGCACTTCCCAGGCGTTCCGCCAAGTGGTGGTCGCCGTGTAGTTGTCGTCCGAATTGTCCGAGTTATAGGCGAAAGCCTTGGCGTTGGAGTGGGGATCCATGAAGTCCGGGCCCCAATACAGCAGCATGGCCTGGTGGGTCCGCTCGCGATACTTGGTGATTACCTGCGCGCCGGTGCCGGGCAGGATTTCGAAGTTGATGCCAGCTTCGGAGAACCCGGCCTGTAGCGACTGAGCGATATCGGTGAACGGGGTCGAATTGATCACGTCGAGAGTGACGTTGATCGGGGTTTCGACACCGGCATCGGCCAGGATCTGCTTGGCCTTTTCGACGTCATAGGTGAAAGGGGTTTCGTCATAGGAGCCGGGGAACCCTTTGGGCCAGAAAGCCTGGTGCTTTTCCATCTGGCCGGCGAGGAAGGTCTCGGTCATCCCGTCATAATCGACAAGATAGCGCGCCGCTTCCCAGACGGCGGGATCGGTCAGCGATTCCGTCTTCTGGTTGAACGAAAGGAAGTGGACGGCCGCCTGTGGGAAAGTCTCGACCTTGACGTTGTCGCCGAGCCCGGCAATCTGGTCCGGGGTCAGGTTCTTGGCAAGATCCACATCGCCCGAAGTCAGGAGCAGCTGCTGGGTCGCCGCTTCCGCGACGTGGCGAATAAGAACCTGCTTCATGGCAGGCGCGCCATTCCAGTAGTTTTCGTTGGCGGTCAGGCGAACCAGTTCAGCCGGGCGGTAATCGGTGAGCGTATAGGGCCCCGAGCCTGCCGAATTGGTGTTGAGCCAGGCATTGCCCATGTCGCCATCGACTTCGTTCTCCATGACGAGAACTTCGTCGACAATAGCGCCGGGCCGGGCTGCCAGCACGTTCAGCACGAAGGCCGAGGCGAAGTCGCCGGTCCATTTGACGGTTACGGCATTGCCCTCGACCGTCACCATTTCGTCGATGTTGTCAGCCGTCCAGCCCAGCTGGGTCAGGATGAAGGCAGGCGTCAGGTTCAAGGTCACGACACGCTTGAACGAGAACAGCACGTCTTCGGCACGAACCGGATTGCCCGAAGCAAAATTCGCCCCGTCGCGCATGGTGAAGGTCAGCGACTTGGCGTCTTCGTCGGCAGTCCATTCGCTGGCCAGGCCTGGCGCGAGGACAGTGGTGTCCGCAGCGTCGTACTGGACGAGCTTGTCGTAAAGATTGGCGTTGATCTCGCCGGCTGAGAATTCATAGGCCTGCGCGGGGTCGAGCGCGACGATATCGTCGATGTTCTGAGCGATGACGAGTGCATCGGCAGGGGTGGCGGCATAAACGGCGCCCGCTGCCAATGGCAGGGTGAGCGCGGTCGCCAAGAGGGCAGCGCGGAAGAGCTTCATGTGCGTTTCTCCTTTGAATTGACTTTTTTGCGAACCGGCTTGTTGGCGCCGATCTTTGGTTTTGCGGTCAGCTGTCGCGCCGGGCGCGCGGTGGAGCGGAAAAGAGCGAGCGTGCCGCTCCACAAGAGCCGGGCAGGCTCATCGGTGTGGTTTGACCAGGAATGGGGCCGGTTGCCGCGAAAGTGCAGGCTATCGCCGGCACTCATTATCATTTCCTCGCCATCGAGGCGTTGCGTGATCGAACCCTCGAGCACGTAGAGAATCTCTTCTCCCTCATGCGCCACGATTTCCGATTTATACCCCGGGGGCACCGTCATGATGAAGCTTGAAAGCTGGCTGCCCGGAAAGTCGGCACCGAGCCGCTCATAGACGATCGAGGATCCGTCGATGGAGAACCGGCTGCGGTCCCCTGCCCTTGTCAGCGCATTGTGCGAGGCGGGGGCTGCGACGAAATAGTCGATGGATACGCCCAGCGCCTTTGCGATCTGGGCAAGCGTGCCGAGCGAGGGCGTGGCATGGTCACGCTCGACCTGGCTGAGATAACCCACCGACACGGCGGCGGCAGCGCCCAGTTCCATCAGCGTCAATTGCTGCTGGCGGCGGCGTGCACGGATCAGCGCCCCGACTTTCGGGTGCCCCTCATTCAGCTCTGCCAGAGCGGTCTCCGCCATCCATCCTCACCAAAATTTTTTTGATATAAGCAAAGTTTCTTGTATGGTGAAAGTGAAATGTGAAGGTTTTGCAATCCGCAGGAAAGCCAATCTGCGGAGGCAAATCGTTGTTTAAGTAAGAGGATTTCGTGTGACGACCGAACAGCCCACGCTGGCCTCGCCTCCACCGGATAAAATTTCAGGCAAGCGCGCACGGCGTCAGCTTTCGGCGCTGGCCGGTTTCGTCATCACACTTTTCCTCACATTTCTTGGCCTCCTGGCCATCACCTTTTTTATCGGCCGGGTAATCCCGATCGATCCGGTTCTGGCGGTTGTGGGCGATCGTGCAACCCAGGCGCAATACGATGCCGCAAAAATCGCCATGGGCCTCGACCGGCCGCTTTACGAGCAGTTCGTCTCCTATGTGGTCAACGTCTTCAGCGGAGATCTTGGACGCTCGGTGTCCACGGGCCGCGCCGTTGCCGATGATCTCAGCCGCTTTTTCCCGGCAACCTTCGAAATGGCGACGCTGGGCATCCTAATAGGCGTCGCTCTCGGCGTGCCCCTCGGGGTAACGGCTGCCGCTCGCCAGGGCTCCTGGCTCGACCAGGCCATCCGCGTGGTTGGCCTCCTCGGCTATTCAGTCCCCGCCTTTTGGCTTGGCCTTGTCGGGCTCGCGATCTTTTATGCGCGACTGCGCTGGGTGGGCGGTCCGGGCCGTCTCGATATTTTCTACGATGGTCTCGTCTCGCCGGTCACAGGCATGATCCTGATCGACAGCCTCATCCAGGGCGAGATCGACATTTTCTGGAATGCGGTCTGGCACATCGTGCTGCCCGCTTCCGTGCTGGGCTTTTTCAGCCTCGCCTATATCGCCCGCATGACCCGCAGTTTCATGCTCGATCAACTGAGCCAGGAATTCGTCACCACGGCGCGGGTCAAGGGCGTGCCTGAACGCGTCGTCATCTGGCGCCATGCGTTCAAACCCATCCGGGTGCCACTGATCACCGTCATCGGCCTCTCCTATGCTGGCCTGCTTGAAGGTTCGGTGATGATCGAAACCGTCTTCTCCTGGCCCGGCATCGGAAACTACCTGACCACAGCTCTTCTCAATGCCGACATGAACGCCGTCCTCGGCTCCACCCTCGTGATCGGATCGGTCTTCATCGTCATCAACAAAGTCTCCGACGTCCTCTACCGAGTCCTCGATCCGAGGGCCCGCTGATGGTTTTGGGCGAAATTTCGGGCTTTGCACCCCTCACCCTGACCCTCTCCCCAGAGGGGCGAGGGGAAGCAAGAGGCGAAGCATTTGCGTCGGCGTCTGAACTGCAGCCGCGCCCATCGTCCCCTCGCCCCTCTGGGGAGAGGGTTAGGGTGAGGGGCCTATCCCTTTCGAATTGTGCAGGAGCCTCCTCATGACCACCCGTGACTGGCTTCTCGCCGATTCCCCCACCTCACGCCTGCAGGCCAATGTTGGGCGCGCCTACCGCGTATTCACCGCGCTCCTCCGCAACCCGCTATCCGTGCTGGGCGGGATCATCATCCTCGTCCTCCTGCTGACAGCGCTCTTTGCCCCATTGATCGCGCCCTTTTCCCCCACCGGGCAGAATCTCAGCCAGCGCCTCCTGCCGCCATCGGGGGTCAACTGGATGGGCACGGATGAGCTTGGCCGCGATATTTTCTCCCGTGTCGTCTGGGGGTCGCAAATCACCCTCACCATCGTGGCGCTGGTCGCGCTGATCTCGGCGCCGCTCGGGCTGCTAATCGGCGCCATTGCCGGCTATTTCGGCGGTTGGATCGACAAGATCCTCATGGGCTTCACCGACATCTTCCTGTCGCTGCCCAAGCTGATCCTGGCGCTGGCCTTTGTCGCCGCCCTCGGGCCCGGCATCAACAATGCCATCATCGCCATCGCCATCACCTCCTGGCCCGCCTATGCCCGTATCGCGCGGGCGGAAACCCTCACCATCCGGAATGCCGAATACATCTCCGCCGTCCAGCTTGCCGGCGCGGGCCCGATCCGGGTGATCGTGCAGCACATCCTGCCCCTTTGCACCTCATCCATGATCGTCCGCGTCACCCTCGACATGGCCGGCGTCATCCTGACCGCGGCAGGCCTTGGCTTCATCGGCCTCGGCGCGCAGCCGCCACTCCCTGAATGGGGCGCCATGATCTCGCGCGGACGCACCTTCATTCTCGATCAGTGGTGGGTCGCCACCATGCCGGGCTTTGCCATCATCATCGTGTCCTTGGGCTTCTGCTTCCTCGGCGACGGCCTGCGCGATGTGCTCGACCCCAAAAGCGAGGGCAAATCATGAGCCCGCTTCTCGAAGTTGAAAATCTCCGCGTCAGCTTCCCCACCCATTCGGGCCGCGTCGAAGTGGTCAAGGGCCTTTCCTTCACCCTCGGCCGCGAGCGGCTGGGCATTGTGGGCGAGAGCGGGTCCGGCAAGTCGATGACCGGCCGCTCCATCCTTAAGCTGATCCGCAAGCCCGGCGAAGTGACGGCCGACAAACTGCGCTTCGACGGCATCGATATCCTCGACCAAAGCGAAAAGCAGATGCGCGCCATTCGCGGCGCCCGCATCTCCATGGTCATGCAAGACCCCAAATTCTCGCTCAACCCGGTAATGAGCGTTGGCGAGCAGATCGCTGAAGCGCTGATGACGCACCAGAAGCTGGGTCGGCGGGAGGTGCAACAGCGCATCCTCGACATGCTGACCGCGGTCCGCATCAACGATCCCGAGCGCGTGGCAAAACTTTATCCGCACGAGGTCTCGGGCGGCATGGGCCAGCGCATCATGATCGCCATGATGCTGATCCCGGAACCGGAACTCTTGATTGCCGACGAGCCCACTTCGGCGCTCGACGTTTCCGTGCAGGCTCAGGTGCTCGACATCATCGACGATCTCGTCACCCGCAAGGGCATGGGGCTGATCCTGATCAGCCATGACCTGGCTCTCGTCAGCCGCTATTGCGACCGGATTCTCGTCATGAATGCGGGCCGTGTCGTTGAAGAATGCGCTGCCGGCCAACTTGCCGAGGCCCAGCACCCCTATACCCGCGGGCTGCTCGCGGCCATGCCGGTGATCGACGAAACACGAGATGAATTGCCGGTGCTCGACCGGACACAATGGGCCGGCACATGAGCGCACTTTCCCTCAAGAATCTCGACGTTTCCTACGGCGAAACCAAAGTCGTGCACGGGGTAAACCTCGAAGTCGCCGAAGGCGAAAGCTTTGCCCTCGTCGGCGAAAGCGGCTCGGGCAAGTCGACGATCCTGCGCGCCATTGCCGGGCTCGCGCCAGAATGGACAGGCGAAATCTCCGTCCTCGGCAAACCGCGCAGCCATGGCGTCGATCGCAGCGTGTCGCGCACCGTGCAGATGGTGTTCCAGGATCCCTATGGCTCCCTCCATCCGCGCAAGACCATCGACGCGGCGCTCTCCGAGCCGCTTGCGATCCATGGCATCGGCAATCGTGGCGAGCGGGTCGAGGCGGTGCTGGCTCAGGTCGGCCTCGACCAGCGCTTCCGCTTCCGTTTTCCCCATCAGCTGTCCGGCGGCCAGCGCCAGCGCGTCGCCATCGCCAGGGCGCTGATGCTCGAGCCCAAGGTTCTCCTCCTCGACGAGCCCACCTCGGCACTCGACGTTTCGGTGCAAGCCGAAATCCTCAACCTCCTCAAGCGCCTGCGCCGCGAACAGAACCTCACCTTCCTCATGGTGACGCACAACCTGCCGGTCGTGAGCTTCCTCTGCGAGCGCCTTGCCGTGATGCGTCATGGCCGGATCGTCGAGATCGCCGATGTCGCTCAGCTCAAGCAAGGCGAACTCAACGAGCCCTATTCGCGCGAACTGCTCGCCGCGACCGCAGGCGCATAAGCCAAAATTCCAAGACCAAGGACCAGCACCATGACCGACCATTCCGCAGCGCTTGCCGCGTTCGACGCCGCCATCAGCAAGGCCAAGGGCGCCGACGAGGCTTTCGCGGCCCTCCAGACGCTGACCGAAGCGACCGTGGGCGCAAAACTTTTCACCTACATGACGGTCGATCTTGCCGCCGAAGTCGCCCGCCGCGCCTATACCAGCGACGCCGCCAACTATCCCACCTCGGGCACCAAGCCGCTGCGCTACGATTCCTGGTTCGACATCGTCCACAAGCAGCACGACTATTTCGTCGCCAACACCATCGAGGACATCGCCAAGGTATTTCCCGATCATGAGCTGATCAATTCGCTCGGCTGCCAGTCGGTGGTGAACATGCCGGTGCTGCTCGGCGGCGAACTGGTCGGCACCGTCAACATGCTGCACGAAACCGGCTACTACACCGCAGAACGCGTCGCTGACATCAAGGCCGTGCTCTCGATCCCGGCCAAACTCGCCGCGGCGGTCGCAGCGCGCTGAAGCGAACACTCAGGTAATAAACCGAAAGGCACGCGACCTTCATCGCGTGCCTTATTACTTGGTGCTTTCCCCCTCATCCGGCGCTGCGCGCCACCTTCTCCCCGAGAGGGAGAAGAACAGATCGGCGACACTTCTTATTCCTCTCCCACTCGGGGAGAGGGTGGATCGCGCGAAGCGCGAGACGGGTGAGGGGTTACCCCGCCGAAGCAATCAGCGTCGCATTACCTCCCGCTGCCGTCGTATCGATGCAGACATGGCGTTCATGCTGCAACCGCCCCACATCTGCGGCGCTGGTCAACAATGGCAGGATCGCACCATCCCGGCCCGCAAGCGTATTGCGGATCCGTGCCAGCGTGGCATCGTCGCCAAACCAGGCAACGGCATCGAAAGTGGTCGCGTTGGCCAGTTGAAAATTGTCCAGCGACGCCACCATCGGAACGCACCCGGCTTGCCCCGCCATCCCCCTTTGCGCTGAAATATCTCCTTCGCTCGGACCAAGACACAGCACTGTGCCGCGCGGCAAGACATGCAGAACATTGTTTTCGCCCGTCGGGCCAGGCAGAGTTTCGGCAGCGGATTGCAAATCCGCATACCCGTCCGTGAAGCGCGGCAGATAGTTCGGCCCGCCGGCCTTCGGTCCGGTTCCCGACAGTCCTTCGCCACCAAAAGGTTGTGACCCGACCACCGCGCCGATCTGATTGCGATTGATGTAGACATTGCCGACATGAACCGCTGCCGAGACCTTCTTGACCCGGCTCGAAATGCGCGTGTGCATCCCAAAGGTGAGGCCATAGCCCGAGGCATTGATGGCTTCGATCATCGCATCAAGCTCGTCGGCCTTGAAGGTTGCCACATGCAACACCGGCCCGAAAATCTCTTCGGGAATATCGGCAATGCCACCCACCCGCAGCACGGTCGGAGCAACGAAGTTCCCGCGCGACGGCGCAGGCAGCGCGTGGATCAAATTGGCCCGATGCGCCTCGACATAGGATGCGATCTTCTTGCGCGCCGGTTCGTCGATGATCGGCCCGACGTCGATGACAAGGTCCCATGGGTTGCCAAGGGTCAGCTCATTCATCGCGCCCTTGAGCATTTCGATGGTTCGATCGGCCGCATCCTCCTGAACATAGAGGATGCGGAGCGCCGAACATCGCTGCCCTGCCGATTGGAACGCTGACGCCAGGATATCGCGGACGGCCTGTTCGGGCAGCGCGGTCGAATCGACGATCATAGCGTTGAGCCCGCCCGTCTCGGCAATAAGCGGCGCCTTCGGATCGAGGTTTTCCGCCATGGCCCGATCGATGCGATGAGCCGTCGGGAGCGAGCCGGTGAAGGCAACGCCGGCAATGCGTGGATCGGAGGTCAGTGCCGTGCCGATTTCGGGTCCGCCGGGCATGAATTGCACCGCGTCTGCCGGGATACCGGCCTCGTGCATTAGCTGGATCGCGCGGAAGGCAATCAGCGGGGTCTGTGGTGCGGGCTTGGCCAGAACAGGGTTGCCAGCCACCAGCGCCGCAGAGATCTGGCCGGAAAAAATGGCCAGCGGAAAATTCCAGGGCGAAATGGCGGCGAATGGTCCGCGTGCCGCCCCCAGCGCCTTGGCCTCGGCTTGATCGGCGTAATAGCGCAGGAAGTCCACGGCCTCGCGCACTTCGGCCACGGCGTCGGCCCAGGACTTACCAGCTTCGCGGGCGAGAAGCGCAAAAAGTTCTGCGCTGTTGGCTTCATAAAGATCGGCAGCTTTGCGCAAGAGCGCCGCGCGCGTGGCGACAGGCGTCTTGGACCAGTCGCTTGCGGCAGCGATCGCGATGGCTGCACCGACGCCCGCAACCGAAGCTGAAACCACCTGCCCGACGATATCGCTCGGATCGGCCGGATTGATCACCGGCGTCGTTTCGGCCCCTGCGCTGTCAACGGGCAGCGGTGTTGCAAGCCATTGGGTCCGGCGAAATGCCTCGCGGGCCGCATGCATCTCACCGAAAGCGACAGGGTCGGTCAGGTCGAGACCGGCTGAATTCCGACGACCATCGAAAATCGCGTCGGGGAGCGGGATTGAGGGGTTTGCGAAACCTTCGACCGCAAGCAGCTTGCTGATCGGATCTTCGGCGACCTTGGCTGCCGGAATGTCCTCGTCGGCGATCTGGTAGACGAAGGAGCCATTGGCGCCATTTTCGAGCAATCGCCGTACGAGATAGGCGAGGAGGTCCTTATGCGCGCCGACCGGCGCATAGATGCGGGTTCTTGTGCCGTGTTCGGTGCGCAGCACCTCGTGCAGTCGTTCGCCCATGCCATGAAGCCGCTGGAACTCGAAGCTGTCCTCGGATCGTCCTGCCTCGGCTGCCAGATGGAGGACTGCCGCCGCCGTGTGGGCATTGTGCGAAGCGAATTGCGGATAGATCCGGCTCGCGCCAAAGAGCTTTCGGGCTGCAGCGATATAGCTGACATCGGTCGCAGCCTTGCGCGTATAGACGGGAAAGCCCGGCAGGCCCAAGACCTGCGCACGCTTGATCTCTGCGTCCCAATAGGCGCCCTTGACGAGGCGCACCATGATCTTTCGATCCAGCCGTTCAGCTGTTGCCTCGAGCCAGTCGATCAGAGGCAGCACCCGCTTGCCATAGGCCTGAACGACGACGCCGAAACCATCCCAGCCGGCTAGCTCGGGTGTCGCCAACACCGCTTCGATGATGTCCATCGACAGGTCGAGCCGGTCCGCTTCCTCGGCGTCTATATTGAAGCCCATATTGGCGTTCCGCGCCTCGATCGCCAGTTTCCGCGTCGCCTCGACCAGCTCGGTCAGAACGCGCTCGCGCTGTGCGAATTCGTAACGTGGATGGAGGGCCGAGAGCTTGACGGAAATGCCGGGATTGTCGCGCACGGCCGCCGACGTGCAGTGGGGCGCCAGGGTCTGGATGGCTCGCGCATAAGCGGTGAAATAACGCTCTGCGTCTTCGCCCGTACGAGCCGCCTCGCCGAGCATGTCATAGGAATAACGATAGCCAAGCGCTTCGGGCTTGCGCGCATTGCTCACCGCTTCGTCGATCGTGCGGCCGAAAACGAACTGGCTGCCAAGGAGGCGCATCGCCTGGCCGACGGCTGTGCGGATCACCGGTTCGCCAAGCCGGGCAACCGCCCGATGCAGCGCATTTCGCGGCCCGACCTCGGGATCGCCCAAGACGTCGGCGGTCAGGTTAAGCGCCCAGGACGAAAAATTGACGAGCCCATTGGACGAACCGCCGAAATGGCTAGCCCAGTCCGATCCGCCCACCTTATCGTGAATCAGCGCATCGACCGTTTCTGCATCGGGAACGCGCAACAGCGCTTCGGCAAGCGACATGAGCGCCACGCCTTCGTCTGTGGCAAGGCCATATTCAGCAAGGAAGCTTTCCATCAGCCCCAACCGGTTGCCGCTGCGCACGGCGGTGACCAATCGTTCGGCATGCGCCGAAATCTCGCCGCGCGTTTCGGGCGTCAGGCCCGTTTCCGCAATCATCTGCGGC
This sequence comes from Devosia crocina, assembly GCF_900116545.1. Taxonomy (GTDB): domain Bacteria; phylum Pseudomonadota; class Alphaproteobacteria; order Rhizobiales; family Devosiaceae; genus Devosia; species Devosia crocina. Next base: position 111,318 of record NZ_FPCK01000002.1, read on the forward strand.
ACAATGGTGGCCTCGTCGACATAGAGGCGCGAGCGCATGGCAGTGCGATGGTTTTCGGTGCTGTTCATTTCGAGGATCCCGGACGAATAGCTGATCATGGCAGTTTCCCCATAGGATTTTTGCCTGATCTGATGGCAGAATACGCCCAAATCAGAGTATTATTGCCACTTGAGAAGACGAAAGACCCATGAAAAGCGTCATCTACGAGACTTTAGACCAAATCGATCGCAAGATTCTTGATGAACTGTCGCGTGATGGGCGCATCAGTGTCGCGGAATTGAGCCGTCGCGTGAACCTGTCGAAAACTCCGTGCCAGGCACGCATCAAGCGGCTCGAAACGGACGGCTATATTCTCGGCTATCGCGCCGTGGTCGATCCCGAGCGCCTCGGCCTGCCTCATGTTGCCTTCGTCGAGGTCAAACTTTCAGACACCCGCAAGGCCGCCCTATCCGCTTTCAACAAGGCCGTGCGCGCCCTGCCTCAGGTCGAGCAAGCGCATATGATCGCCTCGAGCTTTGACTACCTCCTCAAGGTGCGGACCAAGGACATCGCCGCCTATCGCGAGGTGCTGGGAGAAAAGATATCCGCCCTGCCCCATGTGGCGCATACCAGTACGCATGTGTCGATGGAATCGGTCAAGGATGATGCGGAGTAGATCTACAGTCCGGTGCACAACACCGGGCGCCCGCTTGCCAAGCTCGTGGTTTTTGCTCAGACAATGAGCACAGGGAAAGTCCAGATGAAGTTTTCGACACGAGGGACAAAATGACTGACAGGTTTCTGGTAGGACGCCGCTTGTTCGTTTCGGCTATGGCCGCGGGCGTAACGCTGGCGATGGCGGGCGTGAGCCTGGCGCAGGACGCGACCAGGGTTGCCGCCATCTGGACTGTTCCGGTGGAGCAGCAATGGGCAAGCCGGCTTCATCTGGCGCTGGTTGCGGCCGACGAGCGCGGCGACATCGACTACGTCTATTCCGAGAACATCACCAATACCGACTATGAGCGCGTGATGCGCGAATATGCCGAACAAGGCGTAGAGCTCATCATCGGCGAGGCGTTCGGCGTCGAACAGCCGGCACGCGCCGTGGCCTCGGAATATCCCGAAGTGTCGTTTCTCATGGGCTCGTCTCTGCCTCCGGCAGAACCGAACTTCGCAACCTTTGACAACTTCATCCATGAGCCGAGCTATCTGACCGGCATCGTGGCGGGCATGAAAACCGAAACCAATATGATCGGCATGGTGGGCGGTTATGCCATTCCCGAGGTGAACCGGCTGATGAATGCCTTCATGGCCGGGGCGCAATCCGTCAATCCAGATGTGCGCTTTTCGGTCAGCTTCATCAATTCATGGTACGATCCCCCGAAGGCCAAAGAGGCGGCATTCGCCATGGTCGATGCGGGCGCGGACATTCTCTACGCCGAGCGCTTCGGAGTCTCGGACGCAGCCAAGGAACGCGGCATTCTCGCCATCGGCAACGTCATCGACACGGCGGCGGATTATCCTGGGACCATTCTGGCTAGCGCGCTTTGGCATGGTGAGCCGATGATCGAAAAGGCAATCGAAGACGTGAAGGCGGGTGCGTTCACCGCGTCAGATTATGGCATCTATGCTTTCATGGAATATGGCGGCGGCAGCGTGATCATCGACGAAACGCTTGCTGGACCGGAAGCCGTTGCAGCCGCAAACGCCAAGGAAGAAGAAATTCTCGCCAAGACATTTACGGTCGAGATCGACGATAGCGAGCCAGCGTCGTCGCAGTGATCTTGTGGGGGATCTGCGCGATCTTATCCCCCTTCACCCCTTCTGGCGTCGCGCCTTTAGGGCATCGCCGCTCTCCCGCAGATCGTCACCACCGGGCTTGTCCCGGTGGTCCATGCTGGCGGCGAGATGGATTGCCGGGACAAGCCCGTCACTGTCGACAGAACGGGGTTAAGCGGTCATTCTCGTTGCCCGGGCAGTGTCTGATTGGATAATATGGAGCACCACCCATGACCGACACCCCAGTGCTCCTCTCTTTAAGCAATATCACCAAGCGGTTCGGCGCGCTGACGGCGAACGACTCCATATCCCTCGATTTGCACAGGGGCGAAATCCTGGCGCTCCTAGGCGAAAACGGGGCGGGCAAGACGACGCTGATGAACATCCTTTTCGGGCACTATGTGCAGGATGAGGGGGATGTGCGGGTTTTGGGTAACGGTGGGCTGAGAGCCCTGCCCCCGGGTTCACCCGGCGCGGCGCTGAGGGCCGGGATCGGCATGGTTCATCAGCATTTCACGCTGGCGGAGAACCTTTCAGGGCTTGCCAATATCCGGCTCGGGACAGAGCCGCTAGTGTCGTTCGGGCGTGAGGGCGCAGCTCGGGCAAAGGTTCAGAAGATCATTGCCGAGAGTGGGCTCGACGTGGATCTTGAGCGGCGCGTAGCCGATCTGACGGTGGGCGAGAAACAGCGGATCGAGATTTTGAAAGCGCTTTATCGCGACGCGAAAGTGCTCATTCTCGACGAACCAACCGCCGTTTTGACGCCGCAGGAAGCCGAGGGACTGTTCGCTGTGCTGCGGCGGCTGGCGGCAAATGGTTTGGGCGTCATCTTCATTTCGCACAAACTCGGTGAAGTGTTGGCGGTGTCACATCGCATTCTCGTGCTGCGCGGCGGCAAGACGGCAGGCGAACTCGAAACAGCTGTTGCAGATCGACGCGCGATCGCGGACCTGATGGTGGGCAAGGCCGTAGCTGCGGTGGTGCGGACGCCGGCCAATCCGGGGGAAGTGCTGTTCGCGCTCGAGGATGTTTCTCTCCATGGCGCGGGAGGCGGACGCGCGCTGAGCGGGGTCCATCTCACTCTGCGCGCTGGCGAAGTGGTGGGACTGGCAGGCGTTTCGGGCAATGGGCAGTCAGGTATCGCTGCACTAATTTCCGGCCTTGCCGTGCCAACGAGCGGGACCATGCGGCTCTATGGAGACACGGTGACCCGGCCCGATCCCCGGGCGCTGGTGGCCAAAGGAGTAGCGCGCATGCCGGAAGACCGGCAGCATGATGGCGTCGTGGGTACGATGAGCGTGGCTGACAATATCGCAATCGAAGAAGTGCGCAGCGGTGCCTTTTCGCGAATGGGGCTGCTCGATCGCAAGGCGATGCGCGAGAGGGCCGCGTCGGCGATTTCAGCGTATGATGTGCGCTGCCAGGGCCCGGACGCAGAAGCGCGGCTGCTCTCGGGCGGCAATGTGCAAAAGCTGATCCTCGCCCGCGTACTCGAGCGCGGGCCTCGCGTGATACTTGCTAACCAACCTACGCGTGGACTCGATGTGGGCGCGCAGGCTGAGGTGCACAGGCGCATTCTAGCGGCGCGCGACCGGGGGGCGGCGGTACTTGTGATTTCAGAAGACCTCGATGAGCTCTTTGCGCTGGCCGACCGATTCGTTGTGGTGCACGCAGGGGAACTCCAAGACGCAGGACCGAGCGATGGGCTTGATCGCGGAACGATCGGGCTGATGATGGCAGGACAAGGCCCCGCGGCAGCGGAGTTGGCGTCATGAATGTACGTCTTGAACCCCGCGAAAACGCTTCGGTGGGCCTTCGCCTCTGCGTTTCGCTGGCTGCAGGCGTTGCGGCGCTGCTGCTCGTCGCCATCCCGGTGCTCCTGGCTGGACGCTCGCCGCTCGAGGCCTATGCCTTGATGATCCAGGGCGCCTTCGGTTCGATGTTTGCGCTGAGCGAAACGCTCAACCGGGCAACGCCGCTGATCCTCACCGGGCTTGCGGCGGCTGTGGCTTTCCGGGCCAAGCTCTGGAATATCGGTGCGGAAGGGCAGCTTTATATTGGAGCGCTGGCCGCGGTTTGTGTCGGCAGTGGGCTTCTGCAATTGCCCCCTGCCCTGATGTTGCCGACCGTGATGATCGCCGGGTTTCTCGCTGGCGGACTGATGATGGTCATCCCAGCGGTGATCAAGCAACGTTTTGGCGCGGACGAGGTGGTGATCACGCTGCTGCTGAACTTCGTCGTTATTCTTTTTATCCAGATGCTGGTGGAAGGCCCCCTCAAGGATCCGCTCTCCATGGGCTGGCCACAATCGGTGCCGCTGATCGCGGAAGCCAAGCTGCCGAAGCTCTTGCCGCGTCTGCGCATGCATTGGGGTTTGATCGTCGGGGTCGTTGCCGCGCTCGCGCTTTGGCTCATGGTGCGCAAGACCGTGCTGGGCTTCGAAATCCGGGCTGTGGGCGAGAACAAGGCGGCTGCGCGGTTTGCTGGCATTCCTGTCGATGCCACCATGCTCAAGGTGGCGCTGATCTCGGGCGGACTGGCCGGCCTTGCCGGGGTTGGAGAAGTGGCGGGCGTGAAGGGCTATCTTTCTGCCGACCTGTCGCCGGGCTTTGGCTATTCGGGGATTGTCGTTGCCATGCTGGCAGGGCTTTCACCTATTGGCACGGTGCTGGCAGCGCTGTTCGTTGCCGCCGTTTTCGTCGGCGCAGATTCGATGAGCCGGGCAACAGGTATCTCGAGCTATATCGCCGATCTGGTGGTGGCACTGTCTCTGCTTTGTGTCCTGGTCGGCAGTTTCTTTCTGCGGTTCCGCCTGCGGTTCGGCCAGCAAAGCGTGGGGGCGTGACATGGACGTGGTTTTCGACATCCTAAGCTCCGCCAATTTCTGGGCCGCCGCGATCCGCATCGCCACACCCCTGATCTTCGGCGTGCTCGGCGCGCTGATCTGCGAACGTGCCGGCGTACTCAATCTAGGCATCGAGGGTATCTTCGTTGCTGGAGCGATGGCCGGCTGGATGGCAGTTTTTCTCGGAGCAGGACTGTGGGGCGGCGTGCTGATTGCAGCTGTCGCCGGCGGTCTCTTCGGATTGCTTCATGCCTTCCTGACCGTCATCTTGGGGCTATCCCAGCATGTCTCGGGCATAGGCATCACGCTGCTGGCGACAAGCGCGAGCTACTTCACCTATCGCACCGCCCTGCCCAATGTGACCACTCCGCCGCGGATCGTCCCCTTTCAGCCGGTGTCCATTCCCGGACTTTCCGATATTCCGTTTGTCGGACCTGCACTGTTCCAGCAGACGCCGATGACCTTTCTGGCGCTGTTGCTGGTTGGTGCGCTAGCCCTTGTGCTTTATCGGACGCCACTTGGGCTTGCCATCCGGGCGGTGGGCGATAATCCAGCCTCGGTCGAGGCGCAAGGGCTTTCGGTGACGGGTCTCCGTGTAGGCGCTGTAGTACTCGGTTCGGCGCTGATGGCGCTCGGCGGAGCGTTCCTGACCATGTCGGCTTTCGACGCGTTCTTTTTCGGCATGGTCAACGGGCGCGGCTGGATCTGCATCGCCTTGGTGGTTTTCGCATCATGGCAACCGGGCAAGGCGCTGTTGGGTGCGCTGCTCTTTGGCGCTTTTGACGCGTTTCAGATCCGGTTGCAGGCGCAGATCGGCCAGGTCGTGCCGGGCCAGGTCTTCCTGATGATGCCCTATTTGCTGTCGATCGTGGCCCTGATCCTTGTAGCGCGACGGGCGGATTACCCGCGTGCGCTACTGCAGCCTTGGACAAAGGGGCAGCGACATTAAGGGCTGCTTCAATCGCAGTCGCACGCACTAGCTATCGAGACGGAAGACCTAGAAATGTTCGAGCTGAAAATCACCAATGCGACATTGACCGATGGCCGCAAGGGCGTCGATATCGGCGTCAAGGACGGCAGAATCGCTGCGATCGAAGCCAATCTCGCCGGGGATGCCGGCGAGGTGATCGACGCCGATGGGCAACTTGTTTCCCCACCCTTCGTCGACTGCCACTTCCACATGGATGCCACCCTTTCGCTGGGGCAGCCGCGGTTCAACCAAAGCGGGCGCCTGCTCGAGGGCATCCAGATCTGGGGTGAGCTCAAGCCACTCTTGACCCATGAAGCGGTGGTCGAGCGGGCGCTCGACTATTGCGATCTGGCGGTCGCACAAGGGCTGCTGGCGATCCGTACGCATGTCGATATCTGCGACGAGCGGTTGCTGGGAGTGGAAGCGCTGCTTGAGGTCAAGAAGCGTGTCGCCCCCTACATAGACCTGCAACTCGTCGCGTTTCCACAGGATGGCTACTATCGCTACCCCGGTGCGGTCGAGCTTTTGAATCGAGCCCTCGACATGGGTGTCGACGTGGTCGGCGGCATTCCACATTTCGAGCGAACCATGGGCGATGGCGCGGCGAGCGTCACGGCGCTATGCGAAATCGCGGAGAAGCGCGGATTGCTGGTGGACCTTCATTGCGACGAGACGGACGACCCGCTGAGCCGGCACATTGAAACGCTAACCTACGAAACGCAGCGGCTGGGACTGCATGGCCGGGTCAACGGCTCGCACCTGACCTCGATGCATTCAATGGACAATTACTATGTTTCCAAGCTCCTGCCGCTGATGGCGGAGGCGGATGTTTCGGCGACTGCAAACCCCAACATCAATATCGGCATCCAGGGGCGGCACGACACCTATCCTAAGCGCCGCGGCATGACGCGCATTCCCGAGATGCTGACCTATGGCATCACCTGCGCCTTTGGGCAGGACTGCATGATGGACCCTTGGTACTCGCTCGGGCAGGCCGACATGCTCGACGTGGCCTCGATGGGCCTCCACGTCGCGCAGATGACAAGTCGCGATGCGATGCGGCAGTGCTTCGACGCCGTGACCACCGGACCGGCCAAGATCATGCATCTCGATGGCTATGGAGTCGAAGTCGGCAACAAGGCAGACATGGTGCTGTTGCAGGCCACCGATACGATCGAAGCTATCCGCCTGCGCGCAACCCGGCTTGCGGTAATCCGCAAAGGACGTGTTATCGCGCGAACGGCGCCACGGGAAACCGCACTTGCCTTGCCTGGACGGCCGCAGCGGCTCGATCCAGCCCGGGTGGGCCCAAGCGCCGGCGCTTAAACTCGCCGTCAAGCAATGGTGGGGAGGACGATGGCCGAGTCGCTGTCCATTCTAGTGATCGATGACAATCCGATCCGCGCCTCGATCATCGAGGCGGGATTGCGCGATGCCGGGCATGCATCGGTGCAGGTGATTGCCGATATCGATGATGTCGCGCGTCGGATCGGGGAGATCGCCCCCGATGTCGTCATCATCGATCTCGAAAACCCCAATCGCGACGTGCTGGAGCATTTCTTTGCCCTAAGCCGCACGATCAAGCGGCCCATTGCGATGTTCGTGGACAAATCTGACCCCGCCGAAATCGAGGCAGCGGTCGATGCGGGCGTCTCGGCCTACGTCGTCGATGGGCTGCGCAAGGACCGGATCAAGCCGATCCTCGATATGGCCATTGTCCGGTTTCGAGCCTATTCGCGGCTGCAGAGCGAGCTTGAGGCAGCGCGCAACGAGCTGCAGGGGCGCAAGACCATTGATAAGGCAAAGGGCATTCTGATGTCGACGCGCGGGCTTTCCGAGGATGCCGCTTATGCCCTGCTGCGCTCGACGGCGATGAACCAGAACCGCAAGATCGTTGAGATTGCGCAGGCGCTGATCACGGCTTCGGAGCTCCTGGGACCATGAAGAAGGACACTGCGCCATGGGCCTGACCCAGATCGTTGCCGGATATGTGCCGCTGCTCGACAGCGCGGTCCTGCTTGCCACCGAAGAATTTGGCTTTGCCGAAAGCGAGGGTATCGCGCTCAAGCTCGTTCGGGAAACCTCGTGGGCGAATATTCGCGATCGGATTGCCATCGGCCATCTGGACGTGGCGCACATGCTCGGACCAATGCCGATCAGCGCCAATCTGGGGCTAACACCGCTCGATGTACCCGTGATCGCGGCCATGTCGCTTGGACTGGGCGGTGCGACGATCACCGTCTCGAACGCGGTCTGGGCTGCCATGGCTGAGGCGGGTGCACCGCACGATGGTGCTCCCGGACCAACAGGTGCGGCACTGCGTAGCGTGGTCGCGGCGAGAGCCGCGCGGGGCGAGGAAAGGTTGCGCCTCGCCGTGGTGCATCCTGAGAGTGCCCATAACTATGCCCTTCGCTATTGGCTCGCGGCCAGCGGCATCGATCCCGACAAAGAGGTCGAGATCGTCATCGTGCCTCCGCCTTTTCAGGCTGATGCGCTCGAGGCGCGGCGGACGGACGGCTATTGCGTAGGCGAACCTTTTGGCTCGATTTCGGTCCACCGCGGGATTGGGCGGATCGCCACTACCAAGGGGCAGATCTGGCAGATGAGCCCCGACAAGGTGCTGGGCATGCGGGCGCAGTGGGCCCAGCGGTTTCCGGAGCAGTTGGCGGCCCTTTTGAGGGCGGCGACCCGGGCCGCGCGCTGGTGCGAAGATCCCGCCAATCATGTGGCCCTCTCGGCCATGCTGGCGCGGGAAGATCGGCTCAATGTCGACAGCACAATGCTGCTGCGCGCGATCAGTGGGAAATTGCAGTTTGAGGAAGGCGTGGTGCAGACCCTGCCAGATTTCTTCGTGCCCTATTCCCGTGCAGCCAACTTCCCCTGGGTGAGCCACGCGATGTGGTTCTATTCGCAAATGGTTCGTTGGGGGCAGATCGAGCACACGGCCGAAAATGCGGTCAAGGCAATGGGCAGCTACCGGCCGGATCTTTATCGCGCGGCGCTAACTGGCATGGGCATGGCCGTACCGGGGGCGAATAGCAAGATCGAAGGCGATCTTGCCGAACCGCTTGCCGTCGGTGCCCAGGGTGGCCAGTTGATCATAGGGCCCGACGGATTTTTCGATGGTGCCCGCTTCGATCCTGATCGGCTCGACGACTATATCGCAGCCCAGCGCGGGTGATGCGGATTTGAGCAGCTTGCTGCTCTGCCGGGCAGATCACCAGCGAAGTGTCCAGCAAAGCCTGCTTCGCTGAACTTTATCAACCGGTTGAAGCAGCATGATATTTCTTGCGCTTCATAGTCTGGCACAGTTCATGCAGAGAGTTTCGCAAGCGCTTCGGCGCATCTGAACATCGGCGTCCAAGGGTGGGCGCCACAACTTTGGCAATGCCGCCAACCTCCAGGTTTCGTCTTTGGACGTGGTCTGCTGGTTGGCGGCATTTTCGTTTTGGTCTCGGATCTCTTTGGGATCCATCGTTGAATGGGAAGAACATGACCGGAAAGCTTGTTGTTATCGGTGCGGGCATGGCGTCGGGGCGCATGCTCGAGCACCTGTTCGAGGCGGATACCAGACGTTTCGATGTGACGCTGTTCGGTGCCGAGCCGCGCGGTAATTACAACCGGATCATGCTCTCGCCAGTTTTGGCCGGTGAGAAGCGCTATGATGACATCGTGACCCATGATGCCGACTGGTACGCAGCCCAAGGGGTGAACTGTCGCTTCGGCCAGACCGTCACCAAGATCGACCGGCAGGCCAAAACTGTTTTTGCGGGTGGGGTCGAGACACCTTACGACCGGCTGGTCATCGCTACGGGATCGGCGCCGTTCATCCTGCCGGTGCCGGGCAAGGACCTTGCCGGCGTGCGCGCCTTCCGCGATCTCGATGACGTCGATGCAATGGTCGCAGCATCAGAAAAACCCGACGCTAAGGCTGTAGTGATCGGCGGCGGGCTCCTGGGCCTTGAAGCGGCAGCAGCGCTGCGCGGACGCGGCATGGACGTGGTTGTGCTGCATCTTGCAGGGCATTTGATGGAACGTCAGCTTGACCCTGCTGCAGGCTATCTGCTGCAACGTGAACTCGAAGGCCGCGGCATCCGTATCCACTGCAAGGCGCACACACGGGCAGTGCTGGGTACCGATGGTGTCGAAGCAGTGGCACTTGAAGATGGCACGGTCTATCCGGCCGATCTCGTGGTCATGGCTGCCGGCATTCGTCCAGAGACGCGGCTTGCAACCGATGCCGGCATCGAGGTCGGCCGCGGCATCGTCGTCGATGATGCGATGAGGACTTCGGACGCCGACATCCTGGCGCTTGGCGAATGCGCCGAACACAACAAAACCGTCTATGGGCTCGTGGCGCCGCTCTACGACATGGCGAAAGTAGCAGCGCAGACGCTCCTCGGCCAAGACGCCGTGTTTCGTCCAGTGCAGACGGCCACCAAGCTCAAGGTGACCGGCGTGAGCCTCTACTCGGCGGGCGATTTCGCCGAGGCGGAGGATCGCGAGGAAATCGTGCTGCGCGATGCAGCGTCCGGTGTCTACAAGCGGGTGATCATCAAGGAAAACCGGATTCTCGGCACCGTGCTCTATGGCGACACCGAAGACGGCAACTGGTTTTTCGACCTTCTCAAGCGCGGTACCGATATCGGGCAGATGCGCGATACGCTGATCTACGGTCAAAGCTTTTCAACCGGCGCACCGACCGACCCCCTGGCCGCGATGGCAGCCCTGCCAGAAGAGGCGGAAATCTGCGGCTGCAACGGGGTGTGTAAGGGAGCCATCACCAGCGCAATCAGCAGCAAGGGGCTAACCTCGCTCGACGATGTCCGCGCGCACACCAAGGCTTCCGCGTCTTGCGGCTCGTGCACCGGGCTGGTCGAGAAGCTGCTGATGGCAACTCTGGGCGACAGCTACAATCCCGCGGCCATCCAGCCCATGTGCCCGTGCACCGAACTCGGCCATGATGAAGTGCGCCGCCTGATCGTTGCCAAGGGGCTCAAATCCATACCGGCGGCGATGCAGGAGCTGGGCTGGAAAACATCCTGTGGGTGCGCCAAGTGCCGCCCTGCCCTCAACTACTACATGGTCGCGACCTGGCCGGGCGAAGCCGAGGATGACGGGCAAAGCCGGTTCATAAACGAGCGCGTGCACGCCAATATTCAGAAGGACGGCACCTATTCCGTCGTGCCTCGCATGTTCGGCGGGCTGACCACTGCTGCCGAACTGCGAGCCATTGCCGATGTCGCCGACAAGTTCGAGGTCAAGACAGTCAAGGTAACGGGCGGACAGCGCATCGACCTGCTCGGCATCAAGAAGGAGGATCTGCCTGCCGTGTGGGCCGATCTCAACAAGGCCGGCATGATGTCGGGCGCTGCTTATGCCAAGGGGCTGCGCACGGTGAAAACCTGTGTCGGATCCGACTGGTGCCGGTTTGGCACGCAGGACTCCACCGGCCTTGGCGTCCGCATCGAGAAGTTCATGTGGGGCTCGTGGACGCCGGCCAAGCTTAAGCTCGCCGTGTCAGGCTGTCCGCGCAATTGCGCGGAGGCGACATGCAAGGACATCGGGGTGATTTGCGTCGATTCCGGGTACGAGATTCATTTCGGCGGCGCCGCTGGCCTCGATATCAAAGGCACGGAAGTGCTTTGCCACGCCAGAAGCGAAGACGAGGCACTGGAGATCATCGCAGCTCTGACCCAGCTTTACCGCGAACAGGGGCGCTATCTCGAACGCATCTATAAGTGGGCCAAGCGAGTGGGCTCGGACTCGATCAAGGCCAATGTCGTAGCCGATCCCGGCAAACGCCGGCAGCTTTACGAGCGCTTTGTCTATTCCCAGAAGTTTGCCCAGGTCGACCCTTGGGAAGAACGGGTGAACGGCAAGGACGCACACGAATTTGCGGCCATGGCCGATTTCCAGATGATGCAGGCGGCGGAGTGAAGCGAGTGAACGACTGGATTGAAATCGGCAAACTGGACGATATTCCACGGCGCGGCGCACGCTGCATACAAACTGGTTCGGGCAGAATCGCGATCTTTCGCACCGCCGAAGACAGGATCTTTGCCATAGATGATCGATGTCCGCATAAGGGCGGACCGCTCAGCCAGGGGATCGTGCATGGATCACAGGTCACCTGCCCACTCCACAATTGGGTGTTTTCGCTCGATACCGGTCTTGCGCAAGGCGCAGATGAAGGGGGCGTCAGAACCTACTCCCTTCAGCTCCATGGCGACCGGATCCTGATCGATGCGCAAAGCCTTACCGCCCTGTCGGCTGCTTAGGGAGGGGACCATGAAGCCCGTTACGCTTGCAGCCAAAGCCTCCAGTGCCAACCACAGCCTCCGGCCCGGCCGGGTGACGCTGGTTGGCGCTGGTCCCGGGGATCCAGATTACCTCACCGTCAAAGCCATGCGCGTCTTACAGACGGCAGAAGTCGTATTGTTCGACGATCTGGTGTCCCCTGCAGTACTTGAGCTTGCGCCCCTAGAGGCAGAACGCATTCCGGTTGGCAAGCGTGGCGGACGGGTGAGTTGCCGACAGGACGACATCAACGCACTAATGATCGTATTAGCGAAAGGCGGGCGACACGTTGTCCGCCTCAAGTCAGGCGATCCCATGATCTTCGGACGCGCCGGCGAAGAGATCGCCGCCCTCGAACGCGAGGGAATCGCTGTCGAGGTGGTGCCGGGAATCACGGCAGGATTGGCGCTGGCCGCCGAACTCAGGACTTCGCTGACGCACCGCGATTGTGCCCAATCGGTACGGTTCGTCACCGGGCATGCACGCGACGGCAAGCTGCCGCGCAACCTGGATTGGCATGCCCTGGCTGACCCTGCGACGACCCATATCTACTACATGGCAGGGCGAACGGCAGGTGAACTGGCCCGCAGACTTCTCTTCCACGGGCTCGATGCCTCAACACCAGTCGTGGTGGCAAGCGATGTCGGACGGGTAACGCGACAGGTGACCCATATCAGGCTTGATCAACTGGCCGAGCTCGAGATCGAGCTCGAATGCCCCGTGATTATCGGGATCGGCGAGGCCATGCGGGCGGCACAGGGCGCGGAAGGAACAAGCCTGCTTCGCGCCGGGTGAGCCCTATCTAGACCCCATAGGCCGTCCAGAAGAAATAGAGCGTCATCACCACGCCATAGACGATCACGCCCCATCGGATCCAGAGCGTGGGAATGCGCTGGGCGAGCCGAGCAGCCACGTATCCGCCGACGGTGACACCCACGAGCGCAATCGAGCCATGGTACCAGTCGATCGTCCCGTTGAAGGCGAAGCGCACAACGGCAACCAGTGCGATGATCGAGGAGATGAAGAGCTTAAGCCCGTTCATGGCGTGAATGTCGGTCATGCCCGCCATGGCGAGGAACGCCAGAAGCAGAATGCCGAGACCGGCATTGAAGAAACCGCCATAGACCGAGACAGCCGCGAGCAGCGCCAGGATCAGCACGGCGCCCAGTGCCTGCATGCCGGCACGGCCACCACCGCGGGCACGCACCGCCGAGTTGATCTGATTGCCGAAGGCGAACATGGCCACCGCAAAAGCCATGAGCCAGGGCACCACCATGGCAAATTGCTGGTCGGACACGACCAGCAGGAGTTCGGCACCGATATATCCGAACACGGCCGAGATCAGCCCGTAGACGATCAGCTTGTGCTTGTGCGCCGCCATCGCCGACCAATATCCGGCCGTGCCACTGACATAGCCGGGCAAGGCCGCATAAGTGTTCGAGGCGCTCGCCAGAACCGGGGGAACGCCGGAAAACAGCAGCGCGGGAAAGACGATAAAGGATCCGCCGCCAGCCAGCGAATTAACGGCTCCGCCCAGAAGGCCGGCCAACAGAAGCAATATCTCGGTCATGGCTCAGTTCACTCGATTTCCCCTTCTCTAGCCGCAGCGGAGCAAAGCGCCTAACGCAATTGTCTGATCGGCTCCATCACCCCGATTGATCACCACGCCTTGACTTCGGATTACGCGGGGCGCATGTACCGCGCGGTTGCTGGCACCTGCCGCCCGCGGACGAAGGTCCTTGGTGAAGCCCAGCCTCGATCATGATCTTCGGTTTTCTCCGAGGCGCATCATGGCAATGCGGGCTCCCATGGACCAGTCGCCTCCCCTGGAGATGACCAGATGTCTTTTTCTCTCGATACACCTTCAGCCCAGACGCTGAAATCGGAAGCGCGCCAGCTGCGCGAAGAGCGAGCCAGAAGCGGCCAGACACTGAGCCATGGCGCCGCGCTCGAAGAAGTCGCACGCAGTCACGGCTATCGCGACTGGAATACGGCGCGAGCGGCCTTGCCCGATCGCGTTGCGGTGCCGTTCCAGGTTGGAATGCGGGTACGCGGCTTTTACCTTGAGCAGCCTTTCTCCGGGCTGCTTTTGGGTGTGCAACTGCTGTCGAGCATGCAGCACTATGCGGTGACAATTCAGTTCGATCAGCCAGTCAATGTAACGCCCAACTTCATGTTCGCAGCGTTTCGCCAGCGCGTTTCGGCAACCCTCGATATCCATGGCGTTTCCCCTGCCCTGCGCGGCAATGGGCAGCCGCAGATGCGGCTTTTGCGCGAATAGTTGGAGTGGGCGCCTGTCCGCTTGGCCGGGTGCCCACCCTTGCCATCCATCGGCAAGCGCCGATATATCTGGGACACCAATAAAAGGACGGTGCCTCATGACCACCCAGACACAACCGATCGAAGCCTTTTCTCTTCCTACGCCGAATGGACAAAAGGTGCATGTCATGCTCGAGGAACTGGGTGTGCCGTGGAATTATCGCCGCATCGATATCGGCAAAGGTGAGCAGTTCACGCCCGAATTCCTGGCAATTTCACCCAACAACAAGATCCCCGCCATCATCGATCCGGAAGGCCCAGGCGGCGAGCCGATCTCGATCTTCGAATCTGGCGCAATCCTGAAGTATCTCGGTCTCAAATTTGGCAAATTCTATCCGACCGATGCGCGCGCCCAGGTCAAGGTCGACGAATGGCTGTTCTGGCAGGTGGGTGGTTTCGGCCCCATGCTGGGTCAGAACAACCATTTTTCGGTCTATGCACCTGAAAAAGTGCCCTATGCCATCAAGCGCTATAGCGACGAGACCCATCGGCTTTTCGGCGTGCTGAACAAGCAGCTGACTGACCATGAGTATATCGCAGGCGATTACTCGATCGCCGATATCGCCTCCATCGGTTGGGCGCAGTCTTGGGAACGATATGGCATCTCCAAGGAGGAGTTCCCCCATGTCCATGCCTGGCTTGAACGCCTTGCCGCCCGCCCCGCGGTTGCCAAAGGCCTTAGCATCGGCAAGGACGAACCCACCAAGAGCCTTTCCGAGGACAAGGAAGCCCAGAAGATCCTCTTCAACCAACGCGCGCGCTGAAGGCCTTCGAGGGAGGGCCCTGCCCTCCCCAGCCACGCCTATCGCAGTGTACGTGCCTCAATTTTCATCCGGTTGCACGCGCACCCAATCTTCGCCCCTGCAGATGACGTTGTAGAGCACGCAGCCATTGAGGCGCATCGCGTCCGGGCCCGTCATCTCGACATAGCCCGAGTAGGTCTTGCCATCCTGCGGATTGTAGATCTCGCCATCGAAAATGTGCGGTTTGCCGCCGGGGCGTAGGCTGAGCATGTGGAGGCCCAGCATAGGACGGCTGCGCAGGGCCGGATCCGCGTTGCGCTCATCGAAAAATTGCTCGGGCGACATCGAGAGCGCTACCTCAGTCTCCTTTGCGCTCAAACCCTCACTGGGCACGACGATTTTGGTGAGGTATCCACAAAAGCCGGTCCCGCATGGTGCAATAGTGACTTCCGACAACAGTGCCGCCCGCCAGACCCCTTCGATCGGAGAAGAAGGGGAAATGGCCACTTGCGCCAAGGTTGGTACAACAAGCAGACAGGCTGCTATGACACCCCATCGTGCATGCCTGAAAACAGGACCACACCTCGCCATTACCGTCCCCTCGCCTGCGAAACGGCTGAGGCGATTCGTGTGCGCCAGCCATGGAGATGAGACTAGCGCCCACCAGGAGGAAGGCCAACTAGGTTCAACCTATGCCCTGCGCCCGTCGCTTTACTCATTTGCCCGTCATTCACAGCCGCATTCCAAAAACCACTTGCCATCCAAGCCTCCTCCCGCTAGACCCGACCCCGCTGGAGAGGTGGCCGAGTGGTCGAAGGCACACCCCTGCTAAGGGTGCAGGTCCGGAAGGGCCTCGAGGGTTCGAATCCCTTCCTCTCCGCCACTTTCACTAACAGTTCCAAATCTAGTTGACCGCACGGTGGGTGGCACGTCGGTTTGCCGCGGCTGAGTTAAACCGTGCTTGGCTCAATGAGTGCGGCCAGGCGAGTGGTTCGCCCGGCCAAACTGTTCAGTGGTGAGCGCCGACCATTTCGCGCAGTTGTTCGACTGAGCGGACTTCCTTACGGGCGGCGCCGTTCCAGTCGCGGGTTTTCACAGTGGATTTGGAGACGCGGTCGCGGGCGGCCGGGATGGCGTCGGCATATTGGGGCAGCCATTGGGCTTGAGCGACCACCATTTCGTCTACCATAGCCCAGACCTCGTCCGGCGTGCAGATGGCCCCCACCAGCGGATCGTGGAGCACGGCAAGCTTGAGCGTGTCGATATTGCCTGTCATGGCGGCTTCCACCGAAAGGCGCTGCACTGAAACAGATACCGAACAGGTCGCGGCGGCCGCTGTCGGCAGGGTGATGCCCTCAATCATGTTGATCCCGAAGCGGTCGACATAGCCGGGGCTTTCGATGATCGCATCATCGGGAAGATTGGTGATGATGCCGTTGTTGCGGCGGTTGAAGTGACCGCGATAAGGGCGGCCGGTCTCCATTGCTTCGATGATGTAGCTGGCGTGTTCGCTGGTGCGTTTGTGTTCCGAAAGCGGCTTGTTGGCCTCTTGCTTGAACTTGGGAAAGTCGGTCTCGAACCAGTTGCGCCGTTCGGTCGAGTAGCGGAGATAGCCGCCGGTCTCGCCATGGATCCAATTGCTCATGTCGATCCAACGGCCAATTTCCTCGGGACGCTTGCGATACCAGGGCAGGTATTCGGAAAGGTGACCATTGCTTTCTGTGGAGTAGACGCCGAAGCGCTTCAGGACGTCGATGCGCACCTTCTCCGTCCGCGAGTAGACCGGGTGGCGTTCGAAGCCCTCGATCAGTTCTTCCTTCTCGATCCTGCGGCCCTTGGCGCGGATGTCGATGTACCAGGTCTGATGATTGATACCCGAGCAGACATAGTCGAGTTCGTCGTCGCGGACCCCGAGGACCTGAGCGATCTGGTGCGCACCATGCTGCACGCCGTGGCAGAGACCCACCACATTGACATCGCCATAGAGATCGGCGGCCCAGGTGTTCATCGCCATAGGGTTGGCATAATTAAGGAAAAGCGCACCGGGCTCGGCAACTTCCCTTATATCCCGACAGAAGTCGAGGATGACGGGAATATTGCGCTGCCCATAGAGGATCCCTCCGGCGCAAATAGTGTCGCCCACGCACTGGTCGACGCCATATTTGAGAGGGATAGAGATATCGGTCGAAAACGCCTCCAGCCCCCCTACCCTGACGCATGACATGATGTAGCGCGCACCGGTGATCGCAGCGCGACGATCGGTGGTCGCTGACACCTTGGCCGGGAGCTTGTTGACGGACACGATGGTCTCGATCACCTGCTTGACCATGTCAAGATTGTGCGGGTTGATGTCGGTCAGTGCAAATTCGCAATCGACGAATTCAGGTACCTTGAGCAGATCGGAGATCAGCGTCTTGGTAAAGCCGATGGAACCGGCACCGATAACTGTAACCTTGAATGACATAGTCGTTTCCTCCCGCACGAGACTGGCGTTGTTTTCGTGCTGACATAGCTAGCGGCAGGGACTTGCATGGAGTAGAGAAGACTTGTGCGAACCCGGGTAATTTCATGCTTTCCCAGCTCCTCGCCCATGGCCATGATATCAGAGCGCTCAGCCTTATGCGCGGTGCCGCGCCGCTTCATTGCATGGCTGCAAGCGCGGGCTATGAACAGCGGCGGAATGAAGTCTATTCCTGGGACGGAATGAAGCGCGGAACTGCGCCCTTCCTTGTGATTCAACATACGACGCTGGGCGAGGGACGGCTCGATTATGCAGGCACGCGGCACCGGTTAACCCCCGGCAAAACCATGCTCGTGACCATGCCTCATGCGCATCGCTACTGGCTCGATCGGGGCGGCGAGTGGGAGTATTTCTGGCTGTTGCTCAATGGTCGAGAAGCGCTGCGCCTGGCGCGCGAAATCCTCGATAGCGCCGGACCCGTGCTGGAGCCGACACGCTTGCAGGTCGACCGCCTGGCCACGGCGTGCCTTGAACTTCTGACCATGGCAGATCCATCGCCCGGCATCGCCTCGAACGCAGCTTACGCCGCAATGACCAGTCTCCACGATGCCGTGTTCGGCAGCCGCTTGCCTCCGGAGCGCCCTCTCCCACCTGGCATTGCGCGCGTGCTCGCCTATGTGGATGCCAATATTGGGGAGAAGCTGCCTATCGATCGACTTGCCGGTATCGCCGAGATGAGCCGGGCACACTTCGTGCGCAGCTTTGCGCTCGCCGTGGGGGCCGCGCCTTCCGAGCATGTGCTGGAGCGGCGGCTCGAACGCGTGGAGCGGTTGCTACTAGCCACAGAGATGGGAGTGGGCGAGATCGCCGCTGCCACTGGATTTGCCGATGGCAACTATATGGCCAAGGTGTTGCGACGCAGGCGTGGCATGACACCGCTTGAGTTGCGCGCTGCAGGCCGGGCGACGAGCGGCGGCTAGGGCGCCCGTCCCGGCCTGCGCCGGGACCGGCGTTACGCCTGCAAGTCGTTCACGCCACGCGTTGGGACCGTGGGCCGTGCGTCCAGGCTGGCAGCATGCTGCCATGGGCGGCGAGAAGGTCGTCCACGAGGTTCCAGATCTGGTCGAGATCGAGCTCGGCCGCAGTGTGCGGATCCATCATGGCGGCATGGTAGATGTGCTCGCGGTTCTCCGTCATCAAAGCCGCAACGGTCAGCTCCTGCACATTGATATTGGTGCGAATAAGCGCGGTCAGCTGCGGCGGCAGGTCGCCGATATAGGTGGGTTGCAAGCCATTGTCGTCGACAAGGCAGGGCACTTCCACCGCGGCATTGGCCGGCAGATTGGTGATCACACCATTGTTGCGCAGGTTGCCGTAGATCACGGAGGGTTCGCCGGTCCAGACCGAGTTGACGATGGATGAGGCATATTCCTTGGACTGCTTGACCTCGATGCGGTCGGCCTTTTTGTAGTCTTCGGATGTCTTCTTCCACTTGGCGATCTGCTCGACGCAGCGCTTGGGATACTCATCGAGCGGAATGCCGAACTTTTCGATCAGGTCCTGGCGACCCTCCTTGATAAAATAGGGTGTGTATTCGGCAAAGTGCTCGGAACTCTCGGTTACGAAGTAGCCCAGCCGCGTCATCATTTCGTAGCGCACCTTATTGGGGCAACGCGGGTTCCAAGTGGGCTTGGGCGCCCTGCCCTCACGATAGGCCCGGTGCAGATCGGGATAGAGATCGCGGTAGGAGCCGTCGGGCTGGCGATGCTCGAACTTGAGGTAGAACGCCATATGGTTGATGCCGGCCGACCGGTAGCGGATCTCCTCGTATGGGATGCCGAGATCGATGGCGAGTTCATGAGCCGTGCCCTGCACCGAGTGGCAGAGGCCGACCTGCTTGATTGCGGGGTATTTTTCAGCGATGGCCCAGGTGTTGATGGCCATGGGGTTGACGTATTGGAGCATGATGGCATTGGGCGCCACCTGAAGCATGTCCTCGCAAATGCTCCACAAGTGCGGAACGGTGCGCAGGCCGCGCATGATGCCGCCGACCCCAAGCGTATCGGCGATCGTTTGGCGAAGGTTGTATTTTTTGGGGATATCGAAGTCGATGACGGTCGAGGGCTCGTAACCGCCGATCTGGAAGCAGACCACCACGAAATCGGTGTTGTCGAGGGCTTGGCGCTGATTGGCGAAGGTCTTGACGGTCGCCGGCACGCCGAGCGTGGCGATCAGCTTATTGGCGATGATCTCGCTCTCCTCGAGCCGGGTGGGATTGATGTCCATCAACCGCACTTCGGCCCCGGCAAGAGCTGGCCGCTGCAGAATATCGCCAACGATGTTTTTCATGAACACGGACGAACCGGCGCCAATGAAGGTGATTTTGGGGTTTGCCATTTTTGTGAAAGCTCCTAGGCGGCAATCTGGAACGCGGCGCGGACGAGGCGGGCCGTGTATTCGGTTTTGGGATCAGTCAAAACATCGGCCACGGGCCCCTGCTCCACGATCTTGCCGTGCTGCATGACCATGACCCTGTGACAGAGGGCGCGTACGACTTTGAGATCGTGGCTGATGAAGAGATAGGAGAGCCCCTTCTCGTCCTGCAGCTTGCGCAAAAGATCGATGATCTGCGCCTGTACCGAGAGGTCGAGCGCTGATGTCGGCTCGTCGAGCAGGATGAACTCGGGCTCGAGCGCTATGGCGCGCGCGATGGCGATGCGCTGGCGCTGCCCACCGGAAAACTCGTGCGGGAAGCGGTTGAGAATACCGTCGGGCATGCCTGCATCCTTTAGCGCCTGCCGCACGCGGTCGATGCGTTCGCGGCCATTGGCGCCGATGCCGTTAACAAGCAGACCCTCTTCGATGATCTGGCGGATCGACATGCGCGGGTTGAGGCTGGCGAATGGATCCTGAAAAACGATCTGCATGCGGCTGCGCAGAGGGCGCATGGCGGCCCGGTCCTTGCCGTCGATCCGCTCACCGTCAAAGAGGATCTCTCCGCCCTGGTTGTTGATGAGCCGGATCAAGGCGTGGCCGAAGGTCGTCTTGCCCGATCCGGATTCTCCGACGATTCCCAGCGTCTCGTGACGCTTGAGATCGATGTCGAGGCTGTCGACGGCTTTCAGTTCGAAGAAGTCGGGCTTGAAAAAGCCGCCACGCTTGAGCGTGAAACTGACCTTGACGCCGCGGCCTTCGAGCACAGTGTCGTGCATGCCCTCTTCGAGTGGGAGAGCCGTGCCTTTGGGCTCAGAGGCAAGCAGGTGCTTGGTGTAGGGGTGGGTCGGATTGGCGAAAAGCGCCTCGGTGGCGTTGTGCTCCTGCACGCGGCCGTTCTGCATGACATAGACATAGTCGCTGAATTGCCGGACCACCGTCAGGTCGTGGGTAATCAGGATGACGGCCATCCCGTATTTGCTTTTGAGATCGTTGATCAGATGCAGGATCTGAGCCTGCACCGTGACATCGAGTGCAGTCGTGGGTTCGTCGGCGATCAGGACGTCAGGCCGGTTGGCGAGCGCCATTGCGATCATCACGCGCTGGCGCTGGCCGCCCGATAACTGATGTGGGTAATTGTTTAGGCGCGCCTTGGGTTCAGGAATTTGCACCTCGGCAAGCAAAGCTTCGGCCCGGCTCATGGCTTCGGCGCGGGAGACCTTGTTGTGCAGATGGATGATCTCGCAGATCTGCTGGCCAACCGTGTAAACAGGGTTGAGCGAACTCATCGGCTCCTGGAAGATCATCGCGAGATCGTTGCCTCGCAACTTTTGCATCTGCTTTTCGCTGAGCCCGATCACGTCCTTGCCCGAAAGGGTGATCCGCGACCGCGGCAGAATGGTTGCCCGCTTAGTGAGAAGCTTCATCAGCGTACGGGCGGTGACCGATTTTCCTGAGCCGCTTTCACCCACAAGGGCGATCGTCTCGCCCTTGTGCAACTGGAACGAGACATCCCTGACTGCATGAACGATGCCGCCTTCAACCTTGAAATCGACACCGATATTGCGGGCATCCAGGATCAGCTCACGGTTGTGGACGCCGTGGTCATGGCGACGATCGGAGATAGTCTGGTGCGTTGAGTTGATCATGGCTCGCCCTCAGTAAGGATCGATCGCATCGCGCAAACCATCGCCCAGCGCATTGAATGCGAAGACGGTGATCAGCACGAAGAGAACCGGCGACAGGATCCAGGGATAGGAGCCAATCACCGAGAAGGAGCTGGTATCCTGCAGCATCAATCCCCACGAGATCAGCGGCGGCTTCACGGCAAAACCCAGGAAGCCGAGGAAACTCTCCAGCAGAACAACCGAGGGCACCGCCAGCGTCACCGCGACGATCACGTGGCTCATCACGTTTGGCAGGATATGCCTCGTGATGATGCGCGTATCGGGAGAACCCACGGCGATGGCGGCACGCACATAGTCGATTCGGGCCAGAGCAAGCGTCTTGGAGCGCACCTCGCGACTGAGCTGCGCCCAACCGAGCACCGCCATGACGCCAATGACAAATGCGATGAACACATTGGATGGCGCGGTGATCGGGATCAGAGATGTCAGGGCCAGGTAGAGCGGCAGTTGCGGGAAGGCCAGGACGAATTCAACGAACTTCTGGGTCCAACTGTCGAACCGTCCCCCGAGATAGCCCGAAGTGATGCCGACCAGCGTGCCGACCACTGTGGTGATCAGGGTGACGACAAGGGCGATGGTGAGCGAAATGCGCGAGCCGACAATGCCGCGTGAAAGAATGTCGCGACCGAACTTGTCCGTACCAAGCAGATGGACAGTCTTTCCTGGTTCGGTGGCGCCGAAAAAGTGAATGTTGGTGGGGATGACCCAGAGGAGGTTATAAGCATAGCCCTGCACGAAGAACCCTAGCTCAGTCGGGTTTTCGTAGTCCGGGCCGATGATCGGCTGGAAGGTGATCGGGTCGAATTCCTCGCCCTCTGCCAACGGATAGATGATCGGCATAAGCGAAAAGCTGCCGTCCTGCCGGCTGAACGTCAGGCTATCGGGCGGCGCGAAGCCGACATTGGCCGCCTTTGGATCGACGGGCGCAAAGAAGTCGGCAAAGACTGCAACGACGAGCAGAAGCGTAACGAGGGTAATACCGAGCATGCCCATGACTGAACGGCGCATGCGACGCCAGACGAGGCTGAGATAACTTTCGCTCTTTGCGTAGCGGGGGTCGATTGACTGGCCCGCATGCACGTCCTCATTCGCTGGGGTTGGAGCAGGACCGCCGGCATCGGGCGGCAGCGGAATAGATTGGTCCAGGGTGTCGCGGCTCATGATGCGCCTCCCAGGCGGATACGCGGATCAAGAAGCGCGAGGAGAATATCGGAGATGATGTTGCCGATGATCAGCGTTGCAGCGAGCACAAGCATGAAGGTTGCGGTGACCCAGACGTCGCCAACTGCCATAGAGCCGGTGATTGCGGGACCCACGGTTGCGAGCCCAAAGACGATGGCAACCTCGATTTCGCCTGTCAGCATATAGGGCAGCACCACGCCCTGATAAGCGATCAGCGGGTGAAGAGCATTGGGTGTTGCGTGCTTGAGCACCACCGCACCACGGCTCAAACCCTTGGCACGCGCGGTCTCAACATATTGGGCGTTGAGCACATCGAGCAGGTTGGCGCGCATGACGCGCATATTGTAGGCCAGCCCGCCAAAGGTCGCGATCGCGATGACCGGCCAGACATGCTTGATCAGATCGACAAACTTGTCCCAGCTCCAGGGCGCCCCGCCATAACGAGGCGAGAAGAAGTTGCCTACATCCTGAACCCCCATGCGGAAGACGAGGATGTAGAGAATGACGATCGCGAGGAGAAAGCGCGGGATGGTCATGCCGAGGAATGAGACGATCCCAAACAGGGTGTCGATCCAGGAATATTGACGCGTAGCGGCAATGATGCCGAGCGAAATCCCGATTATGGAAGCAAGGATATGGCAGGTCAGTGCAAGGGCGATGGTCGCCGGCAGGCGTTCAGCGACCACCGCGCCGACTGGCTTGTTGAAATAAAGCGAGTGACCGAAATCGAAACGGGTAAGAATGCCGGTAAGCCAGCGGAAATATTGGATGTGCAGCGGATCGTTCAGCCCGTGTGCCAGTCGATAGGCTTCAGCCTGGGCCTCTGCGGCTTCCACCGAAGCGCCGCCCTGGTTGATGGCCATGGAGCGAATGTAATCGGCATAGTCGCCCGGAGGCGCCTGGATGATGACGAATGTCACGACGCTCAGAAGGAGCAGGATCGGGATCGCGGATAATACGCGCGACAGGACGAAACGGATCATCTGAACAGGCCCCTTGTCTCTAGTCGTTTGGCGAGGGCGCTCCGCCCTCGCCTTGCTCGGTTCGCAGCGCTAGTTGCTGCTGACCGGGCCGTTGCCGATGCCCGGGGCGCCGGGCAGTGTGTCGGGGTGCAACTCGGCCGTGGACTGCTGATCCTCGGGAACGAAGAGCCGCTCGCGGATGAGGCCGTCTTCCGCCCAGTTGAACTGCAGGATCGGCGTACCGGCAGGCACGTTGGCAAAGCGCTTGTTGATGATCAGAGCGCCCGGATACTGGGTAAGACCCCAGCCATAAACGTTCTCGGTCGAGACGCGCTGATAGGTCTTCATCAGTTCGATGCGCTCTTCGGGATCAGCGGTGCCGACGAAGCCGTTGACGGCCGCAACCATTTCTTCTTCGAAGGGCAGAAGATCCTGCGTCCCGTCTGTGCCTGCGCGGTGACCACGCGAGATCTGTGGGCCGGTGGGCGCCAGGTTCTGCGTGTTCTGAACGACGGTGATCAGTTCGCTGTCATTGCGGCGCAGGGTCCAGTCGAACTTGCCGGCCTGCTCGTTGGCATCGCGCTGATTGCCGGCCTGCGATTGCAGCAGGATGCGCAGTCCGATCTGCTCCATCTGAGCCACGACGCCTTCGGCAAGGCTCTTGTCGGTCTGGTAGTCGCTGGTGCCGAGCATGGTGATCTGAACATCGGCGCCACCTTCGATGTCGGCTGGGAAGTTGACGAAGCCATTGCCGTCGGTGTCAATGAGGCCAGCCTTTTCTAGCAGTGCCTTAGCGTCTTCAACCGAGTGCGGGTAATAAACCGTCGATTCCTTGTCGTAGTAGCTGGTCGGGCTCATCAGGCCACCCGGATAAGGCGATGTGAAGGGCCCACGCACCAGCGCTTCCCCCAAAGCCTGTCGATTGAGGCCGTAGGTGACTGCAAGACGGAAATCGAGATTGCGGTTCAGTTCACGCACTGCCTGACCACGGGAATCCGGTTCGCCCCAGCCATTGGCGGAGAGATTGGGATAGATCGAGTAGGAAATGGTACGCGCGCCAAAAGCGAGACGAGCAGGAGCGGTTTCTTCGGCCGAACGGCGAAGCGCTTCAACGAAGCTTTCCGGCTGTTCCAGATTGGAGAGATCGCCTGAGCCTGCTACGGCTTGAACGTCACGATCGGCCCAGGTTGAGAGCCGGTACTGCATTTCATCCAGATAGGGCAACTGATTGCCGTTCTCATCGACCTTCCAATAGTAAGGATTGCGGCGCAGCACAATGATATCGTCGGCGCGGTATTCCACTGGTGCCCAGCCGCCCATGGTCGGCATGTTGAGATATTCGGGCGGGAACGCATTGCGGAACTGATCGTAGGTCGCGCCGTCCTTGTAGCTGGGGTGCTCAGACTTGAGGATGTGGCTCGGACCAGGGCAGAAATTGCCATAGGCCATCGAGTAGAGATATTGCGTCGGACGTTCTTCCTGAAACGTCCACTTGATCGTGTAGGCGTCCACGGCTTCCAGCGTCGTGCCGGTTCCAAATGTTTCCGGCGATGCGCCGTTGAGCGGGGTGACTTGTGGATTGAGAATGACATCGTTCCAATAGAACATGATGTCTTCGCTATCGAACGGGTCGCCGTCGGACCACTTGGCGCCTTCGATCAGATGCATGGTCAGTTCATGGCCGTCCTCGGACCATTCCCAGCTCTTGGCCAGGTTCGGCAGTGGCTCCAGCTCTTCAGCGCGTACCTGGAACAGGGGCCCGGTGCGGGTGAGGCATTCGGACAGCGCGATATCGATACCACCCCATCCTTGAGTCTGGCCGGCGCTATAGTTCCAGCCTTCGGGACGGCCACCGATCACATGGCGGATGACGTCGCCATAGGTGCCGATGCCGTCGGGCATGTTGCTGGTCTTGTAGACCATGGGCTCGACGGGCAGGCGCTCCTCGACAGGCGGCAATGCGCCAGCATCGACAAAGGCCTTCACATAGTCGGGTTCATGATATTCAGGCAGTGTGCGGAATTCGAGAATGTCACCAACGCCCACGAAGGTCGGTACCTGCTGGGCATCGAATTGCGGCGGATCTGGCGGGGTGGTGGGTGCAGTTTGCGCCAGAACGGCGACCATTGAGGAAGACAGCAAAAGGCCTGCCCCGCCAAGGGCATGTATATGTTTTCTCAAAAGAACCTCCCATTGCACCGGCATGCGTGGCTCGTGCCGCGGACCGAGTCTCCTCCCGGTCATGCCCTTTGTGCATGATCCAAAAACTACGCCTTGCGCGGCCCAAAGCAATCACGAATAGTAACGACTTCTTCCGGTTTCTTAAGATGAGCACGGAATAGTATGACTGATGAGATCAGCGGAGGCTCCTCGCTGCAGCGCGAGCGCGCACCTCGCCCGACTCCTCGACCCGACCGGAGCTTCTATTCGGCAGGTAAAGCCTTCGGCCGCTTCGGTATTCGCGCATTTCCGCCACAGATCATGGCCGCTTCCCATAGCCACGGACACATCGAGTTCAACTGGCTGACCAAGGGCCGCATGGACTACGTTTTTCATGGTGGGCCGGTCAGCATGGAAGCAGGCCGGCTTGTGGTTTTCTGGGCCGGTATTCCGCATCAGACTGTAGGTCTGCACGACGCAGCGGATGCACGGCAGCTCAACATCTATCTGCCGATGGATGCCTTTCTCGAAATGCCGCAGCTTGGACGCCTGACGGAAACGCTGATGGGCGGCGGGGTCATAGAACTCAAACCCGACTGCATTGGCCTTGAGACGCTGGAACGATGGCACCAGGACTATCGCAGCGGCAATGCAGTGCGCACCGATATAGCGCGTGCCGAGATCGGCACCATGTTCCGCAGGGCCGCGACTATCGGCTGGGAAACCCTGTTACCGCCTTGGGTTGAAAGCTCGGGCACCCGCACGCGCACCGGTTCATCGGTTGGCTATGTGGTGGCGATGGTCCGCCACATCGTAGAAAATCTCACCGATCCGCTCAGTCTCGAAGATATAGCGCAGGTCGCAGGTTTGCACCCCAATTATGCCGCCAACCTCTTCACCAAGGTCATGCATATCTCGGTGCAGAAGTTTGTCGTGCGGATGCGGCTCATCCGGGCTCGTTCGCTGCTTTTCGACGGCAATATCCCCATCGCAAGTGTCGCTTTTCGCGCCGGCTTTGTGTCACATACTCAGTTCTACAGCCATTTCCGCCGCGCCTATGGAATGACACCGACGGAAATGCGCCGAGATACGATTGCAAGTCTCTAGGCGGTGCGAACCTGGTGCCGCTCCTATACTGCAATCGAGTGGTCAGAAGCGACAGGTCAAAGGGGAGCGCGGTCATGGAGGGAACGGCGCTCTGGTGCGCTCGGCGGGTTTCACCCTTAAGCGGACGCGAGCGATAACATCGGCGACAGGGCTGCAGTGACCCCGTCTTTTGTGGCGTTCGCCATCCCGCAGTTTGCACTTGCCGCAAGAGTGTGCAGACTCGCCGCTTCAAAAGGCATTCGGGTCCAATGCGCATCAAGTCCAATCGCACGCTCTGGTTTCTTGCCTTGGGCACGGTGCTGGCTTGCAGCCTGATCGCCCTCTACGGCAGCTCGCACTTCTCGCGCATCTTCATTGCCGAGGCAGCAGCGCGCGGACAAAACACTCTTCGTCTCGCCATCGCTATCCTCGAGGGGGAACTCGCCCGATACGAAAAACTGCCTGAGCTTGTGGCCGACGATGAGGACATCAGAGCTCTCGTTCGCGATCCCGGGGACTCGTCGCGGATCGAACAGGCTAATGCATACCTGAAATCGATCAACACGCTGCTTGAGTCTTCCGACATCTATGTGATGGTGCCGGACGGCACGACCATTGCGGCCAGCAATGCCGATACCGACACCTCGTTCGTGGGCGAGAATTTTCAGTATCGTCCCTATTTCCGCGATGCGCTCGATGGTGGCATCGGCCGGTTCTTCGCTCTAGGGACCACATCCTTGAAGCGCGGCTATTATTTCGGAGCGCCGGTTTGGGTCGACGATGCGATCGCAGGGGTGGTCGTGTTCAAGCTGGACCTCGACAGCATCGAGCAGACTTGGCGCGGGGCAGATTACGAGATCATCGTCACCGATCCCGAAGGGATCATCTTCATGACTGGCCGGCCCGAATGGATGTACAAGGGGCTGCTGACCCTGAGCCCGGACCGCCTCTCGCGCACCGCAGCCACCCGCCGCTATGCCGACGCGATCTTGCAGGACCTGCCGGTGCAGCGCACCGCCTATGATGACGATCTCGAGCTGATGAGCATTTCGAGCGATGACGCAACCCGCGAATATCTGGTGGTTGCTCAGGAAATGCCCGAGGCGGAGTGGACCGTCAAAGTGCTGCTCGATACCGCCTCGGCGAGAGGACAAGCCGTCATTTCAACTATCGCGGCTGTGCTGATCGTCGTCCTTGGGGCCATGGCGACAGCTATTTATCTCCAGCGGCGCGCACGTTTGAGCTACCGGTTGCAGGTGCAGAAGGATGCACAGGAGCAGTTGGAGCGTCGGGTTGCCGAGCGCACCAACGACCTTGCCAGTCTTAACCGACAGCTTGAACGCGAAGTCGCAGAGCGACGCTCGACGGAAGTCCAATTGCGCCGGACCCAGTCCGATCTGGTTCAGGCCGGAAAGCTCGCCGCTCTCGGGCAAATGTCCGCAGCCCTGTCGCACGAGTTCAACCAGCCGCTAGGCGCGGCCAAGAACTACGCGGACAACGCGCGCATCCTGATCGAGCGGGACCGCATACCGGAAGCCAGCGAGAACATCGCGCGGATTTCGAGCCTGATCGACAGAATGGCATCGATCAGCCGGCATCTGCGCAACTTCTCGCGCAAACCGCACCAGAAACTTCGTCCTGTCCTGCTCAGCGACGTGCTGGACGATACGCAGGAGATCGTCGCCTGGCGCCTTGCCGCCGCGAAGGCCGAGCTCGATATCGAGTTGGGAGCAACGCCGCTTGCGGTGATGGCCGGCTCCGTCCGGTTGCAGCAGGTTCTGGTCAACATCATTTCCAACGCTGCTGATGCCGTGGATGGTTTTGGCAACCGAACCATAAAAATTCGTGCCGAGCGCGAGGATCATCAGGTCCTGCTGCATATTCGCGATCATGGACCCGGAATTGGGGAAGACATTGCGGGGCGTATCTTCGACCCATTCTTTTCGACCAAAGGTGTCGGCAAGGGGCTGGGGCTTGGTCTCTCCATCTCCTATAACATCATCAAGGATTTTGGCGGTTCGCTTTCTGCCCAGAACCATCCAGATGGCGGGGCGGAGTTCACCATTGCGCTCGATGCCACCGAGATGCCGGCTCATGCCATTCTGGAGACCTTTCAATGAGCGGCGGCCGCATTCTGCTGATCGACGACGAGGAAGACTTGCGCCGCTCCACCGCGCAGGCGCTTGACCTTGCCGGGTTCGACGTCAGCGACTTTGCCAATCCCGACCGTATTCTGGAGCGGGCCGGCTACGGCTTTCCAGGCATCGTCATCACCGATATCCGTATGCCGGGCATGGATGGCGTGACCCTGATGAACCGCATCCACGAGATCGATCGCGATGTGCCGGTCATCCTCGTCACGGGGCATGGCGACGTGCAACTGGCAGTGCGGTCTATGCGCGAAGGCGCCTACGACTTTATCGAAAAGCCCTTCGCGCCTACACAACTGATCGAGGTCGCCAATCGTGCCCTAACCTATCGTCAACTGGTCCTTGAAAACCGGGTACTCAAGGCCGCTGCAGGGCAGCGGGACGACATCGAACAGCGTCTGCTCGGTCGCGCTGCGGTGATGATCGATCTCAGACGCAAGGTTCGCACCGTTGGCCCCACAGATGCCGATGTGCTGATCGTGGGGGAAACGGGCGTCGGCAAGGAGGTCACCGCCAGGGCGCTCCACGACCTTTCCGCCCGTGCCGCCAAGCCTTTCGTTGCGATCAATTGCGCGGCATTGCCGGCAACGCTGATCGAGAGCGAGCTCTTCGGCCATGAGACTGGCGCCTTTCCGGGCGCAATGCGAGCGCGTTTCGGCAAATTCGAACTGGCACAGGGAGGCACGATCCTTCTTGACGAGATCGGCTCCATGTCGCTCGATCTGCAGGCAAAGCTTTTGCGGGTGATCGAGGAGCGGATCATCACCCGCCTCGGCTCCAACGAGCCGCTGCCCCTCGATGTCCGCTTCCTGGCAACAACCAAGGGCGACCTCGAAAGCCGGGTTGCCGATGGCCAGTTCCGGGCAGATCTGCTCTATCGGCTCAATGTCGTGACCTTGCAGGTTCCGCCCCTCGCATCCCGGCAAGAGGACGTGCCCATCCTTTTTCTGCAACTGGTGAGCGAGGCGGCCGGACGCTATCGCAAACCGGTACCTGACGTGACCCAGCAAATGCTCGCTGAACTAGGCGAACGGGACTGGCCGGGTAATGTGCGCGAACTGCGCAACGCTGCCGACCGATATGTGCTGGGGCTGCATTTCGACGATACGCTCGCCGGTAGCGATCGCATGGAGCGGCTGGCCGACCGGGTTGCTGCTTTCGAGAAATCAGCGATCGCCAGTGCGCTGAATGCTCACAATGGTGCCCTTAAGCCGGTCTATGAATCATTGGGGCTGTCGCGCAAGACG
Organism: Devosia crocina; assembly: GCF_900116545.1. Lineage (GTDB taxonomy): Bacteria > Pseudomonadota > Alphaproteobacteria > Rhizobiales > Devosiaceae > Devosia > Devosia crocina. The sequence goes on from NZ_FPCK01000002.1 coordinate 141,622, forward strand.
CTCTACGAGAAAATGCAGCGCTATGGTCTAGAGCGACGCTTTTTCGGGACCGACTTCGAAGCCGGTGATGAATAGTGGGCGGTTTTCCACCCACACCATAGCCGCTCTGTCACCACATCCACCCATCGCAGCCAGCCAAATGCGCGAGTGCGCTTTTTTGGCAGAAGCGGACTGTTGCAATCCCCGTTCTGCGCCGCGCCTATTGCACTATTGCTGGCGGTGGGGAGGATCTGCACGCTGGCGTTCAAACCTTGTTTAACAACGACACCTCATCTTGGGAGGATGCGCTTATGCGCGTATGGACTTTGACTGCCGCTGTCGCCACGACCCTGCTTTTGGCCGGCACTGCAGGAGCGCAGGACCGCGAAGGCTGGCCGTCGAGCCTGACCATCGGCACAGCAAGCCAGGGCGGCACGTATTTTATCTACGGAACAGGCCTTGGCGGCTTGATCACCGAAGAACTGGGCGTCAACGCTTCGGGCGAAGTAACCGGCGGGCCGGTGCAGAATGCCACGCTGGTGGAAACCGGCGACCACCAGATCGGCCTCGTCACCATGGGTCCGGCCTATGAAGCCTGGATCGGTGAATCTGAACTCGCGCCGGGAGTGGAGCACAAGAGCCTCCGCGCCCTGTTCCCCATGTACCAGACACCGTTTCAGGTGGTGGCACTGCGCTCTTCGGGCATCGAGTCGGCTGCCGACCTCGGCGGCAAGCGCGTTTCCGTGGGTCCGGCGGGCGGCACCGCCGCGACCTACTGGCCGCGTTTCTTTGAAAGCGTCGGCGTCTCGCCCGACGTTTCCTATTCCGGCGCCAATGACGCGGTCAGCCAGGTCAAGGACGGCTTGATCGATGCCTTCGCATTCGCAGCCGGCGTTCCTATTGCTGCCTTCGCTCAAATCGCTGCAGAAAACGAGGTGAACATCTTCGGCTTCTCCGAAGACGAGCGCGCCGCCATTCTCAGCGCGATGCCAGAGCTGGCCGCCTTCGACGTTCCTGGCGGGCTCTATCAGGGCTTCCCCGAGGAAGGACCGACCGTTTCGCTCTGGAACTTTGCTGTCGCCCATGCCGACATGCCCGAAAGCCTTGCCTATGAAATCACCAAGCTGGTGATGGAAAACAATGACCGCATGTTGCAGATCCATGCCACTGCTTCCGAAACGATCGCGGAAAATACGGACAAGAACACCTTCCTGCCCTATCACCCAGGCGCCAAGCGCTACTTTGAGGAAATCGGCGTCACGCTGCCAGAAGGTCTTTAAGACCCTTCGCAGACGCTCACGCGATGGCGGCCCTGGTGGCCGCCATCGGCATAGATGCCTCATGGGCAGGGAGGCCCAACACGCATGTCTCAGCACATTAATTCCACGGCCTTGTCCCATGATGATACCGGGCCGGTGATCGCCAAGGGCGTCGACGACGAACCCTTGGCCAGCAACCAGCGCGCCTTGGGTGGCCGCATCAACTATCTGCTTGCCGCCATCTGCATTGCCTACACGGCCTTCCATGTGGCGGTGCTGAACCTCTATCCGCTGGAAACCTGGACCTACCGCATGATCCACCTCTCGGGTGGGTTGTTTATCGGCTTCCTGATTTATTCGGCGCTCACCCTCAAGCCTGCAGAAGACGTGAAGGAGGCCAAGCGCACACCGCTCGAGTGGCTGTTTTTCGCGGTTGCCGTTGGCGGTATAGGCTATGGTTTCGCCATGGTCGCAACCGCCTTCGGAGGAATGTGGTTTGCGGGCATGCGCAATCCCGCGCCATTTGTGTTCCAGACTTTCGGCATCCCGCTGGTGGCCGGCACGATCGCCGCCGTTCTTGCCGGCTGGCTGTTTCCGGAGCGCTCCGGCTCCCGCGTTCACTGGAGCGACTGGGTGCTCGGCACGGCCGCAATCGCGGTGATGGGCTATATCCTGTTCAATGTCGGCCCCATCCGCCTGCGGGCGGGCACGGCCATGGCTCAAGCCCCGGATTTCCTCGCAGCGCTTGTCGGGGTCATTCTGATTCTTGAGCTGACGCGTCGTGTCGCGGGCCTTGCTCTTGTCATTATCGCCGCCGTTTTCATCGCCTATTCCTTCTTCGGACCCTGGCTGCCCGGTTTTCTGACCCATCGCGGCTATTCGCCGGAGCGGTTCTTCACCTATATCTTTACCGACCAAGGCATTCTCGGGGATCCGATCGCGGTCTCCTCCACTTACATCATCCTCTTCATCACGTTCGCCGCCTTCCTCCAGGCCTCGCGTGTGGGCGATTATTTCGTCAACTTCGCTTTCGCGCTTGCCGGCGGCTGGCGTGGCGGCCCAGCCAAGGTGGCGGTCTTTGCATCAGGCTTGATGGGCATGATCAACGGCACCTCGGCAGGCAATGTCGTGTCGACCGGCTCACTCACGATCCCGCTGATGAAAAAGGTCGGATACCCGGCCCGCAGCGCCGGCGCCATCGAAGCCACGGCGTCCTCGGGCGGGCAGATCCTGCCTCCGATCATGGGCGCAGGCGCCTTCATCATGGCGGAGGTCACCGGAATTCCCTACACCGAGATCGTCATCGCCGCGATCATCCCGGCCGTGCTCTATTTCGCGTCGGTCTACTTTATGGTGGACCTGCAGGCCACCAAGCTCGGCATGAAAGGCCTTTCCAAGGACGAGCTGCCCAAGTTCAGAGCTCTGGCGCGCCAAGCATACCTCTTCCTGCCGATCATCATCCTCGTCGTTACCCTGTTTGCCGGCTATTCGGTGATCCGCGCAGGCACCCTTGCCATGGCCTCGGCTGCCGTCGTCTCCTGGCTCACGCCTTACCGGATGGGTCCTTCCGCCATCCTCAAGGCACTCGAGCTTGCGGCCAAGATGAGCATCCAGCTGGTCGCAGTCTGTGCCGCTGCCGGCATCATCGTCGGCGTTATCGCACTCACCGGCGTCGGGGCGCGGTTCTCGACGCTGCTGCTCGGCCTTGCCGAACAGAACCAGCTCGTGGCGCTCTTTTTTGCCATGTGCATTTCCATCGTCCTTGGCATGGGCATGCCGACAACTGCTGCCTATGCGGTTTCGGCAGCGGTTGTCGCGCCGGGGCTCGTACAACTCGGCATTCCGGTGCTGATCGCCCACTTCTTCGTCTTCTACTATGCGGTGATGTCCGCCATCACCCCGCCCGTGGCACTGGCCGCCTATGCCGGTGCGGGTCTGGCGGGCGCTGATCCGATGAAGACGTCGGTCGAGGCATTCAAGTTTGGCCTCGCTGCCTTTGTCGTGCCCTTCATGTTCTTTTATTCACATGCCCTTCTCATGCAGGGCGAGTGGTACGAGATCGTTCATGTCTTTGTCACGGCTCTGATCGGGATCTATCTCCTCAGTGCCGCCGTACAGGGCTATTTCTTCGGCAACCTGAACAACATCCTTCGCGCCGTCCTGCTGGTCGGAGCCTTGGCGATGATTCAAGGCGGGTGGTTGACCGACGCTGCTGGCCTCTTGATCGGCATTGCCATCTTTCTCTACCAACGCCGCCTAGAACCAAAGCGTGCGTTGGGCGGAAGAGTCTAAATAAAACGCCCCGGCCTCTGAAAGACGGCCGGGGCGTTTACTTTTCAGGATCCGCAGTGCCTCGTCAGACGGCTTTGCGCAACCAGACGGCAGCATCGTGGAAGGGCGCCCCGCCAAATGGTGGTGCGGGCCGGGCTGTGGTCAACATGTTTATGCCCTGCCCCCCACGATGCGCTTTGTTGCGATGAAGTCCCTCCGCGATCAGCGTTCCCGTGGGAAGCCCGGCAAAGATGCGGACCGTCAGGTGCACCTCTCCCCGACGATTGCCTATAGTGACTGAATCGCCATCGACGATCCCAAGAGCGGCTGCATCGCCGGGATGCACCAGAACCGAGGGTGCCCCCTCGCGCTTGAGACTACCCGGCGTCTGGTTGAACGAAGAATTGAGAAAGCCGCGCGCCGGGCTGGTCGCCAGTTTGAATGGATGCTCCGCGTCGGTTTTTTCCGTGACGTCAAAGTGGTCGGCAAAACGAGGCATGATCTTGGGATCGCAAACCCAGCGATAGCCCTTTTTCCGGGCCACTGCAGCCCAGTCTGGAGCGAAGCGATAGCGCCCGTCGGGCCAGCCGAAGCCATGTGAAAAGCGGGCGACATCGTCGGGGCGCTCCTTGTCGACATAGCCCGTCGCCTGCACCTCCTCGATCGGCGGCAGGCCGGAACGCGCGAAGGTGTCGGCAATAACAGCGCGATCTGTGGATCGGAACACGGCATCATCGCTCCCGAGCCGCAGTGCCAGGGCGTTGATCACCTCGTGATTTGAGCGGGCTTCCGCCGGCGCCTCAACAACGGCGGGCCCGTAAAGAATGCGCGTATGGCCACCACGGGTATAGTAGTCGTGATGTTCAAGAAACATGGTGGCCGGCAAGACGATATCGGCCAGTTCCGCCGTCTCGGTCATGAACTGCTCGTGGACCACCAAAAATAGATCCTCCCGCAGAAGCCCCTGTCGCACCAGAGCCTGATCCGGCGCCACCGAGGCCGGATTGGTGTTTTGAACGATCATCGCTTGCACCGGCCCACCGCCCTGGAGCGCCTTTGCATCACCGGTCAGGATCGGCCCGATCTCAGACATGTCGAGAAGCCGGGGATCTCCCTGTTGCAGATGCGTGCCCTGGAGACGCGATTTGTCGAGCCCCCAAGTTCCCGAATTGGAGTGAAATGCGCCACCGCCGCGATGCTGCCAGGCGCCTGTCATGGCCGGAATGGAGAGCGCTGCATGCATGGCCGTGGCGCCATTGGTCTGGCGTGAAAAGCCGTAGCCCAAACGGAAAAAGCTGCGGGGAGTGGAGCCCACCAGCCGCGCAAAGCTTTCGATCTCTGCTACGGAAAGGCCGGTGATCTCGGCGGCCCATTCCGGAGTTCGCGCGGCAAGATGGGCCTCGAATTCAGGTGCGAAGTCGGTGTAGCGGGACATATAGGCGCGATCTGCGAGGCCTTCGCGCAACAGGACATGCATCACAGCAACGGCCAAGGCTCCGTCGGTGCCGGGGCGCAGCACCAGGCCCAGATCGGCCTGTTCCATGGTGGCATTGCGGTAAATGTCGATGACGACGATCTTGGCGCCCCGCGTCTTGCGCGCCTTGATTGCGTGGGTCATGACATTGACCTGGGTGTGCACCGCATTGGTGCCCCAGATCACAACGCAATCGCTCTCGGCCATCTGCTCGGGATTAACCCCTCCCAGAAGACCCGTGCCAGCAATATAGCCCGGCCAGGAAAGGCCGGTGCAGATGGTGTCATATTGGCGGGAGTAGCCGCGCACGGCCCGTAGCCGCTCTATACCGTCGCGATGCACATGCCCCATGGTCCCCGCATAGAAATAGGGCCAGACGGCCTCAGGCCCATGCCGGGTTTCGACATCAAGGAAGCGGCTGGCGATCTCGTCGAGCGCCTGGTCCCAGGAGATGCGCTGCCATTGCCCTGCCCCTTTGGCACCAACGCGGCGCAGCGGATGGGTCAGGCGCTCCGGGTGGTGGATGCGCTCGGAGTATCGCGCGACCTTTTCGCAGATGACGCCAGCGGTATAGGGGTCGTCCTTGGCCCCGCGGACCCGACCGACCTTGCCGTCGGGCAGGATATCGACATCAAGGGCGCAGGCCGAAGGGCAATCATGCGGGCAGACGGAGCGGATGGTTCGCTGGGGCGTAAGAGCGTTCATGCTGGCCAGGATATGCCGGGCGCGCAGTTTCCGACAATCGCAATGTATTCATGGCAGAGATCAGGGGAGCTGATAGGTCGAGTTCATCAGGCCCCCCGGGCTGGACGATCAGACCGCGAACGCCTTTGTCGCTGTCTCGCTATTGCGGCGGGCGCGCGTTGCCGCGTGCTTGGCAAGTTGGGCTGCACCGCCGTGGAACTGCGAGAAGGTGATGTGGGCACTGGTCCCGGTGATGGTGATACCGCGCCAATTGGGCCTGACGGAGCGCACCTCGGACCAATCCAGTACGGTCTCGCGGCCGGTCGCCGAGCGGTGACGAACCTGCCGATTGTCCCACCTGGTGTTGGTGAAAAGTCCGATCATGCCGATGCCAGCGGATCCGCCGACCAGAAGCAGCACAGCGATATAGGTGGCGATCAGTTGTACGGTATCAGCGGCGCTGCTCATGAAAATGACGGCGAAAAGCAGCACAGCTGCAAGCGCAGCGGCCCCGTAGCAGGCAAAATATTCAACGAGCGAGGGACGCAGCTCTGCCCAGCCGCCTTCAACCATGATGCCTTCTTCGGGCTGCACAAGGCGGAGGGCAAGAAAAGCCGCATAGCCAAAGGCAACCACGCCCGCAGCGCGCGCCAGCGGCAAATGATCAAAAAGCGATACGTGCTTGAGAGCAACGAGAAGGGTGATCACGAAAAGTGGCAAAGCCACTTCCTGCCAACGCAAGGGCACTGCTTGTTTCTCCAGATGTCCGGGGCCGGTGACGCAATCGGCGGTGAATGGCGTCGAAACTACAGAGATAAAGTGAATTGACCATTCACATTCTCGCCAGAAGGCATCGCTGGCATGGCTATCGAGGGAACTGTTGCAGACGAGTAACTTACGGCATTGAATCAAGTCGCTGCCGAGAAGATTCAAGTTTGTGGTCAGGCGGATCTCAAATTCCGAATAATCCCTTGTATACGTTGGCGTTTTGACCGCTGAGACTTGACCCAGGACCATGGAGCGGAATCAAGCATCTTAAGGCGCACCCTTGCAGCGAATACCCATCAGCGCGTTACGGTCGCCGGCGCGCCGACCGCAGCAGCAGTCGCAGCTTCTTCGGCATCCACTTCCGCCTCAGGTTCCCGGCGCAATGTGTTGGCGAGCGGCCGCTCCTCAAGGAAGAAGGTGAGGCAAAAGGCAAGGACTGCAGCTGCCGCAGCAGTGTAAAAGACCGGGTGGAGCGCCGAAGCAAAGGCCTCGAGCACCATGTTGCGCACCGGCTCCGGCAGGGCTGCAACAGCCTGCGGATTGAAACTGCCGGACTGCCCTGCCGGCGTGGCATCCCCGAGCCGGGCAGCGAGGCCGCTGGCAAAGATGGCGCCAAAGACGGAGACGCCGATCGATCCTCCGATCTGGCGGAAGAGCGTGGTGCCGGCAGTGGCGGCGCCCACAACTTCCAGCGGTACCGCATTTTGGGTCGCCGTCACGCTGACGCTGTTCACCGGACCGATGCCGGCGCCGACTAGAAACATGAACGCGGCAACCTGCCAGGCTGGCGTATCGAGCTGCATGTTGGCCAGCAGGACAAGTCCGACGATCAGCACGAAGGTAGAGATCTGCGGCAGGATCTTGTAGCGGCCCGTGCGCGTCATGATGAAGCCCGACAGCGTCGAGACACCGATCAACCCCACCATCATCGGCACCAGTTGCAGCGCAGACTCGGTTGGCGAAATCCCTTTGGCAAGCTGGAGATACATCGGCAGGAAGGTGATCGAACCGAACATGGCCATGCCGACCAGAAAGCCCACTGAATTGCTCACCACGAAGGTGTTGTTGCGAAAAAGCGAGAGCGGCAGGACCGGCTCCTTGGCGCGCGCTTCTGCCCAGACGAAGCCGCCTAGGGCCAGAACAGCGAAGGCGATCAGCCCGATGATCTCGATCGACCCCCAGGCGAAGGTATTGCCTCCGAGGGACGTGGCGAGAACAAAGGCCGTCAGGCCGCCCGAAAGAAGCACAAAACCGGGGTAGTCGATGCTGCGCTGGACCCGGTCTGCACGCGGCTTGAGCGCAACGGCGATAACCACGAGAGCGAGGACGCCCAGCGGCAGATTGATCAGGAAGATCCACTGCCAGGAAAAATGCTCGACAATAACGCCGCCAAGGAGCGGGCCGACAACGGTTGCAACGCCGAACACTGCGCCGAAGAGTCCTTGTATCTTGCCGCGCTGGCGTGGAGGAATGATGTCGGCCACCACCGTCATGGCCACCACCATGAGCCCGCCGCCGCCCAGGCCCTGCACAGTACGGGCAAAGATCAGGAACGTCATGCTGCTCGCCAGTGCCGAAAGCACAGCACCGACAAGGAAAATGACGATGGCGACCTGCAACACGATCTTGCGGCCGTAGAGATCGCCGAGTTTGCCATAGACGGGAGCGACGACGGTGGAACTGAGCAGATAGGCGATCACGACCCAGGTGAGGTGATCGAGCCCGCCCAACTGTCCCACGATGACCGGCAAGGCGGTCGAGACAATGGTCTGACCCAGCGAGGCGAGAAGAAGGGTGACGGCGACGGCGCCAATGACCAGCCTGGTTGACTGATGCTCAGGCGCTGTGGCGGGTTGCGAGGGTTCGGACATTGGGCGATCCTTAATGGCGAGAGCGGCTGAGCGCGCTTGCCCTTGCGAAACGAAATCGAAGAGCATACATGTGCTTCAAGCAATTACATGTCAATAGCATGTATTTGCGCAGGGCATCCGTTACTACGAGGTCAGCTATGCCGATAAGCGGCAAGTCCGAGTTCAATGCGCTGCTTCGCGAAGCAGGGATCGAACCTGAAACTATTGATGCTGTTAAAAATATCGACGCGCTGCTGCAGAACTGGCGGCGTCGTGCCATGAAGCGTGAGCTTGGCCACCGCGCCCTTGCCGATCTCAAGGTGGGCATCGATCTGGCGCAATTGGACGTGCTGACTGCCATCGCGGGACCAGTCAGCGAGTTTGGAGAAGCGGAGGGCGAGACAATGATCGCCACGGTTGCCGAGCGCCTCGGCATCGACCCGTCGCGGGCGAGCCGGTTGGTCAGCGAGATGGTTGATGCTGGGTTCGCGCGGCGGGCGGTTAGTCAGGCGGATGCGCGGCGGACGATCATCGAATTGACCGAGAGCGGCATGGCTGTCGTGGATGCGGTGCGCGCATATAAGTATCTGATAATGGGCGATTTTTTGGCCGGCTGGTCCGCCGGAGAGATCGCCGCTTTCGTGCCGATGCTGAAGCGGTTCGGGACATGGATGGACCAGATCGAGCCATCGACGGAAAAGCATGCCGAAGACATTGCAGCGCTTGCAGCCGAGATCGGGAAAGCAAAAGAGCCAGCCTGAAGGCCGGCTCTGATAGGCGGGGATTAAGCGGGCCTTAGTCTTCGGCGCGGCGCTTCTTGTGATCCTTGGCTTTGGGCTTCTTGGGCGCGGCAGAAGCGTCTTCAGGCTTGGCCCATTTGGGCTTGCCCTTGTCCTTATCCACGGGCTTATAGGCCTTCTTGGGCTTGGGCGGACGGGTCTCGGCCGGTGCGTCCTGCGGAGGCGCGAAGTCGCCCGCAGTCATCTCGGAGGAACCGTAGCGCTTTTTGCGCGGGCGCTCCTGCGGAGCAGCCATGGGGTCGTAACGATCTGACCGCTCGAACGATTTCGGTTTGCGCGGACCGCGGTCCGGACGATCGGACCGCTCGCCAGGACCATCGACCGCGGCGATGGTGACGTTGCGCTCGCCCGTGCCATTCTTCTCGACGGCCTTGACGAAACTGTCGACCTTATCGGCGGCAACCTCGAAGATGGTCTCGGTGTCGAAGATGCGGATAGAGCCGATGGCGGCCTTGGTGACATTGCCAGCCTTGCAGATCATCGGCAGGAGCCAGCGGGGCTCTGCGCGCTGTTTGCGGCCGAGAGTAACCTTGAACCAGGACCCGCCGGCAAAGCGCTCCCGAGTGCGGGGTTCGCGCGGCTCGTCGGGGGCAGCAGCGCTGACATCTTCGGGCACCGGACGGGCGGCAAGCTGCAGACGCAAATAGGCAGCGGCGAGCGCTTCAGGTGGGTGTTTTGCTAGCAGATTGCTAACACTTTCGGCCTCGTCCTCGGTGATTGGTTCACTCAAAAGCGCAGAGGTGAGAACCTGCTCGCGATAACGGGCATCGATGTCGGCCGCGCTTGGTGGAGCGGTTTGTTCCGCCTCGATTTTGGCGGTGCGCAGGATGGAGAGGGCCACGCGTTTGCGATGGCTGGGCGTGATGACGACACAGGTGCCCTTGCGGCCCGCCCGGCCGGTGCGACCGGAGCGGTGGAGAAGCGTTTCGGCATTCATCGGCAGTTCGGCATGAATGACGAGATCGAGATTGGGCAGGTCGATGCCGCGGGCCGCGACGTCGGTGGCGACGCAGATGCGGGCGCGGCCATCGCGCATGGCCTGAAGGGCGTTAGTGCGCTCGGCCTGGGTCAGCTCGCCCGAAAGGGTGACAACGGCGAAGCCGCGATTGCTGAGACGGGCAGACAGATGCTTCACCGCTTCGCGGGTCGAGGCGAAGACGATGGTGTTGGTGCTTTCGTACCAGAGGAGCGTGTTGATGACGGCGTTTTCGCGCTCGTCGGCCGGAACGACCATGAGCTTATAGTCGATATCGGCGTGCTGCTCGCCCGAGGAGGTCGCGGTGATACGCAGGGCGTCGCGCTGGAACGTCTTGGCGAGTTCGGCAATGGGGCGCGGCACGGTGGCGGAGAAAAGCAGCGTGCGGCGATCTTCGGGCGCGGCGGCGAGGATAAATTCGAGATCTTCGCGGAAACCGAGATCGAGCATTTCATCGGCTTCGTCGAGCACTACGGCGCGCAGTGCGGAGGTATCGAGCGAGCCGCGGGTGATGTGATCGCGCAAGCGGCCCGGCGTGCCGATGACAATATGGGCGCCACGTTCGAGCGCGCGGCGTTCGGTACGCGGGTCCATGCCGCCAACGCCTGCGGCGGTGACCGCGCCGAGCGGCGCATAGAGCCAGTCGAGTTCGCGGCGCACCTGCATGGCAAGCTCACGCGTGGGCGCGATGACGAGGGCGAGCGGGGCACCGGCGACGGGCAGGATATCGTCTTCGCCCAGAATGGTGGGCGCTATAGCCATGCCGAAGGCGACGGTCTTGCCCGAGCCGGTCTGGGCGGAGACGAGAAGGTCGCGATCGGCGGCATTGTCCTCGATGACGGCAGACTGAACGGGTGTCAGGGCGTCGTAGCCCTTGGCCTCGAGGGCGCGGGCGATGGGAGCGAGGATCGTTTCGGGCAGTGACATCAATGGCTTTCACAAGAGCAGCCAAAGAGCGGTCGTTCCTCACACAGTTGGAACATTCCCGGTCGAGCGGCTGGCATTTTCTGGGTGGTCCGCGATGTGGATAAAGACTTCACGGAAAGCAAAAGGCCGCCTCGCGAGGCGGCCTCGATATCGGGGCTTTTAGCCATTGCCTGTGCCTGGCGCAAGACCGGCCAGCGCATGAGGGGGACCGGCGGATCGCATGGCTGGGGTTAACGGGGGAACCAAGGACCAGTTGGGTCATGGAAGCACCCCCTCACCCGGCGCTACGCGCCGACCTCTCTCCCAAAGGGAGAGGAATAAGAGGTGCACTGTCGGTTACAAGGTGGAACCAAAGTCCCCCTCACCCGGCGCTACGCGCCGACCTCTCCCCGAGAGGGAGAGGAATAAGAGGGGCACTGTCAGTTATGAGGTGGAAGCAAAGGCCCCCTCACCCGGCGCTGCGCGCCGACCTCTCCCCCAGAGGGAGAGGTGAAGAAGCGCCGGCTGGCTTCGCCAGCCGTCGGATCTCAGCCAACCAGTTCTTCGTCCGAGAAGAAGTACTTGATTTCCTGGGCAGCGGTTTCCGGAGCGTCCGAACCGTGAACCGAGTTTTCGCCGACGGAAAGAGCGAATTCCTTGCGGATGGTGCCTTCGGCAGCGTTTTCCGGATTGGTAGCGCCCATGATTTCACGGTTCTTGAGGATCGCGCCTTCGCCTTCGAGGACCTGGACGACAACCGGGGAGGCGATCATCTGCTCAACGAGTTCACCAAAGAAGGGGCGTTCCTTGTGCACTGCGTAGAAGCCTTCGGCCTGTTCGCGGGTCATGTGGATCTTCTTGAGGGCGACCGGGCGGAGACCGGCTTCCTCGAACTTGGTCAGGATCTTGCCGATGAGGTTACGACGGACGGCATCGGGCTTGATGATGGAGAAGGTACGTTCAATCGCCATGGCGGACAGATCCTGCATTTGCTTGGAAGGTGGCGCCTTTTAGCGGGAGCTTGTGAAGGGCGCAAGACGGGGTGACCGACGCCCCGGATATTCTCGCCACCGTCACCGCCCGGGCTTGCCCGGGTGGTCCATGTCTCCCCAAGGTGGATTGCCCGGACAAGCCCGGGCAATGACGGCGGATGAAGTTCAGTGGATCAGTCGTGATCGACATCCGTCGAGGCGGTGGCGATTGTCGACCCGTCTGGAGCAGCGAGCGTGACGTCGATGCGCGAAACGATGTTTTCGGCCGGGATGGCTTGCTCGACATCGATTTCTTCGACCTGCATGGTGCAGACTTCGGCTGTCGAAATGGTAGGGAAGGTCACCGCGAGGGTACCGTCGACCAGCTCGCCTACCTCGGCGGGACCGACTTCTTCGCAGGCGCTGCCTTCATACTCGAATTCGATCAGGATCTGATTGGCATTGATGCGGGTGGCATCGAGATCGTCGATCCGCTTGTTGGTGTCCTGCGCCAGGGCAGGCGCGGAGAGAGCAAGGGCTGAAACGAGGGCGAGGGAAATGCGGGCGTCAAACATGGGGCGTCCTTTCATTCAGTCACTGATGCAGGAATGCCTGCAGGGAAGATAAGATGCATCAAATCCGGCGACAGATGGGCGCAGCGCACCGCAAGAGAGTTGCCATGTCCGAGCCTTAACTCTATCGATCGCCGAACACTTTATCGCAGGCCCCTGCCCTGTTCGGGCCGCTTGTGCCTGCGAGCCTTCCTGCTCCAGATCGATTGCCTGCCCCATGCTGACCATTTCCAACATCACCTATCGCATCCAGGGTCGCGAGCTCTTCGAAGACGCCTCGCTCGTGCTGCCGGCTGGGTCGAAGACCGGGTTCGTGGGCAAGAACGGCACGGGCAAGACGACGCTGTTCCACATCATCCAGGGCCATATCGGTGCCGATGCCGGGACGGTCGAGCTGGTGCGCAAGGCGCGGATCGGGGCGGTGGCGCAGGAGGCCCCGGCGGGGGAAGAAACTGTTCTGAGCGTGGTGTTGGCGGCCGACAAAGAACGAACGGCGCTGATGGCAGAGGCGGAGACCGCGACGGATCCGGACCGGATTGGCGAAATCTATACGCGGCTTGCCGATATCGAAGCGCATACGGCCGAAGCGCGCGCTTCGTCCATTCTGAAGGGCCTTGGTTTCGAGCAGGACCGACAGAATGCGCCGACGCGGGAACTCTCGGGCGGTTGGCGGATGCGCGTGGCGCTGGCAGCCGTGCTGTTTTCGCAACCGGACCTGTTGCTGCTCGACGAGCCGACCAACTATCTCGATCTCGAAGGCACGTTGTGGCTCGAAAAGTATCTCGCGACCTACCCGTATACGGTCTTCATGATCAGCCACGACCGTGACCTCCTCAACAAGGCAGTCAGCTCCATCGTGCATCTCGAGCACCGGAAGCTCACCTTGTATAAGGGCAATTACGACACGTTCGAAACGACGCGCCGGATGCAGATGGAGCTCAACAACAAGAGCCGCGAGAAAACGCTCGACCAGATCGCGCATCTGCAAAAGTTCGTCGATCGGTTCAAGGCCAAGGCGACCAAGGCCAAGCAGGCGCAGGCGCGCGTCAAGATGATTGAAAAGCTGCGCCCCCCCGAGGCCATGTTCGACGAATATGCCGCGCCCTTCCATTTCCAGCAGCCCAAGGTGGACCTGCCGACGCCGATGGTGAACCTTGAAAAGGTGGCGACCGGCTATGGCGACAAGGTGATCCTGCGCAACATCACCATGCGGATCGATCCGGAAGATCGCATTGCGCTGGTGGGGGTGAACGGCAACGGCAAGTCGACCTTTGCCAAGCTTCTCGCTGGCGATATTCCGGCGCTGGACGGGCATTTGCGGATGGGCAAGAAGCTCGAAATTGCCCATTTTGCCCAGCACCAGATGGACAAGCTCAAGCCCGAATGGACGCCGCTCGAGCATGTGGCGGAGATGATGCCGCTCGAGAACGAAACCAAGCGGCGCAGCCGGCTCAACCAGATGGGCCTGACGACGAGCCGCATGGATACAAAGGCCAAGCACCTTTCGGGTGGCGAGCGGGCGCGGCTCCTGATGGGGCTCATCACCTTTGGTGGGCCGGGAATGATGATCCTCGACGAGCCGACCAACCACCTCGATATCGACAGCCGCGATGCGCTGGTGCATGCGCTCAACGAATATGAAGGCGCGGTGCTGATCATCAGCCACGACCGCTATCTGATCGAAGCAACCTGCGACCGGCTCTGGATCGCCGAAGGCGGGACCATTCGCGAGCTCGACGAGGATCTCGAAAGCTATCAGCGCAGCATCACCTCCAACCGGGACAGCAAGACCAGTGCTGCCAACCAGAGCGGCGAGCGCAAGCTGTCGCGTCAGGAGGCAGCGGCGCGGCGGGCGGAGCTCGCCCCGCTCAAAGGGCGCATCAAGGACGCGGAAACCAAGATGGGCCGATTGCAGGTAGAAATCGAAAAGATCGACACCCAGCTCGCTGACCCCAAGGTCTATAACGGTTCTCCCGAACGGCTGATTGCGCTCGGGAAAGACAAGGCGCGCTTTGCCGCCGACCTGACGACCACCGAAGAGCAGTGGCTGGTGCTGAGCGCCGAGCTTGAGGACGCAGAGCGCGCATAGGCACGCTCATGGCCGGAGATGTCATCGTTATGCCCGGCCTGAAGCCGCGACCGGGTTGAAGTTGCGTTGACAGGAGAGGAGCCATGGACTCTTCTCCCCAGGGGTCAGACGGCACGAGGGCACATGATGAAACGCGTTCTGGCACTTCTTGGGAGTGCCCTGCTGATCTCGACAGCGTCACCCGCCCTTGCGCAGGACATGACAGGCTTTTCCAAAGCCCAGCGCAATGACATCATCCGCTTTGCCGCCAATAACAGCCTTTTCGTGCTTTACCACGAGATGGCGCATCTGCTGATCGACCAGCTGCGGCTGCCAGTTTTGGGCAAAGAAGAAGACGCGGCCGACCACATGGCCACCTGGACCCTACTGCGGCACCGGACGGCAGAAGCCGATACGGTGCTGGCCGATGCCGCGGAAGGCTGGATCCTTTCCGGGATCGCCTATGGCAGCGGCGAATACGAAGCCGATTTTTTCGGCGCGCACAGTCTCGACAAGCAGCGGGCCTATCAGATCGTGTGCCTGATGGTGGGGAGCGACGACACAGCGTTCCGCCCGATCGCCAACCAATATGCCATCGACCGGGACCGGCAGGACACGTGCCACTATGACTATGAGACGGTGGACCGGAGCCTGAGGGCCGTGCTCGACGAGCATCGGGTCGACTCGGGAACCGGCACAAAGGTCGACGTGACCTATCACGATGCGGGCGGGCGGTTACGGTTTGCCGCTGATGCCTTCCGCTCGAGCGGGGTCTTCGACCGGGTGGCCGAGGATCTGCGCTCGACCTACAAGCTGCGCCGCCCGGTGCGGTTCAACGCCAAGCGGTGCGGCGAGGCGAATGCCTACTATGATCCGGCGACGGTGGAGATCATCTTCTGCTACGAGCTGATGAAAGACTATATGGAGCTCTATGCCGCCGAATTGCCCGACGAGACGAGCCCCGAGCCGCGCGAAAAGGGCGCGGGAAAGGTCAAGAGCAGCGGCAGTTAGGAAGCTGGTTCATCATTTTTCCGTTGTGCAAGGCTTCAGCTGAACCCGACATAGCGGCCCGGGCGGTGGTTGAGGGCGATGATCAGATTGAGAACCAGCGCCCCAAGGATCGAATAGATGACCCGATCGAAGGGCAGAATGAAGAAAGCGGCCACAAGGATTAGAAGGTCGACGCCAAGCTGGAAGTAGCCGGCGCGGATGCCGAAATTCTCCTGCACAAAAAGCGCCAGGATATTGATGCCGCCCACGCTCGCCTTGTGCCGGAAGAGCGAAAGAATGCCGAGGCCCATCAGCCCGCCACCGATCAGCGCGGCAAAAAGCGGCTCGACATCGGAAATATCAAGCCAGACCGGGAACTGCACCGTCATCACCGACACAAGGCCGACGCAAGCAAAGGTCTTGATGGCGAAGGGCCAGCCCATGCGCAGGACCGCCAGCACGTAGAACGGCAGGTTGATCAAAAAGAACAGCACCCCGAACGGCCAGCCGGTGGCGTATTGGAGAAGGAGCGCGAGGCCGGCTGAACTGCCCGTGGTCAGCTGGACTTCGGCGTAAAAGACGATGCCGAGGGACACCAGCGTCGTGCCGATCAGCATGGCGAAAATGTCCTCGGGCAGCGAATGCCGGCTGGGGGTCGAAAGATCGGGGGTCATGCCTTTTTCACCCAGCGGCCATCGGCTTCCTGCTGCCAATAGGTGACGGTGTTGCCATCGCGCAGGGCGCGCCAGGCCTGACGGGCTTCAGCCACCGCTTCAGAATCAAGACCGGAAAACATATAGACCACGCGCTGATATCCTTGGGTCGAACGGGGCACGGCCCGATCCACGAAAAAGCGGACGGTTGCGCCATTGGGATTATCCTCTCCGGTGGTGAGCAGGACAGGTTGATGCTTGTCGGCCTCGCCACCTGCAAGGCCGTGGGCCAGAAAAGAATCATCCCGATAGGTCCAGAGATGGGTATCGAGCGCTTCGGCGCGTTCGCTCGACCCCACTTCGACGACAGCCCGCCAGCCGCGCTCCAGCGTCTTTTCAAGAAGCTGGGGCAAGACGGATTCGAGGGGGCGGACTTCGAGGTGATAGAAGAGGACTTCGGCCATGGCCCATCTTACCGGGCAGCAACGCGGCGCGCCATGGGGAGGATCGGCCCGGATCCCCCCCTTGAGGCTCTTTCCACACGCAGAGCTGAGCCATACGGATAGCGCGAGACGTCCGCCCTCCCCCCGCCGATGCTCGCTGCAACAAGGCAACAGGCGCACGGGATTTGAGGTGGAACCGCGTCAATCTGTTTGTTTCCATTGTGGAACTGGCCCATGGTGCCGCCATTCGCAGGCCATGTTTGCGGCCCGAAGGGATGATACTGCGCCTCCATGAGACGACTAACCGCCTACCTCACCCGGCTCTTTGCCACGGATGCCGTGATCCTGTTCGCGATCACCTGCTTCCTGCTCTGGCTGGTCAATTGCCTGCGGCAGTTCGAGGTGGTTTCGGTCAAGGGTCAGGGCATCGTGACGCTCGGGATCCAGGCGCTTTATACGATGCCGCCCCTGGCACTCGCCTTCTTCTATATTTGCGTCGGGATCGGGCTGGTGCGGGCATTGACCGCGATTGGGGGCAATCGCGAGCTGCATATCATTCACACCAGCCGCGGATTGCCGGGGCTCTGGCATGCTGCAGCCATCGTGATCGGCGCGGGGGCGGTGGCGGCTCTGCTTTTGTCGCACTGGCTCGAACCCATGGCCAATCGCAAGGTCAACGAACTCTCGGCCACTATCGCCGCCGATCTTGTCAGCTCGACGCTGCGGCCCGGCCGGTTCACGCAGGTGACGCCGGGCGTGGTGCTGTTGATCGGCGGACGCCAGGCCGGCGGGGAGATCATGGATTTCTTTGCCGACGATCGCCGCAATCCCGATTCGCGCCGGACCTATATTGCCGAGAGCGCTCGCGTTTCGAGCGACGGCGAAAACTACATGCTCGAATTGCGCGATGGCACGCTGCAATATGTTCAGCCGGACGGACGCTACTCGGAAGTGCGGTTTACCCGCTACGATATCAGCGTCGGCAGCCTCAGCCAGCCCCTGGCTTTCGGCGACACACTCGCCGAGCGGGACAGCTTCACCATTGTGGGTGATGCGATGGCGAGCGGGCAGCTCGAACCCGCGGCGGTGCAGAGACTGCTCGACCGGACGGCCGAGGCCTTGCGTGTCATCGGTCTCGGACTCTTCACACTTGCGATCGCAGCCTTTCCAAGCGGCAAGCGGACACGCGTCCAGATCCCGCTCGAGGCCGTGGTGCTGATCGTGGGCTTTGCAGAAAGAGGCATCGGCACCTATAGCCCACTCGGGGTCGGCACCGGTGCGATCGGGCTGATCGTTTTGTCGATTCTGATCCTCGCCTATCGCTTGTGGCCGCGCCGGCCCCAACCTCTGGTGAATGCATGACGCGAATTGACTGGCTGGTTCTCAAGCGGCTGTCGAGCCGCATCGGCGCAACCGTCTTTATCTTCTACGGCCTGATCGCGCTGGTGGAATCGCTCGACACCTGGCGCTTCAACGTGGTTTCGGAACAAAGCGGGCTGCTGATGGCGCTGGTCATGGTGGCGATGTCGGCGGTGCGCTGGACCATCAAGACCCTGCCCGTGACTGTCTTGATGGGCGCGATTCTGGGGCTTGCCGATCTCAAGGCACGGCACGAACTGACCGTGATCAAGGCGAGCGGCATTTCCATCTGGCGGGCGGTGCGGGCGCCAACCATTGCGCTGGTTGCGGTCAGTTTCGTTATTGCGCTCGGCGCGGAAACGCTGAGCACCCAGATCAATCGCGAGCTCTACCCGACTCCGCCAGGACAGGCCGCCATGCTGACGCCGCCGGGCGAGATCTGGCTCGAGCAGCGCGGAGGCGATGCCCACTACGTGCTGATGGCGCGCTACATGGCGCCCGGCGGCGCCGAACTGGGCAATGTGACCCTGTTCCACCTCGACGAGCGGGACATCAGGCGGCTCGAAGCGGAAACGGCTACGCTGCGGAACGGGGAGTGGATCATGCCGCGGGCGACGGTGCGTACTCCGAACCGCCCTGCCTACGAAATCGATGAATATCGCGTGCCCACGCAATCCTCGCCGGCCGAGATCAGCCTGACCCTAGCCTCGACCGAAGACATGACGTTTTTCGACCTGTGGACAATGCTCGAGGCGGGCGTTGCAGATCCTTCGGTTCGGACGGCTGCGACCATGCGGCTGATCAAGCTTTTGGCCCTGCCGCTGGTGTTGAGCGGCTCGCTGTTCATTGCCTTTGCGTTTACCGCAGGTTATCGAAGAAACTCTAGTCTAGGCCCTGCGGTCCTTTTCGGCATCGTGCTCGGATTTGTTGTGTTCGTGATTACCGAGATGGCCGACCGTGCAGGGTCGACCGGCGTTCTCGATCCAACTTTTGCGGCAGTCGGACCGGCATTGGTGGCCATAGTGATTGGTGCGACGGTGCTGCTGCACAAGGAAGATGGGCTGACGTGACGAAAGTGGGCCGGAGCATAACGAGAGGCCTTGCCTGCGCCCTGATGGCTGGCGCGGGTGCCCTGGCATTGCCGGGGCTCAGCCTTGCTCAAGGTTTCGTACCGCCCGACTTTTTCAGCGCAGCGATCGATCCGGACGGCGCGGCAGGCGTCGAAGCGGATGCGCTGACCTTCAACTCGCAGACCGGTGTCATCGAGGCCTCGGGCAATGTGATCCTGACCTTTGAAGGCTATACGGTGCAAGGCAGCACCCTGACCTTCGACCGCAGGTCCGGCCAGGTGCGAATGACCGGCCGCACCCGGCTGATCGACCCCTCGGGCAATGTGGCGGAAAGCGATGGCTTTGCCATCGAGGGCGACATGCGCCAGGCCGTGCTCAATGCGTTGACCATCACCTCCTATGACGGCGCGCGGATCACCGCCGACAGCGTCGACTATGACACGGCCTTGCAGACCATTCTGAACGATGCGGGCTATGCGCCCTGCGGCGAGTGCATCGACGAGGAAGGCCGGCGGATCGGCTGGTCGGTGCAGGCAGCCAAGATTACCTATAATGCCGAGGACGGATCGGTGGTGCTGGAGCAGCCATCACTTGCGCTTCTGGGCATTCCCGTCGCATGGCTTCCCTACCTCTGGCTGCCGGGCACGGATGAAGATGCGCTGCGAAACGTGCGCATGCCCCGGCTCGACTACAGCGACCAAATGGGCTTGAAGCTCGCCGTGCCGGTCAGCGTATATTCCAGCCGCTGGACCGATGTGATCCTGACCCCGACGCTGGTTTCGCGGCAGGGTTTTCTGATGGACGCCGAATGGATCCAGCGCTTCGACGCCGGATCGTTCCAGATCAGGGCTTCGGGCCTTTATCAATTCGACCCGGCGGCCTTTGCCGGCGAAGTGGGCGACCGGGACTGGCGCGGCGCGATCCAGACCTCGGGCGAGTTCACGCCCATCGAAACCTGGAAGGTGGGCTGGTCCTATAGCGTCTTCACCGATGCGGCCTATCTCGACGACTATCGCGTGTCGAACGACAAATCGACCGTCAACCAGGTCTATGCAACGCACCTGACCGATGACACCTATATCGACGCGCGGGTGCAGGAGTTCAATCTTCTGGGCAATGTCACCGAGGCGCAGCAGAGACAGCAGGGCCGCAACCTGCCGGTGGTGCGGTTTTCCCACGTGCTTGATCTGGAAGAGGACTGGGGCCGGCTGACCTTTGACGGCAAATTGCTGCATGTGAACCGGGAGGCGGATGCTGTCAGCATCGTCAATGGCGTGCCCTATGTATTCGGGCACCAGGGGAACAAGACGCATGCTACGCTGCAGGCGGGCTGGGAAACCCAATGGATCGCGCCGGGTGGCCTCGTCTTTTCGCCCTATGCCGGGGGACGCGCGGATTTCAGCTATTATGATGGCACAAGCCCACTGCTGCCTGAAGAAACCAGCCTGATCGCGGCTACCCCAATCGCCGCCATCGATGTGCGCTATCCGTTGATGGCAAGCAATGGCGCGGATGTGCATATCATCGAGCCAATCGTGCAGCTGGCCTATCGCGGCTCGGACAACAGCCTCGTGGGCATCACCAATGACGATGCACAGAGCCTGGTCTTCGACGATACCAACCTGTTCAGCTATGACCGGTTCTCCGGATATGACCGGCAGGACATTGGACTGCGTGCCAATGTGGGCGGACGTTATCAGGCCAATTTCGCCAACGGGCGCTATCTCGAGATCATTGCGGGGCAGAGCTTCCTGCTCGCCGGAGCCAATGCCTATACCGAGGCCGATCCGGTCCGTACGGGGATTGGCTCGGGGCTCGAGGACGCTGCCTCCTATGGGGTGCTCGGTGCCTATGGATCGATCGCGCCGGGGATTGATCTTGCAGGCAAGCTGCAGGTAAACACGAGCGAATGGGAAATGAGCCGGGTGATGGCGGGCGCACGCTTTGCCCAGGACGGCTACTCCGCTTCGCTCGACTATCGCTTTGTGGGTGCCGAACCGGTGCGGGGCGTGCTGCAGGACCAGCATGAAGTTGCCGGGCAATTGACGCTGCCGGTCTCCGACTACTGGAAGATCAGCGGCAATGCGGCCTGGGACCTCGGCGCCAACACCTGGCTGCAGGTGGGTGGCGGGGTGCTCTATGACGACGGTTATCTCGCCATCGGTGCCGGAGCGGTCCGCACGGGCCCGACGCATCGCTCGCCTGATGACACAAGATTTACAGCGACCTTCCAGCTCAAGACGCCGGCCGGACTTAATGCCGGATATGAAGGTAATGTGCTCGGCGCCGGGTTCTGAGCGGTATCGCGCCCTGATTTTGGCCGCAATGGTTCGGCAATTGACAGGGCGCTTTGTGGGCCGCATTGATGCGGCACGAGCTCTAAGATGATTGTTGCGGCCGTCTGCCCATCAGCCGGCCGCTATCCAACACCGGACCTGACCATGACGTTTGCTTGTTTGCAGCGCGCCATCGGCGCCCTCCTTGTCGGCCTTACCCTTGTCGTGGCCTCTGCCGCCCCGAGTGCTGCAGCCACTGTGGTGACCGTGAACGGCACGGCCATTTCCGACATGCAGGTGGATCAGCGCATCCGGCTGCTGCGCATGGAAGGCAATAATGGGGGGCGCAATGCCGCCCTCGAGCAGCTGATCAACGAAGCGGTGCAGATCACGGAAGCCAACAAGCTCAATGTCAGTGTGTCCAACGCGCAGGTGGACGAGGCATTCTTGGGCGTGGCGCGCAATCTCAAGGTCAGCCAGGACCGGCTGGTGCAGATCCTGGGTCAGGGCGGGGTCAATCCAGACACGCTCAAGGACCGGTTGCGCGCAGCCATCGCCTGGAGCGGGGTGACGCAGGCGGCCGTCGTGCCCAATGTGCAGATTTCCGATCTCGACCTCGACCAGCAGGCGGCCGGGCGCGTCGCGGACTACCAGAACTTCGATTACATCCTCAAGGAAATCATCTTTGTGGGTGCAGGCGCCAGCGGGCGCACGGCGCAGGCGTCGCGCTACCGCTCGAGCTTCAACGGCTGCGATGGGGCGGTGAACCTGTCGCTGGCCTATACCGATGCGGCCGTGGTCGATATCGGCCGCCGCCACGCCACCCAGTTGCCCGAAGCCATGGCGCGGGAACTGGCGGGCATGAATGTCGGTGGAATCACCAAGCCGCGCGTCGTAGAGAACGGGGTATCGATGCTGGCTATCTGCGAAAAGACGCAGGCGCAGGACCTGACCTTCGTCAAGGACGACCTGCGGGCCGAGGTCGGCAACGAGACGCTTGCCAAGCAGGCCGACGAATATCTGGTCCAGCTGCGCAGCCAGGCCAAGATTATCTACAACTGAACAATTGGCGCCCTAGCCGGCCGATCGCGGCCCCTCACCCTAACCCTCTCCCCGAAGGGGCGAGGGGACTGGGTTGGTGGTTGCGAACAGATCAAGCATCAAACTCGATGACATCCCTTCACCCCTGCGGCGAGGGGGTTTGGCTGAGGGGGCTTTCCCCCAGCATCAGACTTCCCGGGACCTCCATATGACCCCTTTGGCGATCAGCATGGGCGAGCCGGCGGGGATCGGGCCGGATGTCATTCTGGCTCTGTTTGCGCGCCGGGCGGAGCTGCGATTGCCGCCTTTTATCGTTTTCGGGCACACAGCGTTTCTCGAGGCGCGGGCGCAAAGACTGGGACTCGCCATCGATGTAGTGGCCGCACAGCCTGGGAATGCGGCGGCGCTGTTCGGCAGTGCCCTGCCCGTCTTCAACATCGGAGGGATGGTGGAGGATCGTCCGGGCGAACCCGACACCGGTGCTGCAGGCGTCGTGATCGCGGCGATCGAGCAGGCCGTCTCGGCTGTCAGAATGGGCGCGTGCCGTGGGCTCGTGACCGCGCCGATCCACAAGGGCGTGCTCTACGGAGCCGGGTTCACGCATCCCGGACATACCGAGTTTCTGGCAGCGCTCTGCGCCGAAAACGGAGTCGAGCCCTTGCCGGTGATGATGCTGGCGCATGAGGATCTGCGCACGGTACCGCTGACCATTCATGTGCCGATCAAGGACGTTCCGCAGCTGATCACCGGCAGGTTGATCCTTGAAACGTTGCGGGTGATTGCGCGGGATCTCCGGGCGCGGTTCGGGCTTGCGGCGCCGCGCATCGCGGTCGCGGGGCTCAATCCGCATGCGGGCGAAGGCGGAACGATCGGGCGCGAAGAGATCGAGATCATCATTCCGGCGCTTGAAAGGGCGCGGGCGGAAGGCATCGACGCCGTTGGGCCCCTCCCCGGCGATACGCTCTTTTTCCCAAGGCATTGGCGACAGTTCGATGCGGTGCTCGCCATGTATCACGATCAGGCGCTGATCCCGATTAAGACCGTCGCGTTCGATGCCGGGGTGAACGTGACATTGGGCCTGCCCATCGTGCGAACCTCGCCCGATCACGGCACGGCCTTCGACCTGGCGGGCACCGGAAAAGCCTCGACATCGAGCTTTTTGGCAGCCATAGCCATGGCAGACCAGATGACGACGAAGAGCGCATGAGCCAGATCGACAACCTTCCGCCGCTTCGCGAGGTGATTGCTGCCCATGGCCTGAGGGCCAAGAAAGAACTGGGACAGAATTTTCTGCTGGACCTCAATCTGACCGCGCGCATCGCGCGGGTCGGCGGCTCGCTCGAGGGTGTGCGGGTGATCGAGGTGGGGCCCGGTCCGGGCGGGTTGACGCGGGCGCTGCTTGCCGAAGGCGCGCGGGAAGTGATCGCCATCGAGCGCGATGCGCGGGCGCTCCCGGCGCTGGCGGAAATTTCGGCGGCTTATCCCGGGCGGCTGACCGTAATCAGCGGCGATGCCATGGAAATGGATTACCGGCTCCTCGCCGATGGGCCGACGCGGATGGTGGCCAACCTGCCCTATAATATCGGCACGCAGCTGCTGACGGGCTGGCTGACCATGGAGCCCTGGCCGCCGTTTTTCGAGAGCATGACGCTGATGTTCCAGCGCGAAGTAGCCGAGCGTATCGTTGCCCGTCCGGGCGATGACGCCTATGGGCGGCTGGGCGTGCTGGCGGGTTGGCGCACCGAGGCGCGGATTGCCTTCAATGTCGGCCGTCAGGCCTTCGTGCCGCCGCCCAATGTTACTTCGGCAGTCGTGCATCTGGTGCCCAAGCCCGTGGAAGAAGGGCTCCCCGTCCGCCAACTCGAGAACGTGACCAAGGCCGCCTTCGGTCAGCGGCGCAAGATGGTGCGGCAATCGCTGAAGTCCCTTGGGGTGCCGGTGGAGGGTTTGCTGGCCGCAGCCGAACTCAAGGGCGACGAGCGCGCCGAAGAGCTGCCGATCGAGGCGTTTTTGGCCATGGCGAGGGCGCTGCCAGGATTGCGGGTTTAGCGGATTTTATCGCTTCGCAGGACGGCACACCACATGACAAGCGTCACCACCTAAATTGTTCGGGTGGTCATTGCGTCGGCAAGATGGATTGCCCGGACGAGCCGGGCAATGACGGGCCGAAAATTGCGTTTTCAGATGACAGTGCCTGATCAGGCCGGGCCGATCTGGTTTTGCAGGTCGCGCACGAAGCTGTCGAGGTTGAGCTGGCGCTTACGGTCGAGACGGGCGGAAGCAAGGATTGCGCGGACGCGGGCGACCGAGAGCTCGAGGTCTTCGTTGACGAGCACGTAGTCGTATTCGGAATAATGCTCCATCTCGTGGCGCGCGTTCCTGAGGCGCTTGTCGATGGTGCCGACGCTATCCTGGGCGCGGCGCTCGAGGCGGGCCCGCAGCTCCTTGATGGAAGGCGGCAGGATGAACACCGTGACCATGTCGGGCCGGCACTTTTCGTAAAGCTGCAGCGTGCCCTGATAGTCGATGTCGAAGAGGATATCGTTGCCGGCGGCCAGCTGCTCTTCGACGCGGGCGCGGGGCGTGCCGTAGAAATTGCCGTGCACTTCGGCCGATTCGAGAAGGCCGCCATCGCGCTGCATCTGCTCAAAGGTGGGCACGTCGATGAAGTGGTAGTGCTTGCCGTCGATCTCGTCGGTGCGGCGGGCCCGGGTCGTGACCGAAACCGAGAGCTTGATATTGGGATCGGCGCCGAACAAGGAGCGCGAAATCGAGGATTTGCCGGCGCCCGAAGGCGAGGCAAGAACAAGCATGACGCCGCGACGCTGGAAATCCATTGGTTAGGCCACTCTATTCGATGTTCTGAACTTGCTCGCGTAGTTGATCGATCGCCGCCTTGAGGTCAAGACCGATGGCGGTGAGCTCCACGGCGTTCGATTTGGAACAGAGCGTATTGGCTTCGCGATTGAATTCCTGCGCGAGGAAATCAAGACGCCGGCCGACTGGACCCGCGGAACCAAGCAGAGACCGAGCACTCGCAATGTGGGCGCGGAGGCGATCGATCTCTTCCTGAATATCGGCCTTGGTGACGAGAAGCAGGGCTTCCTGCGCCAGACGCTCGGGCGCGATATCAGGCTCAAGGCGAAGGGCGGCGATCTGCTGGCTAAGGCGGCTGGATATGGCCTCGCGCGTGCGGCTCGGATGGGCGTCTGCGCGCTCGACGAGCTCGGCAATGGTATCGAGCTGGCGGACAAGGATGCCGCTGATGCGGGCGCCTTCATCCAGACGCGATATCTGGAGGTTTGAAATGGCCTCACGCAAAGCGGCCATCAGGACGGGTTCGAGACCCTCTTCGTCGAATTCCCTGGCCTCGTCGAGGACAAGAACGCCCGGGAGCGCGAGAATTCCGTCAGCACTGGACCGTCGCACATCAATGCGGCTTCCAATGCTCTCGATGGCGGAAAGGACGACCTCGAGAGCGGCCGGATCGACCGAAACCGCGCCCGACCGCGCTTCGCGATCAAACGTGACGGACGCGGTGATCGACCCACGGGACAAGGATTGGCTCAAGAGCTGGCGCAGCGGGATATCAAAACGATCAAGCCCAGATCCCATCCGGGTACGGATATCGAGGCCCCGGCCATTGACGGACTTGAGCTCCACTCGCAGCCGCGCCGCGCCAAAGCCTGCTTCGGCACGGGCGTAACCGGTCATGCTGGCGATTTGAGCGCTCACTGCTGCGCCTCGCCCTCGGCCTCTCCTGCCTCCTCTGCTTCAAGCTCCTGGCGGGCAGCTTCTGCTTCGGTTGCGGCCTGCTCGGCGGCTTCACGCTCGATCTCGCGATAGCGCGCAACGTTCTGCTGATGCTCGGCATAGGTTTCGGCGAAGACGTGGCCATCGCGCGGCGATGCACCCTTGGCAACGAAGTAGAGGTAGTCGTGGCTGTCGGGATGGGCGACCGCGTTGAGCGCCTCTATGCCCGGATTGGCGATCGGGGTCGGGGGCAGGCCATCGATCTGATAGGTGTTGTAGTCCGTGCGTTCCTGGATTTCGGAACGGCGGAGGCCCCGGTCGAGCGTCGATTGACCAAGCGTGATGCCATAGATGATGGTCGGATCGGACTGGAGGCGCATGCCGGTGCGCAGACGATTGACGAAGACGGCAGCTACCTGCGGGCGCTCTTCGGCGACGCCGGTTTCGCGCTCGACGATGGAGGCCAGAATCAGCAGCTCGGCAGGCGAAGCGAGCGGCAGATCCGCCTCGCGGCCTTCCCAGACTTCGGCGAGCGCCGCAGTCATCGCCGCCTGCATGCGATCGATCACCGTCTGGCGCGTATCGCCCGGGATATAGTCGTAGGAGCCGGGAAGGATCGAGCCTTCGGGCGGCAGGGTGTCGATGGAGCCGGTCAGGCGCTCGTCGGCATTGACGCGCTGCACGACCTGCCAGGAGGTCCAGCCTTCGGGAATGGTGACGGCATAACGGATAGGCGTGCCGGTGGTGAGTTCATGGAGAATATCGGCCATGCTGGCGTTGGCGGGAATGGTGAAGTCCCCTGCCCTGATGGTGGTGTTATCTTCCACGCGGCTGCCGAACTGGCTGAAGATCAGCGAATTGGTGATGAAGCCCTGCTCCTCAAGCCGGCTGGCCGTAGTCGAAAGGGCATTGCCGCTTTCGACCCGGAACACGCGCTCTTCGGGCAGCGGCCCATCGCCATAATATTGAGAGGCGACGAAGATGAAGCCGCCACCCACAACCACGAGACCGATCACCAGCAGCGTCAAAAAGGCATTGAGAACGTCGACAAGGCCATTCGACGAGCGGCGGCGGCGTTTGCGTCGGTCGTTCATAGGGAATCACCTCTGCCCGTCCAAGCGGGGATCTTATTGGTCTTGTGGCGCCCAAACGTGGCGCGGCGGCGGCATTGTTGGCAAGCGTCCGTGACAAAGACAAGGGCACATTGCGTGTGTGCGCAATGTGCCCCTGCAAAGCTTGTCTGGATCAGGCGACCTTGCGCATGACCAGCGTGGCATTGGTGCCGCCAAAGCCGAAGCTGTTGGACAGCGCCACGTTGATGTCCTTTTGGATCGCCACCTTGGGCACGAGATTGATCGTGGTCTCGACGGAGGGATTGTCGAGATTAAGGGTCGGCGGGACCATGCTGTCGCGCATGGCAAGGAGGCAGAAGATCGCCTCGACGGAACCAGCGGCACCCAGCAGGTGCCCGATGGCCGATTTGGTGGAGCTCATCACCCGGCCTTCGGCGGCATCGCCGAGAACACGCGTGACGGCGCCCAATTCGATCTCGTCGCCGAGCGGGGTCGAGGTGCCGTGGGCATTGATATAGTCGATTTCGGAGGGCGCAATACCGGCGCGCTTGACCGCCGCACTCATGGCGCGGAAGCCGCCATCGCCATCGGGCGAAGGAGCGGTGATGTGATAAGCATCGCCCGAAAGGCCATAGCCGATCACTTCGCCATAGATCTTGGCGCCGCGCGCCTTGGCGCGCTCATATTCTTCGAGCACGACGATGCCGGCGCCCTCGCCCATCACGAAACCGTCGCGATCCTTGTCATAGGGGCGCGAGGCGGCGACGGGATCGTCATTGAAGCCGGTCGAAAGGGCGCGGGCTGCGGCAAAGCCGGCCAGCGACAGACGATTGACGCAGCTTTCGGCGCCGCCGGCCACCATAACGTCGGCATCGCCGAGCGAAATCAGACGCGCTGCGTCGCCGATGGCGTGAGCGCCGGTCGAGCAGGCGGTGACCACTGAATGGTTGGGACCCTTGAGACCGAACCGGATCGAGACATGGCCGGAAGCAAGATTGATCAGGCGCCCCGGAATAAAGAAGGGGCTGATGCGGCGCGGACCTTTTTCGTGCAGCGTCACGGAGGCATCATAGATGCCGCCGATGCCGCCGATGCCCGAGCCGATCAGGACGCCTGTGCGCTCCTGCTCTTCCTGGGTCTTGGGTTCCACCCCGGCATCCTGGATGGCCTGGGTAGCAGCGGCCATGGCATAGACGATGAAATCGTCGACCTTGCGCTGCTCCTTGGATTCCATCCACTCGTCGGGATTGTACATGCCATCGGCATAATCCCCACGCGGAATGCGGTGGGCAATCTGGCAGGCGATATCATCGACCTGGAAGTCGTCGATACGCTTGGCTCCGCTCTTGCCTGCGAGAAGGTTGGCCCAGGTGGCCTCCACTCCGCAACCAAGGGGCGTGACAAGCCCCATTCCGGTGACGACGACTCGGCGCAGTTCCATGTCTATACCTGCCCGTCCAGCTTAGCTGGTGGCCTTGGTGAGGAACGAGACTGCATCACCGAAGGTCTGGATCGACTCGGCGGCATCATCGGGGATCTCGACCGAGAATTCTTCCTCGAAAGCCATCACCAGCTCGACCTGATCGAGCGAGTCAGCGCCCAGATCGTCGATGAAGCTGGCCTTTTCGGTGACCTTCTCGGCGTCCACATTGAGGTGTTCCACAACGATCTTGCGGACCCGATCAGCGACATCGCTCATATTTGACTTCCCTTTTCAGAAATCGACGTTTCGTTTCGCTTCTTATTGGCGCCAGGCCAATTCATCAAGCGCGGTTTTGACTTGCTCGGCGGCAATGTAAGCGGCCTTATCGGCGCTCGCAAGGGAACCGGCAAGAGTTAACGCGGCGGCGAGTAACATGTTTCACCGCCCATTGCCAGCAGCCGCGCCAGTGGTTTCCAATGGTTTAAGCCATTGTTAACGAGGTCGGTAGCTGGAATTGTGCTACTTCTGGCCGGAAGACCCCTCACCCTGACCCTCTCCCCGAAGGTGCGAGGGTATCCTATCGAGTTTGCCGCGCGGTCAACTCCAGAACACCGGCTCACTCCCCTCGCCCCCTTGGCGAGAGGGTTACGGTGAGGGGCCCGGCAGCACAACTCGGACCGTCAGATCATCGCCATGCCGCCATTGACGTTAAGCGTGTGGCCCGTGACATAGGCGGCGGCGTCGCTGGCCAAAAACACGGTACAGGCCGCTACTTCCTCGGCGCTACCGAGCCGGTTGGCAGGAACCTGGGCGAGGATAGCCTCGCGCTGCTTCTCGTTGAGCTCTTCGGTCATAGCGGAGGCAATGAAGCCGGGCGCGATGGAATTGACCGTGATATTGCGCGAGGCGACTTCGTGTGCCAGCGCCTTGTTCATGCCGATGAGACCCGCCTTCGAGGCGGCGTAATTGCCCTGGCCGGGATTACCCATGACGCCGACCACCGAGGAAATGCCGATGATGCGGCCCCAGCGCTGCTTCATCATCCCGCGCAACACGGCGCGGTTGAGGTGGAAAGCGGCGGTGAGGTTAACGGCGATGACGTCGTCCCACTCTTCATTCTTCATGCGCATGAAAAGGTTGTCGCGGGTCATGCCGGCATTGTTGACGAGAATGTCGACCCCGCCCATCACCGCTTCGGCATCGGGCACGAGTGTATCGACATCGTCCATCTTGGAGAGGTTGCACGGCAGTATCGGACATTCCTTGCCAATCTGCTGGGCGGTCTCCTCGAGCGCGCCGACACGGGTGCCAGAAAGGGCGACGGTGGCGCCGGCGGCAGCCAGAGCCTTGGCGATCTCACGGCCGATGCCGCCGCTGGCGCCGGTGACAAGGGCACGCTTGCCGGTCAAATCAAACATATTGTCCTCCCCGATGGGATGCGAATTCGGTGTGAGACGGATCAGGCCGTCAGCTGAGCGATGATGCCATCGACATCGGCGGGCAGGCCAACCGATATTGCTGCAACATCGGGAGCGATGCGCTTGGCAAGACCCGACAAGACCTTGCCGGTGCCCAGCTCGACCAGTTGGCTGACGCCACCTTCGCCCGCGAGCCAGGTCACGCTCTCGGTCCAGCGGACGACACCGGTGACCTGCTCGACAAGGCGCTGGCGGATTTCGGCGGGGTCGGTGATGGGAGCGGCAAGTACATTGGCCACAAGGGGGACGACCGGCGCCTGCATTTCTACTTCGCCCAAGGCGGCAGCCATGGCTTCGGCCGCCGGCTGCATGAGCGAGCAATGGAACGGCGCACTGACCGGCAACATAAGGGCGCGCTTGGCACCCCGGCCCTTGGCGATCTCGAGCGCGCGTTCGATGGCGGCGTGACCGCCCGAGACGACGACCTGGCCCGGCGCATTGTCGTTGGCGACCTGGCACACATCGCCCTGCGCGGCTTCTTCGGCAACGGCGCGGGCCGTTTCAAGATCAAGCCCGAGCAATGCGGCCATGGCGCCGTGGCCGACCGGGACGGCTTTCTGCATGGCCTGGCCGCGGGTGCGCAACAGGCGCGCCGTGTCGGAGAGCGAGAAGGTGCCGGCCGCGCAAAGCGCAGAATATTCGCCCAGCGAGTGACCGGCGACATAGGAGGCGTGGGTCGCCAGATCGAGACCGCGCGACTGGAGCACACGCAGGACGGCGATGGACGAAGCCATCAGCGCAGGCTGGGCGTTCTCAGTGAGACGCAAGACGTCTTCGGGACCCTCGAACATGGTGGAGGAGAGCTTTTCACCGAGGGCTGCATCAACTTCGTCGAAGACGGCGCGCGCTTCGGGATAGGCATCGGCCAGCTCCTTGCCCATGCCGACGGCCTGGCTACCTTGGCCGGGGAAGGTGAACGCAGTGCTGGACATGATGGTCTTCCCTCTTCTGTCGCAATGGAGCAGCCCATGAAGGAACCCTCCCACTCTGCCGGGTTTGAGCGAGAGTGTGCGGCAGAGTCAAGGCAGACCGGGCATTCCGTTTAATAAGCCGCCTGCCGATGCGATATTTGGTGTGGAATATGGAGGTCGGAATGAAGGCCACTGTGCAGATAGACGCACTGCTGCTGGAGCGCGCCAAAGAGTCGCTTGGGATCGCTGATGCTGAGCAGCTTGTGGAGTTCGCATTGAAGGACGCTATTCATGGCAAAGCATCGGAACGCCTCGCCGCTCTCGGCGGCACGATGCCGGATCTCGAGTATCCCGCCCGGTACCGACGAGGTTTCGAAGAGGAATGATCCTCGCAGACACTTCGGTCTGGACAAATCACTGGGTGGTGACCGATCTCGGCTTCGCCCGACTGCTGGTCGAGCGACAGATCCTCATGCATCCTTTTGTGCTGGGCGAGCTGGCCATGGGGAGTCTGAAAAATAGACGCAGCACGCTTGCTGGCCTACGCGACCTTCACGTAGTCCCAACTGCACCGGATGAGGACGTCTTGATGCTGGTCGAGGCACATTCGCTCTTCAGTCGTGGTATCGCTACGTCGATGCGCATCTGCTGGCGGCATGCAAATCTCACGGCACTTGCAAACTGCTGACGCGCGATCGACGCCTCTATCGGGCGGCTGTGGAGCTCGGGATAGCAGGGTAAACTGCCATCCCTCTGCCCTTATCCTTCAAGGATATGAAGCGACGGCTCAAAGACCGAGTGCGTCGCGGGCGGAGCGCTCGGCGACATCGCCGGCCTGGGCGATTTCCGCTTCGGTCTGGCCAAGGGCGCGCGCGCCGGCTTCGGCCGCACGGCGGGCATTGACGACGGCATCCTGCTTGGCCTGTTCGCTCATTTCACCAGCCCTTTGGCGCAGGGCATCATAGGTGGCGCCGGGATTGCTCAACGCATCGACGGCGGGCGCCATGGATTCGGGAAGGGTCAGTTCGATGGTGCGCGATCCGTCCGCACCGCTCTCCACATTGACGCTGGCGCCCCGATTTTGCTCGACGGCCGTGCCCTGCGCGGCATTCTCAGGCGGGCTGTCGCAGGCAGCAAGCGACAGAGCGGAAACGGCGAAAAGAGGCAGCAGGAACCTGGTCACGGGATCGTCCTTGTTGTTCTTGAATCAGGTGTTTGTTTCCCTCGCTCGTGACCAAGTTATGACGGCGGGCACGCGGAGCGGGCCTTGCTCTTGTGTTTACCGGTCATGTTGAGTATATGCCGCGCAGCAATTCGTTTGGCCGGGGGCTGAACGGAGGGTTTTTGCTTTGGCAAGAACAGGGCCCTGAACAAGCCCGGCCTCCCGTGTTCCCGCTCTTTGCAAGACTGCTTTGACGCCTTTCCGGCTTCAGAGGGGCTCCGCGCCAGACATTGCTCGAACAACTGAAAGGAAGGCGCATTCATGGCCCTTTACGAACACATCTTCCTGGCTCGCCAGGACGTTTCCCAGCAGCAGGTCGAAGAACTGACCGCTCAGCTGACCGAAATCCTGTCCCAGGGTGGCGGCAAGGTTACCAAGAACGAATATTGGGGCCTCAAGGGTCTCTCTTACCGCATCCGCAAGAACCGCAAGGCGCACTACACGCTGCTGAACATCGA
This sequence comes from Devosia crocina, assembly GCF_900116545.1. GTDB lineage: Bacteria > Pseudomonadota > Alphaproteobacteria > Rhizobiales > Devosiaceae > Devosia > Devosia crocina. Next base: position 174,350 of record NZ_FPCK01000002.1, read on the forward strand.
GGCTTCGGCTCCTGCCGTCGCTGAAATGGAACGCCAGATGCGCATCAATGAAGACATCCTGCGCTTCATGACCGTTCGCGTCGACGAACTCGAAGAAGGCCCCTCGGCCATGATGCAGAAGCGCGACCGTGACGATCGCGATGGTGGCCGTGGCGACCGTGGTGGCCCCTCGGGCGACCGTCGTCCCCGCCGCTTCTAAGATAAGGAACGCATAGCCATGGCTATCAAAGACCTCACCACTTCCCAGGCCCGTCGTCCGTTCCAGCGCCGTCGCAAGACCTGCCCGTTCTCGGGTGAAGGCGCGCCGAAGATCGACTACAAGGACGTTCGCCTGCTCTCGCGCTACGTGTCCGAGCGCGGCAAGATCGTGCCGAGCCGCATCACTGCCGTTTCTGCCAAGAAGCAGCGTGAACTGGCTCGCGCCATCAAGCGGGCCCGCTTTATCGGCATCATGCCTTACGCCGTTCAGTAAGCTCGCTGGGAAGGCGATCTGCTGGCGTTCACCTGCGCTTCCGGTGCTCACGTACGAAGGTACGCTCCGCTCCGGTTCTCGGCGAACACCAGCATCTCATCCTTCCCAACGGCTTCTTTCGACGACTGCGACACCGTTCAGGGGTCGGAGTTGCTGGGGTCGCAAAATGGTTTGCGGCCTCTAACCGTCACTTCGACGGGACAGCCCAAGGAAAAGAAAATGAAAGTCATTCTGCTCGAGCGCATTGGCCGCACCGGCACTATCGGCGACGAAGTCAATGTCAAGGACGGCTTTGCCCGTAACTTCCTCCTGCCCCAGGGCAAGGCGCTCCGCGCCACGGAAGCCAATCGCAAGCGCTTCGAAAATGAACGCGCTCACATCGAACAGCGCAATGAAGAACGCCGCAACGCTGCTGCCGGGATCGCCGAAGGCCTCAATGGCCGCACCGTGGTGATCATCCGCCAGGCCGGCGAAACCGGCCAGCTCTATGGTTCGGTTGCCGCTCGCGACATCGTCGAAGCTCTCGCTGTCGACGGCTTCACTGTGCAGCGCAACCAGGTCGATCTTGCCGATCCGATCAAGTCGGTCGGCGTGCACTCCGTGCCGCTGGCTCTTCACCCAGAAGTCGCCGTTTCGATCACGGTCAACGTTGCCCGTTCCAACGACGAAGCCGAGCGTCAGGCTCAGGGTGAAGACGTCACCGTCCACACCTTCGAAGAAGAAGACGACAGCGACTTCGCCGCCGGCCAGGCCGACGCTGCCAACGACGACCGTTTCGAAGAGTAGTTTTTTCGATACATCAACTTGCAGAGGCCGGACCATAGCGTCCGGCCTTTTGCTTTGAGCATTGCTATTCGGCGCTTGTTCTTGCATTGTTCCCGTGCCAGCGCTAAACTCGGTTTTCCACGCTGTTCACAGAGTTCACACCTCACAAAGCTTAATTAACCATCGTGCCGCTAGGTCGGGAGACTCTTGCCACTGGGCCGTGGTTAAGAAAGGTTAACACTCCCGAGGATCACGATGGCTGAGATCGCGCGGCTCCACCCTGCCGAAGACAAGTCGTTTCGCGTTGCACCGCACAATGTGGAGGCGGAGCAGGCGCTTTTAGGCGCTATACTGCTCAACAACGAAGCCTTCTACCGCGTATCGGATTTTCTCGAGCCCGAGCATTTTTATGAGCCCGTGCATCGGGACATCTACGATGTGACGAGCAAGATCATTCGCGCCGGCAAATCGGCGGATCCCACCACCATCAAAACCCACCTGCCCGATCAGCTGCTGCCGGAAATGACCATGGCGCAGTATCTGGCGCGGCTGGCTGCGGAAGCGACCACCGTGATCAATGCCGGCGACTATGGGCAGGCGATCTACGATCTCTCCATCCGCCGCAACCTGATCCTGGTGGGCGAAGAGATGGTTTCGGTCGCTTATGAGTCCGAGGTCGAAATGACCCCGACCAAGCAGATCGAAAAAGTCGAGGGCGAGCTTTTCCAGCTGGCCGAGAAGGGGCGCTACGATGGCGGCTTCCAGGCTTTCGGTTCGGCGCTCAATGCCTCGATCCGCATGGCGGGTGAAGCCTTTCAGCGCGATGGCGGGCTGTCCGGCATCGCTACGGCACTGCACGATCTCGATCGGCAGATGGGTGGTCTTCAGCGCTCGGACTTGATCGTGCTGGCAGGGCGTCCGGCCATGGGCAAGACCTCGCTCGTGACCAATATCGCTTATAATGTCGCCAAAGCCTGGCGCGGCGATGTGACGCCAGATGGACACAACAAGACGGTCGAGGGCGGGGTCGTTGGGTTCTTCAGCCTCGAAATGAGCTCCGAACAGCTCGCAACGCGTATTCTTGCAGAACAGGCGGAGATTTCGTCCTCGGACATTCGCCGCGGTCGCATTCACGACAGCCAGTTTTCCAAACTGGTCGACGTCTCCAATGTCATGAGCAAGGTACCACTTTATATCGACGATACCGGCGGCATTTCGGTGGCCCAGCTGGCGGCGCGCGCGCGGCGGCTCAAGCGCCAAAAGGGGCTCGACCTCCTGATCGTGGACTATTTGCAGCTGCTTTCAGGCTCCTCGAAAGCCTCGAGCCAGAACCGCGTGCAGGAGCTGACCGAAATCACGACGACGCTCAAGGCGCTGGCCAAGGAACTGGAATGTCCGGTGATCGCGCTGTCCCAGCTGTCGCGTCAGGTCGAGTCGCGGGACGACAAGCATCCGCAGCTGGCAGACTTGCGCGAATCGGGTTCTATCGAGCAGGACGCCGACGTGGTGCTTTTCGTTTATCGCGAGGAGTACTATCTCAAGAATAAGGAGCCCAAAGAGGGCACGCCCGAGCACATCGCCTGGCAGGGAGAAATGGAGCAGGTGCATGGCAAGGCGGAAGTCATCATCGCCAAGCAGCGCCACGGCCCTACCGGAACGGTGCAGCTCAGCTTCGAAGCGCAATTTACACGCTTCGGCAATCTCGCACGGGCAGACTACCTGCCTGAACGCATGGAATAGGCATGAAGCTGACATCTGGCCTTGGTGGCCAACTGACGATCGACCTCGGCGCTCTGGCGCGCAACTGGAGCGCCCTCGACAAGGTGAGCCAGGGCGCGCTGACGGCCGCCGTGGTGAAGGCTGACGCCTACGGAACGGGCATCGAAATGGCGTCCAAGGCGCTCCATGCCGCCGGCGCCCGGTTCTTTTTCGTGGCAACGCCCGATGAAGGCGTGGCGGTGCGCACCGCCCTGCCCGATGCCCATATCTTCGTGCTCAACGGGCTCTATCCGGGCGCAGCCAACCTCTATATCCGGCAGAACCTGATGCCGGTGCTCTCTTCGATGGAGATGCTCGAAGAGTGGCTCACCAAATGCGTCGAGCGCAACGAGGCTTATCCCAGCGCCTTTCATTTCGACACCGGCATGAACCGGCTCGGTTTCCGCCTCAATGAGGCGGTGGTGGTGCGCGAGCGGATCGGGCGGCTGGGCTATGCGCCGCAGATGGTGATGAGCCATCTCGCCTGCGCCGATATTCCCAATCACGAGAAGAATCGCACACAGCTGGCCCTGTTCAGCTCGGTGATGAACCAGTTCCCCGGCATTCCTGCTTCGCTCGCCAATTCGGCGGGTCTGATGACCGGGCGCGCCTACCACTTCCAGATGGTGCGGCCCGGCATCGCGCTTTATGGCGGACGGGCCGTCGTTGGGCGCAAAAATCCGATGGCGCCGGTTGTGACGCTGCATGCGCCGGTGCTGCAGGTGCGCGAAGCACGGACAGGCGAAACGGTGGGCTATGGCGCCTCCTACTCGCTCTCCCGCGACAGCCGATTGGCGGTGATCGGGCATGGCTATGCCGATGGCTTTCTCCGCTCGCTGTCCTCGACCAATTCGCGCCCCGGTGCCAAGGTCTTTCTCCATGGCAAGCTGTGCCCGGTCGTCGGTAAGATTTCGATGGATCAGAGCATCGTCGATATCACCGAGCTTGGCGCCAACCTGCCGCGGCCGGGAGAAGGCGTGGAAGTGCTCGGGCCCAATGTGAGCCTTGACGAACAGGCCGACGCAGCGGGCACGATCGGCTATGAGCTGCTGACTTCGCTCAAGGGCCGGTATAACCGGGTCTATGTCGGCAATGGCTATATGCCAGGCGAATAGGTTCTCTTTTTGTTCTTGCGCTGCCGATTGTGCCTTGTTAGCTTTGCCACGATTTTCCGGCGCAAGAGGCGAGTTGTTTGGCCAAGCAGAGATCGAACTTTGTCTGTCAATCCTGCGGCGCCGTTACGACGCGGTGGCAGGGCCGGTGCGATGCCTGCGGCGAGTGGAATTCCATAGTTGAGGAATTGGTCGATAGCGGGATCGGTGCGGGACCAAAGGCTGCCAAATCCGGTGGCCGCCCGACCAATCTCCTGCCGCTGGCCGGAGAAACCGAAAGCGCGGCCCGTGTCGTAACCGGCATCGCCGAGCTGGATCGGGTGACGGGCGGCGGCTTCGTCAAGGGATCGGCACTGCTGGTGGGCGGGGATCCGGGTATCGGCAAATCGACGCTGCTGCTGCAGTCGGCGGCAGCTCTGGCCAACCAGGGCAAGCGCGTCATCTATGTTTCGGGCGAAGAAGCGGTGGCACAGGTGCGATTGCGCGCCCAGCGCCTGGGACTCGGGGAAGCCGGAGTGCTGCTGGCAGCCGAAACCAATGTCGAGATCATCCTCGCAACGCTTGAAAGTGGTCCGCCGCCCGATCTCGTGATCATCGATTCGATCCAGACGCTGTGGACCGACCGGGTGGAGAGCGCGCCGGGGACGGTCACACAGGTGCGCACCTCGGCACAGGCGCTGACGCGATTGGCCAAGAAAACCGGGGCCGCGGTGGTACTGGTCGGGCATGTGACCAAGGATGGACAAATCGCGGGGCCTCGCGTTGTCGAACACATGGTCGATGCGGTTCTCTATTTCGAGGGCGATTCGAGCCACACATTCCGCATTCTTCGCGGGGTGAAGAATCGCTATGGCGCGACCGATGAAATCGGGGTCTTCGCCATGACCGAGCGCGGGCTGGAACAGGTCGCTAATCCGTCGGCATTGTTTTTGGATCAACGCGACGAGGACGCGGCGGGCTCAGCGGTGTTTGCAGGAATGGAGGGCACGCGACCGCTGCTGATAGAAATCCAGGCGCTGGTGGCGCCCTCCCCGCTCGGCACGCCGCGACGGGCCGTGGTCGGTTGGGATTCTTCGCGCCTCTCGATGGTGCTCGCCGTGCTCGAAACGCGCTGCGGGGTGCGGATCGGGGCCAATGACATCTATCTCAATGTTGCCGGCGGCCTCAAGATTACGGAACCGGCGGCCGACCTTGCCGTGGCGGCGGCGCTGATTTCGTCTTTGACAGGGGCGCCCTTGCCCAAGGAAGCGGTTTATTTTGGAGAAATTTCGCTGGCCGGCGGCGTGCGGCCGGTGGCCCATTCGGGATTGCGCCTGCGCGAAGCGCAGAAGCTCGGCTTTCAATCGGTGATGACCGGACGGGTCAATTCGGTCGACAAGACCTCGGGCTTCGACATTTCTGAATTTTCCCAGCTTTCCGAAATGGTGGGCCGAATAGCGGCCAATGGCAAGAAGCCGGTGGCGGAGCCGGAAGGATGGTGAGTTAACAAACTCTAAAAGTTCACCGCCGAGCGCCGCCGCGGCCTTGGCAGGGGCGATCAAAGCCGCTAATGGTCGCGGCAACGGGCCCGGGCGGCCAGCGGAGACAGGCGAAACATATGCTGACAGCGTTTGACGTTGGTGTGGGCGTGCTGGTGTTGATCTCGGCGATTCTGGCGACTGCCAGAGGCCTGACGCGCGAGGTGCTGTCGCTGGCGACATGGGCGGGTTCGGCGGCCATCGCCATCTACATGTATCTCTATCATCCCGACATTGCGCAGCAATATATCGCTGAAGAGATTGTCGCCAACATCGCAACCGTTGTCGTCAGCTTCATCGTTTCGCTAATCGTGCTGCATCTTCTGACCATGCGCATCGCCGATTTTGTCGTGGATAGCCGCATCGGGCCGATCGACCGGACGCTGGGCTTCGTGTTCGGCGTGCTGCGCGGGGTTCTGATCGCCATTGTCATCACCATTTTCGGGGTGTGGCTCCTGGGCACGAACTTGCCTGAATGGGCGCGCAACTCACAGTCGCTCCCCTACTTGCAGAATATGGGCTCGACGCTTATCTCCATGCTGCCCGAAGGGCTTGAGCAGCAGGTCAACGATATTCTGCGCGGCGGTGGCGCCGATCTGACCGCCGACCCCGAGGCGCCGGCTGCCCCGCTCGACAACGCACCGGCACCGGGCACACCGGTCGACCCCACGATCGATGGAACCGTGGATCCGACAGAAGCACCGGTGGATGGGGAAACCCAGATCTGATGCGGAGCGGGTGTACGCACCCGCTTCAGGCCTGACGCCCGATTTCGTCATTGGTCGGTGGCCGCAAAATGCGCTAATGGCGTGCATTCAAGAAACCGGCCCAGCCGGCGCTGACCTATCGGGGCCAGCGAACCCTAGTTCATGGAGAGCCCCCGTGACCCACAGGAACGACGACGATTTCGATCTTGAAGGCGACACGCTGCATGAAGAGTGCGGCGTGTTTGGCATTTTGGGGCATAGTGATGCTTCCACATTAACTGCGCTGGGCCTGCATGCGCTGCAGCATCGCGGCCAGGAAGCGGCCGGGATCGTCAGTTTCGATGGCCGCCAGTTCTATCAGGAAAAGCGCATGGGCCTGGTGGGGGACCATTATACCGACCCTGCCCTTCTCGCCAGACTGCCGGGCGATATGGCCATCGGGCACACGCGCTATTCGACAACCGGCGAAGTGGCCCTGCGCAATGTGCAGCCGCTTTTCGCCGAACTTGAAGCGGGCGGCATCGCCATCGCGCATAATGGCAATTTCACCAATGGCCTAACCCTGCGCAAGCAGATCATCGCCACGGGCGCCATTTGCCAATCCACATCTGACAGCGAGGTGGTGTTGCACCTCATCGCCCGTTCGCGCCACTCTTCGACCACCGATCGCTTCATCGACGCCATCCGGCAGATGGAAGGTGGCTATGCCATGTTGGCGCTGACGCGCACCAAGCTGATCGCCGCGCGCGATCCGGTGGGCATCCGGCCGTTGGTCATGGGTGAACTGGACGGCAAGCCGATCTTCTGCTCGGAAACGTGTGCGCTCGACATCATCGGTGCCAAATATATCCGCGATGTGGAAAACGGCGAAGTGATCATCTGCGAGATCCAGCCGGACGGTTCGATCTCGATCGAAGAGCGAAAGCCCGCCCGCAAAGTGCCGGAGCGGCCGTGCCTGTTTGAATATGTCTATTTCGCCCGCCCCGATTCCATGGTTTCCGGCCGCAGCGTCTACAAGGCACGCAAGCAGATGGGCATCAACCTAGCCCAGGAGGCACCGGTTGAGGCCGATGTGGTGGTGCCCGTGCCCGATGGTGGCACGCCGGCGGCCATCGGCTATGCACAGCAGAGCGGCATCCCCTTCGAGCTCGGCATCATCCGCAACCACTATGTGGGCCGCACCTTTATCGAGCCGACTCAGCAGATCCGCGCCTTTGGCGTGCGCCTCAAGCACTCGGCCAATCGCGCCGAGATCGCCGGCAAGCGCGTGGTGCTGATCGACGATTCGATCGTGCGCGGCACGACCTCGGTCAAGATCGTGCAGATGATCCGCGATGCCGGAGCCACGGAAGTGCATATCCGCGTTGCGAGCCCGATGATTTTCCATTCGGACTATTATGGCATCGACACGCCCGATCCGGACAAGCTGCTGGCCAATCAGTATCACGACATCGAGGCGATGTGCCGCTATATCGGCGCCGACTCGCTGGCATTCCTGTCGATCGACGGGCTGTACCAGGCCGTGGGTGGGGAAAAACGCAACGCCGCAGAGCCGCAATTTACCGACCATTATTTCACCGGCGATTATCCCACGATCCTGACCGACCTCAACGGTCACTCATCCAATGGTCCCAAGCAGGTGTCGCTGCTCAAGGAAGCGGGTTAATGACTGAACATACGGACCTGACCGGCAAGGTCGTGCTGGTCACCGGGGCATCGCGGGGTATCGGCTATGCCGCGGCCCTCGAGGCGGCGCGTCGCGGAGCCCATGTCGTGGCTGTGGCGCGTACGGTGGGCGGGCTCGAAGAGCTCGACGACGCCATCCAGGAAGCGGACGGCTCGTCCACGCTCGTGCCGTTCGACCTGCGCGATGGCGATGCCATCGACCGGCTGGGCGCAGCGATCTTCGAGCGCTGGGGACATCTCGATGGCCTTGTGGCCAATGCGGGCATGCTGGGCACGCTAAGCCCGGTGCCGCATCTGAAACCCGATGAGTTCGATAAGGTCATGGCAATCAACGTGACGGCCAATTTTCGGCTGTTGCGCTCGCTCGATCTGTTGCTGCGTCAATCCGAAGCGGGACGCGCAGTGTTCGTGTCCTCCGGGGCGGCGCGTTCGGCAAAGCCTTTCTGGGGCCTTTATGCGGCCAGCAAGGCGGCGCTCGATGCTCTGGTGAAATCCTATGCCGGGGAAATGAGCACGACCAATGTGAAGACCAATGTCTTCTATCCCGGTGTGGTGCGAACCGCGATGCGGGCCAAGGCCATGCCCGGCGAAGATCCGGAAACGCTGCCGACCCCGGCCGATATCGCACCCAAGCTCGTCGATCTTCTCAGCCCCACGCTGACGGAAAACGGACGGCTTTTCGACGTTACCAAGGGTGTATTCGAGGACCTTTGAGGTCTCTCATGCGTTTACACCAAAAGGCCCGGATCGCTCCGGGCCTTTGCTTTATGCGCCTTCGCTCGGCTGAAGCGGCACGAGCAACACCTTGTCGATGCGGTGCCCATCAAGATCGACCACCTCGATGCGCCAGTTGTCGCGCTCGAAGGCCTCACCGGTCTTGGGCAGGTGATTGAGGGCGGCCAGGATGTAGCCGGCCACGGTTTCGTAGCGCGCGTCCTTGGGCACGCTGATCTTGAAGCGCTCGGCGAAATCATCGACCGGCATCCAGCCGGCCACAAGCCAGGAGCCATCATGGCGCTCGACCAGGGCAGGATCATCGCCCGGCTCTTCGTTGTAGATGCCGGTGATCACCTCGAGCACGTCGCCGAAGGTGACGATGCCTTCGAAGTGTCCGTATTCGTCGACGACCAGCACCATCTTGACGCTCGACTGGTAGATTGCCTGCACCACGTCGAAGGCATCGGCGTGTTCCATCACGACCGGGAGCGGCTTGACCAGCTTGCGCAGGTCAGGTTGCTGGCCAGTGGCAAGAGCGGGAAGCAGATCGGCGAGGGCAAGGACGCCGAGAATGGAGTCGGCATCGCCCTCCTGCACCAGAACCTGAGAGTGGGAACTGGCAAGGATGGTCTTGAGACTGTCCTCGAAACTGTCTTCGACATCGACCAGAACCACATCGAGACGCGGGGTCATAAGGCCGCGGGCGGAGCGATCGGCAAGGCGCATGACGCCCGAGATCATCGAGTGCTCCTCGGTCTCGAGAACGCCGGCAGAGGTCGCCTCGGCGATGATCGTACGCACCTCTTCCTCGGTCACCGATTCCTCGGCCTGCCCGCTCTGCCCCAGAAGGCGCAGCACGAACTTGCCCGAGATATCGAGAATGAAGACGATTGGCGTGCCGATCAGGGCAAGGATCGACATGGGGCCAGCAACCCGGGAGGCAACCGCCTCGGGGCTGCGCAGAGCGATCTGCTTGGGCACGAGCTCGCCCAGGATAAGCGAGCCATAGGTGATGAGGACCACCACAAGGCCGACGCCGCCGATATCGGCGATGTTGGCGGGCACGCCGACTTGTTTGAGCCATTCGGTCAGGCGCAAGCCGAGCGTTGCGCCCGAGAAGGCGCCCGACAAAATACCGACAAGGGTGATGCCGATCTGGACGGAGGAGAGGAACCTGCCGGGGTCCTCGGCCAGTTTGATGGCGGTGGCAGCCCCCTGATTGCCTTGGTCGGCCATGACTTTCAAGCGAGCGGGGCGGGCTGAGACGACGGCCAGTTCGGACATGGCCAGAGCGCCGTTCACGAAAAACAGAACGACGACGATAAGGATCTCTTGGAGCAACAAAGTGCAATGTTGACACGCCGCGACCAATGGCGGGGTGCTACGACCCGCGCACTATACGGCAGCTCGAGAGATTGTGAAGTGGGCCCAGCTGCGAATAAATCGCTCCTCCCCCTCTTGAACTGGGAAGAAGCGAGACGGGTCAGGGGATTGCGCCAGGCGCAATCGCCCGGCGCGAACGGGACTGGCGCTCAGTCCTTCTTGTCGGCGTAGGGATTTTTGCCGCCGCGCAGCCACAGGCGGATAGGCGTGCCGGTCATGTCGAAGGCTTCGCGCAGGCCATTGATCAGGTAGCGCTGATAGGATGCCGGCACCACATCAGGGCGGGACGCGAAGACGATGAAGCTCGGCGGACGCGTCTTGGCCTGGGTCATGTAGCGCATCTTGAGCCGGCGGCCGGACACGGCCGGAGGCGGATGGCTCTCGATCATCCCGGCGAGCCAGCGATTGAGGCGAGAGGTCGAGACGTGGGCGTTCCATGTGCGCTCGACTTCAAAGATCGCATCCATGAGCCGGTCGATATTGCGGCCGGTCAGCCCGGAAAGGGTGACGAGCGGAATGCCGCGCAGCTGCGGCAGGAGGCGCTCGCAGGCTTCGCGCAGTTCGCTCAGCGTCTTGTTCTTGTCCTCGATCAGGTCCCACTTGTTGAGTGCGATGACCATGGCCCGGCCTTCGCGCTCCACAAGATCGGCAAGCGCCAGATCCTGCTTTTCGAACGGAATGGTGGCGTCGAGCATGAGCACGACAACCTCGGCATATTGGATCGAGCGAAGGCTATCGCCAACTGCGAGCTTTTCGAGCTTTTCGGTAACGCGGGAGCGGCGGCGAATACCGGCCGTATCGACCAGATTGATGGTCCGGCCTTCCCACTCCCAGGGAACGAGAATGGAATCGCGCGTGATGCCGGCTTCGGGTCCGACCAAAACGCGGTCCTCGCCCACCATACGGTTGACCAGGGTCGACTTGCCCGCATTCGGGCGGCCGACGATGGCGACGTTGAGATAGCGCTTGGGGTTCCAGCGCAGCGTTGCCTCTTCGCCCTCGCCTTCGAGCATATCGGGGGTGATATCGACATCGACCTCGGGCAATTGGTCGAGATCATCCACATGCTCGCCCTCGGCGGCGGCTTCGGCCTGCTTGGCTTCGGCCTTGTCGATGGCGGCGGAAACGATGGAGTAAAGCTCAGACAGGCCCAGACCGTGTTCGGCCGAAAGCGGAATGGGTTCGCCGAAGCCGAGCTTGAAGGCTTCGACCAGCCCCGCTTCGGCAGAGCTGCTTTCGGCCTTGTTGCCGACCAGGTGCACGTCCTTGCCGGCTTTGCGCAGCACCTGGGCGAAACGCTGATCGAGCGGCACGACGCCGGCGCGGGCATCGATCATGAACAGGATCACGTCGGCTTCGCGGATCGCCAGCTCCGTCTGCTGGCGCATGCGATCCTCGAGCGAGCCGTCCTTGACGTCCTCGTAGCCTGCCGTATCGAGCACGCGGAAACTGAGATCGGCGATGCGCCCCTCGGCCTCGCGTCGGTCCCGCGTGACGCCGGGCGTATCGTCGACAAGAGCGATCTTGCGGCCGACGAGACGATTGAAAAGGGTCGACTTGCCGACGTTAGGGCGACCGACAATGGCTACGGTGACCGTCATGGCCGCTCCTTTTGGGGTGCTCAGGGCTGCGCCGCAGGTGCTGCTTCATCGCCATCGACAAGGGCGTCAATGGCATCTGCGGCGACTTCGGCGTCGGTTGTGGTGTCTTCGACAATCAATCCGGCCGAGGTCATCTGCGCAAGGTAGAAGGCGACGCGATTGCGAATGCCTTCCTGGGCCAAGGGATCGTTAAGCACGTCTTCGAAGCTGGTCCTGGCGGCTTCGTTGTCGCCCGCCTTGAACTGAGCGAGGCCGATCAGCTCGCGCGCGACCCTGCGCATGGGATTGTCGTCCGAGGCGATGGTGCCGATGCGCGATTCGACGTCAGCCAGGGTTCCGGTATCGACGAGGATCCGCGCTGACTGCAAGAGGGCCAGCTCGCGCAGGCGCACATTGGATTGATCATTGGCGAGGGCATCGTATGCGGCCACTGCGCCTTCGGTGTCGCCCTGACGGGCGAGAAGCGAGGCCTTGGCAAATTCAGCCAGAACTGGATAACCGCCGGAGCCATCAGCTGCGAGAGCATCGAACTCGGCCTGGGCGGCGGCAAGATCATCGCCGTCGGCCGTCTGGAGCGCGGCATAAAGTTCATCGGAAGAGCGGGCAGCCTGGGAGGAGGCATACCAGGACCAGCCTTCGTTGACAGCGACAACGGCGACAATGGCCACAGCCGCGCCAATGACGAAGGGGCCGACGCGACGCCAAAGGGCGCGCATGCGGTCGGAGCGGAGCTCCTCGTCAACTTCGCGGAAAATATTGTCCTCGGCCATCTCGTTCTCTTGTCACGTGCGGTTTGCGCGCGTGTTTAGCACGTGGCCTATGGAATGCAAATTGCGGGCGGGGAGCAAAGGCTCGTTAACCCCACCACGAATTCAGGTCTTTGAGCGCGTTCATTTATCCCAATCTAACTAGAGACCGAGAAGGGGATGTGGTTTGAGCGAGCTGCGCCAAGTGCCGTCATGACCAAGGCAACATATCCAGGAAGTGCCTGCACCCCTATCGAGCTTGTGAACTTGGCTGTTGAATTCGAGACAGCGGCGATGGAGGTTCTCAAGAATTATAAGCACGGTCGCACGATCTCTGCTGCGCCGTTCCGGCTGCTGTGCATCCATGCCATAGAGCTTTATCTCAATGCATTCCTGCGCCAGTGCGGCGAACCTTCATCTGACATTCGCAGCTTGCAGCATAATCTGTCGGCTAGACTAGCGCTAACGGACAAGCACGGCCTAGTGCTGAAAGCCAAGACTAAGCAGCACCTCGAAAGCATGTCCACGAACCGCGAATATCTCACCAGCCGCTATGCGCCGGATGCTCAAATGCTCTCGCAGTTGAACCGCCTTCAGGCGACGCTTCTGGAAGTCCGGGGTAAAGTGACTAGCCGGCTAAAGCGAGCCGGCCAGATCCTCGACGCCTAGTGAGCGCCTCGCGTGGTTACTCCCACTCGATCGTGCCGGGCGGCTTGCTGGTGACGTCGTAGACCACACGGTTGATGCCGCGCACTTCGTTGATGATGCGGGTGGCTGTCCTGCCGAGAAAGTTCATGTCGAACTGGTAGAAATCGGCGGTCATGCCATCGACCGAAGTAACGGCGCGCAGGGCGCAGACAAATTCATAGGTACGGCCATCGCCCATGACGCCGACGGTCTGGACCGGAAGCAGGACGGCAAAGGCCTGCCAGATCTTGTCATATTGGCCCGACTTGCGGATCTCATCGAGATAGATGGCGTCGGCCTGGCGCAGGATGTCGAGTTTTTCAGGCGTGATGCCGCCGGGGCAGCGGATGGCGAGGCCCGGGCCTGGGAAGGGGTGGCGTCCGATAAAGCTGTCCGGAATGCCGAGTTCACGGCCAAGGACGCGCACTTCGTCCTTGAAGAGTTCGCGTAGCGGCTCGACGAGCTGCATATTCATGCGCTCGGGCAGCCCACCGACGTTGTGATGGCTTTTGATGGTAACGGAGGGGCCGCCAGTGAACGACACGGATTCGATGACGTCGGGATAGAGCGTGCCCTGGGCAAGGAACTGGGCGCCGCCGAGCTTCTTGGCTTCGGCTTCGAACACTTCGATGAAGAGGCGTCCGATGATCTTGCGCTTGGTTTCGGGGTCAGACTGACCCTCGAGTTCGCCGAGAAAAAGCTTTGAGGCATCGACATGGACCAGCGGAATATTGAACTGGTCGCGGAACATGGTGACGACCTGCTCGCTCTCGTTTAGCCGCATCAGTCCGTGGTCGACATAGATGCAGGTGAGCTGGTCGCCGATGGCTTCGTGGATGAGAACGGCTGCAACCGAGGAATCGACGCCGCCGGAAAGACCGCAGATGACCTTGCCCGTACCGACCTGAGCACGGATCTTTTCGATCATCTTCTGGCGATAGGCCGACATGGTCCAATTGGATTCTATGCCGCAGATCTTGTGCACGAAATTGGCGTAGAGCTTGGCGCCGTCGGGCGTGTGCACGACTTCAGGGTGGAACTGCACGGCCCAGATGCGGCGCGCCTCATCGGCGATCATGGCGAAAGGTGCGTTGGGCGAAGTGCCGACAACTTCGAAACCTTCGGGGATCGAGGTGACGCGGTCGCCATGGCTCATCCAGACCTGGTGATCGGTGCCGACCGCCCAGACGTCCTCGTAGAGCGCGCTGGCCTTTTGCACCTCAACCTGGGCGCGGCCGAACTCGCGGTGATGGCCCGCTTCGACCTTGCCGCCGAGCGCCATGCACAGAGCCTGCTGGCCATAGCAGATGCCGAGGATCGGCACATTGGCTGCAAAGACCGCGGGATCGATGGTGGGCGCGTTCTCGTCGAGCGTCGAGGCGGGCCCGCCTGAAAGGACGATACCTTTCGGCTTGAGCGCTACTACGGCTTCTGCGGCCGACTGAAAGGGGTGAATCTCGCAATAGACCCCGGTCTCGCGGATGCGTCGCGCAATGAGCTGAGTAACCTGAGAGCCGAAGTCGACGATCAGGATGGTTTCTTGTTCGGAGGCGGGGTCTGGGAGCTGCATGGCGAGGCTTTAGCGCCGCCACGCAGATTTCGCAAGCATTGCCGCTGCAAGGCTGGACTGCCTTTGCAGCACGGGGCAAGCTGAGCCAAGGGATCGCGTGCGGCGCTCAGGCGTTAGGGCCGCATCCCGGCGCTGGACCCAAGACCATGAACCAATACGATCGACTGCTCGGCGCCGACTTTTTACGCGCCACCGCCTGCCTCGGCGTGCTCCTGCACCATCTCGCCTTTCGCATGGATATGAACCAAGTGCCAGAGGCTCTGCAGCCGGTGATGCGGTTTCTCGTTTATGGCAGTTTCGGGGTCAGCGTGTTTTTTGTCCTGAGCGGATTTCTGCTCGCGCGGCCTTTCTGGCTGGCACTCGACAGGGGGCTCCCCATGCCGGATATGCGCATCTATGCGCTGCGCCGCCTGGCCCGCATCGTGCCCGGCTTCTGGCTGGCGCTGCTGGTGAGCCTGCTGCTCGATCTTGGGCTCGGCGGGGCCGTGCTCGATGGGGAGCGCACGCTGCGGTTTGTGGCAGGCCTGCTGCTGGTGAGCGACTGGCATTGGGTGACGCTCTTCCCGGTGGATAACAACGGCCCGCTCTGGTCCATCGGTTTCGAGGTGACGGCCTATCTCCTTCTGCCGCTCGGCATGGCTGCGCTTTTCGCGCTGGCGGTGCGCAACTGGGGCGCGCGGCTGGTTTGGCTCGGGGTGATCGGAATCGCACTTCTGATGCACTGGCTGGCGCTCCACTGGACGCCTATTGACGAGGTCGAGCGCGGTTGGGACCATGGGCTGGTGGGTGGCGCCAAGGCCTGGATGCCGCGCTTCAACCCCATCGGCTTCTTCGCAATCTTTGCGCTGGGCGCACTGGCCGCAGGCATCCAGGTGCTGCTCGAAAAGCAGCGCGGCCTCATCATGGACGTCGCCGGGGGGATCGCCCTTGTCTCCACAGTCGTGATCATGGCCGCAAGCATGGGCGACCTGACTGAGGGCTTCGGTCTCCTCGGCATTCCCTATGCTTTTCCATGGATGCCGCTTGCCGTCGGGGTGGCGTTGATCGCCTTACCCTCTTCCCTCAGGCTCGGGCAGATCCTCGACATTGCGCCGGTGCGCTTTATCGCTCGGATCTCGTTCGGGATCTATGTATGGCACTTCCTGATCATGTGGGTGATCGGGCGAGTGTTTCCGGAGTCGTTCGCCACCGCTGGGTCGAATGGATTTGCGATCTGGCTGGGCACCAGCGCAGCGGTGATCGCGATCACGTTTGTGGTTGCTACGCTGAGCTTTTATCTGGTCGAGCAGCCTGTCGTGCGATGGGCGCGCCGGCTCGAAAGAGCAGGCGAGCCGCGGGTGCGGCCCGCCGGAGCCTCGGCTAATTGAGAATACCGATCGAGAGGTTGAGCAGCGTGGCGAAGCTTACCCAGGCCAGATAGGGAATAAAGAGGATCGCGGCCAGCCGATCCCGACGCCAGTTTGCCGCGATGAAACCAACGATCATCAGCCACATGGCAACGATGATGGCAAAGGCCGGCCAGATCATTTCGCCGGCAAACCAGACCGGCGACCAGGCCCAGTTGAGCAGCATCTGGGCGTACCAGAACTTCATCGGCGTGCCGGTGGGACTCTCCATGAAGGAGCGCCAGCCGGCAATGGCAATCATGACATAGAGCGTGAACCAAACGGGCCCGAAGATCCAGTTGGGTGGATTAAAAGGCGGTTTGGTCAGCGATTCATACCAGGTGCCGGGTTGGGTCTGGGTGCCGATCAGGGCGCCGACGCCGACGACGACAACAAGAAAAGCGACCAGGACGATCCAGGATCGTGGTGTGTGGTGATCGGTTGTGGTGGCTGACATTGCTGCATCCTCTGCTGCGTTTGAGCCTTGAACGCAGCAGGAGGATCGTCAGTTCACCCTTTCCTTCTCCCCTGAGGGCAGAAGGTGGTCCGAAGGACCGGATGAGGGGTTGAGTACCGATGGTCTCCACCCCTCACCCTAACCCGTTCCCCTGAGGGGAGAGGGGACGAACGCGCCGAGGTTCAGCTTTTGCGCATCAGGTGGCAGTAGAAGCCGTCCGTCCCTGTGCGGTGGGGCGTCAGGAGCACGCCGCCGGCGGGTGTAGCAAGACTTGTGGGCATGTCGGTGACGAGAGCCTTGCGCCAGGCGGAAGCAATGTCGAGGCTCGATAGCTCGGGATGCGCGGCAAGAAGCGCTTGGACGCGGTCGTCGTTTTCCTCGGGCAGGATCGAACAGGTGATGTAGACGAGCGTGCCGCCGGGCCTGAGGTATCGCACGGCTTCTTCGAGGATAGCGGCTTGGTCGGCCTGGCGCTGCTCGAGCAGTTCCGGGGTCAGCTTCCATTTGGTATCGGGGCGGCGGCGCCAGGTGCCGGTGCCGGTACAAGGGGCATCAACGACAACGCGGTCCATCTTGCCGGCCAGATCGTCGAGAGCGCCCGGCTCGGGAGCGCGGACCTGGGCATTGCGCACACCGTTGCGCTTGAGGCGCTCGTAGATGGGGGCCAGGCGATTGCGATCGCTGTCATAGGCAAAGATCTGACCCTTGTTGCCCATGGCCGAAGCCAGGGCCAGCGTCTTGCCCCCTGCTCCGGCGCAAAGATCGAGCACCTGCTCGCCCGGCTGGGCGCCGGCGAGTGCGGCAACGATCTGGCTGCCCTGATCCTGAACCTCGAACCAGCCCTTCTGATAGCCCTCGTCGGTCGTTACATTGGGCGTGCGGGCATCGCGCGGGCCGGCAGGCATGGTGAGCCCGAGCAGCGCATAAGCGGTGGGTTCGGGCGAGAAGCGCGCGAGCGACTTCTGAACGCGTTCGGGCGTCGACTTGAGGGCATTGACGCGCAGATCGAGCGAGGGGCGAGCGGCCATGGCTTCGCCTTCGGCAACCAGATCGGCGCCAAAGGCCCGCTCGAGCGAAGGAGCGAGCCATTCAGGCATATCGGCCTGGACGATCTTGGGGGCAGCTTCGATTTCGGCTCCAGCCGCGGATATTTCCTCGGGAGTCAAAGCTTCGGGCACATGCGTATCCCCAGCGAAAGCGGCGTTCAGCGTTTCCGGCGTTTCGCCCCAGGCCCGCAGCACAGCACCGAGCACAAGGGCGCGCGGACTGTGGCTGCCCATGATGAAAGCCGTCGATGCGCGGCGGCGCAGAGCGTCATAGACTAGATTGCCGATGGCGGCGCGATCGCCGGCACCGGCAAAGCGATTGTTGAGCCCCCAGGCCTTGAGCGCCTCGGAAACCGGCCGCTTGCGGTTTTCCACATCGGCAAGAACATCAATGGCGGCGGCGATACGGCCGGGAAGGCGCATGGATCAAATACCCGGAACGAGAATGATGCGAAGGGTGAGCCATAGCCAGAAGAGAGCCAGAACCGCAAGGCCGACAGTGTAGGCGGCGAAGCGCTGATGCACATTGTTCGTGGTGGTGTGGATCAGCGCGTGCACAAGGCGCAGAGCAACGAAAAGCCAGGCAAGCATGGCCTCGACCCAACTGATGGTGCCCAGATGCAGCGCGGCCAGGGCGCCGACAAAGAACAGGACCGGCAGCTGGAACTGATTGTCGAAATTGTTGGACAATAGCCGCGCCCGGTGCGGATAGGCAGAACGGTCGATCGCGATATCGGCAACCGCGATCTCGCCGCTGAGGACGCGTGGCACGCGCTCGCGGCCCATCAGCAACAGGATCACGATCGTCAGCCCGACCTGGGCCGCCATGGCAAGAAGCAGCAATTTTTCCATGAGTGGCATGGGGGCTCCGCTGGGTGAAGCTGGCGCGGCAGCCCTATGGGTCCCGCGCTAGATGGCCTGATTGTCACCGCGTGACCGCCAAACGATTTCGGCTGAGGTTTCCGGATCCTGCACGATAACGGCGGCATCGGGATCACCGGAGGTGCGCGCTTCCTCGATCGCGGCCTCGATGGCGGATTCGCGGCTCTTGAACGGGGCAGATGTGGTGCCCCGATTGGAGTGCTGCCACGATCCTTCCCGCAGCGCGACGATGTAGTGACTCTCGCTCATGGTTATTCCTCCCTCTGGCCCCACAACGTAGCAGATATCGCCACGTTGCAGGCAGAGAAGAAGTTTAAGCGGTCATCGCCCGCGATAGTTCGGCGCTTCACGGGTGATGGTCACGTCGTGGACATGGCTTTCGCTGAGCGCAGCGCCGGAAATCTTCACGAAAGTCGAGTTTTCGCGGAAATCCTTGAGCGTGTGCGCGCCGGTATAGCCCATGGAGGCACGCAGGCCGCCGGCGAGCTGATGAAGCACGGCACCGACCGGTCCCTTGTAGGGCACCTGACCCTCGATGCCTTCGGGCACGAGCTTCATCTGGTCGCGCACATCCTGCTGGAAGTAGCGGTCAGCCGAGCCTGCACCCATGGCGCCGACCGAACCCATGCCGCGATAGGACTTGTAGGAGCGCCCCTGATAAAGGAACACCTCGCCCGGAGCCTCGTCGGTACCGGCCAGCAGCGAACCGACCATGACGCAGGAGGCGCCCCCGGCCAGGGCTTTCGCCATGTCGCCGGAGAATTTAATGCCGCCGTCCGCAATCACCGGCACACCAGCCTTGTGGCCTTCTTCGGCGCAGCCCATGACCGCGGCAAGCTGGGGCACGCCGACGCCGGCGACGACCCGCGTCGTGCAGATCGAACCGGGGCCGATCCCGACCTTGACCGCATCGGCGCCCGCATCGATCAGCGCCTTGGTGGCTTCGGCGGTGGCGACATTGCCGGCGACAATGCGGGTGGAATTGCTCTCGCGCTTGACGCGCTCCACCGCCTCGGCAACACGCACCGAGTGGCCATGCGCGGTATCGATAACGAGGAGATCGACACCGGCATCGATCAGCGCCAGGGAGCGCTCAAAACCATTGTCGCCGACAGTGGACGCAGCGGCAACGCGCAGGCGCCCCTGCTCGTCCTTGACGGCGTTGGGGTGGAGCTGAGCTTTTTCGATATCCTTGACCGTGATGAGACCGATGCAGCGATAGTCCTCATCCACCACCAGCAGCTTTTCGATGCGGTGCCGATGAAGAAGCACCTTGGCCTCTTCCTTGGATACGCCTTCACGCACCGTGATCAGGTTCTGGTGCGTCATCAGCTCGGAGATCGGCTGAGCCGGATTGGACGCGAAGCGCACGTCGCGATTGGTGAGAATGCCGACGAGCTTGCCGATGGCGCGACCGCCCGATCCGCCATTCTCCACCACCGGAATGCCGGAAATGCGGCTGCGCTGCATCAGCGCGAGCGCATCGGACAGGGTGGCATCGGGGCCGATAGTAATGGGATTGACCACCATGCCGGATTCGAATGACTTGACCTGGCGGACCTGTTCGGCCTGTTCGGCGGCGGTCAGGTTCTTGTGGATGACACCGAGCCCTCCGGCCTGGGCCATGGCAATAGCCATATTGGCTTCGGTCACCGTATCCATGGCCGAGGAAATGATCGGCAGGTTCAGCGCTATGTCCTTGGTGACATAGGTGGAGATATCGGTCTCGGTGGGCAGGATATCGGAACGCGCGGGCTGAAGAAGGACATCGTCGAATGTCAGCGCCGCTTCGCCGGTGATGGTGGTAATAATCTTCGCCAAGGCCAGACCCTTCCTGCCTTCTGAATGCAATCAGAGATGATGGAATATGAACCGGCGGACGTGAGCCGCGGGTTCAGGTTGGCGAGGGTCAATAGCATCGCCCTTCACGCTTGCATAGGGCCGCGGGGGGACGCAGGGATGCGTCTGGACCTCTAGCTCAACGGCTTGACCAGTGTTAGGAAGAAAAGGTTTGGGCGGGGCTGAAGCCCGACCAACGATCGACGTCAGTCTCGCCTTCGGGACACTATTGACTGGCGCAGCCCGGCACATCGGCCCATAGTCCTGCCGTCGCGTCCGCGACTATGCTCCGATTCCACCGGATTGGTCTCTTGATCCGCGTTACTCCGCTCATCCTGGCGGTCGCCCTGTTCATGGAACAGATGGATTCGACCGTGATCGCCACATCGCTGCCGGCAATCGCGGCCGATATCGGAACCGACCCGATCGCGCTCAAGCTGGCGCTGACAGCCTATTTCGTGGCGCTCGCGATCTTCATTCCGCTTAGCGGATGGATGGCGGACCGGTTCGGCGCCAAGACCATCTTCAGGCTCGCCATTCTCGTCTTCATGCTAGGCTCGCTCGCCTGTTCCTTTGCCTTCTCGCTCGAAAGCTTTGTCCTGTCGCGCTTCTTCCAAGGCATCGGGTCCTCGATGATGACGCCGGTTGGGCGATTATTGCTCGTGCGCTCGACGCCGCGTACGGAACTGGTTTCGGCCATGGCGTGGCTGACCGTACCGGCGCTGGTGGCGCCCGTAACCGGCCCCCTGATCGGCGGGTTCCTGACCACTTATCTCTCCTGGCATTGGATCTTCTGGATCAACATTCCTATCGGGGTCGCCGGCATTATCCTGGCCGGCATTTTCCTCGACGTGCCGGACCAGCGCACGCCCCGGCCGGTCGACTTGCCCGGCTTTCTGATCGCGGCAGTCGCCTTTTCAGGCACCGTGTTCGGCCTTTCGGTGATCAGCCTGCCGGCCTTGCCGATCCTTTATGGCTACATGACCATTGCAGTCGGGGTAACAGCCGGCATCCTTTACCTGCTTCACGCCCGGCATACGCCGCATCCGCTGCTCGATCCGCGCCTTTTCCGGCACAAGCTCTTCCGTTCATCGGTGACGGGGGGATCGCTGTTTCGCATCGGGGTTGGGGCGATGCCCTTTCTTCTACCGCTGATGCTACAGCTCGGCTTCGGCCTCAATCCCTTCCAGTCGGGCGCCATAACCTTTGTTTCGGCGATCGGCGCGATCATGAGCAAGTTCCTGGCCGAACGTATCTTTGCCCGCTTCGGCTTTCCGCGCGTTCTCGGTTTTGCCGCGATCTTTGGCGGTGTGCTGATCGCAGCGCAGGGTTTCTTCACCACCGAAACCCCGGTGCCGGTGATGATGGCCGTGCTTCTTGCAGGCGGCGTGCTGCGCTCGGTGTTCTTCACCGGCTCCAATGCCATCGGCTATGCCGATATCAGCGACGAGGAAGCAAGCCAGGCGACCGCCATTGTGGCCGTTTGCCAGCAGCTCTCCGTCGCTTTCGGCGTCGCAGTGGCCGGGGCGATCCTGGAACTCACCAGTCACCTGACCGGCGGACATTTGTCCCTGCTGAACTTTCAGATTGCTTTTTTCGTTGTCGGCGGGCTCAGCGCCCTTGCGAGCCTTATCTATCTGACCCTGCCGAGAAATGCCGGAGCCGACGTCTCCGGTCACCACGCCCACAAGGAGTAGCGGAGCCACGATGCGCCCCGCAATAGTGCCGTGTCCAGAACAACACCCCTTATCCTTGCGACGGCCCTGTTCATGGAAAACATGGACTCAACGGTCATCGCCACTTCGCTCGCTGCCATCGCGCAGGATATCGGCACCGATCCGATCTCGCTCAAGCTGGCGCTGACCGCCTATCTTGTGGCGCTCGCGATCTTTATTCCGATCTCAAGCTGGATGGCGGACCGGTTTGGAGCGAGGCGCGTGTTTCGCATCGCCATGCTCGTGTTCATGATCGGCTCGATCTGCTGCGCCTTTTCCGCCTCGCTGCAGCAATTTGTGGGCGCCCGCTTCATTCAGGGCATGGGCGGGGCGATGATGGGACCGGTGGCGCGGCTGGTGCTGGTGCGTGCGACGCCGCGCCATCAACTGGTCGACGCCATGGCCTGGCTCACCATCCCGGCCCTGATCGGGCCGATCGTCGGTCCACCCTTTGGCGGGTTCCTGACCACCTACTTCTCCTGGCACTGGATCTTCATCATCAACGTGCCGATCGGCATTCTGGGGATCGTGCTTGTCGGCTTCGCCCTGCCCAACGAGCACCGCAACCAGCCACGCAAGATCGACGGGCCCGGTTTCGTGCTCGCCGGGCTCGCCTTTGCCCTTTTCGCCTTCGGCTGCTCGGTTGTCAGCCTGCCCGCCCTGCCCCCGGTCTATGGCGCGCTGGCTGCCTTTGCCGGCATGATCATCGGCGCCTTCTATGTGCGCCATGCGCTGCGGACCGAATTTCCACTGCTCGACCTGCGCCTGCTCAAGGTACGGACCTTCCGCGTGGCGATCGTTGCCGGCACCTTCTTCCGGCTTGGCCAGGGCGCCACGCCGTTTCTCTTTCCTCTGATGCTGCAGCTCGGCTTCGGCCTATCCCCTTTCGAAAGCGGCATGGTGACGTTTGTCGGGGCCATCGGCGCGCTGGCAGCCAAGTTCGTCGCCAATTGGATGTTTGCCCATTGGGGGTTCAAGCATCCGCTCGTGTGGTCGACGCTGATCTCCGCACTGGGCATATGGGCCATGGGCCTTTATGTCCCGGAAACGCCGATGCCGCTGATCCTTGCCATCCTGACCTTTACCGGCTTCTGGCAATCGACCTTCTGGACCGGCTCGAATGCCTTCACCTTTGCCGATATCGAAGACAAAGATGCGGGCCAGGCCAATGTGATCAGCCAGGTCTGGGGGCAGCTGATGTTTGCCATGGGCGTGGCGCTTGGCGGGGGCACACTGGAACTGGTGCACCGGCTGCGGGGCGGCGGAGACCTGGCGCTCGTGGATTTCCACATCGCCTTCTATGTCGTGGGCGCTGTGGGGCTTGTGGCAACCGCGCTCTTTTTGACGCTACCCAGAAATGCCGGACATCAGTTGCTGGGCAAGCCGCGCGCGCACTGAAGTTACGCGCGCGTGCCTGGGCTGCCCGAAGCTAGCCCTCGTCGTCGCCGCGCGGCGCGGCGTCCACCTCGCCCTTGAACCCTTTGGCCACAAGATAGGCCTCCGCCGAATCCTTGCGGCTTGCGGGGGGTTTGACGTGATAGGTGGAGCGGAAGTGGCGTTTGAGCATATGGAGCAATTCGTGCTCGGTTCCGCCCTGGAACACTTTGGCGACGAAGGAGCCATTGGGATTGAGCACCTGAATGGCGAAATCGGCCGCAATCTCGATCAGGTGAACGATACGCAGGTGATCCGTCGGCCGGTGACCCGTGGTGGGCCAGGCCATGTCGCTGATTACCACATCGGCCTTTTTTCCGCCCATGGCGGCAAACAACATGTCCGGCGCGTCCTCTTCAGTGAAATCCTTCTTGAGCAGGACAACACCGGCGATGGGGTCCATATCGAGATAGTCGATGCCCACGACGAGCGGGTTTTCCGCAGTCGAGCCCACGGCGCGCGCCGCCACCTGAGACCAGCCTCCGGGTGCCGCACCCAGATCGACCACACGCTGCCCCTTCTTGAACAGCTTATGCTTTTCGTCGATTTCCTTGATCTTGAACGCGGCCCGCGAGCGATAGCCCTCGGCCCGGGCGCGGGCCACATAGGGATCGTTGAGTTGGCGCTGCAGCCACTTGGTCGAAGACGTGGTGCGCCCCTTGGCCGTCTTGAGACGGATCTTGAGGTCTTTGTCGGACTTGCGGCCACCTGTGCCGAGAGCCTTATCCACCATGTGCCTGTCTCCACTTGGGGCGGCCGGGCCGCTTGTGAACCTTGTCTGCATCCATCAACGAAATCAGGATGCCTTCGCGCAGGCCGCGATCGGCCACGCGCACGCGCTCAGTCGGCCATTCGCGACGGATCGCCTCGAATATGGCGCAACCGGGCAGAACGAGATCGGCGCGATCGCGGCCGATGCAGGGATGCGCCACCCGGCGATCGAACGGCATGGCAAGCAGGACGCGCATGATGTCGTCCACTTCGAGGTTCTTGAGCCAGAGTCCGTCGACTTTTTGCCGCTCGTAGCGCTCGAGCCCCAGATGAAGCCCGGCCAGCGTCGTCACCGTACCCGAGGTGCCGATCAGATGCATGGGATGATCGGCAATCATCTGGCGCAGCTTTTCGCGGCCGCGAAACTGCTTGAGGTGCTCGGACACGAAGGCGACCATGGCCTCGAAGGTTTCGGGCGTCACATCGACACCGCCGAACCGCTCGGCAATCGAGACCACGCCTACCGGCAGAGACTGCCAGGAGCGGATCGAAGCGGACATGCGCCCCTGCGAACGCGGACGGCCGCCGCGAAAATCGAGCCAGGCTAGTTCCGAGGACCCCCCGCCGATATCGAACATCAAGGCACCCTGAGCCTGATCCTCGATCAGGTCGGCGCAGCCGGTCACGGCCAGCTCGGCTTCGGTACGCCGATCCACGATTTCGAGCTCGAGGCCGAGGTCGGCTTTGACGCGCGAAAGAAACTCCGGTCCGTTTTCGGCGGCGCGGCAGGCTTCTGTGGCAATCAGGCGCATGCGGGTAGGCTGATGGTCCCGCAGCTTGTTGCGGCACTGCTTGAGCGCCTCCATGGTCCGGTCCATGGCGGCTTCGCCGAGGCGGCCGGTCACCGAGACCCCCTCGCCCAGCCGCACGATGCGGGTGAAGCCATCGAGAACGCGGAAGCCGTGATCGTGCGGGCGCGCAATCAGGAGACGGCAATTATTGGTCCCAAGATCAAGCGCGGCGTAGAGAGGTCCTCGCCCCCTTCGAGAGGCATGACCTGTCCGCTGCTCCGCAGGCGGGGACGCGGGTGCGCCTCCGGCAGCCTTGCGGACCGAGCCGGAAGGCGTGCGGAGTGCCGTGCCGGCGCGAGGCGCGGCCACGGCAGCGGACCGATTCGAATCGGTCACTTTTTACTCCTGTTCGCCGCGCGGTCGCAGGCCGGTTCACGGCGCGCCCGAAGCACGGCTCTGGTGTTGCATTGTCGAAAAAGAGGGTAGTGCAGGAAAGCCCGGAGCGCAATGCACAGCTTGGTTGAGTAAAGTCGCACGCTAGGTGCTTGCAATCAGCTTCGTCTTTGTCTAATGAGACCCCGCGCCGCCAGTGAAGCCCCGCTCCACCGCGGCGCCCCGCCAGCAGGCGATGCTGGGGAATAGTTCAATGGTAGAACAGCGGACTCTGACTCCGTCGATCTTGGTTCGAATCCAGGTTCCCCAGCCAATTCTTCCTTCCCGACTGCGACAGCTTGGGTTCGAGGCCATTTTACCCTGGCATGCGCTGGCGTAACGATCTGTTGCGTTTTTGCTTGGCTCGCCCTGCGTTCGAGGCAGCGAGCTTGCTGGTCAGGTGGCGGACAGTCTAAGCGTTGAAAGGGATGGGGCAGCGATAGCCTCGCGGCTTACTTCCGGCGGGGTGGGTGCAGGCCTTCACCCGCGGAAACCCGGCGACCCTGGCGCTTGAGTTTGACCGCTTCGGCAAGGGTTGCAGCGACGTTGCGGACTTCGCCCTGCATCGCCAGATCTTTGTCGAGCGCTTCGTGGCTTGTGGCATAGGGTTCCCAATAGCCGATATAGCGATCGAGCTCCGCCTTGTTACCGGCTGCTTCAAGGCCCATGAAGGCGAGCCAATCGCTGACCGACCGGCGCACATTTTCTGCGCCTTCCACATCGCCATGCGCCACGACGCCAAAAAGCCTGCCGGACAGGTGCTGAGGATAATCCCAGCCGTCAAGTTCCACCTTCTTGGCCAGCGCCGCGTCCTTGCCTTGCGTCGAGGTCGGATCCGGATTGCCGCCATCGGCACAGACGAGGCGGTCCATCATGGCCTTGAACGGCGCGCTGACCTGATACCAATGCACGGGGGTGATCACCATGACCCCATCTGCATCGACCCATTTGGGATAGATCTCGTTCATCCAGTCCTGCGACTGGCCCAGCGAATAGTTGGGATAGCAGGAACATGGCCAGTGGCAGAGTGCGGCTGCGGTGGAAAAGCACGCCTTGCACGGATGGATCTGCCGTCCATATTCGGATGTGGTCCGCGACAGGTCGAGGATTTCGACCTCCACTCCTGCGCCCTCGAATACCTCGCGTGACATATCCGCCAGGCGCCAGCTCTTGGAGCTTTCGCCGGGGCATGTGTGTTCCGAGCGGGGAGACGCATTGACGATCAGCACCCGCGGCGCGCGGCCCCTTTCCCGGTACCGGTCCTGCGCCGCATCGATCGCTGCCTTTGCCGCTAGCCAATCGAGGCTGATATCGTAGTCGGGATCGTCAAAGCCTTGCCCGGCCTTTGTCGTATTCGGTGCCTTGCGCGAGTTGTCATAGGCGTCCCACGCCGCATCGGCCGCGCGCGACAACTCGGCACGCATGCTGTCAAAGGCAGGGTCGATAAACTGGCTCAGAAACCGTTCGGTAAAAGCAGCCCGGTCCAGTTTGACCGGCGGCATTTGTTTGCGTGGAGCAGGAACGTCGAGCGGGAGGGGGGCCATCTGTGTCTCCTCTAGGCTGACACAGAACCGGGTGGCCCCGCCTCCCGTTCCACTAACCCGAGTTCACACTGGAGCGCGATGCCGTGATCGGCAAAAGAGCGCCCGGAGAATGGAACCAAAGATAGAGGGCTGCATTGAAGATTGATTGTCCCCGGGCCGGGCTGCCGGGGATGAGGCTCTCAAAGGAAATCCAATGCGTCACGTCACATCCGTCCTCGGTGCGCTCGCTGCACTTGCTCTTCTGTCAGGCGCGGCGTCCGCGCAGGTCGTCGTCTCCTCCAAGATCGACACCGAAGGTGGCGTTCTGGGCAATATCATCAAGCAGGTGCTCGAGGACAACGACATCGCCGTGGAAGATCGCATCCAGCTCGGGGCAACCCCGATCATGCGCGAAGCCATCACCGCCGGGGAGATCGACATCTATCCCGAATATACCGGCAATGGCGCCTTTTTCTTCGAGGGGACCGATGCCTCCATCTGGAACGATGCTGCGGCCGCCTACGATGAAGTCGCAAGGCTTGATTTCGATGCCAATAAGATTGTCTGGCTAACCCCCTCCCCGGCCAATAATACCTGGGCGATCGCCCTGCGCGGCGATGTTGCAGAAGCCAATGGTCTCCAGACCTTCAGCCAGTTCGGCGAGTGGGTTGCCGGCGGCGGCGAGGTGAAGCTGGCCGCATCGGCCGAATTCGTCAATTCCGAAGCCGCCCTGCCCAAGTTCCAGGAAGTTTATGGCTTCACTCTTTCATCCGATCAGCTGGTGGTCCTGTCCGGCGGGGATACCGCGGCAACCATCGCCGCTGCCGCCCAGCAAACCAATGGCGTCAATGCAGCCATGGTTTATGGCACCGATGGCGGCATCGCGCCCTCCGGCCTCGTCGTTCTCGAAGACGATCAGGGTGTGCAGCCCGTTTACCAGCCCGCGCCGATCATTCGCGAGGAAGTGCTGAACGAATATCCGCAGATCGAGGAATTGCTGAAGCCGGTCTTTGAGGCGCTCACGCTTGAGGTCCTGCAGGATCTTAATGGCCGCGTGCAGATCGGCGGCGAGCCGGCGGCGGCTGTCGCGACCGATTTCCTCACCCAGAACGGCTTTTTGGGCTAAGCTCTATCGCCTAGCTAATGCCTGAGGGATCACGGCATGTCCGTGATCCCTCGCGCCGTCACGGGGCACGGATGACCACTGCATATCTGACTGACGCCCCCCGCAGCACCCGGCTCACGCTGGATCCGATGGGCATACTCGTGGCTTTGGTCGCGCTTGCAGGGCTCGTCCTGCCCTTTGCCATTTTCAAGGCCAATCGGATCGTACCCGGCGAAGGCGTGCTCTTTTGGGACGCCCTGCCCCTGCCCCCGGCTGCCATTGGCCTCGCCTGGATCGGGCTTGCCGCGGTTCTTGCCCTCCTCCGGATCCACCCCGTTATCAAGTTGGCTGCGAGCACGTCATCCTTTCTCGTGATGGCGCTTCTTATCGGCATGTCTTCGGCCCATCTGACGCCGCCCGACAATGCCTATGCGCGCATCGGGGTCGGCGCCGGGTTCTGGCTTCTTGCCTTCGCCCTGATGCTGATGCTGACCGATGCGCTCGCCCGTCTGCGGCTAGGACCCAGCTGGCGCATCGGGCTTTTGGCGC
The DNA here is from genome assembly GCF_900116545.1 of Devosia crocina. Taxonomy (GTDB): domain Bacteria; phylum Pseudomonadota; class Alphaproteobacteria; order Rhizobiales; family Devosiaceae; genus Devosia; species Devosia crocina. The sequence goes on from NZ_FPCK01000002.1 coordinate 202,940, forward strand.
TTGCCGCCGTGGTGCTCGGCGCCCTTCTCTGGAGCGGCGCCTGGGACGGGCTGTCCATCCTCAAGGAATATGGATCACGCGCCCCCGCCTTCTGGCAGGAAGCACGAACCCATGTCCTGCTCGCCTTCGGCTCGGTATTCCTGGCATGGGCTATCGGGGTGCCGCTCGGGATCGTCTGCTACAAGATCACCGGCCTTCGGGCGGGCGCGCTCAACCTCCTCAATGTAGTGCAAACCATCCCATCCATCGCGCTTTTCGGGGTTCTGATTGCCCCGCTCGCCTGGGTGGCCGCCAATGTGCCGGGCGCAAGCGCCATCGGTATATCCGGCATCGGCATTGCACCAGCCATGGTGGCCCTTGTCGCCTACGCGCTCCTGCCCATCGTTGCCAACACGCTGGTGGGGCTGACGGGGCTTCCCGAGGCAACTGTCGAGGCTGCCCGCGGCATGGGCATGACTTGGTGGCAGCGACTTATGAGGGTCGAACTGCCCCTCGCTTTCCCCGTAATCCTGACCGGCATCCGCATCGTCCTTGTGCAGAATATCGGGCTTGCAACCATCGCGGCACTCATCGGGGGCGGCGGCTTCGGCGTCTTCGTGTTCCAGGGCGTAGGACAGACGGCGATCGACCTGGTGCTGCTCGGCGCTGCGCCCACCGTTGCTCTGGCCTTTGCCGCCGCCGTGCTGCTCGACAGCCTCATCGAACTTAGCTCGCGAAGGGGCAAAGCATGATCGAGATCGACAATATCGTGAAGAGCTTTCGCGATGCCCGGGCGGTCGATCAGGTCAGCATGGTCATCGAACCGCACACGATCTGCGCACTTGTGGGCACTTCGGGCTCGGGCAAGACCACCCTGTTGCGGATGATCAACCGCCTTGTGCAGCCCACGAGCGGGCAGATCCGGGTTGATGGCAAGGATGTGCTGAACGCACCGGCCTACGAATTACGGCGGCAAATGGGCTATGTTATCCAGGGGCATGGGCTTTTCCCACACTGGACCATTGCGCAGAATGTCGGCACCGTCCCAAGCCTGCTCGGCTGGAGCCGGGCGGACACAGACCGCCGCGTCGATGAATTACTGGAACTGTTCCAGCTCAATCCCGCCACTTACCGGCATCGCATGCCGCATCAGCTCTCTGGCGGGCAGCGCCAGCGCGTGGGCGTGGCGCGCGCCCTGGCTGCGAAGCCCAATATTCTCCTTATGGACGAGCCCTTCGGCGCCCTGGATCCCGTGACGCGAAAAAAGGCGCAGGAGGAGCTGCGCATCATTCAGCAAAAGTTCGGCACGACCATCGTGCTCGTCACCCACGACATGGAAGAAGCCATCGAACTGGGCGACCGGATTGCGGTGATGGACAAGGGGCATCTGTTGCAGCATGCCAAGCCTGCCGAGATCATCGCGGCGCCCGCAACCGAGTTCGTGCGCGAGCTGGTCGGCACGACCGATCGCGCCTTTCGCCTGCTTTCTCTGGCACCCGTCGGCGATCATCTGGAAGCGGGTACGGCCGAAGGCGAACCGCTCGATGCAAGCTGCACCCTGCGCACAGCCTATTCGGAACTGCTCTGGTCCGGCCGCCGCGCCGCTCCCGTAACGCGCGACGGGCAGGTGATCGGCATCGTCACACTTGAAGGCCTCGGCAGATTGGCAGCGCGTCCGTGATCCGCACCGGAACAATGCTGCGGCTTCTGGCGCTTGCTCTGCTTGTGTGGCTGGTGCTGCAGCCGTCTGCCTTTGCTGCGTTTTTCGGTCTTTTCACGCGGCCGGGCCAGCCGGCCATCTATAATCAGGGGAGCCTACTATCGATCACGCTCAGCCACCTGCTGATCGTCCTCGTCGCGATCGCCGCCTCGGCGTTCTTGGCGGTAAGCCTTGCCATCCTCGTAACCCGGCGCTTCGGCACCGACTTCCTGCCGGTTTCGCGCGCCGTGGCCAATATCGGCCAGACCTTTCCCCCTGTCGCGGTGCTGGCGCTCTGCGTGCCACTTTTTGGCTTCGGCACCACTCCGACACTGGTGGCGCTGTTTCTCTACGGTCTCCTGCCCATCTTCGAAAACACACTTGCCGGATTGTCGAGCGTGCCGCCCACCGTCACAGAAGCGGCCAAGGGCATGGGGATGACGCCGCTGCAAAGGCTGATGCATGTGGAACTGCCCCTCTCCCTGCCGCTTATTCTTGCCGGGCTGCGCCTTTCCACCACCATTGCCCTATCCACCGCAACGATCGGTTCAACCGTAGCAGCGCGCACCCTGGGTGAGGTCATCATCGCCGGTCTCCAGGCCGGCAACACCGCCTTTGTGGTTCAGGGCGGCTTGATAGTGGGCTTGATGGCGCTGCTGATCCACGATGGTTTTGTGGCGCTCGAGCGCTGGCAGCAGGCGCGCATCGGCCGCTGAGCGCCCCTCCTGTTTCAGTGGGCAAATGCCGGGCTTGCTGGTCAGCCTCGCCGATATTGCCTAACCTGGTGCACGTCGCCTAGGGGAGCAGGTTCATGCAGACGCAAGGTCGAGATCTCTATGGCGCGCTGTTCGACACCACTGACGATTCCGTGGTGGTGATCGAACGCCTCCCGCTGCGTGCCGATGGGTTGCGGGACTTCCGTTATGTAGCGCTCAACGCCCGCTCGCGCGCTCTTTTCGGGGTCGGCCACATAGAGGGGCTCTCGATTCGCGACCATTTCCCGGATGAGGACGAAAGCTGGTACGACCTTTACGAGCAGGCCATCGAAGAGGGCGAGGTGCCGCGCTTCGAACGGGAGGCCAAGTTCGGCGGCATGATCCTCCAAACCCATCTCGTGCGGGTGGGCCCGCGTGAAGATGGCCGCCTGATGGTCACCATGCGCGATGTCACGGCGCGGCGGCGCGCCGAGACGCTCCTTCGGGAAAGCGAAGTACAGCAGCGCTTCCTGCTCCAGTTGAGCGATCTCTTGCAGACCCTGACGACAGAGCGGGATCTAAAAGCTGCGGCCATGAACCTGCTTGGTCAGCACCTTGGGGTCAGCCGCGCGCAATATCACGAGTGTGACAGCAGCGGATTTTACGATGCCGATGGCGTGGGCTATGCCAACGGCATTCCGCTGATCAGCGAGAGGTACCGGATCGACGATGCCGGATCGTTCGTCGACGTGGACTTTGCCGCCGGCCGCTTCTTCCGCAGCGACGATCTCCATGTCGACACCCGCGTAAGCCCTGAAGAAGTCGAGTTCTACCGCGCCTATAATATCCGCGCCGGAGCCGGCATTCCGCTGATCCGCGGCGGGCGCCTTGTCGCGATCCTTGCCGTGCACGACGTCGTTCCGCACTATTGGACCGACCACGAAATGGAGCTGATGCGGGAAACCGCCGAGCGCACCTGGACCTCTGTCGAACGCCTGCGCGCCGAAGCGGCCCTGCGCAGCAGCGAAGAACGGCACACTTTCCTGCTCAAGCTCTCCGATGGGCTCCGAGCCATGTCCGAAGTCTCGGCAATCAAGACCACGGCCATGCAGCTTCTTGCCGAGACCCTTTCGGCCGACCGCATCGAACTCTACGAATTCAGTGCCGAGGAAGATCGTTTCATCGTGGATGCGCTCGAAGGCGGCGTTGCGAAGGCTGCAGCCGCAGCCTGGCGTGCGGATCTCGGCGCCTATCTCGATAGGGTATTTCTGTCCGGCGACACCGTGTCAGTGCGGGATCTGCGAGCGGATCGCCGTGTCCACGCGGCGCAGGACCTGCCTTTCCGCGCCTTTCTTGGTGCGCCTATCCTGCGCAGCGGCCGCTGCGCGGGCGGTATCGGTCTCTTTCGCAAGGAGCCGGGTGAATGGACGCAGGACCAGGTGACGCTTCTGGAGGAAGCTGCGCAGCGAACATGGTCTTCGCTCGAGCGCGCTGGAGCCGAATGCGCCCTTCGCAGCAGCGAAGGGCGGTTCCAGCAGTTCGCCCAGGCGTCTTCGGACGTGTTGTGGATGCGCGACGCGTCCACCATGGTGCTTGACTTCGTCAGCCCCGCGGCAGAAGCGATCTATGGGCTTCCCCGCGAGGATCTCGTCGGAGACATCCGCAAGTGGGCGGCTCTGATCGTTCCGGATGATCGCGCTGAAGCGCTGGCAAAGATCGACGCGGTGCGCCGGGGCGAGTCCGTCATGCACGAGTTCCGGATACAAAGACGATCCGACAAGGCATTTCGCTGGATCCGCAACACCGACTTCCCGCTCCTGGGCCCTGGCGGCACTGTCGAGCATATCGCGGGCATCGCCACTGACGTAACCGATGAGCGCCTTTCGGTGCAGCATCAGGCGATCCTGCTCGCCGAGTTGCAGCATCGGGTGCGCAATATCATGGCCATGATCCGGTCGGTCACCGCGCGCACCGCAGACACGGCCGACAGCGTCGCGGATTATGCCGAATTGATGAGCGGGCGCCTCTCTGCCATGGCACGGACGCAGTCGCTCCTCACCCATGCGGTCACCGACGGGGTGGACCTGCGGCGGCTCCTTCTCACCGAGTTGGAGGCACAGGCGGCGAGTTCGGGACAATACGAGCTGACCGGCCCTGCCGTCGTCGTGCAGCCCAAGGCTGCGGAAGTGCTGGCCCTTGCCGTGCACGAGCTGACGACCAATGCCCTCAAATATGGCGCGCTGGCGGTACCCGACGGACGGGTGAAGGTTGAGTGGCGCGTCATTCCCTCCGCAGCCGAACCCTCGCTTAATCTTACCTGGACCGAAGAGCGGCCGCGGCCGCAACAGTGGTCGCCGCCCACCCGCCGCGGGTTTGGTACGACGCTGATCGAAAAGCGCGTGCCCTATGAGTTGCGCGGCCAGGGCAGGGTCGACTTCCGGCCCGAGGGCGCACGGGCATTTCTCGAATTTCCCCTGTTGCCCGGCGCCAGCATTCTCGAGACCGAGGCACCTGTCCTGACAACCGTTCATGGCGGCGCGATCGACGTCACCACCATACCATCCCTCAGCGGCAAGCGCGTTCTGATCGTCGAGGACGACTTTTATCTTGCCACGGACCTGCAAGCAGTCCTCCGCAATGCCGGTGCCGAGGTCGTCGGCCCCTGGGGCAGCGAGGCAGAGGTGCTGACCCAGATCGATGATGCCGAAATTCATGCTGCGATCATGGATATCAATCTAGGGTCGGGGCCGTCTTTCATCCCGTCCCATGCGCTGCGGAGAAAGCAGGTGCCGTTTCTGTTTCTGACCGGCTACGACGCTGCCCGGATCCCATCCGATTTCGCCGATGTCTTCTACATGCAGAAGCCTGCAGATCTACGCCAGGTTGTGCAGGAATTGGCGCGGCTGGTGCAAGCCGATCAGTGAAAAAGCGAGGCGAGCATGGCGGCCACATCCTGCGGCAGACACGGCTTGGTGCAGCATTTGACGCCGCTGAAGCGCTCCGGGATCATCGCGCATTCATAGCCTGTTGCAAATACGAAGGGCACGCCATGCCGGGCGAGATTGTCGGCAAGACCGAATGACATCTCGCCTCGCACATTGATGTCGAGCACGGCACAATCAATGCCGCTGCGCACGAGCTGTTCGGCTTCGTTGAGCGAGGCGACAGGTCCAAAGACCTCCGCGCCAAGCCGGCTGACATGCTCGACAAGATCCATGGCCAGCATATATTCGTCCTCGACAATCAGGACGCGTCTTCCCCCAAGCCCGGACATCGCAACTCCGGCGCTAGTCAGGGCCAACATCGGTTTCTGCATCTTGGGCGTCCGGCAAGGAGCCAGTGCCTGGCGTTTTCTCACGATCGGTCAAACGCTCCTCTGCGTGAGGGCCCGCTGGAGAGATATCCGGCTTCTTGCTATCGGGCTTTTGCTCTGTCGATCCGTGCTTGTTCGGCTCGGTCATGCTTGGCCTCCACTCGTTGTCTCATCTCCATGAGAAGCCCCGGGCGATCCAATTCGTTGCTGCGCGCACTCAGGTTAGCGGGGGAACTGCGCGGGGCGCCGGCGCTTCTGCCTGACCGATCGGAGAAACTGCCATGAACAAGCGCAAGCCTGCATTTTCAGTTGTGACCGGCGCCTCGTCCGGCATCGGGCTCGAACTGGCCCGCATTGCTGCAAAGGAAGGCTCGAACCTGCTTATTGCCGCGTCAGGGCCAACTATCCACGATTCTGCCGCCGAGCTGCGCGGCTACGGGGTCGAGGTGGATGCGATCCAGGTCGATCTCGCCACGACTGAAGGCGTCGATGCGCTCTGGGAGAGGGCCATGGCATCACCCCGGCCAGTCGATGTTCTCTACGCCAATGCCGGACGTGGGCTCGGCCACGGATTTATCGACCAGGATTTTGCTGACATCCAGCGCGTGATCGACACCAACGTGACAGGCACGACATACCTTCTTCACCGCTTCCTGCGCACCATGCGCGATCGCAACGAAGGGCGTGTGCTGATCACTGGGTCCATCGCCGGCCTCATGCCGGGGAGTTTCCAGGCGGTCTACAACGCGACCAAGGCTTATATCGATTCCTTCGCCTATGCGCTGCGCAACGAGCTTCAGGACACCGAGATCGTCATTACCGTGCTGATGCCGGGGCCGACCGACACGGAATTCTTTGAAACGGCCGATATGACCGACACCAAGGTGGGCCAGCAGAAAAAGGACGATCCCGCAGATGTGGCCCGCCAAGGCTATGACGCGCTGATGCGCGGCGATGCGCACGAGGTTGCGGGCTGGGCAAATAAGCTGCAGGCCATGATGACGCGCTTCATGCCCGAGGGCAGACTGGCTGCGATGCACCGGAGCATGGCGGAGCCCGGCTCCGGTAAGGATCACTGATGGGTGCCGCGGGCGCCGCAGCGCCCATCGGCAGCAAGGATCAGTTGACGAGCCCGGCGGCGCGACAATCCTCAAGCGTTATGGCTTCGACATCGACTTCGGGTGCATCGTCCGGGCCCACTGTCGAACCGTCGCCGCCACTGCCCCCGGTATTCATCGGCAGTCCGACGCTGCCGGCAGGGTCACCGGCCACCTGACCACCCTCGGGTCCGGTGGCGCCGCCCGAAGACGAGAAGTTCGGCGTGCCCGTCGCCGCACTTGCGCTGTCTGCCTCGCTGGTCACAAGGTCATTGCAGTGGATCTGGACGACGATCATGTTTTCGTCGCTGATCGTTTGCGCACCCACCTGCGTGTCGGCGAGACTGGCCGATGTGCCCACGGCAAAAAGTGCTGTGACAGCGAGCGTACGGGCGGTGATGTGAATCCGGCGCATGGGTTTCCTCCTGAATCAGTGATGCGGCACTCCTTGGGCAACGCGAACGAGCTTAAGGTGCCCCCGTCATAACCCAGGGCAAGTCCTGTGAGAGGCTTAGCTGCAGATCAGTTGCCCCAGCTTCCGGTCATATCGGCCCAGAAGCTGTTCGATCCGCACCGCTTCGTCCCGCCCATTGCGATCCCGCGCCATGGTCCAAAGGCCGGTCTGAAAACCGAGATAAGCGATAAAGTGCGCCCGGATGAAACGGGTCCCAAAACTGCGGCCCAGGCGCGTTCCGAGCTCACCTGCGGCAATTGCTATATCCTCATCAGACCAATCGAGCTCCACGGCTGCGCCGACAAGATCCCAAGCGATGTCCTGGCACCCGACGAGGTCGTGGGCCGCATGGTGGTCGATCCCATCATGTTTTTGCCAGCCACTTCCCCCATGCATCCATTCCCATCGGTGCATGCGGTTGTCGGTGCAGCAGGGCTCCGTCCGAATGTCGGCGGCATCGCCCAGGGCGAGAGCGACCGCCTCCGCCATGTCAGGCCCGTGCCGCTCACCGAGATTGTAGCGGGCCATTGAAAAGAGTTCCGCCAGATCTGCGCCCTGCCCCCTCGGCGCAAGACCAGCGCGAAAGGCAAGATAATCCAGCACGACGCACTGCGGAGGATACGAAGGGGCCGAAGGGGAAGCGTCCAGCCATCGTGTGATCAGGAAGCCATGCCGCAGACCCAGTGGCCGTGGGGCAAAGCCTGCAGCGGCCACTCGTTCGGCAAGGGCGCGCTTGCCTTCCCCCTCCTCTCCCAGCCCCACAAACTTGGCGAGATAGGTCAGGCCGTCGCTTTGCGCGATGAATTTACGCTTTTCCATAGCGGCATCGACGGGTGGCCACGCCCCAGTGGCACGCGCTCTCCAGGCGCCGCCCGAAACATCCTCAAGCGGCTGATCCAGTGGCCCGGTCACCGCCTCAAGCCAGTTCTCCAGTGTCGGCTGCCGCTCGCTCGCCCCGAGCAGCAGATCCTCGAAGCTGAAGACGTGCTTGTGGGCCGCATCCCAACGCTCACAATGGTGCGGCTTTGCTTGCTGCCCCAGCCCGCCCGAATGGCTGGGAAAGAAATGGATTCGCCCCTCGGCAACCCCGTTCTCGACCAGCCAATCGGCAATGCCATTAAAGGAACTGCCCGAAAGCCCTGGCCCTTCATCGACAATGGCATAGGCTCCCGTCCCCTTGAGGATCTCTTCGGCAAGCCGCGCGCCGATCCGGGGCTGGCGGTCGAACGGGTGACCGGAAGGCCGCAGGTTGAAAGCAGGCGCCGCCCCCAGCCCCGCGCTGACCATGGCTGCGAGGCCCACACCGATGCTTCGAATGCCGATGACGGTCGTATCTGGGCCAAGGCCGGAACGCTGCGCAGCAACGAAATAGCTTTCGGGATAAAGAGCGTAGAAGCCATATCCCTCCGCTCTTTTGCTTGTGACCCGGCCACATCCGGACATGAGCTCGAGTGCCGGATCGATGAATGGAACCGGCACCTGGTAAAAACCGCTCTGCCAGGAGGCCGCAACCGCATTGGCAAGGCAGAGCAGCATGCTTGCACCCGCGCTCTGCACAGCGCCGAGACCATCCTCATGGGTCTCGAACATTGCCGCATCTTCAACGCCCTGAACCAATTCGCTGGCGCGAATGAACACGGACACAAGGGCAGCGTGGCGATCCAAGCCGGCAGCTAATCCATGGCATCGCTCAAGCCCTCGCCTGATCTCTTCGGCGATCGAGCTGGTCTCTTCATTGCGAACGGCGTCTCCGAAAACGTGCATAGTTCAGCCCTGCTCAAATCATGAGCAGGAACAAAGCTTGTGACCTGCCGTTGGCTTCACAGAAGCGTGTGGCGGGAGCATTGCGATGACAGGACGGAAAGTGCGTGTGGGCATTGTAGGCGTGGGAAACTGCGCCTCTTCGCTGGTTCAGGGGCTGACTTACTATAGGGACGCCGATGGCAACGAACCCGTGCCGGGATTGATGCATGTTAATCTTGCAGGCTATCACGTCAGCGATGTCGAAATCGCTGCGGCCTTCGATGTGGCGGGTTCAAAGGTTGGCCGCGATGTGGCCGAGGCGATCTTTGCAGAGCCCAACAACACCCATCGCTTCGCCGAAGTTGCTCCTACCGGGGTGATCGTCCAGCGCGGGGAAACCCACGATGGCATCGGCAAATATCTCGCCGACGAAATTGAGGAAGCCGACGTGCCTGCGGTCGATGTTGCGGCCGCGTTGCGCGATGCCGGCGTAGATGTGCTTGTGTCCTACCTGCCGGTCGGTTCGGAACTGGCAACACAATTTTACGCGGAACAGGCGCTCAAGGCCGGATGCGGTTTCGTCAATTGCATTCCCGCCTTCATCGCCTCCAAACCCGAATGGGAAGAGCGGTTCGCCGCCGCTGGCTTGCCGATCATCGGAGACGACATCAAGAGCCAAGTTGGCGCAACCATCATCCACCGCATGCTGGCCAATCTGTTCCGCGAGCGCGGCGTGCGCCTCGATCGCACCTACCAGCTCAATTTCGGCGGCAATACCGACTTTCTCAACATGCTCGAACGCGAGCGGCTGCAATCGAAAAAGATCAGCAAGACCCAGGCCGTGACTAGCCAGATCGATGTGCCGCTGCCGGCCAACGATATCCATGTCGGCCCCAGCGACCATGTGCCGTGGCTGACCGACCGCAAATGGGCCTATATCCGGCTCGAGGGCACCACGTTCGGAGGTGTGCCGCTTAATGCCGAACTCAAGCTCGAGGTCTGGGATTCGCCCAATTCGGCTGGCGTCGTGATCGATGCCGTGCGCTGCGCCAAGCTGGCGCTTGACCGGGGCATCGGCGGCGCGCTGGTCGGGCCATCGAGCTATTTCATGAAATCGCCGCCCCGGCAGTTCACCGATGCCGAAGCCCGCCAAAGAACCGAAGACTTCATCGCCGGCGTTGAAGAACAGATGCTTGGTGCCGCCGAGTGACCGCAACGGTGTTTCTGCTGCGGCACGCCGCGCATGACAATGTGGGCGGTTTCCTTGCAGGGCGAATGCCCGATATCAGGCTTGGCGTCGAGGGACTGGCACAGGCCAAGAGACTCGGCGAGCGCATGGCGCGGGAGCGTTTCGATGCGCTCTATGCCAGTCCCCAGCCCCGAACGCAGGAGACGGCCCGCGCCGTGGCCGATGCCCGCGGCGGCATGCCGATCGAGACCACCGAGGCTCTCGACGAAATCGACTTCGGCTCATGGGCGGGATCGCGCTTCGACGAACTCAACAGCCAGGAGGACTGGCGCCAGTGGAACGCCCAGAGAAGCTTAGGCGCCACCCCTGCCGGCGAAACCATGCTCGATGTTCAGCAGCGCGTCTTCGCCTTCCTTCGTCCCTTCATCGCACAACCCAACGATAGCCGAATTGCCCTCGTGAGCCATGCTGATGTGATCCGCGCCATTGTCGGCCACGTGCTCGGCATGTCGATCGATAGCTTGCAGCGCTTCGAAATCAGCCCCGCCTCCATCACCACCATGGTGCTGGGCCCTTGGGGCGGCAAGCTCATCACCATCAACGAAACCACCCCATAGCCAGCAGCGAGATTGCCCATGACGCTCTCAACCGCAGAAATCCGGCAGCAGGTCGAAGCCCTCGGCCCGTGGTTTCACAACATAGATCTCGGTGGCGTCAGCACGGCGCCCAACCATTTCCTCGGTGATTATCCGCGCCAGAAATATCGCAAGTTTGCCGATGCCATCCCTGCCGATCTCTCGGGCAAGACGGTGCTCGATATCGGCTGCAATGCCGGCTTCTATTCCATCGAGATGAAGCGGCGTGGGGCGGATCGCGTGGTCGGGATTGACTTCGACGATGTTTATCTCAACCAGGCCCGGTTTGCCGCCGAAGTGGCTGAGGCCGAGATCGAGTTCCACAAGCTCTCGGTCTATGATGTCGGTGCACTCGGCGAGCAGTTCGACGTGGTGATCTTCATGGGCGTGCTCTACCACCTGCGCCACCCCCTCCTCGCGCTCGACCTGATCCGCGAGCATGTGGCGAGGGACATGCTCGTCTTTCAGTCCATGCAGCGCGGCAGTCAGGATGTGCCGGCGCTCAAGGAGAACTACCCCTTCTCCGAAACCGCTCTATTTGACGAGCCGAGCTATCCCAAGCTGCACTTCATCGAAAAGCGCTACGCAGACGATCCGACCAATTGGTGGGTGCCCAATGCCGCCTGTGCTGAAGCCATGCTGCGCAGTTCAGGCTTCGAAATCGCCGCCCATCCTGAAGCCGAAGTCTATATCTGCCGGGCCGCAACGCGCTCCGGCGACGCTACGCCCATTTATCCGAGCAAGGGAGCACCCGCATGATCGACGCGGCGATGATCTGGAACGAGCCGAACAACAAGTCGCATTGGGACCCGGAGGTGGATCCGGAATGGGTGCGTTTCGGCCAGATGGTGAACCTTGCCGCCGATGCCATTGCCCAAGCCAATCCCGACGTCACCCGCGTTCTCGGGGGCATCTCGCCGATCGATCCCGCCTTCATGCTCCGGATGAAGAAATATGGCGTTCTCGACCGCGTCGATGCAGTCGCCGTTCATGGGTTTCCACTCGACTGGAACCTGTGGCAGATCCACGACTGGCCGCAGAAGATCGATGAGATCCGTGCCGTGACGGACCTGCCCATCTGGGTCAGCGAGGTCGGCATTTCTACATTCGGGGCCGAGGAAGTGCAGCTTTGGGGTCTGCAGCGCACGGCCGAATTACTCAAGGGCCGGGTGGCACGCATCCAGTGGTACAGCCTCTACGATCTGCCGCGCGAGTGGGAAGCGACGACGCGCCATCGCGAGGCCGAAGGTTCCTCCTATTATCGGCACTTCTATATGGGCATCCTGCGCGAAGATGGATCGCCCAAGCCCTCTCTAGAGGAGTTCGCCAAACACACGCCCGAATTGGGTCTTGTGCAGTGGTTTCACTATCAGGACCATCGGCTCGATGACGCCGTGGCCTGGATGAAGCGCCTCGGGGTCACTCATCTGCGCACCGGCCTTTCATGGGCCGACAGTTTCCGTCCCGATGCGCTGGCCTGGTTCGACCGGCAGATGGAAGCGCTGGCGGACTTCAACGTCACCGTCACGTTCTGCTTCACGCCCGAACATCGCGGCATCGCACCCCATCACACCAGTGCGCCGCAGGTACCCGAGGAGTTCGCAGCCTTTTGCGCGCAGATGATCGAGCGCTATGCGCCGCGCTCTGGAGTGACACTGGCGAGCAACAATGACGCAGTGCTAGCGGTCTAGTCGTTCCGGTCGGTGAGCCTTAGCCTACGCGCCAAGGCACCCGCCCGCCCCCGTCCATAGGCGAGCCCCTGATAAAGGCCGAGCGACATGCGGGCCCAACTCAGGTAGAGCTTGGGCTGTGCCAAATGCCGTGCGAGGCTGAACATGCGATGGCTCCAGGCGCTGATGCCGTAGCGCAGGCGATAGATGAACTTGCGGTCGATCGGCAGATCCGTGCTGGGTTCGACCCGCTTGCGCGGCCGCAAGCCGCCCCGCCGCCAGGTGAGCCGATAGCCAAGGCCTTCCCGGCGCTGACGGAGCCCAGCCGCCTGCGTGTTGGCGATATAATCGGCATCAACAGTTCGGAGATCGAGCCGCTCGTCCGCGATGGCCCTGCCAACAACGTCACGCAGCAGGCGGTCTCGGATCACCACGACATTGGTGCCGCGCCAGTCGGACGAATAGGGCTCGACCCAGGCATCGCCGAAGGCGATATCGGCGGTTTCGGCCAGTACATCGTCGCACCAGTTGCAGGCCGAGTTCTGGAAAAAACCAGCGCCCCAGTCGCCATCGGCAAGATAGAACCAGTCCTTCTGCCTGGTATCGCCGGACCTGAGCGTGAGATGGGCCGTGTACCAGTTGGCGGGGCGCTCGGGTCCCTTGATCCGGAATTCTGGCCGCTCCACCGCCTCGACCGCGGTATCCATTTGCCAGGCAAAGCTCTCCACCAGCCTGGCGCTCTTCATGTGCCCGCAAAAAAGACCCAGCGTATAGCTTATCCGCTCGGCAAGCACCGGATCAGTCTCACGCTGGAGGTGAATGGCCTTGATGAAACATGGCACGCCCACAACCGCATAGCGGCCCGGCACGCGCCGGATCTTGTCCAACACGCCGGAAAGCTCGACCGGATAATAACGCGACTTCGCACCTTCATGGAGCGCCTCTGCCGTGCGGGAGATGGTGTAGCGGAAAAACCCGCTTCCTGCGGAGGGCGCGACATGGGCCACACCGTCCACAAGGCCCAGCCGCAGCAGTTCTGCCGCAACCCAGGTGACCATGCCGCCCGAACTGCCGCTGCCCCGGAAACCGGCCTCCCGCACGGCTCCGACATAGGCGGTCTCGTAGTGTCCAAGCCGCCCGTCTCGCTCTGGAGCCTCGCTGAAGCGTTCGGCAGCAATCGCGTCCTCGTTGCGGGCATGGGGAGAAAAGGGACACATCCGGGCAAGTTGGGCGCTCTTTTCACGGAGGCTTTCCGTAGGCCCCACCGGTTTGAACTGACCATAGCGGTCAAGCGCCATGGTCAGGGGCTCAGAACCAAGAGACGCGCAGGAGCCACAGCCGATGCAAAGGCCGGAGGCGGCAATTTGATGCCGGCTGAGCGCCGGTTCAGTCGAGGACGCCATCGAGATAACTTTCCCCAGCGTGTCTCAACTGCGCGATACGCTGTCCGATCACTCCATCGAGCCTCTGCCCAAGGAGGCGATCATAGGCGTCCGGCCCGGTCGCCTCGGTCACTAGGTGCGGCTCCGCGCCAAGAGCATCGACCAGGTCACGCACCTTGTTGGACCGGTAATCGGACGGCGCGGTCGCAAAGGGCTTGCCGTAAACGAGCGCAAAGACGCAGCCATGAAAGAAGTTGGTCACCACGGTATCGGCCTTGGCCATGAAGGCGGCGAACTCAGCCGGTCCGGCCGCGATCCAGTTCTCGTCCGCCCACCAGTTGCGGTAGCCTATGCTGACGATACGGCGTCCCGTCCGGTCGGCCCATCTCCGCACGGCCTGCTGGAACCATTCGGGCATGCCATGGCCGTAAAGCGCCACATAGCCTGCGGGGATATCGATGCTTTCCGGCGCGATCACATGGGGAAACTGCAGCACCGGATCGAGCACCAGAGGCGGAGCGCTGTCGCGTGCAGCCGATACGATGCGCTGGGAATTGGCATCGCGAACCGACACATGATCGAACTGGCGCAAATGCTCGATCCAGCGCTTTTCGAGCCCATCTTCCCAGGACTGATTGCCAAAGCTGGCAGCATAGGACGCACGCCGGGCAGCCGGCAGATCGTTGCCATAAAACAGTGCCTTGCCTCCATACCAGGGATGGCAAAGGTTCCAGACCTCGTCGCTGCCGACAAGCGCGATATCCACGGGCCGGGCTTGTGCGGGATCGTCGAGATCGAACGGCGCCGACAGCGGCAAGGCGTCGAACGCGGCAAAGAACTTGCGCGCCTTTTCCGCGTAAGCCGCCCGATCCTCCCGCTCGCCCCAATTGCCCGGCACCGGCCGCAAGGCACAGCGCCATTCGGCCATATCGACCCGGCTTGATCGATGATCCAGCAGCACCGCGTCATGCCCACGCTGCATCAATCCTTCGACGAGGCACCGCGCTTGCCAGTAAGACCCGTAATTGATGCAGCGGTGAAAGGTCAGCACGCCGATGGACGAAGTTGGTTGAGCCACTCTCGATCCTTCAGCGCGCATAGATGCGATCGAGCACCGTCGATACGGTGGTGAAATCATGTGCTGCCGGATCGAAGCGCTGGCCCTGGGCCAGCTTGCGCGCCCAGTCCAACGCTGCCCCACCGGGCCAGTCCGCCTCGGGCTCGGCCAGCACCTGGCTCGATGTGCCCGTATGATGCACCGCGCGGAAATCGAAGAAGGATCCATCGACATTGCGCAGGCTCGCGCCGCCCGCCGTGCCATAGAAATCGGCCTCGATCACGGCGTCACGCCCGGCATGGAGGTGCCAGGAGCAGGTCAGTCGTACCACCGTACCCGACGCCAGGGTCATCGTGGCGGTGGCATAATCCTCGACCGTTTCGCTGTCGCGATCGATCGGCCGCCCCTTGCTGAACAGATGTCCCGTCGTTTCCACGACCTCAGGGTAACCCAGCGCCCACAGCGCCAGGTCCACCATGTGAACCCCGAGATCCATGACGCAACCGCCACCCGAGAGGCGCTTGTCGAAGAACCACGGCTTGTCCGGCCCATAGGCGTTGTGGAACACCAGATCGACGCCGAACACCTCGCCCAGCGTTCCCTGCCCCAGCAACTCTCTGATCTTCACCATGCCGGCGGTATGGCGGTAGGAGAGATCGACGCCCAGAAGACGATCCGCCTTCTGGCTTGCCGCAACGACAGCGCCCACTTCCTCGGCGGTTCGCCCGAGCGGCTTTTGGCAGAAGACGGCCAAGCCCGCTTCGAGCGCAGCAATCGACTGCTCGGCATGAAGCGCACTCGGGGTTGCGATGACGATCCCGTCGAGATCGCTCGCCAGCAATGCGTCGAGATCGGGGAGGACTGCGGCTTCCGGTGCCAGCGCGCGGGCAGCATCGACCATCTCCGCACTCGGGTCCGACAGCGCTGCCGCTTTGATCAATCCGCTCTGGAGCAGGGACTGCATCCGGCGAATGCCGATGCGTCCAGTGCCCAGAAAGCCAATGCGTGGCCGTTTCGTCGCGGTCATGGACAACGCGCTCACGGATACATCACCAGGGCTTTGAGAAAGCCATCGGGCCGGTCGCGGGTGGCGTTGAGGGCGGTATCGAGTTCATTCAGCCCATAGCGATGCGTATAAAGAGGGGCTGGATCGAGCCGCCCTTCGCGCACCGCCTCGACCGCGTCGCGAATGCCTTGCATATAGATGGCGGGGTCACGTTCATGGGCGTTGATGACATCAAGGCCGCGCCAGTTCCACATCTGCATGTTCACCTGCCGCGGACCATCCTGATGATAGCCGGCAATGATCAGGCGCCCGCGCTCGCGCGTCAGTTCGGCGGCCAGATCGAGCGGCCATTGCTTGCCCACCGCTTCGATGACGCGGTCACAGAACATGCCGCCAGTCAGTTGCTTGACCTCTTCGATGATCCGCCAATGATCGTCCATCGCAATGGTCTGGGCGGCGCCGAGGCTTTTGGCGAGGTCGAGAGCAAAGGGCCGGCGTGCGATGGCAATCACCCGCGCTCCTGCTGCCACGGCAAGCTGGGTCAGAAGCGCCCCGAGAAAGCCGATGCCGATAATGGCGACGGTCTGGCCCGCCTCGATCTCGGAGCGCTTGAAAATGTTCATGGCACAGCCGAGCGGCTCGCCCGGAAACGGCACACCGGCAAGCTCGTCCGGCAGTTTGACGACGGCGCTGGCATCGGCCACATCGTGGGTTGCGTAGCTATGATAGGAGAGCGCCGCGACGCGATCGCCCGCTTGCAACCCCTCGACGCCCTCGCCCACCGCGTCGATCACGCCCCAGCCTTCGTGGCCGAGGCCACCGGGCTCTGTCGGGAACTTCATCCATTCCGGGCCCGACCAGGGGGTCAGGTTCGAGGCACAGACGCCGCACCCTTCAAGCTTGATGCGCACCTGCCCCTTGCCGGGCTGCGGCAAGGGCTGGGACTGAAGTTCGATGGCGCCGGGTCCGGTGACCACGGCTGCCTGCATTTGCCCCTGGGAAGGAAAGGCCATGTTCATTGCGTGTCCCTAGCCGTCGCGATTGATGAATTT
Organism: Devosia crocina; assembly: GCF_900116545.1. Lineage (GTDB taxonomy): Bacteria > Pseudomonadota > Alphaproteobacteria > Rhizobiales > Devosiaceae > Devosia > Devosia crocina. The sequence goes on from NZ_FPCK01000002.1 coordinate 219,911, forward strand.
GTTGAAACGGCTCTCTTTGCCGTCGGCGGTCTTGTCCTGGTAGAGAAAGGCCAGCTTGTTCTCGTCGAAGATGTCGAAGAACTCTTCCCAGCTGATCGCCTCGAGGTTCTCCTCGGGCTTGCCGAAATCGATGCGCAGGATGCCGCCCTCCCCGCCCGTATCCACCTTAGACGGATGCCCGTCGCGGGCCTCGGCCCATTCGCGGATTTCGTCGTGGTCCGTTGTGGTGTTGGAACTGCTCATGGTGGTTCTCCTCTTTCGCTCAGGCGGGCGAAGCCGCAATGGTGAGGCCTGCTGGCGTGCCCTGGCCGCGCGCGGCTCGCTTTGGCACGACGGATGGACGGCCAAGGCTGTGATAATGAAGGCCAGCCGAGGCCACTTTCTCGCCGGCGAGCACATTGCGGAAATCGAGCACAGTCCTGCCGCGCATAGCAGCAGCAAGGCGGTTCGGCTCAAGGCTCCGGTACTCGTCCCATTCGGTCAGGATCACCGTCACATCTGCGCTGCGAACCGCACCGATCGGGGTCTCGTGCCAGCTGATGCCATCGAGAAGCCGCTTTGCAGCACCGGGTTGCGGATCATGGGCATGCACGTCGAGCCCGGCCGCCAGCAGCGCAGGTACGATAGTGAGGGACGCCGCTTCGCGCACATCGTCGGTATTGGCCTTGAAGCTCGTGCCGAGAATGGCGACGCGCCCTCCATCGGGGGTTGCATCGATAATGCGCTGGGCCAGGCTGCGCTTGCGCCGGTCATTGCCATCGATCAGGGCTTCGATCAGCGGCTGGGGCGCTCCATGTTGCCGTCCGGTGCTCGCGAAGGCCCTGGTGTCCTTGGGAAAGCACGAACCGCCAAAGCCGGGTCCGGCCGCAAGAAATCCGGGGCCGATCCGGCTGTCGCGACCGATCCCATCGGCCACTGCCGTGACATCTCCGCCGACGGCCTCGCAAAGGTCGGCCACATCGTTGATGAAGCCGATCTTGAGGGCCAGAAGCGCATTGGCCGCATATTTGATCAGTTCCGCATTGACCGTCCTGGTGGAAACCAGCGGAATGCCGGTCCGTACCAGCGGCTTGTAGATCTCGCGCAGCACGGCCTCGGTGCGCGGGTCGTCGGCGCCGATGACGATCCGGTCGGCATGCATGAAGTCACCGATCGCCGAGCCTTCACGCAGAAATTCGGGGTTGGAGCCCACCGGAATATCGCTGTTGCCGCGCGTCTTGTCGACGAGCGCCTTGATCTGCTGCGCCGTACCCGCCACGACGGTCGACTTGACGATCAGGACCGCCTGCTTGCGCAGATGCGGCGCAATGCCAGCCGCCGCGGCCATGACAAAGCTCAGATCGATGCCGCCCCCTTGGTCCGAAGGCGTGCCGACAGCAAGAAACACAGCGTCGGCGCTGCGTACTGCGTCTTCGGCGTTGGCGGAAAACTCCAGACGCCCTGCCGTCATCTGGGCGGAAACCAGTTCGGCAAGTCCAGGCTCATAGATCGGGATTTCCGCCTGTCTGAGCGCGGCCACGCGAGCATGATCTATGTCGCAACAGGTAAGGTGATGGCCGAGTTCGGCGAGGCAGGCACCGGTGGTCAGACCGACATAGCCTGCACCCAACACAACGATCTTCATATGATCCGCCCTTCTGATCTGTGGCGGACCAATCGAGCAGTGCCAAGCTTTGTTCCTGCCTCACATGATGCCGCAGGCAACATGCGACGGGATGGGAACCAAAAAAGCGGGATTCCGCTATGGTCTGCGCCGCTTGGAAAACTTTGTCTATTTCCTGAAAGACAACCGGAGAAACTAACACAGGATAGGTACTCCCAATAACCTGCGCTAAAGCTGAGCTTTAACCCAGGATAAGACTTCGTCAGTGTGGCTATAAATTTATCGTGCGGTGACGAGCATCTATTTACCGGCGGAATCCGTGGCCTTGCGCCTGCTCGCTTGCAGCCACGCCCATGACCCTGCTCCGCCCTGCCGGAACTGGACCCCCCAGCCGATTATTGGCTGGCGAAGGTACTTACCTCCAAGGGCATCATGGAAAAGATCTTGATCACCGGCGGCTGCGGCTTCATCGGGCGCCACGTCACCCAGGAATTGCAGGAACAAGGCTATAAGGTTCGGCTGCTGGATAGCCTTATTGACCAGGTCCATGGCGATACCGCCGCGGCGCAGGCCGAGGGCGTCGAGCTGATCCGAGCCGATATCCGGGACAAGGCTGCGGTTTCCGAAGCGCTCGACGGAGTCGAGGGGGTCGTGCATCTCGCCGCCGAAGTGGGCGTGGGCCAATCGATGTACGAAATCGCCCGCTATGTCGGGGGCAACGATCTGGGCACGGCCGTGCTGCTTGAAGCCATGATCGACCGCCCCATCAAGCGCATCGTGGTGGCATCGTCCATGAGCGTTTATGGCGAAGGCCTCTACAAGGGCCCGGACGGTGCCACGGCCAATGCCGTTCGCCGCCGCAGCGCCGATATCAAGTCCGGCAAGTGGGATCCGACGGATGCGAGCGGCGCGTCGCTGGTGCCGGTGCCGACCGACGAGCAGAAGCCGGTGGATCTGGCATCCATCTACGCGCTGACCAAATACGCCCAGGAACGGGCGGTGCTGATCTTCGGGGAAGCCTACAATATCGATGCCGTCGCGCTGCGGCTCTTCAACGTCTTCGGTCCAGGCCAGGCGCTGTCAAACCCCTATACCGGCGTTCTCGCCAATTTCGCCTCGCGCCTGATCAACGGCCAGCCGCCCATGATCTTCGAGGATGGACGGCAGAAGCGCGACTTCGTCCATGTGCGCGATGTCGCCCGCGCCTTCCGCCTGGCGCTCGAGCAGCGCTCCGCCTCCGGTCACGTCATCAATGTGGGTAGCGGCAATGCCTATGCCATCGCCGATATCGCCACCATGCTCGCCAAGGCCATGGGCGTGCCGGAACTCGGCCCCGAAATCATGAACAAGGCGCGTTCAGGCGATATCCGCAATTGCTTTGCCGACATTTCCAAGGCGCGCGACCTCCTTGGCTTTGAGCCGCGTTTCCGGCTCGAGGATTCCCTTGACGAGCTGGCCGAATGGGTGCGCGAAGCCCAGGCTGTCGACCGCGGCGCCGAGATGCGGCGGCAGCTGGAAGAGCGGGGACTGGTTTCATGAGTGGCACGATCGTCATCACCGGCGGCGCGGGCTTCATTGGCAGCAACCTCGCCGATGCACTCCTCAGCGATGGCGAGAAGGTCATCGTCATCGACAATCTTAGCCGCGCTGGCGTGACCCAGAATATCGACTGGCTCCGCGACCGCTATTCCGGTCAGCTTGAAGTGGCCGTGGCCGACATTCGCGATCCCGCTGCAATCGAGCCGGTGATTGCCAGGGCCGACGCCGTCTTTCACCTTGCCGCACAAACCGCCGTCACCACGAGCCTGACCGAACCTCTCGAGGATTTCGACGTCAATGCCCGCGGCACCATCAATGTGCTCGAAGCTGTCCGTAAAGCCGGCCGGCGCACGCCCGTGATCTTTTCGAGCACCAACAAGGTCTATGGCGGCCTAGACGATCTGCGCCTTTTCGAGCGCAATGGCCAACATACCCCGGCCGACGAGCTGATCCGCGATCGCGGCATCAACGAAGACCGGCGGCTCGACTTCTGCACCCCCTATGGCTGCTCCAAGGGCGTCGCTGACCAGTATGTGCTCGACTATCATCGCTCCTATGGCATCCCGAGCGCCGTCCTGCGCATGAGCTGCATCTATGGACCACGCCAGTTCGGCACCGAGGACCAGGGCTGGCTCGCCCACTTCCTGATCCGTGCCATCCGCGGCGAAGGCATCACCATCTATGGCGATGGCAAGCAGGTGCGCGACGTGCTCCATGTCAGCGATGCCATCGCGGCCTATAAGGCAGCCCTCGCCAATATCGGCAAGGTGCGTGGCCGGGCCTTCAACCTCGGCGGCGGCCCCCGCAATGCCGTCAGCCTCAACCAGGTTCTGGCCGAGATCGAAACGCTGCTCGGACGCAAGGTCGAGCTCCGCCATGAAGCCTGGCGCGAGGGCGACCAGCTCTATTTCGTCGCCGAAACCAGCCGCCTCAAGGCCGAGCTCGGCTGGCGCGCCCGCGTCAACTGGCGCGATGGGCTACAGGACCTTGCCGAGTGGCTGATGAACCGCGAACGGCCGGGGCAAGCGGCGCTGCAGAAGGTGCAGGCATGAACGCGGCCGCCTTGTCCCAGCTCCGCGCGTCCCGTCCCGCCCCACATATCCTGATGACCGTCGATGCTGTGGGTGGCGTCTGGCGCTATGCCATGGACCTCAGCCAGCACCTAGCCCAGCACGGATTTCGTCTCACCTTCGCCGGCTTCGGCCCCGCGCCTTCCGCCGCACAGCGCATCGAGGCGGAGAGCCTCGGCCGCCTCTTCTGGCACGACGATGCGCCGCTCGACTGGCTGACGGAGGATGAAACGCGGCTCGACGCCATCCCCGCCATTCTCGAAGACATCGTGGTGGCCGACGGGATCGATCTCGTTCACCTCAATCTACCTTCTCAGGCCGCGGGGCTGAAGCTGCCCGTGCCCGTACTGGCCGTTTCCCATTCCTGCGTCGTCACCTGGTTTGCCGCTGTGCGCGGCACAGCCGTGCCGCCCGATTGGCAGTGGCAATATCGGCGTAACCGCGCGGGCTTCGATGCCGCCGATGCGGTACTGGCGCCAAGCCACTCCCATGCCGAAATGTTGCTTGCAAGCTATGGCCCCATTCCGGGCCTCGGCGTGGTGCTCAATGGCTCCTCCATCGAACCGCACCTTCAGCCCAAGCAGGACCTGGTCTTTGCAGCAGGCCGCTGGTGGGACGATGGCAAGAACGGCGCCGTGCTCGACAGTGCCGCCGCACAGATCGCCTGGCCGGTGAAAATGGCTGGCCCTCAGACTGGCCCCAACGGCCAGTTCCTGCCGATCCGTCATGCCGAAGCACTCGGCACCCTGCCCCATGGCGAGGTAGCGAACTGGATGTCCCGGGCCGCCATCGTGGCCTCCCCCTCGCGCTACGAGCCATTCGGGCTGGCCCCACTCGAGGCGGCTCGCGCCGGTGCGGCCCTCGTCCTTTCGGATATACCCACCTATCGCGAATTATGGGATGGCGCTGCGCTCTTTGCGTCGCCCGATGATCCCGCCGCCTTTGCACAAGCCATCGACCACCTGTCGAACGACGCAGGCATGAGGCAGGACTATGCCGAGCGCGCGAGGGAACGGTCGCTCCGCTACACGCTGGATGCTCAAGCCTCCGCCATCCAGGCCATCTACGAAGCCTTGCTCCACCCTGCCCTTGTGCGGGAGGCCTAGATGCGCTTCGTTTTTTACACACACTCCCTCGTGTCGGACTGGAACCATGGCAATGCGCATTTTCTGCGCGGCGTCATGCGCGATCTCGAGCGGCGCGGCCACGACACACTGGCGCTGGAGCCCCAGGATGCCTGGAGCCGCCAGAATCTGCTCGAAAGTCAGGGGGAAGCGGCGATCGCCCGCTTTGGGGAGGATTTTCCAGGCCTGACCGCGCAGCAATATGGCCCCGGCTTTGATCACGCGGCAGCGCTGGCCGATGCGGACGTCGTGATCGTCCATGAGTGGACAGATCCGGCACTCGTTGCAGCCATTGGCCAGATTCGCGGCAATGGCGCTGCCTTTACCCTCCTCTTTCACGACACCCACCATCGGGCCGTCTCGTCCGAGGGCGACATCGCCGGCCTCAACCTCGATCATTACGACGGCGTTCTCGCCTTTGGCGAAACGCTGCGCGAACGCTATCTCGATGCAGGCTGGGGCCGTCAGGTCTTCACCTGGCACGAGGCAGCCGACGACGCGCTGTTCCGACCCATCCCCGAAATCGCCCGAGAACACGATCTGATCTGGATCGGCAATTGGGGCGACGATGAACGCACTGCCGAAATCAGGGAATTTCTGATCGGGCCTGCAGCAGCGCTTGGCCTCTCCGGCACGATCCGCGGCGTACGTTATCCCGAGGCCGCGATCAGGGCCATCGAAGCGGCCGGACTCAGCTATGGCGGCTGGATCGCCAATGCTGATGCACCCGCTGCTTTTGCCGCGCACAAGGCAACGGTTCACATCCCACGCCGCCCCTATGTCCAGTCCCTGCCGGGCATCCCTACCATCCGCGTCTTCGAGGCGCTCGCCTGCGGCATTCCGCTGGTCTCCGCGCCTTGGGAGGACCGGGAAGGTCTTTTCCGCCCAGGCTCGGATTTCCTTTTCGCCCGCAACGGCGAAGATATGAAGCGTCTCCTTGGCGAGATCATCGCTGATCCCGCCCGGGGCGCCGCACTTGCGGCAAGCGGGCTCGAAACGATCCGCGCGCGCCACACCTGCCGCCACCGCGTCGATGAACTGCTCGGCATTCTTGCCGAAGTCGGCAGCGCACGCGTCACTCAACACCTAGATGTCCTGGAGCCCGTATCGTGAAAATCGCCTTTTACGGATCGAGCCTGCTGTCCGCCTACTGGAACGGCGCCGCAACCTATTATCGCGGCATGCTGCGGGCCCTCAGCGCGCGGGGCTATGACATCACCTTCTATGAGCCCGATGTCTACGATCGCCAGAAAAACCGCGACATCGATCCCCCCGATTGGTGCCGTGTCGTCGTCTATGAGGGCACGATCGAAGCGCTCAAGGCCGTGGCAGAAGAAGCACGCCATGCCGATATCGTCATCAAGGCGAGCGGGGTTGGCTTCGAAGACAATCTGCTTTTGACCGAAGTGCTGCGCCATGCGCCCGAGCATGCCCTGCGCATCTTCTGGGATGTCGATGCCCCGGCAACGCTTGCAGAGCTGCGGGCCGACCCCGGCCATCCCCTGCGGCAGGCACTCGATACGCTCGATCTGGTGCTCACCTATGGCGGCGGCGATCCCGTCATCCGTGCGTATCGCGAGCTCGGCGCTGTCGATTGCGTGCCGATCTACAATGCGCTCGACCCACAAACGCACCACCCTGTTGCCCCCGATCAGCGCTTTGCGGGCGATCTGGGCTTTCTCGGCAATCGACTGCCAGACAGGGAAGCGCGGGTCGACGAGTTCTTCCTGATCCCGGCCATCCGCAACCCCTACCAGAAATTCCTTCTCGGCGGCTCGGGCTGGGGAGACAAGGTGATGGCCACCAATGTCAACTATATAGGCCATGTCGGCACGGCGGACCACAATGCCTTCAATGTGACGCCCAAGGCCGTGCTCAACATCTCCCGCTCCAACATGGCAGAAACCGGTTTTTCCCCGGCTACCCGCGTCTTCGAGGCGGCCGGTGCCGGAGCGTGCCTCATCACCGACTATTGGGAAGGGATCCCGCAGTTCTTTGCGCCCGACCTCGAAATTCTCGTCGCGCGCGATGGTCACGATGTCAGCGATATCCTTGATAGCCTCACCACGGAACGCGCTCGCGAAATCGGCGCCGCAGCCCTCCGGCGCGTCCTTGCCGAACACACCTACGATCACCGCGCCGAGGAAGCCGATCGCGTTTTCCGCTCTGCCCGCCGCCGCCAGGTGGAGGCTGCGGAATGAGCGCGCCATATGATCTCGTGATTGTTGGTCTCTCGCTTTCTTCTGCCTGGGGCAATGGTCACGCAACCACCTTTCGAGCTCTGATCCGCGGCCTCAAGACGCACGGACGCAATGTCCTTTTTTTGGAGCGCAACGTTCCCTGGTACGCCGGCAACCGCGACCTGCCCGAGCCGGACTTCTGCACCCTTGCCTACTACGACAGTGTCGAGGAACTGACCGCGCACTATGGTGCTGCGCTCCAGAGCGCGGAAGCAGTGATCGTCGGCTCCTATGTACCCGAAGGCGTCGCCGTCATCGATGCGCTGGACCAGTTGCAGCTCCGCAATTGGCATTTCTACGATATCGACACGCCAGTTACCCTCGGCAAACTCGGCAGGGGTGACGAGGAATATATCGCCCGCCGGCAGATCCCGCTGTTTGACAGCTATCTGTCGTTTTCCGGCGGCCCCACGCTTGCGCGGCTCGAAAGCGAATTCGGCGCGCGCCTTGCCCAGGCGCTTTACTGCTCGGTGGATGCCGAGCGCTATGGCCCCACCGGAGACACCCACAAGTGGGACCTGGGCTATCTCGGCACGTATAGTCCCGATCGGCAGCCTGTGCTGGAGCGGCTCTTGATCGAGCCTGCGCGCCGCCTGCCGCACATGCGCTTCGTCGTTGCGGGAGCCCAGTTCCCGGCAGATATCGTATGGCCCGACAATGTCGAGCGCATCGAGCATGTGGCCCCCGCAGACCATCCCGGCTTCTACAATCAACAGCGCTTCACCCTGAACGTGACACGAGCCGACATGGTGGCGGCCGGCTGGTCGCCCAGCGTTCGCCTCTTTGAAGCCGGGGCGTGCGGAACCCCGGTGATCAGCGACATTTGGATGGGTATCGACCGGATCTTTCCAGCCGATGCAATCGTTCTTGCTCGCGATAGCGACGACGTCGTCCGCGCATTGAGCGAAGTCTCGCCTGCCCAGCGCAATGCCATGGCCGCTTCGGCGCGGCGGCATGTTCTGGCCGAACACAGCGGTTCTGCCCGGGCGGGCGAACTCATCGCCATGCTCGAGCCTGGGCGTCGCAACCTCGATCTTTCAACTGGGAAGGCAGCTTCATGATGTCCTCGGATCGCAGCAGCAAGACCATCCTGGTTGCAGGTGGCGCCGGATTTGTCGGCTCGCACCTGTGCGATGCACTCCTGGCTCAAGGTCACAGCGTCATTTGCCTCGACAGCTTCCAGACCGGCTCGCGCCGGAATGTGCAGGCGCTCGACAATCATCCGCGCTTCAGCCTTGTCGAAGCCGATATCTGCGAAAGCTTCGACCCACGGGTTCACATCGACCAGATCTATAATCTGGCCTGCCCCGCCTCGCCGCCGCATTATCAGGCCGATCCCGTGCGCACGATGATGACCAGCGTCCTTGGCACCGGCAATCTGTTGCACCTCGCCGAACGCCATGGCGCGCAATTCCTGCAGGCTTCGACCAGCGAAGTCTATGGCGATCCCCAACAGCATCCTCAAAGGGAAGACTATTGGGGCAACGTCAATTGCACGGGTCCGCGCGCCTGCTATGACGAAGGCAAGCGGGCTGCTGAAACGCTGTGCTTTGACATGCTGCGTGCTGACCGGGTCGATGCGCGTGTCGTGCGCATCTTCAATACCTATGGTCCCCGCATGAGCCCCGATGACGGGCGCATTGTCTCCAACCTGATCGTCCAGGCGCTGCGCGGCGCCCCCCTGACCATTTACGGGTCGGGCGAGCAGACGCGCTCCTTCTGCTATGTCAGCGATCTCGTCTCGGGCCTCATCGCACTGATGAATGTCAATCCCAATCCCGGCATGCCGGTCAATATCGGCAATCCCGGCGAGTTCACCATCGCCGAACTGGCTGATCTCGTGCTCGAGATGACCGGCAGCGCCTCGAAGCTCGTTTACCGCCCCCTGCCGGTCGATGATCCGCAGCGGCGCCGGCCCGATATCACCCGCGCAAAGGAGTTATTAGGCTGGGAGCCGCGCCTCCCGCTTCACGAAGGATTGGCGATGACCATCCCCTATTTTGCCGAACTCTTGCGGCGCAAGCCGCTCAAAGGCAGCGGCCGAGCCCAAGCCAGCGGCACGGCGGCAGCTGCAGCACCGGCGTGACCTCCAATGTCCGGGCGCGAGGCCGAAACGGGCAGGACCGAAGTTCCAGAGCCCGTTTCGCGCAATATAGACGTGATCAACGCCTGGAAGCGCAAGCGCGCAGCCGAGCGCTCGCTCAGCGATAAGGTCGCTGATGGGGTGAGCGCCTTTGCCGGCAGCATGCCCTTCGTCTACACGCACCTTGCCGTTTTCGGCTTCTGGATCGTTGCCAATCTCAACCTCGTTCCCGGGCTGCGGCCCTGGGACCCGACGCTGGTGGTGCTGGCGATGATCGCTTCGGTGGAAGCGATCTTCCTGTCAACGTTCGTTCTGATCAATCAGAACCACATGACCGCTGCGTCCGAACAGCGCGCTGAGCTCGACCTCCAGGTCGGGCTGCTCAACGAGCGGGAAACCACAAGGCTTCTCACCCTCACCCAGGCCATTGCCGATCACCTGGGCGTCGAGGTTCCCGCTGATAGCGAGGTCGACCAGCTCAAGCAGGACACCCAGCCGGACGCCATCCTCCGGGCGGTCGACGAAAAGCGGCAGCAGGGCGACTAGCGCCTCGCATTGCGCATCACACCGGTTCGGTCGCCCGGTCCCGCGTCCGCCAGGCGTCATCGCGCCATTCGCGCACCGTCACGGCGATACGCTCGGGCGTGATGTCGATGAGGTTATAGGCATTGGGCTCGCCACGCAGCCGTGTCGAGATCGCCGAAGATGCCTGCGCCACCAGGATCTTGGCAGACGCAGCCTCGCTGATCCCCATTGGCTGGCCTTCGCGCGCTGCCGATTTGGGCTCGTGCTTGCGCACATAGGAAAGGTGGAAGTGGCCCGAGAGCACCAGCCGCACCCCGAGGCTGGCAAAGGTTGCCAGCGCATCGTCGGCGCGTTTGACGCGCTTGGTCTTCTGCATCATCGGCTCGGTGGGAAACAGCAGCGGATGATGCGCCACGATGACGCGAATGGCGTCCGGCGACGCCTTGCTGAAACGTTCGTCGAGGTCCTCGAGCTGGCCGCGCGAAATCGTGCCGTGCCCCCAGTTCCATTCGAGGCGCGCACGGCGCGAGGTGCGCATGCCCGCAATTGCCACACCATCCATTTCGAGAAACGGCTCGAGATCGGGCGAGATATAGCGGCGATAAAGGCCATAGGGATCGAGGAAACGGCGAAAGATGTTGATCGCCGGCACGTCGTGATTGCCCGGCACGGCAAAGACCGGAGCCTTCAACGTATCTAGAAATTCGCGCGCCTGCTCGAATTCTTCCTTGGTCCCCACCTGCGTGAAGTCGCCGCTGGCAACGATCAGGTCTGGCGCCTGTCCGTTGATGTCGTTGGCAAAGCCGGCCGCCAGGGCCGGGTCGTGGTGACCGAAGTGAAGGTCGGAGATATGGAGTATTTTCATGCAGCTACCGCAGGCTCGTCAGCAGAGGCCGGCACCAGAACCGAAAGGGCTCGGGGCCGGATGGAAAAGACCAGAGGGGTGTTGAGCGACTCGACCTCGCCATCGAGCATGACCTTGATCAGCGGATGGTGCGAAGTGATGGTGACGCCGTCGATGGATTCGGTGGAAAGGGCCTCGTCGTTCTGCCACCGGCCCAGCAACATTCCGAATGTGAGCCGGAAAAAGTCCCGCGCCCGCAGTTTTTTGAGGATGTAGAGCGTCAGCGTTCCCTGGTCGAGACTGCCCCGCGAGAAGAACTGGCCCAGCCCCTCGTCATAGGAATTGCTCGCAACCGCCAGCGCCTGCACACGCTCCACCCGGCGATCCCCGGAGGCGGTTTCGATCGCGACGGCCATGCGGCGTGCGCGGGCGAGCCGGCGGAAAAGGTAGCGCACAAAACCGATCTTGGCGGCGATGTCACGCCGTTTGCGGATATGCTCGCGCCCGGCTGCGAGCGCCGGAATAACGCCCACCACTACCTTATGGAGAAAGACCCGGCCATTGACCTCCCCCACATCGATCTGCCGCACCGTACCATTGGCAAGGGCAGCGACGGCGGCCGGGGTATCGAGAGGCACAAGCAGATCCTTGGCCAGGGCGTTGACCGTGCCGAGCGGCAGGATCGCGAGGGTCTGCGGCCCATCGACCAATGCTTCGGCCAGCGCAGTGATAGTACCATCCCCGCCCGCGGCAACGATGGTGTCGACGCCGCTCGCCTTGGCGTCGGCTATGCGCTCGCTCATCGGCAGATCGCTGCGCGCGTCGATTTCGGCCTCTAGACCATGCGTCCAGAACATGTCGGCAAGCGCTTCCGGCGTGACACCGGTTGCCAGCGCCGTGCCCGCATTGGCATTGAGGATGACATAGAATTTCGTGCCAGCCATTGGTCCCGTCCCACTCAGGTGCTGGGACGGAACGCAGACTAAAGGCGGACGTTGCTAGGCGGCAGGAAAAAGTGTCCAGCGCTTGGGCCGAAAACTGATGCGGCTGCTTTCGGCGGCCGGATGGTCGAAGGGCAGGTCGATCTCGACCCGATGGTTCGACCCAACATCGAGTTCCACGCGCCGCGTACCGCCCACGCGCCGGCTGCCAGCCACAGTGCCGTGAAGCGCGGCATCGCCCTCGACCAGTTCCACATCGTGCGGCCGGAAATAGAGCCGCGAGGCGCCCGCCTCGGCATCCGAGGCAATGCCGATCGGCTGATCGTCAAGGCGCAAACCGCCATTCACCGCCTCGACCGGCAGGGTGCTGGATTCGCCGATAAAGCCGAAAACAAAGGGCGACTGAGGATGATCGTAAACCGCATCGGGCGTGCCGACCTGCTCGATCTTGCCCTGGCTCATCACGCAAAGCCGATCGGCCAGTTCCAGCGCTTCTTCCTGGTCGTGCGTCACAAAGACCGTTGTGTGCCCGGTGCGATCGTGGATCTCACGCAGCCATTTGCGCAATTCACGCCGCACCTGGGCATCGAGCGCACCGAAGGGCTCGTCGAGCAAAAGCACGCGGGGTTCGATGGCCAGCGCGCGGGCCAGCGCCACGCGCTGCCGCTGACCGCCCGAGAGCTGGCTCGGATAGCGTTTTTCAAGGCCGGACAATTGCACGAGATCGAGCAATTCGAGCGCCCGCCGGCGGATTTCCCCGCTCGCCGGACGCGTACTGCGTGGACGGACGCGCAGGCCGAAAGCGACGTTCTCAAGGATCGTCATATGCCGGAACAGCGCATAATGCTGGAAAACGAAGCCGATATTACGCTCCTGAACGCTTTTTTCGGAGGCGTCTTCATCGCCAAAGAAGATCCGCCCGGCGGTCGGGCGTTCGAGCCCTGCAATCAGTCGCAGCAGCGTGGTCTTGCCCGAGCCCGAAGGCCCGAGAAGCGCGATCAACTCCCCCGAGGTGATATCGAGGGACACTTCGTGCAGCGCCGGGAAACGATCGAATTCCTTGCGGACGTTTTGAACGCGTACTTCCATGGACAGTCCAGTTGCGGCCGGCATGCGGCGGTCGAAAGTGCCAAGACTTTATCCGGACGGAGGCCTGAAGCAAGGGCGCGGAAAAGCAAGTTGCATGCGCTTTTTAGATTATTGTTCTTCGTTGCCGCTCACGCGCTTGAATAACAGCGTTGAACCGGCCCCAACTGCGCTCGACCGAGCAAATGATACCAACACGGTCTGACAGCTCTCTTCCACCTCGAATGCACTTCCTCGCCATCCACTGAACCTTGCTTGCCTCGCTGAAGGCGACGCCACCATGGTGCGTCAAGGATGTGGACCCGTCGTCCCCTCTCCCCTGCGGGGAGAGCGCCAGGGTGAGGGCTTTACCTCAAGGCAGCCCCGAGTTCTTGCTTCACGCGGGCGCTACTACGGCGACCATTGCCCATCGAGGGAGAGGTGAAGGCGCCTGATCGTGGTTGAACCCCCACTTGCAGGCCAACTCTCCAGCAGATCAGTCATAGACCTTGCCATGGCGCCAATAGCCCATGAGATTGAGCTGGGCACGATCGATGCCGCGTTCCTTGATCAGGATCCGGCGGATCGCCATGATCGCCTCGGATTCCCCAGCGATCCAGGCGTAGAACTCGCCCTCGCCCGCTTTCGCCAGCTCCCAGGGCACAGTCTCGTCGATATCGATGGGGGCAAGTTCGACACCCCCGGCCGATCCACCCCCGGAAGGCAGCCGAGCGCGGTCAAGCGCCTTTACCAGCAATGTGCCCGGACGCGGATCGCCATGGTTCTCGCGGAGAAGCCAATCAAGGTCCAGTTGCGGCCAGGCGGGCAAAGGGATCGTGTCGGCTCTGCCCGCAACTTCCGCAAAAACCTGGCACGGGGGAGGATCCTCGCGCGCGGCGAGTTGTTCGAGAATGCCGACAAGCGCAGGCAGCGCTGTTTCGTCGGCCATCAGCAGCACCTGGCGTGGAGCCCGTGGCGGCTTCCACTCGAAACCACCCCCGATCTCTGTGGCCTGCCGGTTCGGTCCGGAAATCTGCACCCGGTCGCCGGGCTTTGCACGTGTCGCCCAGCGCGATGCCGGCCCGGTTTCTCCATGCAGCACAAAGTCGACATCCACCTCTTGCCGCTCCGCGCGTAACCGGCGGATCGTATAGGTGCGCATGGGAACGCGCTCCTTGACCGGAACGGCCTTGTAGGTTGCGTACCAATCCTCTTCATCCGGCATCTGTGGAAGGCGCCCATCTTCGTGCGGGAAAAAGATCTTGATGCGCTGGTCGGGTGCCCAGGTGTTCATCCCGGCGATCTCGGGACCGGCAAAGGTGACGCGGCGCAGATGCGGCGTGATATCCTCAAGACGAGCGCAGGCGGCGTTGAAGATGCGGTATGGACGAGTATGCGGCATGGATGAGGTTAAAGCGCCTGCTTCTAATATGACTTTGACGATCACATTATAGGCGCAAGCCCGGCTCGGCAAGGCCGAGCCGGTTGCCTCGGGTTGCAGCGTTATCGCAGCCGCTTGCCGTCCTTGTCGAAGACCAGCAGGACGCCAGGATCGAAGCGCGCCGTGTAGCGATCGCCTGCCTTGAGCGTCCGGTCATTGTCCGTTGCCAGCGTCAGGAGGGTAGGCCCATCGCCTCGGGCATAGGCATAGGTTTCCCCGCCTAAATGCTCGATGATTTCCACGGCAACATCGAGAGTGGCCGTGCCGGTGGAACTGAAATGTTCCGGGCGAATACCGACGGTGACCGGGGTACCCGCATCGAGGGAAACGGGCGAGGGAACCAGCTGACCGGGAAAATCGGACAGCCTGATGCCGCCCTCTTCTGCAACGCCGCCGAGGAAGTTCATCTTGGGCGAACCGATAAAGCCGGCAACGAAGTGGTTGCTGGGATCGTCATACAGTTCAAGCGGAGTGCCGTCCTGTTCCACGAGCCCATCGCGCAACACCACGATCTTGTCGGCCAGGGTCATCGCCTCGACCTGGTCGTGGGTGACGTAGATGATGGTTGTTTGCAATTCCTTGTGGAGGCGCGCCAGCTCGATACGCATATGCACGCGCAGTTCGGCATCGAGATTGGACAACGGCTCGTCAAACAGGAACACGTCCGGGTGCCGGACGATGGCGCGTCCGATGGCGACGCGCTGGCGCTGCCCGCCCGAAAGCTGGCCCGGCTTGCGGTCGAGCAAGGCCCCCAGTTCGAGAATGCGGGCGGCCTCCTCGACGCGGCGGGCGATCTCATCCTTGGGCTTGCCGGCAAAGCGCAGGGCGAAGCCCATGTTCTCGCGCACTGTCATGTGTGGGTAAAGCGCATAGGATTGAAACACCATGGCGATGCCGCGCTGGGCGGGATCGACATCGTTCATGCGTTTCTCGCCGATGGTGAGTTCGCCCGAGGTGATCTCCTCGAGCCCGGCAATCATGCGCAGAAGCGTTGACTTGCCGCAGCCCGAGGGGCCGACAAAGACCACGAACTGCTTGTCCTCGATGTCGAGATCGACGCCCTTGATCACCTCGAGGGTGCCAAAGGACTTGCGGACGTTACGAAGCTTCAAGCCAGACATGAGTTCCCCTATTTCACCGCGCCCAGCATGCCTTCGACGAAGCGGCGCTGGAGCAGGAAGAAGATGACGAGAGTGGGCAAGGTCGCGATGATCGCGCCGACCATGATGACGCCGAAGTCGGGCGTGTACCCGGCATTGAGTGCGGCAATGGCCAGCGTCATGGTGAACATGTCATTGGTTTGCAGCACGATCAGCGGCCAAAGATAATTGTTCCAGTTGGCCATGAAGACGATGATGGTCGCGGCCGCATAGGTGGAGCGCATCACCGGCATATAGACGTAAAAAAAGATCTGCCACTCCTTGAGCCCGTCGATGCGGGCAGCATCGCGCAATTCGTGCGGAAAGGCTTTCGTCGCCTGCCTGAAGTAGAAGATGATGAAGATCGAGGCGATCGAGGGCAGGATGATCGCCTGGTAGGTGTTGATGAGCTTGAGGTTCGCCATCATGATGAAGAGCGGGATCATCAGGGCGGCGAAGGGGATCGAGAGCATCAGCAACAGCAGGCTGAAGACGCGCTCCCGGACCCGCGAGCGGAACATCTCGAACCCGTAGCCGGCCATCGAGGCGACGATCAGGGTCAGCGCCGATCCGACGCCGGCGATGAACAAGGAATTGAACAACACCCGAGGCAAGTCGATCTGCGTCAGAAACTTGCCGATGTTGTCAAAGAGCGCCGTGCCCGGCGCAATTCTACCGCGAATGATGTCGGGCGAGGTGTTGGTCGCACCCAGCACCATCCAGAAAAACGGAAACACCGACACGAAGGCGGCGATCGAGAGCAGCACATATTGCGCCGTCCGGCCGAGAAAGGCGACGGGATTGCTCATGTGCGGCGCTCCCGGACAGCGAAGAACTGAAGGATGCTGAGCAGCGCCACCAGGATGACGATCACATAGCTCACCGTCGCCGCATATCCGAAACTGGGCATGAACTTGAAGCTCAGGTTGTAGATGTAGAGCGACAGGGTCAGCGTCGAATCCGATGGACCGCCCAGGGTGATGAGATTGGGCTCGTCGAACAGCTGCAGCGTGCCGATGGTTGAGATGATGCTGGTGAAAAGGATGACCGGCTTGAGCATGGGCACGGTGAGGTACCAGAACCGCGCCCAGGCCGGCACGCCGTCGATGCGGGCCGCTTCATAGATCGAGCGGTCGATGTTCTGCATCGCGGCGAGATAAAAGATCATGTTGTACCCGGTCCAGCGCCAGGTGATCGCGGTGACGATCACGACCTTGGCCCAGAAGGGATCGGCCAGCCAGGCAATGGGCACATCGATCAGATTGAGCGCTAAGAGCGTCTGGTTGACGATACCGTCGCCGGCGAACATGGACTTGAAGATGACCGAATAGGCCACGAGCGAGGTCACACAGGGCAAAAAGATCGCAGTGCGGAAAAACCCCCTGCCCCAGAGCTTGCTGTCGTTGAGCGCATTGGCAAACAGCAGCGCCAGCACCAGCATGACCGGCACCTGGATGGCGAGGAAAATCAGCGTGTTCGTCAGCGCCCGGATAAAGATCGGATCCTGCGTCAGGCGCGTTATGTTGGCGAGGCCGCCAAAGCTCAGTTGCATGCCCCGGCCCGTCTGAAAGCTCATCCAGAGCGACCAGACGATGGGATAGATCATGAAGATGCCGATCAGCACGAGCGCGGGCATGACAAAGCCCCAGCCGTTGATCTTTTCGCTGCGTGCGAGATGCGAATGCGCCACGCTCAAACCCTCTGACGGAAACAGTGACCATCGATGACCCCCGCGCGAACGCGGGGGCCCCGGGGAGGCCGGAAAGGCAGAGCCGTTCCGGTTATCCGGTGTTACTGGGCCATCTGCCGGACTTGGGCATCGATCGTGGTGATGATCTCGTCGATATTGCCGCCATTGGTGATGGCAGGGATCTGGGCCACCACGGCGGAGTCGGCTTCCTCGGTGAAGATGCCGTACTTGACCGGCGGAATTTCGCCCAGCCAGTCGGACCAGTTCTGCCACACCGGTTCGCCACCGAAGAAGTCGTCGGCAGCCTGATAGGCTTCGCCCTCGCGCGCCGCCAGCAGCGAACCGACAGCGCCTTGGTTCACAAGGATTTCCTGGTAGAAGTCCACATCCTGCGCCCAGATGGTGGAGAGGAAATCGATGGCCTTTTCCTTTTCCGGCGCAGCGGCCAGCACATACCAGCTCGATCCGCCCAGATTGGTGGCGTTGATGGATTCGGGAACATCGGCCAGACGCGGCGGCGGAGCGACGGCCCACATGCCGGCCTGGTCGGGATTGGCCTTGATGGTCGCGGTCATCCACACGCCCGTGGTTGTGGCAAGCGTATCGCCCGAGGTGAAGCTGCCGGTATATTCGTTCCAGCCGTTTTTGGGCTTGCTGATGCCGGCCTGGAGAATACGCTGATAGGTCGACAAGGCGCTCTTGAGCGCGGCGTTGTCGGCGATGGTCACATTGCCATCGGCATCGAAATACCAGGCGCCGGCGGACTGCATCGCCATGCGGAAGAAGTCCGACGCGTTCGGGTCGATCGGCAACAGCGTTTCGCCGGTCTTTTCCTTGACGTCCACTCCGATCTCGATCAGGCGATCCCAGGTGATGTCCTCAAGGTCGGCAGCCTCATAGCCGGCTTCGGCGAGTTTGTCGGAGCGATAAAAGAGGCCCGCAACGCCGGAATCGAAGGGCACGGAATAGGTCTGTCCGTCGACCGTTGAAACTTCCACCTTGTATGGGGCAAAGCCGGAATAATCGATGCGGTCGGTCAGCGGCTCGAAAGCGCCGGGGAAAGAGAGAAGGTATTTCTGGGCGCGATAATCTTCGACGAGCACGATATCAGGCAGGCCCTGGGTTTGCCCTGAGGCCAGCTGCGCCTGCAGCTTTTGCTCCATAGCTGCCTTGTCGAAGATCTGGATGTCGATCGTGTCGTCGGGATTGTTGGCCTTGTAACGATCGAAAGCCTGCTGCATCGTTGCGCCATTGAAGTTGGCGTCCCATGCCCAAACGGTCAGGTTGGCAGCCGATGCGGCCGAAATGCCGAACATGCTGGTGCCGGCCAGCGCCACGACAAGCGCGCGCTTCCACCCCGTAGTAATACGAGTCATTGCAATTCCTCCCTAGCGGGTGTTTCCTCTTCACCCGAAAGTCGAGCCTAGTATGACTTTTGAAGCACTGCAAGAATTTCAGTAAATATTTACTGGGAACACTTCAGGGCGCGGCTTTTCCCGCCGGCGCCCGCGTACTGCCGCGCCAGACCAGCTTGGAGGCCAGCGTAATATGTTTGGCCAGATCCCGCCCGCCGACGCGTTCCAGCAATAGCTCGACGGCAGCTTCTCCGATTTCCTCGGCCGGCAGGCGCACCGTGGTCAGCGGCGGGCTGAGAAATTGGGCCACCGAAATATCGTTGAAGCTGGCGACGCTCACGTCGCCGGGGATCGACAATCCCATTTCGCTTACGGCCCGATAGACGCCGATGGCCATGGAATCGTTGAAGGTAATGATCACCTCGGGCGGACGGCTCTCACTCAGGAGGTCGCGAGCAAGGCGATAGCCGCCCTCTTCGGTCTTGTCGCCCGAGCGCAGGAGCCGGTCGTCGAACCATCCTGCCTTGGTCAGCCACTCGACAAAGCACTGGGCGCGCCGGTCAAAGAGCCCGATATAGGCCATGCGGCGATAACCGAGATTGGCGAGGGATTGTAGCAGCCGCTCCATTGCGATGCGCAGGTCCGCATGAACGCTGTCGATCTGCTCGTCGGCGGGCACGAAATCGGCAAGCACCAGTTGGCGCGCATGGGTGCGGAGCCAGTCGATTTCGTCTTCGTCGTGCCGGCCGATTGCGATGACGCCGGTAGCGCTTTGCAGCAGCGTCGCATCAGGCTTGGCGTCGGTGTGATAAACCTTCACCGTCTCGATCTTGAGTGCCGCGCAGCGGCTTTCGATGCCAAGGCGGAGAGCGACATAATAGGGGTCGATCAGTTCCTGCTCCGGCCGCAAAAAGTGCACCAGCGCCAGCTTGGTCAACCCCTGCATGTTGGCGCGCTGCCGATTGCGGGGTGTCGCATAGTTGAGCTGCTCGGCAGTTTCGATGATGGCCTGCCGCTTGCGCTTGGAAATCGAGAGCGTCGTATCGTAGTTCAAGACGCGTGAAACCGTGGCGCTCGACACCCCGACAGCTGCAGCGATTTCCTTGATTGTGACCATGATGTGGCAAGCTATGCCTCGCCAGTCCCGCGGTCAACCGAAGGAAGATCGGCTCAAGGAGAAGGCCTGACCAGCACCCGGCCGCGCACCTGCCCCTGCAGGATTCGCTCCGCTGCATCGGGCAGTTGCGCCAGGCCAATTTCCTCGACAAGCCCGCCATAAGCAGTGAAATCGAACAGCTCGGCCAGCCGGTCCCAGGCCGCAACGCGCCGCTCGAAGGGTTGCATGACGCTGTCGATGCCGAGCAGGTTCACCCCGCGCAAAAGGAAGGGCAGCACATTGGTTTCAAGGGCAATGCCGGCCGTATTGCCGAGTGCCGCGACGGAGCTGCCATAGGCCACCTGCTTGAGGAGCTTGCCGAGGATATTTCCGCCCACGCAATCGACAACGCCGGCCCAGCGCGCCTGTTCGAGCGGCTTTTCGGGTTCTGCAAGAAACGCCGAGCGTTCGAGAAGGCGCGAAGCACCAAGGGCTAAAAGCGCATCTTCATGCTGAGGGCGGCCCGAGAGCGCAACCACTTGGTAGCCGAGCCGGCTCAAAAGCGAGACCGCGATAGAGCCCACGCCGCCAGCAGCCCCGGTGACCAGCACCTCGCCGCACTCCGGCGTCAGCCCCTCCGCTTCCAGCCGGTCGATGGCCAGCATGGCCGTCAGTCCGGCTGTTCCGGCGATCATGGCGTTGCGCGTCGTCAGCCCCTTGGGCAAAGGCACGAGCCAGTCGGCATCGAGCCGCGCGCGGGTCGCGTAGCCACCCCAATGGGTTTCGCCCACGCGCCAGCCCGTGAGCACCACCGGATCGCCCGCAGAATAGCGCGCGTCAGCGCTGTAGCGCACCGTGCCGGAGAAATCGATGCCCGCGACATGCGGAAAATTGCGCACGAGACCGCCCTGCCCTGTCAGGCACAAGCCATCCTTGTAGTTGAGCCCTGCCCAGTCGATGTCGACCGTGACATTGCCTTGGGGCAAGCGAGCATCGTTGAGTTCTTCGACCCTATTTTCGATTTCGCCAGCATCGGTTTTGCTGGTGACCAGTGCGCGAAAGCTCATGCCCATCTCCTTGACCTTGCGATCAGACTAAACGGGGCGAGTTGCCTGTCGCAACAGCCGGGCTGAAGAGTGCCCGTTGTGCTAGCGGCCGAGTTCGCGCTGGCGCCTCAAAAACTCGAGGACGCTCGAGAACCGGTCGTGCAGTTTGCCAAAACGCGCCAGCGTGTCCTTGGGCGTATCGAGACGCGCAAGTTCTTCGTGCATATCCTTGAATGTGCGCTCCATCGCGTCAGCATCGGCGAGCAGCTGCTCGATCTGCTCTTCGCTCAGTCGTACAACGGTTGCCATGGCGTGATCTCCTTCCCATCCGTCAAAGGGTGGCAAGGCGTATGGTTCCAGCCGTGTCGGACGGCAATTTAGCCTGTAGGCGACCAGGGTGGGGTTTCCCGCTCGAGGGACCCAAGGCGGGTGATATCCCGGCCCCGGCGCATGGCGATGTTCATGCGGAAGGAATTGCCGATGCGTTCGGAGCGCTCGATGAAGATCTCGGCGATCTCGGGCGAGCAGATCCGCGTCACCGTCTCGCGAAACAGACGCAGCCAGCGCATGAAATGCTCGTCGTCGAGTTCGGGAATGGCCATGTGCTTGGGCATGGGCCGCCCGCCATACTTGCCGGTGCCGAGCAGCATCGAGCTCCAGAAATCGGCAATGGTAGCAAGATGGGCCGGCCAATGCTCTTCGGGAATGACCCGGTTGAAGATCGGGCCGATCAGCGGATCCTGGCGCGCTTCGGCATAGAACGCATTGACGACGCGGCTGATCAGCGCCTCGTCGAGCCCCTCCGGCGTTTCCCAGCCGATACGGGTGAGGCGTGTGCCCACAGGTGGGCGATCGTTCGTCATGTCGATTGTGCCTCGGTGATGCGATAGGAGCAGCGACGGCCGCCCCCGATAATATGGTCTTCCCGCTCCACCTTGGCGTCAGGCCCCAAAACAGCACGGAACACGTCCAGTTCGGCGCGGCAAAATCCCTGGCATGCGGCTGCAGCGGCACAGATCGGGCAGTGGTTTTCAACGAGGAGCAGCGAGCCATCCGGCTCTTCGTGCCAGCCTGCCATATAGCCTTCGGCGCTGCGCAGATCGGCAAGGGCCGCCACGCGATCACGCATCCCCTCACGTTCTGCAACTGCAGCCTCGTAGTTTTTGCGCGTCACGGCTTCGCGGGCTGCGATGATGGCGTCGAGCGCCTCGTCCCCCAGGTTCTGCCGGATCAAGTCGAGCAGTTGCAGCGTCAGACCGGCATGGGTATCGGGGAACCGTGCCTGACCCGCCTCCGTCAGCCGCCAGGCTTGGCTCGGCCGCCCGACCCCTTGAGAAATCGACTGCGCTTCGACCAGGCCTTCCTGAGCAAGGCGCAGCAATTGCTGGCGCGCAGCCTCGCCGCTGATCCCGAGTTTCCCCCCGAGCCCTGCCGCCGTCATCCCCGGCTGCATCTTGAGCGCCATCAGCGTGCGCTCGGCCGGATTGCGGGGAGACCAGCCGGTATTTTCCGCGCTTGCGCTTGACTTCTGGGCTGTGAGGGTTTTCAAAGGCATGGCTTGGAAAATACAACGCTCGCCTGCAATACGCAAGTCGGACGGAACGCCGCAGGATTTCCTCAGGTTATACCGGCGCGGATTTTCCATAAGATCGCTTTCAAGAGGAGCCCCAAGATGGCCTTTGAGCTGCCCACCCTGCCCTACTCCGTTAATGCGCTGGCCGGTGCCGGCATGAGCCAGGAAACCCTGGAACTGCATCACGGCAAGCACCACCAGGCCTATGTGACTGCCCTCAACGGCTTTGTCGAAAAGAACCCGGACCTGCAGGGCAAGAGCCTTGAAGAGATCGTTCTGTTCGCCAAGGACAAGGCCGATCTCGCACCGGTGTTCAACAATGCCGGTCAGCACTGGAATCACATTCACTTCTGGAATGCCCTGTCTCCCAATGGCGGCAAGCTGCCGGGCAAACTCGAAAGCAAGATCGTTGAAGACTTCGGCTCGGTCGATGCGTTCAAGGATGCATTCAAGACTGCTGCCACCACCCAGTTCGGCTCGGGCTGGGCATGGCTCGTTCAGGGCAATGACGGCAAGCTCAAGACTGCCAAGACCCCCAACGGTTCGAACCCGCTCGCGACCGGCGAAGGCAAGCCGCTGCTCGGCCTCGATGTGTGGGAGCACAGCTACTACATCGACTTCCGCAATCGCCGCCCCGATTATGTGACCAACTTCCTCGACAAGCTGGCCAATTACGAATTCGCCGAATCCAATCTCGGCTGATGCCCTCAGGGGCGGCATCGAACAAGGTGCCGCCCACTCTTTCATGACCGCGTGACCGGGCACCTTGTCCGGCAGAATTCCTGAACGACCTGGACCAGACATGCAGCACGGCAAGTGGATGGCGCTTCTTTCGACGTCCGGCACGGCGGGCCAACAGCGCGCCGGAGCAGAGGGGCGGCCGGCATGGACACTATGATGGCAGATTTCGACCTGCCCGATAGCATGCACTTGCGCCCGACCCGCCGTCCGGTCGTCAATACCGCCGATTTCCGCTCTGCCATGTCCTCGATGGCATCGAGCGTGTGCGTCGTGACCGCCAGGCGGGGCGACGAGCAGGTGGGGCGCACGGTTACCGCCGTTCTGTCCCTGTCCGCTAATCCCCCGTCCGTGCTTGTGTCCATCGATATGATGAGCCGGCTCGCCGACATCATAGCCAAAACGGGCGGCTTCTCCCTTGCCGTCCTCGCCGACGGACAATCCGACATTGCCGATGCCTTTGCAGGCAAGGTTCCCGCCGACCTGCGCTTTGCCCTTGGCGAGTGGTCGGAGTGGCCTTCGCATCATCCCAAGTTGTCCGGCGCCGTTTCGGTGCTCGATTGCGAGGTGATCGGCTCGATCGAGACCGGCAGCCACGTGCTGTTCGCCGGCGCCATCGTCGATACCGAGAGCGAGGATAACCGCGAACCCCTCCTCTGGCAGCGCCATGGGTATCACGGGCTTTCGGACATCGACTGATCTGGCCGCAAGTGCCACACTGGCCCGAAACATCCCAGCTCAGGCTGATGGGGCAACCGTTGCCTTTCCCGCTGCGTTGACCCGGACCAGGAGGCGAACGTGCCGCGTTACTATTTTCACTACCGCACCGAAGATGAACTGATCCGCGACGAGGCCGGCAGCGACCTGGCGGATCTGGAAGCCGCCGAACACCAGGCCGCCGAGATCGGCAAAGCCATCATCGATAAGGTTGCCGGCGAAGGCGGCGAAATGGATGCGCCGCGCAGCATCGAGATCACCGACGATGACGGCGAAGAGCTGCTTTATGTGGTGTTCTGGGCCGGGCCCAAGATAGGCGACGGGACAGCGAGCCCGATCAA
This sequence comes from Devosia crocina, assembly GCF_900116545.1. GTDB lineage: Bacteria > Pseudomonadota > Alphaproteobacteria > Rhizobiales > Devosiaceae > Devosia > Devosia crocina. The sequence goes on from NZ_FPCK01000002.1 coordinate 244,081, forward strand.
TCCGGCTACAGTTCACTGAGCCATCTTCGCCAGCCGCTGGAAATCAGAAAAACAGCGGCCCGCCATGGGCGGTCACCACGAATCCCAGGATCAGGGCTGCGGCAAGTGCTGCGTAGGAAGCCATCATATAGACGTTGGGCATAGGGGCCTCTTCCAGTGTCTGCATCAAAGACTACCAGTTCCATCGACATTAACAAGTCGTAAACATGCCGTTTAGCGTGCGGGATTGGAAATGCTTTGCCCAGGTATGATGTTCCATTGAAATGGCGTCATCGTCATCATCCCGTATAAGATGTGCAGCAGGGAGAGTGGGACGGCCGCTAAAGGCCATTCCGGTCACTGCACTGACAGGACAAACCAGCAAGAGGAGCAGTCATGGCAGACGAGCGTAGCCGGCCATTTATCGAGGCAGCACGGGAATTTGCAGGCGAGAACAGGAGCCTTCTGACCTTTCTGGTCGAGGCCATCAAGGCCGCCGATCCCGATGACCTCGTCCGGCAGAGTTCCGATGTCCTGCTGCCCGCCCTCGCTCGCAGCCACCAGGCGCTGATCGAAGGCCCGCTGACCGAAACGCGCATCCTGATGAGCCCGCCTGAAAGGCCCGGCGCGCCGCTTATCATCGACGTCATCTCGCCCGACATGCCATTTATCGTCGATTCGACGCTCGCCGCCCTGCGCGCGGTTGGCGGCGTGGTCCGGCTTTTCGCTCACCCGGTCCTGCACGTGGCGCAAGGGCAGGTCGTCGAGACAGGCGGCGCGGCGCTCAGCGTCCTCCATATCCACAGCGAGTCGGTGGCCGACGTCGACGCCCTGCGCGCCGAGATCGCTTCGACCCTCAACGATGTCACGCTTGCGGTGGGCGATTGGCGCGCCATGCTGGAGCGCACCCGCAGCGCCATGGCAGGTCTTTCGGAGGTTCGCGCCAGCCTGCGCGACGAGCCGCTGCGATTCCTCGAATGGCTGACCGAGCACAATTTCACCTTTCTCGGCATGCGCGAATATGGCCTCGATGGCCAAGAGCTGAACGCCGTTGACGGCTCCGGGCTCGGCATCATGCGCGATCCCGCCTTCAAAGTGCTGCGCATCGGTCAGGACTATGTGGAATCGACCCCCGAACTGGTCGCCTTTCTCAAGTCCGACGAACCCGTTTTGGTGACCAAGGCCAATGTGCGCTCCCGCGTCCACCGCCGGGCGCATCTCGACTATGTCGGCGTCAAGCTCTATGGCGCCGATGGCCTCGTGCGTGGCGAGCTGCGGATCGTCGGCCTCTACACGGCCCAGGCTCAGGCCACCCCCCATACCGAGGTGCCCATCATCCGGCGCAAGATTGCCGAAGTGATGCGCAAGAGCGGGCTTGATCCGCTCGGCCATGCCGGCCGTGCCCTCCTGAGCGCGCTCGATTCTTATCCGCGCGACGAGATGTTCCAGATCGATACCGCGCTTCTTGCCGAATTTGCCGAGGCCATCGCCGGTCTTTACGACCGTCCCCGCGTCCGCGTCCTGCCGCGCATCGACCGGTTCGACAATTTCGTTTCCATCCTCGTCTTCGTGCCCCGCGACCGCTATGACAGCGACATCCGCGCCCGGATCACGCGCTATCTTGCCCAGGTCTACGATGGGCGCGTTTCCGCCTATTACCCGCACTTCCCCGAGGGAGAGCTGGTGCGGGTTCACGTCATCATCGGCCGCGTCAGCGGTCCCACGCCACGCCCCACCCGCGCCGAGCTGGAGGCGCGCGTCGATGCGCTGACCCAGGACTTTTCGGACCTGCTGGTCGCCACTGCTTCCGATCCGGCATCGATCAGCGATTATCGCTCGGCTTTTTCTCCGGCCTATCAGTCGCGCACCACGGCTGAGGATGCTCTCGTCGATATCGATATGCTCAAGGGTCTGGGCGAAGGCGCCATAGCGCTCAAGCTGCGCAAGCTTGAGGATTCCGAAGGCGCTCTCGGGCTGAAATTCTATTCGATGGGCAATGCCATCCCCTTGAGCGACCGCGTGCCCATGCTTGAGCATTTCGGCTTCAAGGTCATCGACGAGCGGACCTATACCGTGGTGCCGCGGGACGGGCTTGAGCGCTTCATCCACGATATGGTGCTGACCCCCCGCAATGGCGCCGAACTCGATCTCGGCGACCGCGCCGGAGCGATCGAGGCCGGCATCATGGCCGTCTGGTCCGGGGAAGCGGAAAGCGACCAGATCAACACTCTTGTCACAGAGGCTGGCATCTCCTGGACCGACGCGGCGCTTCTGCGTGCCCTGTCGCGTTATCTGCGCCAGATCGGCATTTCATATTCCCAGCGCTACATCGCCCAGGTTCTGGTGACCCAGTCGACTGCGGCGCGGGCCCTTGTCCGCCTCTTTGCCGCCCTTCACGATCCTGCGCTCACCTCCCGCGGCATGAGCGAAGCGGATGCGCGCGATACGCTCGCCGCCGAACTCGACGCCATGACCTCGCTCGATGAAGACACGATCATCCGGCGATACATCAACCTCCTGGATGCCTCGCTGCGCACCAATGCCTTCCAGCGCGACGAAGCTGGCATGCGCCGGCCTGCGCTTGCCATCAAATATGACAGCTCCAAGGTCGAAGGCATGGCCGCTCCCCGGCCCTATCGCGAGATCTCGGTCTATTCCCCGCGCGTTGAAGGCGTGCATCTGCGCTTCGGCGCCATCGCGCGTGGCGGCCTGCGCTGGTCGGATCGCCCGGAAGATTTCCGCACCGAGGTGCTGGGGCTGGTCAAGGCGCAGCAGGTCAAGAACGCCGTCATCGTTCCGGTCGGGGCCAAGGGTGGCTTCGTGCCCAAGCGGCTCGTTGCCGGCATGCCGCGCGATGCCTTCATGGCCGAGGGCACCGAGAGCTACAAGATCTTCATCGGTTCGCTTCTCGACATCACCGACAATCTGGTCGAAGGCGTCGTCGTGCCCCCTGCCGGCGTGATGCGGCGCGATGGCGACGATCCCTATCTTGTGGTCGCCGCCGACAAGGGCACGGCCAGTTTCTCCGACACGGCCAATGCGATCGCCGTCAGCCGCGGCTTCTGGCTGGGCGATGCTTTCGCATCGGGTGGCTCGGCCGGTTACGACCACAAGAAGATGGGCATTACCGCTCGTGGCGCGTGGGAAGCGGTCAAGCGGCACTTCCGCGAACTCAATCGCGATATTCAGAGCGAACCCTTCACCGTTGCCGGCATCGGCGACATGAGCGGCGACGTCTTCGGCAATGGCATGCTGTTGTCGCGCGAGATTCGCCTCGTTGCAGCCTTCGACCACCGCGACATCTTCATCGATCCCACGCCCGATCCAGCAACCAGCTTTGCCGAGCGCGAACGGCTTTTCGCCATGCCCCGCTCGAGCTGGCAGGATTACCGCAAGGAGCTGATCTCGTCAGGCGGAGGCGTCTTCTCCCGCGGGCTCAAGATCATCCCGCTCAGCGAAGAAATGCAGTCTCTCCTCGGGCTCAAGAAGGCGAGCGCGACGCCCAACGAGGTGATGCGCGCCATCCTCTGTGCGCCGGTGGACCTGATGTGGTTCGGCGGCATCGGCACCTATATCCGGGCCACCGAGGAAGATGACGCTGCGGTCGGGGATCGCGCCAATGACGCGATCCGGGTCACCGCAGCCGATGTGCGGGCCAAGGTGGTGGGCGAAGGTGCGAACCTGGGCGTCACCCAGCGCGGCCGGATCGCTTATGCGCTCAATGGCGGGCGCATCAATACCGACGCCATCGACAATTCAGCCGGGGTGAATTCCTCGGATCTTGAGGTCAATATCAAGATCGCACTTGCCCCTGTAGTGGCCAGTGGCGCCCTGCCGCTCGAACATCGTACCGAGTTCCTTGCCAGCATGACCGACGAGGTCGCCCAGCTTTGCCTGAGGAACAACTACCTTCAGGGCCTTGCCATTTCGCTGGCTGAAAATGCTGGCGCCGCGGACCTGCCCAATCATCGCGTGCTGATCGAACAGCTCGAAAGCCGGGGCCTTCTCGACCGGGCTGTCGAATACCTGCCCACCGACAGCGTGCTCGACCAGCGTGCCTCCAATGGCAAGGGCCTGACGCGGCCGGAAATCGCCGTCATCCTGGCCTATGCCAAGCTGACCCTATTCGACGATCTCGTGGCCGGCTCGGCCATCGACGATCCCTATCTTGCCAAGGAGCTGTTCCGCTATTTCCCGGACACGCTCTATGAACGTTTCCCCGAGGCGATCGAGAACCACCGCCTTCGCCGCGAAGTGATCGCCACGGTTCTGGCCAATGCTGTGATCAACCGCGGCGGCCCGGCTTTCGTGTGCGAATTGATGGCTGCAACTAGCGCCAGCGCAGGTGATGTCGCACTCGCTTATGCGGCCGTGCGCGACGTCTATGGCTTGCCCGCGCTCAATGCGGCGATCGACGCGCTCGACACGCGCGTGCCCGGCGCGGTTCAGCTGGCCCTCTACGCTCAGGTCGCTGCGCTCCTGCGGCGCGAGACCCTGTGGTTCCTCCGAAACGGCAATATCGGCAGCGGCGATGTCGCAGGAACCGTCAGGCGCTTTTCGGCCGGGGTTACGACCCTCCGGCAGATGGCCTCCGATCTCTTGCCGCAAGGCGAACACAAGGCTGCGGCAGCGCGCAGCTCCGGGCTCGTCACCCATGGCGTCGACGAGGATCTGGCGATGCGCATCGCTGAGCTGCCCGTCATCGGCAATGCCAGCGACATCGTGCTGATCGCCGAGCGCTCGGGCGTATCGGTGGAAGATGCCGCCCGCGCCTTCTTCGGCGTTGCCGGACAGTTCGATCTCTTCCGCATCCTGGAAGAAGGCCGGGCCATTCGCCTTGCCGATCGGTTCGACCGCATGGCGCTTGACCGGGCGCTCGCCAATCTCATGCGCGCCCTGCGTGACCTGACGGCCGACGTTCTGGCCGCCGGCGATATCGAGGCCTGGAAGCAGCAGCGGGAAGCAGGTCTTGCCCGCACCGCCCGAGCCGTCGGCGAACTCACCAGCGGCGCCGCCACCGTCTCCCGCCTCAGCGTCGCCGCCGGCCTCCTGGCCGACCTCGCCCGCGAGGGATGAAGATGCCCAGTTACCCGAAAGTTGGTCTTGCCCCCTGCCCCGCGATGGCGACAGTTGCGGCACATGCAAGGAGTTGCCTATGACCACGCTGGCCCAATGGCTGACGACTGAGACTGAGGATGCGGCGCTGCGGGGCGTGATCGGCTCCATGGCTGCCGCAAGCGCGGAACTGGCTGGCGTCCTGCGCCAGGCGCCAATCGCCGGACAGACGGGGCTCGCCGGTGCGACCAATGTGCAGGGCGAGGCGCAAAAGGCGCTCGACGTCATTTCCAACGACATCGTCCTGCGTCATCTCAAGGCCGATAACGCCGTGGCCGTTTTGATCTCCGAAGAGCTCGACGAAGCGCTGACCCTGTCTGAGACTGGCAAATACATCGTGGCGACCGATCCGCTCGATGGGTCGTCCAATCTCGACGTCAACGTCACGGTGGGCACGATTTTCTCTATTCTGCCCAGCGCTGGAGGCCTCCTGCAAAAAGGCCGCGCGCAACTCGCCGCCGGCTATGTCGCCTATGGCCCCGCTGCCAGCCTCGTCTTGCGGATCGCCGGCGACGTTGCGGTGTTCACGCTCGATCCGGCCGGCGCGTGGATCGTCACCGCAACGGCTGCCAAAGTGCCCGAGGCCTCCGGCGAGTTCGCCATCAACACGGCACGCGAACGCTTCTGGGACGAAGCGACCACGGGCTATGTCCGGGACAGCGTTGCCGGAGAAACCGGTCCGGCCGGCAAGCGCTACAACATGCGCTGGGTTGGTTCGATGGTGGCCGATATCCACCGCATCCTCATGCGCGGCGGCATCTTCCTTTATCCGCTCGACAGCGAAACCGTGAGCAAGGGGGGGCGGCTGCGGCTGCTCTATGAAGCAAATCCCATGTCCTGGCTCGTCGAGGGTGCAGGGGGGCTCTCGACAACGGGACACCAGAGCATCCTCGATGTGGAACCGACCGGCATCCACCAGCGCGTGCCAGTAATCCTGGGGTCGACAGAGGAAGTTCGGCGTGTCGAAAAGTGGTACGCGAGGGGTTGACGCCAATGCGTTAGCACTTGCGCGGTTTTCTCCCGCAAAGTGCTAACCAGATGCTAGCGGGAGAGAAATTGCAACGTTGCTAAAGTGTCGCTAGAAGGCACGGACATACCCGGCAAGTGAATGTGCCGGATAGGAGCCACGATGAGCGAGCCGACCCTTCCCCTTCCCCGAACCAATGCCACCGCCTGGCAGAAGCGGCCTTTCCACCGCCAGTATCTGATGCGGCAGGCCAATGATCTTTTCGACTTCTTCGAAGCCGCCTCGATCAACCCGAAGGGCGGCTTCTACGAGCTGGATGACGAGGGTCTGCCGCCCAATGAAAACAACAGCTTGCGCCAGATCCATGTCACTACCCGCATGATCCACTGTGCCGTGATCGGTAGCCTCATCGGGCGGCCGGGATCGGATGAAATCATTGATCACGGCATGGATTTCCTTTGGAACAAGCACCGCGACCAGACCCATGGCGGCTATGTCTGGTCGATCGACGACGATGGCAATGGCGACACCGCCAAGCAGGCCTATGGCCACGCCTTCGTGCTGCTTGCCGGCTCGAGCGCCAAACTCGTCGGCCATCCCCTTGCAGATAAAGTGATTTCCGACGTCACCGAGGTGATCAACACCCGCTTCTGGGACGATGGGGTTGGCGCCGTTCGCGAAGAATTTGCCGATGACTGGTCGGAGATTTCGACCTATCGCGGCCAAAACTCCAATATGCACCTGACCGAAGCCTTGATGGCAGCCTTCGAAGCCACGGGAGACAGAGCCTACCTCACCAAGGCCGAGCGCATCGCTCAACTGATCATCCAGAAAAACGCCATACCCCTGGGTCACCGCGTAGCCGAACACTTCGATCGGAACTGGACGGTCGATAAGGATTATCGCCACGAAAACGAGATGTTCCGCCCCTCCGGAACGACGCCGGGACACTGGCTGGAATGGTCGCGGCTGCTCTACCAGCTCTGGGTGCTTGGCCGCAAAGAGCATAGCTGGATGACGGACGCGGCGCGCAACCTCTTCCGCAGTTCCATCGATCTGGGATGGGACAAGGTCCATGGCGGCTTTTTCTATACGCTCGATTGGGACGACAAGCCGGCCTTGCGTGAAAAGCTCTGGTGGCCAGTGGCGGAAGCCATTGGCGCTGCTGCCTTTATCTCCGCACACGACAATGAAGATTATTTCCAGGCCTGGTACCGCAAGCTCTGGGATTACGCGGAAAACCACGTCATCGACCATGCCCGTGGCGGCTGGCTGAGCGAACTCGAGGAAGATCTTACGCCTGCCTCGCGCCTCTTTGTCGGCAAGCCAGACATCTACCATGCCCTCCAGGCTTGCCTGATCCCGCTTTATCCGGCCACCGGCAGCTTGACGCATGGGATCATCGAGCAGGATCACATCGGCCGCTGACTTCTCTGCAGCGCTGAACGAGGAAAGGGCGGCCCGGGGGAAAACCTCTGGCCGCCTTTTGCGTTGTGCTCCCAAGAAGGAGAATTGCATGCAGGATCTCAAGGGCAAGACGGCGCTCGTGACGGGCGCAGGTTCGGGAATAGGCAAGGCAGCGGCCCTGCTTCTCGCCAAGGCAGGCGCCAATGTTGCGGTACTGAGCCGCACGCAGGAAGAAATAGACGAAACCGCTGCGGAAATAGAAGCACTTGGCGCCAAGGCAATCGCGGTGACAGCCGACACGTCCGAAGACGCGGATATGCGCGACGCCGTTGCCAAGACAATCGAGCGGTTCGGCAAGCTCGACATCGTGGTCGCCAATGCCGGGATCAACGGGGTGTGGGCGCCGATCGAAGACATCAAGCCCGACGAATGGGATCAGACAATTACCGTCAACCTGCGGGGCACTTACCTGACCATCCACCACGCGGTACCGCATCTCGAAGCGGCAGGTGGCGGCGCTATCGTCATCATATCCTCGATCAATGGTACGCGCACCTTCACGACACCGGGCGCCAGCGCGTATTCCGCAACCAAGGCGGCTCAGGTGGCCATGGCGCAGCAGCTGGCACTTGAGCTCGGGCCGCGCAAGATCCGGGTAAACGCTATCTGCCCTGGTGCTATCGAAAGCGAAATTTCGGACAACACCCAGTCGCGCGGCACCGAAAAGACAAAGATTCCGGTGGATTTCCCCAAAGGGGACATCCCGATCACCGATGGGAAGCCTGGCAAGGCCGACGATGTCGCCGAGGCTATCCTGTTCCTTGTCTCCGACGCTTCGCGCCACATCACCGGCTCGCCGTTGTGGATCGACGGCGGCCAAGGCCTGCTGCGCTGATCAGGGCGGCGAGAGTTCCTCTTTCGTCTGTCAGATCAATCGGGGCACGAGGCATCGGGCCCCGATTGTCAATATCAGCCAGGGGCAGTAAACACGCAGCACCGTTTCCGGAAGTGCTGCTCCATGTCCGATGCCCTCGTGCGCGCCGAAAGCCAGAGCCTGACCGATCTGGCCGTCCAGGCAGCCATCGCGGCGGCATCCGTCATTCTGGACGTCTATTCGCGCCCGATCCTCGCGGTGACCAAGTCCGATGGTTCGCCGGTCACCGAGGCGGATGCGGCAGCTGAAAAGGTCATCATTTCCCACCTGGCTTCCACGGGCATTCCGCTCCTGGGCGAAGAGAGCGTTGCCGCTGGAATCATCCCGCTTCTGGGTGAGCGCTATTTCGTTGTCGATCCGCTGGATGGCACCAAGGAATTCATCAAGCGGAACGGCGAGTTCACCGTCAATATCGGCCTGATCTCGGAGGGACGGCCATCCATGGGCGTCGTCCTCGCGCCCGTAACTGGCGAAATCTTTGTTGGCGACCAATCCGGCGCCTGGACGGGCCTTGTGGTCGATGGCCGCGTTACCGAACAGCGTCCAATCCGCATCGGATGGTTGCCACGCCTGCGGATCGTGGCAAGCCGCTCGCACGGCCATGAAGCGCTTGAAAAACTCTGCCAAACCCTTGATGTCGAGAGCGATGTTTCGGTCGGCTCCTCGCTCAAGTTCTGCCTCTTGGCCCGGGGCGATGCCCAGCTCTATCCGCGATTTACCCCCACCTGCGAATGGGACACGGCAGCGGGCCAGGCAGTGCTGGAAGCTGCGGGCGGAAGCGTGGTAACACTCGACGGCGAGCCTATGCGTTACGGCAAGCACGAGCTGAGCTTTCTCAATCCCTACTTCGTTGCGGCCGCCAGCCACGATCTGGCGCTGAAGGCCGCGCGCGAAATGCAGGCTCTTCTGGCGTAACGCTGCCGCGATCGAGGCGTCTCATGCGCTCTCCTGAGCAGAAGAGGCCGCGCCATGCAAGAGGCGCTTAACTGATCTGCGTAATCGCGTATGCGGTAAATCTTGTTCGCCAGCCCTTGTAGCTATATAGCGCGAGCATATATCGAACCAGCATATTGCTGGCAGGATCATCTACATGAACGTTCGGACCCTGTGTCTATCCGTCCTCTACGAATGCGACGCCACTGGCTATGACATTCGGCGCATGTGCGTCGAAGGCGAATGCGCCTACTTCGTCGAGGCCAGTTTCGGTTCGATCTACCCTGCCTTGGCGCGGCTTGAAAAAGAGCAGCTTGTTACGAGCCGCACCGTGCCGCAGGAAGGCAAGCCCGCGCGCAAGGTCTATTCTATCACCGATGCGGGACGGAAGGAATTTGCAGAGGAATTGTCGGCTCCTCTCAGCCCCGACACCTTCCATAGTCCTTTTCTGTTGCTGGCACGTTTTGTCAGCATCCTGCCGCAGGATCTGGTTGCCGCTCGCGTTCAAGAACAGCTGGAGCGGCTGGCCGGCGAACGGAAGGCTCTGGAACAGCTGAAGTCCGACCATCCGGACAACCCGGCCGATTGCTGGGTCATCAATTACGGCCGTGAAGTATTGGGCGTTGCGGAAAAGTATGTGCGCACCCATATGCACGAGCTGATCACGTTATCGCGAGCCGACGAGCGCAAGGACGCGGCGGAATAAAGGGGCGAATGTTCTATGCGTGCACTGTTTTCATACGGCCTGGCGCTGCTCATCCTTCTGGGTGCAGGCGCTTGGCTCGCAACCGGCACCTTGGTCGTGGGCGGCAATGGTCCGGGCAATGGTGAAACTCCCATCGTTTCGGTAATCGAAGGTCAGGATCACGGCCCACTTGCTACAACGCTGGGCGATGCCGGTCTTTTGGCATCCCATCATGAGCCGGAATTTGACCCTGCCCTGACGATCGCGCAGCGCAACGAGACCACCACAGGCGCCAACGCGCCGCTGCCCAGCGTGCGTACCCAGCAATTTACCGCCCAGCCCATGCCCATCGAAGTGCCGTTGCGTGGCCGCACCCAGGCAAGGGCGACCGTCTCCGCCGTTGCAGAGACCGCCGGTGCAGTTGATGTCGTCCATGTCACCAAGGGACAGCGCGTCGAAGCGGGCGATCTGCTTTGCACGCTTGACCAGGGCACACGCGCAGCTGCCGTGGCCCAGGCCGAAGCAGCTATCGCCCAAGCCAATGCTGCACTTGCTCAGGCGCGCCTCAACTCTGAAACCAATGCCGATCTGCGCTCGCGCGGCCTTGCGGCCGCAAACACTGCCAATGCCGCCGACGTTGCCCTGACCCAGGCAGAAGCGGGCGTGAGCCAAGCAGAGGCCGGCTTGCAGAATGCACGCGCGGAACTCGACCGCACGGAGATCACAGCCAAGGTGGCAGGTCTCGTTCAGGATCCAGTTGCCAATGTGGGCTCGATGCTCAATGCCGGCAGCCCCTGCGCCACCATCGTGCAGCTCGACCCGATCGTCTTTGCAGGCATGGTGCCAGAGCGCCACATCGGGCTCGCCAAACTGGGGCTCGAAGCCAAGGTCCAGACCGTCACGGGGCAGACTGTTGAAGGCAAGGTCACCTATATCGCTTCGCAGGCTGACGGTGCGACCCGCGCCTTCCCTGTCGAGATCGAACTGCCCAATGAAGATTTCGCTATCCGCGATGGCGTCACGGCGCAGGCAATTGTCGATGTCGGCACTGCGCCTGGCCATCTCCTGCCCCAATCGGTCCTGACGCTCGACGATGACGGCGTTCTGGGCGTGCGCACCGTGGAAGACGGCCAGGTCGCCTTCCATCCGATCACCATCGTCAGCGACACCCGAGAGGGTGTCTGGGTGACGGGCCTGCCGCCCGTCTCGGAGGTGATTACCGTCGGACAAGAAAGCGTAACGGCCGGTCAGGCCGTCAATGCCAGCCCCGCCACGGCCGCGACCGAAACCGCTGCCAGCTAAGGACGAGTTCCATGCTCGACTTCATCGAAAAAATCCTGAGGATGCCCAGGGTCGTCCTCACCGTCATGGTGATCGTCCTGACGGCTGGTACCGCGGCCTATGTCTCCATGCCCAAGGAGAGCTTCCCGGCCATCGACGTGCCCTATCTCTACGTCTCGATCACGCAGACCGGCGTTTCGCCGCGCGACGCGGAAAACCTGCTCGCCAAGCCGACAGAGGAAGAGCTGGCGAACCTGCCGGGGCTGCAGAACATCTCCTCAACCTCGACCACCGGGCACGCTTCGGTGTTCCTCGAGTTCGACATCAATACCGACAAGGACCAGGCGCTGCAGGATACGCGCGCGCGTATGGACGCGGTCAAGGCCAAACTCCCAGCCGACGCCGATGACCCGGTTGTCGCCGAGATCGACCTTGTCGGGCAGCCCATCATCTCCGTGGGTGTTTATGGCACCGCTCCGGAAAAGGAACTGGTGCGCCGCGCCGAGGACCTGCAGGACAAGCTCGAGGCCATTCCCGAGGTGCGCGAAGCCGTCTTGTCGGGTGCTCGCACCGAACAGCTCGAAATCAAGATCGACCTGTTGCGGCTCGAAGCCTATGGCCTGACGGCGGGCGAACTGCTCGATGCCCTTGCACGCAACAACATGGTGGTTCCCGGCGGCACGCTCAACACCGGGCAAGGCTCGTTCAACATCGAGGTCCCCGGGCTCATCACCAATGCCGACGACGTCTACAACCTGCCGCTCAAGACCGACGGCAATACGGTTGTTACCTTTGGCGATGTCGCCACCATTACGCGCAATCTGGCCGATGCCACCGAATATACCCAGGTCAACGGCTCCCCTGCACTGATCCTTGGTATTTCAAAGAAGATCGGCACCAATATCATCGACGTTTCGGACAAAGTCCGTGCCGTCACCGAAGAAGCGGCGCGGGATTGGCCCGGTGGCGTCAGCTATTCGTTCTTCCTTGATCAGGCCGAGACGACCACGAACCTCTTCCGCTCGCTCGAGGCTGCGGTTCTGACGGCGGTGGCGCTGGTGCTGATCACCTGTATTGCAACGCTGGGCGTTCGCCCCGCGCTGATGATCGGCCTTTCGATCCCGCTCTCGTTCATGATGGCGTTTCTGGTGGCTGAAATGATGGGCATGACCATCAACATGATGGTGATGTTCGGCCTCGTGATTGCCGTTGGCGTGCTCGTCGACGATCCCGTGGTGGTGGTCGAATATGCCGAACGCAAGCTGCAGGAGGGTGTGCCCAAGCGCGAGGCCTTCATCATGGCCATGCGCAAGATGTTCGTGCCCGTGGTCGGTGCGACCGCAACGACGCTTGGCGCCTTCATCCCGCTGCTGTTCTGGCCCGGCATCATCGGCAAGTTCATGAGCTATCTGCCGACGATCGTGATCATCGTCATGATCGCCTCGTTCATCTCGGCCTTGATCTTCATGCCTGTTATCGGCGCAGTGATTGCCTCCACACATGTGGATGAAAAAGAAAAGGCCAAGGCGGACATCGTCATGTATCCCGACAAGTTCGACTCCAAGAAGGTCGGTGGCTTGACGGGCTTTTATGTGCGGCTGATGGAGAAGTTGATCTCCTGGCCCATTCCGACCCTCGCAGTGGGTTTCGGTGTTATCGTTGCGATCTTCGTCGCCTATTCCACCAACCCCACGGGGTCGGAAGCTTTCCCGGCATCCGAACCGGAATATGCAACGGTCGCCGTCGTGGGTCAGGGCAACTATTCGCCTGAAGAAATCCGCGACATGCTGATCGAGGTCGAGGACCAACTGCTTCAGGTCCAGGGCATCAAGGACGTGATCATGCAGTTCGGCACGACGGGTGCATTCGGCACGATGCCGCCGGATACGATCGGCAATTTCCAGCTCCAGCTCATCAACTGGAACCAGCGCATTCCTGCCGAGCAGATCTTTGCCGATATCCGCAGCCGCGTTGCAGATATCGCCGGACTCGATATCCAGGTGCTGGCAGCGGAAAACGGTCCGCCGGCGGGCAAGGACATCAACATGCGCGTCGAAAGCGACAATTACGATGACCTCGTGCCTGTCGTGACCGCGATCCACAATCATCTCGCCAGCTGGCCGGAAGTGGTGGACCTCGAAGATGGCCGCCCATCGCCTGGTATTGACTGGCAGATCCGTGTGGACCGCGCGGAAGCTGGCAAGTACGGCCTCGGCGTGCGCGAACTCGTACCCTATGTCCAGCTCATCACCTCGGGCGTCAAACTCGGCACCTATCGTGACGGCCAGACCGGTGACGAACTCGATATTCGCGTCCGCCTGCCTGAAGACGAGCGCACGTTTGACGCGCTCGACTCCATGCGCATCGCTACGCCCAACGGCATGGTGCCCGTATCCAACTTCATCGAGCGCACGCCTGTGCCCAAGGTCGCCAACATCCAGCGCCGCAACCAGGTCTATACGATGAGTGTCGCGGCCGGGCTCGTGAACCTGCCTGAAGGTGTCTATGCCGCCGATAAGGTGCAGGAACTGCAGGGCTGGATTGCCGAACAGAATTTCCCCGAAACAGTCAACGTCGCCTTTTCGGGTGCCGAAGAACAGATGGGCGATGCCAATGCCTTCATCGTCCAGGCGATGGGCATGGCCATGGCGCTGATCTTCTTTATCCTGCTGCTTGAATATAACAGCTTCTACCAGGTGGCGGTGACCCTCACCACGGTGGTGATGTCGGTGGCCGGTGTGCTCCTTGGCATGCTGATCACGGGCATGACCTTCTCGGCCATCATGACTGGTCTCGGGATCGTGGCGCTGGCAGGCATCGTGGTGAAGAACGGTATCGTGCTGATTGATACCTATAACGACTATAACCGCCACCAGGCCGTTGAGCCGGTCAAGGCCATGTTGCTCACCGTGAGCCAGCGTGTCCGCCCGGTCCTGCTCACCGCCTTCCTCACCGCGCTCGGCGTCATCCCGATGTGGGCCAATGTCGAGTTCGACTTCATCCGCCGCGAGATCGTGGTGGGTGGCCTTGCCGGGTCGTGGTTCATCCACCTGTCGGCGGCGCTGGTTTCGGGCCTCTTCTTCTCGACCGCGCTGACGCTCGTGATGGTGCCGGTCATGGTCACTGCGCCCAGCGTCGTGTGGCGCCAGATGAAGGGCACGGGAGCCGCCCTTTCTCGCTTCGGTGGTTGGGCAGCAAGCCTGTTCCGCCGGAAGACGGCGACGGCGGCTCCGGCGGGCTTCGATGGCATGGCTGTCGAGATCCCCGCCGACGCTGATGGCGCCAAGCGCTATATCGTCTCCAAGGAGGCTGGCCTTGGTGAAGACAAGGACCATCCTGAACGCAAGGACGCTGCAGAATAATCGGCAGCTTCCCTGAACCTCCAGGAGCCCGCAGCGATGCGGGCCCTTTTTGCTGAGACGTCAGCAACAAGCCATCTCGTCTAGGACGCCCTAACTATCCCCTGAAGCCCTTTCGGAGACGCCGCTACCCGCAGCCCTGACTAAGCAGCAACAGTGAACTCGTTCAGCAGCCAGGCATCATCCTCGAAGGTAATGTTGCGGCTATGCACGAACTGTCTGGTCAGCGCTTTTGACCAGAAGGCCTGCGCAACAGGGTTTGCATGCGGAACCGCAATGTGCCACTGGCCTGGATGGTTGGCGAGCGCCAGGTTGACGGCTGCCGTTGCAAGCCCCTTCCCCCGATAAGCCCTGAGCAAAAAGAACTCGGCCATGAACCAACAGGGGGCGCGGCCAGTCAGCGGGCATTCGTCGACGACGAGTGCAAACCCGGCGATCTCGTCTGCGTGTGTGATCAGGTAAGGGTAGCGCCAGAAGCGGTCGAGAAAGCCGTATTCGAACCGCCCATCTGACCCGACGGGGAACGGCAAGAATTCGGTCATGTCGTGGAGATAGAGCTGTATTAGGTTGGCGACGACAGATCGCTGATCGTCGCTGGCGGGAACGAGACTTATCGGGGTCATGCGCGGATGCTAGCCTGCATCCGCGCTGACGCATAGCGTCTACTCTGCAGCGGGAGTGCCGCGCTTAACGAAACCGTCGGGATCTTCCTGGGTACGGGCCAAGGCTTCTTCAGCTTCGGTGGCTTCGCGCTGGCGGCTCCACATCTGGGCGTAGAGCCCGTTCTGCGCCAGAAGCTCGGAATGGCTGCCCCGTTCGGCCACTTGTCCTTCGCGCAGCACCAGAATTTCGTCGGCATTGATGACGGTCGACAGACGATGCGCGATCACGACTGAAGTGCGGTTGCGCGACACCACGTCAAGCGCGGCTTGGATATCGCGCTCGGTTTTGGTGTCGAGTGCAGAGGTCGCCTCATCAAGAATGAGGATGGATGGCGCCTTGAGAATGGTGCGGGCAATGGCGACGCGCTGCTTCTCGCCCCCGGAAAGCTTGAGGCCACGTTCGCCGACAGGCGTATCAAAACCCTTGGGCAACGCTTCGATGAACGCACCGACCTGAGCCATCTGTGCCGCTTCGCGGATCTCTTCGGCAGATGCACCCGGCCGGCCATATTCGATATTGTAGCCAATCGTATCGTTGAAGAGCACCGTGTCCTGCGGCACCATGCCGATGGTCGAGCGCAGGCTTTCCTGCGTCACGTCGCGCAGATCCTGCCCGTCGATAGTGATGCTGCCGCCTGTGACATCGTAAAAGCGATAAAGGAGGCGCGAAATCGTCGACTTGCCCGCCCCGGTAGGACCGACGATCGCGACCGTCTTGCCAGCAGGCACTTCGAAGCTGACGCCCTTCAGGATCGGCCGCTCCGGATCGTAATGGAAGCTGACATTGTCGAAGCGGATTACGGGACCCGTCACCGCCAAAGGCTTGGCATCGGCCTTGTCTTCGATTTCCGGATCCTTATCGAGCAGCTTGAACATCTCTTCGATATCAGTGAGCCCCTGACGAAGCTCGCGATAGACGAAGCCGATGAAATTGAGCGGACGGTAGATCTGCATCAGGAATGTGTTGAGCAGAACGAAATCACCGAGAGTGAGTCTGCCCTCCATGACGCCGGAGATGGCCATGATGGAGATGATCAGGAAGCCGCCGTAGAAGATGACGGCCTGTCCGAAATTGAGCCAGCCAAGTGAGGTCCATATCCGGATCGCGGAGCGCTCGTAATTGGCCATGGCCGCGTCGTAGCGCTGCGCTTCCATCCGTTCGTTGGCGAAATATTTCACCGTCTCATAATTGAGGAGGCTGTCGATCGCCTTGCCATTGGCGTCCGTGTCGGAATCGTTCATCGACCGGCGAATGGAGATTCGCCAGTTCGAGGCCTTGATGGTGAAATAAAGATAGGCCCAGATCATCACCACCAGCACGCCGAGATAGCTGACGCCAAAGAGCCACACGAAGATGATGGCGACGACGACAAACTCGACAATCGTCGGCGCGATATTGAGCATAGCGAAACGAACGACCGTTTCGATCCCTTTGGTCCCGCGTTCGATGACGCGCGAAAGACCGCCCGTCCGGCGAGCCAGATGGAACCTGAGCGACAGGCGGTGCACATGATGAAAGGTTTCGAGCGCCAGCTTGCGCACGGCATGCTGGCCAACCCCGGCAAACAGCACATCGCGCAATTGTTGAAACCCTGCATCGAAGATATTGCCGAGCACATAGGCGATCACAAGCGCGATCGGGACGGCAAGCCCGAGGATCAGCTCACCATTGGGCGCGCTGCCATCAAGACTATCGATGATGCCCTTGTAAGCGAAGGGAATGAGAGTGGTCGCAACCTTGCTCAGCAGCAGGGCGCCGATAGCCAGTGCAACCTGAAGACGGAGATCAGGGCGGCCTTCGGGCCACATGTAGGGCCACAGATTGCGGATCGTAGAGAATACAGAGCCTTCATCCGCGCTAACGGACGGCTTCTTTTCAACGCTGTTCTGAGCCATCAGGCGGGTTCCGCTTCCTTTTGGGGCGCTCGGAAGGATAGTCCATCGAGCAGACCGCCAAAGGCGCTGCTCACCTCTTCCAGTCGATCATGCCGGATGGTGTAGCGGTTGCGCGTGCCATGGGCCTTACGCTCGATGAGCCCGGCATCGAGCAGCACCTTGATATGCTGACTGACGGTGGACTGGGCGAGCGGCAAGGATTCGGTGACATCGCCACAACAACATTCTCCCTGTTGCTGGCTTGCCAGAAACCGCAGGATGTTGAGCCGCACTGGATGACCTAGGGCGCGCATGATGTTGGCGATATCGTCGTCGTGCATGGGGCCGGCCGGAATGATCGGTGAATTGCGATGAACATGGGGAGGATTAGTGCCAAGGTCAATCCCCGAGGCAGGTTCCAGCCAGAAATCGCGCTGAGAGCACAGACATGCTCCTCCCAAAGGGAGACAAATGGCAGCCTCGCCGCCATCTGCCAACTTAGCGTCAGTTCGGCAGATCGAAGACCTGACCGGGATAGATCCGGTTGGGGTCGCTGATCCGGCCGGAATTGGCCTGGTAGATCGTGGTATATCTGATCCCTTCGCCATAGGTGCGCCGGGCGATGGTCCAGAGATTATCGCCGCGACGGATAATGGCCTTACCCGCAGCAAATCGCTGCGCATCCGGGCCACCGACTGAAACTGCAACCATGCGTGGGACTGCTGGTTCAGCGCTGGCGGGCTCGGTTGCTGGCGGCGCTGATGTTGTCGACGTCTCCTCAGGAGCATCATCCGGTGCCAAAGCCGCTGGAACGGACTCCTGCGGCGTTGCCGGGACAGGCGGCGAGGAAGCGGGTTCGGACGGAGCGGGATCCCCGACCGGTGCCCCTGATCTGGCGACTTGCTGCTCTGGTTGAGGGTCGATGTTCGGTAGAGGTGCCTCAGCGACGTCAGACGTCACCTCTGGCATATCCAGAACAAAGTCCACTTCCGCGCGCGCGGCTACCTCAGACGAGCCCGGTGCCAAAAGGTCGGCCCGCACCCGCTGGGCTGCGGCATCGAGAACGGCGCCCGCTTCCACCAGCCAGCGTCCTCCGTCGATAATCGCATCGGCAATGAACTGGTCGTCGACATAGAGCCGAACGACACCGTCTTCCGGTCCGGCACCGGCAAAAAAGGTCCGCTCTCCTTCAATCTCGATGGCATCGATGGTGGGCGGCGGGCTGGCTGCTGCGGCTTTTGCGCCGGCCGGGGCAGTTTGCGCCTCGACCGTGGCACTTGCCGCATCAGGGGCGGTTTCGTCAGGAGACTCCTCCGCAGCGACTACGGGCTCAGCCGGTGCAACGGGCGTTTCCGCATTCTGCGCAAGCTGCTGAGATGGGGCGGTGGCAGTCGCAACGCTTTGGTCAGCCTCGTCTTGTGCCAGGCTGGAGGGCTGTGGCTGAACAGGAGTTATAGGCGAAGGTTCCAGGTCGGCTGTCGCCCCGGGCTGCGGCTCGGCCAGATCAGGCCTTTCTGCGGGTTCGGCAAGCGCGACTTCCACACTCGTCGCCTCTTCGCTTGATAGCACAACCGGCTCGGTTTCAGCGACTGTTTCGATCGAAGCGGCTTCAGTCGTTGTTTCGGCAACAGGCCGTTCCAACCCTTGCAGGATTTCCGTCGCTTGCCCCGGTGCGCTCGCAACCACCAGGGGTTGTGTCGCGCGATCCTCGTCGATCACGACCACAAAGGACTGCTCGGCCTCGCCATCCTTGCCCGCTTCAGCAAGGGTGATCTCGACCCCACCCGGGGGCAGCGGCGCTTCGGGCACCAAAACCCAGTCGCCACTGCGCTCCACGGTTGCCCGCCCCAGCAGGGCACCATCGGAATAGACCTCAACTTCGCTTCCAGGCGTGCCGCTGCCGGCGATCACGACCGAGCCATCCGGCTCGGCGCGCAAAAGGCCGAAGCTGGCTGCAACGAAGCTGTCCCGCGCCTCGCTTGCCGTGGTGCCGATTGCCGGTGACGGCAGCTCTGCCTCAGGGGTGGCTGCCGGCGCGGCTTCGGGCTCGGCAACCGCCGGGGACACTTCTGCGGGCGGAGGAGCTTCCGTTTCGGCCACAGCCGTGGCGGGTGGCGTGGGGAACAATCCTGCCTCGGTGAACTTGCCCCTGATGCACTGGCCCATGCCATCGGGACTGTTGAAGCAGTTGACGACAGTGGGGGCTGCAAACAGACCCGCGATAACGAGAATGGTAACGGCTGCTGCTCCGATCGTCAGAGCAAGAGGTCGTTTTGGAGCAGTTTCGGCCAGTTTGTCCTCCACGGACGTTGTCAGCCCACCGCTGTGGCGTGCTGAAGTGTCTCCTCCGCTGCCGAAACCGATGCCGCCTCGGTCTTCAACAGCTTGTATGTGATTGATTCATACAGAGCTTCAAAGGACGCATCAATGATATTGGACGACACGCCAATCGTGCTCCAGCGCTCGCCCGAGCCGTCGCGACTTTCCACCAGTACACGGGTGACCGCGCCCGTGCCGCCGTCGAGGATACGCACTTTGAAATCGGCTAGCTCGAGATCCTCGATCCGCTTGGAATAAACGCCGAGGTCCTTGCGCAAAGCCTGATCCAGTGCGTTGACCGGACCATTGCCTTCGGCCACCGACATCAGCAATTCGCCCTCTACGCGAACTTTAACCACCGCCTCGGTCACGGTGACCTCTTCGCCCTGTGCATTGTGACGCCGTTCGACCATTGCGCGATAATGCTCGACATCGAAAAAGCTGGGTAATGTGCCGAGCACGGAGTGCGCCAGAACTGCGAAGGACGCATCGGCGCCATCGTAGGAATAGCCGCGCGCTTCGCGTTCCTTGACCGTCGCCAGCAGTTTTTCGAGCCGCGGATCGTCCTTTTCGAGCACGATGCCGTGCCGTGAAAGCGCTGTCAGCAGGTTCGACTTGCCGGCTTGCTGGCTGACCATGATCGAGCGCTCATTGCCGACGCTTTCGGGCGGCACGTGCTCATAGGTCGAGAAATCCTTAAGCAGCGCCGAGGCGTGGATACCGGCCTTTGTGGCAAATGCCGATGCGCCGACATAGGGTGCCTGCCGGGCCGGTGCGCGATTGAGCCGATCATCGAACGCGCGCGAGATGTGCGTCAATCGTTCGAGATGGGCTTCGGTCACGCCTGTCTCGAAACGCTCAGCATAATAGGGCTTCAGGACCAGCGTCGGGATCAACGTGATGAGATTGGCATTGCCGCACCGTTCGCCAAGCCCGTTGAGCGTGCCCTGAATCTGGCGCACGCCTGCATCCACAGCAGCCAGCGCATTTGCGACGGCTTGGCCTGTATCGTCGTGGGGGTGGATGCCGAGCTTGTCGCCGGGGGCAAATTTCAGCACCGTACCCACGATCTGGCGCACTTCGGCAGGCATGGTGCCGCCATTGGTGTCACACAGAACTACCCAGCGTGCGCCCGCTTCGATAGCCCTGGTCACGCAGGACAAAGCATATTCAGGATTGGCCTTGAAGCCGTCGAAGAAGTGCTCGAGATCGACGAGAACTTCCTTGCCCGCCCCAGAGGCGGTCCGCACGGTGTCGCCAAGGCCTTCGATATGCTCCTCCGTCGTTGAGCCGAGCGCCAGTTTGACCTGATAGTCCCAAGCCTTGGCAACGAAACACGTGGCTGTAGCGGCAGAGTTGAGGAGGCCCTGGACGCCGGGATCATTGGCAGCAGAGCGCCCTGCCCGCTTGGTCATGCCGAATGCCGTAAATGTTGCGCTCTTGGTCCGCTTCTCTTCGAAAAAAGCGGTATCGACGGGGTTGGCCCCAGGGTACCCCCCTTCCACATAGTCGACGCCGAGCTCCTCGATGAGCCGGGTAATGGCGATCTTGTCCTCGAGCGAGAATTCCACGCCGGCCGTCTGCGCGCCGTCGCGCAGGGTCGTGTCGAAAAGATAAAGGCGGTCTCGGGACATTGGGGGCCTGTCGGTCTGTTATTTCAGCGGCCAATCGGCCGTGTCGTGGTCGGGATGCTGGTTGTTGCTGGCTTTGATGGCCGCAGCCCAATCGGCATCATCCTCGCCGCGGCTGCCGGTGGTGCCGCCATGCGGCAAGGTGGGCAAGCTATCGAACCAAACGACGCGCGATTCATTGCCGTCGTTGATCTGCGGCGGAAAGAGCTCGGGATGATCGAGCGAACCGATCGTGAAGTTGACGCGGTTTCCGGTCACGTCTTCATAGAATAGCGGGGTGCCGCATCTGCTGCAAAATCCGCGATCCACGTGCTCGGAACTGCGGAAACGGGCCGGCGTGCCCCGCGTCCAGGTGATTGCTTCGCGCGGTGCTGCAACGAGTGAGATGAAAATATTTCCGACTGCTTTCTGGCACATGCGGCAGTGGCAGACATGCGCATTGTCGAACATCTCGGTGGCACGATAGCGCACTGCGCCGCACTGGCAGCCGCCGCTGACCTCCATCGCATATCGGTCCATCACTCTGCTCCCGCAGGCGGCCAATCGGCCGTGTCGTGGTCGGGATGCTGGTTGGAGTGGATGCCGGCCATGAAATCGCGCCACTCGTCGCTCTCTTCGTCGCGCACGGGCAAGCTCGTCAGCTGCTGGAAGAAGGGTTGCCTGTCACGCGGATTGACCTGGATTTCGGGCGCTGCAACCGTAGGATCGTCAAACGTGCCGATGGCCAGTTCAAGCCCAAACCGCGTCTCGTAAGCAAGGGGTGTCCCGCATTCGCCGCAGAAAGCGCGGCGCGCGGCATTGGAGCTTTGAAACCATTTCGGCTCGCCGCGGGTCCAAATGGCGTTATGCGCCGTCACCAGAGGGCCGAAGAAGCCTCCGAATGCCTTTTGGCACATGCGGCAATGGCAAATGGATGGACGGCCTAGTCGTGTGACGCGGAACCGGACCGCGCCACACTGGCAGCCACCTGTATGGGCTTCACTCTGGGGCATGACAAACCGCTTCGACATTGTTGCCATCGGGATCGACGACAAACGCTCCGTAGTAATTGGGGTGGTACTGCGGGCGCAGACCTGGTGTGCCATTGTCTACCCCACCATTGGCCATGGCCGCGGCATAGAACGCATCGACTGCAGCCCGCGAGGATGCCTGGAACGCATAGTGCCGCCCCGGCCCTGTGTCCTTGCTCTCGGTCAGCCAGAAGTCAGGCTTGTTCGCACCGTATCCACCGACCTTGACACCACCAGTAAATTGCTCCGGAATTTCCTGGATCAGGCTAAAGCCAAGCGGGGCAAAGGCGGCATCATAAAATGCCTTGGCCCTGGTCCAGTCCGCGACAAGAATTCCCACGTGATCAAGCATGCTTTGCACTCCTCTGTTGAGACAAGGAGCAGAGTACGGCGGCAGCGTCAGAGGCTGGCAGCATCATGATCGCTCCTCGTGAAGAGCTGTCCACAGTGCGTCCATCACCTCATCGGGGCGAGCGAGGATGTCGTTGTTCCAGAAGCGAATAAGGTGAAAGCCGCGGCGTCGCAGCTCGGCATCACGCACGCTGTCGGCAGCACTCTCTGCGTGTTGGCTGCCATCAGCCTCGACGATGAGCTTGGCACCATAGCAAACAAAATCGGCGATGAAGGGGCCAATTGGCACCTGACGCCGGAACTTGAATTCATCGAACCGGCGATCACGCAGCATTAGCCAAAGCCTGGCTTCAGCCTCGGTCGGCTCCCGACGCATTTCTCGCGCATGATGCAGAAGCTTCGAAGACGCAGATAGGGCCCCCTCATCCGCCCGTTGGGCACCTTCTCCCACGAGGGGAGAAGGGGGGCCGGTGAATGAGGTGACATTCTTGGCAAATACCGCTGCACCCTTCTCCCCTCGTGGGAGAAGGAGGCGCGCAGCGTCGGATGAGGGGGTTTCCTGGTCAGCCATTAAACCTCACCGCTTCACTTCCCACTTCGTTTGCCGCTGGCCGGTTTCGTCCTTGTAGTCGAGAAGTGCCACGCCTTGGGCGGCGAGGTCGGTACGGATGGCGTCGGCCTTGGCGAAGTCCTTGGCGTTGAGTGCGTCGAGGCGTTCGGCGATGGCCTTGGCTATATAAGGCGGGGCTTCCCAGCCATCGTTGGAATCAATGAGGCTATCGAGGCTGAAGCCAAGGAAACGCAGCGTCGCGGCGAGGCATTGCTTGGCGTTGCCTTCCTCGCGATTGGCTTTTTTCGCGATATAGTCGAGCGCGACGCTGGCCCGATGGAAGTTGAGATCGTCGGCCAGTTCGGTGATGACCGAAGCATCGGGGCCATCTTCGGCAGAAAGCGTTGCGCCGCGAGCGGCCCGCTGCCAGTCGCGCAGTTTTGCCTCGGCCTCCTCGAGCCGCTTGACTGAAAAGTCGATCGGCTCGCGGTAGTGCGTCATCAGCATGGCGAGGCGCAGCACGTCCCCGATCCAGGCGCGACCACCCATGGCGCCGGTTTCCAGCAGCTCGTTGATGGTGACGAAGTTCCCCAAGCTCTTGGACATCTTCTGTCCCTCGACCTGAAGAAATCCGTTGTGCATCCAGACATTGGCCATGGCATGGGTGCCGTGAGCGCAACGGGACTGGGCGATCTCATTTTCGTGGTGCGGAAAGATCAGATCGAGCCCGCCGCCGTGGATGTCGAAGGTCTTGCCCAGATAGCGCTCGGACATGGCGGAGCATTCGATATGCCAGCCAGGGCGGCCGCGCCCCCATGGACTCTCCCAACCCGGTTCGGTTTCGGAGGACAGCTTCCAGAGAACGAAGTCGGCGGGGTCTTCCTTGTGAGCGTCTACAGCCACGCGGGCGCCGGCAAGGTTGTCTTCAAGATTGCGCCCCGACAACTGACCGTAGTCATTCATCGAGCGTGTGCGGAACAGCACTTCTCCACCCGCGTCATAGGCGTGGTTCTTCTCGATCAGAGCCGAGATGATGGTCTGCATCTCCGCGATATTCTCTGTGGCACGGGGCTGATGCGTCGGCTCGAGCGTGCCGAGCGATTTCACATCGGCAAGAAATTGCGCCTCGGTTTTCTGGGTCACCCGGCGGATGGCCTCGTTGAGAGGCAAGTCCGGAAAATCCTTGAGCGCCCGCGCGTTGATCTTGTCATCGACATCGGTGATGTTGCGCACATAGGTCACGTGGCTCTCGCCATAAACGTGGCGCAGCAGGCGGAACAGCACATCGAAGACGATGACCGGCCGCGCATTGCCGATATGGGCAAAATCGTAGACCGTAGGTCCGCAGACATACATGCGCACATTTTTCGCATCCATCGGCGCGAACGGCGCCTTGGTGCGATTGAGCGTATTGTAGAGATGGATCTGCGGCGTTGCCGTGGTCATCGAGAGGTCCTGTGGGCCAGACGGTATGGTGCTCTGGCGGGGAGCCTCTATCCTTTGATATCTATCGGGATGAAGAAGACCGCTCCGCCAACGCTTGGGTTAGCAGGTAATAATGCAGGCGGTAATGGTGCACTTGGTCTTCATGAGGCCAGAGATTGGCCGGAGCAGGACAAGAAAGCAAGCGCAAAAGAAAAGAGGGCGACCCGAAGGCCGCCCATTTCGCTTTGGAGGCGAATATCATCCCGAAGGACGATCGAAAGCGCGGCCGGTTTCAGCCGCGGAACTGTTGGTGACATTGGCCACACGTGGCGCCGATCGTCTGCAAGGCTGCTGCATAGGCAGAAGCGTCGCCACTTTCGGCGGCAGTGAGGCCGCTTTCGGCAGCCGCTAAGCCCGTATCGACAATCGCGGTGAAGGCGTCCCAATTCTCCCAAATGGCGGGAAGTGCTTCAGATTCGCCAACATTAGAGCCCTCGGGAAAGAGCTCGGCCATGTGGCTATAGTTGTCGCGCAGCGTAGTCATAGCGGCAACAGCATCGGCGCCGGTCAGGCTGCCGGCGCTGCGCAGCGTCGCGCCATTTTCGCGCATGGTCTGTTCACGCAGAGCCACCGCCTCTTCCGGCGTTGCAGGCGCCACAAAGGCATCCTGAGCAAAGGCGGCGATCGTGCCGGCTGCGAGGAGACCTGCAATCGCGATCGAAGAGAACTTCGAAAATCCCATTGAATACACCCTCAACGTGTTGTGCATGTCCAGCGATTCCATCACCGGTATCGTGCTGCCGCTCTCCCCCAACGGTCGAGGCAGACTGCCACGGGGCAACGGCATGCCCAACGCCAACACGGGAATGTTACCGAATTACGATGGAGGGCTCAAAACCACAACAGACTGATCAATTTCGCCAAATGGCGGACGCTGACCGGACTGCACCGCGAAGATCCTGAGCCTGTCTCCAGCCTTGAGGAACTGGGTTCGCGCCCGGCCGAATCGTGCCTTTTCCGCAGTGCGCGCTTCGGCGATGCAGGCAAAGCCGATCCCGTCCTCTTTTATCGGCAACACCTCGTCGTGGTGATTGGCGATGGTGCCCGACCCCACGATCGTACCCGCGCCCAGCTGACGGGTGCGCGCTGCTTCCACGATCAGGTCGACCAGGTCGAAGTGGACGTCGCGCCCGGCATTGGGCTGGCCATATAGTGTTCCGTTGACCTCGATGCGGACCTTGAGGTGGAGCTTGTTGTCGCGGAAGGCGTCGCCCAGCCCTTCCGGAGTGATCGCTACAGGAGCGAAGGTGGTCGAGGGTTTGGAGTGAAAAAAACCGAACCCGTTCTGCAGATCGTCAGCCACGAGACGCCGTAGCGAAACGTCATTGCAGATCGTGACGAGCCGGATTGCCGCGGCGGCCTGCTCGCGACTGGGCCGCATGGGTACAGGGCCGGTGATCACTGCCACTTCCGCTTCGAAGTCAAGCGCCAGGTCCTCCTCCGGCACTACGATCGGATCAGATGCGGCTGAAAGGGAATCGGAGCCGCCTTGGTAAAGCAGCGGCCGAATCGACTGCAGCTCCTCGTCCTTGCTGCCCTTAAGGGAGCGGACGCGTTCAAGATGCCCCATATAGCCCGCCCCATCGATCCACTGATAGGCGCGGGGCAAAGGTGCAAGAGCCGCGCTTGGCTCGAACGCCTGCCCTGCTATTGCTCCCCCCTCGAGATGCCCAGCAAGCTCGGCTAGCAGGGGCGCGCATCGCTCCCAATCGTCGAGCGCGGCCTGGAGGCTGGGCGCAATGCGCCCGGCAGAAACGCAGCGGGCAAGATCTTTGGAGACGACTACCAATTGCCCGTCGGGACGGTTGGAACGCAGCGTGGCGAGTTTCATGGGATCGACGATCTCCTCAAAAGTGTTGCCCGGCGGCGCTATCGACCGGAAGCTTGGGTGCTATAGTGTTGCATCGCCCCCTCACGATATCTTAAGGGCGGTGACGGGCTGCAGGTTGCGGCCGACAACAGGACGACTTCGTGCACATTTTTACCTCCGGCCTTCGCGTTCCGTTTCTGCTGCTGCTCGCCGCGTTTGTTTTCGCGCTGGATGTGCAGACTGTCTATGCCCAGTCGAGTCAGTGCCGACAGCTTGAAAATGCACTGCGCCAGTTTGATCGGAACGGCGATTTCCGTCAGATGCAGAACAATTCCGGCGCCGCACGGCAGTTGGCGCGCGACGTACAGAACGCGGAAAGCCAGTATATCCGCCAGGGCTGCAATGACGATGCGCGTGCCGGCCGGCAACTGACCCAACAGTGCCAGCAGATTGCACGAACCGTTTTGCGCCTGCGCGCCGATTACGCCGAAGTCGCCCAATCGGTTGAAACGGCGACAGCCGTGGCCAGCCAGCGCGAAGCGATCCTTCAGGAAATGGCGCGCTTTGGGTGCAATGCCGGCTCAAGCGCCAATTTCAGCCAGGACCGTCAGAGCGTTTTCGACCGTGTCTTCGGCACAACGTCCGAGGGCGATTTCACCAATGGCGACTTCGTGGATGGCGGCGATTACTGGGGCTATCAGGGCTATGCGACAGTGCGCACCGTTTGCGTGCGTCTCTCGGACGGCTACTTCTGGCCCATCAGCTATTCCACCCTGCCCGACTATGTCGGCAATGATGCGCAGCAGTGCCAGGCCATGTGCCCCAATACGCAGGTGGATCTTTATTATTACGACAATCCCGGGCAGGAACCCGAGCAGATGCGCAACATGTCGGGCTCGCCCTACACGTCTCTGCCGACAGCCTTCGCCTATCGCAATAAGTTCGATACCAGCGCTTCATGCCGGGCAGCGCCACAGGCCGATGGGTCGGTCACGGTTGCGGCCTCAGGCGATGAAAACGGACGATCGATGCTGACCATCGGCAACGCCACCTTTCCCATGCCGTTGCGCGATCCGCGCGGTGTAACTCCGGTGGCGGTTGCCGCGGCTACTGCAGAGGAAGTCAGCACTGTCGCCATGGTCGATGTGCCCCTGCCGCGCCGCCGGCCTGCCGGACCCGGCGAAGTTGCAGCGCGCCCCGCCAGCAATCAGACGCCGGCAGAGGCCGAGTTGCGGATCGTGCACTTCGGGGAAAAGACGGTCAGGGTAGTCGGTCCAGACACGCCCTACGCCCAAGCAGGACGAGCAGGGACTTAAGCTCCGGCCCATCCTGCCGTCCGGTCAGCGCCAGTCTAAGCGGCATGAAGAGGGCCCTGCCCTTGCGCCCCGTTGCTGTC
Source organism: Devosia crocina (assembly GCF_900116545.1). Taxonomy (GTDB): domain Bacteria; phylum Pseudomonadota; class Alphaproteobacteria; order Rhizobiales; family Devosiaceae; genus Devosia; species Devosia crocina. The sequence goes on from NZ_FPCK01000002.1 coordinate 271,830, forward strand.
TTGAGCGCGCCGGTCCACTGGCCCCATGTATTTTCGTCCCATGGCTCAGGTGGCAGCAAGGCTTTGGCAAGCGCGAGGAACTCCCGATCTTCCTCAGCAACCACGGGCTCGACAGGACCTGTCAGAAGTTTGGACAATTCTGCGATATCTGCAAAACGCACAAGGTTCTCGCGCAACAAGAGCCAGATCGCCTCGCCCTCAAGGCCCATAGACGTCAATCGCGGCAGCGCTTCCTCGTAGCTCATGGCATGGAGCAGGCGTGCATTGAGCCCATTGAGCTCGGTGGGATCAAAACGTGCCGCACCATGCGAAATCATCGATAGCTCGAGCTTTTCAGCAATCGCGTCCAGGCTCTCAAAGGGCTCGATCGGCAGGCTCGTGCCGGTCAGCGTCGCCATGATGGCCACGGCCAGGGGCTCGTAGCCCTGATCGCGAAAATCGGCAATCGACTGGGACCCCAGGCGCTTGGAAAAGCCCTGCCCTTCCGCATCGGTCAGCAGGTTGTGGTGGGCGAAAGTGGGCACGGTGCCGCCCAGCGCCTCAATGATTTCAATCTGCGTGCCGGTGTTGGAAACGTGATCTTCGCCGCGGATGACATGGGTGACGGCGAGGTCGATATCGTCCACCACCGAGGGGAGCGTATAGAGGTAGGAGCCGTCAGCGCGGATCAGCACCGGGTCAGACATCGAAGCGGTATTGACCGTCTGCGGACCCTTGATGAGATCGTCGAACTGCACAGGCCGCCCATCGAGCTTGAAGCGCCAGTGAGGCTGACGCCCCTCCGCTTCATACTTGGCCCGGTCTTCCTCGCTCAGGCTCAGCGCCGCCCGGTCGTAGATCGGCGGCTTGCCCAGAAGACGCGCACGGGCGCGCTTGCGATCGAGCTCTTCCTCCGTTTCGTAGCAGGGATAGAGCCGACCCGCAGCAATCAGCCGGTCGCGCGCCGTGTCGTAAAGCGCTGTGCGTTCGGACTGCCGGACGAGCAGGTCGGGCTTGACACCAAGCCAGTCCAGATCAACCTCGATGCCATCGGCGAATTCTCGGGTCGATCGCGCCAGGTCCGTATCGTCCATGCGCAGGATGTAGCGACCGCCAGTGCGGCGGGCGAAGAACCAGTTGAGCAGCGCAGGTCGCGCATTGCCCAGATGGATGCGCCCTGTAGGAGAAGGCGCCCAGCGAACCACGGTCATCCGACGGTTATGTCCTTGTAGCCATTGGTGATGGGATATTTGCGGCCGAGGCCAAAAGCGCGAGGGGTCAATTTCGGTCCGGGCGCTGCCTGGCGACGCTTGTATTCGGCAATGTTGAGCAGACGCTCGATGCGCTTGACCAGCGCCGGATCGTGACCACGCTCGACGACTTCGCCCAGGCTGAGCTCGTCTTCGACAATCGCGCGCAAAATATCGTCGAGAACAGGATAAGGGGGAAGGCTATCCTGGTCGGTCTGGTCGGGACGCAGTTCGGCCGAGGGCGCTTTGTCGATGATGGAGCGGGGAATGACTTCGCCCGAAGGACCAAGACTATCACCCGGCACATGCTTGTTGCGCCAGTCGGCGAGTTTATAGACCTCCATCTTGAACATGTCTTTGAGCGGATTGTAGCCGCCGTTCATGTCCCCATAGATGGTGGCGTAGCCCACGCCCATCTCGCTTTTGTTGCCAGTGGTCAGCAGCATCGAGCCCAATTTATTGGACACCGCCATCAGTACCACGCCGCGCATGCGAGATTGTATGTTTTCTTCGGCAAGATCGGCAGGGCGATCTCCAAAAATCGGGGCAAGTCCGGCAAGCGCGCCATCAACTGGATCGCCGATCGCCACCACATCATAACGCACGCCCAGCCGCTCGGCACAGTCCTTTGCGTCGCGCAAGCTTCCTTCGGACGTGTAGCGATAGGGCAGCATGATGCAGTGGACCTTTTCGGGACCAAAGGCATCGACCGCCATGGCAGCAACGACGGCGCTGTCGATCCCGCCCGAAAGGCCAAGAACGACGTGGCTGAAGCCGTTTTTGTGCACGTAATCGCGCAGGCCAAGGACGGCCGCCCGCCACGGCGCTTCCTCGATAGAGGTCAGTTCCTCGATTCGAGCGCCAGTGCTCGTCCAGGTGTCCCTGTCCCGGTGCCAGTCCGACAGGATAAAGTCGGCTTCGAAACTCTTGCCCTGCAGCACCAGCTTGTCGCCAGGGGCGATGGCAAAGGAGGAGCCGTCAAAAACCAGTTCGTCCTGCCCACCCACCTGATTGAGATAGATAAGCGGCACGTCGTGCTCGACGGCGTGCTTGCGCACCAGTTCCTTGCGGATATGTTGCTTGTCGGTCCAATAGGGTGAGCCATTGGGGCAGAGCAGGATTTCAGCGCCCTCCCGCACTAGATGCTCGCACACCCAGGGGTGCCAGATATCCTCGCAGATCGGTATGCCAACAGAGACGCCCTTGATGATGACGGGCAGTGGCAACGGTCCCGCTACGAAATAGCGTTTTTCGAAGAAGACGTCGGTGTTAGGCAGTTCGCGCTTGAGGCGCACGGCGACTATCTCGCCCCTTTCCGCAACCAGAACGGCATTGTGGAGCCCGGCCTTGTCGTTCCAGATTGTGGGCAGGATGAGCACCACATCAGTACCGGCAGTGTCGGTCACAAGTGAGTGCGCCGCAGCCATGGCATCGGCGACAAACTGAGGCTTGAACAACAAATCGTCGGGGAAATAACCGGTCAGAAACAGCTCGGAGAACATCAGGATGTCGGCCTTAACGGCCACAGCATCGGCCAATGCCTTTCGCGCCAATGCCAGGTTGCCGGGCAGATCACCCACTTTGGGATTGAGCTGGGCAAGCGCAATTCTAAGCTGGTCGGTCACGAACGAGGTCCTGATCTAGATGGACCGCCCAGCCATGGCCGGACGCGCGCCAGACTTAGCCTCTGGCCCAAAGGAGGGCAAGCGCCCGCGGATGCAGGGCGCCGATTGGCCTGCGGCCGTTAGAAACGCCCGGTCAATTCAACAAGGCCGCCGTAACGGAACATGGCGAAGCTGTCGAGCAGAGTGCCCACGGTGGTACTCTGGTCGGGATTAGCTGAAGACGTATAGATAAGGTTGGCGTTCGTGGGGCCTGTCAGATACCAGGCACGGCCACCGACACGGAGGGTCAGGTTCTCTGTGGGGTGGATTCCAAGCATCAGCTCGCCACTAGCGCCATAAGCCGCACTGTCGATGGTCCCGGTCACCCGATCAGCATTGATCAGGCCCGGTGCTGGAATGACGTAGGTGGGCGTGCTGCCAGTCACCCAGGCGTAAGGAATACCTGCGACCTCCGCTGTAATATCAGCGAAGGTGCCAAGATCAGCCTTTGCAGTTACGCCGAGGCGCAGGGCATGAACGTGCAACCCGTCGAACTGCAAAATGTCAGCCCGAGCTTTATCAGGCGATTCCTTGAGGTACTGGTAGCCGACGAGGCCACCAATCCGGAAAGCATCATTCCCGAAGGGCATATAGCCGAAATCCGCACCGACATGGCCGATCTGACCTCCGGAAAAACGCAGGTCACCGGGAGCAACGTTTGTCGAGTAGGTACCATCCGTTGCAAGGGCATAGCCGCCAGAGGCTTTAACGTAGGAGCTGGTATGCTCGTCCACGATGCGACCGTGCACTTCGAGGATGTGGCTCGTATCCTCTGCCCGTGCATAGTCGTTGCCTACCGATATCTCCTGGCTACCCCTTGAGTAAAAGTAGCGCAGGCCAAGCTCGAACTTGAGCGGGTTCTCCGGCTCACCTTCCCAGTGAGTGGGATAGGACGGACGGAGTTCAGGGATCTGCGCGTAGTCGGCAGCCAGAACAGGCGCGAATGCGGTACTGGAAACAAGTGCCAAAGCACCAAGGGCTAGCGGCTTCATCCACAAACTCCGGGCCAATTCCTGCCATGATTGCTGGAACGAAAGTGAATGATTAGGGTTAATGTTCTGCTAAGTGGCGATGGGGGGAGTTGGCGCTTTGGTAACTTGATTAGTTCAGGATAGCGATCACGAACGCGGATGCAGGGCTGGGTTGATGCAACCGGGCGCCTTAGTTCCGAGTTTGTCGGTCAAATTGAAGCTGCAGTCCGAAGTCTAGTGCCTATGCCCAGTCGCATTCTCATAGTTGAAGACGAGATATTCGTCGCCTCCGAGATCGAACAGATCGTCGCAGAGATGGGTCATGCACCTATTGCGATCGCGGCTGACCGGGCTTCGGCGTTGCGCCATGCCAGCAACACCGATATCGCGCTTGTGGACCTGAACCTTCGCGATGGGCCAACAGGGCTCGATATCGGCAAGATCCTGGCGCAAACCCATGGGGTCAGCGTTGTCTATCTGACCGCCAATCCCAGCCAGCTGGGCGATGGCGTACCCGGGACGATCGGCGTCGTCTCTAAGCCCGTGGCCGAGCGCGACTTGCGCGATATTGTCAATTATGCCGTTGCCCGGCGCGCCGCAGCCGATGCGGCCCCGCCGCGCCGTCTCAAGCTTTTTAGCTGGTCGGGCGGCAACGCAATCCATACCTGACAGCCACTTTTGATTATCGCCGTCCGCCAATGCCCGCTTCTGCGGGCCTTTTGCATGGGTGGATCAGCTTCTCCTCACGGGGCGCTCGTCTCAGACGCCTGGAGTCGGGAGGAGCGGAGAAGGGACGCCATGGGCAGTGCGAGATCGACCCGCAGGCCATCGCTTTCCCAAAGTCGCTCGATCTGACCGCGCATTTGCCCTGCTACCGACAACTCGATCAGTTTCGACCCGAAGCCGGACGGCGTCTCCGGGGCTGCGGTCGCCGGCCCGCCATGCTCTTTCCAGATCAGATGCAGGGAATCCCCGTCGCGGCGGCCAGTTACTTCCACCCAGCCTTCCTCGGCGTGAAGCGCACCATATTTGGCCGCATTGGTGGCCAGTTCATGAAAAAGGAGAGCGAGAGGGGTTGCCGAGGCATCGTCAATGATCGTGTCGTCGCCACTATAGCGCACGCGCGTCGCGTCTGATGCGTCCTCATAGGGGCGCATCAGACGCGCCAGAAGCTGCGAAAGTGTTCCCTGCCCGTCCGGATGATCGGATAAATGGCTGTGCGGGCGCACGAAGTCGTGCGCCTCTCCAAGCGCATAGATTCGTTGCCGCAACTGGTCGGCAAACTCGCGCATCTCTGGCCGCCCACGGGCTGAAAGCGAGATGATTCCGGTAAGGACCGCAAAGATGTTCTTGATACGGTGGCTGAGTTCCTGGGCCACGAGCTCACGCTCTTCTGCCGCCTTGCGCGTATCGTGGATATCTGTGCAGGTCCCGATCCAACGCAGGACCTCGCCCGAGGCATCGCGGATCGGCAGAGCCCTTCCCAGGGTCCAGCGATATTCACCAGAATGGTGGCGCAACCGATATTCAATCTGGTAGGGCTCGCCGGTTTCCAGCGAATGGCGCCAAACGCCCCAGGCTCGTTCCTGGTCATCGGGGTGGAACACGCCGTTCCAGCCTGCTCCGTCGGTCGAGCCTGGCTCCATGCCGGTAAATTCGTACCATCGTGCATTGTAGTAGTCGTGGAAGCCGTCTGGACGGGTCGCCCAAATCATCTGGGGCATGGTGTCGGCGAGCGTGCGAAACTCGAGCTCGCTCTTTGCCAGTGCCTGGGCCGCCCGGCGCTGGTCGGTGATATCGATGGCCACTCCAGGGAAGCGGTGGACGCGGCCTTCCGCATTTCGCCGCGGCCGACCGGAAACCATCAGCCAGCGTCGCTCGCCAGAACTATCGACCACGCGATATTCGCTGCGGAACTCCTCGCCGGCTTCGATGGCCTTTTGCAGCTCCGCGTGCACGCGTGGCAAGTCCTCGTGGTCGATTGCGAGCAGATATTGTTCGATCGGCACGCCCAGCCCGGCCGATTGCACATCGACATTGTACATGGCGGCAAACTGATCGTCAGAGGTGACGATGTTGCTGATCAGGTCCCAGTCCCATGTGCCGACCAGGGCGGAACTGGCCAAGGCCAGGCTCAAGCGCTCTTCAGAGCGCGCCAGAGCTTTTTCGGTGAGCACGCGATCCGTCGTTTCATGAACGATGCACAGCGTGCCCATGGGCAGACCATCTTCGCCGACAAGGGGGCTGTAGTGCAGGTCCATCCAGCTTGCTTCGGGGCGGCCGTGGCGATTGAGCACCAGTTCCTGGTCTTGGAGGATCCAGGATTCGCCATTCAATCCACGCTTGATATTGTCCCGGTTGAAGTCGGCTATCTCCGGCCAAGCAATAAGCGCCGGCATGCCGAAAATCTGCGGGTGCCGCTGACCGGCAAACTGGGCATAAGCATTGTTGTAGATGAGAATGCCGTCTTCCCCGACCAGCATTACCATGGGGGTTGAGGCCACCATCATCACACGAACGGCGCCTTTGAGGCTTTCGGTCCAGTCCGGGATGATGCCAAGTGGATTTTGGGACCAGTCGTAATCGTTGAGCAGTTTGATCGTAGGGTCAAGTTCAAGCGCGGCTCGAACGTCGGGCGCAGCATTGGGGAACAAAGACCTGGGCATTATCTACTCACTCTTGAACGCGACCGATCTTGGCCCGGCTTACGAGCAAAGAAAAGGCCGCGCGACTGGCAAAGAACGCGCGGCACTCCAAACCGGTTCAGCAATATCCCTTATTCACCGGCTAGGCGCCGCGTAACAGGCGGCTTTTGCGCCTGCACTTCTTCGGCTACGAGAAATGCCAGTTCAAGCGCCTGGCTCGCGTTAAGGCGCGGGTCGCAATAAGTGTTGTAGCGATCCGACAGCGTGGTTTCAGTTACGGCCGAAACACCGCCCACGCACTCCGTCACATCGTCGCCCGTCATCTCGATATGAACGCCACCGGCATAGGTGCCCATTTCGCGGTGCACGTCGAAGAAGTTGCGCACTTCGGTCAAGACGCGGTCGAAGGGTCGGGTCTTGTAACCGGTCGAGGCCTTGATCGTGTTGCCATGCATGGGGTCGCAGCACCAGACCACGGTGCGGCCAGCCTTTTGCACCGTCTCGATCAGACGCGGGAGATGTTCATGCACCTTATCGGCACCGAACCGTGCGATCAGAGTGATACGGCCCGCCTCGTCGGTGGGGTTGAGCCGGTCGAGCAAGCGCAGCAGATCCTCGCTGGCAAGGCTCGGCCCGCACTTGATGCCGATCGGATTGTGGATGCCCGCGAAATATTCGACATGGGCACCATCGGGCTGGCGCGTGCGATCGCCAATCCAAAGCATATGGCCCGAGGTCGCGTACCAGTCGTTGGTGATCGAATCCCGCCGGGTCAACGATTCCTCGTAGCCGAGCAACAGGGCTTCGTGGCTCGTATAGAAGCTCGTCTGCCTAAGCGCTGGAGTGTTGTCGGGATTGATGCCGAGCGCCGACATGAAGGTAATGGCGTCATCGATCTTGCGCGCCACTTCCTCGAAGCGGACATTCCAGTTGGACCCCTTCATAAAGCCCATGGTCCATTCGTGAATGCGCGTCAGCTCCGCGTATCCACCCATGGAAAAGGCCCGCAGCAGGTTCAGCGTCGCGGCGGACTGCCGATAGGCTTGCAGCATGCGATCGGGATTTGGAACGCGCGCGCCCTCGGTAAACTCGATCGAGTTGATGATGTCTCCGCGATAGCTGGGCAGCTCGAGCCCGTCTATCGTTTCGGTGTCGGCCGAGCGGGGCTTGGCAAATTGCCCGGCGACGCGCCCGACCTTGACCACAGGCTTGCTGGCGCCATGGGTCAGCACAACCGCCATCTGCAGAAACACGCGGAAGAAGTCGCGGATGTGATCCGCGCCATGCTCGGCGAAGCTTTCCGCGCAGTCTCCACCCTGCAGAAGGAACGCCTCACCCCGCGCCACAGCGGCAAGACGCGTTTTGAGATCGCGCGCTTCACCGGCAAAGACCAGCGGCGGGAACGTTGCGAGCTGCCGCTCGGCCTCGGCCAAAGCGGCCGGGTCGGGATAGGCAGGAACCTGCAGGATCGGCTTTTCACGCCAACTGGTCGGGGTCCAGGTCGTCATGTCGGTTCTCACTCGCGCGCGGATTTCTGCGTGCGGGCGGTCTAGCAAGCGCACGACGCCCTGCCAAGAACAAAGCCGTCGGCTAGGCGACCTTCTTGCAGTCCCGATAGGTGTAGCTCGGGGTTTTGAACGTCACCAGTTCCTCGGCCGCCGTGGGGTGAAGCGCGATGGTGCGATCGAAATCGGCCTTCGTTGCCCCCATGGAGACAGCGATGCCGACGAGCTGGATCATCTCGGCCGCGCCGGGCCCAAGAATATGGACGCCGAGCACCTTGCCTTCGTCCTTCTCGGTAATCAGCTTGAGCACCATGCGGCTGGTACGGGTCGAGAGGGTGTTCTGCATAGGCCGAAAACGGGCAAGATAAACATCGACATCGCCATGGGTTGCAGCTTCCGCTTCCGTAAGGCCTACCACGCCAATTTCGGGTTCGCTGAACACGGCAGTCGGGATCAGCGAGTGATCCACGGCGAGCTTGTTGTCGTTGTAGACGGTTTCTGCGAAATACCAGCCTTCGCGGATGGCGACCGGCGTGAGCTGTGCGCGCCCTGTGACATCGCCCACCGCATAGATCGAGGCAACCGAGCTTTGCGAATAGGCATCGACTGCGATGCTGCCATCCTCTGCCAGCTGAACCCCTGCACTTTCGAGACCAAGCCCGCTGGTGTTAGCGCGGCGGCCAGTGGCAAACATCACCGCGTCAAACGGCGCCGAAACGCCATCGCTGAACATGGCCTGCACGGCGTTGCCAGTCTTGGAAAGGGAGGTAATCGTCGTCTGGTAAATGAGCCGTACGCCGCGGTCGATCAAGCCTGCCTCGAGCCCGATCCGCATATCCTCGTCGAATCCGCGCAGGATGCGATCGCCACGGTAGATCAGCGTCGTATCGACCCCCAGTCCGGCAAAGATGGTGGCAAACTCGACTGCGATGTAACCGCCGCCCTCGATCAGAATGGTCTTTGGCAATTGGGGAAGATCGAAAGCCTCGTTGGAGGTGATGCCGTATTCGGCGCCCGGAATATCAGGGATAAAGGGATGTCCGCCTGTTGCAATCAGAAGGCGCTCCGCAGTCAGCTCGCGCTCGGCTCCAAGCAGGCGAATGGAATTGGGTCCGGTTACCACCGCGCGATCGCGGATGATTTCGACGCCAGGTTTTTCGAGATTTGCCGTATAGCCGGCCTCGAGCCGGGTGATTTCCTTTTCCTTGGCTGCAACCAGGGTGGGCCAATCGAAACTGGCATCGACCTGCCAACCAAAACTGCTGGCAAGATCAAACTGGTCGGCAAAGCGCGAAGCATAGACGTAGAGTTTTTTGGGTACGCATCCGCGGATCACACAGGTTCCGCCCACGCGGAACTCTTCGATGATCGCCACCTTTGCCCCGTACGTCGCCGCCATGCGCGCAGCGCGAACGCCGCCAGAGCCTGCGCCAATCACCAGAAGATCGTAGTCGTATGCCATGGAGGTCTCCTGGTGTTCATCGTCAACCGACGATACATCTAGGCGCAAGCCGCAGCTAAAAAAAGACCCCGCAAGGCGGGGTCAACATGTTCGTTTTGGTCCGTGATCAGATCTCGATGCCCTGGCCGCGCAGTTCGGCACGCACCTTGGCGAAGAACTCGCGCTTGAGATTGCCGGTGAACACCTGCATCACGCGCTGCAGGTCGGTGTTGATCTCGCTATTGGCCTGGGCCAGCTTCTGACCGGTTGGGGACTCGTAGAAGGCAACGATCTGCTGGAGCTCTTCGAGCGAGAAGCGCAGGGCATAAACACGTGCGAACTGGTTCATCAGGTCGCCCTTCCGGCCGTTATAATCCTGGATCACCTTGGTGATCGCATCATTGGTCTGGTCGATGATTTCCGGGTTCTGCTGCACAATCTGCTGCATTGTCTCGACGCCGGTCTCGACGACTGTCACTTCGTAAACGGCACCGCGGTCGGTCAGATCGATATACTTGCGCGCCAGGGCAAGTTGTTCGGGAGCCACTTCCTGGGCCAGAACAGGGGCAGAGAGCCCGATCATGCTTGCAGTCACCACAGCGGCAAAGATCGCCTTGGCGCCGCGCATCATATTGGAAGTCATCCAGTTCCCCATCATGTTCGATCCAAGCCTGGTCAGTTGGTCTTGAGAAGTGTTCTTACGCCATCCGGCGCCGCCACATAAGCCTTGCTGCACATTCCAAGAAAAAGTCCATGCTGGACGACCCCCGGAATGTCCAATAGCTCGCGTGAAAGCGCTTCTGGCTGCGAAATGCGGCCAAAAAACGCATCGAGAATAAGATGGCCACCGTCTGTCAGAAAGGGTTCACGTCCATCGGCTCCGCGCAGCCGGATCTCGCCCTCTGCGCCATGTTTCTTCAGCACGCCATCAAGTGCATGGCGCGTGGCGCCCAGACCGAAGCGGTTAACCTCGATGGGCAGCGGAAAGCGCCCCAGTGTTTCCACCACTTTGGAGCTATCGGCAATCACGATCATGCTGGCGGAAGCTGCAGCAACAATCTTTTCCCGCAGGAGTGCGCCACCACCCCCTTTGATAAGGTTGAGTGCGCTATCGAGTTCGTCCGCACCATCCACCGTCAGATCAAGAGCGCCGAGCGTATCAAGATCGGAGATGGGAATACTGAGGTCCCGCGCCTGCCGGTCAGTGGCTTCAGACGTGGGCACGCAGATCACTTCCAAGCCTTCGCGCACACGAGCGCCCAAGAGATCGACGAAATGCCAGGCTGTCGAGCCGGTCCCCAGCCCCAGCCGCATGCCTGGACGCACATCTTCAAGAGCCTTGGCAGCGGCTTCGCGCTTGAGAGTGTCGGACATCAGCTCCCCCTTTTTCGTGCCTGATGCCGGGTTGTGCGCTCTTCTGTCAAGCCTCTCGTACAAGCCAGGATACGCAGCGCTCACCATCCACTGTCACTAGAGAGCAACACAATGTGGCACAGCAGCCATTCTTGTGGCGGAAACGTGACTGTTAACACTTCTCCGTTATGTTGAGCCTCGATAAATAGCGCAAATGAAAGCGGACGCAGAATCAGTCGTCCGCACGCTGAGCAAAGGGCCTGGTGGAAACGATGAAGTTCTTGAAAGCGATAATGGCAATCGGGCTCTCGGCCCTGTTGATGATTGGCATGGCTGCTCCGAGCCAAGCCGCCCGCGTCTACAATCCCGACACCAATACCTGGGAAGAACCTTCTGCTGTATCGACCCGCAGCCGCGGCGGCAGCGCGATCAAGAAGCAGGTCGTCGATTATGCGACCAACCACAAGCCGGGCACCATTGTTGTCGAAACCGGCGAGCGCCGGCTTTATCTCGTTCTCGAGGGCGGCAAGGCCATGCGCTACGGCATTGGGGTCGGCCGGGAAGGCTTCACCTTTGCCGGCACCCACCGCATCACCCGCAAGGCCGAGTGGCCCGGCTGGACCCCGCCCCCGGCCATGCGCAAGCGTGTTCCCGATCTGCCAGCCTATATGCCTGGTGGTCCTGAGAACCCGCTCGGTGCCCGCGCCCTTTATATTGGCTCGACGCTTTATCGCGTTCACGGCACTTCCGAACCTTGGTCCATTGGGCAGGCCGTGTCCTCGGGTTGCATCCGCTTGACCAATGAAGACGTCACGGACCTTTATGAACGCGTCAAGGTCGGCGCAACCATCGTCGTCAACCATTAAGCCTGGTTGACTGCACGAATTTCAGGGGGTCGCTGATGCGGCCCCTTTTGTTTTGAGCCGGCATCGCCCCGCCTCACGATAACATGTCTCAACCCCAATTCCATTCCTGCACGCAAGCGCCTACACTGTGCGCATGAACGCCCTTAACGTCCCACAGAAGCCGCTCGTCGACCGCTATGGGCGAACCGTGAGTTACCTGCGCATCTCAGTCACCGACCGCTGCGACTTCCGCTGTGTTTACTGCATGGCCGAAGACATGACCTTTCTGCCTAAAAAGGACGTGCTCAGCTTTGAGGAGATCGAGGCGATCGCAGGCGCCTTTATCGCCCGGGGGACCACCAAGATCCGTCTCACCGGCGGCGAACCGCTTGTGCGGCGCGACATCATGGAGCTTGTCACCACGCTCGGCGGGCGCATCGGTCATGGTCTCGACGAGTTGACCCTCACCACAAATGGCAGTCAGCTCAGGCGCCATGCGGAAGGGCTTTTCGCAGCCGGAGTACGGCGCATCAACGTGTCGCTCGATACGCTCGATTCTCAGCGATTTGCCCAGGTTACGCGGCGCGGACGCCTTGCCGATGTCGAGGCCGGTATAGAGGCGGCGCAGGCTGCAGGCCTTGCCATCAAGATCAATATGGTGGCGATGCGCGGCGTCAACGAAGACGAGATCGAGCCGATGATGGCCTGGGCTCATGGCCGGGGCATGGGCCTGACCCTGATCGAAGGCATGCCGCTTGGCGAGGTCGGCATCGACCGGGTGGACAGCTACCTGCCCCTGTGCGAACTGCACGACCGTTTGGCGCGCCGTTATACTCTGACCCGGCTCGGCACACGCACGGGCGGTCCGGCACGTTACGTCCATGTCGCCGAGACTGGCGGCACGCTGGGCTTCATCACGCCCATGAGCCACAATTTCTGCGAGAGCTGCAATCGCGTGCGGCTGACCGCAACCGGCCAGCTCTTTTTGTGCCTCGGGCAAGACGATCAGGTCAACCTGCGCGATGCGCTGCGCGAAGGTGGGCCGCAAGGCCTCGATGAAGCGCTCGACCGCGCCATGCTCATCAAGCCCAAGGGCCACGATTTCGTGCTCGAACGCGGCAAGGACACTCCCGCCGTTGCCCGCCACATGAGCGTCACCGGTGGCTAGGCACGATGCGCTGCGGTAAGTCGTGAAGGAACATGCGCAGCCGCGCTCCGTTTGCCAGAAACGCAAGTGAGGTTTGGCAAATGCGACAGATCGTATTCGTGCACGGCATGTTTCAAAATCCGAGAAGTTGGGAAGAGTGGACCCGTTTCTTCACCGAGCGCGGATATGAATGCATCGTGCCGGCCTGGCCGCTGCATGAGGACGAGCCGGCAACGCTGCGCGCCAACCCGCCCGAAGAACTAGGCGACCTCCACCTATGCGAGATCCTCGCCCGGGTGGAGCAATCGCTTGCCGACCTCGATGCGCCCATCATGATCGGCCATTCGGTAGGCGGCCTGATCACACAGATCATGCTCAATCGCGGACTTGTCAGCGCCGGGGTCGCCATCAGTTCCGTTGCGCCCAATGACATGATCGATTTCGACTGGGGCTTCATCAAGAACAGCGCGCTGATCGCCAATCCATTCAAGGGCAATGAGCCCATCTTCATGGACGAGAAGACCTTTCACCGCTCTTTTGCCAATACTCTGACCCGTGAGCAGGCGGGGCGTGCCTATGCCGAGTATGCAACCCATGACAGCCGTAATGTGCTGCGCGATTGCCTGGGTTCGGATGGGCGTATCGATCTTGCCCATTCGCACGGGCCCCTGCTGTTGATCGGCGGCGAGAAGGACGAGATCATTCCCGCCGACCTCGTGCGCAAGAATGCAGCGGCTTACGACGATCGCGTGGGCATTGTCGAGCACAAGGAATTTTCCGGCCGCAGCCACTTCATCTGCGGCGAACCGGGTTGGGAGGAAGTGGCGCTTTATGTCGCTGACTGGCTCGAACAGGTCGCCATTCACCCCAGCGGAAGCTTTTATGGAGAGGGCTTCAGCGCCTTCCGTTAGCATCAGGGCGATCGGGTGAGCGCTCGATCAGTTCCACCAGAATGCCGTCTGGGTCACGCACAAAGGCAACTCGCCGGACCATTTCGCGGTTGTGAGCATCGCGCGGACGCTCGGCGATCTCGACGCCTGCGGATTCGAGCTCAGCGAAGGCTGCATCGACATCATCGACTGCGAAGGTCATGTGCCGCATGCCAGCTTCGCCGACCGGCACATCGCGGAAGCGCTGTACCGGACGCCTTTCGGAAAACACTTCCAGCATGCCTGAGCCGGTATCGAGGAATGCCACTTCGCCAGTGCCCGATGGCTTGCGCAAGGCAAGGCGGAGGCCAAGCAGATCACAGTAGAAGTGAATGGCGCGGTCCATATCCGAGACCGTAATCCCAATATGTTCGAAGCCAACCAGCATTTACTTGTCGTCGTCCACGACAAGGGCGAAGTCGAGCGGCAAAGCCGTGGTATATTTGATCTGCCCCATGGCAAAAGCGGAGCTGACATCGGTCAGGTTGATCTTGCTGATCAGGCGCTTGTAGAAGGTGTCATAGGCTTGGATATCGGGCACCACGACGCGCATCAAGTAGTCGACATCCCCGCTCATACGGTAAAACTCGACGACTTCGGGAAACTCGTCGATGACACCGGAAAATTTGCGCATCCAGGCTTCGTTGTGCTCGTTGGTCTTGACCGATACGAATACGGTCACCCCCACATTGACCTTGGATGGATCGAGCACGGCGACGCGGCGCTGGATGACACCGTCTTCTTCCATCTTCTGGATGCGCCGCCAGCAGGGGGTGGTAGAAAGGCCCACCTTGCGCCCAATCTCCGCCACCGGCACGGTGGCATCTTTTTGAAGCAACGTCAGTATCTTGCGGTCGATCTTATCCAGCGCCATTCAGCTCTCTTGGGAAATCTGATTTTCGTTATTCGAGTTTTTGGGGGCACTCACGCACGCGAGATTGGCATATCAGCTCTATCGACGCAATAAATTTGCTTCACCGCTCCCCTCTTGGCAGCGCAAAAGAAAATTAACCAAGCTCCGTCGCACAGTGCGAATGTCGCCCGATCTCGACCGAACGACTTCACCCCCTATTAACCCTAGCTCCCCTAATCTCGAACGGTGCGTAAGCAATGGCCGTTGTCATTGCATGAGTTAGTAATGAGTACCCGCCATGCCGTCCGAGCCGGCCACCAACGCGGACGTTCGCGCCCAGATGGGGCGCGACGGCAAGCGTGCAGCCCAGAAAACCGTTCTTGAAGCGCGCCAGCGGCTAACCTCGAGCTCTGGCACACGCTCGGATTTCGATTTCGAGATGATGCATGACTATGCCGCGTCTCGCCGCGGCACGGCTCTGCCTATCGCCGCAATCGTCGTGATCGTCGCCATCATCTCGAGTTTCTGGGTTCCGGTGATCTTCTCGGCTCTCTGGGCGGGGCTGGTGATCGCGGGACTTCTGGTGATCTTGCTGGTTGCCAGCCGCTTCAGCACCCACGACCCCGCCAAGTTCAATGCAGGCCAGTGGACCACGAGCTTTGTGGCGGCGGAGACGCTTTATGGCGTCACGCTCTCGCTTTTGGCTGTTGCCACCTGGCTCGGCAATAACGGCGAAGTCGCGCCAGTCATGTTTGCCATGGCGCTGGTGAGCATCGGCGCCAATGCCGTGGTGACGCGCACCCTGCCCCAGGCCTCATTGATGAGCACGCTGCCGGTCACGATGACAGTGGCCCTCAGCCTTGCAGTCCTCGGCGGAACGCTCAATTACACGCTTGCAGCGGTCGTCGCAGCCGGCGAGATATTCTTTCTCTTCCTCTCGCGCCAGCTCTATCGGGGCAAGCTCGAGGAACTGTCGCATCAGGCCGAAAAGGATTCCTTGATCGCCGAACTGGAAGAAGCACGCCAGATGTCGGACGAAGCGCGCCGTCATGCCGAGCAGGCCAATATCGCCAAGAGCCAGTTCCTGGCCACCATGAGCCACGAGCTGCGCACTCCGCTCAACGCCATAATCGGTTTTTCCGAGGTGCTCAAATCCGAACTGCTCGGTACCCATCAGGTGCCTCAGTACAAGGAATATGCCGGCGACATCCATTCGAGCGGCCAGCATCTGCTGAACCTGATCAACGAACTGCTCGACCTTAGCCGCATCGAAGCAGGCAAGTACGAGCTGCACGAGGAAGCGGTGTCGATTGTCGACATTGCCGATGACTGCCAGCGCATGATGCAGCTGCGCGCCAAGTCCAAGGGCATCGATCTGGTCTTCAGCGTCAATGATAATCTGCCCAAGATCTGGGGCGATGAGCGCGCCATTCGTCAGGTCGTCCTCAACCTCTTGAGCAATGCCATAAAGTTCACCCCGCAACAGGGCAAGGTGATCCTTGTTGTTACTCGCAGCGCCGATGGCGGTCAGCTGATCTCGGTCAAGGACAACGGCCCCGGCATCCCTGAAAACGAGATCGAAACGGTGCTGTCCTCCTTCGGCCAGGGCTCGCTGGCCCAGAAGACGGCCGAACAGGGCGCGGGCCTTGGCCTACCGATCGTGCAGCGCATCATGGACTTGCACCAGGGCCGGTTCGACCTGTTCTCAAAGCTCCGTTTCGGCACCGAGGTAATCGCCACCTTCCCGCGCGCCCGGGTCATGGACGCCCTCGCTCCTGTCACCGCGCGCCGCAACAAGCTTGAAATCTATTCGCAGGCCGGCTGATTGCCCCATGCCGCGAAATCGTCGAGATCCTTTTCCTCGATAAAAAAGACCGGGGAGTTATCCATGAGATCGATTCTGCTGGCCGGGATGCTGTTGGCCACCTTACCTGCAGCCACGTTCGCGCAGCTGATGCCAATACCTGAGCACGCCGCTGCTGGGAGAGAAACCTTCGACACCAGCTATCGCGCTTCCGCCATGGCGAGCGCCCGTATCCAGCGCAGCTTTCTCGATTCCATACGGTGGAGCATCGGTGCTGAAGTACGCGACAATATCCGCACCGTTTTCGGCGAAAAACCTCCACTCGAAACCTGGCAGGAACTCGTCGCCGCGGATGGACTTGCGTTGGGCAATGTTGCCGATGCCTTGACCGCCTATTGGGTGCTCAACTGGATCACCGCCAATGCGCGCTACACGATCGAGATCGATAACGAACCTATCCGCCGCCAGCTCGCCGCAGCAATGGAGGCTGACACCAACTTTCGGCGCTTCGATGACCTGCAAAAGCAGGATATGGCGGAGGGCTATATCCTCAAATTCCTTGTCGAGCACACAGCACTCCAAGATGCACTTGCCAAGAACGATATCAGGGCGCTGAGCCGGCTGGCACTAGCATCTGCGACCCGCTTTCGTCAGCAAATGGGCGTCAACCTCCTTGCACTCGAGCCCGGCCCCGAGGGGCTGGTTCCCAAGGCGGCTGGTGGACAGTAGCAGTGGTTTACGCCGTCGCCATATTGGCGTGAAGATGCAGAGCTGTCTTGATCATGACGATGCCGAGCGCAGCTCCTGCGCCCTCCCCCAGATGGAGGCCAAGATCAAGCAGTGGCCGTTGACCCAGATGGGCTATCACGCGGCCATGCGGGCCTGCATCCGACACATGGGCGAAGAGGCAGTGTTCTATAGCTTGTGGATTAACCGCATGGGCGATCGCCGCAGCGGCGGTTGCGACATAGCCATCAATGACGACCGGCACTTTCTGGTGTCGTGCCGCAATAAGGGCGCCGAGCATGGCCGCCACTTCCCGCCCACCAAGCCGCGCCAGCACTTCGAGTGGATGGTTCAGCGCACCGGCATGGACAGAAAGCGCCTGGTCGATTACCCCAGCCTTGCGTACCAAGCCCGCATCGTCCAGACCGGAGCCGCGCGCCGCCCAGTCGGCACCGGTGCCACCATAAAGCGCCGCAAAGACTGCGGCCGCCGACGTCGTGCTGCCAACACCGACATCTCCGAGGCCGATCACGTCGGGCTTGCCGGCCACCGCTTCCATGCCATAGGCGATCGTTGCGGCGGCCATCTTGTCTTCGAATGCCGCTTCCGTTGCGATATCACCCGTGGGCATTTCGAGGGCAAGCTCAAAGACCCGAAGATTGATCTCGTGCAGCCCGCAGATCTGAGAAACCGCGGAACCACCATTGGTCATATTGGCGACCATCTGCGCTGTCGCCTCGGGAGCGTAGGCCGAAACTGCGTGGGCGGCGAGGCCGTGATTACCGGCAAAGATCGTCACCATTGGATTGTCCAGACGCGGCGCACTCCGGTGCTGCCAACGGGCTAGGAACTCGACGAGTTGCTCGAGTTTACCAAGGGAGCCGACCGGCTTTGCAAGGGCAGCATTGCGTTGGCGCACGGCCGCAACGGCTGCTTCGTCTCCGTCGGGAACGGCAGTGAGCAATTCCACGATATCGGCGAAGGCGGGATTGAGGGCGGTCATGGCAGGTCCGGCACGATTTGAGCTGCGGACTTGTTGCCCAGAATGGCAGCAATTGCAAACAAGAGCTGGAGCCGCACCGCTGCATCGGCGTTATGCTCCACCAAGGGCGCGGCAGGACTTGAAATTGCCGCCTTGGGCCCCTTAATCTTTTAGACGACAGTGAGAGGCGAACCCAACAGCATGATTTTCATCGGCCTTGCGCTGCTCGTTGCTATCGGCATCGCGTTCATGATCAGCGCTGATGCCGGCAGTTTGGTCGGGCTCACCCAGGCTCAGACAGCGCAGCTCGTGCCGCTTCTCGTAATCCTCATCGTTTTTGCTGGCGGTGCATTTGCCCGACCGCGGAAAGCCTCCGAACTTTTGACCAGCCTTGCCCTATGGGTCGGCATTTTTGCGCTGGTCGGGGTCGGCTATGCATATCGCGACGAACTCACCAGCGTTCTCGATCGCGTCACCGGCGAATTGCAGCCCGGCGTAGCGGTCGTCGACAGCAGCCGTGGCACCGCGGTTTTCCGTCGTGGGCTAGGCGGCCATTTCGAGATCGCCGCCACTATCAACGGCCATACGACCCCGATGATCTTCGATACCGGCGCCAGCGCCGTCGTCCTCACGCGCCAAGATGCAGCCGCTGCCGGCATAGATCTGGATGGCCTGCGCTACGTCATCCCGGTTTCCACCGCGAATGGCACAGGCATGGCTGCACGCACCCGCCTTCAGTCCATCGAGGTCGGCGGTATCGCGCGCCGCAACGTCACGGCCTTTGTCACAGAACAGGGTGCGTTGGAAACTAGCCTCCTTGGCATGACCTTCCTCGAAACCCTCTCCCGCTACAGCGTCACCCAGAACTCGCTGGAACTGCAGGACTAACGAGAGACGTTCCTCAGCTCGCGGCGGCCTCGGCGCGATCTTCTACGACCGCGAGAGCATGGATGAAGACTTCTGGACCCGCCTTGGGCTTGCAGGCATCGACGCTCAGGATCTGGCGGAACTGGCGGGCTCCGGGTCGACCATTGGCAAGGCCCAGCATGTGCCGTGCGATGTTGTTGAGCCGCGTTCCCTCACTGAGCTGGGTCTCGGCATAGTCGGCCATGGCGCGCATGACCTCTGCGAGTGTCAGGCCCGAGGGCGCTTGCCCGAAGAGACGCTCGTCCACTTCAGCCAGCATCATGGGATTATGATAGACAGCCCGGCCGAGCATCACGCCATCCATATGCTCGAGGTGATTGCCGATCTCGTGAAAAGTCTCGATCCCGCCATTGATCATCATGGGCAAGTGCGAGAGGCGCCGCTTGAGGCGGTAGACGCGCTCGTAGTTGAGCGGCGGAATGGTGCGGTTTTCCTTGGGGCTGAGGCCCTGTAGCCAGGCCTTCCGCGCATGGACATAAAGCGCAGCGATACCCGCCTCGACCACTGTATCGGCGAACCGATCGAGGCTCTCCTCGATATCCTGGTCATCGATGCCGATGCGGCACTTGACCGTTACCGGCTTGTCAGTTGCCGCGCGCATGGCGCGGACGCAATCGGCCACGAGATCCGGCTCGGCCATCAGACAGGCGCCGAACCGGCCCGACTGCACCCTGTCCGAAGGGCAACCGACATTGAGGTTGATCTCGTCATAGCCATAGGCTTCGCCCAGCCGCGTCGCTGCAGCCAGATCGGCGGGGTCGGAGCCCCCCAACTGCAGCGCTACCGGCTGCTCCACCGGGTCGAAGCGCAGGTGCCGCGCCGCGTCGCCATGCAACACCGCGCCGGTCGTGATCATCTCGGTGAACAGCAGCCCGTGCCTGGTCAGCAGGCGATGCAGATAACGGCAATGCCGATCGGTCCAGTCAATCATCGGTGCCACGGAAAAGCGGCGGGCGGCTTGGAGCGGAACGGCCGTGCCGCGCGGTGCCTCGGTCATGGGCGCAGGGTCCGTATGGTCTAAGAGGGCTCCCCATATCGCTTTTGCCGCCCCTGTGCAACGAGGCCCTGATCTGGATCAAAGCCGGCCAAGGCGCGTTGGCCTAGCATCAGAACAGCTACTCACCCGGGGAGAAAACCATGTATTCACGCATCGTCTGCGCCATAGACGGATCCGAACTGAGCACCAAGGCCCTCAATCACGCTTTCGTCCTAGCGAGCCGCCTGGGCGCCACGCTTATTGCCGTGAACGTCACCGACCCCTCTGTCGTCATGTCGCCAGGCGCAGAAATGATGATGGTCGACACCTCCAACGTCATCGCTGAACTCGACAAGGCCAAGCGTGAAGGCGCAAGGAGTGTGCTGGCTGACGCCTCGGCCAAGGCCAGCGCAGCCGGCATCAACCTTGAAACACTCCATGTCCCCGATCTGCCTGCAGCTGAAGGCATTCTTAAAGGTGCTCGGGACACGGGCGCGGATCTGATCGTCATGGGATCTCATGGCCGTCGAGGGCTCGGACGGCTTCTGCTCGGCAGCCAGGCGGCGGAAGTTCTGGCGCATGCGGAGGTACCGGTGCTGATCATCAAGTAGCACTAACATGTCAGCTCTGGCGTGGCTGACCGTTTCCCGCTAAGAGGCGGTGAGCCCATAAAGAGTGCCGCGCCATGACACAGATCCCGCCCCGCCACGTCGCCGTCATCGATATCGGCAAGACCAATGCAAAAGTGGTCCTGATCGATACCGAGACGGAGGCGCAACTGGCGGCGCGGAGCCGTCCCAACACAGTGCTGCGGGAAGCGCCCTATCCGCATGCTGATGTCGACGGCCTCTGGGACTTCATTCTCGAAGCGCTGCGAACGATCCATCTCGAGCACCGTGTCGACGGCATCTCCATCACCACCCATGGCGCTACCGCTGCCTTGATGGCAGGCGAGCAACTGGCTTTGCCTGTGCTTGATTACGAGCATGATGGCCCCGAGACTTCAGAAGAGGCCTATGCCCGGGTTCGTCCGCCTTTCAACGAAACCCTATCCCCGCCCCTGCCCAATGGGCTCAATCTCGCGGCCCAGATCTACTGGCAGTCTCGTGCTTTCCCTGAGGACTTTTCGAGGGTAACCGCGATCCTGACCTATCCCCAGTACTGGGCGTGGAGGCTGACAGGCATGCTTGCGAGTGAATTGACCTCGCTCGGGTGCCATACGGATCTTTGGGCTCCCGCGAGGGGTGATTTTTCATCCTTGGTCGAGGGTCAGGGCTGGCGCGCACTCTTTCCACCGGTGCATGAGGCGGCATCCGTCCTCGGCCCAATCCTCAACAGGATAGCAGACCTGACAGGCCTTGCCCCGGGAACACCCGTCACCTGCGGCATTCACGATTCGAACGCCTCTCTGGTGCCCCACCTCGGCCGGGACGAAACGCCGTTCACCATCCTGTCGACCGGCACTTGGGCCATCGCCATGACGGTTGGCGGCGACACGCGCCATCTTGATCAGACGAGAGACAGTCTTGCCAATGTCGATGCTTTCGGTCGCCCTGTACCCACGGCCCGATTCATGGGTGGGCGCGAGTTCGATGCTTTGGTACCCGAGCTTGTGGAGCCGAGCGCGGAGGACGTGGATTACGTTCTCGGAAACGACGTGCAGGCTATTCCCAGCTTCACGCCCGGAGTGGGGCCGTTCCCCGCCCGCAAGGGACACTGGACGATCGATCCGGACACTCTGAGCCCTGGGCAACGCACGGCCGCTGCATCCATCTATCTGGCCCTGATGGCAGTGACCTGCTTTGAAATATGCGGGCTTGGCCGGTCGGTAACGCTCGAAGGACCACTCTCACGAAATGCGCTCTTTGCTTCGGTTCTTGCCCACGTGACCAAGGTACCGGTCTATGCCTCGGGCGACAGCACCGGAACCAGCCTCGGCGCTAGCCTGTTGTTCGGAAGGACATTGCCCGAGCGCGACAGCGGCCATGCCATTGTGCCACTGCAATCGGATCACATCGACGCCTATATCGCAAAATGGCGCCAGCGCGTGGCGTCCTAGTTCAGGAGACGTTTTATGCCAGATCGCAAGCACCGCGTCGTTGTTGTCGGCGGTGGCTTTGGCGGTCTGATCGCCACACGGTCCCTCGCGAAGGAAGATGTCGAGGTGGTGCTGATCGACAGGCGCAACCACCACCTGTTCCAGCCCCTGCTTTATCAGGTTGCTACCGCAGCGCTGAACCCTTCCGAAATTGCTTGGCCCATACGCCATCTGTTGCGCCGGCAGCGCAATGTTCGCGTTCTTATGGCAACCGTGGTGGGCGTTGATACCGACCAGCGCCGTGTGTTGCTCGAGGACGGATCGCACGAACCGTTCGATAGTCTGGTGCTGGCTACGGGGGCACAACACGCCTATTTCGGCAATGACCAGTGGGCCCGCTTTGCGCCCGGACTCAAGACTGTGGAGGACGCAACTGCGATCCGGCGCAAGCTCCTGCTCGCTTTCGAGGCTGCAGAGCGTGAAAACGATCCGGAACGGCGACGGGCCCTTCTGACCTTCGGGATCATCGGCGCAGGTCCGACCGGGGTCGAGATGGCCGGTGCGATCGTCGAGTTGGCGCGGGCAAGCCTCAGAGGTCAGTTTCAGACTATCGATCCTGCCGAACTGCGCGTCGTGATCATCGAGGGTGGAGAAAGAGTTCTCGGTAACTTCGACGAGGAGCTCTCGGAATACACTTTACACTCGCTGCGCAAGATGGGCGTCGAGGTGGAGCTTGGCGATGTCGTGACCGATATCGATGCCGAAGGGATCACCTATGGCGACAAGCACCTGCCGGCAAAAACAATCATCTGGGGCGCCGGTGTTGCGGCCTCTCCCGTTGCCGAATGGCTCGGGATCGAGGGCGACAAGGCCGGACGCGTTGCGGTGGCGCCGGATTTATCCGTGCCCAGTCTGGCCGATATCTATGTGATCGGCGATGCTTCAAACCTCAAGCAGGAGAATGGCAAGCCCGTTCCCGGTATTGCACCGGCGGCAAAACAGGAAGGCAAGCATGTGGCTCACGTCATCGCTCGGCGGCGTGCGGGCGATACGTCGCCTCTGCCGTTCCATTACGAGCACGCCGGCGATCTCGCTACCATTGGCAAGCAGTCTGCGGTGATCGATTTCGGCTGGATCAAGCTCAAGGGCTGGATCGCCTGGTGGATGTGGGGGCTGTCGCACATTTACTTCCTGGTCGAGACCAAGACGCGCATCCTGGTCACCATCAGCTGGCTTTGGATCTATCTGACCGGACAGCGCAGCGCCCGCCTTATTACGCATGGCGAGGCCAATAGTGTAGCCCCGCTTGCCGAAGTCGACGAGGACCCTGTGGCCGATACGCCTAGCGCAAGTTCACCTCACCAGTGACGGGCCGGGAGAGCTGCCGCTCGCGCAACCATATGTAGAGCCCACTGGAAATGATGATGCCGACTCCCAGGATGAACCACTCATCGGGCGGTTCATTGAAGATCAGCCAACTGGCAATCGAGAGATAAACAAGGCTGAGATAGCTGAAGGGCGCGAGAGTTGCCGGTGTCGCGAAGCGATGGGCGACCGAATTGAGAAAGTGCCCGCCCAGTCCGGCTGCGCCCATGACAAAGAATGCCACCCACGAGATTGGCTGGCTTGGCCAGACCCAGTCAGTGAAGGCCACCGGCAGGAGCAGGATCACGGGCGTTGCGCCAGCAAAGAACTGCTGGGTCTGCGCACTATCAACCCCTGCCAGCTTTCGGGTCAGGATCGAAAACAGTGCCAGAAAGAAAGCGCAGGCCAGGCTGAGAAACGCTGCGGGCTGAAACGCCTCGGATCCGGGACGCACGATGATGAGTATGCCGACAAATCCGCAACCGATCGCAAGCCATCTGCGCCATCCCACCTTATCGCCCAGCAGCGGTCCGGAGAGTGCGCAGATGATCAATGGTGAGGTGAACTGAATGGCGGCTGTAACCGTGAGCGGCAGGAATTTCATGGCCAGGAAGTTCAGCCCCGTAGTGATCAGCAGGCAAGCGCCGCGAAGAATTTCGAGTTTGAGGTTACCAGTCTGGAAAAGCCGGGCGCCGCTCACAGGCAGGAACAACAACAGCAGCAATGCCAGATGCATCCCGTAGCGCACGAAGACGATTTCGGTAGTCGGCATGCCTTCGACGGACAGCCACTTGGCCGAGATATCAAGCATGAGCAGGACAATTTGGGACGTCAGCACCAGGGCGATGCCAAGATTGGCACGGCTCTCGATCGGGGAAACGGCAGCAGACATGAAGATACGGTGGTGGCGCCGCCTGCGACGGTGCGGCTGGGAAGAGAGTGTGCGTTGCCTGAGCAACGTACACTCTCCCATAAACACAAAGATCGGCCAAATCTAGTATGGTAGCTCGTGTGCCAGTCCAGGCTTACGAGCTCAGCAACTAGAATGTCTCAGCAAGATGTCGCAGCTTGAGGCTGGCTCTTAGGTCGTCCGACACAACTTCTGCACCGTGCCTCGCGATGAAGCTCAGCTCCAATGGCCGGCCGGGTAAGAGGGTGACGGCATTGTCCGAAAAATAGCCGGGCGCATCGACTGTCGCCGTGACGAAAAAGGCTGGTGCGTCCGCCTCGATCGTCAGGACAGCCGTTCCGTCTCGATCGGTCCAGGCGCTGGATAGTGTGGGCTGGGCAAGATCATACGCTTTGTACGGCTTCGGGAAGTAGTCGTTTTCACCCAAGACCTGCCCAGACGCGTCCTTCCAGGAGAAGTAGAGGAACTCACCGTCATTGAGGTCGGCGCCTGCGAGTGTCGTTATCGTCAACGCTGCGTCAGCGCCAACGGCGGTATTGCCGGCAAAGAGCGTCCGTGTCGTCCCTTCGACCGAAACAGCGAGAATCTCAAGACTGATCGACAGGGCGCGTCCGGTGTCATTGATGCCACGCAGCGCGATTTCTGATCCGTCGGCATTGGGTACGGCGACGACATTGACGGGGCGAAAGAAGCGCTTGGCCATGTGGTGCATCAGCTTCCACTGTCCGCCATAGTCAAGGCTGGACCAGCTTGCCACCGGCCAAATGTCGTTGAGCTGCCAATAGAGCGTGCCCATGCAGCGCGGCTTGGTGGAGCGCCAGTATTCGATGGCGGTCTTGATGGCGAGACCCTGCTGGATCTGGCTCAAGAACACCATCTGGTCGAAATCACGCGGAAAGCGGAAATAGCGCGTCATGGTTTCGAGGATGCGGGCATTGCCGCCATTGTTGCGCTGGTGGTTTTCCATGACCGGGGAAGAGGGATTGCGGTCCTTTTCCTCGGCAAAGGTCTCGATGACGTTCATCGAGGTGAAGCTCTGGAAGCCGAATTCGGAGGCGAAGCGCGGATTGACCGAGCGGTAGGCATCAAAGCTTTTGGCCGAGTGCCAGACGTCCCAATAGTGTAAGTCGCCGCGGGTGTCGGAATGCCAGCCATCGGAGAAATCCATGTAGCCCAACGAGGGCGAGGATGGCCAGAAGCGGCGGGTCGGGTCTTCGTCCTCGACGATCCGGTGCAGCATGGAATTGAGCCGGTCGTAATTGGCGATGTAGCGCTCTTTGTCGGCGCGCGTTTCCGGATACCAGTTGAGCGAACCGATGACTTCATTGTCGCCGCACCAGAGGGCGATCGAGGCATGGTGGCTGAGCCGGCGGACCTGCTGGGTGATTTCGGTTTCGACTGAAGAGAGGAACTCGCGATTGGACGGATAGCTCATGCAGGAAAACATGAAATCGTGCCAGAGGAGGATCCCGAGCTCGTCGCAGAGATCGTAGAAATAATCCGGCTCGTACTGACCACCGCCCCAGATGCGGAGCATGTTCATGTTGGCCGCTTTCGCGCTTTCGAGGAGGTCGCGGATGACGGCAGGGGTGATGCGCGAGGGGATGGCGTCGGCCGGGATCCAGTTGGCGCCCATCATGGTGATATCGCGGCCATTGATCCGGCACTTGAAGGAGTGGTCGATCTCGTCCTTCTCGATGATCCATTCGAGCTTGCGCAGGCCGATCTTGCGGGTGGTGACTTCGCCTTCGAGGTCGGTCGTCAGATCATAGAGCGGTTGAGCGCCCTGCCCTGCCGGCCACCAGATTTTTGGGTTCGTGATCGTCACGTTATGCGTGAAGACGTTCTCGCCCTTTTGGACCGAAAGCTTATCGGCAATGGTTTGGCCGTCGATTGCATGTTCGAGCTCGACCTCGCCATGAGCGAAGGCGAAGAGACGGGTCTTGATCGAAAGCTCGACCGAATGGGAGCCATGAGTTTGGGTGACCTCGACGCTGTCCTGGCGCGCAAGGCGCGATTTGCGAAGGGCCATCGTGCCATAAACGCCGACGGGCATGGTGCAGATCCCCCAGTCCCAACCCGCATGGCAGGCGGCCTTGCGGATGAAGTTCATGTGGATGCCCTTCAACCCGTTGGTCTGGTAATTGTAGGTGAAGGGGATCGGGAACGGGTGCGCGTCCGAACGTGCCTTTGCCACGTCAGGCGCAATGCCAAATACGATGCGAAGCGTGTTTTCGCCCGCATGCACCTTGCCTGTGACGTCGATGTCGTGACGGATAAAGCTGTTGTCGGTGCGCGCGATTTCCTCGCCATTGAGAAAGATCGTGGCGATGCAATCGACTTCCGACAGCGTCAGGGTCAGGTAGCCATCGATGTCGGCGGCCGAGGCTTCGAATTGGCGCTCTACGGTCCAGGCCGTTTCGCCGACCCAGAGGACGCTTTTTTCGTTCTCGCCAAAATAGGGATCGGGGATGAGATGTGCGGCAAGAAGAGCGCCATGGACGTCGCCGGGCAAAGCGATCTCGGTCTCTATGTCGCGCGTCGGAGCGCTGAGGGCAAAAGTGCCGCGCAGATCGAGCGCGGAATTGTGGCGTGCAATGGTCAAGGCTTCCTCCCGCCGGCCAAACCGGCACCCGGAGCCGATGGCTCCGAAATCGATTTCGGAACGGTTGTAACGGGAAGACGCTGCGGTTCCAATGGGGTGCGGGCTTTTGACGATGTGCTTATACGGAAAGCACATTGCCCCTCCTCCCATAAGGGGAGAAGGGGCATAGCACAACCTATTGCGCCGCGTCTTCAGCCTGGTCCATCTCGAGGAACCCACCGGACTGCCGAGCCCAGAGCTGGCTGTAGATGCCGCCCGAATCGACAAGTTCGGCATGGGTGCCCTGCTCGACGATCTCGCCCTTATCGAGCACGACAAGACGATCCATCATGGCGATGGTCGAGAGGCGGTGGGCGATGGCGATCACAGTCTTGCCGCGCATCAAGAGCTCGAACTGGCTCTGGATTGCCGCTTCGACCTCGGAATCGAGCGCCGACGTTGCTTCATCGAGGACGAGGATGGGCGCATTCTTGAGCAGCACCCGCGCGATGGCGATGCGCTGGCGCTGGCCGCCCGAAAGCTTGACGCCCCGCTCGCCCACATGGGCGTCATAGCCCTTGCGACCCTTGAAATCGGAAAGGGTGAGGATGAAGTCATGCGCCTCGGCAAGCTTTGCCGCTTCTATCATTTCCTCTTCGGTGGCATCGGGCCGGCCATAAACGATGTTTTCGCGCACCGACCGATGCAAGAGCGAGGTGTCCTGGGTCACGACGCCGATATTGGCGCGCAGACTATCCTGCTGGATCTGGGCGATGTCGTTTCCGTCGACGAGAATACGCCCGTCCTGACGGTCGTAAAAACGCAGGAGGAGATTGACGATGGTCGACTTGCCTGCGCCCGAGCGGCCGACAAGGCCGATCTTCTCGCCCGGACGAATGTTGAGGTTGAGCCCTTCGATGACGCCGGATGACTTGCCATAGTGGAAGGACACGTCCTCGAAGCGTATATCGCCTTCGACCCGTCCAACAGGCTTGGCCTCGGGCTTGTCAGCGACGACTCGTGGCAGGGAGATGGAATTTATGCCATCGCGCACGACGCCGATATTTTCGAACAGGGCCGACATTTCCCACATGACCCACTGGCTCATGCCTTGGAAGCGCAGGACGAGTGCGGCGGCCACAGCGATCGCACCGGGCATCATATTGCCGTTGAGCCACTGCCAGATCCCGACGCCGAAGACAGAGAACAACAGCAGGCAATTCATCAACGTGATCGTTGCCTGCAACCATGTCACAAGGCGCATCTGCTTGTAGACGGTGCCCAGAAACCCATCCATGGCCTCGCGGGCATAGGTTTCTTCTCGCATCGAATGGGAGAACAGTTTCACCGTTGCGATATTGGTATAGCTGTCGACGATCCGGCCGGTCATCATCGAGCGGGCATCGGCTTGCAATTCGGAAATCTTGCCAAGCCGGGGGATGAAATAGCGCAACAGGGCAACATAGGCGACGAGCCAGACAACGAATGGCGCGGCCAGCCAGATATCGCTCATGGCCGCAAGGACAACGGCGCCGAGGAAGTAGACGATCACATAGACCGTCACATCGAGCACCTTCATCATCACTTCGCGCACGGCGAGCGAGGTCTGCATGAGCTTGGCGCCGATGCGTCCGGCGAATTCGTCCTGGAAATAGCTCATGGACTGGCGGATGAGATAGCGGTGCGCCATCCAGCGGATGCGCTGGGGGAAATTGCCCAGCAGGGTCTGGTGAATGATGAGAGCGTCGACGATCTGCAGTGTCGGAATGACGAGCAGCAGCACCACCGCCATGCCGGCAAGCTTCCAGCCTTCGGTGGCAAGGAACGTTTCGCGATCCGCCGCGCTCAACCAATCGACAATCGACCCCATGAAGCCGAAAAGCGAGATTTCAAGGAGAGCGATCGCTGCGCCCAGCACCGTCATGGCCGCAAGCCACTTCTTTGCGCCGTGGCTATAGTGCAGGCAAAACGCGAGCAGGCCCTTTGGCGGCTCTGTCGGCTCATTCAACGGATAGGCATTGAGCCGCTTCTCGAACCAGCTAAACATCATCATCACCATCGGGTCGTGGGACAGAACGTGACCATGACAAAAGCCTGAGTGAGAACGATGACAGCGTCCGTCAGCAGGCGTCGATGGCGTTCCATCCAGGGAGAACTAATAGACCGCGCTCGATACGCTTCGAGTGAAACGCAGAGGAGCAGCGTGGCGTTAAGCCCAAAGCCTCCTCCCGATGCCGCATCGTTCGACACCGAAGAATTGGGCTATGCAGCCAAGAGCGGGGTAGCATACACATTTGGCAGGAGTCGGCTGTTGCCACTTGGCCACATTCGAGCCTCAGAAAACAACGTTGCACTGGACCGTTCATGCGCACCGAGACCGAGCACACCATCTTCCTCAAGGACTATGCCGAAACGCCCTATAGCGTTGTCAGCGTCGACATGGACTTCAAGATCGAGGAAGCCAGTACGCGGGTGCGGACGCAGATTACATTCGAGCCGCGCCCGACCACGGAACCGGGCACCCCGCTCGTGCTCGATGGAGACGGTCTGACGCTAAGCTCGATCGCTGTTGATGGCTACCCGGTGATGCTGGCCGATTATGCGGCCAATGAGACCGGATTGACCCTGGCCGAGCCGCCGCATCGCCGCTTCGTGCTCGAAACCGAAGTTCACCTTAAGCCTGAGGACAACAAGAAGCTGATGGGGCTTTATCGCTCGGGCGGCACCTGGTGCACCCAGTGCGAGCCAGAAGGCTTTCGCCGCATCACCTATTATCTCGACCGCCCGGACATTCTTGCCCCGTTCAAGGTGCGCATCACCGCGCCGCGCGAGGTCGCGCCGGTGCTGCTCTCCAACGGCAACCTCATCGACAAGGGCGATGCCGGCGACGGGCTCCACTATGCGCTCTGGGAAGATCCGTCTCCGAAGCCTGCCTATCTTTTTGCGCTGGTGGCGGGCGATCTTGGCTCGATCACCGATAGTTTCACCACCATGGGCGGGCGCAAGGTCGACCTTGCCATTTATTGCACCCATGGCAAGCAGGCTGAATGCGCCTACGCCATGGATAGTCTCAAGCGCTCCATGGCCTGGGACGAAAAGCGGTTCGGACGCGAATATGATCTCGACGTCTTCAACATCGTTGCCGTGTCCGACTTCAATTTCGGCGCGATGGAGAACAAGGGGCTCAATATCTTCAACGACAAGTTGGTGTTCGCCCTGCCCGAGACGGCGAGTGACGCCAACTACGCCAATATCGAACGCGTCATCGCGCACGAATATTTCCACAACTGGACCGGCAATCGCATCACCTGCCGCGACTGGTTCCAGCTTTGCCTCAAGGAAGGGCTGACGGTTTATCGCGATCAGGAATTTTCCTCCGACGAGCGCAGCCGCCCGGTGCAACGCATCCACGATGTGGAAAATCTGCGTATCACGCAGTTTCCGGAAGATGGCGGACCGCTGGCCCATCCGCCGCGTCCAGACCACTATCGCGAGATCAACAACTTTTATACGACGACCGTCTACCAGAAAGGCTCGGAAGTCGTGCGCATGCTCGCAACGCTTCTGGGCGAAGCGGGCTTCCGCAAAGGGATGGACCTTTATTTCGAGCGGCATGACGGAGAGGCAACGACCATCGAGGCCTTCCTCAAGGTTTTCGAGGATGCTGCCGGCATTGACCTGAGCCAATTCGGCCAGTGGTACACACAGGCAGGCACCCCTCAGGTTACCGCGAGCGACAGTTACGATGCCGCAAGCCAAACCTATACGCTCACTCTTGCGCAGAACACCCTGCCGACCCCGAACCAACCGGAAAAGCCGCCTTTCGTCATTCCGGTAAAGTTCGGCCTTCTTGGCCCCAATGGCAGCCCCATGGGCTGGGCCTCCGTACGGGGCGGAACAGTCCAGGACGATCTGATCGTCCTCGACAGCGAGAGCGTGACGCTGACTTTCGAAGGGGTGGCCAACAAGCCAGTGCCATCCCTCTTTCGAGGCTTCTCGGCCCCCATCAAGCTCAGCACATCGCTCAGCCAGCAAGACCTTCTGTTTCTTGCCCGCCATGACAGCGATCCATTCAACCGCTGGGATGCCCTCCAGACCGTCGCGACAGGGCTGATGGCCCGATCCGCAACTGGCGTGAGCCTTGATGCTGGCGATGTCGATGCCCTGCGCGAAGCGATCATGGACACGCTGGCCAATCCCGATCTCGACGACGCGTTCAAGGCGCTCGTCATCTCGATGCCCGACGAAACCGTCATTGCGCGCCAGATCGGCAAGGATGTGGACCCCGGCGCTGTTGCAGTGGCGCGCCGCAATCTGATCCGGACCCTTGTGGAGCCCGTATCAGAACGGCTCGAAGCCTACTACGGCAGGCTTGCCGATACTGCGCCCTATAGCCCCGACGCCCGCCAAGCCGGGCGCCGGTCTCTGCGCAATGGACTCTTGTCCCTGCTGACTGCCGGTTCGTCCCGCGGAGCGGCACTGGCAGAGGCGCAGTATAAGGACGCCTCCAACATGACGGACCGCTATGCTGCCCTCGCCATTTCCGTGCACAACTGGACTGCGGCCGCTCCCGCCCTCTTGGGGGATTTCCGCACCCGCTTTGCCGGCGATCCGCTGGTTTTCGACAAGTGGCTCATGGCCAGTTCGCAGGCTCCCGACGACGGCGTGATCGAACGCATGAGCGCTGTTCTGGCGGCGCCAGACTTCCCGCGCACCAATCCCAACCGGCTTCGTTCTTTGCTGGGCGGCTTCGTCATGGCCAATCCTGCTCAGTTCGCCCGCGAGGATGGACTGGGGTTCCGCTTCGTTACCGAGGCTGCAGCGGAGATCGACCAGGTCAATCCCCAAGTGGCCGCCCGCATTCTGACCGGCTTCCGCATCTTGCCGCTTCTCGAAGCCAAGCGCCGGGCCAGCGGGCAAGCTGCGCTCGAATCACTGCGCAGCCAGCATCAACTGAGTCGGAACACCGGCGACATCGTCGACCGAATCCTTGCTGGCTAAGGCGTTACCTGCTTCACGAGTTGAAGGCTCCTCCTAGTCCCGCGCTGGAGGAGCCTTTGGCTTATTCACACTCTATCCACAGAGTTCACAGGGTGTTCCACGAAGCCATATGGGCGGGATTAATTTTCTTTCCCGCTAAGTGACTCCAATGACTCCGTTTTTGGAGCAAAGCCCACGGAAGCGTGAGGACCCCTATGGACAGCGCATCGCCGCTGATTCATTAGTTGTTAACGGACAAGTCGCCTCGAAACTAAACCCTTAGCAGGATGGAGCATTTCATGCGGACGTCGGAGGCATCCGACGCTGGCGCCGATGGATTCGGCACCGGCAACGGAAAACCAGATGGCGGCCTCCGCCAGCTTCGCTCCACACTGTGGCGCCAGCTGTGTGCTCAACTCGGGTCGCCGCTGACCCTCGCCGTCGCATTGACCGCCTTCGCCTCGGCATCCATCTTCGTGGTCTATGACACTGCCTCGACCCTTGGTGGGGTCAAGCGGGAACTGGGACTGGTCAGTTCCGCTCTTTCCGCCCGCATCGCCGATGTCGCCACTGCCGAGGTGACGACAGCGCTCGACACCACTCTTGGTGAGTTTCCAGGCATCGTTAGCGCCAGCCTCATCACCGAACGGCCGATGGCGGGTGACCAGCCCTTTTCCATGATAGTTCCAGCCGGCAGCCATGGCCTGCTCAGCGTAGAAGCCGAACATGCCAGCGCAGTCTCGGGCATCGCAGGCCGCGCAGGGGCCGCCTTTGCTCTTGCCGGCCTTTTCACCGCGCTGACGATGCGCCGCCGTCGCGACGCCGACATGCCGGACCCGATCCAGCGTCACAACTACCAGACCTTGGCCTCGGCGATCCCCATGGGGGTCGCCTGCTGGACCAGTGCCGGCGAGATGATCGTCTGCAACGACAGCTACAAGGCCAGACTCCGCCTCGATGGCGGCCGCGTAAGCTATTCGGAAGCCTTAGTGCGGCTGATTGCAGGCGGCTACATGAAGATGGTGCGGGAGGACGAGAATACCCGCCTCATCGAACTGCATCAGAAGGACGGCGCGTGCCTGCTGATCGACGAACGACCCATGCCGGACGGCGGCTTGATGACCATGGTTTCTGATGTGACCGAGCGCAAGCGCACCGATCTTCTTCTGACCACGATCCGCGAAGAACAGCGCCAGCTGGCCCGGCGCTACCACGAGGAAAAGATCAAGGCCGAGGCTGCCAATCGCGCCAAGACCAACTTCCTCGCTCATCTCAGCCACGATATCCGCACCCCGCTCAATCACATCATCGGCTTTGCCGAATTGATGGGGCACCAGACCTATGGAGCGCTCGGCGATCCGCGCTATGTCGACTATGTTCAGTCGATCAAGATTTCCGGAGAGCACCTGCTCAATTCCTTTGCCGCGATTCTGGACCTCGCCGAACTCGAAAACGGGCAAAAAGTGCTTCGCACCGATCCTGTGCCGGTGGACGAAGTCATCGATTCAGTGGAGCGGCGCTTCCGCGGCCAGGTCAAGCGCGCCGGGCTCAAGCTCAGCGTCAGCGCCGATTGCGGAGCCGTGCTTCGCGGTGACCGGCTGGCGCTGGTGCGCATGGTCAGCAACATCGTGGAGAACGCCATACGCTTCACGCCCGCCGGCGGCTCGCTGACCCTTGCGACCTTTGCTGCCGAAGATGGGGTCGTAATCGAGGTCTCCGATACCGGCGTCGGGATGGATCAGGACCGGCTTTCCAGCCTGAGCCACCCCTTCGCCCTAGGTGATGCGAGCTTTGCGCGCGACGGTATTGGCCCGGGACTTGGCGTCTCCATCTCGCGCGCCATTGCCGAACTCAGCGGCGGGCATCTGGTCATCGACTCAACGCCCTCGATCGGCACCACGGTTGCCATTTCCCTTCCGCTTGAGGCCGCTCACGGTGGCATAGTGGCCGCAGAATGATCTAGCCTTGGCGCATCTGCGCCGCCTTCGCATACCATAAGGCTGCAGCTTCAGAGACTTCCGCCCGCATCTGTTCGATATCGAGCGACAAGCGCTCGAAATCCGGATAGTTCGCCAGCTGCGCCAAAAGATCCTTGAAAGCAGAGGACCAGTTTTCGTTCTTGAGCGGATCGACCAGGGCTGAACTCATCACCTGCAGTACCGTGGAATAAAGCGTGTGGATCTTCGCAAGCCGCCTACCCTGCGGCATGAGGCCGACTTCGCCCAGCCTATGAAGAACCAGCCCAGTCGGTGCCTGCGGCAGGCTTATCGTGTCCGCTGCGACCAGTTGTGCGGATTGGGCAATGAACTCAAGATCGACCAGTCCGCCATCGGCGAGCTTGAGGTCGAAACTGTGCCGGGGTTTGCGCTCCCGTGCCATGAGCGCTCGCATGGACACGACATCCTCGATAGTCTTGGCGATATCGCGGGGGCGCTGCATTACTTCCGAAAGAGCCTCATCGACAGCAGCAGGCAAGCTGCCCGACCCTGCAACGACGCGGGCACGGCTCAGCGCCAGATGTTCCCATGTCCAGGCATTATCCCGATGGTAAGCCTTGAAACCGCTCAAGCTAGTCGCGAGCGGACCGGCATTGCCGGAGGGACGCAGGCGCATGTCGGCCTCGTAGAGCACCCCTTCTGCCGTCGGCGCTGAAATGGCTGCAACCAGCCGCTGGGTGAGGCGAGCGAAATAGTGGGAGGTAGCAAGAGGGCGCTCGCCGTCCGACTCCGTGTTGGGCGCATCGTAAAGCAGGATGAAATCGAGATCCGAGGTGTAGGTCATTTCCCGGCTCGCCATTTTCCCGAAGGCAAGAAGCGCCGTAGATGCCCCCTCGATGTTTCCATGCCGGCGCGCAAATTCTGTCTGCGCACTGGCAAAGAGGCGGTTGAGCAGTGTCTCAGCCAGAGCCGTGAACTGCTCGCCGGCCACGCTGGCGCTGACCGTCCCAGATAAAAGACCGGCAGCCACCAAGAACTTCTGCTCCTGCCCAATGATCCGGGCGCGATCGATCAGCTCCTCATAGGTGCGGCCCTCTGCGAGAAACGCGTCCACCTTGGCGACGAGTACATCCTTGTGCGTGACGTCATTGGCAAAGGCCGGGTCGATCAGAGCGTCCATGACATGGGCGCGATGGATGACGGCTTCGGCCATCCGCGGTGCCGATGCCATGAACTGCACCACCAGCGTGCGCAATTGGGCGTGATTGCGCAGAAGTGCAAAAAGCTGCACCCCTGCCGGAAGGCGGGAGAGGAAGTCATCCATTCGCGCCAGCGCGAGGTCGGCATTGCCGGAGCCGGCAAGCGTTGCCAGAAGCGCGGGCAGCAATTCAGTCAGATGAGCCCTTGCTGCCGATGTACGGGTCGCGGCGTAGCTGCCATAGTGCCATTTGCGCACCGTCTCGATGGCCTTGTGCGCATCGGCAAAACCCATGCCCGTGAGAGTCTCGAGCGTATCAGGGTCATCGTCGCTGCCCGTGAACACCAGATTGCCGTCTACCGTTCCAAGCGTCTCGCCTTCAGTGAAGAGCTCGGCATAATATTTCGCCACAAGTTCGAGCGCACTGCGATAGCGCGTTTCAAACGCTGCCCGCTCGCTCTCACCCATCAGCCGGCCGATGACGGCTATGGCGTCAGCCGTGTCCGGCATGGTGTGGGTTTGCTCGTCGCGCAGCATTTGCAGGCGATTTTCCACTGCCCGGAGGAACCAGTAGGTTTCCGTCAGCTCGGCCGCTGTGGTGTCGCTGATCCAGTTCGCGGCAGCCAGAGCTGCCAATGCGGCCGATGTCGGGCGCACCCGCAGGGTCTTGTCGCGTCCGCCGGCGATCAATTGCTGGGTCTGGGCAAAAAACTCGATCTCGCGGATCCCGCCCCGGCCGAGCTTGACATTGTGTCCTTCGACCCTGATGTCGCCGACCTTTTTGGAGACGTTGATCTGGCGCTTCATCGCCTGGATGTCGGCGATGGTGGCGAAGTCCAGATGTTTGCGCCAGACATAAGGCGCCAGCTCCTTGATGAAGGCCTCGCCTACGGCCTTATCTCCCGCACAAGGTCGCGCCTTGATCCAGGCGGCCCGTTCCCAGTTCTGTCCGCGCACCTCGTAATAGGCGATTGCAGCATCGACCGAGAGCGCTACAGGTGTCGAACCGGGATCCGGCCGCAGGCGGAGATCGGTCCTGAAGACGTAGCCATTAGCCTGGTGGTCCTCCATCAGGCCAACCAGACGCTGCACCATGCGCGAGTAAACTTTGGTTGCTTCAGAGGGATCGGCAAGCACCGGCTTCTGAGGATCAAAGAACGCGACGATGTCTATGTCGGAGGAATAGTTGAGTTCGCGTCCGCCATGTTTGCCAAGGGCAAAGAGCGCCAGCCCCGAATTGGCTGCGCGCGCCTCATCCACCGGTATGGTTAGCTGCCCCTTGGCCGCGGCCTGCCGCATCAGGAAGTCGAGAGCGGCTTCCAACGCGGCGTCTGCGAGGTCTGACAATGCCTCTGTTGCGCGCGCCGTAGTCCAGGCGCCGCCGGTTTCCACGACAGCGGCGAGAAGCGCCGTACGACCCTTGGCAATGCGCAGCGCCTGCCCAAGCGTCGCTTCATCGTCTCCGAGCCCGGCTACGCGCACGCTGCCGATCAGATCCGAAAAGGCTGCATCTGCACCTTGCGTGAGCGCATCGGCCAGCCAATCCGAATGAATCCGCGTCAGTTCAAGCAGATAGGGCGCAGCCTCGAGTAATGGCCCGAGAAGCCCTGATGTCGCAGCAAGGCTTGCAGATTTCTCCTCTCCCAACTCGCGTAAAAGCGCGTCGAAAGCAGGTGTTGAAACAGGCGGCAAAGGGTGCAGGATCATGCTCATGAAAAAGGCATATCGCGCCGCATCTGCACCAGCAAGTCGTCCTCAGGACTTGCCGTCCTGCCTTCGCAAATCCTCGAGGACCGACTTCTCGGTGTCCGAAAGGCCCAGCCGGTCCGCGCTGGGCTTGCGGCGGCGCGCTGCCCACCAAAGGGTTGCAAGCCCAATAAGCAGCAGCACCGGCGCGGCAATCCAAAGCAGTACGGTATGCATGCTCAGCCGTGGATTGAGCAGCACATATTCCCCATAACGATCGACAAGATATTGCTCAACTTCAGCATTGCTGTCGCCCTCTACCAGCCGCTCCCGCACCAGAATGCGCAGGTCTCGCGCCAGATCGGCGTCACTGTCGTCGATCGACTGGTTCTGGCAGACCAGGCAGCGAAGGCCAGACGAGATATCGCGCGCGCGCTGTTCCAATGCGGGATCGGACAGCATCTCTGCGGGCGAGACAGCAAGGACTGGCGCAGCTAAGCCGAGAACCAGCAGCAAACTCGTCATCAGCCTTTTCATTCCGCCGCCTCGATGGAGTGCCGCCTCGCCTGTTTTGGAGCACCGAACCGCAAGCGCCGGTCGGTCAGCGACAGCACCCCTGCTCCAGACATGACCAATGTGCCGATCCAGATCAGAAGGATGTAAGGCTTGTGCCAGACACGCAGCACATGCGTGTCGGCAAGCGGTTCGCCCAGCTGCAGGTAAAGCTGCGACAGTCCATAGGTCTCGATAGCCGCTTCCGTCGTCGGCATGCCGCTGGCGACATAGGACCGCCGCTCGGCATGCAGATGCGCAACCTGGCCACCCGGAGCGGTAACTGCGAAAATGCCCGTATCGGCCATGTAGTTTGGACCCGGCACCTGCGCAAAATCCTCGAAGGTGATCTCGTATCCGGCAAGCTCGGCGCTTTCTCCTGGATTGAGGGTGGTCACCAGCTCAGTCTCCCAGGCGGTGACGGATACGATCCCGAGCACGGTCAGACCAAGCCCCATATGGCCTAAGGCCGTCGCCCAGATCGAGCGGGGCAGGCCCATGAGCCGCCGGACGCTCTCGCGGGCGGGGATGCGGCCGATGCGAGCGCGTTCGATGATTTCGGCAAAGGAGCCGAACAGTACCCAGAACCCGAGCAACAACCCGACTGGTGCAAGCGAGATCGATATACCGCCCAGCGCCGAGATCAGAATGGTCAGAAACACCGCCAGAGCCGCCGCCCCCATAAGGCGCTGTCCAGCGGCAACAAGATCGGCCCGCTTCCACGGCAAAAGCGGCCCAAAGGGCAGAACCAGCAGAAGCGGCGCCATCAGGGCGCCAAAGGTCAGATCGAAAAAGGGCGCCCCGACAGAAATACTCGTTCCGACCAGTGCATCGAGCAGAAGCGGATAAAGTGTGCCCACAAGGATCGCCCCGATCGCGGTCGCGAGAAACAGGTTGTTCAGGATCAGCGCACCTTCGCGGCTGATCGGCGCGAAAAGCCCGCCCTGGCGCAGGGCGCTTGCCCGCATGGCAAAAAGCAGGAATGCTCCGCCGATCAGCACGGCAAGCATGGTGAGGATAACAAGGCCCCGGGTCGGATCGCTAGCAAAGGTATGGACTGAGGTCAGAACACCCGAACGAACAAGGAAAGTGCCCAGGAGTGAAAGCGAGAACGTAATGATCGAAAGAAAGATCGTCCAGATCTTGAGTGCATTCCGCTTTTCCATCACGAGCGCCGAATGGAGCAGTGCCGTGCCGGCCAGCCACGGCATGAAGCTGGCATTTTCCACCGGATCCCAGAACCACCAGCCGCCCCAGCCGAGTTCGTAATAGGCCCAGTAGGATCCCATGGCGATGCCGAGCGTCAGGAAGATCCAGCTCAGCATGGTCCAGGGCCGCACCCATCGCGCCCAGGCCTGATCGATGCGCCCGGAGACGAGTGCTGCAATGGCAAAGGAAAAGCAGATCGAAAAACCGACATAACCTGCATAAAGCAGCGGCGGATGAATAGCGAGGCCGATATCCTGAAGCACCGGATTGAGATCGGCCCCCTCGAGCGGCGGCTGCGTCAGGCGTTCGAAGGGATTGGACGTGAAAAGCGTGAAGGCACCGAATGCGGCAACCAGCAGGCTCTGCGTCCCTTGCACGAGATTGAAGAGATCATCCGGCAAGCGCCGGCCGAAGGCCGCGACAAGCGCGCCGAACAGCACGAGAATCAGGATCCAAAGAACCAGAGATCCCTCGTGATTGCCCCAAACGCCGGAGATCTTGTAGATCAGCGGCTTGAGCGAATGCGAATTATTCGCCGCCAGCGCAAGGCTGAAGTCGGACACCACGAAAGCCTGCACGAGCGCTGCGAACGCAATCCCCACCAACAGAAATTGCAGCAGCGCTGATTGCGCAAGGATCGCCGCCAGCCGTTCGCCACGCCGCCATAGGACAAGCCCGCCGAATGCGGAAACCAGCGCCAGCGCAGAGGCCAGGATAAGCGAAAAGTGGCCGATTTCGATTGTCACGAAGGATCACCCTCCGGCCGCCACTCGCCCTGTGCCTTGAGCGCATCCACAACTTCGCGCGGCAGATAGTTTTCATCGTGTTTGGCGAGGACATTGGACGCGGTGAAACCACCATCAGGCCCGATCGCACCTTCAGCGACAACGCCCTGCCCTTCGCGGAAGAGATCGGGCAGAATGCCACGATATTGGGCCGTGATCTCGCTGGCGCCGTCGGTAACGATGAAGGTGTTTTCCTGTCCTTCCCGTGTCCAGCTCCCTTCCTTGACAAGCCCCCCCAGACGAATGGATTGACCTGGCTCGACACCGCGGGCCGCAATTTCTGTTGGCGAATAGAAAAACACGATCTGATCGCGCAACGCGGTCAGCACGAGCGCTGCTGCAAGCGCCAGAACAAGCCCGAGCCCGGCAATGATGGCAAGGCGCTTCTGCTTGCGCGACCAGCCTTTGCGGCGAACGGCACCAGACATGCTCATGGCTCAACTCCATTCAGTTCAAGGCCGGCTGACAGGGCGATCGTGTCAAGTTCGCCCCGGTCGAAAGCTTGCGGATAGGCGGAAACGGCCCGGTCATATGCCAGTTGCGCCTCGGAGAGATCGCCGAGGACAATGTAGGATCGCACCAATTGCGTCCACTCTTCCACCGAGCCTCCAGACTCATAAAGTCGGCTCGACAGGCTCGACACCATCGCTCCGATCATTTCCGCTTGCTGCTCGGCGCTGGTGTCCACCCCGTTGTTCTGGGCCACGGCAAGGCCCTGGCGTGCAGCCTCGAGCCACGGCTCGCCTCCCTCTGCCAGCGCAAGAGCGGCTTGCCAGAACTGCGCGGCTTCCTGGTATTGACCCATGCGCGTCAGTTCGGCAGCAAGGTAGAGCCTTGATTGCACATGTCTGCCGTCGAGCGCCGCAGCGGTGCGCAGATGGGCCATCGCTGTTTCCGAGCCCTGTCCACCCGCTTCGAGCAGGAGCGCTTCGGCCAGATCGGTTTCGAGTTGAGCGGTCGCGCCGGAAAGATCGATGATCCGCTGATAAGCCCCTGCCGCATCGGCATAGCGCCCGAGTTCCACCAGCGCCGGCGCAACGACGGTCCAGCCGCGCAGGTCATCAGGCTCTCGGGCGAGACGCGCCTCGATCCGCGCGACAGCATCAACTAGGTTCATCTGCTGGGCTGCCACTTCCGGCCGTGCGGCGAGAGGCTGCCCGCCCATTCCGGGATTCCCGAGCACGGCATAGGTGGCAAAGCTCAGCAGCGCCACCCCAGCCAGGCCGGCCGCAATCGTGCCAAGTCCCAACTGGCCGGCGCGTCGGTCCCCGTCTTCGGCGCGCAGGCGCAGGATTTCGCGCGCCAGTTCACCCTTCGCGCCCTCGGCCTGATCAGGGCTGATCTTGCCTGCAGCAAGATCCGCTTCGATGCCAGCCAGCACCATGCGGAAATGATCATCCTTTTCCGTGCTTTCACGCCGGCCCGCGTTGACCGTGCGGCCACGCCCCGCGTACAACAACGCGGCGCAAGCAATGGCGGTCAGTGCTATGGCTACAAACCAGAAAATGTTGATCCCCTTGCGTTTTGGGCCGGGCAAGGCATGGCCCTGTATAGTTCCATTGCGGCGAAAAACCACCAAAACCCGCATGTTCGGCAGGGACCCTTTGCCACAGGGTCTGACTCTCCGGTGTGGCGAGCCCGTATGAACAGTCGCGTAGCGGACTTCGCCGTATTTGGGTCCACCCCACTTGCGCAGCTTCTCGCGGGCCTTTTGGCCTCCCGGCATGGCAAGAGCGTGGTGCTTGTCGGGGAACCGAGCGCGCGCTACCGCTTGCCGCGCGCGGCCGATATATCACTTGGGCCGATCACCCGACCCGAAACCTGGGCCCTCCTCAAATCCACGACACCGGATACGACGCGGCTGATTGGCCGGATTGGCGGCCGTCATGCCCAAAACCATGTTGACCCCATCTTCTTCGCAGAATCGGAAGCGGCGCGCGAAGCCCTGGGGCACGTCTGCAATATGGCGCGCAGCTTCGGCGTGATCGTAGAGCCGCTGCCTACAAGGCTGATGGGCGCTGACCGCCTCGCCGTCCGTGTAGGCGATGCCGTAGCGCTCAACCGGCCTGTTCTCGAGAACGCACTTGTTCCCTGGCACGAGCAGTGCGGCGTCGAACGTCTGCCTTCGACCGTGTATTGGGCTCAGGACGGCGCAGCGGCAAGGCTCACCCACGGTGACACCGAGATCATCGCACAACAAACGATTCTCGCCGACGATGCGGCAATTGAAGCCGCCCTGCCCGTGACGAGCCGCTCATCGGTCCTCGTCGAGCACCTCCACTCGACGATCCTGACGCGCTCGGGCCAGCATCTGCTCGGTCCGGCGATGTTGCACCTTGATAGCGGCACATGGCTCATGGGGCATGAGGAGGGCGGGATGGCTGCATTCGGCCCGGGCGGGATCGGGCATTTCGCGCGCAATCTCGTTACCTTGCTCCGAGAACCCGATCCACTCCAGCAGGCTGGCCAGGTCTCCTTCTCGACATTCGCCTCCGCAGATGGCGCGCCGATCATTGGCCGCATGGGACGAAATGGCGCCACCATTTTGACAGGATTCGGGGGCTGGGGGACGTTCGCGGTTCCCGCTCTTGCCCGCTGGTTTGCCGGCGAAGCCAGTGCCGCAGAAGCTGACTGGTTTGCTGCCCACGCCCCAGAGCGCATCCGGCCGGTCGCCGAGTTCAGCCCTCTTACCGATGAGCTTCCGGCATGAAGGCACAGAACCATCGCTTGCCACAAGCCTCTCCGCGCGGTCTCTCGGGCTCAGCCATCGACCGGTCTCGCCCCATCCGCTTCACTCTCAACGGCCGTGTGTTCCATGGCTTTGCCGGTGATACGGTTCTCAGCGCCCTGCTTGCATCCGGCGTCGACACATTGGGCACCCTGGACGGCCATCCGATGGGCCTGCGTGCAGCTGCCGCTCCCTCGATTGCCGCCGCACGGGTCCCCGGATCTGCCCTCCCGATGGAGCGGACCTTTGCCCAGGACGAAGCCGAATATGTCACGTGGGGCAACAAGCCTTTGCCCGGCATGTTCTCCCGCCTCTTTCACGCTGGCCGTTCG
This sequence comes from Devosia crocina, assembly GCF_900116545.1. Lineage (GTDB taxonomy): Bacteria > Pseudomonadota > Alphaproteobacteria > Rhizobiales > Devosiaceae > Devosia > Devosia crocina. The sequence continues at coordinate 314,131 of NZ_FPCK01000002.1, forward strand.
CTCGGGTTGAACTTGACCCGCGACGGCTCGGCTCTCGATCAGCCGTGGAGAAGCCAGGCCGGCATTGTCAGTCAAGCCTCTGATCTCCTGGTCATCGGCGGTGGCGTTGCCGGCATGTCTGCGGCTCTGGCAGGGGCCCGCACCGGGCTCACGGTGACGCTTGTCGAGGCGAGCCTGCGCCTGGGCGGCAGTTCGGGTCTATTTGGCACACAGGATGGCGAAAGCACACCCGAAGACCACGTTGCCCAACTGACCGCCGAGATCGCGGCCAGCGACGCGATCACCATCCTGACCGCAACCGAGGTGTTTGCCCTCACCCAGGGCCTTGCCCGTGCGCATAGGGTCCAAACTGAAGATAGTGAAGCAAGGGCAGAAGTTGTCGATCTCCCGGCGCGCCAGATCGTCATCGCCACCGGCAGCCTCGAGCGACTCCCGCTCTTTGCCGGCAACCGGCTGCCGGGAGTTTGCGGCGCGCTGGAGGCCTACGAACTCGCCAGCCGTTTCGGCATCTGGCCCGGCGCCTCCTGGCTTCTGGCGACCGCCAGCAACCCGGCCTATCGTTTGCCGATCCTGATGCATGAAACAAGGATCAAGCTCGACCGTATCCTTGAAGGTCGCGATCACGCCAACTCCCGCTTCATCGAATTTTGCAAAGCCTATGGCATACGCCAGTTCCCCGGCACCTTGCCCCACTCGGCTACTCCCTCGCGGCGCGGGGAGATCGAGGTCCATCCCAGCCATGGCGAGCCCGTAACTGTCGATCGCCTCATCGTCTGCGGCGGCTGGCAGCCTGATCTGACACTCTGGCACATGGCCGGGGGCTTGAGCCGATGGAGCCGCGAGCGCCAGCGTCTCGAACCCACGGGAAGCTTCCCATCGATCGCTCTGGCAGGCTCGGCAGCGGGCTTTCTCACCCGCCGTGGCTGCCAAGCGAGCGGGATCGATGCGGTAGAGCGTCTTCTTGGCCGCAATGGCTCCGGCGTCGATGATCCAGTGATCGATGCCGTGCATGAAACGCCTGATGGCTGGATAGTCTCACCTGAAACGGACCCTCGCGGCACACCAGGCTATCTCGACAGCAACCGCACCCTGTTGCGGCGTCCCGCTCCGGTCAACCCGGGCTGGGCTGCGCGTATTTTCGAAAGAGGGCCCACTCGCCCGCAGATCCTTTCCCAGAACCCTCAGCCGGTCAATATCGGATCGATCTGCGCCGGCGTCGTCCTCGGGCTCATTCCAGAAGAGGCAGCCGGCATCGCCGCCCAGGAGCGCGTTGCCCTCGTTCCATTGGCTGGGGAAGAGCCTTCCCCGTCAGGCACATCGACAAGCGTTGTCAACCCAGTACCCGCCTATCTCCAGGGACGTTTCGGTCCGGACGAGCGCATGGTCGCCATCACGCACGAGAGTGGCCGCACCCTTGGCCCGGGCTGTCTCATCTTTGCCGGCGAAGACGACCTTGACCCTCTGCACGCGGTCGGGGTGATCCTGCGCACGATTCAAGGAGAAACGGCGGCACTCGTTTCCGCCCACACACCCGCACGGGTGATCGTGCGCGACAGCGGCCAAAATGTGCCTGCCGAAACGGTGCCGCTCTCGCCGAAGTCTTAGCTGCGCCGCTCCACCGCCTGGCGCGCCCGCTTCAGCGTTTCCGCATATTCAGGCGAGAACCGCACCTGCGCCATCTGGATCACGGCATCGAGCCGCGCCATGGTGTTTGTATCCTCGGGATTGGCCTTGAACAGTTCCATATTGCGCTGGATGTGAATTTCGAGCGCCTGCCCCGACTGGTTCCAGGCCTGTTCAAACACGGTATTAAGCGCCAGCGAATCCCGGCAATCGCGCACCGCCGCCAGAAGGTAGATCCCCCCGACTGCCGTCAGCAATTTGTCGGTGTCGAGCCGGTCGGTGTTCTCACGCCTGCGCATGGCCTGGTTGAGGTCGGTCACGACCTCTTTGAGCCGCGGCTCCAGCCGGTCCGAAACATTCTTGGTGATCGTCGAAAGAACCGCCGTGGCATGGCTGCCGCGCTGGAATTCGAGATAGCCGGTCAGCGCCCGCACCAAGCGGTTGAACCGTTCGAGCGAGCGGCACACGAGATCAACATCGGCAAAGGGGCCATTTACCTGGAAGTGGCGCAACTGGTTTTGCGCATGCGCGATATAGGCGTCGATCAGCGGCCCAAGACCCACCCGCCGCACCGACACTTCCGTTGCCGCACCAGCGAGCTTGATCGCAGCCATGGTCAAACGGGCCGGATGAGCCACCTGCCCCACGGCTGCATGAAACACCAGCGCCGCAACTGGCGGATCCTGCAGCGGCATGGCCTGCATGGCGGTGCCGAGCGCTGTTTCATCGGTGATGGAATTGGTCGCCTTGCCGAAAGCCTGGGCCTTGGCCAACAGTGCCCGGTTGCGCAACGCCAGCAGCACGGTGGGTAGTTGCTCGCGCGCCGCGTCTTTGCCCAGTTGCGCCGAAAGACGCCGCTGCCCTTCGGCATCTGCTTGCCCCTGGGCCATTCCTGCCTTCATGCGCGCCAGGATCTCCGGCATCGCCGCTTCGACGTCGGCCGCCGCCGGCACGCCGTTGGCCAGTGCCTCCGGCGCAAAGATGTCGGGGCACAGGTCGCGTCTGACCCATGTCCAGATCGCATTGGCGATGTCGATGCTGACGGCGCCGGGCAGGATTTCGAGCACTGGCTCATGCACCAGCACGGCATCGATCAAGCCGCAGAACGGACCGGAGGCGCGGGCGGCAGCGGCCGGCTTGGGAGAAGCCGGCGCTGCACTGTCAATGCGATTGGCAAGCTGTGTCATCTAGGCTGATCGGTCAGGAGGATAGAGCTGCCAGCCTAAGCCGTGCAGGTAAACAATCCTTATCTGCCGATCGCGAAGTTGGACCTATGCGGCGCCCTGCACCACGTTCCAGTTGCCGGTCTGCTCGCGACAAGCGGTGCCCTTGCGCACATAGTCCTGGCCGCTGATCTTGACCGTATGGGTAAAGTCGCGACAATCGAGATTGTTGACGCGCACATAGGGACCGACGGAAACGGATCCCGTCGTGCCGCGATCGCCTGCCCATTGGCGCGGCGCGCCCGGCCGGCCGAACTGCAGTGCATAGAACTGCGCCGAATTGGCCTCGGTTGAATCCTTTGCGGTCATCAGCCCCAGCGCGGCGGGATCGACGAACCCGCTTGAAACGCTGGTCGTCAGACGAGCCGTCTGCACAGCCTGTGCCGAGCTTGGCACCATGGGCTGAGCCACGACCGGCGCTGCGGCAACAGGTGCCTGGACCACCGGGGTCGTCGTTGTTCCAGTGCTCGAGCAACCGGCAAGCAATACGGCGAGAAGAGGGGTGGCGATCAGGACGAAACGATTCATATTTTTGGCCTTTGCAGCAATCGATCGGTTCTTGTGAAGCCAATACGGCAAAAGTGCGTCATGCCGATACTGGCCGGACCAGCCCGCCCAGGCGCGCCGTGGGCAAGCGAAGTTCCACCAGAAGCCCGCCAAGCCTGGAGCGCTTGAGTTCAAGACTTCCGCCGTACACATCGACCAGTTCTTTGACGATATCCAGCCCCAGACCCGTTCCCGGTGTTTTCTCGTCCAGCCTGACACCGCGGCGCAACACTTTGCGCGCATCTTCCTCGGACAATCCAGGACCATCGTCCTCGATACGAATCAAAAGGTTCGCCCCTTTGGCGCTCCGCTCGCCCCGGAGCTGAACGCCGACCACCCCTTTGGACCATTTGCAGGCATTATCGAGCAGATTGCCCGCCATCTCCTCGAGATCCGCCTCGTCGCCGCGGAACCAGGGCAGTGCTGCCTCGGCTTGCTCGAGTTCGATGGCAATGTCGGGATGAATCTTGCGCATGACGCGCGTCAGCCTGAGCATGATGGCGGAGGCATCCGCCTTCTTGCCAACCACCGATGTTCGCGCAGCGAGCCGGGCCCGTTCGAGATAGGTCGAAACCATCGCGCTCATCTTGTTGGTTTCTGTCTGCACCACCTCGGCCAAAGCCCCCTGACCTGCACCCGCTTCGTTGCGCAGCACGGCAATGGGCGTTTTCAACCCATGCGCCAGATTGCCCACCTGATTGCGGGCGCGTTCGATGATCTGGGCGTTGGAGCGCAGAAGCTCGTTCACCTCTTCGGCCAGGGGCGCGATCTCGGTTGGATAGTCGCCGGTGATTTCGGTATTTTCGCCTTCACGCACCCGCTCGATAGCGGCGCTGAGCCGGCCGATGGGACGCAGTGCAAAACGTGCCACGATCACGCTCATGATGGCGAGCATGGCGCCCACCGCCCCAAGGACGATAAAAGCCTGCCCACGGAAATCGCGCACAAGTCCGAGAATTTCCGTGAGGTTTCCGGCGACCTCGATCCGGTAGATTTCACCACCTAGCGTGACGCTACGCTCGATCACCCGCAATTGGGTATCAAAAGCGTCGGTCAAGACGCCCGTGCGCCTGCCGTCGCTGTCGAGGGGGCCACTCAGGCTCGGAAGGTCGATGCCCACCACGGAAAGCGAGAGGTTGACGAGGTTGCCGTCGCCGTCGCGGATGATCCAGTACCAGCCCGAGCGTGGACGATCGAAACGCGGATCGGCCAGCGCAATACCGGGATCGCGCGGATCGCCTGCCTCGAGCAGGATACCCGCCAGTCCCTCGACGTGGAAATCGAGCGTCTGGGACAGGGTTGTGTCGAGAGCGCGCGAATAAAGGTCTGTCAGCAAAAATCCCGTAGCCAGCAGCGCCACCACCAGCCAGCCCGCCGTCAGCCAGAAGAGGGAAGCCGCAATAGAGCCCTTGCGCAGCCAGGGCGAGCCGGGCTGCGCCTCGGCGGTGGAGTGGCTTTCCTCGTCCGGCAGCGCCATGCCTAGTCGCCGGTGATCTGGTAACCCAGACCGCGGACGGTCTGAATGCAATCTTCGGGCAATTTCTTGCGCAGCCGGCCGACAAAGACTTCGATCGTATTGCTGTCTCGGTCGAAGTCCTGGTCGTAGAGATGCTCGGTCAGTTCCGTACGCGAGACGACCTTGCCCTTGTGGTGCATCAGATAGCTCAGGAGCCGCAATTCGTGGCTCGTCAGCTTGACTGCCTGGCCATCCACCGTGACGCGTCCAGAGCGCGCGTCGAGGCGCACCGGGCCGCAGGTAATCTCGTTGCTCGCGTGACCGGCGGCACGGCGCACAAGCGCCCTCAACCGCGCAAGAACTTCTTCCATGTGAAAGGGCTTGGCGACATAATCGTCGGCGCCGGCGTCGATCCCCTGCACCTTGTCGCTCCAGCGGTCGCGCGCGGTCAGCAGCAGCACCGGCATAGTCTTGCCGGCGCGCCGCCATTCTTCGAGCACCGAAAGCCCATCCATCTGCGGCAGACCGATATCGAGCACGATGGCGTCATAGGGTTCGGTTTCCCCGAGGAAGTGCCCTTCTTCCCCGTCAAACGCCACATCCACCACATAGCCGGCCTCGGTCAGCGCATCCTTGAGCTGACGATTGAGATTGGCATCGTCCTCGACGACCAGAATTCGCATGCACTACCCCGTCCGACAGACGCCTATTGTGCGTCAAGCACCAGATTCTGCGCCTGTCCGTCTGCCGTCAAGACGCCGATCACATAGACCAGCCGTCCGCCCTGGTCGCACACTTGGACGTTCAGCACTTCGGCGCCCCGGTCCACACCCGCCATGGCAAGGACCGCATCGAGCGACATGATCTGGCCGCTGGTCACGGCCTCCTGGATCTGACGCCGATCAAGACAAGCCTGGGCCTGGCTCGTGCTGGTGCCGCTCAGGGCAAGTGCAAGCGCAAGCGCCAGGGCAGCTGCGGCGGGGGGTTTGGGGGCTTTCATGGTCATGGCGCCAAACTAGTCGCACCTTGCTGAATGGGACATGAATAAGGCACGCGCGCTTCCACTTCAGGGGTTGCCCACAGTTCTGCTCGTGAGGCCCTTTCTCAGAAAGATGATCGCCAGGGCCTCGAGGATCAGGTTTCCGCCCGCTCCGCCATCGAGGTTGGGCAATTCTATGCCCAGGACTTGCATCAGCCCCGCGATCAGCATGAAGGCTGCCACGATATAGGTTCTATACCCGGAAAGAATGTCCATCGCCGTTCTCCGTTGCATGGATGAAGTGGTTTTCGTGGCGGCAAGGGCTGCCGCGCGCACTGCTGCGACGCGCCTGGTCCAGCCGCGTCCAAATGTGGCAAAGGTCTTAAGCCGGCCGAGAAATCCGAGACGGCGATCGCAGAGCGCGTTGATGGTTTTGGCCACATCCGCATTTTCAAGCGCTGCGAGGGTCACCGGTCCGACCACGCCATCGGCGGCGACGCCAAGCACCGTCTGCAACATGCGCAAGGCCCGGTCGACGCCGGAATTGACCGCAAGATCGAAAAGCGCGAGGTCGAGCCCGGCCGGCATGCTGCCCGCCTTCGTTGCCGACCAATAAAGCGCCCGGTAGATCGCCGCCGCCTCTTCGCGGGACAAAGCCGCGACCTCACTCTTGGGCAAGGCGGACCAGGGGCTCACCCGCCGCCATCGCGCCAGCGTCTTGCGCGTGATCCCCAGATTGGTTGCCCCGCCCGGATCATCGGGATGATCGACATATCCCCCCTCATGCATCAGCACGTGATCGAGGCAGGCACTGAACCGATCCTCAGCCATGATAGCTCCCCCCTGCGCTTTGTCCTTGCCCCAGCACCGGGCTCACTTGCGCCACGGTCCAGGTGAAATCCGGCGCCGCAGCACCGAAATCGGTGATCTGATCGGCAAGCCCATAGACGCTCTCCGATGCCGGAACCTCCATCGTGCGGATCAGCGTCCCGCCCTGGAAAATTGCCACGCGATAGGGCGCCGGGGCGTCTTGCTCCCCTGCCTCCAGCACGCCCCAGCCATCCGCTTCGACCCGGCCGCGTCCCTTCCAGGAAAGCCGGATATCTCCCGAAGGCTCGGCGTCGGCCCGCAGATGCACCGGCGCGAGCGGCAACACAGCGGCCCTTGTGGGCGTCACGCTCATCTCCTCGCCCACGAGATCGTTGGGCCCCGCATAGATTTTGATCGCCAGCGGCTCATCGAGCCGTCCCCTATCGAGCGGCAGGCTGACCGTCTTGCCGTCCGGGATCAGCACCCGCCCACCCGCAGCGATAGCGCGGCTGCCGGAGCCGCCCAGCCCGCGCAGCAGGCGGCGCAAGCGATACCGCCCCGCCGCCACAAGCTCCGCCTCGGCAAACCCGATGAGTTCCCAGGTGCCCGCACCGGTCTCGATCACCATCCGGTTGCTGCCCGCCAGCACCGCCGCGTCACCGGCATCGGCCACATGCCCGCCGCGCAGGACGATTTCGAGGATAGAGCCCTCGTCCCAAACCGTCTCCGGCACCTCACCGATCCCGCCGGCCACTTCGCCCAGCACAGCCGGTCGCTGCAACTCGGCAAGGCTCGCGCCGGTCACCGCCTCGGCGATCCGCACACGTCCGGGCCAGGGCCTGGCGAAGCCGCCGATCACGAGGCGCCCGCCCCCTTTCTCGCTGCCGAGCGGCGGCAGATGGGCCACCACCACATCGGGCGGCACGGCCACCCCCTGGACCGGCATCACCGACGCGGGACGATCCACCTCGGTTGCCACCGCATCGCCTGCCGTCACGCCCCGCGCCGTGATCCGCCGGGCCAAGCCGTCACGGATCTCCGTGATCTCAAACGGCCCCTCGGCGATCCCCGAAAGGTTGATCCGGTCCCCAGGCTCGAGTGTCAGCAGGTTTGGCGGCAGGGTCAGTTCCACCGTGTCGCCACCCGCGGCGCGGCTATTGAGCAGACGCTCCGCGGCAAGGCGCGCGCCTGCCCCGTCAAGCACCATCTGCGCACTTTCGCTGACAAGCGGCCCCATCCCGGGCCGCAGCGCCGTCGCCGTTGCACTGAGATAATCGCGCGGCCGGTCGATATAGCCGAGCGCCAGGCGCGCCGGCCGCTCGGCCGCAGCCGCACGTCGCCGCGACACCACCGGCCCGTCGAGCCGCGCCAGCGCTTCGCCGTTGATGGACTGCCCCGCTCCTCGTTGTGGTGAAATCGCATGGAGCACGCCATCGCGCGCCACCAGCCGCTGCCCGGTGATGTCCAGCACCGGCTCCATGGCATCGCGCGCCCGCGCTGGTCCGCTGAGAGCAAAGCCGCCCACGAGCGGCCCATCGGCATCGGAAAGGAGGTGGCACCCATGATCGGCCGCGATGGCGCCAAGCAATTCGTCGCTCGCCGCGGCTCCAAGCCGCCCTGTCAGCCAGTGCCCCGTGGCGTGATTGGCGCCGTCCGACCACACATCGTCGCGTGCCGGAAACGCGGGATAAGGCCGCGCGTCCCAGGTCCAGCAATAGATCCGCTCGGGATCCACCATCCCGGGCGGGTTTCGGACCTCGTCAGTCCAATGCCGATGATGCGCCCGCAGGAACTGCCGCTGCATCAACAGGTCCGGCGTGCCCGCGGAAAAATGCGGCCGCCCGCTTTCCCCGCTTTTCGGGTCTCCGAAGATATTGGGCTGGTTCGCCCCCTTATCGACCGCGCCGCAACCGAGTTCGGTCAGCCAGATCGGCTTGCTGCGCGGTACCCATGGTGTCGGCGCCCCGCTCCTGACGCCGCCGGGCCGGTCGAAATGGCGCTGGCTCCAGAATGCGAAGAGATCCTTGTAGCGCCAGATCCAGGCTTCCCCATAGGCGCCATCGGTGATTGGCGTGCGCCTCTGCGCTACCCTGTCCGCATCGTTTGCGTAGAACCATTCGAACCCTTCGCCGCCCGCGATATTGGCGCCGAGATAGGCAAGGTCATGCGGCCCCCGCGCCACCGCTTCGTCGAGATGCCCCTCGCCATCCCGCCAATCGGCCGCCGGCATATAGCAGTCGATCCCTACCGCGTCGATGGCGGGCGAAGCCCAGAGCGGATCGAGGTGGAAGAACTTCTCGCCGTTCGGCTGATGACCCGAATATTCGCTCCAGTCGGCGGCATAGGTCAGCTTCGTGCCTTGCCCGACAATGGCGCGAACATCGGCCGCCAGCGCCACCAGCGCATCGACAAAGGGAAAGCTGTCGCTCGCGTCGCGCACCGTCGTCAACCCACGCATCTCCGAGCCGATCACCAGCGCCTCGACCCCAGTCTCCGCCGAGAGCTGCGCATAGTGCAGCACCATGGCGCGATAATCGGGAACGAAGCTGTCGACCTGAGCCCTGGCCGCCGCCGTACCGTCCACCAAAGCGGGATAGCAGGTAATGCGCCCGCGCCAGGGATAGCTGTCCTGCTCCGTGCCGCCATAGGGGTCCGGCAGATCGTTCCCTGCCGGAATATCCATCATGATCAGCGGGTAGAGCGTCACCGCATAGCCGCGCGCCCGGAGGTCCGCGATCGCCGCCTTGACCGATGCATCTGATGGCGTTCCCCCATAGGCGGGCCCACCCCCGTGAACCGAAACGACCGGCACCTCCGTGCGCGACCGTCCGGCAACGCTCCACGCGACGCCCTCGACCATCCTGCCCTGCGCCTCGACACGCGGTTCGATCCGGCAATGCCCGCATCTGAGATCGTCGCCGAACCAGCTGACCACCAGCGCCACATGCTTGAGGTTGGGGCAGAGATCCGCCAATTCGTCGATCGAGGCCGTCCAGTTGCTGACGCCCGGCAGGAGATGGGCGTTTTCCGCCGCCCCCTCGCCCCGCCCGATAACGCGCAGCCTCGGCTCCGGGTCGTAACCGAACTCTGTCGCCCCGGGGATCACCGTGATAGCGCGGATCGCTCCTTCGAGCTCCCCCACCACCCGGCACAACTCGGCTGAAATCTGCGGAATGCGATTGCCGAAGCGCGACAGCGGCAGGTTCTCGAAAACAATGTAGCAAACCCCACGATAGGCCGGAGCATTGTCCGGTCCCTGTGTTGCTTCGATAAGGCTATCGGGCATCTGTTCTTCGCTGCCACTGTAAAACCGGAGCGCCAGCCCACGCGTATCGAGCGATTGTCCATCGGCCCAGATCCGGCCGAGCCGCGCTACCTCGCCCTCGCAAAAGCCGATGGCAAAGCTTGCGCCGATCTCCTCGCCTTCCTCGGCACCCATGGCCTTGGCGCCAGCCGTTTCCCCACCCAGCCGCTCCAGTTCCCGCGCCCAGATGATGTTGCCCGCCATGCGCCCCCAGCCATAGAGCCTGGGGATCGGCGCACCTTCCGCCGAGCCGACAAGCCGCACGTCGAAGGCCTGCGCCTCGCGCTTTTCCCCGAACAGCCAGCCATCGACGGCACTGCCCGCCAGTGCCCCGAGCGCGCGCCCGATCGTTGCTCCGATCGGTCCCCCCACCAGCGCTCCGGCAAACTGCCCCGCCAATGAAAGTGCCAAAGTCGCCATGGGTTGGTCCTTTGCCTAACAGGATAAAGTGGGATGTATTCGGTCCATCATCAGCGGACCGGTCTACCCATCACGGAAACCCGAACCGCCCGCTCACCCGCCGCGCCCAACCATCGGTCAGGTTCGCCTCGACCACACCGAGCTTTTCCTGCGCATGAATGAAGCGCTTCGGCGAAATCAGGATCGCGCAATGCTTGGCCTCGGCGAGCCCTGCGAGCCGGAACAACACAACCTGACCGCCCGCGAGCACGCCCGTTTCGGGCACCAGAAAGCGCTCCGCCGCCTCGCGCAGCGCGCCGGCATATTCGCTGTCCCGCGGGCTCGCGCGATAGGGCGGCACGTCCATCGGCTCGACCCCGTAAAGCGTTCGCCACACCCCGCGCACCAGCCCCAGGCAATCGCAACCCGCACCCAGCGTTGAGGCGCGGTGCCGATAGGGCGTGCCGAGCCAGAGACGGGCTGCCGCCACCACGGCTTCGCCCTTCACCTGACCACCGCCCGCCCATCGAGCGCATCGCCCTCGCGCGGATGACGCAAAATGAAATCGCTGCCCGGCACATGCGGAAAACCGCGAAAGTTGACTGCATTGGCAAACTTCTGCCTACAGGTGACGAAGCGCCGGTCGCAGCCTGCAGTGATCGAAAAACCGTCGCCCGGCGCAAGCCAGTCACCGACGCGCTGGCCGAAGCCGAGCAGATCGCCCTCTGCGCTTTTGCGATGGGTCATCACCGCGTCGGCCAGCCCCTCGCGCTGGCCTGTGCTCCAGCGCACCATGCCGAAGGCGAACCAGTCTTCGCTGTAATCGCCAAGGCCGGAGACAAGAAGGCGAAAGGGGTCCTCTATCGCTGCAACCGTGGCTTCGCTAGAAAAAGCCGGATCATCGAGCACCACGCCGCAGCGCCTGTCGCCCACGAGCGCATCGCAAAGCCCTTGGTAGAGGCGTCCGCGCGTCGTGTTGAGGCTTTCCTGAGCCGAACGCAGCTCAGCCCTGAAAATGCCGTACTCGCGCACGATCTCGCCGACAGTATCGACCCGCAATCGCAAGCGCTGCTCCGGCGCTGTCCAGTTGACGCGCCAGGTTTCCACCACTGCCCCGTCATAGCGGCCAAGAAGAATATCGCTTTCGCTGATCGCCTCGGCACGCAGAATGCCAAGTACTTCTCCCGTATCCACCTGAGCACCGAGCTTGAGCGGCACCTCGCCGCCATCGAGGCCATGCATGGGCGAGCAGATCGTGCCCTCGACCGCCAACGCCCGATCATGGTCCGTAAAGCCCAGCACGACCCCGTCCGTTCGCAAAACGCGCCAGCAATGGCTCAGCGTCGTCTCGCTTTGCTGCAAATGGGCAGCAAAGCCGGGTTCAAGACTTCTCATGGTACGATCTCCACCAGCGGAATGCTGGGCGCTTCCGCTCCATCGAAACTGGTCCATTCGATATCGAGCCGGTCAGTGTCGAAGCGCACCGGCACGTCGAACAGGAACCCGGCCGTCACAGCCTGCCCCGCCGCTGGCGCCACGGCAAAGCTGACAATGCCGGTGGTCACATCGACCGCCCAGCCGCTCGGCACCTCCACCCCGCCCACCGCGACCCGCACGGAGCCCAACACCGGCTTTTCGATGGGACGCAGATAAGGATCGAACTGGGCGCCATAGCGCTTGCACAGGGCAAAAGTCACTCGCGCGCCATCGCCCGTCCCGATCGGCTGGTCGAGCGGACTCGGTACCGGCCGGCCCGAGGAGTGATCGAGCCCGTCCCGCCACAAAAAGCCATGCAGCCGGCCCCGCCGCTCCTCGAAAAAAGCGAGCACCGCCTGCATGTCGGCCCGCGATTTGACGCCATAGCCGGCATTATAGCGCCGCCGCGAATGGGCCCAGCGCCCATTGCGATGCTCGCCCCCGCCCGCCAGCGTCACGACATCGGTTCGCCGCTCCGGCCCACCCCGCGCTCCGAGCGCAATGTCGAGCGGAAAACGGATATGATGAAAGGCCATTTTGTCCTCACACGCCGGCCTCTTCCCTTCTCCCCTGAGAGGAGAAGGTGGCGCAACGCGCCGGATGAGGGGTTCAGCGCCAAAGCTTCCTGAGGGGTCTTCACCCCTCACCCTAACCCCTCCCCTGAGCGGAGAGGGGAACAAATCGGGTGCCATCAGCTCCCCCGCGAGCCTCGCCTGACCGCCCTCAACAGCATCGCGCTCACCTCCGCCTCGCTTGCCGCAAAGCTGCGGGCGTCCGTCGCGCTGACATTGAACGTCACATGCACCCCGCCCCCGCCACCAGCAACGCCGAGGCGTCCGTCGGGTCCCCGCGCCAGTGGCATGATCGCCTCGGGCCCGGCTTCGCCAGCGAGCCCCAGCCCCGCCCCAAGCGGAAAATAGCTCGGGCTCGCGATCACCCCGCCCTTGGCAAAGGGCGTCACCGCCGGATTCGCAGCCGTGAAGAGATTTTCGACAAGACCACCCACAAGCGTGCCGAGCGGTTTGAGCGCCGCCTTGAGCGCGATGTCGGCAAAGGCGCTGGCAATATCGCCCAGCACCGAGCGGAAACTCTTGCCCTCCGTCAGGGCGCCGCGAAACGCACTCGTCACCGAGCGCGCCACCCCATCGGCGAGATCGCCGATCCGTTCGAGTTCAAGCGACACGCTGCTCAGTTCATCGCCAAAATCGTCGCCAAAGAGATTACCGGCCATCGGGAAAGCGCTCCATCATCGCGTCAAGACCCGCCCGGTCGAGCGGCCCGGTTCGTTCACCCACGACCGCACTCCAGGCCGCGGCAAGTTCGCGGGGGCTCATCTTCCAAAAGGCGTCGGGCGGGAGTTTAAGAACACCCAGCCCGAAGCGCATGGCCTCCTTCCACGGAAAAGGCGTCATTCCCGCTCTCCGAACGTCGCCTGCAAGAGTCGGACAGCGATCTCCGCTGCCCCGCGCAAGCCGCCCTCGACGCTCATCTGCGCCAGTTGATCATCGGTGATCGCACTGCCCCCGCCGCGCAGCCCCGCACCCAGAATGGCCGTCAGGTCGCGCGCCGAAACCCGCCCTCCGGCAAAGCGTTCGCCCAGACCCGCCAAATCGCCCGCACCCAGCCGCCCTTCGAGCTCAGCCAGAGCGCCCAGCGTCAGGCAAAGCACCCTTTCCTCGCCACCGATCTCGGCCGCGATCTCACCCCGATGAATATTTGTCATTTTTATACACCTCGCGTGACCCTCTCCCGACAAGTGCGGGAGGTCGATACATTGAGTTTGTGGAAAGAACCGGCCCCAAGCCCATCGTCCCCTCGCCCCGCTGGGGAGAGGGCTAGGGTGAGGGGCCGGCCACCACCGGCTAAGCCGCCACAAACGTCACTTCCCCCGCGCTTTCGAGCGCCAGGTCGAACGTCACTTCGCCAGCATGATCGGCGGAAAACTCCAGCGCCACGATCTGGAACGGCCCTGCCACCGTGCCGAAATCGGGCAGGATCAGCTGCCAGTTGCGGATGGTCCCGCTAAAGAAAAGGCTCCGGATGATCCCATCCGAAGCCTGGTCCTTGAACACCCCCGCTCCCGAAACCGAAGCGCGCTTGACCCCGCCTCCGGCCAGAAGCTCTCGCCAGCGCCCCGCGCTTTCCTGGTCGGTCGTATCGACGCTCGCCGCGTTGAACGAAAGGCTCCGCGTCCGCAGACCCGCAACCGTCAGAAAACTCCCCGACCCATCACGGTCGAGTTTCAAAAGCATATCCTTGCCGCTCTGCGCCGCCATACTTTTGGTCCTTCTCCATTCCGCCCCCGGCACCGCTCGGTCCCTCCCCCTTCCTCAGGGGGAGGCTAGGTGGGGGTCACTCATTCCGTAAAAAACCTCAAAAGCACCGCCGCCCGCGCGAGCCCCGTCTTCCCGTCGATCACCGTTTCGGTGCGCACATGCTCGGCATGCGTCACGACCAGCCCCGCAGGCACCAGCCCGTCCTTGGCCGCCGCCACCCGCTCGGCAATCTCGAGCGCGCCGCGTCGGCTCGGCCGTCCCGCCCAGCAATGGATCAGCACCCGGTGTTCCTGCCCCGGCGTCGTATCGCCATCGGCCTGGCGTACGTCGTGCCGGTCGATCACCACATAAGGCGCCGGCTTCTGCTTGGGCGGCGCATCGAACACCGCCCCTGCCCCGATCTGCGCCGTCAGCGCCGCGTCCGCTTCGAGCGCAGCAACCAAAGCGGCCTGCAAGATCACGATTGGATGGGTCATCCCGTCACCTGTCTTTCGCTGCAGGCACAGGCGAGGTAAGCCCGCCTGCCGTTGATGTCGGCCGCACTCACCACATCGAGGCTCCGTCCCCGATAAAGGATGCAATCCCCCGGCCCCAGATCGGTGCGAAACCGCAGCACCACGGCATGCGAGATCGCCACGGTGCGCCCGTCGGCGTCGCTGCCCTGCCGCCCGCTGAGGCTGCGCACCCGCGCCCACGCGTTGCCGAGCGGCACGAACAGGTGCTCGTGTCCGCCCTCTGCTTCGGCCAGGCTTTCGCGCCTTTGCAGTTGCACCCGGTCGGTCAGCGTGCCGATGGGCGGAACCTTCTCGCTCATAGCCGCACCCTTTTGTGCCGTGCCACCATGCGATCGAACCCGGACGGCACCACCGCGCCCGAGCCGGCCACGATCACCGCGTCGCGATGCTCGTGCCAATGCGCCACAAGCCCCAGGATCGCCTGGCGCAGATCCGGTGGCACATCGGCGGGCTCGGCGCCGGAGCCGGCGGTAAAATCGATTTCAATCCCTTGCCGTTCCTGCATTCGCGGCATGCCGACGACAACTCGCGGCACGATCAGCCGGTCCGGCTCGGACCTGAACTGATCGAGCGGCAGATCGTGGCTCGCGCCGTTCCCGTCCGTTACCGAGATCGCGATGATAGCAATCAGCGGCGCCACCGGCAGCTTGACGACGCCATCGTCTGGCCAGTCGTCGAGCACCATCCGCCAGTTCTGCGCCAGAAGCGCCTTGCCGGTAATGCCTTCGACATGCAGCCGCGCCGCCCCGATCAGCGTCGTGATCAGCCCGTCTTCCGCGCCATCGTCGACTTTGAGGAACCCCTTCGCCTCGGCAAGCGAAACCGGCTCCTCGGCGGGTCCCGCCAGGAGATAGGACGTCATTTTTTCAATCCTTATTGGGAAGTCCGCGGCACCCCCATTCCTCCTCCCCCCTTGACAGGGGGAGGAGTACTGCGGTGGTTCTCCGCCGTTGTTGCGAACTTGATAGGTCCCTCCCCCTATGAGAGGGAGGCCAGGTGGGGGTCAGCTGGCGCCGAACTTGAGAAGCTTGATGGCGTCATAGTCGGCAATGCCGCCGCCAACCCGCTTGGTCGTATAGAACAAGACATAGGGTTTGCTCGAATAGGGGTCGCGCAACACGTTCACCCCCTGGCGATCGACGATCAGATAGCCGCGGCGGAAATCGCCAAATGCTACCGAGAGCGAATTCGCGCCGATATTAGGCATATCCTCGGCCTCGACGAGCGGAAAGCCCATGAAGCTGGCGCGCCCATCGGCCGTGGCCGCCGGCTGCCAGAGATAGTTCCCGTCCGCATCGCGCAGCTTGCGCAGCGAGCCTTGCGTCTTGCGGTTCATCACCCAGGAAGCGTTCTGGCGATACCCGGCCTTGAGGGCGTAAACGAGATCGATCAGCACATCGCTCGGATTGCTCGAGGGCAGCGCGCCGGAGGTTCCCGTTGCCACATAACCGAGATTGCCCCAGCTCCAGCTCGTCTCGTCGACCATTGGCGCGGCAAGGAAGCCGGTTGGCTTGTTGACGCCGTTACCCGAAACAAAGGCGGTCGTTTCCTGCGCGGCAAAAGCAGCATTGACCTCGTCGGCGATCCAATGGCCGACATCCACCGCCGCATCTTCGAGAAATGCCGAAGTCGCTGCCGGCATCGCATAGAGTTCGGTCGTGGGATAATTCAGCTCCGCCAGCACCTGGCTATCGGTGGTCGGCCGGCTTGCGGTTTCCCCGACCCAGCCCGTCACCGGCCCCGTCACCGTGATCGGGCGCTTGTAAATCGCGCTCGACACCTGCCGCACCCCGGCAATGGCGCGGATCGGCGAGATCGCCGTCATCAGCCGGGTGATGGTGGTTTCGACCTCTCCCGGCACGAGGTAACCGCCGTCCGAGCCGACCCCGACCTGCAGCGCCTTTTCCTCGCCCCGCTTCACATAGGCTGAAAACGCCTCCTTGTGCTCGTTCGTCCCCAGCGCACCCTTGCCCTCGAGCGCGGGACGGGCCCGTTCGGCACTGGCGCGATCGAGCGCCGCCTTGTGCCCGTCGAGCACGGCATTGAGCCGCTCGAGCTTGCCCTCGATCAGCCCGTCGGCGGCGCCGCGCTTTTCGATGTCCTTGAGGCGATCGTCATTGGTGCGCTTGAATTCCTCGAACGCGCTCGAGAATTCGGCAAAAAGCGCGGCAACGTCAGTGCCTGCGCCGGCCTTGATTTCAAAGCCGTCGTTGTTCCGATCCATGTCGGCATCCTCTTATCGGTTGCGGATAGTTCTGGTGGCGGCCGCAATGGCGGCGCCGGCCGAGATGGGGGAAGTGATCCGCGCTGCCTCCATCATCGGAAAGGTCACGATCGACACTTCAAAAAGGTCGATCTCGTGCAGCAGCCGGTTGCCCGCCTGCCGGCTGGCCTTCACGGTGCGAAAGCCAATGGAAAGTCCGTCGAGCGCCCGCGCCTCGATCAGCCGCTTGAGCGCATCTGCCCGAGCCACGCCCGGCACGAGTTTTCCGCGCGCAAACAGCCCATGAGCATCCTCGCGCAGCTCTTCCCAAATGCCCACCGGCTCTTTGGGGTCGTGCTGGAACAACAGCCGAATGCGCCCTGCCCTGGCGCTGAGGCTCTTGGCAAAAGCTCCAGGCATGACAATGTCGCCGCCGCTGTCGAGTCGATTAAAGACGCTGGCATAGCCGGCAAAGCGCCCATCGGCATCGACGGGAATGGGGTTTTGCATCAGCGCTTCGTCCCTACCCGGCTCTGTGGGCGAATGCCAGGCTTTGTCCCCGGCCTGCCCTTGTCGGCCAGCGTGCCCGCCAGGTTCCAGGCAAATTGCCGAAACGTCTGTTGCGCGGTCTCCCGCCCCTGCTTGTCCGCCATTATTCGTCCCCCTTGCGAAAGAGCCTGTTGAGGCTCGCAATCTCGCTCACGAAATCATTGAACCGCTTGTTGCCCGCCGCCATCTCCTTGAGGCTCCACACCAGCAGCGCACTCGCCCCGCTCGCCCACAAAAACAGCGCCAGATGCGCGAGATCCCCGCGCTCGACGATGGTCTTGGTCAGCTCGTCCATGCGGGTTCTCCTGGGCAATAAAAAACCCGCCAGAGGCGGGCTTGGGTGAGGCAGGTTTCACGTCGTTCGTTCGACCAACTTTGATCTTGGCTAGCATTGGAAAGGCTGGCCGTTGGCATCAACCACCCACACCAACCATCTCCCGCTTCTCCGCATCGCTGAGAAAATCCGCGCTGCCCACCCGCGCCCACAGCGCCGCCCGATCTTCTGCCAGCGCCTCGACCCCGTCGAAATCCGGCACCACTTCCGCGCCCTCGAATGCCGGCCCGAGCCATTGGCTCAGTTCCTGGCCTACCCGCACCACCAGTGGCACCAGCGTTTGCCGCCAAAGCGCCCGGTTAGCCTCGGCCATGTTGGCATAAGTATTGTCGCCGGGAATGCCGAGCAGCATGGGCGGCACCCCGAAAGCCAGGGCGATGTCTCGCGCTGCCGCGTGCCGGGCTTCGATGAAATCCATCTCGCGCGGGCTCATGGCGATGGCCTTCCAGTCGATCCCGCCATCGAGCACCATGGGCCGCCCGGCATTGGCCGAGCCGGAAAAATTCTCCTCGAGCTCTTCCTTGAGGCGTCGGAACTGCTCTTCGGTCAGATTGCCGCCGCCCGCCGAATAAACCAGCGCCCCGCTTGGCCGCGCCGCATTGTCGAGCAATGCCTTGTTCCACTGGGCCGAGGCATTGTGAATATCAAGGCTTGTCTGCGCCGCCTCGAGCGGCCCCATGCCATAATGGTCGTCCATGGGGTGAAACAGCGCCATATGCAGCACGCCCGGCACCGGCGCGCTTTCCTGCGATATCCGCACAGTGCGCCCGCCGGCGGAATAGTCATAGCCGATCGGCCAGCCATCGCTGCCAGAAACCACGGCCATGCGATCGGGCCGAAGCACGAACAGCGCCTTCACCCCGCCATCGACGATCCCGGCCTGCAGATAGGCATTCCCCGCAGTCTGGAGATAGGCATAGACCGCTTCCAGCAATTCAGCGCCCGATTGCCGTCCATTGGGCCTTTGCAACAAAGCCTGCAGCGGATGTTCGCTCACCACCTGGCCATCGACCCGCACCACCAGCGGCACCCGGTTCGCCGCCTCGGCGATCAGCCGCACGCAACGATAAACCACCGGATTGCGCATGAAACCCTGATTGACGAGGCTCCCATAGCCTCGCCCGCTCCACTGCGCCGGCCCCAGCGCACTGAGCGTCATCACCGTATGTCCGGCAAAATTCTTGGTTTCCGCAGGCGTGTTCATGCGACCGCCAAAAAAGCGGTTGATCCAGTTCGGCATTCTTTTGATCCTTATCTATCCACGCCCGCCGACGAGGCTAGAGCATCCGCACCCTCGGCCCCTGCCCGCCCATCAGCAATTCCGTCAGCGCCCAGACCAGCGCATCCACCCGGTCCGGGGAATGACCGTCCGCCTTGCCGTCGGGCCCAAAGGCGCAGAGCTCGTCCTCAAGCGCCGTCAGCCCTGCAACATGGCCCACGAGCCCCCGCCCATAAAGCGCGGCCACCGGTTCCGCGCGCAGCCATTTCCCCCGATTGGCCCGCACCGGCACCACCGGCACGGACGCATCCACCTGGGCGATGAGGTTGATCACGAGATCCCCGCCCTGATTGACCTCGACGACGATCGCATCCGCCCGGTGCGCCGCGAATGCCGCCACCGCCCGCCGTGCCCGGACCAGCGGAGCCACGCCCTTGAGCGTTGCATCCTCGAGCACCACCGCCCCCTCGCCGCTTCGTCCGGCCACCACGATGCCACAGGCATCCGAGCGCGTCGTCCCCGTCACCGGCGGGTCGACTGCAACCACGATCCGCCCGTTCACCGGCTCCGCCGGCCTGAACATGCTCCGCTGCCACAGCGCATCGGGCCGATCTTCGATCAGTTCGCCCTCAAGCTCCTGCCGTCCCAAAAGTGTGCCGCGATAGCGCGCCACGACCGCGTCGAAAAATTGTGGCGCCAGAAACCGGTAATTATCCGAGGTGGTCATCCGCACTACGCGTGTCTGCTCGTCGCCCAAGAGACGCCGGATCAGCTTAGTCGGCTTGGGCGTGGTCGTTGCCAGCTGCCGGGGCCGAACTCCCAGCCGCAGGCCAAATTGCAGCATGTCCCACGCCTCTTCGGCATTGGGCCATTTCGCGACCTCATCGCACCACGCCGCCGCAAACTGCGGACCGCGAAACCGCTCCGGATCGGACGCCGTCAAAATGGACGCTTCGACCCCATTGGGCCAGACCAGCCGGTTCTTGCCTTTGAGCACGGGTCGCTCGTGGTCGGGATGCACGGCAAGTAACCCGCTTTCCCCGCGCACCATGATATCGATTGCCTCGGTCATCGTCTCGCCGACCAGCGCAATCGGGGTCACACCCCGCCGCGCCAGCCGTCGTACCCATTCCGAACCGGCCCGCGTTTTGCCTGAACCGCGCCCGCCCATCAAAAGCCAGGTCGTCCAGTCTCCCGCCGGCGGCTTCTGTTGCCGTCGCGCCCAGGCCGGCCAGCAGAAGTAATGTTTCTCGGCCCGGTCGTTGGACATGGCCGCAACTTCGGCGACGATCTCAGCGCGAGGCCTGCTCAAGGCGCCTCACCAATTTGGCCCGCAACTCAGTCATGTCCCGCCGCGTCGCCGGCTCCACATTGGGCTTGGTCGCGCCATTCTTGATCAGCGTATCGAGGGTCTTGACGCTTTCGCTCAATGCTTTCACCTGTTTGTCTATCGGCTCGTCCACCGCCGCCTCCAATCGCATCACTTGGACTTCCAGAACCTTGAGCATCCGCGAAACGAGATGAGCCTGCGATGGCACATGCGTCACGGCGCTCAGCCAGCCTTCCACCTCGCGCCGGTAGCGCAACTGCGCGGGGCTGATCCCATGCCGTTTGCAGATCATGGACGGCCGAAACAGCCGCTCCTCGTACTCTTCGCGCACGGCGGACCAGTCCGGCCCCGCTTGCTTGTCTTCCATGGCATTGACTCGATTGTGAATCCGGGGCCGGAACCGCCGGGAATCTGCGCGGATTCGTCTTTGCGGAGTCTTCACGGGAGCAACCCGATGTCCACCGCCATTCGCCACCTGCACTACAAGCTCGAGACCGAGGAACTGTCCGTCTGGTTCGCGCCCGATTTCCGCCGCTACACTTATTCCGGCGTGCCGCAGACGCTTTATGAAGCACTCAGCGAAGCGGAAAGTCGCGGCCGGTTCTTCAACCAGCACATTCGCGGCCGCTTTGCCTGCCGCCTCGTTGATCCATCAAAGATGCGCAGCAAACGCTGGCAGGCGATCCGCTCGGCCTCGTGACCCAATTTCCCGACCATAGCTGAACTATAAGGGACCACCGTCACGCGGGGATTAGTTGGATAAGTTTTTGCCCACCTGGCTCACCGCGGCCGCAAGGGCTTCCCGATCCGATCGCGCGCTCAGCGCCGCCATTCCACGAGTGAGCACGTCCTGTTCAAGCCTTTCCGCGCCTTCCGCAAAGACTGGATTGCACGCGGCAATGGTCTCGAGTCCCCGCAAAAGCCGGATCATCACCTCGATTACCCCGGCCCCGTCACGGGCGATGGGGCGGAACACGTCTTCGAGCACATCCCTGGGGTCGAGCGCCGCCATCCTGACCCGGTCAAAACCCTCCCCGTCCGCCTCTTCGCCCCAGCCGAGAAAAAGCCGCGTCGCTGTATCGATCACGTCGATCGCCGTGCCCGGATCGTTTACGCCCGGCGAAAGCGCCTTGTCGGCAATCTCGCCCAGCACCACAAAGCCAAAGCGCGGATCGGAATCGAAGGTCCGCTTGTCGCCTACAACGAAGCAATCGCGCAGCTTGGCTTCGGTATCCTCGTCGATTTCCCCCTGCACAAGCAGCAGCGGCCGCACCGGTGTCGCATAGGCCCCCGGGCGGGAGCGCACCAGCAGCTGCAGGTCGTGCTTTTCGGCGAGCTTTTGCAGGTCCTCGGCGTCGCAATGCTGCACATAGCCGGGCGAGAGCGGCGTTATGGGCCGGCCTTCGAATTGCCCTTCGGCCGCCCTGCACCCGAGCCGCGGAGTGGCGGCCAGGATCTCGATGGCCTGCTGTGTCTGCTTTTCCACCGCGTCGATCGTATTGGCCACCCGGCCGATGGCCGAGATCTGTCCAATCCAACGGATAAGCGCGGTCACCACCAGCACCACCACGATCAACGTCACGCCAAACAGAAACAGGCGGCTCGCCTCGCTATAAAATCCGGCTGAAAGCCCGATAATCCCGACAATGGAAAACAGAAACGCACCGATAAACACCGAGATCGAGGTCTGTGCCCGCAGGTCTCCTGCGATCAGCGGCACGGCCCGCGGGGTCGTTGCGCTCGATGCCGAGGACAAAGCGCTGACAACCGTTGAAAGCGCGAAAACCGCCACGGTGAGAAGGCTCGAAGCCAGGATTTCGAGGATCGACTGCACCGCATCGGACGACAGGGTAAAAGGCAGATTGTCCGGCGCAAAGCCGGCCAGCATATAGGCGATCACGACCGTGAGCACGGCCACTGCCGAGAAAGCGGCCGGCAGAAACCACATGCGTTGCAAGAGCTGGCGCAGCTGAAAGCGAAGATAACTCATCGGACCCCCTGACCCTGCTAATGCGCAAGCGCCGCACTTGGATGCGGCGGGGAGCCCAGGTTCAGCCGAAAACCCGCTTGGCCTCGAGCGCCAGCCCTAGCCCAACGCTGCCCAGAACATCGGTGCGAACCACGTCCGCTTCAGGGAACATGGCCTCGAGCCGCCCCGCCACCGCCGGAACCAGCGTCGAGCCGCCGGTCAGGATCAGGCTGTCGACCGTATCGGGAGCAATGCCGGCGCGCTTGAGCACTTCGCTTATCGTTGCCTCCAGCCGTCCGATGGAATCGGCCAGCGCTGCACCCAAATCGCTTGTCGTGATGGTCGTCGCGATCTGCCGGTCCCGTACCGGGAAATCGAACCGGGTCTCGTCGTGCTCGGAGAGCGCGATCTTGGCTTCTTCCACCCGCCCGATCAAGCGGTGCCCGAGCCTGTCCTCAACCAGCATGACCATGGTTTCAACCCGATCCGCCTCCCGCGCTTCCCGCACGGTCGAGCGCAGGTCGCGCAGCGCCTTGGCGTCATAGAGCCGGTTGATCCGGTGCCAGGTCGAAAGATCCACATAGGGCGCAACAGGCAGAAAGCGCTTGCCGTCCCGCGTCTCGCTGCCGAGCCCCAGTTCGGGCATGACCCTGGCCATCGACAAAAGCCGGTCGAAGTCCGTTCCGCCGATATGAACGCCCGCTGTTGACAGGATATCGCTGCTGCGATCGGCCAGTCCGCTGCGATCCGGAGCAACCCGCACCACCGAGAAGTCCGAGGTGCCTCCGCCCAGATCGACGATCAGCGCCAGCCGCTCGCGATTGACGTGACGCTCATAGTCGAGCGCGGCGGCAATCGGCTCGTACTGAAAAACAATGTCCTCGAAGCCCTGCGCCGCGACCGCCGCTTCAAGCTGGCTCTGCGCCTCGGCATCGGCCACCGGATCGTCATCGACAAAGTGCACGGGCCGCCCCATCACCACCTGGGTCAGTTCCGATCCCAGCTGCGTTTCGGCCCGCTGCTTGAGTTCGCGCACGAAGCTGCCGATGATCTCCCCAAATTCCAGACGCTGCCCCTTGATCCGGGTCGTGTCCTGATAGAGCGTGGTACCCAAGACGCTCTTGAGCGAGCGCATCAGCCGTCCATCCGCCCCGCTCACATATTCGGCCACTGCCTGCCGGCCGAAGTGCAGCCGGTCGTCCTCGAAGCCGAAAAACAGCACGCTCGGTATTGTCCGCTGCGCCCCTTCGAGCGCCACCAGGTCGGGAACCCCGCCTTTGCCCACTCGGCCAAGCGTTGAGTTGGAAGTGCCAAAATCAAGGCCGCAGGAAAGCGCCATGCCAAACCGTCCATCTCTGGGGAAACGCGCGACTGCGCGGGGACGGGGGCTATAGGGGATTAGCAGTGAATTGGCAACTCGGGACCCAGGGCCCCTCACCCGCCAGCCAGGCTGTCGACGTCGTCCCTAAGGGGGAGGTGAAGAAAGAGCGTTCAGTCGCGGAGAGACACCTCTCCCGCTTGGGGAGAGGCCGGACTGCAAGACAATCCGGGTGAGGGGGTCTTCCCCTCAACCTTGAACCATTGGCTAAGCAGCGACCAGTTTCCGGTCCTCGACATTGCGCAGATCCGCGATATCGAGCCGCGAAAGCCCACGGCGCTGGGCCCGGCGCAGTGCAGCGCGGGCCGTTTCCAGCACGTCGCGGCTATAGGGAGGCTGGGGATTGACCACGGCCATCCCGGCCCCGAGCGTGACCGCACCGGCATGGCTTTCCTTGTTGGCGAGCCCGGCGCGCCGAACCGCCTGATTGATCTTGCTAACGAGGTCGCGACCAAGCGCAAGCGGCATGTCGGGCAGGATGACGACGAAGCCCGATTGCGGCGTTCGCAGGCAGCGGTCGGTGTCGCGCGAAAGAAGTGGCGCAATGGCCTGGTCGAGCGTTTCGAGACATTCCTCGAGAGCATCGCGGCCGTAGGCGGCAAGATAATCGTTGAAGCAGTCGATCTCGAGCAGGATGACGCACATCGAGACGCCGCGTTCGGCAGCCAGCATCCAGGCGACCTGCAGTTCCTCCTCGATCGGGCGCACGGCGCTTGGCCGGCGAGCACCGTCCTTGAGGAGCATGGCCCCACTCTCGGTCCGGCCCGCCATGCTCTTGCCCAGCAAGGCCCTGACCCGGTTCCAGAAACCGTCTCTGCTGTCGATCGCGATCATGCTCATCGTGCCTGTCTCCGGGCGCGGTTTGGTGCGCGCCGATCTGGCCATATCATGGTTAACGAGAAGTTACTGTTCGCACCGATTTGGCAACTGGCTGATTAGCGATAGAGCAAGAAACTGTCACAAAATGGGACTTGTGTGTCAAAATAGACTCAGCAAGCCGCCAAGTAAAAAGCGTCAAAGAACTTCCGGCGGCTCCCATTCGGGCCAGTCGACGGCATGTTCTTCCCACTCGTCCGGATCGATCTCGGTTTCCAGAAATGTGCGTCCCTTCACCGAAACGCCTACATCGATCACCGTCTGCGGGTCGCCCGAAACCAGCGGGTGCCACCAGGCCAGGCCCTTGCCTTCCGCCAGACGCCGGTAGGCGCAGGTGGTGGGGATCCATTTGATCTCCGGGACATTCTGGGGTGTGAGCTTGATGCAGTCGGGCACCTGTTTTTGCCGGTTCGGATAATCGGTGCAGCTACAGGCATCACCATCGAGCAGTTTGCAGCGCACATCCGAGGTAATCAGCGTGCCCGTATCCTCGTCCTCGAGCTTGATCAGGCAGCAGCGTCCGCAGCCGTCGCACAGCGCCTCCCACTCGGCGGGAGTCATTTGGTCGAGCGTTTTTTCTTCCCAGAAGGACATTGGTAGGCTTGTCTCGTTAAATCTGTTGCCGGTTTGCGCTTGCTGACGCTCAAGCGCAATCATATTCCAGCGATGCGATTGCTTTGGCCCTGCGTCGCAGACACAATCCAGCGGCGCAGTCCATGGGGTTAAGGGTGCAGGATCCATTCTATAGCAAGCAAAAACGGCAAAAGCGCGCCGGTGGCATGCTCGCCGCAGATGCCTGGCTCGATTCATCGCTTTACGAGTTCTGGCAGGCTCTTGGGCGCTGGTACACCCGCTTTCAGGATTTCATGAGCCGGTTCCACGTCACCGGCATCAAGCGCTTTTTCGTGGAGATCCTTTCCGACGCCTTCACCTTCGGCGCCATCGGCGCGGTTCTGGTGACGGCGCTCGCCATGCCCGCGTTCAACATCATCGACCGCGGCGCCTTCAACAAGGCGGAAGACTATTCCATCGTGTTCCTTGACCGGTTCGGCACAGAGATCGGCCGGCGCGGCATCCGCTCGGATGACAGCGTCGCCCTCGACCAGATGCCCGACTTTCTGATCAAGGCGACCCTGGCCACCGAAGACCGGCGCTTTTACGAGCATTTCGGCATAGACATCATCGGCACGCTGCGCGCCCTGATGACCAACGCCTCGGGCAATTCCAGCCTTCATGGCGGCTCATCGCTCACCCAGCAGCTGGCCAAGCAGCTCTTCTTGTCCTCCGAGCGCACCATCGAGCGCAAGATCGTCGAGGCGTTTCTCGCCGTTTGGCTCGAGTGGAACTATTCCAAGGACGAGATCCTCAAGCTTTATCTTGATCGCGCCTATATGGGCGGGGGCAATTTCGGCGTCACCGCCGCGGCCGACTATTATTTCGGCAAGCGCATTCAGGACATCAACCTGGCCGAAGCGGCCATGCTGGCCGGGCTCTACAAGGCTCCCGGCCGCTGGGCGCCCCATGTCGATCTCGCCGCAGCGCGTGGCCGCGCCAATGTGGTGCTGAGCAATCTCGTCGCCTCGGGCTTTCTGACCGAAGGCCAGGTGACCGCCGCCCGCCGCCACCCCGCCTCCCCCATCGATCGCACCGCCGACGTTAATTCCCCCAACTACTTCCTTGATTGGGCCTTCGAGGAAGCCAAGCTGCTGATCGACCAGACCGGGGCGCCGGGCAATAATTTCACCGTCCGCACCACCATCGACACCACGCTCCAGCAATATGCCGAGGAAGCTGTGGTTTCGGTCGTGCGCGAACAGGGCGAACAGTTCCGCGTCACCCAGGCCGCTATGGTCGTCACCGACACCAAGGGCGCCATCCGCGCCATGGTCGGGGGCACCGACTACGGCAAGAGCCAGTTCAACCGCGCCATCGTCTCGACCCGCCAGCCCGGCTCGGCCTACAAGGTCTTCGTTTATGCCGAAGCCTTCGAGCAGCTGGGGCTGAAACCCTCCGACCCCATCACCGATCGCCCCGTCTGCATCGGCGATTGGTGCCCGCAAAATTACGGCCGCAGCTACAAGGGGACTGTGAGCCTGCAAAGCGCCTTCGCCCAGTCGCTCAACACCGTTCCCGTGACCCTCTCGATCAAGACCGGCCGCGAGCCGATCGCCGAACTGAGCCACCGCATGGGCCTGCGCGCCGATTACCCGGTCACCCGTTCGCTCGCGCTCGGCGTCGCCTCGGTTTCTGTTCTCGACATGACCTCGTCCTATGCCGTCTTTGCCAATCACGGCTACAAGACCCCGGCCTTCGGCATTACCCGCATGACGACGCTGACCGGCCAGCCGGTCTGGGAATATGATCCAGAGGCCAATCGCGAGCGCGTGCTCTCCGAGCAGACCGTGGCCTATATGAACCAGATGATGTACGGCGTCACGCAAAGCGGCACCGGCACCCGCGCCCGCATCGAGGGCGTGCCGACCCTTGGCAAGACCGGCACCACCACCTCCTATCGCGATGCCTGGTTCGCCGGCTTCACCGGCAATTACGTGGCCGCCGTCTGGTTCGGCAATGACGATTATCGCCCCACCAACAATCTGACCGGCGGGTCCCTTCCCACCATCGCCTGGCAGAAGTTCATGGCCTATGCGCACACGAACATTCCCATCGCTTCGGTTTATGGGATCGACTTCGTGCCCCCCGAAACCGCCGTCGCGGAAGCGGAAACCGAGGCCGAGGAGGCGGCCGAGCGCCCGCCCAGCCTCACGCCTGCGGCCGCGCGCAAGCTCATGGATCTGGCCGACCGGCTCGATGCCAGCATAGCCAACCTCACCCCGATCACCGATCAGGCCAGCGCCCCGCGCATCACCACCGGCCTCTAGCGGGCTGGGGCTTTCCCGCCCCGCCCATGATTGCTATAGGCTTTGAGCCCATGCCAGCGCTGCCGGTTCAGCACGTCATGCCGATCCACAAGGGAAGCTGAACCAAGTGCGTTTCGTCCTTCTGCTCCTGTCGACCATCCTGGTGGCGCTCGCCACCGGTTTCGGCCTCAGCTATTACGCGCTGAACGATGGCCGGCTGGTCGGCGCGGTGCAGATCGGCGCCTGGACCTCGTGGCCCGATCTCGGCGCCGCCTCGCCCAATCCCTATAGCCGGGGACACCTGGCGCGCGAGGCCGCCCTGCAGCTGGGGCGCTCGGAGGGCCTGCGCTTTACCGCCACCACCGACAGCGCCGGCGAGCCGCTTGATCTGCGCTGCACCTATGTGCTTGAAGGCCACGTCCCCGTCTCGACCTTCTGGACGCTGGTTGCGCTTGATCCCGCCGGCAGAAATCTTGCCGCACCCGAGACTGATCTCGCCCTGCGCTCGAGCGAAATCGCGCGCGACAATAGCGGCGCCATGGTTGTCAGCGTCGGCACCGCTCTCCGGCCGGGCAACTGGCTCGAGCTTGCCGGCCGCGGCCCCTTCGGCCTTGCCCTGACGCTATACGACACCACTGCCTTTTCCGGCTTCGGCGCTGACAACGACACCATGCCCACCATTACCCGCGGAGCATGCGCATGATCCGCGTCATTCTCTGGCTCCTTGGCGGCGTGCTGCTGGGTGGCATCATCCATGTCATTGTCATCCTGACCCTGCCCCATCTGGCCGATGAAACCACCTGGACGCGCATCGAGGCCATCGGCGCCCGCAACGTCATGACCATCCTGCCGCCTATCGAGCCCGGAGAGCCCAATCCGCTGCAGCTCGATCCCGAACTGGTTTACGGCCTCTGCCAGGTCGATCTCGAAGAGGGTCCGGCCTATCTCAGCGGCACCCTGCCCGATGCGTTCTGGTCCCTTGCAATTTTCGATGCAGCCGGGGTCGTCACCTATTCCACCACCAATCGCGATGGCATCGGCCAAACGGTCGAGCTCGGCATTTTCAACGCCGCCCAGACCAGGCTGCTGGCCCAGCAGCAGCTCGATATCGCCGAGGGCCTGCTGGTGGTCGAAGCCGAGACCGATCAGCTGGCAGTCCTCGTCCGCCTTGCCCCACCGCATGAAGTCATGCGCGAGCGGTTCACGGAGCGCCTCTCGGCCATCCGCTGCGGGCCGCGCGGTTGATCATGCCGCAGGTTTCGACCCTTGCGATCTATGCCCTTGCAGCGCTCGCCGAAATTGTCGGCTGTTTTGCCTTCTGGGCCTGGCTTCGCCTTGGCCGCTCCGCCCTCTGGATCGCGCCGGGCGTTCTGGCGCTCGTTGCCTTTGCCTGGCTGCTCACCCTTGCGCCAGCCGATCAAGCCGGGCGAGCCTATGCGGCCTATGGCGGTATCTATATCTGCGCGTCTCTGGTGTGGCTGTGGCTGGTCGAACACCGCCCGCCCGATCAGTGGGATCTTGCGGGAGGCGCACTGGCGCTTCTCGGGGCCGGGATCATCCTTTTTGCCCCGCGCGGCTAAGCCAGCAACGGCTCGCTCTGCCAAAGCGGGGGAATGCTCATGCGGCGCGCCGCATCAGGAGGCAGGTTGGCCAGCGCCGCGCTCAGCATGGCATGGTTGGGCTGAGCGATGCGCGCATAGATATCGAAGCCGGCGGGGGTAAAAAGCGTCTTTTCAAACGCCGTCACCGCCCAGCCCTGCCGCAGGTTGCCGGCCAGAAAACGCCATCGGCTGCGGGTCAGAAGCGTCAGGGGCTCGACCCCGCGCCATTCCCACTGCCAGCCATCTTCGCTGATCGGGCGGTCGATGCCCACCACGCGCCCCATCCGCTCGCCCTTGCGCCAGGAAACGACATCGGCAAGCTCCCCGCCCGGCAGAGGCGCGTAGCTGACGGTGCCGGAGCGCGCGCGCCACAGCGGCAGGTCCGACATCACGATATGCCAGGTCCCGCTCGCAAGCTCGCGCAATTCACTGTCACAAGTCGGTATAGGCAGGTCCATTCCCGCCAACCGGGCGAGAAGCCAATTGGTTCCGGTCTGGCACAAATTCTCCGGACGCCGTAAAAGCGCCTCATGACACCGGAAACCTTCGCTCTTGCGCTATCGGATCGTCTCGCCCGCTATCGGGCAGAGGTTGCGTCCCCCGATGAATATCTCTCGCTGCTTGCCTGGCAGATCGGCGCGGGCCATCGCCTCGACCTGCGCGAAACCATGCCGGGCCATGTCACCACCAGCGCTATCATCGTCTCGCCCGATCACCGCCAGGTGCTCCTGATCGACCATATCACCATCGGCCGCTGGCTGCAGCCCGGCGGGCATTACGAGCCCGCCCCTGCCTTCGCTCTGTCTGCCGAGCGGGAAGCCGTCGAGGAAACCGGCGTCACCGGCCTTGCGCTCCACCCCTGGCACCGGGAAGGCGACCTGCCCTTCGTCATCGACAGCCACGACGTCCCCGGCAAGGCCGCGCGCCAGGAACCGCCGCATGTCCACCACGATCTCCAATACCTCTTCACCGCCGACCCGGGCACACCTCTTGTCGCCCAACTCGACGAAGTCCACGCCACCCGCTGGGCGCCCATCGCCGCGCTGACTGACTTCGCCCCCAAAGCCGCCCACCGCCTCGCCCAGCTCACATAACTACAAGTTGGTCCCCCAGCCCGTGAGCCACCGCACCGTCCCTCCCCCTTCTGGAGGGGGAGGCTAGGTGGGGGTTCTGTCCCCAACCTCAAGCGCCCGCAACAAATCCCAAAAGCCCACCCACCATGGCGAGGGCGATCACCACCGCCAGCGGCGGCGCTTTCCAGGCGACCAGCGCGACGAAGCCGGCAAGCGCCAGCGCGAAGTCCGCCGGCGAGAGCACGGCGCTGGTGAACACCGGATCGTAAAGCGCGAGCCCCAAAATCCCCACCACGGCGGCATTGGCGCCCCGCATCCCGGCCTGCACCTCTGGCACCGCGCGCAACTGGCTCCAGAACGGCAGGGCCGCAAGCAGGATCAGCAGACCCGGCACGAACACCGCCACAAGCGCAATGGCGCCACCGAAAATCCCATTCGGCGCGGGTCCCGCCGCTGCACCGAGATAGGCGGCAAAGGTGAAGAGCGGTCCCGGCACCGCCTGCGCCGCGCCATAGCCGGCAAGGAATGTGTCCGGGCTCAACCAGCCCTGTTCGACCGTTCCGGCTTCGAGCAGCGGCAAGACCACGTGCCCGCCGCCGAACACCAGTGCACCGGCACGGTAAAATGTGTCGATGACCGCCAGGGTCTGGCTGAGCCCCGCCACCAGCGGCAAAAACACTAGCAGCGCTCCGAACGTGACAAGCGCCCCGATCCCGAAACCCCGGGACACCGGCATGTGCAGATCGTCTGCCCCGACCGCATCGACATGGCGGCAAAGAACCAGACCCAGCAGGCCACCAGCAAGGATCGCGCCTACCTGCCCGAACGCTCCGCCGATCGCGACGACGAGAACCACGGCCAGAACCGCGATTGCCGCCCGCCACCTGTCGGGCGTCAGGCTGCGGGCCATACCCAGAACCGCCTGCGCCACCACGGCCACCGCAACGAGCTTGAGCCCATGCAAGACGCCCTCGGCAGCCGGTCCGTCAAGAACGCTCGCACCGAAGGCAAAAAGCACAAGAAGGATCGCAGAGGGGAGCGTGAACGCCGTCCAGGCCGCGGCTGCCCCGAGCGCGCCCGCACGGCTCAGGCCAATGGCGAACCCCACTTGGCTTGACGCTGGTCCGGGCAGAAACTGGGAGAGCGCCACGAGATCGGCATAGGATTTGTCGTCGAACCAGCCGCGGCGGATGACGAACTCTTCGCGGAAATATCCAAGGTGAGCGATCGGCCCGCCGAAACTGGTCAATCCGAGTTTGAGAAAAGCGGCAAACACCTCGAGGGCCGAACCTGCCGGCCGCTCCATCTCTCTGCTTGCCGTCATCCCCAACCTATTTCGGCGCAATCACTTCGTTGTCCCGGACCATGGTCTGAAAGCGTGACGGTACGATGACACCCGCCTTGCCCCCCTCGCCGGACACACCGGAGCAGAAGTCGTAGCGTCTGGCTCGCTCAGCCCAGACACCCAGTTGCCGCAAGGCGGCGTCGACAGCAACGGACTGCTCGTGCGGCGTTTCCACAAGAAGATTGTCGAGCGCATAGGAATAGCTGTCCAACCGGTAGTTCACGGCCCGGACGAACCACTCGATATGCCAGAGGTTCTCGGTTTTCCGCATCTCGACGTCATGGGCCGCATTGGGTTCGAGATCGCTCAGGTTCGCAAGGGCAATGGCGCGGTTGCGATCGACCTCCTGCACGGCGCAGATTGCCGCAAAGGTTGTGGGCAAGGTGTCGATATCGGCCAGGATATGCCGCTCGAGCGTTGCATAGCGCACGCGGGATGACTGGTAATGCGTTTTCTTGAGCCAGCCATAGTAGCGCTCCCGCGTGAAGGTCCAGTCCTTGGCGCGGGTGATCCGGGTGCGCTGCAGCTCGCTCTCGCTGTCGAACATCCAGTCCTTGGCATGGGCTGCAACGAGGAACCGCCAGGTGCGATCGTGCATCTCGCGTTCCTGGTCGGTCTGGTTGAACTCGGACACCGGCTCGCGCCGCTGCCGCGCCATGAAGGTGCCGACGCTGGGCATGACCTGGTCGTGCAGCACGCCCGGCTGCGCACGGCCGAAATCGCCTACGGGTCGCGCAGCGCAAGCCACGACGATCCCGGCCAGGCACACCACGCCCAGCAGACGGAAGATGGACGGCATTCGGCTAGCCGCGTTTGCGACGACGCCGTGAAGGGTCGAGCCGGTCAGTGGGTGGCGGCGTCGGACCGCGTTCATAACGTACCCCGGTAAAAATAAATATCTGAGCGTCTCCGGGCTGAGGTGCTCCGGATCGGGCGGGGCGATCCCGCTTTACGAATTTCAGCAGCTTTCCCAAGCTGACCTCCATTGGCGCGCCGCTCCCCCGTCCCTAGTGGAGGCAGCGAGTTGATATGATTCTCCCAGCGCGACGACGCCCCTCGCGCTTGTTCCCATTAAGAGATCGTTTAGGTTAACGGACTGCTAACGAATTGACGGCAAAGTGGGGACCAGAACGCGCAATTGGCGCAAAAAGAGTCGATGGTCCTGCCCGCTATGCTTGGTTTTCAACCCTACGAAACCTTTCAGCTTCTCATTGAAACCGGGGGCGTTGACCGCACCAATACGCTGCTGATCGCGGCTTGCGACGCCTATGCCCGGCGCGGCCGTCCGACCGTTCCCGAAATGGAACAATTCGAGACTTTGGCCAGCCGCCTCTTCCAGTCCGCAAGCCCTCAGGCCAAGGCAAAAGCCGCAGCAATCCTGGGCCGGAGCGAGCTTTTGTCCTCTGCGCTCGAGCAGCTCGTGGTCGAAAATATTGGGGAAGATCTCAACGCCTTTCTCGCCGGGGCGAGCGAGCTTTCCGACCGCACCATGCTCGAGGTTCTCGGCCGCTACGATGTCGGCGCAGCGGCCATCATCGCGGGACGAAAAAATCTATCCAACGTCGTCCTTGCCAAACTCTTCCAGATGAACTCGCGCAAGGTCTATCGCGCTCTTGCGACCAATCTCGACATCCAGCCCCGCGGCGCTTATCTCAGCGCCCTCGCCCGCTCGGCACAGATGGATCATGTAGTCGCCGAATCGCTCGGCGAACGGAAGGATTTCGACGCAGCTCTCCTCGCCCCCGCGTTCTTTGACCTGTCCGATGCGTACCGGATCAAGGTCATTCAGGCCTTTGCCAATCGCGAGACCCCGGCCGCACCGATTTCGCGAACGATCGAGCAGCTCTCGGTCGCAACCCCGGAACTGACCAAGGCCCTTATGAAGCTCTTCTCGGAAAACCGCCGCCCCGAGGTGACGCGGCTTCTGAGCCAGATCACCGGCCTTGACGAAGTGCGCTGCGGCCAGATCGCCCACGACGTCACCGGCGCCTCGACCTTCGTGGTGCTGCGCGGCTTCGGTGTTTCCGCCTATGACGGGCTCAAGGTGCTGATCCACGCCACGAGTCACGACAGCGAACGCTCGCGGGCTCTTGCCGACTTCGCCTCGCTCTTTGCTACTGTTTCCGCCGATTCAATGGCTTACCTGATGAGCGCCTGGCGTGGCGAGGTGAACCTGCTCGATCTCGCCAAGCCTGAATACCGGCCAATCGCCATGGTCAGTCGCCGCACGCCGCAGGCAGCCAGCTCGGGCAATGCCGTGGTGGAACAAGCCATGGTTGCCCTTTCCCGTATCGGCGCCCGCCGGGCCAGCTGAGACGCCCATCGTCCATGTAGCCCTCACCCTGAGGCGCCGCGAAGCGGCCTCGAAGGGCGGGGGAAGTGCCCAGACGCGTCCTGCCAAGCTCGTGGTTCGAGGCTGCGCTGAGCTGCGCGCCTCACCAAGAGACTACTGAAGCAGTCGTGGCAACTAAGTAGATGCCTTCACCAGATCGATCCCCGGATCATCATCCCGCAGATCGAGACTGATCACCCACAGGTCCGGATCGAATCGCTGTTCCTGCAAAATGCGGTCGCGAACCTTGTCCGGTTCAGCCCGCCGAAAGCGGGCCTGGAAGACCAGCCCTGCGTCATCGGGGCGACTGATCACCGGCGCCGGGGTAAAGAGGGAGCGAGTGCCGTCGAGATGATCGACTTCGATGAACACCTGCCCGGCAATGGGGTCGCCGCGCTTGGCAACGACGCACATATTGCCCCGGTCATTGTGGCGCCGGACAAAGGCCATGCACCACAGATCGCTGCGGAGGTTCCCGGCCACTAGATGGCAGCGCCAGCCTGTCGCAGCAGATCGACGAGGTCCGGCTGGACCTGACCTGTGATCCTGTAGCGATTGAAATTTTCAAACTCGCGAATGGCGCGCGAGGTTTCGGGCCCAGGATTGCCATCAATGGCGCCATGGAAAAAGCCCAGGCTGGCCAAGCCGCGCTGGATGTCGGAAACCAAAGTCTTGTCGGTCGCCGGACGCAGGGCGCGGGGCTGGCTCGATTGAGTAGCCTGCCCGGCAATCTGAACCTGCGGCGCTGCTTCAGCGACAGGTGCTGGCATGGGCTGGCTCGGCACAGTGGCCGTTGGAATAGGCGGGTTCGCAACGGGGGCCGGAGCGGAGGTCTCGCGCGGGCCACCCACGGCGGCGATAATGGAATCGATGGAACTGGCGGCAGCCGTGCCAACCGTATCGACTGCCTGCTCGACGGGCCCGAGCGGCGGGAGCTGAGCAACAACGCGGTCCTGCTCCGCAGCAGGCTGCTGAGGCGCAGGCTGGGTTTCGACGCGAGCGACGGCAATTGCCGCAACCGGCAGCGTTGCAGCGGCCGGTTCGGGAGCGGCGGCGACCTGCTGCTGCGGTGCCGGTGCGGCGGCAGGGGCCATGGACATCCGCCCCGAGCCATCAGAGTTTAGGATCGCGGCAACGACATTGGCCGACAGGGCGCCCATCGGCACCAGGCCATTGCGCTCCTCGAATGCACGGATGGCACGAGCGGTCATGGGGCCGTAATAGCCATCGACCTTGCCTTCAAAAAGGCCAAGCTGCGCGAGCTTTTTCTGCACGGCAAAGACTTCGGAATTGCCGACCGGTTCAGCGGGCACCGCTACAGGTGCACTCTGCACGCTGCCGGTCGTCTCCGGAGAAGCTGTGGGCAGAACGATATCGTCTGCCTCGGCAGCCTGCTCGCGCTGGCTGAGGGGCGCGGGCATGGGCGCATCGGCGGGTGCCGTGACAACCGGCTGCGGAACGCCTCGCACAGGTCCGAAGAAAGGCGAAGGGTGCATGCTCGTCTGCATATAAAGCGCGTTCGACCCCGCCATGGCACTGAGCGTCACAAGGACCAGCAAGCCGGTCGATGCCAGCGGCGTGCGCATGTAGCGGGCGAAAGCCCACTGCGCTCCCTTGCTGAGGTGCGCCAGCAAAACGCTGCCGGCCATCAGGGGAATCTGAGACAGTGTTGAAGCGGTCATTGCGCTTTTCTTTTTTCGTTTTGCCATGAAGGTGTTGGCGCCGGCGCAGGCTCACGATGAAGAGGAAGGACTTCGGCAGTCTCGCCCAACTTGGTTGCCGGACCGTTTATGGGCAGAAGAACCGTCATGGTTGTCCCCGCTCCGATTTCGGACATGGCGCGCAGGGTGCCGCCATGCAACTCGGCCAGGCCCTTGACGATCGACAGGCCGAGCCCCGTACCTTCATATTGCCGGTTGAGCCCGTCCTGCGCCTGGAAGAAAGGTTCCCCGATCCGCGCCAGCGCAACCGGTGCCATGCCTATGCCGTGATCGCGAACGGAAAAACTCAATGATTGTCCCTGCCGCTTGACCACAAGCGTGACCACATCGCCATCGTGGCTAAACTTGATGGCATTGGAGAGAAGATTGATC
Organism: Devosia crocina; assembly: GCF_900116545.1. Classification (GTDB taxonomy): domain Bacteria; phylum Pseudomonadota; class Alphaproteobacteria; order Rhizobiales; family Devosiaceae; genus Devosia; species Devosia crocina. Next base: position 349,901 of record NZ_FPCK01000002.1, read on the forward strand.
AGGATCTGGCGGCAGGCGCGCTCGTCGGCCAGGATCGCCGGCAGATCAGGTTCGATCTCGCTCTGAAGTTTGATGGACCGCCCCCGCGCCATCGCGTCCAGCATGGAAAAGCAGGCGGGAACGATTTCGTCGGGCTGGAACCGCGCGGTTGCGATTTCGAACTTGCCGGCCTCGATTCGGGACATGTCGAGCAGCATGCCGACCACGTCGAGCAGATGCCTCCCACTCTGGTGAATGAGGCTCGCATATTCGCGATGGGTCGGGGACAGTTCACCACCAATGCCCGTGGTCATCATTTCCGAAAAGCCGACAACAGCATTGAGGGGGGTGCGTAATTCATGACCGATGGTCGCCAGGAACCGGGACTTGGCCTGTGAGGCTTCTTCGGCCACGCGGCGCGACTCGGCCATCGCGGCTTCGCTCGCCTTGCGCTCGGTCACATCGCGCAGGAGCGCGATGACCTCGCAACGCTGTCCACCGGCCGCTTCCTGGTCCTTGACGGGCGAGAAGCGCACTTCGACCCAGATAAACTGCGGCACACGACCAACGGCATGGGGATCGTCCTGACGCATGCGCACTTCGATGGTGCGGCTGCGCCCCCCCTGATTGGCGTCAGCAAAGGCCGTGAGATAGGCCGGGCGATCCATGACATGGAGTCGCTCACCGAGAGCTTGCGAGGTCACCTGATAGCGCGGGCAGCCGAACAGCGTCTCGGCCGAAAGCGAGACGGTCAGAAGCTCGCCCTCGCTGGAAAAGCAGAGGACCGTGTCCTGCACGTGATCGACCAGATGCCTGTAGACATTGAGCTGCGCCTTATCGTGGACGACATAGCCGGCATTGATCTTGTGGGTCGAGTGAGCAACGAGGCAGATGGCGGCGGCAAAAACGAAGGCGCCTGCCCAGGTCGCTTCGGCGGCCAGACCAGGCTGAAGCGGCAGGCCCAGCAAGGACAGAGCCGCAGCAAAGCCAAGGGCGATGGCAACCACGGCCCAGCTCACCAGCCGAGCCTGCGCATCGAGCAGCAGCGCCGTCAGGATAGGGGCCATCAACATGATGACAAGGCCCATATCGGCCAGTTGCGGATCGGCCAGGGTCAGCACCAGGCCCGCGGCAAGAAGGCTCGCTACCTGCACCTTGGCGCTTGCATCGTGATTGCCGCGATGGTGCAGCGAAAGGCTGATCATGCCGCTGGCAAGCCCGAGACAAGCGAGCGCGAAGCCAAGCATGGCCTTGCCGACCAGCGCCCACATGGCAAAGGGCATCAGGAGAACGGACAGCGCAATCAGAAGACGCGCATTGTTCGCAATGGTCTTGCGGCGCAACACATCGACGCGCTGACCGGCGGAGGCGGAAACAGTGCGCCCCCTCGCGGTTACGCTAAAAATGTCTAGGCTGCGCATCATCTTACTCATCGTCGAGACGTCACTCTCCGCCGTCCCCTGGAACCGCTTTTGCCAGCGCGAATCTGCGCTGGCGGTCTGATTGGCCATCAGATCTTGTGCGGCCAACACTCGCGCCGCACACCCTAAGAGGGGCTTAAATGGACCTCTGCCCACCGGGCTTTCACCGGATAGCGTAAACAAGGCGTTGCCCATGCTCCGAAACTGCAAGTGCGATTTGTTTCAAATTTTAACGGCCTGGCCCAGCCCGGCTTAACACGCGACGCCTAGCCTTAACCTTCAGGGGCGAAACCATCCGTTCGGAAGATTTTGCAATGATGTTTCTTATGCGCTCAGCGTTTTGGCTTACCGCGGCTTTTCTGGTCATCAAGCCGGAAGCGGATATCCGCGATTCTGCCGAAGCGGTTGCCAATCAGGCGCTGGCCTCGGGCAGTCAATTCATTTCCGAACAGATCGAGGCGATCGAATGCGACAGCCTTCACTGTTTCGGCGGCAAGGCCGTCGTGGCTGCCGCCCTGCCCGCGATCCCACCTGCTGAACCAACAGCGGCCGCGGTGGCGGCGGAGCAGGGCGTTCCCCTGCCCCGGCCCCGACCAGATCGCGCTGGCTGATGCGGCTTTTGCCGCTGCGGCGCACTGGAATTGGCTGTGTGCATGCCATAGATAGGGGCATGACCCAGCCCCAGCCTTTTCAAGAAATCGCCGAAAATCTCTCCTTCCTGGACGATTGGGAGGACCGGTATCGCTATATCATCGAGCTTGGTCAGGGATTGCCCAAACTCGAAGACAGCGAGCGTAACGACGCAAACAAGGTCAATGGCTGCGTTTCTCAGGTGTGGCTCGTATCCGAGCCTCGGGGTGGCGACACTGCACCAGCGCTGAGGATCCGCGGGGAAAGCGACGCGATGATCGTGCAGGGATTGGTGGCAATTCTCCTTGCGCTCTATTCGGATCGTCCTGCCGCCGAGATCGCCGAGACCGATGCGATCGCCATCTTCGACGAGCTGGGGCTGCGAGAGCATCTGACCGCACAGCGATCCAATGGCTTGGTGGCTATGGTCAACCGCATCCGCGGCGAGGCCAAGGCGCTGGCGGCGTGAGCTAACGCTTCTGTAGCCTCTGCATCAGCGGCTTTTCGACGAAGCGATAAAGCAGCAGCCCCGCCCATAGCCCGCAGGCTACGGCCAGAACCGTCAGGATCGGCACGATGCCCGGCAAATCCTTGCCAAGAAGCCGCAAACCGATGCCCGCCATCAGGGCAACCGCAAAGATGTGCACGAGGTAGATCGAATAGGATGCGTTGCCGAGCGTTTCGAGCCAGGCGATCCGCGGCAACCGTGCTTCGCAGCGTAAAGCAATCAGCATCAGAGCCACGGAAAAGGCGAGGAAGCCCACAAAGGCGCTCCAGTCTTCCATCAGCCCCCGGTCCCAGACAAAACCCTCTACAATCCCGATGAGACCAATTCCGGCAAACGCGATCAACGCACGCCTCGACAAATGGGCCAGCCGACATTCGATATGGGCCAGCCCGATCCAGCAGCCAGCGACGAAAGCGAGCGGCAGGAAACTCGTGTAGAATTGCGGGATCGCTGACGTCGGCGACAGCACAAAGCCCAGAGCCGCAAGGCCGCCAAAGGCTATCGTCAGTCCCACTACCCGGCTGCGTGCCGTAAACATCGCCAGCAACGCGAAGCAGGCATAGAAGAAGATCTCGTAGTTGAGCGTCCAGCCGAGCTTGTAGAGAGGGTGAAGACCTTCGCTGGCCGGATTGTAAAAGGGGATGAAAGCCAGCGACAGCGCCAGCTGGCTGCCATCGAATGTCGTGGTCTTGAAGAGCTGCGGCGCTAGAAGCGCGAGGAGCGCCGCAACGAGGGTGAAACCCCAATAAAGTGGCGCCACGCGCATCATCCGCCGGCGCATGAACTGCCGTCCGTCAAATTGGCCAGCATCGGTGACGCTGACCATGATGAACCCGGATATGACGAAAAAGAGGATCACTCCCAGCCAGCCGAGCCGGCCATAGGCCAGGTTCTCCGTAGCAAGCGGGTAAAGCAAGGCATGTGAGACCAGCACAAAGAAGGCGGCCATGGCACGCAGATACTGAACCGAAACTATCTTGCCGTTCATGATGCGCGAACCGGAGACTGATTTCCTTCCATATCACTGCTGCCGGGAAATGCGCGCACAGCCTGCGGAAAAGGTTAAGATCGCGGTGCAGGGCCGAACATGGGTGCCCGCTGTTCGAGCCATGAGCGTTGCTCGGCTCGCTCCCGCCCCTCTGCGATTGCAGTTATCCCATAGAGCGCTGCAAGATGGGAAAGCGCTATGCGCAAGACCAGCTTGCCGCTGCGCCTCGGCCAGCCCCGCGCCGCCTCAAGCTCCTGCAGGCCCAGGTCAAGCCCACAGATATCAAAGAGTATGTCCCAGCATTCCCTCGGCACCTGCCGCCCCAGCCCGGCCAATTGCTCGCGTGCATCTGCTGCGCTGGCGGAAATATCTGACTGGGCACTCGCGCCTTTGCTGCTCCGCGCCACTCGCGCGGCATCGTAGGACATGGTCACGCGCTGACTAAGCCGGGCGCGCTCGAATGTACGAGTCAGACGGCGCGCAGCTTCGAGTTGGTGCGGTTCAAGAAAAGCCGCCTCCCCACCCCGCGCCAGACCGAGGCGAGATATGGCCTCGGGCAGGCCATTGTGCTCAACCATGATCGCCTCCTGCCATGGCGATCAGCTGGGCCTCAAGCGCGTCCAGTTCGGCATCGAGCGCCGGATCATCGCGCAAATCTTCAATAAGGCTGCAGGCGTAGGAGACCGTGGTCCTATCCCGACCGAAGGCCTCGCCGATCGCAGTGAGGCTGAGGCCCTGGACCACATGAGCCAGATACATGGCAACCTGCCGGGCCCGCGCCGCCTGCGCCCGGCAACGCGATGCATGAACAAGGATACGGATAGGGACATTACGCTCCCGTGCGACGAGAGAGAGTACGGCGCCCAAGTCGCCGCTTGCCCGAGGAGGCGACACACGCAAGGCTGGCGTAGTGGCGGACGGAACATCGATTCGCATTAGTCATCTCCAAAGGTAATAGGACTATATTCCTATACCCTCGCAGACGCTACTCCCCCCGGGGATAAGTCGGAGGTGCGATCCTAAAAATAAAGAGGCCGCCCTGAAGGCGGCCACTGACGCTTGTAAAATCGGGAAGGCCTTAGCCAGCCTTGCGACCCAGGCCGTTGTCCTTGGCCAGCTTGGAACGCGTTGCCGAATAACTCGGCGCGACCATCGGGTAATCGGACGGCAGGCCCCACTTCTCCCGATATTCTTCGGGCGAGAGATTGTAGTGGGTGCGCAGGTGACGCTTGAGCGACTTGAACTTCTTGCCGTCTTCGAGACAGATAATGTAGTCGGGCGCCACGGACTTGCGCACCGGCACAGCCGGCTTCAAGTCTTCGACGGGAGCGGGAGCCTCGGCACCGCGCAGACCCCGAAGCGCACCATGCACATCGGCAATCAAACGGGGCAAGTCGGCAGGGCTGACGACATTATTGCTCACGTATGCAGAGACAATATCGGCACTGAGTTCGACAAGCTCGAACTCCCCCACATCCGCCGGGGCGGTGTTGTCGTTCATGTTTTCAAACCTTTATTTATTTTTTGATGGACAGCAACAAGGGCAGTTGCAGCCATTCTGTATTCCTAGTTCTGTTCCGGATCAGGTGCAACCGGCAGCAGACAATTATTCGGTTTCATTGCATGTTATTCATGCAGGCCGATTTTGTTCCAAACGTGTCTTCAAATCGTCCCGGTGCGTACTTTCGCTTGGCTTATAACCGGTCAAATAACTGGCGCGGGCAAGAAGATGCGCAGAAATAGGCGTGGTGAGGAGCAGAAACAAAATACCGACGATCGCTCGTAAAAAGACCCCTGTGTCAAAGCAGGTCACGGCAACCGCGAGAAGAATCAATCCACCGCCAACTGCACCCGCCTTGGATGCTGCATGCATGCGCGTGTAGAGATCGGGCAGCCGGATCACCCCGACTGCTGCAAGAAGACAAAACAGGGCACCGAAGACGAGCAGCACGCCGCCAAGGTAAAGTGCGAGGTCAACGATCATGGCTGGACCTCCGGGTCCGCATTTTCAGCCTTAAGCCCACGCCGCATGATGTAGCGCGCAAGGGCCACCGTGGCGAGAAACCCCAGCAAGGCGAGGGCGATCGCTATATCGAGATAAAGCATGAGCCCCGTCCGGATAGCGATGGCTCCGATAAAGCCCATCGCGACGACGGTCATCAGATCGAGCGCGAGAACCCGATCGGCAAGACTGGGGCCAATGACGATCCGGACGATCGATGCAATGAGGGCCGCCGCCAGGATGACGAGCGCGACCAAGCTGGCGAGGTCGATGAAAGCGGCCGCGTTCAATTGAACACCTCCTTGATCCTGGCTTCGAACCCGTTGGCGATGTCGGCGATCAGCGCCTTGTCGTCCTCCATGCTCAAGGCATGGACATAGAGTACCGAGCGGTCCTTGGAGACATCGATGCTCAGCGTACCAGGGGTCAAGGTGATCATATTGGCCAGAAGCGTGATCTCGGCGTCGGACTTGACCGTCAGCGGCACTGCAACAATGGCAGGCTTGACGACAGCCTTGAGGTTGGGATGCAGGACCACATAGGCAACGCGCAAGGCGCTGGCCATCAGCTCCCGGAAAAACAGAGCCGTCAATGCCAGAACTTTGGCAGCCTTGCGCAAGGAGCCACGCTGCCTGATCGAGTAGCGCAGCATTACTATCGCCATCCCGCCGATGAGGGCGCCGAAAAGCAGATTGAGTCCCGAGAAGTTATTGGTGATGCCGGCCCAAAGGATAGCAAGAACGACCGTCAGAAAGGCACTGCTCATGGCGTAACCTCCGCAAGCCCGACGGCCTCGACGTAGCGGGTGGGATCCACCAGGTCAGCGGCTGCCCGCTGGCCGCCTTCGATCAAGGGATTGGGCCAGAGCCCGCCGGCAACGATCGCGACCACCAGCACTGCCGTGGCGCCGAAGGCAAGGGATCGCGTTGATTTCGGCGCAAGCGCCGGTCTTGGCGCCCCTGTGTCCGCAGGCAGATTGCGCCAGAACACATGCGCCCAGAGCCGGGAACCGGCAATCAGGGTCAAGATGGCATTGACAAGCAGCGCCACGACCAGCGCCGTTCCCCACCAGCCCAGACCTGCTTCGGCCACCCCGCCCTCGAGCAAAAGCAGTTTGGGCCAGAAGCCCAAAAAGGGCGGCACCCCGGCAACGGACAGTACCAGAGCGAAAAAGAAGACCGACAGTGGCGCATTGGCAGCATAGAGCCCGCCCATACGCCGAGTATCGGTCTCGCCCGTCTCGATCTCAACTAGGCCGGCGACCAGATAAAGGGCCGTAATGCTCAGGATGGCGTGGAAGATATAAACACCGGCCCCGGCAACACCCAAGAGGTTCGGCAGCGCCACCCCGGCGAGAACCGCACCTATGCCGCCGATGACGAGGAAGCCGATGGCGCGGCGCAGCTGGGTCTCGGCGATGGCCCCTAGCGGGGCGGTCACCAGCGTTGCAATCGCAAGAACAGCAAGAACCGGCTCGAGAAGATCGCGGCTTGCGGGCAGCACCGCCACAAGCGAGCGCAAAAGCGCGTAAGCGCCCACCTTGGTGAGCAAGCCGGCGAACAGGGCGGACACTGCCGATGCAGGCGTATGGTACGAGGCTGGCAGCCATGCATTAACCGGGAAAGCTGCCGCTTTCATGCCGAAGGCCAGCAGCAGCAGCGCAGCGATGCCCGTCATGGCTGCCGTGTTGGCGAGCGGGGCAACACGCATGATGTCGGCCATGTTGAGCGTGCCGAGCAGACCATAGGTCAGGCCCAGGGCGAGCAGGAACAGGGTCGTCGCCAGGAAGTTGAGAAAACCATACTTGATGGCGCCATCGAGCTGCATCGGCCGACCGCCCGAAACAATCAACCCGAAGGAGGCGATCAGCATGACCTCGAACCAAACGTAGAGGTTGAAGAGGTCTCCGGTCAGAAAGGAGCCGGTCACCCCTGCGAGCAGCAGCAGCACCATGGGGTGAAAGCCGTCTCGGGGATCTGCCTCCGCCCGCTCAAGCTGGGCATAGAGCACGACGATCAGTGTCACGACCGACGCAGCGAGAGCAAAGGCTGCTCCAAAGATATCAGCGGTAAAGCTGATGCCGAAAGGCGGCAGCCACTTGCCCATGGTCATGCTCAGCGGCCCCTCCACCGCGATGCGCATGATCAGGCTCACTTCACAAGCGATGATGGCGAGAAGAACGAGTACGGCGCCAATGACCGGCATGCCATTGGAGCGCCGCACCACCATCAGGCCGGCCGCACCCACGAGCGCCAGCACGACAGGCAAGACGATGACCCAGTCGGTAGCTGGGGTCAGCCCCGCAATCATGGCCGCGGGCAGGTCGTTCGATGCAGTTGGAGTGGCCATTTCAATAGCTCAGGGGCGGCTGGGGTGCCTTTTCGGGCTCGGCCAGGCGCATGTTGTCGGTATTGTCGGCGTCCATGCTCTGATAGGCGCGATAAGCCAGCACCAGCAAAAACGCGAACATGGAAAAGCCGATGACGATCGCCGTCAGGATCAGCGCCTGCGGCAGCGGATTGGCGATCGGCCCTGGGGGCACTTCGAGCCCGGATGGAACGATTGGGGCAATCTCGCGCGTCACGCGGCCTGCGGTAAAGATCAGGAGGTTCACGCCATTGCCGAGAATGGTCATGCCGATCAGCATGCGGATCACGGAGCGTGACAGCAGCAGATAAATGCCGAGCGCGATGAAGACGCCCACGAGCCCTGCGAGGATGAAGTCCATCAAAGATCCTCCTCGCGATCGCTTTCCAGCGCCAGCGCTATGGCCGAAAGCGTGCCGAACACCACGAAATAGACCCCAAGATCGAAAAACAGGGGCGTGGAAAGCGGCACCGTCGTGTTGCCCAGCTCGAGATAGAGCCAGATGCTGGTCATATAGGGAGATTGGGTGAGAAGGCTCAAAAGCCCGGAAAACCCTGCAAGAACAACGCCGAACCCGGCGATTGCCATCGGGTCCACCTTGAGCGCCCGCCGCACTTCCGGCACACCCGCAGCCATGCCGAAGACGGCAATGGATGCGGCGGCGATCAGTCCCCCGATGAAACCACCGCCCGGCTCGTTGTGCCCGCGCAAACAGACGTAAAAGGAAAACACCAGCATAGTGGCAACGATCAAGGGCGCGGCGGTGCGGAAGATGATCGTGTTCATACTTCTTGTCCTTTTTCCCCGCCGCGACCTGCCTCTACTGGTGGAGTAGCAACGCTTCCCTTGCGCCGCCGTAGAAGTGCGAGGATGGCGATGCCGGCGCCCATGACGACCGAGATTTCACCTAGGGTATCGAAGCCGCGATAGTCGACCAGGATGACGTTGACGATGTTGGCGCCATGGGCGATCGGCACGCTGGTTTGGGTAAAGAAGTCGGAAAGCCGCGTGTCGAGCGTTCCGGTCAGCACCAGCATCAGCAACAGGCTCACCCCTGCCCCGCAGACTATCGCCAGGGTACCATCGCGTGCCCAGTCCTCGAACGGACGGTGATCACGAGCGTCGAGACGCAGGTTGGTCATGACGATGGTCAAGATGATAACCGACAGGATTTCCACCATCAGCTGGGTAAAGGCGAGATCCGGCGCACCGAAGAGCAGGAAGATCAGCGCCAGTGCCGTACCTTGGACACCGAGCGAGAGAATGGCGATAAGCCTGCTCGAGGCAATAAGCACCGCCAGAAGCCCGACCACGGCAAGCAGCAAAACTGCCCATTCATAAGGCAGGAGATCAGGCAGAACGAGACGCTGCGACCAGTCGCCGAGTTCGGCCGTCGGCGTGATCCAGTCGAGACCACCAAGGCTCACGAGCGGCCAGAACAAGGCGATGCCTAGCGCGAGGAAGACCACGACAAGATAATATTCGAGATTGCCGTGATGGAGGAACCGCGTCACCGCACCGGCGAAGCGCACGAGAGCGAAGTAGCAGACATCGAACACCTTATCGGCAGACCAGCCGAGCGCGGCATCGAAACGGCGCAGGGCGCCCCGAATACGCGTGGCCTGCCGGAACACCACCACGCCGAGTAGCCAGGTGAGAATCGACAGCCAAAGCAAGGGGCTCGCGAGATTGATGGCTAGGCTGAGATGGGACTCGACCGCCTGCCCGAGAATTGCGCTGGCACCCGGCACCAGCACATCATGGCCGAACCAGTCGGGCAGAATGCCGGCAAGGAATCCCAAACCGCCCAGCACGATCGGACCGGCCAGCATGGCAACGGGGGCTTCGTGCGGCTTTTTCGGGGTCGGCAATTCGTCGCCCAGAAAGGGCCGCGTCATAACGAGCAGGCCTACCCCGGCGAGCAGCGCATTGCCCAGGACGAGGACGGCGAGAACCAGAAAGGCCGACCACTCGCCGCTTACGAGACCGAGATACATCTCTTCCTTGGCAAAATACCCGACGGTCAAGGGAAGCCCGATCATCGAAAGCGCTGCAAGAGCGGCGCCGATAAAGGTGACAGGCATCTTGTCTGCAAGGCCACCAAGTGCGGTGATTTCACGCGTGCCCGCTTCATGGTCGACAGCGCCCGCGACCATGAAGAGTGCAGCCTTGTAGAAGGCGTGCGCAACGAAATAGACCACGACGGCCGCAATGGCAGCCGTACTGCCAAGCCCGATCAGCAACACCAGAAGGCCGAGCGAGGCGATTGTGGTTTGCGCCAGGATCTGTTTGAGATCGGTTTGCTTGAGCGCTCCCAAGCCGCCCCAGATCAGCGTCAGCGCCCCAAAGGTGACGAGCAGACCCGTCCAGACTTCCGTGCCCCCTAGAACCGGCGTCATGCGCGAGAGAAGATAAACGCCAGCCTGGACCATGGTCGCCGAGTGGAGGAAAGCGGACACTGGGGTGGGGGCTTCCATGGCATTGGGTAGCCAGAAATGCAGCGGAAACTGCGCGGACTTGGTGAAGGCTGCCCCGAGGAAGAGCGCCAGCACCAAACCATAAAGTGCGGATTGGCGGACCAGATCCTCCATGCCGCGCAGCTCGCTGAGCAGCCAGGTTCCGGATAGCTGATGTGCGACAACCGCTCCGGCGAGCAGGCACATGCCGCCAATGTTGGTGAGGACCAGCGCCTGGATGGCGCCCCGGCGCGCCGCCTGCCGGGAGTGATCGAAGCCGATCAGCAGGAAGGAGGTGATCGAGGTCAACTCCCAGAACATGAAGAGGCCGATCATGTTGTCCGAAAGGACAAGACCCAGCATTGCGCCCATGAAGGCGAGCATGAAGCCGAGGAAACGGCCAAGATGGTGGTGCCCGGCAAGATAGGCACCGGCATAAAGGATGACGAGGGTGCCGACGCCAAGAATGGTCAAGGCAAAGATCAGACTCAGCCCATCCACATAAAAGGCCAGATCGAGGCCATGCGAAGGAACCCAGCCGATGGCGAGCGCAAGCGTCTCGCCATGGGTCATAGGCGCGACGAAGTTGACCAGCAGCAGCACAAAGAGCGCTGCCGGCACCAGGGCCAGAACCCACCCGGTCACCGGGCCGGCCAATCTATGCACGAGTGGCGCCAGGAGAGCGGCTACAAACGGCGCGATTGGCACCAGGGCTATGCTTGCATCCAGGGACAGCCCCAACGGCCTCTCCTTATGCGCTAAACGAACACAGGATTTTGTGCCGCGTGACCATACTCATTGGAAGACCGGCGACAAGCCAAATCGCGTGCGCTTTCGCCTTCTTCCGGAGTTAGCTGTGGTTTGTGATCAAGGACTGGCAATCCGGGACTGCGGGCCCTATGTCCTAAATCAACTTTGCGGCCCAGCCGCAGCTTTTCAAGGCGGTAAGACCATGTCCGAGACCTCTCCTCCTCAAGCCAAGCGCATACCCCATAGCCACACCCATCATGGTGTCACCCGCGAAGACCCCTGGGCATGGCTACGCGCCGGCAATTGGCAGGAGGTGATGCAGAGCCCGGAAATGCTTGACCCTGAAATTCGCGCCTATCTCGACGCCGAAAACGCCTATTACGAAGACCAGTTCGGCAAACCCACGTCCGAGCTTCAGGACAAGATCTACCGGGAAATCCGCGGCCGCATAAAGGAAGACGATTCAGGAGTCCCTTCGCCCGATGGGCCCTACGCCTATAACTCGCGCATGCTCGAGGGCAAGCAGTATCCGCTGATCGTTCGCACGCCGCGCGATGGCGGACCCGAGACTGTGCTGCTCGACTGCAATGCCGAAGCGGGCGACGGCTATTTCGGCTTTGCCGGGGCAGACCACGACGCAAGCCACCGCTACCTTGCCTGGGCGGCCGATCGTGCCGGATCGGAATACTATGACATAGTGATCCGCGATCTCGAAACCGGCATCGACAGCCCCGAACTCATCCGGGAGACCGCCGGCTCCTATGTCTGGTCCAATGACAGCCGCTCGATCTACTATACCGAGTACGACGACAATCACCGACCCTTCCGCGTCCGCCGGCATGATATCGGCACCGATCAATCGTCCGACCCGATCATCTACGAGGAAGCCGATCCGGGCTTTTTCGTCGGTGTAGACAAGACGCAGAACGACAAGTTCATCATCATCGACGCGCACGACCATCAGACCTCGGAAGTCTATCTGATTGAAGATGGATCTGGTGGCGAACCGCGCATCGTGGCGCCACGTCTGACTGATCGCGAATATGATGTAGAAGAACGCGATGGCCTTCTCTACATCCGCACCAATGCCGGGGGCGCCGAAGACTACAAGATTGTCACCGCGCCGCTCGACAACCCGGCGCCGGAGAACTGGACGGATCTGGTGCCCCACCGTCCGGGCATTCTCGTGCTCGACACCATTGTGCTCAAGAACCATCTCCTTCGCCTCGAACGTCAGGACGGCCTGCCGCGCATCGTCGTGCGCGACTTGACGAGCGGCAAGGAAGACATCGTCCACTTTGCCGAGGAAGCCTATGCGCTCGGCATGTCGGTGGGCTACGAGTTCGACACCACCGTTTTCCGTCTGTCCTATTCGTCGCCGACGACACCCAACCAGGTCTACGACGTCGATCTGGCGACGGGCGAACGCACGCTCCTCAAGACCCAGGAAGTGCCTTCCGGGCACGATCCAGCCGTCTATGAGACCCGTCGCATCTTCGCCAAGGCGGACGATGGAGCCGAGGTGCCAGTGACCTTGCTCTACAAGAAGGGGGTGGCGCTCGATGGCACAAATCCGACGCTCCTTTACGGCTACGGCGCCTATGGCATGTCGATGCCAGCGTCTTTTTCGGTCTCGGTGCTGTCCCTCGTCGATCGGGGCTTTGTTTACGCCATCGCTCATATCCGCGGGGGCATGGACAAGGGCTATGCCTGGTACAAGCAGGGGCGCCGCGAGCACAAGACAAACACCTTCACCGATTTCATCGCCGCGGCCGAAGCCCTGATCGCGGCCGGCTACACGCAAAAGGGCAAGATCATCGCCCAGGGCGGATCGGCCGGCGGCATGCTCATGGGTGCCATCGCCAATATGCGGCCCGACCTTTGGGGCGGCGTCATCGCCCAGGTGCCGTTTGTCGATGTGCTCAACACCATGCTCGACGAGACCCTGCCGCTCACCCCGCCCGAATGGCCCGAATGGGGCAATCCCATCACCTCGGCCGAGGATTACGCGCGCATCGCCGCCTATGCGCCCTATGAAGCGGTCAGCGCCCAAGCCTATCCGCCCATCTTTGCCCTCGCTGGCCTGACCGATCCGCGGGTGACTTATTGGGAGCCGGCCAAATGGGTGGCAAAACTGCGGGCAACAGCCACTGGCTCGGCTCCGCTTTACCTCAAAACCAATATGGGAGCAGGCCATGCCGGGGCCTCGGGACGCTTCGATCGGCTCAAGGAAACCGCCCAATGTTACGCCTTTGCCATCCGCTCCGCGGGGTTGGAGGGGTAGGTCTTTTCAAGGCCTCTCAACCGCGCCCTGCCTTTCGACCACTTACGCTGAGGGTCTCTCTGGCCACAACGACAATGCCCTCGGACTCGATCCGAGGGCCTTTGTCAGGGCGCCGGCTCCGTTGTGAGTCTCGCGTGAACTCTAGGGAAAACTTTCCCCACCAACTCGCCTCTCTTTCGGAACTGAGCTCTTCAAACTCCCTTTAGGGCATGTTAACGATCCGTTTACTACCCGGGGAAGCGTCTTGATCATACGGCCGAAAACTGTCGCCATTCTGGCCGCCAACACGGCGCTCACTGCGGTTTTGACCATGGTTCTGGCAGGCGACACACGTTTGCGCGTTCGCGCATTCGAGAGCGAATCAGAACTCTTCGCCTATATGCGCATCGCTCCGCTCGACATGTTGGTGGTGGATTTCGATCGTGAAGGCCGCCCCGCTTACGAGATGGTGGAGGCCATTCGGCTCGACCCAAGCTTTGTTTCGCGCGAGCTTCCCGTCGTCGCTCTGACGCGGCTCATCACCGCACCCATGCGGCATCAGGCCATCAGCGCCGGTATCGACGAAGTTCTGGTCAAACCCATGTCGCCGCGTCATCTCCTGCAGCGCGTCCAGGCGCGCCTTATCAATCGCAGCGTCGTCGGCCTACTCGGCTCCGGCTATCGCGGCCCCGAACGCCGCGACCGCGTCCCCCTGCCCCGGCCCACAACGCGGCCCACCCGTCGCGCCACCGACAACGTCGTCCCCCTCTTCCCCGACCGCCGCAAACCCATGCATCCGGGCTTGGAGCCTTAGGCGCTTTTCGACCTTGCATGCGCGGGTTGTTAAGCCCTCACTTCGCACGCCCCTAACGCGCCACTTCTTCACCTCGCCCCTGAGGGGAGAGGTCGACGCGCAGCGTCGGGTGAGGGGTTCAGCGCTCGTGGTGGGTACACAGGCTTCACAACCCCTGAACCCCTCACCCTGACCCTCTCCCCTCAGGGGCGAGGGAACGCAGGAGCCGAGAATTTTGTGAGACACCGGCAGATCCCTCCCCCTACCAGGGGGAGGCTAGGACGGGGTATTTCTCACCCTCTCACCGCCGCTGCTCCAGAACCCACCCGATCTTGTTCCACAGATCCTCGACCCCATCTGCGAACTGCACGCGTTTGTCGTGCCCGCTGATCGCATGCGAGAGCACGTCACCAGCAAAGCCCTTCACTACCTCGAAGGCCTTGTGGCGATTGAGCATGACGACGGGACGTCCCTTGCCCTTGCCCGCCGCCCAACTGCCGAAAAGCGCGGTCGCCGAACCCAGAGAGCCGGGCAAGGCGACGAAAACCTCGGCCTCGGCGCTCATCGTTTCATGCCGCGCCGCGCGATCGGGGATAACCCGAACTGGCACTCCGGCCAGGGTCGGCGGCAGGACAATGTCTTCATCGGCAAGGATCGACACCGAACCACCCACCTGCCGCGCCGCAGCCATCAGCGGCAACGGAGCAACGCCCGCTTCCCAAAGGCACAATACCTGGGCGCCGCGTCGCGCTAATAGCGTGCCGGTCTGGCTCATCAGGCTTGCCCGTTCCGGATCGCCCGGCCCGCGGTCCGAGGCGAAAATGCCGATCACCGGGCTGGTTTTGCTGATTTCTGCCGTGTTCATCGCCGTCCCTTCAACCCACCGAGAATGCCCCGCACGATGGCGTTGCCCAGCCTGTTGGCGACCGTGCGGGCAAACGAGTTCATCGCCGCTTCCGCCGGCGTTTGCCGGCTCGATGCTCGCCGCGGGCGCTCGGGCTGCACTTCGTCTTTCGCCTGCCGCTCGGCGGCAAGTCGATCCGCCGCATCGAGCCGCTGGCGCTCTTCGGCCAGTTGCCGGTCGCGCGCCCGTCGCTCCAGAATTTCGAAGGCCGATTCCCGGTCGATCGCAGTGTCATAAAGCCCACCGACCGGTGAGTTGGCCATGGTGGCGTCCCGCTCGGCCAGATTGAGCGCCCCACCTGCGCCGAAGGCGGCCGGATCAGCGTGCGTCCGACAACCGACGGAACGCCCTTGTCCTCGAGCACCGAAACCAGCGCTTCTCCGGTGCCAAGCTGGGTGATGACCTCTTCGGTCGAAAAATCGGGATTTAGGCGGAAGGTTTCCGCCGCCACCTTCACCGCCTTCTGCTCGCGCGGGGTATAGGCGCGAAGCGCATGCTGGACGCGGTTGGCCAGCTGCGCGAGAACGGATTCGGGAATGTCGACCGGGTTCTGCGTCACAAAGTAGACCCCGACGCCCTTGGAGCGGATCAGCTTGACCACCTGCTCGACCTTATCGGTCAGCGCCTTGGGCGCATCATCGAACAACAGGTGCGCCTCATCGAAGAAGAACACCATACGGGGCTTTTCGCCATCGCCCACCTCCGGCAATTCCTCGAAAAGCTCCGAGAGGAGCCACAACAAAAACGTCGCATAAAGCCTTGGCGCGCGCATCAGCTGATCGGCGGCGAGGATCGAGACGAAACCCCGGCCATCGGTATCGGTGCGCATCAGGTCGGCGATTTCGAGCGCCCGTTCGCCGAAGAAATCGTTTGCGCCCTGTTGCTCCAGCACCAGCAAGGCACGCTGGATCGCTCCGATCGAGGCGGTCGTCACATTGCCGTAGCGCGCCGAGATTTCGCGGGCGCGCCCCTGCACATCGGCGAGCGCAGCCCGCAGATCCTTGAGATCGAGCAACAGGAGCCCATCGTCGTCCGCGACACGGAAGGTGATGTTCAGAACCCCCTCCTGCGTGTCGTTGAGGTCCAGAATGCGGCTCAGAAGCACAGGCCCCATCTGCGAGATGGTCGCGCGCACCGGATGGCCCTGCTTGCCGAACAGATCCCAGAACATGACTGGAAAAGCATCGTTGGCGTAATCGGAAAAGCCGATTTCCTCGGCCCGTTTGGTCTGCCAGGGCTGGATCGGCTGGCCCTTGGCGATCCCAGACAAATCGCCCTTGATGTCGGCAGCAAAGACCGGCACGCCGGCAGCGGAAAATCCTTCGGCCAGCGCTTGCAGCGTCACGGTCTTGCCGGTGCCCGTAGCGCCGGTCACAAGCCCGTGGCGATTAGCGTATTTGAGGCTAAGATATTCGGGCCGGGTGCTCGTGCCGAGATAAATCTTGCCGTCGACGAGCATGGGTCACCTGCCTTGAACATATTGCCTCCGTTATAGCCATCTCGTGCTGCGCCAAACAAGGCAGGCATGAAGACGCGTTCACCAAGACTTGGGGAATTGCTCGCGCCGCGCGCCGAAACTGGCACTATGCCCCTATGCGCCATGATCTCCAGCCGACCCGTCGCCATGTTCTTGCCGGTCTCGCCGGCCTTTCCCTTGCCCTGCCCGCTGCGGCCCACGCGCAAGTGGCGGCGCTCGCCCCAGATAGCGAGGCCGATCAGAGTGCCGCCTTGCAGGCTGCGCTCGATGGCGCCACTGGGCGACTTGCCCTGCCCGCCGGCCGCTTTCGCGTCAGCAATATCCGCTTTGCGCCTAATCTCGTCGTCGAGGGCGTTCCCGGCGCGACCTGGCTCGTCGCCAATGGTGCAGCTATCGGCGGTTTCCTACACCAATCGGGCCTCGTGCTGCGGGATGTCGGTTTTACGGGCAATTCGGGCAGCGATCCGCTTTTCGGCCTTCAGGGCGCCGACACCGTCACGCTCGAGCGTTGCCACTTCTCCGACAGCCCAGGCATCGCCCTGTCGATCTTCCAAAGCGCGGCGACCGTACGTGATTGCACGTTCACGAACCATGGCGATGCTGCAATCCATGCTCTTGACGGCAAGGGGTTCCTCGCCACCGGCAATGTCATCTCGGCCTGCGCCAATGCCGGCATAAGGGTTTGGCGCAGCGAACAGGGGCCGGACGGTTCCATCCTCGTCAACAACCGGATTTCCGACATCGAGTGGGTCGGCGGCGGCAACGGCCAGAACGGTAACGGTATCAATGTTTACCTGGCCGACGAGGTGATCGTGGCGGACAACCATATTTCCGACTGCGCCTTTACCGCCGTGCGTCTCAACACGACCAGCAATTGCCAGGTCACGGGCAATATCTGTCACACCTCCGGCGAGGTCGCGATCTTCTCCGAGTTCGGCTATTCAGGTTCGGTCATTTCCAACAATGTCATCGACGGTGCCGCCACGGGCATCTCGATCACCAATCTCGACTCTGGTGGCCATATCGCGGTCTGCTCGGGCAATATCGTGCGCAACATCTCGCCGCGCTCCGAGGTCAATCCCGATACCGTGCCCGTCGGCATCTATGCCGAGGCGGAAGTGGCCGTCACGGGAAATGTCGTCACCAACGTGCCAGGCGTCGCCATTGCTGCAGGGTTCGGCAGCTTCATGCGGGCGGTCGCGATAACAGGCAATGTCGTTTATGCCAGCGACATCGGCATCGGCATCACCGTTGCCGATGACCCCGGGCCGGTTCTGATCGCCGACAACCTCATTCACGACCCGCGCGTGGGCGAAATCGTCGGCTTTCGCTGGACCGAAATCGCCGAACCCGACCTCCGCGCCGTCGCGGACCGATATCCGCATGTGACGATTAGATAATAAAGTAGCCCCTCACCCTAACCCTCTCCCCTAAGGGGCGAGGGGACTGGTCTGGTGAGTGTCGCAGCACTCGGTCAAGAACTCGATGTTATCCCCTCGCCCCTTCGGGGAGAGGGTTAGGGTGAGGGGTCTTTGTGATCATAGAACCGCCCTCACCTCCCCCACCACAGCCTTGCGCACATTCAGCGTGGGCTGCCGCGCAAATCCTTCCAGCACCTGCCGCTGCGCTTCATCGGGATCGGCATATTTGAGCAGCAGTCCCGCGACCATAGCCTGGCTCGCAGCCATGTTGCCGTCGTCGCATTTGAGCGCGTAGCCCCAGCCCTTGTCGCGAATTGCGCCGCACTGCACACCTTCAGCACCGCCCTTTTGCATGACGCGGCCAGCAAAGGCGTCCATCACCAGAGTGTCGAAATGTCCCGTGCCTGCCACAAGCAGCGGGTGCTCCGTTGCTGCATCAAAGAGAGCCTCTGCCGCGGCCGCATGCCCGGCATCGAGACCCCGCCCGGTGGCCATTCGCGCAAAGCCCAGCGCCCAGGCGCGCAATGGCGCGGCCCAGGTGGGGATCGAACAGCCATCGGTGCCGCAGCGATCTTCGGTGAGGCTCTCGCCGATCACCAGTTCCACGGCGGCCCGCACGGCGCGTTGCACCTCATGCTCCCGGCTGACATATCCGGCGGTGGGCACACCCATGGCCAAAGCGACGCTGAGCATGCCGGCATGCTTGCCTGAGCAGTTGTTGTGGAGCGCGCTTGGCGTGGCATGGGTTTCACGCAGCCGCTCGCGCGCAACCCCGTTTGTGGGCTGATGTGCCCCGCATTCGAGATGTTCGATTGATAAACCCACGCGGTCGAGAAAGGCGCCGACGGCATTGACATGCACCTCTTCCCCATGGTGCGAGGCACAGGCCAATGCCAGTTCCTCGCTCGTATGGTGAAAACGATCGAACGCATGACGGTCAAAGATTGCAAGGGCCTGCATGGACTTGATTGCGGAGCGCGGAAAAACCGGTCGGTCCATATCGCCAGCCGAGGCGATGACCGTTCCCTCTGCGTCGAGCACGGCAAAGGCTCCGCGATGTCGATTTTCGATCCAGTTGCCGCGCAAGGCCTCGGCAAGAACAGGATTGGCATCCATTACAAAAAACTCCGGCTCCGACTGTTCTTGAGGAACAGTCAGGAGCCGGAAAAGTCAATGCATGGGGGAGGTACGCAATTACTCAGGGGGCCGGCCGGAGCCGGATGAATTCAAATGTCCCAGTCTTCCATCGGTGTCAGGAAGCGCGAGTTGACCCAACCGCGCGTGTCCTGCCGCTCAACGAGGCACCAATCGGCGCCGCCTGCGACCTCGATGCAACGTTCCACCCAGACTGGTGTTCCCGAACGGAACTCGCCGACTTTTTGCGAATAGCTCGCTGGCCACTTGCGCACGTTAAGCGTGTCCCAGCGCGCGACATTGCTGACGCGGGCGAGTTGATCGACGTGATAACCCGCGGCGATCGCCGGCTGCACGGCAAAACCGGCTGCGGCAGTGACCACGAGGCCGCACAGCGTGGCGACCAGAACCTTTTCCTGTGACTTGTTCATCTTGGGCATTCCAATCAGGCGTTTCGTTCTTGTGCCTAACTTGCTTTGGCCGGTTTGAACCCACCCTGATGGGCGGGTTCAGGTTCGGTTCATCAAAATTCTCGTCCGAGTGCCCCTCGCGTGCCGGTTGGCAGCGCTCCAAAACGCGCTTACCCTCAGAAGCATGACGCGGAATGGCGCAGAAACGGAGGAACTCGGGATGAAAAAAGTGCTCGTGACAGGCGGGAGCGGCAAACTCGGGCGCGCCGTATTGCGGGATCTCGTTGCCCATGGCTATGACGTTCTCAATCTCGACCAGACAGCCCTCCTCGAACCGATCTGCCGCTCGGTGCGGATCGATCTCACCAATTTCGGGGAGGTCGCTTCGGCAATTTTGGGGAAGATCGACGAACGTGGCGGGCCATTTGATGCCGTCGTGCACCTTGCCGCCATCCCGGCGCCGGGCCTTGCATCCAATCCCCGGACCTTGGCCAACAACGTCACGAGCAGCTACAATGTGTTCGAGGCCTCCCGGCTGGCTGGGATCAAGAACGTCGTGTTCGCATCGAGCGAAACGGTTCTGGGTCTGCCCTTCGATACTCCGCCGCCCTACGCGCCAGTTGACGAAGATTATTTTCCGCGTCCCGAGAGCGCCTACTCGCTCGGCAAGCTGCTCGACGAGACCATGGCGGCTCAGTTCTGCCGCTGGGATCCGGACCTGCGCATGGTCGGCCTACGGTTCTCCAATGTCATGAATCCGGAAGATTACGCCGCCTTCCCCAAGTTCGACAGCGATCCTACTGCGCGCAAGTGGAACCTGTGGGCCTATATCGATGCGCGCGATGGCGCCCAGGCTGTCCGGCGTGCCATTCAAGCCGACTTCAAGGGCTTTGAAGCTTTCATCATTGCCAATGCCGATTCGGTGATGACCCGATCCAACATCTCGCTTCTGGCCGAAGTTTTTCCTGACGTTCCGCACAAGGGGAACATCTCCACCAATTCGACCCTGCTCTCCATCGAGAAAGCAAAACGGATGCTGGGCTATTCCCCGCAATATTCGTGGCGAAACGAGGTAGGGAAATAGCGCGAGGCTTTTGACGGCACCGGCAGCCGGGCGCACCTGATTTGGGAAGCGTGGGCCAGCAGAGCGAAGTGTGAGCTTTCCAAGCTCTTATTTCATCCAGAACACCGGCGTCAGATCCACCGAAACGGGCTCGTTCTTCTCGTTGGTCGCCATGATGTCGGCCATATGCGCCCACCAGCGCTTCATGACTTCGGTGTTGGGCAGATCGCCCATCGTGTGATTCACGCGACGCCAAAGCACGCCGAACAGCGTGTTGGTTTCCTCGTCGAGATGGATCGAATAGTCCTTCACCCCCGCCTCGTGCAGCAGGTCGACGAGTTCGGGAAATATCTCGTCATGGCGTCTTTTATATTCAGCCGCCATGCCCTCGTTGAGATGCATCTTGAAAGCGTGCTTTTCGTAAGTTCCGTCGGTGATCATGCTCGTCTTTGCCTCCACATGCGGAACAGGATCGGCAGCGCAATGACCACGATCAGGAGCGCGCCGATGAAGATGGACATCACGATGCCCGGAATATTGAGCAGCCCAAGGCCAAAGGTCACAAGGCCCATGATCAGTGCCGCAAGGACCACGCCGAGGATCGACCCCGAGCCACCCAGGATCGAAACGCCCCCGAGAACGACCATGGTCACCACCTCGAGCTCGAACCCCTGCGCGATCGAGGGCCGGGTCGAACCAAGACGCGCCGTCAGCAGGACGGCGGCAAGCCCGCTCATCAGCCCCGTCAGGCAGAAGAGGATGAATTTGATCCGGTCGACACGCACGCCCGAAAACCGCGCGGCGGTCGCGTTGTTGCCGATGGCAAAGACACGCCGGCCGAAATTGGTGTGGTGCAGAACGACATAGAAGATCACTGCCGCCAGAAGGAACAGCACCAGCTCGAACGAGATCACCCAGAACACATAGCCCTGTCCGAACCACGAGAAGCTTGCCGGATAGCCGCGGAAGCTCTGGTCCCCCAGAACGATATAGGCGATGCCGCGAAACAGGCTCATTGTGCCGATGGTCACAACGATCGAGGGCAGCTTGAGCCCGGTGATCAGGGCGCCGTTGAATGCACCGCACAAGATGCCGACGCCAACGCCAACCGCGACCAGCGTCGGCGTGTCGGCTCCATATTGAAGCGCAAGCCCCATCATGGTCGAGGCGAGCGCAATGATCGAAGCCACCGAAAGGTCGATCTCGCCGGTAATAATGACGAGCGCCATGGCGAGCGCGATCAGCGCTTTTTCAGTGAAGTTGAACGTCATGTCGCTCAAGCTCCACTCGTTAAGGAAGTAGGGCGAGGCAAACGAATTGGCGATGAAGATCGCCAGAGCCACAAGCACCAAGAGGCTTTCCCAGCTCAGCACCGCGGATTTCACCGGGTTGTCGAGACGATCCGGAAGCTGGCGGCCGGTTGCGGTTGTGTCGGTCATGAAGAAGCTCCCGGCGCTGAGACGGAGAATGGGTTGGTGGGAGCACAACCCCCCACCCAACCTCTCCCTGCGAGGGGGAGGAGCTGGGCTGGCGGTTGAGTAAGGATCTCGCCCCTGCCCCGATGCGGTCCCTCCCCCTCCCAGGGGGAGGCTAGGTGGGGGTTCGGCAGGCCCAGATGCACAAAGCTCATCACGCCCCCGCCTCCGCTTTCTTGAGAATAATCCGGCCCTTGGATTTTTCGCTGCGCCCGTTGAGGACCACGGCAACAAGGATCGCCGTGCCGGAAATTGCCATCTGCCAGAAGGGCGAAACGCCGATCACCGGCAGGGCATTGTTGACGACGCCGAGGAAAAGGGCGCCGAGCAGGGCGCCGGCCACCGTGCCGATGCCTCCGGCGATGGACACACCGCCGATGACGCAGGCCGCGATGATGGTCAGTTCATAGCCGCCCGCCACTTCCACCGAGGCGATCACATAGCGCGAGATCCAGAGATAGCCGCAAAGCCCGGAAATGGCGCCGGCAAGAACGAAGGCGAGGAATTTGGTGCGTCCCACATCGATGCCGGTATAGACCGCCGCGGTCGGATTGACGCCGATGGCATAAAAGGCCCGGCCCTGAGGCGTGCGCGTCATCAGGAGATAAACGAGCCCGGCAACGACGATCGCGAACCAGCTCAAGATCGGCAGGCCGAGGAAGGAGCCGCGCTGGAGCTGGATGAACTCCTGACTCATCTGCGCCGCGTTGACCCAGGCACCGCCCGAAATCACGAAGACAAGGCCGCGGAAAATGGTCAGCGTCCCAAGCGTCACGACGATGGGCGGTATATCGAGCTTCCAGACGAGAATGCCGTTGAAGGCCCCCAGCGCCGCGCCGGCCAGAACTGCCCCCGCGATCAAAAGCGGGATCGGCACGCCCGGCATCGCCGCATTGATCATGGCGACGATCATACCCGTCAACGCCAGATTCGAAGCCATGGAGAGATCAATAGATCGCGTCAGGATGACGGCCATCTGGCCTAGCGCCAGCATCATCAGGATCGAGGTGTCATTGAAGATGGTGAGAAGATTTCCCGGCTGCGAGAAGCGCGGGAACCGCAGCGTCACGAGCCCGACGACGGCGACGATGCCGACAGCGAGCCAGAGTTCGCGGGATTTGAGAAGCCGGTTCATGCAGCTTTCCCTTCGGCAATGCCAGCGGCAAGACGCACCAGCGTCTCGGGCTGCAGATTCTTGTTTTCAAGCGTTTCGATCATCAGCCCTTCGCGCATCACCACCACCCGGTCGCTCATGCCGAGGATTTCGGGCAGTTCCGAAGACACCATGATGACCGAAAGCCCCTGCGCCACGAGCTCGGCCATGAAACCATGGACGGCGGCCTTGGAGCCGATGTCGATGCCCTTGGTGGGCTCGTCGAGAATGATGACCTTGGGCAGCGTTGCGAGCCACTTGGCGATCACCACCTTCTGCTGGTTTCCGCCGGAAAGCGTCGAAACGTTCTGGCTCAGGGACGAAGCCCGCAGATCGAGCCTTTCGGTATAAGTCCGCGCGAGCGCGAATTCCTCAGCCATGCGGATGAAGCCGCCCCGGCTGGTCTTGTCGAGACTGGGGAGGGATACGTTCTTGAAAATCGTCTCGCCGGTGATCACGCCCTGCTTGCCGCGCTCTTCGGGCACATAGACGATGCCGGCCTCGACCGCATCGGCAGGCGAGCGCGGCGCAATGGTCTTGCCGTCGAGGACGATCGTCCCACCCGACACCGACGTCATCCCAAACACGGCCTGCATGACCTCGCTTCGGCCTGCGCCCACAAGGCCATAAAAGCCCAGGATCTCGCCCTTTCTGACCGAAAAGGAGATGTTCTCGAATTCGGTCGGGTGGCTCAAACCTTTCACCTCGAGCAGCGTCTCGCCGATCGCGGCCTCGCGCGCGGGAAAGATATGGTCCACGGACCGGCCAACCATGAGCTTGACGATCTCGCTTTCCGGCGTGTCCTTGATAAGGCCCTTGCCCACCATTTCGCCGTCGCGGAACACGGTGAACCGGTCGCAGATGCGATAGATCTCGTCGAATTTGTGCGAGATGAAGAGGATCGCTTTGCCCTCTTTTTTCAGCAGCTCGACAAGAACGTAGAGTTCCTCGATTTCCTTCTGGGAGAGCGCTGCCGTCGGCTCGTCCATGATGACGACCTGCGCATCGACCGACAGCGCCCGTGCCACCGCAACGAGGTGCTTCTTGGCAATGCCGAGTTCCTTCAAGGGAATGCCCGCATCGATCCCTGCCGCCATGGAATCGAGCGTCTCCTGCGCCTCGGTGCGCATCGTCTTCCAGTCGATCATGCCGAACCGGTTGCGTGGCGCATGGCCGAGATAGATGTTCTCGGCGACACTCAATTCGTCGAACAGCACGGTTTCCTGATGGATAGCCGTGATGCCCGCATTGGTCGCCGAAATCGCCGTCGGCAGGCTCACTGCCTGCCCCTTGACGCGAATTTCGCCCTCGTCGGCCTGGTAGATCCCGGTCATGGTCTTGACCAGTGTCGACTTGCCCGCGCCGTTTTCCCCGATCAGCGCCGTCACCTGCCCCGGATAAAGTTCAAGGGACACATTGTGCAGCGCCCGCACGCCGGGAAAACTTTTCGATATGCCCGTCAGGGTCAGGATTGGGTCTGTCATAGTTCATGCTCACAATGGGACTTCCGTCCCTGTTCCTCTCCCACTCGGGGAGAGGGTGGATCGCCCGAAGGGCGAGACGGGTGAGGGGGATTCTCCTCGCATCTGCACACGAGACAAATCCCCCTCATCCGACGCTACGCGCCACCTTCTCCCCAAGCGGGAGAAGAATAGCGCAGAGCCTCAGTAGATCTGCGAGAACTCTTCGATGTTGCTCGCGTCGAACTGGAACGGCGCCGACATTGCTGCCGAATTGGTGTCATCGAGCGTTACTTCGCCCACCTTGCCGATCGAGAAGGTGGCGCCGGGCGCAGCTTCCTCGCCATCGACGAGGGCCTTGGCCAGGAACACGGCCGAGTAGCCGAGATCGATCGGGTTCCACAGCGCCACGGCCTGGGAAGCGCCGTTGTCGATGAACTGCTTGAATTCGGACGGCAGGGCGAGCCCGGTGACGTTGATCTGGCCGATCAAGTTCTGGTCGGTCACGACTTGGGCGGCAGCAACGACGCCGACAGTGGTCGGAGCGATGATGGCCTTGAGGTCAGGGTAAGCAGCGATCAGGCCACGAGCTTCTTCGGTCGACTTTACCGAATCGTCATCGCCATAGACAGTGGCCACGATGTTGATGTTCGGGAACTTCTCGGGCTGAACAGCCTTGGCCGCTTCGATCCAGGCATTCTGGTTGGTCGCGGTGGACGCGGCCGAGAGAATGGCAACGTCGCCGCCCTCGGGCAGGTAGTCGGCAGCCAGCTTGATGATGGTTTCGCCGATCAGCGCGTTTTCAGACGGGTTGAGGTGGATCTGGCGGCCTTCGGGAGCAACCCCGGAATCCCAAGAGATCACCTTGATGCCGCGCTGCTGGGCGCGCTGCAGAACCGGCACGAGCGCATCCGGATCGTTGGCCGAGATGGCGATGGCGTCGACCTGCTGGGCGATCAGCGAGTTGACGACTTCGATCTGGGCTTCGGCGGTTGCAGCGGTCGGGCCGGTATAGATCAGCTCGATGTCGCCGATTTCGGCGGCAGCTTCTTCGGCGCCCTTGGCGGCGGCGTCGAAAAAGCCGTTGCCGAGCGATTTCACGACAAGCGCAATGCGCGTCTGCGCATAGGCCGGGGTAGCCAAGAGGATCGCTGCAGCAGCGGTTGCTGCCATCAGATTAAACAGTTTCATGAATTCCCTCCCTGGGATGATCTGAAGTTCATTCTCAAGCCACCTGGGCGGCTTGAGCCGTTAAGTCCGCCACGATGAGTCTGACGCCTGCCGTTTCCAGCATTTGACGATCTTCGTCGCGGATACCGCTATCGGTGATGACAGCGGCAATTCGGTCGAGGCCACACAGGATCAGACTGCTGCGGCCCTGGAATTTGGAAGAATCGGCCAGCACGATCAATTCGTCCGCCTGCCCGATCAGGCCAAGCTCGGATTGGACGACCATCGGGTCGGCCTCCATCAGTCCATGGGCACCGATCCCCTGGCAGCCGATGAACATGCGCTTGGCATAAAAATGGCTCGCCACCACGCCGCCAAAGGGCGAAAGGATGACGTTCTGCTCGCGATAGACCGTGCCGCCGGGAATGACGACGGAATTGCGCGAATTGTGCAGGAGAAATTCGGCGATGGCGAAGGAATTGGTGAACACGTTCAGCCGCCGCGCCGTCAGGTGATGCACCATCTGGTAGGTCGTCGTTCCGCCATTGATGATCACTGGTTCGCCATCACGGCAAAGATCGGCCGCGGCGCGCGCGATTGAGCGCTTCTGCGCGATATTGATCGTTTCGTTGACTGAAAAGGGTCGCCCCACGAGGCCGCCCTGCGCCGGCGGGTTGATCGCCTCGGCGCCACCGCGCACCCGGCGCAGCCTGCCCTGCTCGTCGAGCGAGGCAATGTCCCGGCGAATAGTGGCTTCCGAAGAGCCTGTCACTTCGCACAATTCGGCCACTGTCACCACCGGGTGTGACTGTGCAGCGGCCAATATAACGCGATGACGTTCCGTTTCGTGCAAGGCTGATACTCCCTGAACGCACTGCTTCCACTCTTTCCCACCAGAGTCAATCAGGTTTTTGCCATTTTCAATCAGTTTCGCGCAGAGATGATGAAACCTGATCGTTTCTGATTGACATTGTCAGTGGTTCTGTGGCCATCTCCGCGCCAAACGAGGCTGCGATCCATGCTCAGCCGTCGCCTTACCATTCGGTTGTCACCCCGGCGAAGGCCGGGGCCCATCCTGAGATCTGGAGATGGATCCCGGCCTTCGCCGGGATGACAGCCAGCGGAAAGCCTAAGACCAACCCCGCGCCGTCCCTGGCCGGCGCTTCTACCTCTGGGAGGAAACTTCATGTCCACCGCGCCAAAACGCCTTGAAAACAAGTGGGACGACGCCAAGGCCGCGTCCATGACCGAGCCCGAACGCCTCGTCTACCGCTCGAACCTGCTTGGCTCCGACAAGCGCGTCACCAATTATGGCGGCGGCAACACCTCCTCGAAAATCATGCAGAAGGATCCCCTGACCGGCCAGGAGGTCGAAGTCCTCTGGGTCAAGGGCTCGGGCGGCGACAATGCCTCGATCAAGCTCGATGGCTTTGCCACCCTCTACATGGACAAGCTTCGCGCCCTGAAGGGTCTTTATCGCGGCGTCGAGTTCGAAGACGAAATGGTGGGCTACCTCCCCCACGCGACCTTCAACCTTAATCCGCGCGCGTCCTCGATCGATACCCCGCTCCATGCCTATGTGAACCGTCCCTACGTCGATCACATGCACCCGGACGCGATCATCGCCATTGCGGCGTCAAAGAATTCCAAGGAACTGACGAACCAGATCTTTGGCGACAAGATCGGCTGGCTCCCCTGGAAAAAGCCGGGCTTCGAACTCGGCCTGTGGCTTGAGAAGTTCGCGCTGGAAAATCCAGGCGCCGAGGGCGTGATCCTCGAATCCCACGGCCTTTTCACCTGGGGCAACACGCCCAAGGAATGCTACGAGACCACGATCCGCATCATCAATCAGGCGATCGAGTGGTTTGAGAACCAGACTGCAGGCAAGACCATTTTCGGCGGCGCTGCCAAGCAATCGCTCCCAGCCGAAGAGCGCCGCGCCATTGCTGCCAAGCTGATGCCAAAAATCCGCGGCTTCATCTCCGAAGATTCGCACAAGCTCGGCCACTTCGATGACAGCGACGCCGTCCTCGAATTCGTCAATTCCAACAACCTCCGTCCGTTGGCGGCTCTCGGCACTTCCTGCCCCGACCATTTCCTGCGCACCAAGATTCGCCCTCTGGTGATCGACTTCGATCCGGCGAACCCCGACATCGACGCCGTCATTGCCGGCCTTGATAGCCAGATCGCCGACTATCGTGCCGATTACGCCGCCTATTACGAGCGGTCCAAGCATGACAATTCCCCGGCGATCCGCGATCCCAACGCCGTCGTCTACCTGATCCCGGGCGTCGGCATGATCACCTTTGCCAAGGACAAGGCCACCGCCCGCATTTCCGGCGAGTTCTATGTCAACGCCATCAACGTGATGCGCGGCGCCTCGACCGTTTCGGAATATCAGGGCCTGCCCGAGCAGGAAGCCTTCGACATCGAATATTGGCTGCTTGAAGAAGCCAAGCTCCAGCGCATGCCCAAGCCAAAGTCCCTTGCCGGTAAGATCGCGCTGGTCACCGGCGGCGCCGGCGGCATCGGCAAGGCTACCGCCGCCCGGCTCCTGCGCGAAGGCGCCTGCGTCGTCATCGCCGATATCGACCAAACCGCGCTCGACAATGCGACGACCGAGCTGTCCGATGTGTTCGGCAAGGATTTCGTCCGCCCGGTCAACATCAACGTCACCAAGGAAGAGCAGGTCCTTTCAGGCTTCGCCCATGCCGTGGTCGAATTTGGTGGCCTCGACATCCTGGTGTCGAACGCTGGCCTCGCCTCCTCCGCGCCGATCGAAGACACCTCGCTCGAACTCTGGAACAAAAACATGGACATCCTGTCCACGGGCTATTTCCTTGTGTCGCGCGAAGCCTTCCGCCTGTTCCGGAGCCAGAAGATCGGCGGCAACGTCATTTTCGTCGCCTCCAAGAATGGCCTCGCTGCCTCCCCCAACGCCTCGGCCTATTGCACCGCCAAGGCCGCCGAAATCCACCTGGCTCGTTGCCTTGCTCTCGAAGGCGCCGAAGCTCAGATCCGCGTCAACGTCGTCAATCCTGACGCTGTGCTGCGTGGCTCGAAAATCTGGGCCGGCGAATGGCTTGAGCAGCGTGCATCGACCTACAAGACCGACAAGGACGGCCTTGAGGAAATGTACCGCCAGCGCTCCATGCTGAAGCGTTCCGTGTTCCCCGAAGACATCGCCGAAGCCATCTACTTCTTCGCCTCGGAAGCCTCGGCCAAGTCCACCGGCAACATCATCAACGTCGACGCCGGCAACGCCCAGTCGTTCCCGCGGTAATCGGAGAAAGACCCCTCACCCTGACCCTCTCCCCATAGGGGCGAGGGGACGCAGGAGCCGATACAGCAGTTTTGGCTCCTGCACTGCAACTGCCCCCATCGTCCCCTCGCCCCTCCGGGGAGAGGGTTAGGGTGAGGGGCCGGCAGGCGGAGGCGGTCGGGAGAGCAAAAAAATGACCGAACACATCATCGACCTATCCACTGTCGAAGCCGACAATTCCAAGCGCGAGGCTGACCTCCGCCGCGATTACGAAACCCTAGGCGAACGCCTCGACCGTCGCGGTATCGCCATCGATGCGATCAAAGCAAAAGTCGCAAAATTCTCCGTGGCCGTCCCCTCCTGGGGCGTCGGCACCGGCGGCACACGCTTTGCCAAATTCCCCGGCGCCGGCGAGCCGCGCGATATCTTCGACAAGATCGAAGACTGCGCCGTCATCGCCCAACTGACCCAGGCGACAAAAACCATCTCGCTCCACATTCCGTGGGACAAGGCCGATCCGAACCGATTGAAGCAGGCCGCGAGCCGCTTCGATCTCGGCTTCGACGCGATGAACTCGAACACCTTCTCGGACGCCAAGGGCCAGATGCAGAGCTACAAGTTCGGCTCGCTCTCGGCATATGACAAGGCGACCCGCGACCAGGCGATCGAGCATAATCTGGAATGCATCGAGATCGGCAAGACCATCGGTTCCAAGGCCCTGACCATCTGGATCGGCGACGGCTCCAACTTCCCCGGCCAGGTCAACTTCGCCGACCAGTTCGCCAACTATCTCGAGAGCGCCAAGGCGATCTACGCCGCCCTGCCCGACGATTGGCGCGTCTATACCGAACACAAGATGTATGAGCCGGCCTTCTATTCGACGGTCGTGCAGGACTGGGGCACCAATTACATCATTGCCAAGGAACTGGGCGACAAGGCCCTGTGCCTCGTCGATCTCGGCCACCATGCGCCGAACGTCAATATCGAAATGATCGTTTCCCGCCTTGCCCAGTTCGGCAAGCTTGGCGGCTTCCATTTCAATGACTCAAAGTATGGCGATGACGATCTCGATGCCGGTTCGGTCGATCCCTATCGCCTGTTCCTCGTTTTCAACGAACTCGTCGATATCGAGAACCGCGACAGCGATTTCCACCCGGCCCACATGCTCGATCAGAGCCACAACGTCACCGACCCGATCGAGTCGCTGATGCTGTCGGCCTCGGACGTGCAGCGCTCCTACGCCCAGGCGCTTCTGGTTGACCGAAAGACGCTCAAGTCGGCACAAAACGATAACGATGCGCTAACGGCAACGCAGCAATTGCGCCACGCATTCCGCACCGATGTCGAGCCGATCCTGGCCCTTGCCCGCCTCGAACAGGGCGGTGCCATCGACCCGCTCTCCGCCTATCGCGCCTCGGGCTACCGGGCAAAAATCGCCGATATCCGCCCCGCGGTCGAAGGCGGTTCGGGCGGTATCGTCTAGCCTTTTCAGTATGTTGAACGATGAGGGCTCGGGATATTCCCGGGCCCTTTTTTCTCCTAGACTTGCCTCATGTCCAAAACCACAACCGCCACCGCTGCGCTCACCAAAGCCGGCATCGCCTTTACCCTCGCCAATTACGACTACGATCCCAACGCCGAGCGCGTCGGGCTGCAAGCCGCTGAATCATTGGGAGTTTCGCCGGGCGAAGTGTTCAAGACGCTGATGGCCGAACTCGACGGCAAGCCCATCTGCGCCATCGTGCCTTCGGACGAAGAGGTCAACATGAAAAAGCTAGCCTCTGCCCTTGGCGGCAAGTCCGCGCACATGATGAAGCCCGCCGACGCCGAGCGCCTGACGGGCTATAAAGTGGGCGGCATCAGCCCTTTAGGTCAGCGAAAGCTGGTTCCCACCGCGCTTGACGAACTCGCCCTCCTCCACGACGAAATCTTCCTCAACGGCGGCCAGCGCGGCCTGCAGATCCGGATGAAGCCGGCAGATCTGGTTTCGGTACTTGATTGCTCGGTGGCGGATTTGACGCGATGACGGGAAGGCCCCTCACCCAGCCCTCTCCCCAGAGGGGCGAGGGGATGGCATCGAGTTCGGAACGCATTCTGTTCAGAGCCACCAGCCCAGTCCCCTCGCCCCTCGGGGGAGAGGGTTAGGGTGAGGGGGTGTTCAACGGTCTTCGAGCCCCCAGCCACCCCAGAAACGACAAAAGGCGCCCGATCGGACGCCTTCATCATCGTAGTTTTGTCGCTAAAACTTAGGCGACGTAGGTACCGCGAGCGATGTTCTTGATATCACCCTTGGTGATGCCGAGGTCGTTCAGCTGGCGCGTGTCGAGCGCGTTGAGCTCGCGCAGGGTGCGCTGGTAGCGGGCGTAGTCGGCGATCTTCTTTGCAATGTTCATTTCGGTTCCCCTTCGTTTGATGACCCTTATCTAGAGGGAACCGGTCGTGATTAGTAGATGGCCCTTGTGCACATCCGTTATGCACTGAACGCACACAAAAGAGGCATATGGTTCATCTTTGGTTTATGGGCGGGAGTTCAATGACACAAGCGCCACAGGGTAAGTCTCTGCCAACACATCGAAAACCGGGATCCACATGCGCAGATCCCGGCTTGATTGAACCAACCGGCGAAGTTTGAGCCATGCGCTAAAGGACGGTCGGCTCCCGCCCTGCTTCCCGCGCAATGCGCCTGTCTTCGCGCATTTCAAACCACATCGCGTTGAGAATGCCGAAAGTACAGGCAAGGCCGAGGCCAAGGATCCAGGCGAAGTACCACATGATGCACCTCAGTATGCGTTGGGGTTTTTGGTGATGCTCTGGGGCGAAACCGTGCCGCGCATGACGCGGAAGACCCAGGCCGTGTAAGCGAGAATAAGAGGCAGGAAGATCACCGTCGCCACTAGCATGATGAATAAGGTCATCTGGCTCGATGACGAGTCCCACAGCGTCAATCCCGCCTGCGGCACAGTCGAAGAGGGCAGGAGAAACGGGTAGAGCGAAAGGCCAGCCGAGCCAATGATGCCCGTTATGCCGATGCTTGTCGCCAAGAGGGCCGGCACCCTCCAGCGCGTCCAGAAACTGAGCACGGCAAGCGCCATGCCGCCAAAACCAAGCGCCGGGGCCGTCAACATCCAGGGATAGGTGGTATAATTGCTTAACCACCCACCGCGCACGAGATCGACCGTCTTGGCGAGCGGATTGATCGGGGCATTGGGGGCGGTGACGCTGCTGATCACGTGACCATCAAGAAAGCCCACCCAGATCCCACCGATCGCAAACAGCGCGATGGTGGCAAGGCCTGTTCCCATGCCGATGCGCCGGGCCCGCTCTGCCAGCACTCCTTCTGTACGTCCCGCGATCACCGCTGCCCCTTGTGTGGCGATCATGGCGAGGCTCACGAGCCCGCACAGCAGAGCAAAGGGCATGAGCAGCTGAAAGAAATTGCCGGTATAGAATGCCCGCATGGACCCATCGAGGTGGAAGGGCGCACCCAGCAGCACATTGCCAACCGCCACCCCGAAGATGAGGGCTGGCACGGCGCCCCCGACGAACAGTGCCCAGTCCCAAGCATCGCGCCAGCGCTTGTCCGTGATTTTGCCGCGGAACTTGAACCCCACCGGCCGGAGGATCAGGGCGAGGAGGATCACGATCATGGCAAGATAAAAGCCGGAAAAGCTTACCGCATAAAGCGGCGGGAAGGCTGCAAAGATCGCCCCGCCACCAAGCACGAGCCAGACCTGATTGCCTTCCCATGTGGGGCCGACAACGTTGAGCAGCACGCGCCGCTCGTCGTCGGTGCGGGCGGCAAAGGGCAGCAGGGCCCCTACCCCCATATCCCGGCCGCCCATGATGGCGAACCCGATCAGCAATATGCCCAGCAGCAGCCACCAGATGAGCCGCAACGCTTCATAGTCGAGTGGAATGGTGCTCATGCGCCGAGCTCCTTAGTCATGGGAGTAACGGGCAGGGCGGCGACGACAAAGTCGTCCTCATCCTGCGGTTCGTGGAAGACGTGGTCCTTCGGGCCTGCTTTGACGATGCGCACCATGAGCCAGATCATGATCACGAAAAGCACCGTATAAAGGAGGGTGAAGAAGGTCAGCGAAATGACTAGGTCCCAGAAGTTGAGGCCCGAGGCCGCGTAGAAGGTGGGAAGAACGCCTTCCACCACCCAGGGCTGCCGGCCGAATTCGGCAATGAACCAGCCTGCCTCGATGGCAATCCAAGGGGTGGGCAGCAGGAAGAAGCTAAGCCACAGCAAGTTCTTGTTGGTCTCGAGTTTGCCGGTCGAGGCTTTCCAGAACCAGAAGGCGAAGAAGGCGATAAAGAAAAAGCCCAGACCCATCATGATCCGGAAGGTCCAAAAGAGCGGCCAGACGTCGGGGACCGTGTCTTCTGCCGCCATAGCAATTTCCGTATCGGTAGCGTTGCCGACATCCTCGCGATATCTCTTGAGCAACAGACCGTAGCCTAGATCCGCCCAGTGTTGGTCGAAGGTGGCGCGGGCAGACTGATCGGCTGCATCGGCGCGAATGGCTTGAAGCGCCTCATAGGCGATCATGCCCGAGCGAATGCGCTCTTCGGCCCGATCGACAAGCGGGTGAATGCCTTCGAGTTCCTCCTCGAGTGAGCGTGTCGTGATCAGCCCGCCAAGCCATGGCAACTGGATCTGCCAGATGGGTTCGCCGTCGCTGCCCGGAAAAGCCAGCACGGTCCATGGTGCGGGCGCGGGTTCGGTGTGAAAGCTCGCTTCGATCGCCGCGATCTTCATCTTCTGATGTTCGGTTGCGACATAACCGCTCTCATCGCCCAGCACCACGACCGAAAGGGATGCCGCAAGGCCAAAGCTGGCCGCAACGACCATCGAACGTTTGGCGATTTCGACATGCTTGCCGCGCGCCAGGTAAAAAGCTGAAATGGCGAAGATAAATACTGCGCCGCACACATAACCCGCGCTGACGGTGTGCACGAACTTGGCCTGCGCAACCGAATTGAACAGCACGGCGACAAAGTCGGTGACCTCCATGCGCATGGTGTCGGGGTTGAACTTGGAGCCGACCGGGTTCTGCATCCAGCCATTGGCGATCAGGATCCAGAGCGCGGACAGGTTCGTGCCGAGCGCCACAAGCCAGGTGACGACGAGGTGTCCTACCTTGCTCAGCCGGTCCCAGCCGAAAAAGAACAGGCCGATGAACGAAGCTTCGAGGAAGAAGGCCATCAATCCTTCGATGGCGAGCGGGGCGCCAAAGACGTCGCCGACATAGTGGCTATAATAGCTCCAGTTCATGCCAAACTGGAATTCCATGACGATGCCTGTTGCCACCCCCATGGCGAAATTGACACCAAACAGGGTGCCCCAGAAGAGCGTCGCCTTGCGCCAGATTTCCCGGCCGGTCATCACATAGACGCTTTCCATGATGGCCATCAGGAAACTGAGGCCAAGCGTCAGCGGAACGAATATGAAGTGATACATCGCGGTGGCGGCAAATTGCCACCGCGAGAGTTCTACGACCGTCATGTCGATCATGGCCGGCTTTGCCTCTCTGGTGCTGCGGATGGCCGAGAGTAGCCATCACCCGGCATTCCAATGCCCGCAGAAAAGCATTGCGGCATTGACATGGATCAAGGATGCCGCCGCTGCCTCGATTTAGGCTGCAGATGAAGGCGCAACATGCTGTCCGCCTTGGCAAGCATTGACCAAGAAGACCAACGTGACACCCCAAGACAAAGCTGCCGGCAAGGCTCTCGCACGATTGCAGCGTGATGGCGGCCGGGCCATCTGGTTCGCCATTGCCCTTCCCCTGCTCTCGGGAGGATTGCTCGTTTGGCAGGCATCGACGCTCGCTCATATCATTGGCCAAGCCATAGAGGGCGGCGAAACTCTTCCCCTGCTGCTTCCCGCTTTGGGGCTGGTGCTGGCGCTGCTCACCGTACGCTCGGGGCTTTCGGCTCTGGGGGACTGGTTTGGAACTCTCGCGGCCGAAACGATCAAACGCAATCTGCGCGAGGCGCTGTTCTCGACGCTGCTCGCCCGTTCGCCACGCGATCAGAACCTGCCGCCCTCGGGCGCTGCCGTGACCGCAATCGTAGACCAAGTGGAGGCACTTGATGGGTACTTCGCCAGATACTTGCCGGCATCGGCTCAGGCCGCATTGCTGCCGCTCGTATTCGGCGCCATCATCTTGCCGCTCGATTGGGTGGCCGGCCTGCTGTTTCTCTTCAGCGCGCCACTGATTCCCGCTTTCATGGCGCTGGTGGGCTGGGGCGCTCAGGCAGCGACCGACCGGCAGGCACAGGCTCTCACGCGCCTCACGGGACGTTTTGCGGATCGGCTGCGGGGTCTTCTCACGCTCAAGCTCTTCGGCCGTGAAGCTGCCGAGATAGAGGGCATCGTTTCGGCAAGCGAAGCGCTACGCCGCAGAACGCTCAGCGTTCTTGCAATTGCGTTCCTGTCTTCGGCAGTCCTCGAATTTTTTGCAGCCCTTGGCGTTGCCGGTGTCGCACTTTATCTCGGGCTCACCTTCATAGACTATCTGCACCTGCGCACCTCGCCGCTGACGCTGGAGCTGGCGCTGTT
The DNA here is from genome assembly GCF_900116545.1 of Devosia crocina. Taxonomy (GTDB): domain Bacteria; phylum Pseudomonadota; class Alphaproteobacteria; order Rhizobiales; family Devosiaceae; genus Devosia; species Devosia crocina. The sequence goes on from NZ_FPCK01000002.1 coordinate 385,558, forward strand.
TCTTCTTTTGATGGCGCCGGAGGTCTACAATCCGTTGCGCCTCCTCGCCGCTCATTACCATGATCGCGCGAGCGCCAGAGCCGCCATCGCCGAGATCGAGCGCCAACTTGGAGAGCTGCCCCATGCAGCCACCCCGCTCGCTGATGTCGTGCCGCGCGGCGGCCGCGCCCTTGGCCTTGCACTTTGCGATGTGACACTGCGCACGCCGGATGGTCAGCGCCTCGTGCTCGATCGAATTTGTTGCCATGTCGCGCCCGGGCAACATGCCGCGCTCCTGGGCCCGAGCGGCCAGGGCAAGTCGACCCTTCTCGAGGCGATAGCTGGTTTGCGCTCGAGCGCCGGCGAGATCTGTCTCGATGGCGTCGGCATCAAGGCCTGGAGCGAACAGGACCTGCGCGCGCGCACATTCCTGATGACCCAAAAGCCGAAGCTCCTTCATGCCAGCATCGCCGAGAACATCGCGCTTGCCCGCCCGGGCGCGAGCCGGCGAGAGATCGAAACGGCAGCCGAACGGGCCGGCGTAGCCCGGTTTGCCGCAGCCCTGCCGGCCGGACTCGATACCCCTATCGGGGAGGACGGGATCGGTCTTTCTGGCGGGCAGGCTCAGCGTGTTGCTCTGGGGCGCCTTTTTCTGCGCGATGCTGGTCTTATTCTCCTTGATGAACCGACCGCCCATCTCGATGCCGAACTCGAGGCCGAACTGATCGGCTCGATCCTCGACTATGCGCGCGGGCGCACGCTCATCATCGCCACTCACTCGCTTGTCGTTGCCCGCCGCCTCGACAAGGCTTGGCGCATCGCCGGCCAAAGTCTTCACCCGCTCGCCCTTCCCCAGGCACGAAAGGGTGTCGCATGAGTGTCTTCGCTATGCTCTTTCCCCTGTTTCGCCGGCGCTTTGGCGCGCTGGCGCTGACCCTCTTGCTGTCAGCCATCGCCCTTGCCGCCGGTACCGCCCTTCTCGGCACATCGGGCTGGTTCATCACCGCGACGGCCCTGACCACACTGGGCCTCGGGTTCAATCTCTTTGTGCCCTCGGCCCTCGTGCGCGCCTTCTCCTTTATCCGCATTCTAGCCCGTTATGGCGAGCGGTTCGTGGGCCACAATGCGACCTTGCGACTGCTTTCGGATCTGCGGGGTTGGCTTTTCGCGGCCTTGTTCCCGCGCTTGCCGCTGAGCGATCGCTCCATTCGCCACGGCGATCTCGTCAGCCGGCTTACGGCCGATGTGGATGCGCTCGATGTCGCTTTCCTCGTTGCCATAGGCCCAATGCTCGGCGCCGTCATTATCGGTACCGGAATGACCGCTGTGCTTGCCTGGTTTCTTCCCGAGGCCGCGATCATCTACGCACTGGCTCTCGGCTGCGCAATTCTCCTCGTTCCCGCCGCACTCATCGTCGTGTCGCGACGCTTTGGACGGGCTGCCATCAGCGCCGCGGCAGACACCCGTGTCGCCATCTATGACGCCATAGGCGGCCACGCTGACCTGACCCTGCTCGGCATTTTGGGCACCACGCATCGGCGTTTTGCGGGCGGGGCACAAAATCTTCTCGATAGGCGTCTGACCTTGGCCGCGTTGACCACTGCTGCTACCGCCGCTGTTCAAATTCTCGCCGCTATCGCACTCACCGGCACGCTTTGGCAGGGCCTCGTCGCCTACACTGACGGAACGATCGATGCCGCCGTTTTGGTGGGGCTTGTTCTTGCCGTGATAGGGAGTTTTGAAGCCACCACCGTCATCGTGCGTAGCGTAAGCAAGGCGGCGGCGGCGCTCGCCGCGGCAGAGCGCCTGACGAACCTTGCCAATCTTCCGGCTGCAATCGTCGAACCGCGGCAGCCAATCAGCTTCCCGCTCGATCAGCCGATCGCCTTCTCGGATGTCCACTTTTCCTACAAGGGGGGCGCACCAGTACTCCGCGGCGTTTCACTGACGATCCGGCCCGGAGAGCGCATTGCCATCACCGGACCCAGTGGAGGGGGCAAATCGACGCTGCTGCGTCTGCTTCTGCGCCTCAATGAAGCGCAAAGCGGCACGCTTCGGCTGGGCAAGGTGCCGCTCGAACGGATCGCCAGTGCGGACCTGCATGCCCATGTTGCGCTGCTCAGTCAGGACAGCCCCGTCTTTATCGACACGGTCCGCAACAATCTGCGTATCGCCCAGCCTCTGGCGGATGATGCCGCGCTCTGGGCCGCGCTTGAAGCTGCTCGTCTCGACACGTTTGTCGCTAGCCTACCAGAGGGATTGGATACGCTGATTGGCGAGGCGGGCCGCACATTGTCTGCCGGGCAGATGCGCCGCCTCAGTCTTGCTCGCACCCTGTTGTCGAATGCCCCGGTGATCCTTCTCGACGAGCCCACGAACGCGCTTGACCGTGCCAACGAGCTTGGCTTTTTCGAGACGCTTGCCGCCGCCACGGCAGGTCGCACGCTCATCATGGTCACCCATGCCGACATTCCGGAGGGGACAGTCGATCGTGTGATGGAAATGCGAGATGGCCGGCTGGTATAGCAGCAACACCTCCTAGGGGAGAGCGTACGCCAAAATCGCTGTGCTGATTAGTGAGCGGCCTTCTACCGTTACCCGCACCGCAGCCGCAATTGGGCCAGGTCCCGCACCGTGACATGCCGATAATTGGCAATTTCGATCACCTTGTCGGCCTTGAGCTTGCTGATCTGCCGGCTCACAGTTTCGATCGTAAGGCCCAGGAAATCGGCGATATCGGCCCGGCTCAGCGGCAGATCGAACGTCGTTATCGCCTCATCCTCGCTGGGGTCGATATGCGTGGCGATGAGATAAAGAAAGCTCGCCACCTTTTCGCCGGCTGTCTTGCGGCCAAGGGTCACCATCCAGTCACGTGCCTCGTCCAACTCGCGAAGGGCCTGCATCATCACCCGGTGCTCCAGCGCGCCGCTATCACGCATCATGGCTTCGAGCGCTGGCTTGGGAATCATGCACAGATCGACATCGGAAGCCGTCTCCACGCTGACGCGGCTTTCCTGCGCGAAAGGCCGGCCGAGCAGATCCGGCGCAAATTGCAGCCCCACCACCTGCTGGCGTCCATCTTCGAGCACCTTGGTCAGCTTAACCACCCCGCGCAAGACGTTGGCATAGCCCGTGATCGGCATGGCATCGCCTAGCAGCTCCTCGCCTTCGCTCCGATGCACCCGCCGGGACTGTTTGGACAAGGTCACCAGCTGCTCGGCCGAGAGAGCACCACAAATGCCTTGATGCCGCGCCTCGCAGCTCTGGCACAAAACAGGCACTTCCGAATTGTGAATGTCCTTGCGAACCGTTTGCATGGATCGAGCTCCCGACTGTCCTGGAAATAAGCTCACGCCGTCCAAGTTATAAGCCGAAGTTTTGTCGCTGTGCCAACGGGTCGCATGGGCGCATAGCAACACGCACAACAGACAGCTCTTGACCTTCCCACCATGGGAAGGATTACTTATCTAAGGACGGAGCATCGCCATGAACACCAACGTCCACCCTCACTCCCCTGCCACGCCCCTGGTACTCGACATCGAAGGCATGAGCTGCGCCTCCTGCGTGTCGCGCGTCGAAAAGGCCCTTCTCAGGGTTCCCGGCGTCGAAACCGCCTCGGTGAACCTTGCGACCGAACGTGCCACCGTCTCGGGTGGTGAGACTGAAGCTCTGCTCCAGGCTATCGAGAAGGTGGGATATAGGGGCACCCTGCGTCAGCCCGACCATGACGGGTACGGCGGAGCCCACCATCATCACCACGACCAAGACGCGGCCATTCTCAGGCGCGACGTCATCATGGCCGCTATCCCAACTGCGCCGCTCTTTGCCCTTGAGATGCTCGGGCACCTCCATATGCCTTTCCACATGTGGTTGATGTCCGTTGCCTCAATGGAAGCGCTCTACTTCGCTTACTTTATCCTAGCGAGCTTCGTTCTTTTCGTGCCCGGCCTACGTTTCTTCAGGCATGGCATTCCGGCCCTTCTTCGTGGCGCGCCCGAGATGAACTCGCTCGTTGCTCTTGGTGCGGGCGCCGCCTGGCTCTTTTCCAGTGTCGTTACCTTCGCGCCCCAGCTTGTGCCGGCCGAAACGCGCTATGTCTATTTCGAAGCCGCCGCTGTCATCGTCACCCTGATCCTCGTTGGCCGCTGGCTCGAGGCGATTGCCAAGGGTCGCACCGGCGAAGCCATTCAGCGCCTCGTGCAGGAACAGGCCAAGACCGCCCGCGTCGAACGCGATGGGCACGTCACAGAATTACCCATCGAAGCGGTTCGCGTCGGTGATGTCCTCGTCGTGCGTCCGGGCGAAAAGATCGCCGTCGATGGTGAGGTTCTGGACGGCACGAGCCATGTCAACGAGGCCATGATCTCGGGCGAGCCGCTTCCGGTGTCAAAATCTGCAGGAGACACGGTGATCGGCGGCACGCTCAATACTTTGGGCAGCTTCCGTTTTCGCGCCACCAAGGTCGGCGGTGACACTTTGCTGGCCCAGATCATCCGCATGGTCGAGGAAGCGCAGGGTGGCAAGCTGCCGATTCAGCAGACCGTCGACAAGATTACCGCCTGGTTTGTGCCTGCAGTCATGGCGCTCGCCGCCCTGACCTTTGCGGTCTGGTTCGTCTGGGGTCCTGATCCCGCCCTGTCCTTTGGCTTCGTCAATGCCGTTGCTGTGCTGATCATAGCATGCCCCTGTGCCATGGGCCTTGCGACCCCAACCTCGATCATGGTTGGCAGTGGCCGCGCAGCCGAACTCGGCGTGCTCTTCCGCCAGAGTGAAGCGCTGCAGCGCTTGCGTGATGCCGATGTCGTCGCCTTCGACAAGACCGGCACCCTCACTGAAGGAAAGCCCGCCCTCACGGACCTCATCCTCGACGATGATTTCAGTCATGACGAGGTGCTTGCGCTTGTCGCTGCCGCCGAGAGCCGTTCGGAACACCCGATTGCTCTTGCCATACTTGCTGCGGCCGAAAAAGCTGGTCTGACGCTGCCGGCTGTCGACCATTTCGTTTCCGATCCCGGACATGGCGTCACCGCCACCATTGGTGAACGCCGGGTGCAAGTGGGCTCGGCCCGCATGATGAGGGACTTTGACCTCTCCGACTTCGCACCAACACTTGAGCAACTGGCCGACCAGGGCAAGACGCCCGTCATCGCGGCTGTCGATAGCAAGATCGCCGCCGCCCTTGTCGTAGCCGACGTGGTCAAACCGACGAGCAAGGCCGTCATCGCGCGGCTCCACGCCATGGGGGTCAGGACAGCCATGATCTCGGGCGACAACAAGCGCACCGCTGCTGCCATCGCAGCCCAGCTGGGCATCGATGAAGTGCACGCTGAAGTGCTCCCGGCCGATAAGGTTTCCGCAATCAAGGCTCTGCGCCAGAGGAACCGCGTCGTTGCCTATGTCGGGGATGGCATCAACGACGCCCCTGCCCTTGCGGAGGCTGATATCGGCATTGCCGTCGGCACCGGCACGGATGCAGCCATCGAAAGCGCCGATGTGGTTCTGCTTGGAGGCGATCTCAAGGGCGTGCTCGATGCACTCACGATCAGCCGCGCCACCATGCGCAATATCTGGCAAAACTTGTTTTGGGCTTTTGGCTACAATGTGGTGCTGATCCCGGTTGCTGCCGGCATCCTTTATCCTGCTTTCGCGATCCTGCTTTCTCCCATGCTCGGCGCCGGCGCCATGGCACTGTCCTCTGTGTTCGTGGTGGGCAACGCGCAGCGCCTGCGCACAGTCAAGGGAGAACGAACATGAATATCGGCCAGGCTTCCGACGCTTCGGGCGTATCGGCCAAGATGATCCGGTATTACGAGGAAATCGGCCTCGTCCGCCCGCCCTTGCGCACCGAAAGCAATTATCGCGTCTATGGCAGCGATGAGGTGCATGTTCTGAGGTTCATCCGGCGCGCACGCACTTTTGGCTTTTCCATCGATGAAACGCGTGCCCTTCTAGCTCTCTGGCAGGACAAGAGCCGCGCCAGCGCCGAGGTGCGCGACATCGCCTCAGACCATATTGCCACACTCGAAACCAAGATCGCCGAGCTTCAATCCATGGTCGGCACCCTCAGGCATCTGGTCCATCGCTGCCATGGCGACAACCGCCCCGATTGCCCCATTCTCGATGATCTCGCAGGCCCAAAAGGACACTGACATGACCGATAAGACCGTTCTCACCGTAAGCGACATGACATGCAACCATTGTGTCGGCACCGTGCGAAAGGCGCTGGGAGACGCTTTATCCGGCGCCGAAATCAGCGTCGATCTGCCGACCCATCGTGTTGCTTTCACCGGTGACCGGACCAGGGGCGAAGAGGCGATCAGAGAGGCCGGTTACACGCCGGAACAGGCTTGATCCGCTCAAGGCAACCGAGACGCCGTCTTGTCGTTGTCAGCTAAAGGAGAAACGACATGCCAACCACTGTCTGGCTCTTGCTGTTGACCGTCGGCGTTATCGCACTCGGCCTCGCCATGGCCTGGGGGATGAACCGGAACCGGCAAAGGACGCCGCTTGAGCGGCAGGTGACCGAGGCCGCTACCCGTCAGGAATATCGCGCCGAGGACAAGGACGCGTCCTGATTGCTAGCGCACGCGCGCCACGGAATTGCGGACGATGAGCTCGGCGCGAAACAACACCTTCTGCTGGCTTGGCGCCTCTCCCGAGAGGAGTCCCAACAACATCTCCATCGCCGCCTCGCCGATCTTGTGGCGAGGCTGCTTCATGGTTGTAAGCGACGGCGACACGAAGCTGGCAAAGGAAATGTCGTCGAACCCCATGATCGAAAACTGTCGCGGCAGATCGTAGTGCCGGGCGCTCAACGCGATGATCACCCCGAGCGCTGTTGCGTCGTTGACGCATAAGAAGGCAGTAGGCAGTGCGTCGCGAACAAACATCAGCTCTGCGGCCGCCCGCCCGCTTTCCGTAGTTCCCTCCCCATCGATCACCAGCCGCGCATCGAGATCGATGCCGGCACCAGCAAGTGCCCGGCGATAGCCTTCCTCGCGCAGGCGGTTGACCTCGCGACCGGGCGCGCGCCCCAGAAAGGCGATACGCCTGTGCCCCTGCGAGATCAGGTGTTCGGTTGCAACACGTGCACCTTCGAGATTGTCGACACCCACATAGGGCACGCTGGCATCCGGCACGGGTTCGTTGACCGCCACCATGGGCGGCAAGCGGGTTTCTCCATCCTGGCGGAAACCGAACGGCAGGTGACCGGTAAAAAGGATCAGCCCATCGGCCTGGTTGGAACTGATGAACCGCAGATAATCGGCCTCGCGGCTGGCATCGTTCTGCGTATTGCCGATCAAAACGCCATAGCCGCGCTTGCTCGCTTCGGTTTCGAGTCCCACGAGAATGTTGGAAAAGTTTGGGTCACCTACATCGGGTGCTAGAATCAGGATCATATTGGAGCGGCGCATGCGCAACGAGCGCGCCATGGCATTGGTGGTGTAGCCGGTGCGCGCGATGGCATCCGTCACCTTCCTGCGCGTCGCATCGGCCACCTTGGTGGGCTCGTTTATGGCCCGGCTGACCGTGGCGATGGAGACACCGGCCAAGGCGGCAACGTCCTCTATCGTAGCCAGTTTCTGCTGCTGCAATCGGCGCTCCGCCCCTCGCGCCTTGCCGACGAACGGGGCGCGCTTATGCCTTTAGCAGATGCCGTGGCTTGCGCCACAGCTTCCTCCACGGCTTATACAGTTTTGCCGCACTGTAAACCTTTACACGATTGATGAAAACCTTTACATCAATGATCAGGCACGAAGCTGGCACCAAGCCCGCCGGGCTCTTAAGGGGGAGGGATGCGCATGTCCGATGGGACAAGTGCGCCAATGCAGCCGGTTCTCGCGGCGCATCGCATTTCGAAATCGTTTGGCGAGATCCCGGTGCTGTTCAGCATCGATTTCGACATCAGGCCGGGTGAGGTTCACGCCATTATCGGCGAGAACGGCGCTGGCAAATCCACGCTCATCAAAATCCTTTCGGGCATAGAACAGCCCACCTCCGGCACCATCACCTATGATGGGCAAACCATTGTTTTGCCTGCTGATGGCAAGGCTGAAGCAATGGGCATCGTCCTGATCCACCAGGAGCTCAACCTGGCCGAGCACCTGACCGTCGCCGATTCCATCTTCCTTGGCCGCGAGCTCAAGCGCGGCCCATTTCTCGATACGTCAGAAATGCGCCGCCGGGCCTCGGCCGTCATGGAAACGCTGCACGTCCGGGTCGATCCCAATGCGCGTATCTCGAGCCTCTCGGTTGCCGACAAGCAGATGGTCGAGATCGCAAAGGCCATTAGCCGCGACGCGCGCGTTCTGATCATGGACGAGCCCACAGCCGTGCTTTCGGTGGGGGAAACTCAAACGCTGTTCGAGCAGATCCGGCGCCTGACCGCGCGTGGCGTTGCCGTTGTCTTCATCTCGCACAAGCTCGACGAGATCATGGAACTGGCCGACCGGGTTACTGTGCTGCGCGATGGGCAATTGATCGCAACTGTCGGCACCCAATCTCTGACGCCTGATTCCATTGCCCAGATGATGGTCGGGCGCGAGTTGTCCAATCTCTATCCGCCCAAGCACGAGCCTGATGTCGATGCCCCGGTCGTGCTCAGCGTCAACAAGCTTGATGCGCCCACCGTCCGCAACATCTCATTCGATCTGCGACGCGGGGAAATTCTGGGGTTTGCCGGACTGATCGGTTCGGGCCGCACCGCCGTCGCCGAAGCCATCGTGGGGCTCGCGCCAAGATCCGCCGGAGAGATCCGCCTCAACGGCAAGGTGGTCGAGTTCACCCGCGTCGCCCAGTCCGTCGAGGCGGGCCTTGCCTATATGACCAAGGATCGCAAGGGCAAAGGGCTCCTGCTCAATATGGGGCTGCGTCCGAATCTGACCCTTTTGACGCTCGACAAGCACTTGCGGGCTGGCTTCCTCGATCCTGCAAGCGAAGAGCGGGCGCTCGAACGCGCCACCCGCCGTTTCGACATCCGCGCCCGCGATCCCTCCGTAGCAGTCGGTCGCCTTTCGGGAGGCAACCAGCAAAAGCTGATGCTGGGCAAGACCATGGAAAGCGAGCCGGACATCATCATCATGGATGAGCCGACCCGCGGCATCGATGTCGGCACCAAGCAGCAGATCTATCACATCATCGCTGCGCTGGCGGCCGAGGGAAAATCGGTGATCGTCATTTCCTCCGAACTCCAGGAGGTGATCGGTCTCAGCCACCGCGTCGTGGTGATGCGCAATGGACAGATCGCCGGCGTCCTCGAAGGCGCCGAGATCACCGAAGAAGAAATCATGCGGTACGCCGCGGGCATCAAGCAGAGTGGACACGATGAGCGTATCAGCGCCTGACATTGCGCCAAAGACCAAACCGGGCCTGAAGCTGGACCTCAAGACCGTAGGCCCGCTCGTGGCGCTCGCCCTGCTGGTCCTCCTCGGCATTTCGCTCAACGAGAATTTCCTCAGCTACAACAACCTGACCAATGTGCTGGCGCGGTCGAGTTTTATCGGGATCATCGCTATCGGTGCGACATTCGTGATCACCGCCGGCGGGCTCGATCTTTCCGTCGGCTCGATGGCCGCGGTCATTGCTGGCGTCATGATCATGGTCATGAACTGGTTGATCCCCACTTTCGGTGTCAGCTGGAGCGTGGTTCTAGCCGGCATGGCGGCAGGCATTCTGCTGGGAGGGGTCGCTGGTGTCGGCAATGGATTGATGATCACGCGCGGCCGCATCGAGGCCTTTATCGTCACGCTCGGCACCATGGGAATTTTCCGCTCGCTCGTAACCTTTCTTGCCAATGGCGGCACGCTGAGCCTCAATTTCCAGGTCGCTGACGTTTATCGCCCCGTCTACTACGATGGTCTGTTGGGCATCCCCTACCCCATCCTCGTCTTCGCCCTCGTGGCCATCGGCGGGGAACTGATCATGCGCCGCACCGCCTTCGGGCGCCATTGCGCCGCCATCGGCTCCAACGAACAGGTCGCGCGCTACTCCTCTATCAATGTCGATAATGTCCGGCTGATCACCTACATTCTCCAGGGTGTGCTCGTCGCCGTCGCCGTGCTCCTTTACGTGCCGCGCCTGGGTTCGGCATCAAGCACCACGGGTGTTCTCTGGGAACTCGAAGCCATTGCAGCCGTGATCATCGGTGGCACGACCCTCAAGGGCGGCTATGGCCGGGTTTGGGGTACCGTCGTGGGGGTGATCATCCTCGGGTTGATCGGCAATATCCTCAACCTGCAAAGCTTTATCAGCCCCTATCTCAATGGAGCGTTCCAGGGCGTCATCATCATTCTAGCCGTGCTGCTGCAGCGTCCACGCCGCGCCAGCTAGGATCCCGGCACGGCCTGCGGGGCGTGCGCGAACAACAGCTTTAACTCGCCCACATTGGGCAAATTGGGAGGACTACAATGAAACTGGCAAAAACCCTCTTGGCATCGGTGGTGATCGCCGGCGGCATGGGCGGCGTTGCGCTCGCCCAGGACGATACCGTAACCATCGGCGTGTCGGTTCCTGCCGCGACCCACGGCTGGACTGGTGGCGTCAACTACTTCGCCCAGCAGGCTATCGACCGCCTGAGCGAGACCTACCCGAATGTTGAATTCGTGTTCGCCTCCTCGCCGGACTCGCCCAAGCAGATCGCCGATATCGAGGACATGGTCTCCACCCGTGGGATCGACGCCCTCGTCATCCTGCCCGGTGATCCCGATGCCATGACTTCGGCCATCAAGCAGGTCAAGGATGCCGGCAAGTTCGTTACCGTGGTCGATCGTCAGCTTTCGATCGAAGGTGTCGAAAACCTCTATGTCGCTGGCGACAATCCCGGCCTTGGCGCTAATGCGGCCGAATATATCAAGCAGGCGCTTCCCGATGGCGGCAATATCGTCATCCTGCGCGGTCTGCCGATCCCCATCGACCAGCAGCGCTTCGATGCGTTCATGGGCAGTGTCGAAGGCTCCAACATTACCGTTCTGGGCGACGAATTCGCCAACTGGAACCGCGATGACGGCTTCCGCGTGATGCAGGACTTCCTCACCCGCTATCCAGAGATCGACGCTGTCTGGACGCAGGATGACGATATCTCGCTGGGCGCTATCGAAGCGATCAGGCAGGCTGGCCGCGAAGACGAGATGTTCGTGGTTGGCGGCGCCGGAATGCAGCAGATCCTTCAGGCCGTTGCAGCAGGCGATGCCCTGACCCCGGTCGACGTCAGCTACAGCCCGGCCATGATCGCGACAGCGATCGAGCTGACCACGTCGCACTTCACAGGCGGCATCCAGGTTGCCGGCCGCTACATCCTCGACTCCACGCTGATCACCCAGGACAATGTCGAGGGCTTCCTGGACGCCGAAAGCCCGTTCTGAGCTCGGGTTGAATTCAATGGAAAGGGGCGCCTCGGCGCCCCTTTTTTGTGCTTTTACGCCAGCGGCAATGCTTGCCTTTAGGCAAACATGAGCATGTCTGCTTCCGGCCAGTTCATGCGGCCGGGTCGCCCGAGGAGGAAGCCTTGTGCTTCGGTGCAGCCTTCCACCCGCAGCACATCAAGCTGCTCCTGCGTTTCGACGCCTTCGGCCAGAACCGGTACCGAAAGGCTGCGGCCCAGCGCAAGAATAGCGCGCACGATGGCCTTGGACTGTTCGGAGGTCTCGACCTCGGCCATGAAAGAGCGATCGAGCTTGATCTTGTCGAAGGGGAAGCTGCGAAGCGTTTCAAGGGAAGAATAGCCGGTTCCGAAATCGTCGATGGCAATGGACACGCCCATGTCGCGGATCTGGCGCAAGGTAGCCAATGCCCGCTTCTTGTCCGCGATGATCGCAGTTTCGGTAACTTCCAGCTCCAGCCGCTCTGGGGCGAGCCCCGACTGGAACAGAACCATCTTGACGAGATCGACAAGTTCCACCTGCGACAATTGCAGACCTGACACGTTGACAGCGATCTTGTGCGGTTCGGGCCAGCTGGCCGCCTCGATACAGGCGGTCTTCAGCACCCAGGCGCCAATGGCGCCGATTGCCCCGCACTCTTCGGCAATAGGAATGAAATCGGCGGGCGAGACCCTGCCATGACCGGGCCGATCCCAGCGCAGGAGAACTTCGTAACCCGTGACGGCACCGCTCGCGACATTCTTCTGCACCTGATAGGCGAGCTCGAACGACCCCTGCTCCACCGCTTCCCACAGGTCATGAGCCATGGAGCGGCGCTCGCGGGCATGGTCATCCATCTCGCTTTCGAAGTAGCAGATGCGGGTTTCGAACTCGGCCTTGGCTCGATAAAGCGCCATATCGGCATTGCTGAGCAGCTTCGACCGGTCCACGCCATCCTGCGGATAGATCGACACGCCGATGCTCGCTCCTGTTGTCACCAGCACGCCCTGGAAAGACACGGCGCCGAACAGCACGTTTTCGAGCCGTTGCAGGAAGTCGTGCATGCTTTCAAAGGCATCGAAGCGCTTGAGTGCTGCGAATTCGTCTCCCCCGAGCCGCGCCACCGTTTCGCCGGGCTTCAACACCTTGGCGATCCGCTCGGCAAGCACGTGCAAGACGTGGTCTCCGGTGGCATGACCATACGAATCGTTGATGTCCTTGAAGCGGTCGAGATCGATGGCGACGACACCGAGTTTGCCGCCGGCGATTTCGGCGTCGATGAGGTTCTTGTCGAAAATCTCGTCGAACCGCGCGCGGTTGGGCAGGCCGGTCAGATTGTCATGCTGCGCCATATGGGCAATGGCAGCCTCGCTGCGCTTGGTGGCCGAAATATCTTCCACCAGAGTTACCCAGCGCCCATCGCCGACAGGATTGTGCTGGACGCGCAGATAGGTGCGCCCGTCAAAGCTATGCACGGCCTGTCCGCCGCGCGCCGACATATGGGTATGCTGGGCAACAAGATCCCGGACGATTCCAGCGCGCTTGTCGCCGTCGAGCCTGACCTGATCAAGCGCTGCAACGCAAACCTCCTCCAGCGTTTTACCTTCAAGGTGGCCTTCGGGATTGCGCAGCAGCAGCTCGGCAAGGCGCTGATTGTGCAGGATAAGCTTGCCTTCGGCAGAGAATAGCCCGAGCCCCTGCCCCATATGGGTCAGCGCCAGTTCCAGTCGTTGGCTTACCGAGGCGATCCGGGCTGCGTCGGCCTGCTGGCGTCGCCTTTCGTTTGCTGTCCGGCGGCGATCGGCTTCGTCGAGCACGATGCTGACCAGCGCTGCGGCAAGGATGAAAAGCGTGATCATCGCCACAAAGACCGACATCAGCCCGCCATCGACCTCGACGCCTTGACCGCTCAAGGGCAAGCAGTTGCTGAAGTCGGCAGCGCCCATGGCGGTGAAATGCATGGCGCAGATGGCCAGTGTCAGAAGTCCGGCGCCGCCGAAAAGGCGCTTCGGTCCTTCGCCCATGGCAACCGGCACGGCTACGCCGCCGATGACGATGCCGGCAAGGACCGAAAGGCTGACGAGTTCGCCGTTCCAGACCAGCTGCCCCTCGAGCAGCAGCGCGGCGATGCCCACATAGTGCATGGAGGAAATTCCGACACCGAGAAGGGCCCCCCCCAAAACACGGTCGCCCCGCCCCGCGCCCCGGATAGCCATGGCGATCCCCGCGCCACAAACGCCAATGGCGATCAGCAGCGAAAGCGCCGTCATCACGAGATCGTATTGCAAGGCAAAGCCGGGCCGGAAGGCAAGCATGGCGACAAAGTGGGTCGACCATATGCCCAAGCCCACGGACAGCGCCGACACGCCCGTCCAAATCCACCGCATCCGCCCAACCATGCGCATGGCATGGCGCAACAGGCTCACACAGGCATAGGCCGACAATAAACAGACCGCAGCAGCGAGCGCCACGAACCACAGGTCATGGTCTCTAAAAAAGAAATCGATGATGGGGGACAAGATAGAACATCCGGATAAATACGGATGCGACGCTAGGCTCGGCTCCTTTCGAAGATGCTAAGGCCCACTCACGACTGGGCATATGCTGAATCCCACGTAAAGGTTTCAGATCGCGGTGTCGAAGGCGATCAGGGAACCGCTTTGGCCTCTCACGATGCTCGCACGAACGCCGTAGACGGAGGCAATGAGATCCTGAGTCAAAATGGCTTCCGGTGTCCCTTCGGCCACCACTTGGCCGCCCCCCATCACCACCAGCCAGTCGCATCGCGACAGCGCCAGATTGAGATCGTGCAACACCACGAGCACAGTCATGCCGCTAGCCGCTTCTGCGCGCAGCAGATCGAGTGCTTGTAACTGCCCGCGGATATCGAGGTGGCTTGTCGGTTCGTCGAGCAGCAAAAGCCTGGGCTCCTGCGCCAAGGCTCGTGCCAATTGCACGCGCTGCTGTTCCCCACCGGACAGGCTCGCATAGGGCCTTCGCGAAAACGTCGTCATGCCCACCCGCTCGAGCGCTGCCGCAACGATGCGATCATCCTGCTCATCAGGTTCGGGCGACCATAGGCGCGCATGGGGAATGCGCCCCAGAGCCACCACATCCGCCACGCTCACCCGCTCGTCTGTGCTGGCGGACTGCTCAAGATAGGCGGCAAGGCGGGCGCGCTCGCGCCTGCCCAGCGCGACGAGGTCCCTGCCCCCGAAGCTGATCGTTCCGGTTTCGGGCCGGTGGAGGCCCATGATGGCCGAAACGAGAGTCGATTTGCCCGCCCCGTTTGGACCGACGAGACCCGTGACGCGCCCCGCCGGCGCTGCAAAACCCACATCGCGCACGACAGGCACGCCCCCGCGGCGAATGGTGATCCCGCAAGCAACAAGTCCCTCGCTCATGTCACCCGCCGATAGCGCAGGAGAACGAGAAGAAAACCGGGCGCACCCACAAGGGCGGTCACGATGCCCACCGGCAATTCGCGCGGATCAAACAGCGTCCGCGCCATCGTATCTGCCCAAAGCATGAATATTGCCCCGACCAGCATCGCCACCGGCAGGAGACGCCGGTGCTGCGGCCCGAGCGCAAACCGCACCACGTGGGGTACCACGAGACCAACAAAGCCGATAGCGCCGCCAACTGCCACCATGATCCCGGTCAGCAGCGCCGAAGCCGCCAGCATGGTCCAGCGCAGTCGCGCGACATCGACGCCCAGGCTTGTCGCTGCAGCCTCACCAAAGGCAAAGGCATCAAGCGATCGGGCCATGACCAGTATGACGGGTGCGCAAAGGACGAGACTTCCGACCACAAGGCCAGCATCAGCCCAATTCGCCCCACTCAACGTGCCCAGCAACCAACTCAGAATTTCGCGATATGAGTCGCCCGTTGCCGACCAGAAGATAACGAAGGAAGTCGCGGCAGAAGCCAGCGCCGAGATGGAGATACCAGCAAGGATTGCCCGGACCGGTGTTGTCCCGCCCAGCACATGGGCAATCAGCAGCGCCAGCGCCAGGGCGCCAAGAGAACCAAAAAATGCACCAACTGGCACAAGAAGCGCATGTCCCATCACCACCAGCGTCACAGCGCCCAACGCCGCCCCGGAAGACAGGCCGAGGAGATAGGGATCGGCAAGGGGGTTCCGCGTCAGCGCCTGCATCACCGCCCCCGCCAACGCCAGCCCTGCCCCCACCCCCGTCGCGGCAAGTACGCGCGGCAGACGCAAGTCCCAGACGATAGCGTCACGCAACCGCGACAAGGGGCTTTCGGGAACGATGCCAAGGTGATGGAGGATAGAGGTCCAGACTTCGCCGGGGGTGATATCCGCCGGCCCCAAAGTGACGGCAAGAACACCACTGGCGATAAGAAGAAGCCAGAGGGCAAGCATGGCAACTCTGGTCATCTTGCTTGCAACCCCCAACTCAATCTCCTCTCAAGAGGAGGAGGAGTTCTTCCGTAGCTCCGTGAATGCGCGGTATACACCTGATCCTCGCCTCAAGAGGGGAGGCCAAGTGGGGGCCCTCAGACCCCGAACCCATGCTCAAAAACTCAGCTCTGCCAACTGCCCCGCCAGATCCACCACCGCCGGCACATTGCGCACTCCTGCCTCCGAGGCGGGAAACGGAACAACGAGATATCGCCCATTGATTACCGCATCGAGCTTGGAGGTGATCGGGTTTTCCGCCAGGAGCTGCTTCTTGGCTTCTGCGGAATTCCAGGCAGAACCGACAAGGACGATCACATCGGGATTGGCATCGACGATCGCTTCCCAGCTCGCCTGCGTCCACCCCTCATCGACGCTTGCGAAAATGTTCTCAAGCCCCAGCGCCTCCATGATCATCGCAGGCGCATTGCTTCCGGCGCCGACATAGGGGGTCTTGGTGCCCGAGGAATACCACAGGGCGCTCAGCCCCCGCACGTCGGCCGCAACGCTATCGAGAAGAGCCTTCTGCTCCCCGATCACGTCCGCAGCCCTTCCTTCGACATCGAAGATCGCGCCCATTTCGGCGATCTCCTCAAAAAGCTGGTCAAAGCTGAGTTTGACTGGCTTCACCGACCGGCACGCGGCCGGGGCAACATAGGCAACGACGCCCAACTGGTCCAGCATGGGCCGCTCTCCGGCTCCTTCGCCGCTGAAATTGCTTTCCCAGCCACCATAGATAAAGTCGGGCTCGGTCTCGAGCACCACTTCCTGCGATGGGAGTTTGTCCGAAAGCACTGCTATATCTGCCGCTTCAGTGCTGACCTCCTGAGGCAGGGGACCATCGAGAAACGCCATGCCCACCATGCGGTCGGCAAGACCCAGCGTCAGCAGCAGTTCTGCTGCGCTCGACTTGATGGCAACGGCGCGCTGGGGCGGGGCTTCGACCCGCAGCGACATGCCGCAATTGTCGAGCACCAAAGGATAGTCGGTCGCCGCGGCAGGCGTTGCCGAAAGCCCGGTTGCGATGGCGAAAACAAGCCATGGGTGTCGCATGGGTTCAGTCCTGCTTCTGCGCCTTAGCGCGCTTCCTCGATTGCGCTCTTGCCTTCATTTCCGCCATCGCGGCCTCGTAGCCCAGGCGATAGGCCTCGGCCGAGCCGAAGCGGAACATGTCGTCGTCGCCAGTGCGCACCAGGGTGCGCGCGCCCGGCGCATCGATCCCGGTGACCAGCCGCCCCACCCCACGCACCACCGCCACGGGGATACCCGAAGTCTTGCCCTTGACCAGATCAGCCGCCCCCGCGATTTCGTCTGCCACCACGGCCATGGTCACATGCAACGGGCGGCCGTTGGCGTCATTGGCCCCACGCAGGTCGTCGGTCAGCTGCAGGCCCGCGGCCCCAATGGCGAGATCGGTCTGTCCCACCCGCCAGGGCCGCCCCACCGTATCGGTGACGACGACACCCAGATCGATGCCGAAGCGCCTCCGCAATCCCAAGCACAGCGCGCGGGCCGATCGATCCGGGTCTTCGGGCAGCTTGAGCGCGAACCCCTCTGGCACGTTGGACATGTCGAGCCCAGCGGCCGCCATGATCATTCCCTGCCTGGTCTCGACGATCCGCGTCACCCCGCCCGGATGCACCCGTTCGGCGACGACCCGCACGGTATCGTCGGCGATCGCCTTCTCCCGATCTGCCGCCGGCACCTGCCGGCCCTCGGCCTTCGAAACAATCTTGCTGGTGACAACGAGGATGTCACCGTCGGCCAACGCATGCTCCGGCCCCATCCCGACGATTGCGGAACCGATCGAGCCAACAAGATCGTCACCCGCCGCAATCTCGGGAATGCCGGTCACGCCCCACACGCTGATCGCTGGTACCGACATCATTGTCTCCCTTAGACGAGCGCCCTGAGCCGCGGCAGGATTTCCCTGGCGTAAAGGCTCAAGAACCGGCTCTGGTCCGTCCCCGGCGCATGAAAAACCAGATGGTCGAACCCATAATCGATATAGGTCTTGATCTGAGCCACATGCTCGTCCGGATCGCTCGACACGATCCAGCGTTTTGCGACACGCTCAATGGGCAGTTGATCGGCCAGTTTCTCCATCTCTTCGGCATCCTGCACCGAGTGCTTCTCCTCAGCCGACAACGACAGCGCCGCCCAGTTGCGCGTATCGTTGAGCGCCCGCTCGGCATCGGTATCAAACGATACCTTCACCTCGATCATCCGCTCGAAGGGCTTATCGGCACGCGCCGAGTCCTGCCGCCCCACCGCTACGTTGGGCAGCAATTCATCGACATAGAGCGACGCGCCCTTGCCCGAGGTGCATATGAACCCGTCGCCCTCACGCCCGGCAAATTTGGCGTTGAGCGGTCCACCCGCCGCGATATAGATCGGCACCATTTCTTCGGGCCGATCGTAGATCGTGGCGTTGACAGTCTTGTAATACTGCCCCTCGAAGCTGACCCGATCCTCGCTCCAAAGCTGGCGAATGAGCTTGATCGCCTCGCGCAGGCGGGCCGAACGTTCCTTCAATTCAGGCCATTCGATCCCGGTCGCGGGCACTTCATTGAGGCCCTCCCCCGTCCCGACGCCGAGGATGACCCGCCCTGGGAACATCGCCCCCAGAGTGCCGAAGGCGTGCGCCACGACCGAAGGATGCAGCCGAAAAGTCGGCGTCAGCACCGAAGTGCCGAGCACGATCCGCTCCGTCCGCGCCAAAACCGCCGCCATCCACGCCGGCGCAAACGGCGCGTGGCCATCGGTATGCTTCCAGGGCTGGAAGTGATCGCTGACAAAAACCGAGTCGAACCCGCCCTCTTCCGCCTCCATGGCGAACTGCATCAAGGTGCTGGGCGAAAACTGTTCGGCCGAAGCCTTGTATCCAAAGCGCATATTCTTGGTCTCCTCTCGGGAGTTTTGTAGGGTACATCACCCCCACCTAACCTCCCCCTCCAGAAGGGGGAGGAACCGATCGAGCGTGCTGCGATGCTAGTGCACCACCGGCAGATCCCTCCCCCTTCTGGAGGGGGAGGTCAGGTGGGGGTGCGACAAGCGCCGGACTCTCCTAACGAAACGCCGGGATCACATGCCGCCCATAACCGGCAATGATCTCTTCCTCGTCGCCGCTATCGAGATAGATGTTGAACTGAGTCACCCCCGCCGCCTCGAGTTCGCGCACCTTGGCAATGTGGTCTTCTGGCTCCCCGAGCACGCAGAAGCTCTCCACCACATCGTCGGTGATGAAATCGAGGAACGGGTTATCGGCCTGCCCGTGTTTGGAATAATCATAGCCCCGGCGCTTCTCAATATAGCTCGTTAAGCTCGCGGGCACCTTGCCGCTCTCGGTGCCGTATTTTTCGACGATGTCGGCGACATGATTGCCCACCATTGCTGGAAACCACTTCACCCGTTCGATCGCGCGCTTCCGGTCCCCGAAATAGGCTGGAGCCGCCGCCATCGAGCGATAGTTGGACATGTCCTTGCCCGCTGCGGTACCGGCCTCGATGCACTGGTCGGTGAACCATTTGCATAGGCCCGGATCGGCGATCTGCAACACGACGCCTTCCGCGCTCTCGCCTGCGGTCTTCAGGGCCAGCGGACCATAGGCGGCGATCCAGCTGGGCATTTCGTGTCCCACAGCCCAGGGAAACTTCACGGGGGCCGGGATCTCGCCATAGGACACTTCTTCGCCCCGCACCATGGCCTTGGTCTTGTCGATGAATTCGGCTACGCGCTTTAGCGTCGCCGGCTTCTTGCCCATGACGCGCATGGAACTGTCCCCGCGCCCGACCGCCAGGTCGAACCGTCCGCCGCTTTGCTTGGAGAGCGACCCGAAGATCGAGGCCGCCACCGACCAGTCGCGCACGTCGGGATTGGTGACGAGCGGCCCGAACCGCATTGTGGTGGTGTGCTCCATGCACATGGCGATCGCTGCATAGCAATCCCGCCAGAGAATGTGTGAATCGTAGAACCAGCAATAGTCGAAGCCGGCATATTCGGCCGCACGAACCAGATATCGCGCCCGTTCGGCCTCGATGAAGCCCTTGAAGGTAATGCCGAATTCCATAATCCCCGTCCCCACGTTCCCCTCGGCCAAGAAATTTGACCAGACGATCAAATTTTGACCGCGCCGCCGCGATTGTCAACTGGGCTTGATGCGGCCGGAACGCGGGGCCTGCATCGACGTTGAGTCGAGCAAAATCAACATGTCAGGATGCGTTCCATGCCTGCCTCCCGTCCCATCTGGAAAGGCCAGATCCGCCTCTCCTTGGTCTCGATCCCCGTCGAATTGTTCAGTGCCGCCCGCACGGGCGCCAAGCCCAGCTTCCGCCAGATCCACGAGCCCACCGGCAAGCCTATTCACTACGAAAAGGTGGTGGCTGGCGTCGGTCCCGTCGACAAGGAGGAAATCATCAAGGGGTTCGAATACGAGAAGGGCGACTATGTGCTCCTGACCGACGATGAGATCGACGCGGTTCGGCTCGACACCCGCAAGACGCTGGAACTCACTCAATTCGTCGGCGCCTGCGAAATCGATCCCATCTATTACGACAAGTCCTATTTCGTCGTGCCGACCGATGAACTGGCCGAAGACGCTTTTCGTGTTCTGCGCGATGCCCTACGCAAAACCCAGAAAGTGGGCCTCGGTCAGTTGGCGATGCGCGGCAAGGAATATCTGGCAGCCATCAAGCCCACCGGTACGGGTCTGATGCTCGAAACGCTGCACTACGAGGACGAAATCCGCAAGGCGGACCCGTTTTTTGCGCAGATATCTGCCAAAAAAGCCGAGGCAGACCTGCTCGAAGTGGCTGAAGCCTTGATCGAGAAAAAGACGGCCGCGTTCGACGCGAGTGCCTTCAAGGATCACTATCAGGCTGCGCTTCACGATCTCATCCAGCGCAAGATGAAGAACAAGGGCCGCAAGATCACCGCCGACGATGACACTGACGCCAAGCGACCCTCCGGCGCCAATGTCGTCGACCTCATGTCGGCGCTCAAGGAAAGCCTCGAAGGTGGCAGCAAGCCGACTGCGCGGCGCAAACCTGCGGCCAAAAAGGCTCCGGCAAAGCCCGCAGCAAAAAAGCCGGCGACGACGAGCCGCAAGAAGGCGAGCTAGCCATGGCTGGCCCGATCCGCTTTCAGCTCCGGCGCGAATACCGGTTTGCCGGGCAATATGCACTTGAGCCCGTGGGGGACTGCTCATGAAATCCACCCCCGACGATCTCCTGAGGGACTACAAGGCCAAGCGCAACTTCGCCAAAACGCAGGAGCCCTCTGGCGATACGCCCCGGGCGCAGAGGGATAAGCGAGGCAGCTTCGTCATTCAAAAGCACGATGCGACCCGGCTTCATTATGACTTCCGGATCGAGCTCGACGGGGTTCTCAAGAGCTGGGCCGTGACCAAGGGCCCCTCCAACAACCCCGCCGACAAGCGGCTTGCCGTTCGTGTCGAGGATCATCCGCTCGAATATGGAGGTTTCGAGGGCACCATTCCCGAAGGCGAATATGGCGGCGGCACCGTCATGCTGTGGGATCAGGGCACCTGGGAGCCAATTGGCGATCCGCATGAGGGTCTTGAGAGTGGCGATCTCAAGATGCGCATCTATGGCGAGCGCCTCAAGGGCGAATATGTGCTCGTCCATATGAAGGGCCGCGACACCAAGCGCCGCTCCGGTCCTCCGCGCGAAAACTGGCTGCTCATCAAGCACCGCGATTCCTATGCGCGCGACAAGGACACGCTGACCACCCGCTTCACACGATCGGTAGCGTCTGGCCGCGACTTCAAGCAGATCGCGAGCGGGGCAGCGCCGAGCAAGAAGACCACGCTTGAGCCTGATGCCGTCTGGCACTCGGATGCGGAAAAGGCGGAAGAGGCTGATCAAAAGACGCGGACGCCGTCCAAAGTCAAAGCCGGCAAGACCCCAGACTTCCGTCCTCTGCAATTGGCAACGCTGGTCGACACGGTGCCTTCGGGTGCCGATTGGCTCTTTGAAATGAAATATGACGGCTATCGCTGTCTCGCCTCGATCGCCGGCGACAGCGTGCGCCTTTTCACCCGCAGCGGGCTCGACTGGACCGATAAGTTCGGCGCGCTCGTCGAGCCGCTGCAAAAACTCAAGATCGGCTCTGCCCTGATCGATGGGGAAATCTGTGCCTTCGACAGCAAGGGCCGCACCGATTTCTCGACCCTCAAGAATGTTCTGTCCAATGGCGGACGGCTTGAATATTTCGCCTTCGATCTGATTGAAGCCGATGGCGAGGATCTAACCAGGCTCCCCCTTCTCGAGCGCAAGGCGCGGCTCGAAAAGCTGCTTGCCAAATCCGGGCGGCAGGATCCCGTGCAATATTCCTCCCATGTGCGCGGCCACGGGCAGAAGGTCCTTGATGCCCTTTGCCGGGATGGCCACGAGGGGGTTATCGCGAAGCAAGCCAATGCGCCTTACCGCGGCGAGCGCACCCGCTCCTGGCTCAAGATCAAATGCCTGAAACGCCAGGAATTCGTCATCGGCGGCTGGTCTCCGTCCACCAAGCGGCGCGGCTTTGCCTCTCTGCTTCTCGGCACCTGGGAAAACGGCAAGCTTCTTTATCGCGGACGCGTCGGCACCGGTTTCAGCCAGGACATGCTGCAGGAGCTGGATCAAAAGCTTGCCAGGCTTGAGCAGAAAACCAGACCCTTCGAAGCGGTACCGCGTGATCGCGCCCGCGGCGTTCACTGGGTCAAGCCCGAGCTCGTCGCCGAGATTGCCTATACAGAGCTGACCGAGGACGAGGTGCTGCGGCACCCAAGTTTCATCGGCCTGCGCGGCGACAAGCCGGCCAAGGAGGTCGGAATGGAAAAGCCTGCTGCCCCCGTCGCCATCGAGCACGACGGCGAAGACATTGCCGAACGGCTTGGCGTTCGTCTCACCTCCCCCAGCCGCGTCGTCTTTCCGGGCCAGGGCATCACCAAAGCCGATCTCGTCGCCTATTACGAAGCGGTCGCCGAGGTCATGCTCCCCCACATCAAGGACCGTCCCCTTAGCCTTGTGCGCTGTCCACAGGGGCGGGCCAAGGCGTGCTTTTTCCAAAAGCACGATACCGGCGGCTTTCCCGAACAGCTCAAGTCCACGACCATCACCGAGAAGGATGGCTCGAAGGAAGACTACTTCTACCTCGATGATCTTGCCGGCATCATCGCCGGAACGCAGATGAACACGCTCGAATGGCACATCTGGGGATCGCGGCGGGAGAGCGTGGAAAAGCCTGACCGCCTGGTTTTCGACATCGATCCCGATGAAGGGCTCGACTTCGGTTCGGTCATCAAGGCTGCCGAGGATATCGGCGAGCGGCTCAGAGCCCTCAAGCTCAAGTCCTACCCCATGGTTTCCGGCGGCAAGGGCGTACACGTCATCGTTCCCATTCGTCCCGAAGTCGAGTGGCCCGACGCCAAGGCCTTCTGCAAGGATTTTGCGCAATGCCTGGCCGAAGACGAACCCGGCCGCTTCACCGCCAATCTCTCGAAAGCCAAACGCAAGGGCCGTCTCTTTATCGACTATCTGCGCAACGAGCGCGGCTCCACCGCCATCTCCCCCTGGTCCGCCCGCTCCCGCCAAGGCGCTCCCGTCGCCGTCCCCATCGCCTGGGACGAACTCTCAGACCTTCCCGCCGCCAACACCTTCTCCCTCCAATCCGCCGCCGCCCGCGCCAAAAACGAGAACCCGTGGCCGGATTATTTCAAGACAAGGCAGAGTCTGAAGGGGAAGTCGGTGTCCCGCTGAACCCACGAGAGAACATGATATCGACACTCATGTTCACCTGTGGCATCCTGGCCTTTCGGCACGTCTTCCTGCCGATCAGCGAGTTGGCAGGGCTACGTGTTCCACCCCAATATGCAGTCGATTGTCGAGGGCTTCGCGCCCAGTGGTGGGCCGAAATGGCGGAGCTGGAACGGCATGCTGGCCGATGTCTGGGCGGTCACCGGGGCAGCGGGCGCGAGCGGGGAATATGTTTCGCCCCATGCCCGCCTGTTCTGTGTGCTTGAGGAGGACCAGCCCGGCTCCATCGTGCTTGCCGATGGCAGGAAAACGGCGAGCGCATCTTCGGGGCGGCTGAGCTATGTTCCGCCCGGGATGCGAACCTGGTCCCGCGCCGCGGGAGAGACAAGGCTCAGGCATCTCGATCTTCATGTCGATCTGCGCCATTTCGCTCAGCGCCTTGGCCTTTCGCCGCGCGACGAACGACTGCTCCGCCCACGGCTCATGTTTGCCAATGCGCGCATCGAAGCACTGGCCGGGCTTCTGGCCGAAGACTGCATATCAGGCGCGCGGCACGATCGTTATGGCGAGAGCCTTGCCATGGCGCTGCTTGTCGAGCTGTTCGAGATCCCGCTACCGGCTGAGGAGGCACGCGGGGGGCTGTCTCAAAGACGCTTGCGCCTCGCGACCGATTATCTCGCCGACAATTGCCTGGTCACCGTGCGCCTGGACGATGTTGCTGCCCTGACCGGTCTTTCGCCGTCCTATTTTGCCTCGGCTTTCAAGGCCTCGACGGGGCTGACGCCACACCAATGGCAGATGCAGCAGCGCATCGCCCGGGTCAAGGAGCGGCTCTCGGCCGGCAGGTCGAGCATCAGCGACATCGCCTCGGCCTGCGGCTTTGCCGATCAGGCGCACCTCACGCGGGTTTTCAAACGCCATAGCGGTTTGACGCCGGCGGCCTGGCTGCGCTCTTTTGAACTTTGAACGACCGCTGAATCGTTCAAAGCGCCATCAACATGGACAATCCGGCACAGCAAAGGTGATTTATACATTCACCTTAATTCGAACAGAGCTGCGACCAAACCTTGGCCGCAGAACCCGCAAGGACTGAACCCATGCGTCTTCGCGCAAAGCCGGTTTTCACCCATCTGCTTCTTCTTTCCACCGCGCTTGCCGCAGGCCCGGTCTTGGCTCAAGGCACGACACAGCTCGATGCGCTGGTTGTCGATGGCGGCGGCACGCCAGGCGGCTATGCCCAGGTGCAGACAAGCGCCGGCTCCAAGCTCTCCGTGGCGGTCACCAAGATCCCTCAGTCCGTCTCCGTCGTCACCCGCGACCAGCTCGACCAATATCCCAACGCCAGCGCGGCTCAGGTCTTGCGCAACACGGCAGGCGTCAGCACGGAAACCTACGGCACCGATGCGGATACCGACTGGTTCTATATCCGCGGCTTCCAGGCTGAACAGACCGGCGTCTTCATGGATGGATTGCCGCTCTATCAAACCGGCTTTGGCACCTTCCTTGTCGATCCATTCCTGCTGGAGCAGGTCGAGGTGCTCAAGGGCCCGGCCTCGGTGCTCTATGGTGGCGCCAGCGTCGGTGGCATCGTTAATTTCACCGGCAAGCGCCCACGCGATGAACGCTTCCTGCGCACCGAAACGGGCATCAACAATTTCGGCAATGCCTATATCGGCGTAGATGGCGGCGATGTGCTGGCCGATGGGGATCTCGCCTATCGCGTCACCGGCAAGCTGTCCGGGGGTGGCTGGGAAACCGACAAGGCGCGTGACCTGCGTGGCGTCATTCAGGGCAGTGCAACCTGGTCGCCCAGCGAGCAGACCGAACTGACCGTCTACGGCTCCTACCAGAATGTGGGTCTGGTTCACACCAGTTCAGGCTTCCTGCCCTATGTCGGCACAGCCATTGACGCCCCTGGCGGCGTTCGGATTCCGCGCGATCTTTATTATGGCGAAGAGGGTTTCGACCGTTACGATCGCCAGCAGGTCATGCTTGGATATGAACTCGAACACGACATCAATGGCGATTGGTCTGTCCGGCAGAATGCCCGCTATGCCGGGGTCAACCTGATCGAGGATTATATTTATTCCGGTGGGGTCCTGACGGGCTCGGAGCTGAACCGTTTCGCTTTCGGCCACGAGACTCAGGTCGGCACGGTAAGCATCGACACCCAGCTTGAAGGGCATTTCACCACCGGAGCCCTCGACCACGCCTTGCTCCTCGGTTTCGACTACAAGCATTACGGCATCGACGAGCGCCAGGGGTTTGCTGCCGTTGACGGGCTCGATGTGCTCAATCCCGTCTATGGCGCTGCCATTCCGCCGCTCTTTTACTACCGCGACGACGTCATCACGATGAACCAGGCGGGCTTTTACGTGCAGGATCAGATCGCATTCGACAGTCTTATCCTGACATTGAACGGCCGCTACGACCATGTCTGGACTGCCATAGACAACCGCATGACGCCCGCAAACTCTGCCAGCCGGGAAGAAGGCAATTTCTCAGGCCGCGTCGGTCTCGCCTATGAGTTCGACAATGGCATCACGCCCTATGTCAGCTATGCCACTTCGTTCAATCCTTCGCTCAACACCGATGCTGCCGGCAATCTCTTCCGCAGCGAGACGGGTGAGCAGTGGGAAGCTGGCATCAAGTATGATCCTGCCTTCTTTGATGGTCTGATCACTGCTTCGATCTTCAACATCAATCGCAACAATGTCGTTGGTCCTGATCCGTCCAATCCGCTGGTGCAGGCAGCGGTTGGCCAGGTCAATGTGCGTGGCGCTGAACTGGAAGCGCTCGCCAATGTCAGCGATTTCACCCTGCGTGGCGCGCTGACCTATCTTGAGGCGGAGGTTCTGCAGTCCGCCGGCGCGACACCGGCCGGCAATTCCCCGGTACAGGTTCCGACCCTGACGGCTTCGCTCGGCATCGACTATACTTTCGCCGATGGTGCTTTCGAGGGCCTCACGATCGGAGCGGGCATGCGCTATCTCGGCGAGTCCTGGGCAGATCCGGCCAATACGGCCAAAGTGCCTGATGCTGCCCTGTTTGATGCAAGCCTGCGCTATGAAAAGGACGATTGGGGCGTTGCCCTCAATATCAACAACATCTTTGACACGTCCTATGTGTCTAGCTGCCAGTCGCTCACCTCTTGCGGCTATGGCGCGGGCCGTACAGCGACGGTCAGCCTTCACAAGAGCTGGTAACACCCTGAAGGCTGCTGCTGCTCACAAGTTGAGTGTTTCCATGTTCCCCCGCGCCAACGGCGCGGGGTTCAAAACGGAGCTGGCTCGCCAGTCCGCCCCCAGCCGCAGGCATTCCACACCGGGAGGCTGTTGCCGCTTATCCCCGCGCCCTCGCCCACCCCTATCTTTCTCTCCATTGCCAAAACAATGGAGACAATCATGTCAGATCGTTTCGAAGGCTCGGTTGCCGGGCTCAGTTCGCCTGCAAGTCACGCTTTTGCCGTTACGCCCAGCGATGGGGTAGATCTGCCTGAGTTGACCCGGGCGGTTTATGTCGGGGGAAGCGGGAGCCTCGTTGCCACGCTATCTTCGGGCAGTACGGCGACATTTTCGGGGCTGATCGGGGGCACGATACTGCCCATGCGCATCCGCCGCATACACGCTTCGGGCACGACAGCTACGGCGCTGGTCGGCCTCGTTTAAAGGCGCGCTGTCTGCCCTGTGCGGTGGGTTTCCCGAATGCGAAAACGGGAGTGCTCGTGGTGAGCACTTCCGATGTCAGCGCAGGAAGGTCAAGCGGGGGAATTCCCCCGCCGCCTAGTAGTGAACCGACTTGGAATCCATCGGGTTCGACGAAGTCGAGGGCGCGAACTTGGTCAGGTCGATGCCCTCAACTGCAGACTTGTATTCGTCCGCGCTCGGCGTGCGGCCGAGAATTGCGGAGAGCACGACGACCGGGGTCGAGGCGAGGAGCGACTCGCCCTTCTTTTCAGCGGAATCTTCCACAACGCGGCCCTGGAACAGGCGGGTCGAGGTGGCCAGAACCGTGTCACCCTTTTCAGCCTTTTCCTGGTTGCCCATGCAGAGGTTGCAGCCGGGACGCTCGAGATAGAGGATGTTCTCGTATTCGGTGCGATTGGCCGTCTTGGGGTTCAGGTCGTCGAATTCGAAGCCGGAATAGCGCTGCAGGATTTCCCAGTCGCCCTCTTCCTTGAGTTCGTCGATGATGTTGTAGGTTGGTGCGGCAACGACGAGCGGCGCCTTGAACTCGACCTTGCCCGTGTCCTTCTCGAGGTTCTTGAGCATCTGGGCGACGATCTTCATGTCGCCCTTGTGCACCATGCACGAGCCGACAAAGCCGAGGTCCACCTTCTTGGTGCCGCCATAATAGGATACCGGGCGGATGGTGTCGTGGGTGTAGCGGCGCGACACGTCCGAATTGTTGACGTCGGGGTCGGCAATCATCGGCTCGTCGATGAGGTCGAGATCGACGACGACTTCGGCGAAGTACTTGGCATTAGCGTCGGGCTTGAGCGCAGGCTTTTCGCCCGAGCGGATTTCGGCGATGCGGCGATCGGCCTTGGCGATCAGGCCCTTCAGGGTCTCAGCCGCATTGTCCATGCCCTTGTCGATCATGATCTGCATGCGCGACTTGGCGATTTCGAGCGACTCGATCAGCGTCTCGTCTTCCGAGATACAGATCGAGGCCTTGGCCTTCATCTCGGCCGTCCAGTCGGTGAAGGTGAAGGCTTGGTCGGCGAGGAGCGTGCCGATATGCACTTCGATGATACGGCCTTGGAAGACGTTGTCGCCATGCTGGGCGAGCATCTGTGCCTGGGTTGCATGCACCACGTCGCGGAAGTCCATATGCGGCTGCATCTGGCCCTTGAAGGTCACCTTGACCGACTGCGGGATCGGCATGGTGGCTTCGCCCGTCGCAAGAGCCAGAGCCACGGTACCACTATCTGCGCCAAAGGCTACGCCCTTGGACATACGCGTATGGCTGTCACCACCGATGATGATGTCCCAATCGTCCACGGTGATATCGTTGAGCACCTTGTGGATCACGTCGGTCATGGCGTGGTAGCCGCCCTGCGGGTCGCGCGCCGTGATGACGCCGAAATTGTTCATGAAAGCCATGAGCTTGGGGATATTGGCCTGAGCCTTCTTGTCCCACACGGAAGCAGTGTGACAGCCCGACTGATAGGCGCCATCGACGAGCGGCGAGATCACCGTCGCCGCCATGGCTTCGAGTTCCTGGGCAGTCATCAGACCCGTCGTGTCCTGCGAGCCAACGATGTTGACCTTGACGCGAACGTCGGAGCCGGCATGCAGCACCTTGCCCGGCGTCACGCCCACCGCGTTGCGATTGAAGATTTTTTCGACCGCCGTCAGCCCCTGGCCTTCAACCGTAGTTTCCTTGTTCGGCGCAAAAACCTGCGGCGCCTCGACACCCAGCGTCTCGGCCGCAAAGGTCTGCAGCTTCTTGCCGAAGACCACAGCATAAGACGAGCCGGCCTTCATGAACTCCACCTTTTGCGGGGTGAAGGCCGAAGCGATATCGACCAGCTCATTACCGGCTTCGTCGCGCAGCGTCTTGGTCTTGGTGTCGATGGTGAGCACGGTACCGGTCTCGACCGAATACTTCTGCTCGAGGATCGGGTTGCCTTCGTTGTTGAGGATCGGCTTGCCGTCCTCGCCGAGCTTTTTCACCCAGTTCTTGAGGTTGAGGCCGATGCCACCGGTCACATCGACCGTGGTCGCAAAGATCGGGGAAATGCCGTTGGTTCCGGCGACGATCGGCGCCACGTTGACGAAGGGCACATAGGGGCTGGCCGGCTTGCCGGTCCAGAGCGCCACGTTGTTGACGCCCGACATGCGCGAGGAGCCGACGCCCATCGTGCCCTTTTCGGCAATCATCATCACGCGCTTGTCCGGGTGCTGGGCTTGCAGCGCCACGATCTCGGCCTGTCCGGCCGGCGAGATCATGCACTTGCCGTGCAGCTCGCGGTCGGCGCGCGAATGTGCCTGGTTGCCGGGCGAAAGGAGGTCGGTCGAGATATCGCCTTCGGCGGCGATATAGGTGACAACCTTGATCTCGTCCGACACGTCGGGAAGCTTGGTGAAGAATTCAGCCTTGCTGTAGCTCTCGAGCACGTCCTTGGCGACGGCGTTGCCGGCCTTATAGGCATCGCGCAGGCGGAACATATCGGCGTCGTAAAGGAAGACCTGAGTCTTGAGCACTTCGCCGGCTTCACGCGCGTTGCTGGAGGAGCCGAGCGCGACGTCGAGCAGCACGTCGATCGAGGGGCCGCCCTTCATGTGCGAGAGCAGCTCGAGCGCATAGGCCGGGGTGATTTCAGGAACGATGGTTTCGCCCAGCACGATCTCCTTGAGGAAAGCGGCCTTGACCCCTGCGGCGCTCGTCGTGCCGGGAAGCGTGTTGTAGATAAAGAATTTCAAGGCATCGGAGCGCTGCGGATTGGCGGCATCGCGGATGATCGCGATGATCTCGGCAGTCAATCCACCCGCATCGATCGGCTTAGGAGCGAGCCCCTGCTCTTTTCTGCTTTCGATTTCGGCGAGGTAATCGGAGTAGAGGGTCATCGCTTGTCTCAACGTGATGCGGTCCATGGGGCCAGATTAGAGCGCCACCGACCATGCTTGTTCTTGGGCCTGGGTCTTGGACGTTTCGAGTACGTCAGCAAGGGTCGGCTAGCAAGCTATCCTATCGGCACAAAAGGCGGACCCTATGTTTGGGCAAGGGCAGGTCCGGAAAAAGCAATGCAGTGCTTGATAGGCCGGGCCCGTCCTGCCGCTCGGAACACTCGTTGCCCGGCATGCGTTGGCGAAGCGAACTTGGAGATATGCCATGACCGATAGATTCACCCGCCAGGACCCACGACACCAATATCCCGCCCCGCCGTTTCCCCAGCAGCCGCAGGAGCCGCCTGGCCTTGTGCAGAAGATGACTCCCGCGCCCGACCACGGCGAGGAGAGCTATTCCGGGTTCGGCCGTCTGCTTGGCCGCAAGGCCCTTATTACCGGAGGCGATTCCGGCATCGGCCGCGCCGCCGCCATCGCCTTTGCCCGCGAAGGCGCTGACGTTGCGATCAACTATCTTCCCTCCGAGGAGAGCGACGCCGAAGAGGTTCTGAACTATGTCACGAAGGCCGGGACCCAGGGTTTCGGCCTGCCCGGCGATATCTCGGAGGAAGAGGTGTGCCGCAAGCTGATCGCCGATGCGGTCGAAAAGCTCGGCGGGCTTGATATCCTCGTCATCAATGCTGCCCGCCAGCAGGCGCGGGAAACTGTCGCTGATGTGTCGAGCGACGATTTCGACCGCACCATGAAGACCAATCTCTACGCGCTCCACTGGCTTGCCCAGGCCGCTGTGCCGCATTTGCCGCCGGGCGCATCGATCATCACGACGACCTCGATCCAGGCCTATGAACCGTCGGCGCATCTGCTCGATTATGCGACCACCAAGGCCGGCATCGCTGCGTACACCAAGGCCCTTGCCACCCAGCTCATCGAAAAGGGCATTCGTGTCAACGGCGTAGCGCCGGGGCCGTTCTGGACCGTGCTGCAGCCGAGCGGCGGCCAGTTCCAGGAAAAGGTCGAAACCTTTGGTCAAGACAGCGCATTCGGCCGCCCCGGCCAGCCTGTCGAACTCGCACCGATCTATGTGCTTCTGGCCTCTCAGGAGGGGAGCTACATTACCGGCGAGATTTTTGGCGTCACCGGCGGCAAGGGGATCGCTTGAGCCATTACTTTCCCGTGCGGAGCGGCTGCGTCCAGTGGTCGTGCCCGCATCGGGAACAGTGATCTTCACTGGCATCGTCCGACAGATGCCCGCAGCGCCGGCACACCAATGTGCCGGCGTCGTCTTTTCGGCGAAGGCTCACGGGAGCTTCGACCTCCCACGGTGGCATCACGGGAAGACCCGGGCGATCATTGGGCTCGCGACGGAAAACCGTCAGCACACCGTCGCTTTCCATATAGGCGTGCTCGACCTCCCCGACATGGCGTACGCCCTTTTCCCGCAGTTTCTGAAACAGCTCGGCCGTGCTGAAACTGTCGCGCTCAATAAATGTCCGGCAGATCACGCCATCGCGGATCGCCTCCTGCGGCTTGCCGTCGAAAATGATCTGCATGGTTCGCGTGCGCGCCATGATTACATCGATACCCTTGTTGGCCAGCACCACGAGGGTGATCACCAATATCGCGTGGAGCAGCGGCACGTCGGGATAGAACATCGCATCGCCCACTGCCGAGCCGAGCGCAATGACGAGGAGAAATTCAACGGTCGAGAGCTGACCAATCGCCCTGCCCCCGAGCCAGCGCAGCAGCGCTAGCGTATAGGCATAGATGATGAAGGTCCTGATGACGATTTCGAGGAGAAAAATGGGGGGCTCGTCGCCGATCAACATTGCCTGCCAATCGATCCCGGACATCGAACCACCTCGCACTGATACCATCGAATGCAGGATTGAACGGTCTCGTCATGGGGCAGTTCCAGCGGGCACATTGCGGCTGAAAAGCGGCGGAACGATTCACAGCGTCAGGCAGTTGAGGAGACACAACTAAACTGCCGGAGGGCTTTATCATGAATTCGATCATTTACCTCGTTGGCCTCGTGGTCATCGTCATTGCCATCCTGTCCTTTATCGGCCTTGCTTGAAGGAGGCCCCAATGAGCATGGTCCAACCGACCGAAGTAGCGGTCGTTGACGCATCGTCCGCCCGCGAGGGATCAAGCTATGTGGATTGGTCGGCCATCATTGCCGGCGTTATATTTGCAAGCGCCATCTCGCTTTTGTTTATCGCTTTCGGCTCCGCCGTCGGCCTCAACTTCGTTGACTTCAACTCGCGCGAAGGTGCCCCTGGCATCCTGATCGGCGTTGCAGCTGCCAGCTGGTTTCTTTGGGTCCAGGTGTCGAGCCTGATGGCCGGCGGCTATCTGACCGGTCGCCTGCGCCGTCGTCATTTTGACGCCACCGAAGACGAGAGCGACATGCGTGATGGTGCGCACGGTCTCATTGTGTGGGCTGGTGCCACGGTTCTGGGCGCGGTCATCGCTCTTGGCGGCATCGGTGCCGCGGCAAGCACGGCAGGTGCAGCCCTGTCGACTGCTACCACGGCCGCATCCAATGTTGCTGAAGGCGCTGCCGACAGCATGGATCCGAACGCCTATTTCACCGACATGCTGTTCCGCACCAATCAGCCTGCGACTGCGGACAGCGATGCGAGCCGCGCGGAAGCGGGCCGGATCTTTGCTCAGGCGGCCCTTGGTGACGGCACCGTTCCAGAAGCCGATCGCACCTACCTTGCTTCGGTCGTTGCGGCCAATACCGGCCTCACCCCCGAGGAATCGGCCTCCCGCGTCGATCAGGTGATCGTTGCTGTAGAAGATGCCCGTCAGCAGGCTCTTGAGGCTGCCCGCATCGCTCGCAACACAGCCATCATCGCCGCCTTCCTGATCGCTGCCACCACTCTTGTTTCTGCCATCGGCGCCTTCTGGGCCGCGCAGAAGGGCGGTAACCACCGCGACAAGAACACCGTCATGACCGACGTCTTCCGTCGTTTCTAAGCACAGAGAAAGGAGAACCAAATGTTCAAGGGACTTGCACTCTGGCTGCTTGGCGTGCCGATCTGGCTGATCATCATCATCTTCCTCGTCACCTGACGATATCAACGGGGCCCTCGCGGCCCCGTTTTCTTTTGCCTGCCGCAGTAAAACCGGCTTTGGCTTTGTCACACCGCCGGTCTATTGAAGGCCAGCGGAGCGGGGCAAAATCATGCGCATCACAATGGTCGGCAGCGGATATGTGGGGCTGGTGAGCGGCGCTTGCCTTGCCGATTTCGGACACACGGTGACTTGCGTCGATAGCGATAGCGGAAAGATCGAAGCGCTCAACGCGGGCGCGATCCCGATCTACGAGCCGGGCCTTGACCAGCTCGTTGCCGATAACGCCCGCGCCGGTCGCCTCACCTTCACGACCCGCCTCCCCGCCGCCGTTGCTGCAGCCGATGTGGTGTTCATTGCCGTTGGCACCCCCTCGCGGCGCGGCGACGGGCATGCCGACCTGACCTTCGTTCATGCTGCCGCCCAGGAGATCGCCCGCCATATCGAGGGCTTCACCGTCGTTGCAATCAAATCCACCGTTCCCGTCGGCACGGGCGATAGCGTCGAGCAGATCATGCGCGAGGCCAATCCATCTGCCGATGCCGTCGTGGTTTCCAATCCCGAGTTCTTGCGCGAGGGCGCAGCCATCGAGGATTTCAAGCGCCCCGACCGCATTGTCGTGGGGCTCGAGGACGAGCGCGCCCGCGATGTCATGACCGAGGTCTATCGCCCGCTCTATCTCAACCACTCCCCCCTGATGTTCACCGGCCGCCGCACCGCCGAACTCATCAAATATGCCGGCAACAGCTTTCTGGCCATGAAGATCACCTTCATCAACGAGATGGCCGACCTGTGCGAGCGTACCGGCGCCAATGTGCAGGATGTTGCCCGCGGCATCGGGCTCGACAATCGTATCGGTGCCAAATTCCTCAATGCCGGGCCGGGCTATGGCGGCTCCTGTTTCCCCAAGGATACATTGGCGCTAGCGAGAATCGGCCATGATCACGGCGCGCCGCAGCGCCTTGTCGAAACCACCCTATCCGTCAACGAGAACCGCAAGCGCGCTATGGCCGAAAAGATCATCGCAGCCATGGGCGGCGCTGTTGGCGGCAAGACCATTGGCATTCTCGGCCTCACCTTCAAGCCCAACACCGATGACATGCGCGAGGCTCCTTCCCTCGTCATCATCGAAGCTCTCCAAGCCGCGGGCGCCCGGATCAGGGCCTTCGATCCTGCGGGCATGGACATGGCCCGCCAGCAGGTCGAGGGCATCACCTATGCCGAAGACGCCTACGATGTTGCCAGAGGGAGCGATGCCGTTGCCCTCGTCACCGAGTGGAACGAATTCCGTGGCCTGGATCTCGCCCTTCTTCGAAGCCTTATGGCCGGCAATACCTTGATCGACCTGCGCAATGTCTATCGCCGCAAGGAGGCTGAAGCCGCGGGCCTTCGCTATTTCAGCATCGGTCGCCCTTGACGCATGCAGCAACGGAAAGTTCAAATTTTATCGTTAGTGGCAGGCCGGCCCTAACGCGACGGTGGCAACGTCGCGCCTTTCTCTTGGCATAGGAAGCAGCTCATGCGTGGTGTTGTTGAAGCGGTCAAAGGCTCCCTTGTAGCCAAGGTCTTCATCATCTGCTTCCTCGCCATTCACCTGCCGCTGATCGCCCTTATGTTTTATCTCGGGCTTGGCCGCCCTGCGGACCCGGTGCCGATCCTTGTCGTTGCGCTGCTCGCCACACTCCTTGGCGCAGTGCTCTCCTATCTCGCCGTTTTCCAGCTGGTCAGCCCCATCGATCGCCTCGTCAGCGCCATGGACCGTTATCAGACCGAGGGCATCGAACCCTTTGTCGATGTCAAGGGAACCGACGGCGTCAAGCGGCTTGCCGACAAGATTCTCGATCTCGTCCGCTCACAGGAAAAGTCGCTGAGCGTCCTCAGGCGCCAGGCCAATAGCGATCCGCTGACGGGCCTCGGGAACCGCCGCTGGCTCCAGAATGCCGTCTCGATCGAGATCAACCGCGCTGCCCGGCGCAGTCAGTGGGTGTGGGTCATTGCCTTCGACCTCGACCGCTTCAAGGAGATCAACGATCGCTATGGCCATGCGGCGGGCGATGAAGTGCTGATGATCATCGCTGAAGCAACGCAGCGGCAATTGCGGCCCTATGACCTTATTGCCCGCATCGGAGGCGAGGAATTCTGCGTCGTTTCCACAGATGACAGCGACGATTTCGGCCTCAAGGCCGCCGAGCGCATTCGCAGCGCCATTGAAGCCTGGAGGCCCCGCCTCGGCAACGACACCATCACCATCACCGCCAGCTTCGGCGTCCATAAGGGCGATCCGGTCCTGCAGAGCTTTTCCGAAATGCTCCGCCTTGCCGATGAGAACCTTTACCAAGCCAAGGCCAAGGGGAGAAACCAGGTGGTGGGGTTGCAGCGATAGCAGGGCGGCTGTAGAGACCTCTAACTCCGGAATGCGCTGCGCAACACTGCCTTGGCTGTCCAGTGTGCCGAAGAGTCGCGTCCTCCGCCTCCCCCATCAGCCTCCCGCGACGACCGGCTCACTATCGACATGCACCCTCGTCAAGGGGAACACCCGGTGCCGTCGGCCGTACCGGCATCGTCCGCTTCTCGCTTGAGTGCTCCCAAGCTTGGAAACACGCACATTGTTTCTCTCACCACCTAGGGCGGGCGCCTGCCCGCCATATCGACCCAACATGGCAGGCTGCGCTTCACGCCCGCCCTCAGGCGGGCTTTGCCTGCGTTTTGGGGATGCCGGGCTGGTCCCAGCTCCGGCGGCGCCATTGCAGAAGGCCGACAAACCCGATCAGCAGCAGGGCCGGAATATAAACAAGCTCATTGGCCGGGCTCGATGGGTTCTGCACGAAGACGCGGCTGATGGTCTGGCCCGGACGGATGCCGAGGCGCTCCGCCTGGCTGCCGAAGCCGGCACCCAGCACCTGCACTTCTCCACCAAAGGGCACGATCTGCATGCCCACTGCCGCAAGTCGCTCGGCGCCAGGTCCCGGCTCGCCCATGGGCAGGCGCATGACGCGGGTTTCCTCGACGCCAGTGATGATATCGGTACCCGTCACCTCGACGCGCAGGAAACCATCCTCGGGCACCTGCTCGGCCCTTTCGATCACCTCGCTTCCGGGCACGCCCATATATTCGGGCACGACCTTGTCCATGAACCATCCCGGCTGGAACAGCATGGCGGCGGCAAGCAGCAACATCGCCGATTCCCAGATCCGGCTGCGGGTCACAAATATCTGCTGGGTCACCGACACGAAAATCAGCATGCCGATCAGCGCCGCACCCACCACCAGCACCAGCTGCACCCAGCTACCGATGCCGATCATCAGCAATTGGTGGTTGAAGATAAACAGCAGCGGCAGGATGGCGGTGCGCATCTCGTAGCGGAACGCCTGGACGCCGGTCTTGACCGGGTCGGCCCGGCTGATTGCGGAGGCGGCAAAGGAGGCGAGCCCCACCGGTGGCGTCACGTCCGCCATCAGGCCGAAGTAAAAGACGTAAAGGTGCACCGCCACCAGCGCCACGGCCACCCCGTTGAGCGTTGCAACATCGACGATAACCGGCGCGATCAGGGTCGCGACCACGACGTAATTGGCCGTCGTCGGCATCCCTAGTCCCAAAATCATGCAGATCAGCGCCGTCAGCAGCAGCATGATAATGAGGTTCCCAGCGGAAATCGCGATCACGATCTCGGTGAGCACAAGGCCGATACCGGTCAGCGACACGGTACCCACGATGATGCCCGCCGCGCCCGTCGCGATGGCGATGCCGATCATGTTGCGCGCTCCGGTCGCCAGCCCGTCGACGAGATCGTCGAACCCCTCCCGCAGGCGGGCTGCCACGTCGCCTGCCCCACGGAACAGCGCGATCAGCGGCTTCTGCGTAATCACGAGGAAGATCAGCGCCATTGTCCCGTAAAAGGCGGAAAGCCCGGGAGAAAGTTCTTCCACCATCAGGCACCAGACGAGGATAAAGACGGGCATCAGATAGTGAATGCCGGTCGGCGCCACCTTGGCGGTGTCGGGCAGAACCACATGGGGATTGTTGGGATCATCAAGCTCGAGATCGGGAAAGCGCGAGCGGATACCGAGCGAGACGATGTAGATGGCCAGGGCACCTAGGCCCGCAGCCCAGCTCGCGCCCGCGCCGAACACTTCGCGTGTCCAGCCCAGACCGATCCCAACCAGCCAACAGAAGATCACGAAGCCTGCAGCGGTCATGCCGAGCAGCGCCGCGCTCATCAGCGGCGAGCGGTGCGTTTCACGCGGCAAGCCCTTGAGATTGGCTTTGCGCGCTTCGATGTCGACCACATAGAACAGCGAGATATAGGTCAGCAGCGCCGGTATGATGGCGTGCTGGACCACCTGGCTATAGGAAATGCCCACATATTCAGCGATCAGAAAGGCGGCGGCGCCCATCACCGGCGGCATGATCTGGCCGTTGACCGAGGCTGAAACCTCGATGGCGCCTGCTTTGACCGGCGAATAGCCGACCCGTTTCATCAGCGGGATGGTGAAGGTGCCCGTCGTCACCACATTGGCCACGGAAGACCCGGAGATCAATCCCGTCGCGCCCGAACCGAGCACGGCAGCCTTGGCCGGCCCGCCGCGGAAATGGCCGAGCAGCGCAAAGGCCACCTGAATGAAATAGTTGCCGGCCCCAGCCTTTTCGAGCAGCGAGCCGAACAGCACGAACAGAAACACAAAGGAGGTGGAAACCCCCAGCGCCACGCCGAATACGCCTTCCGTGGTCAGCCAATATTGCGTTGCAGCCCGCGGGATAGACGCGCCGCGGTGGGCAAATAGATCGGGCATGTAGGGCCCGAAAAACGCATAGGCGAGAAAAAGGCTCGCAACGATCGGCAGCGCCAGGCCCAGCGAGCGGCGCGCCGCTTCAAGCAGGAAGAGGACGCCGGCCACGCCAACGACGATATCCATCGTGGTCGGCAGGCCGGGGCGGCGTGCAAGCTCGGCCTGGAAAACGAAGAGATAGAGCGAACATCCCGCGGCAAGGATGGCAAACACCCAGTCCTGAAGGGGAATCTTGTTGCGCGGCGAAGATTTGAGTGCGGGGTAAGCGGTAAACACCAGCACCAGCGCAAAGGCGAGATGGATGGCGCGCGCCTCGCTGGCATTGAAAACGCCGAAGCCAAGCGAATAGGGAAAGGGCGAAGCATACCAGAGCTGAAACAGGCTCCAGCAGAGCGGCACCAGCAGCAACAGCCAGCGCGAGATGCGTCCGTCCGGTTGCCGCCCACCCATATCGGCTTCCGCCACCATCTTGG
Source organism: Devosia crocina (assembly GCF_900116545.1). Classification (GTDB taxonomy): domain Bacteria; phylum Pseudomonadota; class Alphaproteobacteria; order Rhizobiales; family Devosiaceae; genus Devosia; species Devosia crocina. The sequence goes on from NZ_FPCK01000002.1 coordinate 423,987, forward strand.
CAGCCGATTCCAGATCGGCATTTTCTTTGAGTTCGATGGGCTGGCTGTCGGAGGTCATGGCGCGTTTACCGGCTGGAGGACGAACGAGCGGCCCGCCAGAATGACGGGCCGCCCTCAGAATGCGTCAGGACTCGGTTAGAGCCAACCCTGCTCGTTGTAGTACTTCTCGGCACCCGGATGGAGCGGGGCTTCGAGGCCATCGACGATCATGTTCTCGGGGCTGAGATTGGCAAGAGCCGGGTGCAGCGACTTGAATGCGTCGAAGTTCTCGAACACAGCGCTGACCAGGGCATAGACCGCTTCGTCCGGCGTATCGGCGCCGACGGCCAGAGCTGCGAGAACGCCGAAGGTTTCCACATCGGCTTCGTTGTTGGCATAGGTGCCGCCCGGAATGGTCGCGGTGGCGTAGAACGGACGCTCGGCGATGATCGCGTCGATTGCTTCACCGGTGATCGGAACGATCTGGGCGCCGCATGTGGTGGTGGGATCGGCGATGTTGGCTGAGGGGTGGCCGACGCCGTAGAAGAAGGCATCGATCTGGTTGTCGCACAGAGCCGGGCCATGCTCGTCCGGACGCAGTTCGGAAACGAGGGCGAAGTCCGAGCGGCTCATGTCCATGCCATCGAGAATGATGTCGATCGAGGTCTGGGTGCCCGAACCGGGTGCGCCAACGTTGACGCGCTTGCCGGCGAGATCAGCGAAGCTTTCGATGCCGGCATCGGCGCGTGCCACGAGCGTGAAGGGCTCGGGATGGAGCGAGAACACGGCGCGCAGGTTTTCCTGCGGACCGGCATCGGCAAAATCCTGCTCGCCATTGACGGCATAGGACATGACGTCGGTCTGGGTCACGCCGAAGGTCAGCTCACCGGTTCCGATGGCGTTGACGTTGTAAACCGAAGCGGCAGTCGATTCGACCGAACAGCGGAAGCCGTGCTCGGCGCGGGTCTGATTCATCAGGCGGCAAATGGCGCCTCCAACCGGATAGTAGACGCCCGTCACCCCGCCCGTGCCAATGGTGACGAATTGATCCTGGGCCTGCGCTGCACCTGCGCTCGCCAGAATCGTGGCGGACAGCAGCCCGAGAAGCGTTTTGTTCATTGCGTTTCCTTCCGTTTCCCAAACCTCGCGTTCAAGTCGATCGCCCCCAGGGACGAGCAAGACCGACACGAGAAAGCACTATTAAGGAGAAGAAAATTTCAAAGGGCAACCATCTCCTTGCATTATCGACATTTGCCTTTGGGAAGCGCAACGCGTACTGCCCTCGTGCTGCAGTAAAGGGGCCACCCTCATGAGAATTATTGTTATCGGCGCGGGCATTATCGGACTGGCTACCGCGTGGCGCCTGCAAAAGGCAGGCCATGCGGTGACGGTGATCGATGAGGCTTCCGGCAGCGGCCATGGCACGAGCTATGCCAATGGCGCTCAGCTGAGCTATTCCTATGTGGCGCCCCTGGCCGATCCAAGCGTCTGGAAACAGTTGCCGAAGCTGCTGACCGACCCGCACTCGCCGGTGCAGTTCCGGCCCGGTTTCGATCTGTTTCAGTATCGCTGGCTTCTCCAGTTCCTCGCCGCCTGCACGGCACGTCAGGCGAGCGAAACCATAGACCGGCTCGGCGCCCTTGCCGATCTCAGCCGTCAGATTCTCCACGCCTCGCCCGAACTGATGGCGGCCCATTTCGATTGGAGCGCCAGCGGCAAGCTCGTCGTTTACAGTTCGGAGCAGAGTTTTGCTTCAGCCCGCCACCACAGCGAGCAGCAACTCGCCAGCGGCACCGACAAGCGCATTCTCGAGCGCGACGCGTGCCTGGCGTTGGAGCCCGCGCTCGGCGCGATCGCTCATCGGCTGATCGGCGGCATCTTTGCGCCCAATGATGAAACCGCCGACGCCTTCCTGATGTGCCGCGAACTCGAACGGCTGATGCGCGAGGCACCAGAGCCCGCGCGCTTCATCTATGGCACGAGAGTAACCGGCTTTGTTCGGGACGGCAGCCGCATCCGGCACCTTGAAACGACCGCCGGCCCCCAAGAGGCCGATCTTTACGTTCTTGCAGCGGGCCTGACATCGCGCACTCTGGGCCGGCAGATCGACCTCGATCTCCCGCTTTATCCGATCAAGGGTTATTCGCTGTCCGCTCCCGTCATCGACGCCGGCGCCGCCCCCCGCGTCAGTGTCACCGACGCAGCCCGCAAGATCGTTATCGCGCGCCTCGGCGAAACCCTGCGCCTTGCCGGGGCCGCCGATATCGTGGGCGACACGCTCGACATCGATACGCGCCGCACCGGCAAGCTGATCGCCGACGCTAAAACCGATTTTCCCGGTGCGGCCGACTGGCAAAATGCAACCCTTTGGGCCGGCCTGCGCCCCGCCACCCCCACGGGCCAGCCGATCATCGGCGCCACAAGGCTCGACAATCTCATGCTCAATGTTGGCCACGGCGCCCTGGGGTTCACCCTCGCCCTTGGCTCCGGCCAGCGCCTCGCCGACGCGATTGCTGGCCGCTAGGGGACGATCACCCTCTTGAAGGGCCGCTACGCTCAGCCTACCCTCATGGCGCCCCAAGCCTTGAGGAGAGCAGCGGTGGCACACGATATCCGGCGCCTCGCCCCCCATGATCTCGCCACGATGCGCGAGCTGAACGCGCTTTTTGCTTGCGTCTTCGAGGACTCGGCAAGCTACGCCTCCGCACCGCCCGACGATAACTACCTCTCGCGTCTCCTGGGCAAGGACAGCGTCTTCGCTCTCGCAGCACTTCGTGATGGCAGCGTTATCGGCGGCCTCGTCGCCTATGAACTTAAGAAGTTCGAACAGGCCCGCTCCGAAATCTACATCTACGATCTGGCCGTTTCCGCGCCACACCGTCGCCAGGGGGTCGCCCGCGCCTTGATCGAAAATCTCCAGAACCTGGCGGCAACCCGCGGCACCTGGGTCATCTATGTCCAGGCCGATTACGGCGACGAACCGGCCATCGCCCTCTACACCGCCTTAGGGCAGCGCGAGGAGATCCTGCACTTCGACATTCCGGTACCGCCCAGGTAACGGGGCGGCACGGAGGCAGGCCGCTCTGCCCGCCCGTCACCAGTTGGTGGTGAGCGCCTCCCGCACCTGATCGTCTGTCCAGTCCGCCGGCGCCCAGACGCTGACCTGCTGACCGTCCTGCTCGACCGTCACAAACCGCATCGTGGTTTCGTCATTGTCGAATTCGGCAGCATCGTGGCTGAATTCGCTTCCGCGCCGGTCTCCATCCTGCAGCCACTTGCCCGTAAATCTCTGCTCGTTATCGTTCATGGTTTCCTCGTGGTTCGGAAACCAACGCCAGCCGACGCCCGAAGCTCCACGATCTCCTGATCCTGATCAAAAGCTTTTAATGCGACTTCGGCGAGTGGTAGAATTTGCCGGTCCCATCGAGGAGCAAAGCCATGTCCACCATGTCTGTTCGCCTCCGCACCCTTCCCCAGACGCAGGCCACCATCGGCCATGCCGGCGCCCACACGGTGGTTGTCGATCGCCCCGCCGGCAAGGCAGGTGGGCAAGGCCTGGGCTTCAATGGCGGCGAGTTGCTGGCTCTTGCCATCGGCGGATGCCTTTGCAACGACCTGCACTATGTCGCCCACGGCATGGGTATTGCGCTGTCATCCGTCGCGGTCGATGTGGACCTGACCTTCGACGGCTCCCCTGGCCTTGCCACAGCGGCAATCGTCAAGGTCCAGGCCACAGCCACCGATCCACATGCCGACACGGGCGAACTCATCCGCCGCGCTGTCGAGACCTCCACCGTCAGCAACTCCCTTCAGCGTGGCTTTCCCATCCGCACGGGCGTTTCAATTGAGACTGGCTCGAAAGACGATACAAACCCAGCTGAAACGCATTTTCTGAACTAGCCAGCTGCCGGTTACAGTTCTCAACGCGCTCTGTTTCGGAGCAGTTTCTTTCCGCCTGCGCGCCGGAATTCCGGCGCGCCATCAGGTATCCGGCTCAGCTCGCCAATGCTACTGCGTCGGCTCCTGCCGGGGTTTGCATAGATACCGAGGATGGATCATTGGCGATGCGCCAGACGGCTTCGGCAACGTCTCCTGATGTCGTCCTGAGACCGCCGGGCTGCCGCATCGCAGCAATCACCCCACCGGCATATTCGCCATACGCTTCGGGAAATCCGCCATTCTCCTCAAGGCGCGACAGAGCCGTGCTGCCGAAGCTTGTTCCGGGCGCAGCACCAGGCAGCACGATCCGGACGGCAATGCCCCAGGATTCGAGTTCGAGGGCCAGCGACTCAGTAAAGGCATTCACCGCAGCCTTGCTCGCGGAATAGACTGAGAGCAGCGGCAGCGGCTTCATCGTCACGCTTGAAGTCACGTTGATGATAAGACCAGCCCTGCGCGCGCGGAACTGCGGCAGCACGGCCTGGACCATCCGGATGGTGCCGATCGTGTTGGTTTCAAAAATCGCGCGGGTCATGTCGATGGGTGTTCCCTCGAGCGCATTTAGCCAGCCGATTCCTGCATTGTTGACAAGCACATCGATGGGACCGGCGGCCTCGACAGCGGCTCGCACGCTCTGGTCGTCGGTCACATCGAGCGGCAGCACGGTCAGCCGATCGGATGCCGGAAAAAGGTCCGGCTGCGGCGTACGCATGGTGGCGATGACCTTCCAGCCCTGCGCGAGGAAATATTTGGCGGTGTCGAGGCCGAAGCCGGATGAGCAGCCAGTGATGAGCACAGTATTCATGCCTGAAGTCCTTTCGTGATCCAACATGGGCAATGTGGACCAGGTGATCCAGACGCGCTATAATGGTTCATCCTGAATGCATTAGAGATCGTCCGAATGAGCGACCCCTTGGCAGAGATCGTTTCCCTATTGCAGCCGAGTTTACCCTTTTCCAAGACGGCGAGCGGGTCCGGCCATTGGCGCGTCGATGGCGCGGGCGATGGCAGTCCTTTCTTCGCAGTTATCCTTGAAGGCTCGGCCAGGCTCTCGATCAATGGCGAACCCGACGTCATTCTCGAAGAAAACGACTTCATTCTGATTCCAGCTGCCGACCGGTTCAACATGGCAAGCACGGACGATGTGCCCGATGATGGTGCCGACCCGCTGCGGGTCACCAGGATCGGGGACGAAACGCGCCACGGCGACCCCCTGGGCCTGCCCAATATGCGCGTGCTCGTTGGCCGGCTGGCATTCGAATCCCCCGATCCGACGCTGGTTTTCGCTCTGCTGCCCTGCCTTCTGCTTGTGCGCGGACAACCCCGGCTTACACATTTGGTTCAGATGATCCGCAGCGAGGCTCAGGCCATGCGTCCTGCCAAGCAGGTGGTGCTGGAGCGATTGCTGCAATTGCTGCTGATCGAGGCCATGCGTTCAGGGGCAGCGTGCCTGGATACGCCGGGGCTTCTGCGCGGCCTTGCGGACCGGCATCTGGGTCCCGCAATTCGGCTGATGCATGAAGCACCCTCGCGCGTCCTCAGCGTCGAAGAGCTGGCGTCCATGGCGGGGCTTTCCCGTTCGGTGTTCTTTGAAAGATTCCAGAAGAAGACCGGAATGGCGCCGATGGAATATTTGCTGTCCTGGCGCATGGCACTCGCAAAGGACATGCTGCGCCGTCGCGACGGTGGGATCAAGGAGATTGCCCAGCGCGTCGGCTATGGCTCGGCCAGCGCCTTCAGCGTCGCCTTTTCCCGTTTCGTCGGCATGCCGCCCAGCCTCTACGCCCAACCGGCACGCGCAAGAGAGCGTGACGCTGCTGCGTAAAGTATGAGCCAGCCTCTGCCTCAAGGGCCAGTCACGCGCGAGCAGCGAAGCGGGAAATCTGGCTGGGGTGCTAGGATTCGAACCTAGGAATGCCGGTACCAAAAACCGGTGCCTTACCACTTGGCGACACCCCAACTAGCGCGGTTCCTACACGGTTTGCTTGGAGCGCGCAACAGAGGCAAGCAGGTTGTGCAAAGCCTTGTCATGGCCTCGTCCCATGCCGTCAGATCATCACATGCGCATCACTGGTTCGCGAGAGCGGAACCGGCAGCCCCGGCAGATCATTGGGGCGAACATCGAGGAGGCACTCATGTTCGTGGTCAGGCCTTGCTGGGACAGAATGCGCGCAGACGAGATGATCGGCGCGTCCGGCCTCATATTTTCGTCCGACCATGAACCGGGCTGGCAACGCCGCCGCCGGGGCAAATCCTATTCCTATTTCGACAGCGAGGGCCAATCGCCCGCGCCCGAGCGCCGGGCCGAAATAAATGCCCTCGCTATCCCGCCGGCTTGGAGCCAAGTCTGGATCTGCAAGGATTGCAATGGCCATATCCAGGCCACTGGCCGGGACGAGCGCGGGCGCAAGCAATATCGTTATCACCCCGATTGGACCACCCATCGCGCCAGCACCAAGTTCGATGGCCTTGTCAGTTTCGCTACCGCTCTACCCGCCTTGCGCAACCAGGTGGACGAGGACCTGCGCCGGCGCGGGTTGAGCCTCGATCGGGTCGCCGCATCCGTCGTCTGGCTGCTCGACAACAGCCTCATCCGCGTCGGCAATCCCACCTACGCCCGGGAAAACAAGAGTTTTGGGCTCACGACACTGCGCAATCGCCATGTCGCCATCAACGGCCAGAGCATCCGTTTCAAGTTCAAGGGCAAGTCCGGCAAGGACTGGAACCTGCAGCTCGTCGACCGCCGCATGGCGCGCATCGTCAAATCCTTGCAGGACCTGCCGGGACAGGATCTTTTCCAGTACGAGGACGAGACCGGTTATCACGCCATCAGCTCACGCGACGTCAACGACTATATCGCTGGCTTTGCCGGGCCCGGCTACAGTTCCAAGCACTTTCGGACCTGGGCCGGCACAGTGCGCGCATTTGGGCTGCTGGCCGGACAACCGATTCCCGAAAGCCAGAGGGCACAGACCAAACTCCTGACCGGCATCGTCGATGTGGTGGCCAACCGTCTGGGCAATACCCGCGCCGTGTGCCGGCAGAGCTATATCCATCCGGCTGTGTTCGAAAACTGGCAGGCGGGCACACTGATCCGCTCCAACCGCCTGCGCCCCATCGAAGGGCTCGATGAAGACGAGCGCGCGACCCTGGCCTTCCTGAAAAAGCTCGCCGCATGAGAAAGGGCTGACCCGAAAGTCAGCCCTTTTAAACTTTATTCGTCAGGCGCTCAGCGCTTGCGAAGCATGGCCCAGCCACCGGTGACGGTAAGAGCGGCGAGCGCCATCTTGAGCACATCCCAGACGAGGAAGGGCTGAACCGCACCGGCCCAGGCCGAAGCCAGAACATTGGTCTGGTCGATCCACTGGGCATGGCCCGAGAGCAGCAGCAACCAGCTAAAGCCGAGCGCGAGAAGGGCAACTTCGCCCACCAGCATTGCGCCGAAAAGGGTCAGCGGCTTGGCCGAAGCGCCGCGATCGGCCGCATAGCCGATGATCGCTGCCATGAAAAGGAAACCGAAAAGGAACCCGCCGCTCGGACCGATCAGGTAAGGCAAGCCACCGCCGGTTGCGAAAACCGGAAGCCCGGCCGCACCTTCCAGCAGATAAAGGGCAACAGTGGCAACGCCGATACGCGCGCCGAAAGCAGCTGCAAGACCCGCAACAGCAAGGCTCTGCAGGGTCACCGCAATCGGCCAGACCGGCACGTTGATCTTGGCGGCCATGGTGATCACCAGCGTGCCCAGCACGACGGTCACGAGATTGGTCGCCAGCTTGGCAGCATCCGATTTGGGCTGGAACATGCCGAGCAGCGTATTGGGCGTGGTCAAAGTGACAGCCATTTCATACCTTTCCTGCAGGTCGTACGGAGGCGCTGCATCAGCGTCCGCATTCGATCGCCACTTTCTAGTCTGTCACGAATGTCGAAGCAATGGCCGCGCAATCTACCCCCACATTTGACACGGACTTCCGTCCCGTTCCCGGCGAGCGCGTCGATCTCGCCCCAGGTCTCGCGCGCATCACCGCGCCCAATACCTCGCCCTATACCTTCACCGGCACCAACACATTCCTGCTTGGAACCCAGACCATCGCCATCCTCGATCCAGGGCCTGAGGACGAATCGCATCTTTCAGCTATCGAAAAAGTCCGCGCGGGCCGCCCGGTCTCGGCGATCCTTCTCACCCATACCCATCGCGATCATAGCGCCAGCGCCGCCCGTCTCGCGCGTCACTACCGGGTTCCGCTCTGGTTCGGTGGTCCGCATCGCCTGTCGCGCCCGCTGCGGCGTTTCGAGGTCAATCCGATTAAGCGCTCCTGCGACTGGAGCCTTGTGCCCGATCGGACCCTGGTGGATGGCCAAACCATTGTTGCAGGCGATCTCACGCTCAGCGTCCATGCAACCCCGGGCCACTGCGCCAATCATCTCGCCTTCGGCCTCACCGATGCCGGCATGCTGCTGTCGGGAGACCACGTCATGGGCTGGAACTCGACCCTTGTCTCGGTGCCCGATGGCGCGATGGCGGACTATTTTGCCTCGCTCGACAAGGTCATGGCCCTGCCCTACCGCACCTATCATCCAGCTCACGGCGCTCCGATCGCCGATGGTCCCCGACAAGCCCGGATGCTCAAAGCACACCGCCAGATGCGCAATCAACAAGTGCTAGATGCGGTACGCACTGGCACCAAAACGCTCGGCGCCCTAGTCCGGTCGGTCTATCCAAGCCAGCCCGCCAAAATCCGCCTCGCAGCCCGGATGACCATGATGGCCCATATCGAATTTCTCGAAAGGCGGGGAGAACTCGTTGTCAAGCGCGGCCTGTTCGGTACGCGGCTCGCCCTTCCCTGACCCCACCCATCCGGATTGATCTCAGTTCCGCTCGAAACCCACCGCGCCGTTCCGCCCGGTCTGGCCGCGATGGCGCAGCATGTGATCGGCGAGCACGAGCGCCATCATGGCCTCGCCCACCGGTACGGCGCGAATGCCGACGCATGGATCATGGCGCCCCTTTGTGACGATGTCCGCATCCTCGTTAGCCGTTGTCACCGTCTGGCGCGGCGTGATGATGGAAGAGGTCGGCTTCACCGCAAAGCGGCACACGATAGGGTCGCCATTGGAAATCCCGCCCAGGATGCCACCGGCATGGTTTGAGAGGAAATGGGGGCCGCCCTCGCCCGCGCGCATCTGGTCGGCATTTTCAACACCCGTCAGCGCCGCAGCATCGAAGCCATCGCCGATCTCGACGGCCTTGACTGCATTGATGCTCATCATGGCCGAGGCAAGGTCCGCGCTCAATTTCCCATAGATCGGCGCGCCCCAGCCCGCCGGCACGCCTTCGGCGACAACCTCGATGACAGCGCCGACAGAATTGCCGTCCCTTCGAATGCCGTCGAGATAGTCAGCCCAAAACGCGGCTGCCTTGGCGTCAGCGCAGAAGAAGGGGTTCTGGTCCACTTGGCTCCAGTCGAAATTGACATAGTCGATCTTGTGCGGCCCGACCTGCACTAAACTCGCCCTGATCGTCACGCCTTCGAGCACCTGCCGCGCCACCGCGCCTGCCGCCACGCGGGCAGCCGTTTCGCGCGCCGAGGTGCGCCCGCCGCCGCGATAGTCGCGGATGCCGTATTTCTGGTCATAGGTGAAATCGGCGTGGCCCGGCCGATACTTATCGCGGATATCGCCATAGTCCTTGGAGCGCTGATCGGTGTTTTCGATCATGAGCGAAATCGGCGTGCCGGTCGTGCGGGGGCCGCCTGTGCGCTCGTCCTCGAACACGCCGGAAAGGATCTTTACCGCATCGTCCTCGCGGCGCTGCGTCGTGAACTTGGATTGCCCCGGCTTGCGGCGATCAAGGTCGCGCTGGATGATCTCGGGGGTCAGGGTGATGCCCGGCGGACAACCATCCACCACCACGCCCAGCGCCGGCCCATGGCTCTCGCCCCAGGTGGTGATACGGAATAGATGCCCGAACGTATTGAAAGACATGGCCTGGTCCCTTGATTGGCTGTGTTCTAGGCAGGCCGGCCCCTGAGGTCAATCGAGCCAGTTCTCGACAGCCAGACCGGGCACGCGGGAAAATTCGCGCACATTGGCCGTCACAAGCACAAGATCGAGCGCCCTCGCATGTGCGGCGATAAACAGGTCGTTCGGTCCGATGACGCGCCCCGTGCGCGAAAGCGCCCAGCGTATCGAAGCATAGTGCTCGTCCGCCGGCGCGTCGAATGGCACGATGTCAATGGCGTTGAGGATCAGATCGAGATTGGTGGCGAGTTTGACCGAAGGATTTTTTTCGAGCCCAAACCGCAGCTCCGACGCTGTAACGATGCTAATGCAAACACGGTCGGTGCCATAAGCGAAGAGTTTATCCCTGACCGGTCCCGAGTGCGGTTCCTTGACTAGAGCCGAAGCGATATTGGTGTCCAGCATCGCCTTGAGAAGGCTCAAAGCTCAATATCTCGCAGCGGTCCGAGATCGCTGTCGTCGATATCGGGCCATTCCTCCTCGCAAAGCGGCACCATCTGCGCGAGCGCTTCTTCGAGCGTGAGCCTGCGCTTGACCGGCTCGAACGTCAATCGATCGCCATCCTGCTGCACCAGGAGCTTGCCCTTCGGGAGTTTAAATCCCTCGGGCAGCTGAAAAGTCTGCCGGCCGTCCTCGGTATGCTTGATCTCGACTACGGCGGCTTTGATGGTCTTGATCTCGTTCACGGGCGCCTCCTCTTGGCGGCTCATGTCTGCAACATAAGCCCGAACCGCGCCCGCAACAACTCCGCCCGCTATTGGGCCGCTTCGTCCCAGATGTTCTCTGCCGCATGCAGGCTCATCTTCCGGTCGACGAAATGGGCAATGACGCCCTGCGGCGGCGGCCAATTTATCACTCTTTGCCGCGGCGTACCTTCAACGAGGTGCCAGAGCACGCGCAGCACGCCGCCATGGGCGACCACGACTGCATGGTGGGTCAGCTCACGGGCGAAATCGAGCAGGCGCCCGGCTACGTCGTCGTAGTTCTCGCCCCCCTTGGGACGAAAATGCCAGTAGCTCTCGTTGCGTTCGCCGGGTGCGAGCGCCGCGTTTTCGCGCGAGATTTCGGCATGCAGCCGGCCTTCGAATTCGCCGAAGGAGATCTCGATCAGCCGCGGATCATGGATCACAGGCGGCAGATCGATGTCGAAAGCCGCGCGCATGCGGTCCATGGTTTCCGCCGCACGGCTGAGGGGCGAAGCGAACCAGTTCAGGCTCGCCGGGTTCGTCCCGTTTTCTTCCAGCAATCGCCGAAGCAGAACGCCATTGGCGTCTGCCTGCTTCTGGCCCCGCTTATTGAGCGGAATGTCCCTGCTCCCCTGATAGCGATGTTCGGCATTCCAGTCGGTTTCGCCGTGTCGGGCGAAGTAGAAGTCCGGCCAATCAGGGGTCGTCATGGTCACTCACGCGCCGTCCGGCGCGGCCTTTTGCAGAATCGGTGCAGGACGGGCGTTATTCGCCAGCTTCGGTCGCATCGTCGAGCAATTTCATGCCCACGACATTGAACCCGGCATCGACATAGTGGATCTCGCCGGAAACCCCTGCTGCCAGATCGGACAGGAGATAAGTCGCAGCGCCGCCGACATCGTCGATATCGACATTCTTGCGCAGGGCCGAATTGGCCTCCTGCCAGTGCAGCATGTCCCTCAGGCCCGAAATGCCGGATGCGGCGAGCGTCTTGATGGCACCGGCCGAGATGGCATTGACGCGAATGCCTTTCTTGCCAAGATCGACGGCGAGATAGCGCACCGATGCTTCGAGCGCGGCCTTGGCAACGCCCATGACATTGTAGTTCGGCACATATTTGACGGCGCCATAATAGGTCAGGGTCAGAAGCGCCCCGCCCGGGTTCATCAGCGGCTCGGCGCGCTTGGCAACAGCGGTAAACGAATAAACCGAGATATCCATGGTCAGCGCGAAATTATCGCGGCTCGTTTCGATATAGCGCCCCTCAAGCTCTTCCTTGTTGGAAAAGCCGATGGCGTGCACGACGAAGTCGAGGCTCCCCCACTTGTCCTTGATCTGGGCAAAGGTTTCGTCCATCGCCGCTTCGTTGGACACGTCGCATTCAACGAGAAAATCGGAGCCGACTTCGGCCGCCAGCGGTTCGACGCGGCGCTTGAGCGCTTCGCCCTGATAGGAGAAGGCGAGCTCGGCGCCCTGTGCGTGCAACTGCTTGGCAATGCCCCAGGCGATCGAGCGGTTGTTCGCCAGGCCCATGATCAGACCGCGCTTGCCTGCCATCAATCCAGTGGACATTTCTGCTTTTCCTTGTCTGGAGTCGTTTGCTCGCTTGTGGCACATGCAGGCCAGCACGGGCAAGTTGCAAGCCTTGTTCCGCCAGCAGTTTCCGGGGTTAATCATGCCGCTTTCCGCCGCCGAAGCCGTCTCCGCCCTTGCCGCCATTGCCGGCAGCGAGGCCGTGATCGCAGACACTTCCCGCATGGGCGCCTATCTCAACGAGCCTCGAAAGCGCTTTCACCAGACCGCTGCCGCCGTCGTCCTGCCCGCCGGGGTCGAAACGCTGCAAGCGATCGTGCGCTGGGCCAACGAGAACCGCGTCGGCCTCATTCCTCAAGGCGGCAATACCGGCCTTGTGGGCGCACAGGTGCCGCTGACCGGCACCGAAGTCATCGTCAGCCTTTCCCGATTTGATCGTATCCGCGCCATCGACACCGCAGCCGGAGTGATGACGGCTGAGGCCGGCGTCATCCTTGAAAACGCCCATCGTGCAGCCGAAGCGCAAGGCGCCATGTTCCCGCTCTGGCTTGCTTCGCAGGGCTCGGCCCGTATCGGCGGCGTTCTGTCGTCCAATGCCGGTGGCGTTAATGTCCTCGCCTATGGCAATGCGCGCGAACTGACCATGGGCGTCGAGGCCGTGCTTGCCGATGGCCGGCTTTATCGAGGGCTCAATGCCCTCAAGAAGGACAATACCGGCTACGACCTCAAAGACCTCCTTGTCGGGGCCGAAGGCACGCTCGCCATCATCACAGCGGCCAGCCTTAAAATCTTCCCCCTGCCCGAGGATCACGAAACGGCTCTCGTCAATGTCGCCTCTCCCGAGGCTGCACTCGAGCTGTTCCAGTTCATGCGCCAGCGCGCCGGCAGCCGCCTCAACGCCTTCGAGCTCATCCCCGCCATAGGCCTCGAGTTCCAGCTCCGCCATGGCATGCTCGATGCCGATCCCACCGCCAGCCCCTCGCCCTGGTATGCGCTGATCGAGCTGACGCGCATGGCCGGCACCGCTCCCGGCGCCTTGCAGCAGGCGCTCGAAACCGCGTTGGAAGGAGGGCTTGCGAGCGATGCCGTGATCGCCGAAAGCCTCGCCGATCGCACGCGCATGTGGGCGTTCCGCGAACAGATGAGCGAGTGCCAGTCCAAGGAAGGGGCATCGATCAAGCATGACGTATCCGTGCCCATCGCCGCCATTCCGCGCCTCATAGCCGAAGGCAGCGCCGCTGCCGAGCGGCTGTCCCCCGGTATCCGTCCCGTGCCGTTCGGGCACATGGGGGATGGCAATATCCACTTCAATTTCTCCCAGCCACCGGGCGCCGACGCCAGGAGTTTCATGGCTCGATATGACGAGGCGATCCACACCGCGATCTACGATGTCGTACTCAGGCTCGGCGGTTCCGTCTCGGCCGAACACGGCATCGGCCAGCTCAAGGTCGATCTCCTCAGGCAGGTAAAAGACCCGGTCGCCCTCGACATGATGCGCGCGATCAAGACCGCGCTCGATCCCAACGGGATTTTGAACCCAGGCAAGATGCTGGCCTGATCCTCTCGAATTCGGCATGTGCCCCAGTCACCCCCGTGTGCGTTCTTGCGCCGGAGGTGCCCAGAGCCCATCTCTCATCCATGCTTCTCGACATCAGCTTTCTCGACGACGCGACGCGTCCACCCATCCCCCGGCTCGAAGGCCTGACCCCGGCCCAGCGCGCGGCCGGCGATCACCTGCGCATGATCCACGATCATCTGCGCGACAACATGAAGACGCTCGGCAGCCTCCTGCAACGCGCCCGGCACGGCCAGGCCAGCGCCGAAGAAATCACGGCCGAAACCGCTGACATGGCGATGATCGCCAACTACCGGCGCTTCGGCAATCTTTGCGGCCGGCATTGCGCCATCGTCCACCAGCACCATTCGATCGAAGACTATCACCTCTTCCCCGTACTTGCCGCCCAAGGCCCACAATTTCAGGCAATCGCCGAACGGCTCGGGGCCGAGCACGTCGTTATCCACGAATTGCTGGAACGCCTCGTCGCTGCCCTCGGAACGCTCGCCGCAGACCCCAGCGAGCCTCACTTCGAAACCGCGCGAGACCTCTATCAAGCCCTCGAACGCGTGCTGCTCTCTCACCTCGGCTGGGAGGAAGACGCGATGGGCGATGCATTGGGTTATTTCGGGATCATGTAAGAACCCCCTCACCCGTCTCGGGCTGAGCCCGATCCACCCTCTCCCCAAGCGGGAGAGGAATGGTGGCCCCCTCTTGTTCTTCTCCCTCTCGGGGAGAAGGTGGCGCACAGCGCCGGATGAGGGGGACCTAGAACAAATCCATCTGCCCACCGCCGCCCGCGACCTTTTTGGGCTTGGCCACCACCGGCTCGGGCTTTTCCACCGTCACCGCCTCGATCAACCCCGGATCATCGTCCCGCGCCGAATTGACGCGCGTCGACACCGGGTGAAACCGCAACACCCCATCCTCGAGCGGCAGCGTCATCTGCGCTGCCTCCTCAGCCCGCACCTCCCGCACATTGAGCCAGGCGTCGATCTGCCGCTCGTCCATCAGAATCGCCGGCATCCGGTCATGGATCACCGACAGCTGTTGATTGGCCGCAACTGTGATGGTTGCAACGCTGTCGATCTCCTCCCCTTCCGGTCCGCTCCAGGTGGCATAAAGGCCTGCCAGCGCCATGGGCCGACCATCGGCGCGCGTGAAGTAATAAGGCTGCTTTTTCTTGTCCGGCCCCGTGTGCCATTCGTAATATCCGCTTGCCGGCACGACGCACCGCCCATGCTTGAGCGGATCGCGAAACGCCGCCTTTTCGCGCATGGTTTCGGCCCGTGCATTGACAAGGAGCGGAAATTCGCGCGGATCCTTGACCCAGCGCGGGACCAATCCCCAGCGCGCGAAATGCCCTTCGCGCCGCCCGCCTTCTTCCCAGATCGCCGCGATCGGCTGGGTCGGCGCGATATTGTAGCGCGGCACCATGTCGAGCCCCTTGAGAAGGCGAAAGAGCTCGACCATCATTTCCGGCGGCAGCGTCGCCGCATAGCGTCCACACATGACGTGTCTCCTTTACCTCTGTCGAGGTAATGTGTCGGCAAGCGAATCGCAAACCGTCCGGGCCATGACCGATCTTCCCAACGCCGCCAGCGTCGGCATCATACGCCACGGCAAGATCCTGCTGATCAAGCGCGCGCTGGCGCCCTATCAGAATCTGTGGACCTTTCCGGGCGGCCGCATGGAGCCGAACGAAACCATCGAGCAATGCGCCATTCGCGAGGTGCAGGAAGAACTCGGCCTGACGGTGCGCAATCCGCGCCATGTCGTCACCCAATCGCTCGGGCGCGACGGCACCTACCGGCTCGCTGTTTATACCACCACCGACTATGTCGGCACGGTCAAGCCATCGAGCGAAGTCCTCGACCACAAATGGATCGATCCCGGCACGCTGATCGCGCTGCGCACCACGTCCCGCCTAGATGATGTGATCCGCGAGTGCTTCAAGGTTCTGGGACAAACTTGGTAAGGTGATCGCATGACCCCTCGCCTGCCGCTCCTTTTCGCCCTCATGCTGCTTGCCACCCCGGCCCTTGCCATAGATCCGCCCTATCAGCGGCAGATGGAGCGGCTCGCCGAGGTCATGGGCAGCCTCTATTATCTTCAGCCCCTGTGCAAAACCGGTTCCGAGGATTGGCGCGCGCAGATGTCCGAGCTCATCGCGCTCGACGAGCCCGAGGAAGACCGCCGCCAGCGCCTCGCCGGGGCCTTCAACACCGGCTACACCGGCTATGCCCGCATGCACACCCATTGCACGCCCGCCTCGCGTGAAGCGCTGACGCGCCTCCTGGGGGAAGCACTGCAATTGGCTCGCTCCATACATACGCGGTTTGCCGAATAGGCTTTGTCCGCGATTTCTGCAATTGCGTACTTCCCGTTAACCTTCGGGTTACTTCTGCCGCGCCAAACCCCTTCGGTGCGTGCTAACGGACGTCTTATGAGCACCACCAAGTCTATCTTTTCGCCAACTCTTGGACGCGGCCCTTCGGATCAGGGACAGGTCGAGCGGCAGATCGCCCTCGAATATCTTGCCGAAGCCTGGAACAGCGCTGAAGAAGATGGCCTCGAAAAAGCCGCCCTGGCTCATGCTGCCCTCTTTGCGGCCCTTGCCACCTTCGTCAATCTGCATGGCGATGAAGCCACCGCGGACCTGATCGCCCAACTCCCCGACCGCATCCGCACCGGCGAATATAATCTCGATCGCGTGCTGCAGTAGCCTCAAGCTAGGCTTGGGGTAGGACCGTTCACGACTCCATTGCGGCTACAGGAAACCTCGAGCGAGCCACCTGAACCCGACATTCGCCGCTGCGCGGCGGCCAGGGTCACTTCTCGGTGGAAATCAACACGCCGAATGATGTGGCGACAATAGTCCGGTGAACCCAGCTCGGATTGAGTAGGCGGCGACGCCAAGGTCCGTGATCCCGTAAGCGTCAAACCATAAATGGTTTAAAGGGGGTGTCATGAACTTGCGCAGGTTGGCCGGAGGTGGGTTAGCGCTCTTGATCTCTGCCGGTGTGGCAGGCGGATACTTTTATTGGGTCCATGAGGAGCCACGCGCAGCCGGTCCACTCGCGCAGGCTCTTGTTGAGCGCTTCGACCCAGACGAGCGTCGGCCAGACCTGAATGATCTTTTCGCTGCCTATGTCGATCCCGCCCTGCCACTCACCGAGCAGCAGACGATCTTGCAGGCGAACGGGTTTGATTGCTTTATCAGCCAGGATCGGGTCAACAGCAGCGCCTACCTGTCCTGTCGCAGGCCCATAGAAGGCCGCCGGTATTGCGACCGGCACTTCTACTTCAATTATCAGACTGCCGCCGGCGAAACCATCGAGCGCCTGACGACGGTGCAGACCACTGCCACGCGGGATGCGATTTTTGGTCGCTGTCCCTACGAGCCGTTTCCGGCTGACGAGGACGTTCTACTCTTTCCTCACGATGGGTGATGTCTGGCAGCGCCTGCTCGTCCGGCCGACCTGGACCTGCAAAGCGGCCCGGCAGCGAGCCGGTGGACGCGCCCATCAACACCTTGGTCGCCGCGGCTCGTCGTCAGCGGATTGGTGTTGGGCATTTTGAACACACCGATGGCACCCCCATCACCGCGCCGAGCGAGCCGCGTTCGAGATCTCCTTGTGCGTCAGGCCGGGCTCGCGAAAATGCACCTGCGTGTCGATCACGCCCGGCAGGATATGCAGCCCCTTGCAATCGACGACTTGGGCAGCATCACCGGCGATGGTGCCGATGGCGGCGATACGGCCACCGCGCACCGCGATATCGGCCAAGCCCTCCCCGTCATGGTTGACCACCGTGGCGTTCTTGAAAATCGTATCATACTGCGCCATGTCTGCGGTCTCCGGTGGGGGCTGTCGCACCCGGTTCCAAGAGCGAGCGGGTCCGCCTGCCCATCCCGTCCGGATCATTCCTGCAAAAGCGGGGATCCTTGTTTCTGGAGTGCCTGATGGCCAATGTCTTGCGTGCCGACCGCGTCGTCTTCCGTTTCTCCGGCCCCGATGCGCATCGCCTCCTCAACGATGTCGTGACCGGCCGCATACCCGATGGCCCCATCGAGACAGCCAGCGCCTGGGCCTTGCTTTCCCCGCAGGGCAAGATCCTTGCCGAAGGTCTTGCCGGGTTTGCCGAGGACGCGCTCTGGCTCGACGTGCACCAGTCCGTGGCCGATGACTTTTACAAACGCATGCGCATGTATCGGCTGCGGGCCAAGGTCGAGATCGAGGATCTGCGCGACAGCCACCGTGTCGGCTTCGCCACAGAGCCGTCGGCGATCGCCCACCGGGATCGTCTCGGCCCCGTGGCGCTCGGCTATCGCATCATCGCCCCGGTCGAAGCGAGCACTGGCTGGGCCGTAGACGACACGCCCTACCAGAGCGCCCGCATTGCCGCGGGCATCGTGCACCAGGGCAATGACTTTCCCGCCAACGACGCGTTCGCCCACGACATCGGCTTGGACATTCTCGATGGCATCGACTTCGCCAAAGGCTGCTATGTCGGCCAGGAGGTCGTTTCCCGCATGAAGCATCGCGGCACCGCCCGCCGCCGCCCCGTCATCGTCTCGGGGATTGAAGCCTCGTCCGGCTCGCCCGTTATCGCCGGCGGCCGGGAAGCGGGAAAGCTGGGCCAGGTCGTCAACGGCACCGCCGTTGCCATCCTGCGCCTCGACCGCATCACCGACCCGAAGGCCGTGACCGTCGAGGGCGCCCCGGTGACCGTCACATTGCCGTCCTGGGCCGCTTACAAATTCGGCGAGGCTGTGGTCGAAGAAGGCGAGTGAACTGCCCTTCCACCAATTCTTTTCGAATCGGGTGCATCTGCTATGGCTTGTGCTCACCAGATGCTAACCAAACCACAACCAATACCAAACAATGGCACGCACAAATGCCCGTGCCTGGCAGCGTATGCTGTCGGGTCGCCGCCTTGATATCCTCGATCCTTCCCCCGTAGATGTGGAGCTGACCGACATCGCCCATGGGCTGGCCCGCGTCGCCCGCTGGAACGGGCAAACCACCGGCGATTACCCGTTCTCGGTCGCCCAGCATTCGGTTCTGGTTTTCGAGCTTTTCCGCGCCGGTAATCCCGATTGCACCGCCCATAGCCAGATGCAGGCCCTGCTGCACGATGCGCCCGAATATGTCATGGGCGACATCATTTCTCCGTTCAAGGCGGTGATGGGCGGCAACTACAAGGACATAGAAAACCGTCTCCTATCAGCCATTTACCTGCGCTTCTCCCTGCCCGCCACAGTCAGTGCCGCCGTCCGCAAGCAGATGAAGCGCGCCGATCAGGAAGCGGCCTATTTCGAAGCGACCCACCTGGCCGGCTTTGATCCCGATGAGGCCATAAAACTTTTCGGCGAGCCAGGCCATGCTGCCTTCGAAGTAGAACAGTTCGACCGGCTCATTCAGCCCTGGCCGACGCGGCAAGCCTATGACCGTTTCATCGCCACGTTCGAATCTATCAACGCCCTTGTCCCCGCCCGCTGAATGGGCGCGACAATTAACCATCAGTTAAGGAAACTCTGGCCCGGCATCGACCTTATGGTTACTGATCCGTTAACATCGCATCTTCGCTCTGGATCAGAATGGGACGTTTGCTATGACCTCTACCATCCCTGCCCTGCGTCTCGCCTCTGTCGTCGCAGCGGCGATGCTTGCGGTGGCTCCGGCTGCTGGCGATGGGATCGATCCGGGCAAGCTGGTGCGCTTCAGCGAGATTGCAGGCGTAACGCATGAGGACTGGGTTTCAACCGATCCGATCAGTACGGCACTCGTCAAGAAGATCGAGGCCGGCCGGGTCAGCTATGTCACCGTAACCACTACGGCTACCGGCACCTATTCAAGCGACGGCATCGCCTCGCCCAATGTTCTCTACCCAGGCGTAAACACAGCTAAGTCTCAGAGATCGTTCAGCTTTTCAAGCTGGAGCAATGGAGGCTGGACCAGTTTCGGCACCTATCGGGGCAATTCCTACGTTTCGGTCGCGACCTATAAAAGGCTGCCCTCCCGCGCCAGCACCCGCGGCTGCACTGCGAGCGCCAGCTTCCTTTATTGCTAGCCGAACATCCAGCCGCGCTTGAATTTATAGAAGACGTGCAGCCCGATCTGGGTGACCTTGTCCATGCGCGGGGCCCAGGCGGGACGCACATAGGTTGCGTGGTAATGCGTCGCATCGCCCACTTCGGTCAGGTAGAGCTCGCCCTGCAGGTAGCGGCTGGCGATATCGTCGGCCTGAGCCCAGGATTCCCGCTCGGTCACGACTTCCGGAATGCCATCGCAGGCAAAGGAGAACTGGCAGGCATTTCGCCGATGCTGGTTCTGGAACACGACGCCGCAGATCGTATCGGGATAACGATGATCCTTCACCCGGTTCATCACCACCTGGGCGACGGCAACCTGGCCCCGGTAAACCTCTCCACGCGCTTCGAAATAGATTGCCGTCGCGAGACACCATTGTTCCTTGTCGGAAACCTGCTGCGCTTCCGTTGTGGAATAGGCGCCGGTCACCGGCGCATTGGCCCGTGCATAGGCCAGCTGCTCCGACGCCAGGGCCGGCAATGGATTGCCCGGTGCGCCGCCGAGCGAGGCGGTCTGCGGAGCAATGCCGGCAATCGCATCAAGGGCGGCGGCGGTCGAAGGACTGATCGAGGCGACGGACATGCGCGGCCCGTCCGTGCGGTCTTCCGCATCAAGCGAAGCGATGCGCGATTGTCCAAGCGTTTCCGGATCGATCTCGGTCCCGCGCAGCGCCGCGATGCGGATGCGCGCTTCCTCGAAATTCTGCGAGAAGGCGACGACGTCGACTTCCGGCTTGTAGCGATCGGTCTTTTCGGAGCGATTGGGCCCGGTGAAGCTGGCCGAAGCAAAAAGGTGATCGACCGATCCGGTGATCACCGGATCGACGCCAAAATAGCTCAGGCTTGCCAGGGATGGGTCCGGAGCCGAAAGACTGGCTTCAACAACAGGCAGATCCGACGGCGGACCGAAGGCGCCGGCAGCAAGGCCCAGATAGGCAAGGGAAGCGACAAGACCTGCGGCCATCGTCCTGGCGACAGGCGCTCCCCGGCGAACCGCTCTGACCGCGTGCGACTGCACGTCCGGCCGGTGTGGATGGGCCATTTACAATACTCAACGCTACACAACACGAACTAGATCGACAAAAGTGACGCTAAAATGCCGATGTTTGTGATGATCTCTGATTAGGGTTAGCGCCGAGTAAATGCGCAGCTTGGCGTGCGCGGGGTCAAACCGCGGCAGAGCGGCGGCAGAATTATGACTGGCGGATTTGTCGCAGCCGCGTCAGCTACAGGCTGCTCGAACCGGCTCCACCGCCTCGAGCACTCCGGCAAGATTGAAGCGCACGGACAGGGAGCGAGAATTAACCGGCGTCACGCGGGTCGTCAGATTGTTTCCACCCACGAGCATGCCTAGAAAGTCCAAGGAATCTGGGGTGTTGTCGAGAAGTAGCGCGGTATTGGTGTCGTTGACCGGCAGGGTGCGGCTGCGCGCGGCTTGCAGATCGACCTGCCAGGTGATGCCAGCATCCCTGCCAAGCGCCGACATGGTATTTCCCGCATAAGCGAAAGCGACGCCCAGGGTTCCGGCGGAACACGATATTGTCATCGTCGCCGGAGCGCGACCGCTGGGTCGAGCAGGGATCAACTGCTCGGATTCGAAGGAGACCGACAAGGCTTCGCTCGCTGCGGCGCCGTCGCGGAAAACGCGGTCATAGCAGGCGAGTCGCTCGGTATCACTGCCGATTGCAGCGCACTGCCCGCCGGTCTGCCCCATGGCTGGGATCACCATCGTCATGCACGTCAGTGCCAGTGCCGCCAGAGCCTTTGCCTTGTTCACCCGCGCAATCCTCCATTCCGATCAATGTTCGTCACGTTCTATATCGTGACCTATGGCCGACATGTGAATGGGGCAAACGGATTTCACGTTGAAGCCTGCGCCAGGGTCAACCGCGCAACCGGCACGCGATAGGGCGAGCAGCTGACGTAATCGACACCCAGGCCCGAGAAGAATTTGAGCGAGCCGGGATCTCCGGCATGCTCGCCGCAGATGCCGATCTTGAGGCGCGGATTGGCTGCCCTGCCGCGTTCGATCGCAATCGCGATCATCTCGCCAACGCCTTTTTCGTCAATGGTAACAAAGGGATCGCGCTCGTAGATGCCTTTGCGTTGGTAGACCGCAAGGAAGGTCGGGGCGTCGTCGCGCGAGATTCCAAACGTCGTCTGCGTCAAGTCATTGGTGCCAAAGGAAATGAAGTCCACCATGCCGGCAATGTCCCCTGCCCTGAGGCAGGCGCGCGGCAATTCGATCATGGTACCAAACGAAAATTTGACCCTGTCGGACCGGTCGAGCCCCGCATTGGCAACGATGGCCATGGCGCGGTCGCGCACCCATGCGACTTCGCTGGCCGTCGAAACAAAAGGCACCATGACTTCGACGGGCACGGGCTTGCTGGTCTTTTCGCTCGCAGCACGCGCGCCCGCGATTACGGCCTGCATCTGCATCTGCAGAATCTCGGGATAGGTGATCGCAAGTCGCACTCCGCGATGCCCAAGCATGGGGTTGATCTCGGCGATTCGATCCAATCGCATCTTGAGCGCCCGCACTGCAACGCCGAGGGAAGCTGCTGTTTCCTCAATTTCCTCATCGGTGCGCGGCAAGAATTCATGCAAGGGCGGATCGAAGAGACGCACCGTTACGGGCAATCCTCCCATGACCGAAAACAGCGCCTCATAGTCGCCGGTCTGGAAATCCACGAGCCCGTTTACGGCAAGGCTGCGCGCTTCCTCGTCTTCCGAAAGGATCATCCGGCGCAGCGCCACCATGCGCTCGGGCGAAAAGAACATGTGTTCGGATCGGGCAAGGCCAATGCCTTCCGCCCCAAAACTGAGGGCCGTTGCCGCCGATTCAACAGTTTCCACATTGGTGCGCACCGAGATCGAGCGGCTCGCATCAGACCATCCGAGCAACGTGCCGATGGCGCCCCCGATATGGGGCTGTGCCAGGGGCAACGTACCGAGGTAAACCGAGCCGTCGCTGCCGTCGATAGTCAGCCGATCGCCGGGCCGGAACTCGCGCGCCCCGATCCGGCACACCATTTCGACCGTATCCACCGAAAGCGTACGAACGCCGGCAACACAGGGCTTGCCGGTGATGCGCGCAATAACGCCAGCATGGCTCGACATGCCGCCGCGGGCGGTCAGGATGCCGGTTGCCGCCTTCATGCCTTCGATGTCGGCAGGGCCGGTTTCGTTGACCACCAGAATGCAGTGCTTGCCCCGGGCCCGCAGCCGCGCCGCGTCTTCGGCCGAAAAGGTGATGATGCCGCTCGCCGCACCCGGCGCAACGCCGAGCCCAGTCGCAATCGGGTTCACCTCGTCGGTGGATTTGATGCGCGGATGCAGCAATTGGGAAAGCCGATTGGGATCGACGCGACTGACAGCATTGTGCGGTGACCAGACCTTGTGCTGAACCCGGTCGACCGCAGCTTCGAGCTCTGCGGCAGCAGAGGCTTGCACCGGCCGCGCCGATAAAAACTGCAGCTTGCCGCGATGGCTCGATACGAGGCACGCCATATGCCGGCCCGCCTTGCTATCGAGCAGGGAAATCAGGGAACCGACGCTTTCCGGCGATCGGGGGAGTGGCGCCCCGTTAAGCGCGGCGGGTCCAATGGCGCCGGTTGTCGCATTGCGGGTCAGAAACTGCTCGATCTCGCCTTCCGCTTCTGCCTGCACTAGAACGATCTGGCGGGCGCGGTCATCCTCCTGCCGGAAACTCCAGCCTTTCGGAGAAAACCCGTAGCTGTCAAACGCCTGCTTGATGGCTTTGGCGAGCGCCCGCGTGGGATCAACCGAATCTTCGGGCGCTGCCGGAGCGGCAATCCCGGTGCGCGCCGGTTGCAGCCCGCTATTGTGGGTTGCTGCCGAGGTGCGCACCACAAGGGCCGGCGGCTTACCATCCTTGCTCACAAGTTTGAAAAGGCAGGACACCCAATGGGTGCGCAGGCGAATATCCTGGCGGGTGCGTTCGGCCTGCAGCGCCTCCCAGGCAGCGCGCGTGATGGCAATGGTGGGCACAGTCGGAAACCCCGCCTCGCCCACGCGAAAGATCCACCGCGCCTTGCCCGCCAGGAGCTTAAGCTGTGCGGCGGTGAGATTTGCCTTTCCCTGCGCAGGGGCGATTGCAAACATTTCCTGCGCAAGACTCACCGGCCGACCGTCCATGATTTCATTGTCGCCTCATATTGCCTCAGGCCCCCGCCCGGCTGCAACAGCACTTGACTTGAGGGGGCGCGGAAAGCATCTGATCTCTCATGGAAAAGCGGCCACACCTCGACATAGTTCTTTGCGCGCCACGCGGTTTTTGTGCCGGCGTCGATCGCGCCATCCAGATCGTCGAGCTTGCGCTCGAAAAATATGGCGCGCCCGTCTATGTGCGCCATGCCATTGTTCACAACAAATATGTTGTGGAAGGCCTCAAGGCCAAGGGCGCGGTGTTTGTCGAAGAACTCGACGAGATCCCCGAAACCGAGTCGCCGGTGGTGTTTTCCGCCCACGGCGTGCCCAAGAGCGTGCCGGCGGACGCCAGGAGCCGCAACATGTTCTTTCTCGATGCGACCTGCCCGCTGGTGAGCAAGGTGCATGTGGAAGCGCAGCGCCATTTCGAGGAAGGGCACGAGATCGTGCTGATCGGCCACGAAGGACATCCCGAAGTGGTCGGTACGATGGGCCAGTTACCGCCCGGCGCAGTGACGCTGATCGAAACGGTCGAGGATGCCAATCGCTTCGTGCCCAAGAACCCTGATACTCTGGCTTTCGTTACGCAGACGACGCTGAGCGTCGACGACACGCGCGAGATCGTTGCCGCGCTCAAGGCGCGTTTCCCGGCCATCAACGGGCCGCACAAGGAAGATATCTGCTACGCCACGACCAATCGCCAGGAAGCCATCAAGGCGGTGGCGCCCATGGTCGAGGCCATGATTGTCGTGGGCTCGCCGAATTCGTCCAACTCGCAGCGTCTTGTCGAGGTCGCCTTGCGCGCCGGCTGCAGAATCGCGACCCTTGTCGATCGCGCCAGCGAAATCGACTGGTCGGTTTATGGCGACATCAAATCGCTTGGGGTCAGCGCCGGCGCGTCCGCCCCGGAAAGCCTCGTTGTCGAGGTGCTCGACGCCTTTGCGGCGCGCTATGACGTGAAGGTCGAAACCAAGACTACGGCGGAAGAGCGGATCGCCTTCAATATCCCCAAGGTGCTGCGGACGCTGGAAACGGCCTCGGGACGATGAGCGAACCGGTCATCATCCACACGGACGGTGCCTGCTCGGGCAATCCGGGTCCGGGCGGCTGGGGCGCGATCCTGCAGTTTGGCCAGCATCGCAAGGAACTCAAGGGCGGCGAAGCGCTCACGACCAACAACAAGATGGAATTGACCGCCGCGATCATGGCGCTCAACGCCCTGACACGCGCCTGCACCGTCGAGATCCATACCGATAGCCAATATGTCAAAAATGGCGTGCAGGGCTGGATTCACGGCTGGAAGAAAAACGGCTGGCGCACAGCCGACAAGAAGCCTGTCAAGAATGTCGAACTCTGGCAGGCGCTCGACGAGGCCACCAAGCGTCACGACATCTCCTGGCACTGGGTCAAGGGCCATGCGGGCGACGAACTCAACGAACGCGCCGACGAGCTGGCCCGCGAAGGCATGGCGCCCTTCAAGCAGAAAAAGGCGGTACCGCTGACCCCGCCGGTATAGCTTGAGCTTTGAAGCCTCTTATGCCCGCTTCGGCAACATGCTCTTGAGCGCCTTCCAGGCGGGGCTGATGACATATCCTGCGACCGGGATCAGCAGCGCACCCAAGCCCAGACCGATAACGAAGTCGACAAGCGCAGTGGCAAACCAGCCGGCGACGGCAGCAATGGGCGCGAAGGTAAGTTCGGCCCAGTGCGCGGCGGCTTCGATGATGTGTTCTGGCCCGTCGACGCCGAACTCGTAGAGCCCGTGCGCGATGATACTGCCGCCAACCCAGGTCATGGCCGCGGTACCCACAAGGCTCAGTGCCTGCATGAAAAAGGGCATAAACCTGACAATGCTGCGCCCGAAGCCGCGACCGGCGCCGGTGCGGGCATTGCGCGCCAGCCACAGCCCGATATCGTCGGCCTTCACGATCAGCGCCACGGCTCCATATACGATGACGGTGATGCCGATCCCGGCAATGGCCAGAATAGCCGCACGGGCCCAGAAATCAGGCACGTCGATTGCAGCCAGGATGATGGTCATGATCTCGGCGGAGAGGATGAAATCGGTCTTGATCGCGCCGGCAACTTTCTGCTCTTCAAGCGAGCTGGGCTCGAGCGCGGTATGCTCGAGGCTTGCCTCGTGGTGCTCGGCCTGGTGCGGCGCAAAAAGGTGGAAGACCTTTTCGGCTCCCTCATAGCAGAGGTAGGCCCCGCCGATCATCAGGAGCGGGGTGATCAGCCAGGGCAAAAACAGCGAAAGCAGCAAGGCCGCGGGCAAGAGGAACAACAGCTTGTTCTTGACCGAACCCCAGGCGATGCGCCCGATGATCGGCAACTCGCGATCCGCGCTAAAGCCGGACACATAGCTTGGGGTCACCGCCGCATCGTCGATCACCGCGCCGGCAGCCTTGACGCCGGCACGGGCCGCCTGGCCCGCGATGTCATCTAGGGAAGCTGCCGCGACCTTGGCCAGGCTGACGACGTCGTCAAGAAGCGCGATCAGTCCGACAGCCATGGCAAGCTCCCCCCAGAAGTGGCGAGATACCAAACTGCCGCGATGCGGGGCGGTTCCTCCCTAGCCTGCAACTTTTCCGAAGTCGGCCACCAGGTGCATGGTGTCGCGCAGGCGCGCGAGCAGATTGAGGCGGTTGGCGCGGACGGCCGGATCCGTATCGTTGACGAGCACGGCGGTGAAGAACGCATCGACCGGCCCGCGCAAGGTGGCCAATTCGGCCATGGCGCCCTTGTAGTCGTCCTTGCCGACATGGCTTGCAACCGACGCATGAACCGCATCGACGGCAAAGGCCAGCGCTTCTTCCTCGGGCAGCTTCAGCGCTGTCTGGTCGACTGTGCCTGAATACGCCTTGCCGTCCTTCTTTTCTTCGGCCGCAAGGATGTTGGCAGCGCGGCGATAACCGGCGAGCAGGTTCTTGCCATCATCGCTCGAAAGCAGCGACGACAGTGCCTCGGCGCGCTGGGTGATCTGCAGCATATCGTTGCTGTCGGCAGAGATCACGGCATCGACAAGGTCATGCCGGGCGCCAGCATCGCGCAACGACACCTTGAGCCGATCGTGGAAGAAGGCCAGAAGGTCTGCCTCCACCGAAAGCGGGAATTTGAGCCCATTCTCGGTCACGATGCGGATAACGCCGAGCGCGGCACGGCGCAGGGCAAAGGGGTCGCGCGAGCCGGTGGGCTTTTCGTCGATCGACCAGAATCCGGACAGGACGTTGAGCTTATCGGCCAGCGCGACAGCGATCGACACCGGCTCATGGGGCACGCGATCGGAAGGGCCGACAGGCTTGTAGTGCATCTCGATCGCGTTGGCGATTTCAGCCGGTTCGCCCTGGGCAGTGGCGTAATACCGTCCCATCAAACCCTGCAGCTCTGGGAATTCGCCGACCATGCCGGTAACGAGATCGGCTTTGGCGAGCATGGCCGCGCGTCTGGTTTTCTCGACATCGGCGCCGACGAGCGGGGCGATCCCGGCGGCGAGCGCGACGAGGCGCTCGACCATGGCGAATTGCGAGCCGAGCTTGGCGTGGAACACCATGTCTTCGAGCTTGGGAAGGCCATGCTCGAGCGGGATGGCGAGGTCGCCCTGGTAGAAGAAGGCGGCGTCGGAAAGACGCGCCCGGATGACGCGCTCATTACCGGCAATCACCACGGCTCCACCATCGGCGGGGATGGTGTTGGCGGTGATGATAAAATTGGGCGCGAGCTTGCCGCTGGCGTCACGCAGGCAGAAGCATTTCTGATTGGCGCGGATGGTGGCGATGATGACTTCTTCGGGAAGCTTCAGAAATTCCGGATCGAAGGAGCCCAGCATCACATTCGGCCATTCGACGAGACCGGCGACTTCTTCGAGAAGGCCCTCGTCGTGAATGACCGTCAGGCCCTGGGCAAAGGCAAGCTGGTCCGCATCGCCCTTGATGATCTCCTTGCGGCGGTCGATATCGAGCACGACCTTGGCGCGTTCGAGAGCGGTCACGTAGTCATCAAACCGTTTGACGCGAATGGCGTCCGGGGCAAGGAAACGATGTCCGAAGCTCGTCTGCCCGGCGGCGATGCCTGCCGTTTCAAATGGCACAACGACCGGCTCGTCATTTTCGGTGCCGAAGGTCGCGGTGATTGCGCGCAGGGGACGCACCCAGGCAAAGCTGCTCGAGCCCCAGCGCATGGACTTCGCCCAGGAAAAATCGGCAAGGATCTTGGGCAGAATGCCGGAAAGCAGCGCTACGGCATCGGCGCCCGGCCTTTCGATCACGGCAATGTAGAAGTCACCCTTTTTCGGGTCGCTTTCCACCTTCGCCTCGTCGATCGAGGTCAGTCCTGCCGAACGCAGGAAGCCATCGATTGCCGGCTGCGGCGCACCCACTTTGGGGCCCTTTTTTTCCTCGCGTGTATCGGGCGAGCGCACCGGCAGGCCGGAAACGGTCAACGCCAGGCGGCGCGGGGTCGCAAAGGCGCGGGCACCCTCGTAAACCAGACCCGCATCGACCAGGGCATTGGTCACGGCTTTCTTGAGGTCTTCGGCGGCGCGGCGCTGGAAGCGGGCGGGGATTTCCTCGGAGAAGAGTTCGAGCAGCAGTTCGGGCATTTGGGGCAACCGGAATGAAAGGCGTCAGGGTGATTAGCGTGGCAGGGCTAGCCTGTCCACAGAGGGTGCGGGTTTGGCGGCGATTTTGGCTGCTGGGTCTACCACCCGCCTCCCCCGCCGCCGCCACCGCCACCGCCCGAAAAGCCGCCGCCCCCACCGCCTATGCTGCTGGACCCGGACGAACTGGCCTGAACAGGCTGAGCCGCGATCATCGCAGCGGCCATGCCCGAAGACGCCGCACTGACCGTGCTTGTGATATTGCCAGCGGAAAAATTGCGTCCCGAATACCAGCGGGGATTATAATCTGTGCCCACCCGGTCAGCGACGGCATTGCGCGACAGCTCGCCTTCGAAGTGTTCGGTCCAGGGCTTTTCAACGCCCAGGGCGATGGCATAGGGCAAAATGCGCTCGAACCTGTCGACCGTCATCGGCGGCTCGCCTGAGATGTTGAGCCGGTTCTTTTCGGCCGTGTCGAGATAGAGCTTGAAGCCATCGATCTCATCCATGACCTTGCGCCCCTGAATGGTCGGAGCGCGCATGAGCACGGCAAAGATCACGCTGATCAGGATCAGTGAAGCGGCGGCCAGGGCTGCGGAATTGACCGTCAACGAAGAGAAGATTTCGAGCATGCCGCCGCCGGAATTGAAGGCAACGACGACGACCCAGATCAGCACGATGAAGAGGCGCAAGCCGCCTTTGCTGAGCGCGGAAAAGATCAGCGAGCCGATTACGGCGGCAAAGATGCCACCCACGAAGGCAGCAAACAGCCAGAAGATTTCGAGCACGTCGAAAGACACCATCGCCCCTATCATGACAAAGGCGAGCAGGAAACTGACGACCACGAAGCCGAAATTGTGGTTGAACCAGACCTTGCGGTTTTCCCGCTCGATCGCGGCAGTGAATTCACCGCGCTTGCTGTTGAGCTTGGGCCCGGTGGATTTATCGACAGTGACCGTGCCTTCACCCTCAAGATAGCGGAAGATCACCTCTTCGCCGACGGGAAGGCTGGTTTGAGGTGATTTGCCGGTCGTTTTTACCGAAAGCGCGTCGCCGGAATTGCTGATGGCAACGAGCCCGCGCACACCTAGATTGAAGATGGCGGCGGTGAACGCTGTCCAGCCGCTTTGCTGAAATC
The DNA here is from genome assembly GCF_900116545.1 of Devosia crocina. Lineage (GTDB taxonomy): Bacteria > Pseudomonadota > Alphaproteobacteria > Rhizobiales > Devosiaceae > Devosia > Devosia crocina. The sequence continues at coordinate 453,699 of NZ_FPCK01000002.1, forward strand.
CCCAGCTGTGGACGAAGTGGGTCAGCGCCGGTGAGAAATCCTTGGGTGGATGGAACAGGGGAATGATCGTGCCCTTTGGCGGATCACGACCGACATGCCACCATGCGGTCATGTTATAGGCGAGCAGAATCAGCACCGAGAAGACGGGGAGCCAGATTTCCCTGAGGTCCGAAGCCGATTGCAGCAACGCATCCAACCCTTCGGGATAGGCGATAACGCCCTTTTCAAACGAGACGGCAAAGGTCATCCCCTCGCCTGCGTCCAGGATGCGCTGGGTCCGAAAGCTCGCCTCGGTGTCCGACGTCCGGGTGACGCTCACCGCCTGCTCTGTGGAACCGGGCGCGCCAGTATAGGCCGAGAGCTTGGTAATGGTGGCGCCTTGCGGCAGCGTGACACGCGCTACCGAGCGCAGGATCGGAAAATTCCAGTAATTGCCGGTGGCGTTCCAGTAAAGTTCGTCATGTTCCTCGAAGGGGCGCGCCATGCGGGCCATGGTATAGGTGATGACGTAGCGATGGTCGCCCGCGCCGATGAACCCTCTGGAATCACCAATCCAGATGCGCTGGAAATTGCCCATGCGCTCGACGCGGTATGCTTCTGGTGCGCCGTTGCGCGTCACCGAGTGCACATCGAAGTCCACCCGGATCTTGTTGCCTGAAGGGCCCAGCAGCACAGTCGGTATGTCACGATAGATGCCGCGCCGGATCTCGATCATCTCGGACCTGACATCGACGGTTTCAACGACGGCGACCGATCCATCCACCCGCAACGTTACATCGCTGGCAAAGGACAGGATTTCTTCGCGCGCCTGCGTCGGCAAGGCCAGCACAAGCACAACAAGGGCGGCAAGCAGAAAGCGGACGGCAAAGGGCATCTGGATCAGAACTTTACGTTCGGAACCTGGCGGTCGGACGGGTTCTCAAGCTCGAAATATTGTGCCTTGGTGAATTTGAATGTGTTCGCCACGACATTGGAGGGGAAGGACTCCACCTGGATGTTGAGGTTGCGCACAGCCCCGTTGTAGTAGCGGCGCGACATCTGGATCTCGTCTTCTACGCTTTGCAGCGCCTCCTGAAACTCGAGGAATGTCGTATTGGCCTTGAGGTCCGGATAAGCTTCGGCGGTGGCGATCAGCCGACCTAGAGCTGAAGACAATTGCCCTTCGGCGGCGGCACGCTGTTCCGGTGTTCCGTTGGTGGCTGCGGTCGCTGCGGCGCGGGCATTGGTGACGGCCTCGAGCGTTTCGCGCTCATGGCTCATATAGCCTGTGACGGTTTCCATCAGGTTGGGGATGACGTCCGTGCGGCGCTTGAGCTGCACATCGATGCCGGACCATCCTTCCTGCACCATCTGCCGCTTCGAGACGAGGCTGTTGTAGATGATGATGGCATAACCGGCAGCCGCAACCACCAGTGCCAGGATGAGCCATTCCATTGCGCATTCCCTCAAGGCTTTCGGCCGGACACTGGCAGTTTGCCCTGTAGTTTGCAACGGGCGGCGGGGAGCGGGGTTGACTTCGGCGCGCCAATCCCTAGCTTTTGAGTCATGAACAAGCGCCCGAGCCATAACAGCACCTTCATCCCCGAAGGATCGATGCCCTAGGCATGCTCACGCCGGAGCCTGCTTAGGGGCTCAAGGCCGATCGCGCTCTGCGATCACGGCGACTTTCATTTTCCCTCGACGACATGATGCCTTGCGCCCCGCGTGAGGCATGCTCTTTTTTGCATTGGACACACCATGACCGAAATCCGGCGCGACCTGACGCCTCCCCTCACTCTGACCCAATCGGACCACCGCACGCTCCAAGCGCTGGGCGAAGCGGGTCTCGACCGCAATCCGGATCTGGCCGAGGTGTTGCTGACCGAACTGGACCGCGCCAAGGTCGTTGCCGATGACAAGTTGCCTGCAGGTGTGGTCCGCATGGGCTCGCGCGTCAGCTACGAGACAGCGACGGGTCAGGAACAGACAGTGACACTGGTTTACCCTGTGAACGCAGATATCGAGCAGGGCCGTATTTCGGTGATGACGCCGATCGGGGTGGCGCTGATCGGGCTCAAGACCGGCCAGTCCATCACCTGGCGCGACCGGGCCGACAAGCGGCACAAGTTGACGGTCGTTTCGGTAGAAGCGCCAGAGTTGGTTTAGCAGCCAACCAATGCTGCGGTCCGTCCGGGTGCCCATCCGTTCTCTGGGTGGATCCCCCGGACACACCGGGCGATGGTTATGAGGGTGCGATAACGGCGCTTACTCGGCGCCGCCACCCGCCGTCTGCAACCAGGCTTCGCCGCACGCCTTGGCCAATTCGCGGATGCGCAGGATATAGCTCTGCCGCTCGGTGACCGAGATCACGCCGCGCGCATCGAGCATGTTGAAATTATGCGACGCCTTGACGACCTGCTCATAGGCGGGAATAGCCATAGTCTGGCGGTTGCCAGCGGCGCCCTTGGCCAGGATCGCGCGACATTCCTTTTCCGCGTCTTCGAAGTGGCGGAACAGGATTTCGGTGTCCGCCGCCTCGAAATTGTACTTGGACGATTCCTGCTCGTTTTGCAGGAATACATCCCCATAAGTCACCTTATCAGCGCCTTCGCGACCATTGAAATTGAGGTCGTAGACGTTCTCAACCCCCTGGACATACATGGCGAGACGTTCGAGCCCGTAGGTGATTTCGCCCGGAACCGGCGAGCATTCGAAGCCGGCGACCTGCTGGAAGTAGGTGAACTGGCTCACTTCCATGCCATCGCACCAGCATTCCCAGCCCAGTCCCCAGGCGCCCAAGGTGGGGCTTTCCCAATCGTCCTCGACAAAGCGCACGTCGTGAACCGATTGATCGAGCCCGATGGCGGCGAGCGAGTCGAGATAGAGCTGCTGGATATTGTCCGGCGACGGCTTGAGGATCACCTGGAACTGATAATAGTGCTGCAGGCGATTTGGGTTTTCGCCATAGCGGCCATCATTTGGCCGGCGCGAGGGCTGCACATAGGCAGCCTTCCATGGCTTGGGTCCGAGGGCGCGCAGCGTGGTCGCGGTATGGAACGTGCCCGCGCCCATCTGCATGTCATAGGGCTGAAGAACCACACAACCCTGCTCCGCCCAGAAATTCTGCAGCGTCAGGATCAGACCCTGGAAGGAATTCTTCGGGTCCATGTGAGCGGGTCGAGTGGTCATGGCAAAGTCCTGCAAAGATGCGGGACAAACCTCTAGTTTGACCGCCCCCAACGGTCAATGGCTGTGTGGCCCAAGGCGGTTGCCTACGTTAGGTGCACTGGGGGAACAGTGCCTACTTGCCTGATCGATCCTTCGGTTCAGGCCGATCCCCCGGCCGGAACGTGCCGTCGTCGTCGCGCTTGAGGTCGATGACGTCGGGGCGCTGGCGCTCCTCGAGGTCGCGCTGGCGGCGCAGGAGCTTGGCGTCCTCCGCGTCCCGATCGAATTTCCTGGTCCAGTCCTTCCAGATGCGGCGGATGCCGAAATAGACGGCAAGGCCGATCACGATGATAAGAAGAATGCGCAGGAACATGGCGGAACCGGATCAGAGCCCAAGGCGCGCCCAATAGGCGCGATCTTCAAGCGTTGTGGCAAGCCCTTCGGCAGCGCTCTGGGCTGAAAAACCGAAGCGGGGAAGAGCGAAGAAGGGGCGCTTGGGCGCAATTGGTTTGAGGGAGACATCCTGCCCGTAGCGGTCGCGCAGCACCTGATGCATGTCGCCCACCGCGTCCACCAGACCCAATTCCACACCGCGCAGACCCGGCCACCATTCGCCGGTGAACAGCACATCGTCTTCGGCACGCAGGCGGCCCCGGCGGTGGCGTTTGACGTGGTCGATGAACACCTCGTGGATGTCGAGTTCAAAGCGCTTGATGCGCTCTACGTCATCTTGCTTTTCGGGCAAAAACGGGTCGAGCGTCGACTTGTTACGCCCGGCAGTATGGACGCGCCGTTCGACACCGAGCTTTTCGAGCGCCCCGACAAAGCCAAAGCCCGCCATGATGACGCCGATCGAGCCCACAATGGAGGATGGGTCAACGAAGATCTCGTCGCCAGCAACGGCGATGAAATAGCCGCCCGAAGCCGCAGCATCTTCCACAAAGATCAGGACAGGCTTGTTTTTCTCGTTTGCCAACTGGCGGATACGGTTGGAAATCAGCCGGCTTTGCACGGGCGAACCGCCGGGCGAGTTGACGACGATGGCAACAGCAGGTGCCGAGCGCATGGCAAAAGCGCGCCTGAGCAGGGGATCGACCGATTCTATGTTGAGCCGGCCAGGCCGCTGTTCGGCGCTAATCACGCCATAAAGGCGCACAACGGGAATGACGGTGGTCCGGCGGAAGAGGCGGCTCAACCAATTGCCTTTGGATGCGGTCAGATCGGCCATGTCCTCTCCCATGATTATCGCTGATTTAGGCATGACCGACGCCAATTACCAGACAAGGGCAGCTTGCCCACGGAAAATGGCGTCAAATTCAGGCGCAAAACTGCGGCCCGACTGTTCGTGCAGGGCTCGCGTGGCCAAAAGCGTCAACGGTGTCCTTGACCCCTTGATGCCGCGGACGAGCACACGGCTGGCAGCCTGTCCGGCCCGCGGCGCGAGCGGGAGTACCGTCAATGCACCGAACCGTCCCTCCATGGCCCCCAGAATGTCGGCAAGGCCACTTGCCGGATAAACGATGGTAAAGTCTCCGCCTCCAGCAGCGGCGCCTGCCGCACAGCGCACCCAACCATCTAGGGCTTCGCGCCCCATGTGCCTTGCGTCAGCGCGGCTTGCTTGAGGCGCAAGCGTTCCCTGACCTGCGCCGAAAAACGGGGGATTGGCGATGACGCTTCGATAGTTGTTTTCCCTCAGCCCTGCTGCGCGTCGGGTGATACCGGACGCAAGAATATCAAGGCAGAGGATTTCGCAGCGTGCGGCAAAGCCGTTCTCGACAGCGTTGCGCCGAGCCATCTCAGCCGTTTCTTCGTGACGCTCGAGCAGCGTGGTCGACTGCGCCCGGTCGAGGGCCAGGGCCACAAGCCCAGCCGTGCCCACTCCGGCCCCGAGATCGAGCAGGCTAGAGGTGTGCTCGGGCACCGAGGCACCCAGCAACACGCTATCAAGCCCCGCGCGAAAGCCGTGCCGAGGTTGCGACAGAGTGATCCGCCCGGCCAAAAAGGCATCGCGCGTTGTGGTTTGGTGTTTTACAAAGTCGCTTGGCTGGTCTAGGGACATCGCACCCTGAAGGCTGGTTCTGCGCGAGCTTACATGCGCTGATATAGCAGGCTCAACCGATTTGCCGCCGCGCGGCAAACGAGGACGGTAATGGCGGTCTCTGTTCTGACCCAGAAGAAAAGCATGCCGGAAGGCAACGCAGTCGACAAACTCCTGGCGGCCACCGCCGAGGAAATGGACGGGGTCAATCGTCTGATCCTGAGCAGGGCCGAATCGCATGTCGACATGGTGCCCGAACTTGCGCGCTATCTGATCGAAAGCGGCGGCAAGCGCTTGCGCCCGATGCTCACCGTGGCGGCTGCGCTGTTGTTTGGCAAAGGTGCAGGGAACGAGGTCAACTTCGCCGCTGCCGTCGAATTCATGCACAATGCTACGCTGCTGCATGACGATGTGGTGGACGAAAGCGACATGCGTCGCGGCAAGCCGGCAGCCCGCATGGTCTGGGGCAACAAGGCCTCCATTCTGGTCGGCGATTTCCTGCTCGGTCAGGCCTTCATGATGATGGTGGAAACCGGCGATATCGAAGCGCTTGGCGTTCTGTCTTCGGCATCTGCCGTAATGGCGGAAGGCGAGGTATTCCAGCTTGCCAAGACGGGTGACCTGACCACCACCGAAGCGGACTATACCGAGGTCATCCGCGCCAAGACAGCGATCCTCTTCAAGGCCGCCTGCGAAGTGGGCGCCATGTCGGGTGGAGCCGATGGTGAAGGCCGCGCCGCACTTGCCCAATACGGGCTTGAACTCGGCAATGCCTTCCAGCTCGTCGATGACGCGCTCGATTATGGTGGCAGTTCAGGCGCGCTGGGCAAGAATGTCGGCGACGATCTGCGGGAGGGCAAGATGACCTTGCCCGTAATCCTGGCGCTGGCCGAGGGCAGCGAGGCGGAACGCGCAACTATCGCCAATGCTCTCGGCAAGATCGAAGCTTCGGATCTCGAAGTCAGTCAGGTTGTCGCGATCTTCGAGCGTCATGATACGCTCAACCGGACGCTGCAAAAGGCGCGGGCCCATGCCGATGCTGCGGTCGAGGCGCTTTCCGTGCTTCCTGAAAGCGAGATGAAGACCATTCTCGCCGATGTGGTGCGGCATAGCGTCAGCCGGGCATTCTGAGCAGAGCCTTGATCAGTTCTTCGCCCTCTTCTTGGAGATGAAGAGGGCGATCTTCCTGTACGCCATGCCGGATCAGGCAGTGATAAGAGGCGCAGCCGCGACCCAATGATCGGGATTTCGTTCGCGCAGCAGCTGGGCGGCCTGGTGCGCCTGTCCTTCCGAACCAAAAAGTCCGAATACCGTCGCGCCCGAACCCGACATGCGCGCGAGGATACATCCCTGCGCCTGGGCGAGGTCGTCGATGATCTCACCGATTACCGGCACGAGCTTGATTGCCGGGGGCTGGAGATCATTGCGGGTTTCAGCGAGCCATAAGCCAAGTTGCGCCGGTCGGGTCAGTGGCTCCGGCAGCGAGGGCAGAGGATAGTTGTCGTGGGCGCGCAGCCGCCGGAAGACATCGGGGGTCGAGACCGGCACCAGGGGATTGACCAGCACGACATGGCAATTGGGGAACTGGGGCAGCGGAGAAAGAATCTCGCCGACGCCGCGCGCAACGAGCGGACGGCTCAAGAGACAAGCCGGAACATCGGCACCGAGCGTTGCAGCAAGATCGGCAAGCTCCGCAATGGGAACGGCCTGGCGCGCCATGCCGGCGAGCATACGCAGCGCCGCCGCCGCATCGGCCGAACCACCGCCGATCCCTGCCGCGACCGGCAGGTTCTTGACCAGGTGCAGCGCCAATCCCTGCGGCACCAGATCGGGCCACCGCTGCCTGAAAGCGGCCAGCGCGCGCATCACCAGATTACCGCTCCCGGAGCCGAGAGCGGCAGCGAATGGTCCCGAAATTTCAAGACGATCTTCCGCGGCCTCGCGCGCGGTCAGTTCGTCGGCGATCCCGGCAAAGACCACAAGGCTTTCAAGATCGTGGTACCCGTCTTCGCGACGGCGCGTGACATGCAGCGCCAGATTGATCTTGGCTGGCGCCGCTTCAACATATTCAAGCGTCATGCGCGGCTTAATCCGTCACGATTTCCGTTTCGGGCGTGAGACCGTCGACAAGCTTGGGCGCAACACGCTCTGCCACATTGCCGACCTCGTCGACCGAGCGGGCAACGTTCCACTGGAAACCGGCTTCGAGGCGACGCCCGGCCTTCCAATAGGCGTCTCCGAGGTGATCGTTGATCTCGGCATCATTGGGCCGCAGCATCACCGCTCGCTCCAGCGTCTCCACCGCCTCATCTATCCGGCCGAGTTTGTAGAAGGCCCAGCCAAGGGAATCGACGATATACCCGTCCTGGGGTTGCGCCTCGACAGCCTGTTCGATCATTTCGAGGGCACGTTCGAGATGCATGTCCATGTCGATCCAGCTATAGCCGAGATAGTTGAGCACGGCCGGCTGGCCTGGATTGAGATCGAGCGCCTTGAGAAAATCGGTTTCTGCTTGCGGCCACTCCTTGGCGCGTTCATAGGCGATGCCGCGAACATAATAGAATCGCCAGTCGGCAGGGGCTTCGCCGCCCGAGATCTCAAGGGCCTTGGTATAGGCATCGGCGGCTTCGGTATATTGCTCGTCATAGCGCAAGAGATCGCCGAGTACGGAGACGGCGTCGAGATCATCGGGCCGGGTCGCCACGATATTGCGCAGGCGCCGCAAGGCTTCAGCCCGATCGCCCATCGAATCAAGGTTTTGGGCGATCCGCACGACGGCCAGCGGCTTCATGGCAGAGGCAGAGGGGATCGCGTCATAAACCGCATTGGCGCTTTCGTGCTGGCCTGAGGCATCGAACAGCGACCCCACGGCAAGACCGATGACATCGGCCTGCGGATCAAGATACTGGCCAAGCCGGAGGAACACCATGGCAAGGTCGGAACTGCCGTCGCGCGAGAGCGCAACGCCCATCCCGTGGAACATTTCGGACGCGCCGATCTGCACGCTGGTGGCGAAGACGCCCGGACGGCGCCGCGCCTCCACGGACTGCTTGACCACAGTGACCAGCGGATGGGTCAGCCCGCGCTCCTCGAACGCAGCGATCACATCGGAGGCGGCTTCGAACTGCCCGTCATTGGCCAGCATGCGCGCATAGATTTCGACCATCCGAGCCACGTAAGGCTCGTTGTCATAGGCGCGCTGCGCCAGGTCCATTGCCTTGTCCCGCTGGCCGGCCACCTCGGCCATCAGTGCGCGATGGAAGACCAGGAAATCCTCGAGGCCGGTGCTGCCGAGTTCGACCATGAGGCTATCGGCTTCGGCCACCCGGCCCTCACCCACCATGGCCCAGGCGCGGAGAATACCGGCGGTGATGCCGGTGAAAGTGTCTTGCGACAGCTCACCCATGGCCCGCTCCGCTGCGCCATAACGCCGTTCCTTGACGGCCTGGGTCGCAACAACCAGCTGAGCCAGCTCATTGGTGCCGATCAACTCGATCAGACGCTTGGCGACCTGAGCGGATTGCTGCACCTGCCCATTGGCTGCGAAGGCGATAAAAGAGCGCTCGATCAGAACCGGGTTGTCCCAGTCCCCTTGCGCGGCCTCGTTGAAATAGCGCGCAGCCTCACCTGTGTGCAGTTCGCCCAGCGCTTGCCGGCCCGCAAGATAGGACCCCGTCGCGCTCGGGCGGAACAACTGCAGCATGTCGTAAATTGTGGAGCTGGCAGTTTGGGCAGACGCGGACGGCACAAGAGCGGCCGCGATCAATGCCGCAAAGAGGGGGCGAGCCAGTCGGTTGGAAAGCAGGTTCACGTTGCAGATGTCTCCCTGAGCCACGAAGGCAGGATTTGGCGGCAAAGATTGTCCGTTTTGCGACTGCGCCGCAAGGCAAAGCGCAGCGGCGACGGTCACATTCCGCTGTAGTTGGGGCCGCTCCCGCCCTCCGGGGGCACCCAGGTGATGTTCTGGGCCGGGTCCTTGATGTCGCAGGTTTTGCAATGCACGCAATTGGCAGCGTGGATGCGGAATACCGGCGCACCGCCTTCCTCGGCAACTTCATACACCCCTGCAGGGCAATAAAGCGGCGCAGGTTCGCCATAGAGCGGCAGATTTTCACCTACCGGAATGGTCGGATCGGCGAGACGGAGGTGAACCGGCTGATCTTCGTCATGCGCGAGATTGGCAAGAAAAACGGAGGAGGTCCGATCAAAGGTCAGTTTGCCATCCGCGCGTGGATAGCTGCGTCCCTTGACTTCTGCGCGTTTGCGCAGCTTGGCGAAGTCCGGCGCCCCCTGCCGTTTGAGCCGGAGGGGAGACCGGCCAAAGAGTGTGGCCGTCCACAGATCCGCGCCAATGGCTATGGAGCCCAGAACGGTTCCGAGCCGGCTCCAGAGGGGCTTGGCATTGGCGACCGATTGCAGTTCCTTGCCGATCCCCGTGCGCAATATGGTCGGCTCGAGATCTTCGAGCAGGTCCTGCTGCCGGCCTGCTTCGATGGCAGCGCCAACCGTGTCGGCCGCCCCGATCCCCGACAGGATCGCATTGTGGATGGCCTTGAGCCGCGGCGCGTTCATGAAACCGGCCGAGCAGCCGATCAGTCCACCCCCCGGAAAAGCCAAAGTGGGCATGGACTGCCACCCGCCGGCCGTCACGGCCCTTGCACCATAGCTCAGACGCGTTCCGCCTTCGAGCAGACGTGCAAGCGACGGGTGGGTCTTGAAACGCTGAAACTCGTCGAACGGAGACAAGGTGGGATCTGCATAATCGAGATAGGTGACGAGCCCGACATAGAGCTTTCGATCTTCGGCATGATAAACGAAGCCGCCACCGGCCGTATCATTGCCGAGCGGGAAGCCGAGATAGTGGTCGACCTGGCCCTCCCGGTGCTTGTCTTCCGGAACTTCCCAGATTTCCTTGATGCCGAGGCCATATTTCTGTGGCTCGCGACCGAGCGCATAGTCGCCGATGATCTGCTTGGCGAGAGAGCCCCGGGCCCCCTCGGCGATCAGGGTATATTTGGCTTCAAGGGCAATGCCCTCGGCAAAGCTCGATTTAGGATTGCCCTCGATGTCGCGGCCCAGATCTCCGGTGATGACGCCGCGCACCGGCCCTCCTTCGGATCGCAGCACATCTATGGCCGCAGTCATGGGGAAGATGTCGACGCCCAGCTCGATGGCCTGTTCCCCAAGCCATTGCACGAGACGCCCGAGGCTCGTGATGACGCCGCCTGGCGTCTTCATCTGCGGCGGCACAAGCGCGTGGGGGACCGCGAAATCGCCCTTGGCGGTCAGGTAGTGATACGTGTCGAGCATCACCTGAGGCCCGACCGGAGCACCCTTGAGGCGCCAATCTGGAATCAGGGCATCGAGCCCAACCGGGTCCATCACGGCGCCGGACAGGATATGTCCACCGATTTCGGCCGACTTTTCCACCACCGTCACAGCCAGATGCGGAAAGCGCTGCTTGAGCCTGATAGCGGCAGCAAGCCCGGATGGCCCGGCGCCGACGACGAGCACATCGGTCGAAAGCGTTTCGCGATTGCCGGCTTCTGCCATCGTTGATGCATCCTCGTGATCGGCGACTGGTCGCCTTCGCTGCGGTGTGACATAACCGGGCCCATGTCTCAAGGTCGAGAACTCAACAAGGCCGAACTGCTTGCCGTGCTGGACTGGTACCGCGCCGCCGGCGTGGATCTTGCCGTGGGTGAGGATCCTGTCGACCGTTTTGCGCAGCCTGCCTCCAGCACCGCCGCGCCATCGCCGCAGCGGCCGCAACAACAACCGGGTGGGGAAGCTCCGGCGCCGCTGCTGACCGGCACACAGGCCATTCTGGGCGATCCTACCGAGGCGCGGAAACTGGCGGCTTCCGCTGCCACGCTCGACCAATTGCGCTCGGTGCTCGAGGCCTATGACGGCTGCAGCCTCAAGTTCCGCGCAACGCAACTCGTTTTTGCCGATGGCAATCCCGAAGCCCAGATCATGCTGATCGGAGAAGCGCCGGGCGCTGAAGAGGATCGGCAGGGCAAGCCCTTTGTCGGTCGCTCTGGACAATTGCTCGACCGGATGCTCGGCGCGATAGGCCTTGATCGCACCAAGGTCTATATTGTCAACACTGTGCCCTGGCGTCCCCCCGGCAATCGCACGCCGACGCCGGAAGAGATGGAACTCTGCCTCCCCTTTCTCCATCGCCAGGCTGAACTGGTCGCGCCCAAACTCGTGCTCACCCTGGGCGGTCCTGCCATGCAGACCGTGCTGCGGACCACCGCTGGCATCATCAAGATGCGCGGCCGCTGGCAAGACGTCACTTTGGGCAATCATGAGGTCCCTGCCCTGCCCACGCTGCATCCGGCTTATCTGCTGCGCAATCCAGCCGCCAAGCAGCAGGCTTGGCATGACCTGCTCAGCCTCAAGATGCGAATGGAAGCACTGGGCCTTAGCTAGGGCGCAAGCAGCCTTCTCCGCGAAGGGAACAGGCCTAAACTTTTTGCGGTACGTACCCAAATCCGCCCTTTCCCTGAAGAGCGGTCGCGTTATGGTCATGTTCACGTGATTTGCAACGTTTCGCTGCTGACCAAAACTACCGAGCGCCATGGCTTCCGTCGTCAAGATCTACGCCCTGTTTTTGGGCTCCGCCCTTCTTATGTTCGGGGGCGGCTTGCAGGGCCTCCTGCTCTCGGTGCGCGGCGCAGAAGAAAACTTCTCGCTTCTTGCGCTTGGCCTGATCGGCACGGGCTGGTCCGTTGGCTTTGTTGCCGGCTCGATTGCCGTGCCCCTGATCGTGCGCAATGTCGGCCATATCCGGGCCTTTTCGGTGATGGCAGCAATCGGCACGGTGACGATCCTTCTTAATCTTCTTTGGATCAACGATGTCGGCTGGATCGTCCTGCGCGCCTTGTCAGGCTTTTGCTTTGCGGGCGCGGCGATGATCGTTGAAAGCTGGCTCAACGAGGTTTCCGACAACAAGAGCCGCGGCACGATCTTCTCGATCTATGTCACCATCAATCTTGCGGCCTCCACCGTAGGGCAGATGGCGATGTCGATCACCGGCACGGCGGGATATCTGCCCTTCGTCATCGGCGCCATCAGCTTCATCTGCGCCTTGATGCCACCGGCGCTGACCTCGAGCCCGCAGCCACGGCCGCTGGCCTCGGCCAAGCTCGACCTTCCATTGCTGATAAAGACCTCTCCCGTTGCCGCGGTCGCCGCGTTTTGCTGCGGTATGGCCAACGGCGCCTTCGGCACGCTCGCGCCGGTTTATGGCTATGAGCAGGGGCTCGATGCTGCCGGTATAGCCTTGCTGTTCGCCATCGCCGCGATTGCCGGTGCGGTGTCCCAGATCCCTTTCGGCCGCTTGTCGGACCGGATCGACAGGCGCCTTGTGATGATTGGCCTCGGCAGCTTTTCCGCCCTTGTCGGGGTCTTGATCGTAATCATCAACCCGGCCGCCGGGTGGGTGATGTATGTGCTTTTCGCCCTTTATGGACTTGCCGCCAATCCGCTCTATCCGATCGCTGTTGCCCATGCGAACGATTTTGCCAGCGACGGCAATTTCGCCAAGATCGCCGGTGGCATGCTGCTGATCCTGGGAATCGGCCTTGCGATCGGACCCGCCGTGGCCTCCATGCTCATGAGTTCTATCACGCCAGCGGCCCTCTTCATTGTCACCGCGCTCTTTCACGCCGTGGTGGCCGGGTTCGCCTTCCTGCGCATGCGTGTCCGCAAGAGCGTCGATGCCGCTGAGCGTGCGCCCTTCCAGCCCATGGGTAACGACAAGCAGGTTACGCCGGAATCGCTGGTGCTTGATCCGCGCGCAGATGGCGAGATGACCGACGTGGTAGTGATCCGGACCGAAGCCGCCGTGCCCGAAGAATTGATAGAAACGCTGGAAACGAGATCCGATGTTCAAAACGGAACTGCATGAAGACCGCGCCTTCAAAGCTCTCTCGATTGCCGTCATCGCCGTATCCGATACGCGGACGCTGGAAACAGATACGGGCGGCGCGCTGCTGAAATCTCTGCTTGAAGCGGATGGACATTCCTGCTTCGAGCGCCAGGTGGTGCGAGACGATATCCAGCTGATCCGCGCCGCTGTTCAGAGCTATGTCGCCCATCCGCATGTCGATGTGATCCTGACCACGGGTGGAACGGGTTTTTCGGGACGCGATGTGACCCCGGAAGCCGTCGAGCCCCTGTTCGACAAGCGCATGGAAGGCTTTTCCGTGCTCTTCCATCAGTATTCATCGACAACGGTGGGCACGAGCTCGCTGCAGTCTCGGGCAACTGCAGGGCTCATTGGGACAACCTTCGTTTTCTGCCTGCCAGGCTCGCGTGGCGCTTGCCGCGACGCTTGGGAGGGTATCCTCACCCATCAGCTCGACTACCGTCACAAGCCCTGCAACTTCGTCGAACTCATGCCGCGATTGAGCGAGCGCTGAGCGCAAAAATTCGGTGTAACGAAAAACGGCGCTCCCAAGGAGCGCCGTTTGGCTTAGTGGCCCATGACCGGAGCGGGAGCACCGGGAACAACCGGCGGGCGCCTTACGAACGTGGCCGCCGCAATCATCAGCAGCGACACAACCGCGCCGCACATGAACCCGGCGCGAATGCCCGAAGCGAGCGCTTCGGTCTGTTCGACGCCCACTGCAACGGCGCTGGCCGATTGCAGAGACATAACCGCCACAAAAAGCGCGATCCCGGCTGCGCCCGCCACCTGCTGCACTGTGCCCAGAATAGCACTGGCATGGGAATAGAACCTGGGCGGCACCGAACTCATAGAGGCGGTAAAGAGCGGAGTGAAGGTGAAGGCGAGCCCGATGCTGAGAACGATGTGGCCGGCAACCACCGCCCAAACCGGTGTATCCACACCCACAAGGGTCAGAGCCCACATAACAGCCGAAACTGTCGTGACGCCGGGAACAAGGAGTGGCGTGGGGCCGACGCGGTCATAAAGCCGGCCCACGATCGGGCCGAGAACACCCATGGTCAACCCACCCGGCAGGAGCATCAGGCCGGTCTGCTGGGTGGAGAGCCCAAGCACGGTCTGGGTGTAGATGGGCAAGAGGATGGAGCTGCCCAACAACGCCACCATTGCAACACCCATGGTCACGAGCGCCAAGGTATAGTTACGATGCTGCAGCGTGCGCAGATCGAGCAGAGCCCTGTCCTGCTCCTGCAGCCTGAACTGGCGCCAGGCAAACCCCGCCATGGCGGCAAGACCGACCGCAATCGGCAGCCAGGCAGGAATGGGAGAGGGATGCTCAGCCCCTTCACCAAGGCTCGACAGTCCATAAACGAGACCGCCAAAGGCAAAAGCGGACAGGATCACCGAGAGCACATCGAGCGGAGCATAGCGCGGGGTCGACACATTGCGGATGCGGCTGACACCGATCGCCAACGCCAGAATGGCGATGGGTAGGGTGAAATAGAACATGAAGCGCCAGTCGTAGTGTTCGAGAATGAACCCGCCGATGGTGGGGCCGAGCGCCGGTGCCACGGACATGACGATAGAAATATTGCCCATGATTTTGCCGCGCCCTTCAGGGGGAACCAGCGTCATGACTGTGGTCATGAGCAGCGGCATCATGATCGCGGTTCCGATCGCCTGCACGACGCGGCCGGTGATCAGGAGTTCGACGCCCGGCGATACTGCACACAGCATTGTGCCGGCTGTGAAAACAGACATGGCGATCATGAAGATCGGACGTGTGTTGATCCGTTGCAGCAAAAAGCCTGTGATCGGAATGACGATCGCCATGGTCAGCAGAAAGGCAGTGGTCAGCCACTGCGCCGTGCCTGCGCTGACACGTAGGTCCGTCATCAGGTGTGGAATGGCGACGCTCATGATCGTTTCGTTGAGAAACACCACGAAGGTCGAAACGAGCAACAGTCCAATCACCAACCGATTGCGCGCAGCATTGACGGGATCGTGCGGCTCGCTTTCGGGCAGCACTTCGAATGAAGCTGTATCGGTCGTCATAAAACACCCTTGCTCAAGCGCGTGACGTCCTGACGAGGTATGGAGTCGGCAGGGATCGACGGCACTTTCGTCATTTCTGCGACATAGCGTGTCAGCAACGGCAGCTTGCGATGGGCCAATTGACTCTCAAGCATAAGGGATCAGCCCATTTCATCGCTTTGTCGGAACTCTCTAGTCGTCCGCTCTTCCAGCGTCCACCCCGGCAAGCTGCAGGGCAGAGATGCATGACGGTGGGCCGGAACAAAATTCGAACATTGTTCTTGTTACGTTCTGTTGGCGTTGCTAGATTCCAAGTCAGGCGCAGGTGACGATTCCAGCCCGGCGCTCGCAGGAGAACCGCCATGGCCCTTTATCAGGCCCCGTCCTTTGAAGCCCTTGAACGTCTCAGCCAGAGCCGCGATGCCGATCTCGCTCGACGGGAACTGCTGCACGCTGATCGGGTGCGCGGCCGTGGCGCCCAGACCAACCGTTCAGGCCGGTTTGAAGTCCATTCGCGCGAGAATTTCGATGACGGCTGGGGGAGCGTCGAAACCCTGCCGACCTTCGAAACGGCCGAGCATGTGGAACGCGCCAAGACCATCATCACCACCAATGACAGTCCCGATATCGGCTTCGAGCGTTCGATCAACGCCTATCGCGGCTGCGAGCATGGCTGCTCCTACTGCTTTGCGCGACCGACTCATGCCTATCTCGGTCATTCCGCCGGTGTGGATTTCGAACGCGAGATCTATGTCAAAAGCAACGCTGTAGAAGCGCTGCGCGCAGAATTTGCCGCCAAGTCCTACCGGCCCAAGCCAATCGCGATGGGCACCAATACCGATCCCTACCAACCCTCCGAACGCAAGCACCAGCTGACCCGCGGCATTCTCGAGGTCATGCTCGAAACGCGGCATCCGGTGATGATCACCACCAAGTCGGCCCTCATCCTGCGCGATCTTGACCTCATGACCGAGTTGGCCAAGCTTGGACTCGTCAAGGTGGCCATCTCGGTGACATCGATGGATCACAAGCTGTCTCGGAAGATGGAGCCGCGCGCATCCTCCCCGGTGCGCCGCCTCGAGGCCATCCGTGCGCTCAGCGAAGCGGGGGTGCCGACCGCGATCTTTGCTTCGCCCATGATCCCGGCGATCAACGACATGGAACTCGAGCGCATTCTTGATGCCGGCAAGGCTCAGGGTGCGGTAAGCGCCTCGATGATCCTCCTGCGACTGCCCGGTGAGGTCCGGGACGTGTTTCGCGAATGGCTTTTGCGGCATTTTCCGGATCGCGTGCGCCATGTTCTCTCGCTTGTCCGCGACACGCGTGGCGGCAAGGACTATGATTCGCGCTGGGGTGTCCGCATGACGGGCGAAGGACCCTATGCGGTGCTGCTGCGCCAGCGCTTCGACAAGGCGCGCGAACGCTATGGACTGGAAGCCAAGTTGCCGCCCTTGCGGTCAGACCTTTTTGTCGCGCCCAAGATCGAAAGCAAGCAGATGAGCCTTTTCTAGAGCCGCTAGAGCGTGACTTTTTCGAGAATAAAGTCGAGCAGGTCCGGATCGGCATAGTCGCGCACACCGAGCGTTGCGCCCGCTTCAAGAAGCTGGTTAGGCTCGAGTCCGGTCGCAATGCCGACTGTCGCGATGCCAGCGGCGGTGGCAGAGCGGATGCCGGTACGCGAATCCTCGAAAGCCACACAGTGCTCCGGCTTTGCCCCCAGCAGTTCCATCCCCGTGAGATAAGGCAGCGGATGGGGTTTGCCATGGGCAAGCTCATCGCCAATGACGAGGCCCTTGAAGCGCCCGCGTGCACCGATGCTGTCGAGCAGCATCTCGGCATTGGGCCGCGGGGCGTTGGTCACTGCCACCGTCGGCAGTCCCATGCCGTCGGCCCAATCGAGCAGCGCAAACAAGCCGTGCACCGCCTCGACACCCTCAGAGGCAAGGTCACGGAACAAGGCTTCCTTGTCCATCATGATCTCCCATTGGCGCTCCGGCGTTTCTTGCGGCAGAAATCGGGAGCCGATGGCTTCATTGGCAAGGCCCTGCAATTCCCGCCCGAACCGTTCACGATCAAACTGATGCCCATAAGGGGCGAAGGCGCGATTGAAAGCCTCAAGATGCAGGGGATCGCTCTCGACCAGCGTTCCGTCGATATCGAAGAGGAGGCCTGCGCCAGGCTGAAGAGACATGGATATTCCTTGGTCGAAGGCCGGCAAACCACACCAAAGCCGATGTCAGGTCAACCAGGCAGACGCTAATATTGCGCCACGCGCCGCGCATAGGTGCTCATGAAATCGAGCGAAGCCATCACGCCCTGAAGCGAGAGCCTGATATCTGCTTGCTCTTCCGCACCCTCAAGGGGCACAAACAGGCGAAGCGAAGTGCGCTCGCGCATGCTTTCAAACAGCCGATCCCGCAGTTCCTCATCGGTCACGAAATACTGGTTGGTCACATTGCTGCGGGTTTCGAGCTCCTCGCCCATGGAGAGCGAAACGGTTTCCTCACCCGAAAAGGCAAGGGCCAGCGCCTGGGTCTCGTCATAGCTGCCCTCGTCGGCAGCGACGGTGATGGCGATGTCGAGGTCGCCACTGAGCCGATCACGGATCAAGGTCAGCTTGTAAGATGGCAGATTGGTGCTGTTGAGTTCCTGGCTGCCGGTGCTGGCAAAACAGGCGCGCCCGTAATAGTCCGTCGCGTCCTCATCGACCGTATTGGGACATACGGCGAGCCAATCCCGGAAATACTGCCGCCACTCCCCCGATGTATGCTCGAAAGGCTCGGCAGCGAGCGGGGCAGCACAAAGCAGATAGGCGGCGAGGCGTGCGGCTTGGCGCATAGATAAACTCTCGTCTTTGCCCCCCGGCGAGACTCTTATATCAGAGGGGTTCGCCCGATGAACAGCTCAGCCGCGTGCAGCGTTCCGAAAGAGACGACCATGCCCCCTAAACCCGCGCCAGCACCGGACCTTTTTGCCGCCGAAGCCGACCATCCCGACTTTTCCCATGAAGCCATGTTTTATGCGCGGGGCGCACAGTGTGTCGTGGGTGTGGACGAAGCAGGGCGAGGGCCCCTTGCCGGCCCGGTGGTTGTTGCGGCGGTGAGGCTTGATCCCGACCGCATCCCTTCCGGGCTCAACGATTCCAAGAAACTGACTGCCGAAAAGCGCGAGGCGCTTTTTGCCGAGATCACCGCTGTGGCAGATGTGGCCGTTGTGAGCGCGCCGCCAAGCGACATCCTGTCACTCAATATCCGCGGCGCCACCCTTGCGGCCATGGCCCGGGCCGTGCGCGCCCTGCCCTGCATTGCCGATCGCGTGCTGGTGGATGGCCGTGACGTGCCGCCGAACCTGCCATGCGGGGGCACGGCATTGATCGGCGGGGATGGGCGCAGCGTGTCCATCGCTGCCGCCTCGATCATCGCCAAAGTGATGCGCGACCGCATGTGCGCGATCATGGATTGCGATGCGCCGCTTTTCGGGTTTGCCGGGCACAAAGGCTATTCCACCCCGCAACATCTTCTGGCACTCAACACCCATGGCCCGTGCCGGCACCACAGGACCGCATTCGCTCCTGTCGCCGCGCTGCTGGTGGCCGGATCTTTGGCGGCCTCTTAGGCTTAACGGCTCGCTAACCCCTTGCAAACCCTCCCTTAACCCTAACGTTCTATAACGGTCTCATTAGTGCTGCGTTAGGGATATGTGTATGTTGCGTACCGCGCGTACGGCCCCCCGGGCCGCTGCGGAGATGGAGGCCACGCGCCTTCCGATCGACACCATTCTTGTGGGCGATTGCATCGACCACATGAATGCCTTGCCGGCCGGCTCGGTCGATCTCGTCTTTGCCGATCCACCGTATAACCTGCAACTGGAGCAGGGCCTCACCCGCCCCGACCAGAGCAAGGTCGATGCGGTCGATGACGATTGGGATAAGTTCGACAGTTTCGCCCATTACGATGCCTTCACCCGCAATTGGCTGGCCGCGGCACGCCGCATCCTCAAGCCCGATGGCGCTCTTTGGGTGATCGGATCCTACCACAATATTTTCCGCGTCGGCACGGCATTGCAGGATCTCGACTTCTGGATGCTCAACGACATCGTGTGGCGCAAGGCCAATCCGATGCCGAATTTCCGCGGCACGCGCTTCACCAATGCGCATGAAACGCTGATCTGGGCGGCGAAGAGCCAGAAAAGTCGCGTGACCTTCAATTACGAGGCGATGAAGCTTGCCAATGACGACACGCAGATGCGGTCCGATTGGCTGTTTCCGATCTGCACCGGTGCCGAGCGGCTCAAGGACGAGAACGACGATAAGGTTCATCCCACCCAAAAGCCGGAAGCTCTCTTGTTCCGCATTCTCAATGCGACCACCAAACCCGGCGACATCGTGCTCGATCCGTTTTTCGGCACCGGCACGACGGGGGCCGTGGCGCGCAAGCTGGGACGTCATTTCATCGGCATCGAACGCGAGCAAAACTATGTCGCGGCCGCCCGGCAGCGCATCGCCACCACGCGCCCGGCGGTCTTCGACGCATTGCAGTCGGTCAAGCCCAAGCGCAAGGAAGTGCGCATTCCCTTCGGTTCGCTGATCGAACAGGGACTCATTGAACCGGGTGCGCAACTATTCAACTTAACGAAACGTTACTCTGCCATGGTTCGTGCAGACGGCTCGCTCGTCTCGGGTCCGCATCAGGGGTCGATCCACAAGGTCGGCGCGCTGGTCCAAGGTTCCGAGGCATGCAACGGGTGGACCTTCTGGCACCACGACTATCTTGGCGTACTCGAGCCTATCGACACATTGAGGGCGAGTGTCCGCCAAAAACTTGATTTGCATTCTGCCTGATCCTGACCTCCAATCACGTCCAGGCTCTAAACTGGCCGCCGGTTTGCCCCGGCGGCCTTTTTGTTTTTGCGCTCCGTTGGGCCGCCGCCGCACCATCTTGAATTCGCGCCTCCATTCCACCATCTGCGGGATCAACACGGGAGTGCGTCATGGTGATGGATCGGGCATCGGCCCAATATGATATTGAGAAGAAGTCGCTTATTGTGGCTTACTTGCTCTGGGCCTTTCTCGGCTATGTGGGCGCGCACCGGTTCTATCTCGGGCGGCCGTTCAGCGGGCTCATCATGCTCTCGCTTTCAGGTCTCGTCCTGCTGCTCACTTTTGTGTCCTTTGGCGTGCTCAGTTTTCTTTGGGTGCTCGTTGCCATCTGGTGGTTCATCGACGCCCTGCTCATTCCCAGCATAGCGGCACGGCACAATGGCGTGATCGCCGACCGACTTTTCGGCCGGCGCTGATCAAAGAAAGCTGCGGGACAGACTCGCAGCCCGCCAGGGCCTACCTTGCGGTATTTACCTAGTCGAACCCCGCCTGAGCCAAAACCTTGCGAAACAGCGTCGGCAGCGCTTCACCCTTGAGGGCGCCGGGAGGACTCCACCAACCCTCATCGAAGCTCTCCGGCGCGACCACCGCCGACCACACCTCGAGCTCGAGCCTGAAATGGGTGAAGATGTGGATCACCTGTCCGCGATGGCGCCATTCGGTCGCGACAGGATAGGCGGGATCGTTCGCTTCGCCTGTCCAATCGCTGGTCGGCACTTCGGTCATGCCCGCGAGCAGTCCTTTGCCCGGCCTGGTCTGCAGATAAACATCCCCGCCAGCGTCGGTCATCACGAAAGCATGCCCCCTGCGCACCGGCCGTGCGGCCTTGACGGGCTTGATGGGATAAGCGAGCGGTTCGCCTTGTTGGCTGGCACGGCATCCCGAATGCAACGGACAGATGAGGCATGAGGCCACTCTTGGCGCGCAGATCGTGGCGCCAAGGTCCATCATGGCCTGCGCAAAATCGCCGGACCTGTTTGGCACATTGACCTGCAATGCGGCCCGCAGCCCGTCCTTTGCCTCGCGTACCGGCACCGAAAGCGCGAAATAGCGCGCCAATACGCGATCGAGATTACCATCCAGCACGGCAACTCGCTCGTCAAAGCAGATCGCGGCAATGGCGGCACTTGTGTAGGCCCCGATCCCCGGCAAGCTCGCCAACGCTGCCGCACTTTGTGGGAAAACGCCGCCATGCTGCTCCACCACCGCCCTGGCGCAGGCATGCAGATTGCGCGCTCGCGCATAATAGCCGAGCCCGGCCCATTCGCGCAGCACCGCATCAAGCGGAGCCGTGGCAAGATCGAAGACGCTGGGCCAGAGCGTGGTGAAACGGATGAAATAGGTCTTCACCGCAGCGACCGTTGTTTGCTGCAGCATCACCTCGCTGAGCCAGACCCTATATGGGTCCGGCATCACCCCTGCCGAGCGCGCTGCCGGAGAAATGCGCCACGGCAAGTCGCGCGCGTGGCGATCATACCAGGCGAGCACGGCGCCGGCATCGATAGGCTGAGGCGAGACAAGAGACATAGTCGAGGGATATAGAAGGTTCACTCCCGCGCGCAAGGCTTCACATCTGCACGATGATCCTGGTGAGCCTTGCAGCTTTCGATCTAGCGCTTGCACCTCTAGCGACCCGGCGTTACTGCCTTCCCATGGCCGAAAAAGAGCTGCCCGAACCGAAACGACGCAACAAGACGCTCAGCGTTGCCGACGTCCTGTCGGGCGCGCTCGATCCGGTGCTGAAAAAGCGCGGCTTTGCCACAAGAGATATCATTACCCATTGGCGGGCGATCGCGCCGCCGCCCTATGATGCGACAACCATGCCCGACAAGTTGACCTGGCCGCGCAGTGCCGGTCATAGCCACGAGGGCGCTGTGCTCCATCTCCGCTGCGGACCGGGCCAGGCATTGTTCGTACAGCATGCCGCGCCCGAGATCGCCCGCGCGGTCAATCGCTATTTCGGTTACCACCTCGTCAACGAGGTCAAACTGTCAGCCGCACCATTCACGCCCGGTTCAGGCGGCAAGCCACAGAACAAGAGGCAACCGAGCCAGAACGAGATTGCCAGGGTCGGCGCCACGGTCGATGGAGTGGAGGATGCTGAACTGCGCGAGGCCTTGCGCGTTTTGGGGCTGGCGCTCTCCAGCAGATCAGACCAAAAGCGCGGATAGTGCGTTCACCCCCAAGTGATAATCGTGCCTACTTGCCGACATCAAAGCCTTGTGTAGTGTCGCGCACAGCAAAACAGGAGCCTGACACGTGAAGTTCAACCGCCGTGAGACCCTTATCCTTGCCGCTTCAGCCTCGGCTTTGAGCCTTTGCGGGCTGACCAGTGCACAGGCCGCCGAGGGCGACGTGATCGATCAGGCCAAGCTCCTAGCGCCAGCCGGCGGCATTGCCGATAAGGTCGTGGGCAATGAAAACGCTCCGGTCACGGTAATCGAATATGCTTCGCCCACCTGCCCGCATTGCGCTACTTTCCACAACACGGTCTATGAGCCGTTCAAGGCCGAATATATTGACACCGGCAAGGTGAAGTACATCTTGCGCCCCTTCGTGCGCAATGTGCTCGACGCAGCCATCTTCATGCTTGCCGAGGCTTCGGGCGAAGACAACTATCACGACGTCATCGGCACCTACTTCCGGACGCAGGGCGATTGGGGCACGTCGCAAACCCCGCGCGATGCGATCTTCACCATCGCGACCCAGCTCGGCTTTACCCAGGAAAGCTTTGACGCTGCCTTGACGAATCAGGACCTGTTCACTGGCATGGAAGCGCAGCGCGAACAGGCGCTGAACGAATTCGGGCTCCAGGGCACGCCGACCTTCTATGTCAATGGCAAGACGCTTTCCGGGGACAAAACGCTCGAGCAGCTCGCTGCCGAGATCGACCCGCTCGTGCCCGCCGATTTCGTCGCGCCCTCCACTGAAGCTCAGGCGCCCGCCGCCGCTCCCGAGGCACCCACCGCCGAGACGAGCGCACCGGCAGATGCGATGGCACCGGCTGGCGATGCCATGGCCCCTGCCCCTGCGCAGCAGTAACGGTACGCACGTCTCTCCCTTTCCCCCGGCGGGGGGAAGGGGTTGCCTCCTGCTGTCCTCTAATCGCCCGGCCGTCTCGATGCCTTTGAGCCGGCAGCGCAGCCACCATCGGCGCGGCGCGGCATGAAGTTCTCGCGCCTTAAGCTTCATGGCTTCAAGTCGTTCTGTGACGAGACCACGCTCGTCATGGAACCGGGCCTGACCGGCATTGTCGGGCCAAACGGCTGCGGCAAGTCCAATCTGGTCGAGGCCATGCGCTGGGTCATGGGGGAAAATTCCTACAAGGCCATGCGCGCATCAGGCATGGACGATGTCATCTTCTCAGGCTCGGGCAACCGGCCGGGCCGCAATTCCGCCGAGGTCACGCTTGTCCTCGACAATGCCGATCGCACTGCTCCCGCTGCCCTAAACACCGCTGATATTCTCGAGGTCACGCGCCGCATCGAGCGGGAGGCGGGCTCTGTCTATCGGGTCAATGGCAAGGAGGTGCGCGCCAGGGACGTGCAACTGCTTTTCGCCGATGCCTCGACCGGCGCGCATTCCCCCGCCATGGTGCGGCAGGGCCAGATCGGGGAACTGATTGCCGCGAAGCCGACCGCCCGGCGCGCCCTTCTGGAAGAAGCTGCAGGCATATCGGGCCTCCATTCGCGCCGGCACGAGGCCGAGCTGCGCCTGCGCGCTGCTGAATCCAATCTCGAGCGGGTCGACGACATCATCGGTCAGATCACGGCTCAGCTTGAAACCCTAAAGCGTCAGGCCCGGCTCGCCATGCGCTATCGGGGTCTTTCAAGCGACATCCGGCGCACCGAGGCGACACTTTTTCACATCCGCTGGGTCGCGACACGTGCCGCCGAAAAGGACGGGGAGGCCAATCAGGCCATTCTGATCCGCAAGCTTGCGGACGCAACTCACGCCGAGCGGCTCGCCCAGAAGACTGTCGAGCAAGCCGAAGCAGCCCTGGCTCCTTTGCGGGAGCGCGAAAACGTCACCAGCGCGGTCTTGCAGCGCTACAAAATTCTCTTTGAACAGCTGAGCGAGGAGACGCGTCGCGTCGCGAACCGGCGCAGCGAACTCGAAGAGCGCCTGAAACAGATCGCGGGCGATGGCGAACGAGAGCGCGAACTCGTCGCCGAGGGCGAAGCAAGCCTTGCAGCCTATGCCGAAGAACAGGATCGGCTCGAAGCGGAAGAGCGCGAAGCAGAAGAAGCGCTGGCAAAGGCACGCAACGAAGCCGAGGCCGCGCGCGCGGCGGCCGCGTCTGCAGACGCGGAATCGCGGCTCCTCAGCGACCGCCTTGCCCAGATGCGCCTCCGCCGCGGCCAGGCCCAGCGTGCCGTTGCCGATGCCGATCTCCGGCTCGAGCGGCTTGCCCGTGAACTGGCAGCGGTCGAAGCCGACCGGCAGCGCATCGCTGAGACCATAGCGGGAGATGAAAACCTGGCCCGCTATCAAGACGCATTGGCCATGGCGCACGAAGAAGCCGAAATTGCTGAAAGCGCTGCCCTGACCGCGGAGGAGGAAGCCGCCACTGCACAGGCCAGGCTCGATGACATGCGTCCACGCCTCGCCGAACGCGATGCGCTTGTCACCCGCCTTGAAGCCGAAGCCTCGACCTTGGGCAAGATGCTCAACGTGGGCGCGAGCCTCTGGCCAGCCATTGTCGATGAACTGGAAGTCGAGCCGGGCTACGAAACCGCACTGGGCGCGGCGCTGGGCGATGATCTCGATGCCTCATCCGATGCTGGCGCGCCACTCCACTGGTCGATCGCCATCGAAGGCTATGACGATCCGCCCCTTCCTCAGGGCGCCGAACCGCTATCGCGCTATGTCCGGGGCACGCCGCTCCTCAAGCGCCGCCTTGATCAGATCGGCCTTGTGGGGCCGGTGGACGGCCCAGGTTTGATGCCGGCGCTCTGGCCGGGGCAGCGCCTCGTGACACTTGAGGGGGCGATGTGGCGCTGGGACGGGTTCGTTGCCGCCGCCGACGCCCCCACCGCGGCCGCTCTTCGCCTTTCGCAGCGCAATCGCTTGGCAGAACTCGACGACGAGATCCTGCGCGCCAGGGCGGAGCGCAACGCCTTCCGGCGCGACCTCGATACGCTGACCAGCGCCCTCGAACTCACCCGGCAGGCCGAGCGCGCGCGGCGCGAAAACTGGCGGCGGGCCCAGCACGCAATCGGCGAGGCACAGAGCGAACTCGACCGCGCCCTCCGCGCCCAGGGCCAACTCGACAGTCGCCGCTCCGCGCTCGAAGAGGCGCATGCCCGGCTCGAAACCAGCCTTGCCGAAGCGCAAGCCGTGCGCGAGGAAGCCGCCTATATCCTTGAGGAAGCCAGCGAGGAAGATGAGCTTGCCCTTGAGCTTGAGGACAGCCACGCCCAACTGACCGCTCTGCGCGAGAGGGCCGATGGGGCGCAGCTCAAGTTAGGCACTTTCGAAAATGCTGCCCGCATGCGTCTGGCGCGTCTTGATCAGCTCGCCCGCGACCGCGCCTCCTGGCAACGGCGCTTCGATGGTGCCGCAAGCCAGCTCGCAACCCTGGACCAGCGCATGGAAGCGGTCCGTGGGCAGCTGGCCGAGCTCGACGCCTCGCCCAAAGGCTTTGCAGATCGGCGTGCGCAG
This sequence comes from Devosia crocina, assembly GCF_900116545.1. GTDB lineage: Bacteria > Pseudomonadota > Alphaproteobacteria > Rhizobiales > Devosiaceae > Devosia > Devosia crocina. The sequence continues at coordinate 479,379 of NZ_FPCK01000002.1, forward strand.
CTGCAAGACCAGATCGAAGAAGCAAGCATCGCTCAGGGCGAAGCCAGCGACCGGTTCAACGCTGCCCAGACCGCCTGGCGCGATCACGAAAAGGCGCTCCGCGCCGCAGCCGAAGCTCTCTCCGATGTGCGCATCGAGCTGACCCGGGTCGAAGAGCGGCTCAGGGCCAGCATGGCGCAGCGCCAGCAGATCGAGCGCCAGGTGGAAGAAAGCCTCGGCATTCCCGCCAGCCGAACCCTTGAAGTCTCGGGAATTCGCCCCGAGGAAGCGCTGCCGCCTGAAACGGCCACCGAGCAAAGGCTGGATCGCCTCAAGACCGAGCGCGAGCGCCTTGGCGGGGTCAACTTGTCGGCCGAAAAAGAAGCTGAAGAGGTCCAGCAAAAGCTCGATACAATGGTGGCTGATCGCGACGACCTCATAGAGGCCATTGCCAAGCTGCGCGGCGGGATTGCTTCACTCAATCGAGAAGGCCGCGCCCGGCTGGCCGAGGCATTTGGCAAGGTCAACGGCTTCTTTCAGGAGCTGTTCACGTCCCTTTTCGGAGGGGGCACGGCCGAGCTGACGTTTGTCGAAAGCGACGATCCGCTTGAAGCTGGCCTCGAAATCATCGCCCGTCCCCCCGGCAAGAAGCCGCAGACGATGACGCTGCTTTCGGGCGGCGAACAGGCACTGACCGCCATGAGCCTGATCTTTGCCGTGTTCCTGACCAATCCGGCCCCGATCTGCGTGCTCGACGAGGTGGACGCGCCGCTCGACGACGCCAATGTCGAGCGATTCTGCAATTTGCTCGACAATATGCGCCAGCGCACCAGCACAAGGTTCATGGTCATCACCCACAACCCCATCACTATGAGCCGCGTCGACCGCCTGTTTGGTGTCACCATGGCCGAGCGTGGCGTCAGTCAACTGGTATCGGTCGACCTGCAGACGGCAGAGAGTTTTCGCGAAGTGGTTTGACGAACCCTAGAGCTATCCGCCACCCAGGATTTAGCCCTTTGGGCGAGACGGAATCTCTCAAGGCGCCACGCCTTTACCACATTTGGGGTGTGGACAGCATGCCGCACCCGTGGATATCGCGCAAAAAATATCGCGATATCAATATGTTACAACAACAGCGCGCGCCTTGACACCTTTTGGGGCCACCACTATGTTGCGCCCGACCTGAAAAGGCACCCGAGCACGCCTCGGGCAAAGGCGCGCGGAGGGGAGTAAGCGGATTGAGTAAACCGCCCAAAAACCAAGGCCGTCCGGAAAATGCCACCGAAGTGACGCGAGATCTTGCATCGCGCATTGCTTCGGCCAAGCGGGAGCAGGATCTCAAGGACAGCAGCGCCTCGAGACAAGCTTCCGGCGACATGAGCACCATGGCGCGCGGAATGCGCATCGCCACGGAATTCATCGCCGCTATTCTGGTGGGGACCGTCATGGGTTACCTCATCGATCTTGGCCTCGGTACCAGTCCATGGTTTTTGCTCATCCTGTTCATGGTGGGCTTTGCGGCTGGAATCCGAAACGTCATCCGCGTGGTGACGGAATTGAACGCCGCTTCATCCAGCCCGCCGGTGACCGGCGCCAAGGATGATCAGCGGACCGATATTTGATGACGCTTAGAGGGCTCCATGGCCGGTACTGACCCGATCCACCAGTTTGTCATCTATGACCTTTTCCCGATCCATCTCGGCGATGAGGCTGCAGGCACCGCCCTCAATCTCTCCTTCACCAATTCGGCCCTGTTCATGGTCGTCACCGTGGCGGTGCTGACCGGGTTCATGGTGCTGTCTGCTTCGCGCAGCGCGCTGGTGCCGAGCCGTTTCCAGCTGGCGGGGGAGTTAACCTATAGTTTCGTTGCCAATATGTTGCGAAGTTCGGCGGGCAAGGAAGGCATGAAGTTCTTCCCCTTCGTGTTCTCGCTGTTCGGCTTCGTGCTGGTGGCCAACCTTCTGGGCATGTTCCCCTATTTCTTCACCGTAACGAGCCACATCATCGTCACTGCAGCGCTGGCGCTGCTCGTGATCTCGGTGGTGATCCTTTATGGCTTCTTCCGTCACGGCATCAAGTTCCTCAAGCTTTTCGTTCCTGCCGGCGTTCCCGCCTATGTGCTGCCCATCGTGGTGCCGATCGAGATCATCTCGTTCCTGTCGCGCCCGATCAGCCTGTCGGTTCGTCTGTTTGGCAATATCCTGGCCGGTCACATCACCCTCAAGGTGTTTTCCGGCTTCGTGGTCAGCCTTGGTGCCCTCGGGGCTCTGGGTTGGCTGGGTGCCCTGCTGCCGCTCATCATGACGGTGGCGATCACGGCACTCGAACTGCTCGTCGCAGTGGTGCAGGCCTATGTGTTTGCAGTGCTGACGTCGATGTACCTCAACGACGCGGTCCACCCATCCCACTAAGGCGTTGAGTCCCCTCAAACGGCGGCTTTTCGCCGGTAAACTTTTGACCCTCGAAAGGACAAACAAATGGACGTTGAAGCCGCAAAGATGATCGGCGCTGGTATCGCAACCCTGGGCATGGCCGGTGCCGCCCTCGGCGTGTCGAACATCTTCGCAAATTTCCTCTCGGGTGCCCTGCGCAACCCGTCCGCCGCTCCCAGCCAGACCGGTAACCTGATTTTCGGTATGGCCATGACCGAAGCTCTGGGCATCTTCTCGTTCCTGGTTGCCCTGATCCTGCTGTTCGTCGCCTAATCCGGCCACAGCACACGATTATCGCAGCCGGATGATAGTGTCCGGCTGCGCTTTATCTGGCCTTAGGCCGGATGACCGGATGTAACGGGACCCCGACCAGATGGTAACGCAAGCTTACGCCCAAGAGGCGGAAACGCCGACCGAGGAAAACCTCGACACCGCGATCGACGCCACCCATGGCGAAGGCGTGGATGCGCATGATCCGACCGCCGATACCCATACCGGCACCGAAGCGCATTATGACGATGGTCATTCGGACGTGTTCCCGCCCTTTGATCCGGCGACCTTCCCCAGCCAGTTGCTCTGGCTCGCAATTTCCTTTGCCGCGCTTTATCTCTTGATGAGCAAGGTCGCCCTGCCCAAGGTCGGCTCCACTCTCGAAAAGCGCCAGGCAACGATCGATGCCGATCTGGCTGCGGCCGATGCCGACCGCCAGAAGACCGATGCGGCAATCGCTTCCTATGAAAAGGCCCTCGCTGAAGCCAAGGCCAAGGCCCAGTCGATCGCAGCCCAGAGCCGCGATGCGATCCAGGCTGACCTCGCGCAAAAGCGCGGTGCTGCAGAAACCGACCTTGCCACCAAGGTTTCCGCTGCCGAAGCGCGCATCGCCGAAACAAAAACTGCCGCCCTCGCCCATGTCGACGAAATCGCGGTGGAAACCGCTCAGGCTGTCGTCGGCCAGATCGTGGGCACTGTTTCTCCCGACAGCGTTCGCGCTGCCGTGGCCAAGGTTAAGGGATAAGCACCATGCCAGAATGGATGGATAACAGCTTCTTTGCCCTCGTTGGCCTCGTCGTCTTCATCGGCCTGCTCTTTTACGTCGGCGTGCCGCGCATCATCAACGGCATGCTCGACAAGCAGATCAAGAAGATCGAAACCGATCTGAGCGAAGCCAAGCGCCTGCGTGACGAAGCGGCCGCACTGCTGGTCGAATATGAGCGCAAGCGCGTTGCGGCCGAACAGGAAGCCGAAGGCATCGTCATTGCTGCCAAGCAAGAAGCCGAGCGCATGACCGCGGAAGCCCAAGCCTCGCTCGCCGATCTCGTTGCGCGCCGCACCAAGGCTGTCGAAGACAAGATCGCCCAGGCCGAAGCCCAGGCCATCGCCGAAGTGCGTGGCCGCTCCGCCGATCTCGCCGTTGAAGCTGCCCGCGTCGTGCTTGCCGAAGAGATGAACCGGAACGGTGGCCAGGTCATCGACAAGGCCATTGCCGATGTCGGCACTCGCCTGAACTGATCTCCTGATCATTGCTGAATACAAAGGCGGGCCTTGGGGTCCGCCTTTTTGTTTGGCACAATCTTCTGGGCCCGATTGACGCGCCCGGAAAACTTGCTCATGCTGACCTCGATTGCGGGAGAGACCGGCTTTGCCGGCGCCGAAGGAGCAACCGCCCCGGAAACTCTCAGGCAAAAGGACCGCAATCGGGTCACAAACTCTGGAAAGCAGGTCAGAAATGGCCTCTCCGAAGGAGCAACCGGCGCTCAGCCGGGAAATCTCTCAGGGCAAGGACAGAGGGGGCACGCATACCCGCCAACCTGGCGGAGCCTTGTCGTGTCGCCTTATTCCCGAGAGTGTGCCCATGGCCCAAGACAGTGCCGAAGATCTTCAGCAAACACCGCTCTATCAGCGCCATATGTCTTCTGGCGGCCGCATCGTGCCATTCGGCGGCTATGCCCTTCCGGTTCAGTATCCGACCGGCATCATGGCCGAGCACAAATGGACACGCGAACAAGCGGGGCTCTTCGATGTGAGCCACATGGGCCCGTGCTTCCTGAGCCTCACCCAGCGAAGCGGCGACCCGGCAGCTGACCACGCTGCCATCTCTGCCATTATTGAGCCGCTGATCTGCGGCGATATCCTCAATCTCAAGCCAGGACAGATCCGCTATTCGCTGCTTCTGAACGAAAGTGGCGGTACGCTCGATGACCTGATGATTGCACGTTCGCCTCTCTTTCCCGGCGGCCTCTACATTGTCGTCAATGCAGGGACCAAGGAAGCGGACTTTGCCCATATCGAAGCCGCCGCCGGGAAGCGGGCGCGGCTTGAACGAGCGGATAGCGCCTATGCGCTGCTCGCCCTTCAAGGGCCCGAGGCGGTCAATTTGATGGCTGGCCTCATCCCCGAAGCCACCGATCTCGGCTTCATGACCTATGCCGCTTTCGATTGGGGACGCGATAAGGTCTTCATCTCGCGCTCAGGCTATACCGGGGAAGATGGCTTCGAACTCCTCGTCAATGCTGACGAGGCAGAAGCGCTCTGGGACGTCTTGCTGGCCGATCCTCGTGTCAAGCCGATCGGCCTCGGCGCCCGTGATAGCTTGCGTCTTGAGGCGGGGCTTCCGCTCTACGGTCACGACCTCGACGAAACTATCTCCCCGATCGAAGCCGACCTCGGCTTCGCCGTCTCGAAGCGCCGACGCGATGCTGCCGATTTTCCTGGTGCCCGGCGCATCCTTGCAGAACGCGATGGCCAACTCATCCGCAAACGCGTCGGTCTAATCGTCGAAGGCGCCCCGGCGCGCGAGGGTGCCGAGATCCTCGACGGGGCGGGTACCCCCATCGGCGTCGTGACCAGCGGAGGGTTCGCGCCTTCACTCGGCAAGGCCATTGCGCTCGGCTTCGTGCCACCAGAGCATACCGCCATAGGTGCAAGGCTCCTGGTTTCAGTGCGTGGCCGCGCGCAGCCGGCCGAGATCGTGCCCACCCCGTTTGTTCCCCACCGCTATTTCCGCAAGTTTGTCTGAGGCCCTGTCATGACCACCAAGTTCACGCCCGACCATGAATATATCCGCGTCGAAGGTTCAACCGGCATTGTTGGCATTACGCCCTATGCCCAGGAGCAGCTTGGCGACATCGTCTTTGTCGAACTGCCTGTTGTGGGCAAGACGCTCAAAAAAGGCGACGAGGCGGCTGTCGTCGAATCCGTGAAGGCGGCGTCCGAAATCTACGCGCCTGTCTCCGGCACGGTCACGGAAATCAACCCAGCTCTTTCCAAGGAGCCAGGCCTTGTCAATGCCGACCCAGAAAACGCCGGCTGGATGTTCAAGATCGCCATTACCGATGCGAACGAAGTCGAGACCCTGCTCGATGCCGACGGCTATAGCGAACTGACGCTTTAGCATCCTTAGAGGCCTTTACGGCGAACCGGATATTCATTCCATGCGCTATCTTCCACACTCCGCCCATGAGCGCTCCGAAATGCTCGGTGTCATCGGGGCAGCCGATATCGAGGCGCTGTTCAGCGCGGTCCCGAAATCGGCTTTCAAATCGTTCGAACTCGCCCTGCCCTCCCACCAGCCCGAATTCCGCGTCGAAGCCTATATGCGGACGCTAGCCGGAAAGAACCACGCAGCTGGCGATGGTCCGTTTTTCGTCGGTGCCGGTGCCTATCGCCATCATGTGCCGGCCACGGTTGATCACCTGATCCAGCGTTCCGAATGGCTAACCGCCTATACCCCCTACCAGCCCGAGATTTCGCAGGGCACCCTGCAGATGCTCTTCGAATTCCAAACGCAGGTGGCACGCATCACCGGCATGGAGGTGGCCAACGCCTCCCTCTATGACGGCTCAACCGCGACCGCCGAAGCGGTGCTCATGGCGCGGCGCCTGACCAAGAGAAACAGGATCGTGCTTTCGGGTGGTCTACATCCCCACTATCGCGACGTGGTGCGCGCCTATCTCAAGGACGATCCGGATCTTGTGTGTCTCGCCTCCTCCCCCGAGGGTCAGGGCGACCTGCTTTCGCAGATCGACAGCGGAACCGCAGCCATCGTCGTCCAGACCCCCGATTTCTACGGCCACCTTCGCGATTTGAAATCGGCTGCGGAAGCGGCCCATGCCCAAGGCGCGCTGCTGATCGTCGTTATCACTGAAATCGTCTCCCTCGGCCTTCTTGAAGCTCCCGGTGCATTGGGTGCCGACATCGTCGTGGCCGAGGGCCAGTCGATCGGCAACGCCCTCAATTTTGGTGGCCCGTATCTCGGACTGATGGCGACGCGAAGGGAGTTCATCCGCCAGATGCCGGGCCGGCTCTGCGGGGAAACCGTCGATGCTGATGGGGTCAGGGGTTTCGTGTTGACCCTCTCGACCCGCGAGCAGCATATCCGCCGTGAAAAGGCGACCAGCAATATCTGCACCAATTCCGGCCTTTGCGCCCTCGCCTTCTCGATCCACATGGCCCTTCTGGGTGAATCCGGTTTCGTGCGCCTGGCGCGGCTCAACCATGCCAATGCCGTCAAGCTGGCGCGCATGCTTGGAACGGTGCCTGGTATCGAGCTCCTCAACAAGACCTTCTTCAACGAAATGACCATCCGCCTGCCAGTCCCAGCCGCGCCAGTGGTCGAGATGCTCGCTCAGGCTGGGGTTCTTGCCGGCGTTCCCGTCAGCCGCCTCGAACCAGGCAATGCGGAGGTAGAAAATCTTCTGGTGCTCGCGGCCACCGAACTCACCACACATGCCGATATCGAGATGCTGGCCGAGTGCCTTCACGCCGCTATCGGGGAGGATGGGCAATGAGCATGAACACACAAGGAAGACCGACAGGCACGGGTTCGGCCGGCGCGGCCGCGACCGGCTCTGCCCTGCTGCCCAATGAGCCACTGCTGTTCGAGATCGGGGACACTGATCACTCCGGCGTCGATCTGCCCGATGTCGATCTCGACGTGAGCTTTCTCGGCGGCTTCGAGCGGCAGACCCCGCTTGACCTTGCCGGGCTGACAGAGCCTGAAGCCATGCGCCACTATGTGCGCCTGTCGCGCCTCAATCATTCGATCGATTCCGGCATGTATCCGCTCGGCTCGTGCACCATGAAGCACAACCCGCGCCTTAATGAAAAAATTGCGCGCCTGCCGGGCTTTTCCGACATCCATCCGCTTCAGCCGATCTCGACGGTTCAGGGCGCGCTGGAGCTGATGAACCAGCTTTCGCACTGGCTCCTTACCCTCACCAATACAGCCGCCGTGGCGCTCTCGCCCAAGGCCGGCGCCCATGGTGAGCTCCTTGGCATGATGGCGATCAAGGCAGCTCAGGAGGCTGCAGGCCAAGCGCATCGCACGGTTGTCCTCGTGCCGGAAAGCGCCCATGGCACCAACCCCGCGACGGCTGCCTTCCTCGGCTATACGGTCAAACCCGTGCCCGCAAAAGCAGACGGTACCGTTGACGTAGAAGCGGTCAAGGCAGCCCTGTCGTCCGAAGTCGCGGCGATCATGCTGACCAATCCCAATACCTGCGGGCTATTCGAACCGCAGGTGATCGAGATCGCCCAAGCAGTGCACGACGCCGGCGCGTTCTTCTACTGCGATGGCGCCAATTTCAACGCCATCATGGGTGTCGTCCGTCCGGGCGACCTCGGCATCGACGCCATGCACATCAACCTCCACAAAACCTTCTCGACGCCCCATGGCGGCGGCGGTCCCGGTGCGGGCCCAGTGGTGCTTTCAGAGGCCCTCGCGCCCTTTGCGCCGGTTCCGTTCGTCCGAAGGGCGGGCAGTGGACTCGAGCTTGTCGAACATGTCGAAGGCAGCGCCCTTGGCCGCGTGACAGCGTTTCATGGCCAGATGGGCATGTATGTCCGCGCGTTCACCTACATGCTCAGCCATGGCGGCGACGGCCTTGCGCAGGCGGCAGAGGACGCCGTTCTCAACGCCAACTATGTCAAGGCACGGCTCGACCACATCTTTTCGGTGCCTTTTCCCGACTACCCCACCATGCATGAAGCGCTTTTCGACGACAGTTTCCTGCGCGACACGGGCGTCTCGACGCTCGATTTCGCCAAGGCGCTGATCGACGAGGGTTTCCACCCCATGACCATGTATTTTCCGCTGGTCGTGCATGGGGCCATGCTGATCGAGCCGACGGAAAGCGAGAGCAAGCAGACGCTCGATCGCTTCTGCGATGTCATGGCCGAGCTGGCCCAGGATGCAACAAACGGCAACAAAGAGCGTTTCACTGCCGCTCCCATGCGGGCGCCAAGGCGTCGCCTTGATGAAACGCGAGCAGCGCGCCAGCCGGTGCTGACCTGGGAAAAGCCGAACAGGCTTCCCAAGGCTGCGGAATAGAGAAAGGGCGGCCATGGGACCGCCCTTTTGCATATGCCTGTCAGCCGAAGCTGGGTATTCCGATTCCTGTCACCACTGGGTTAGTCCCCGATGGTCCATGCCGAAGCCAGGTGGATTGCCGGCCAAGTCTTGCGATGATGGTGGAGACGAAAGGTCTGCCCGCCATCAACCCCGCGTGTCGAACCCAACCCAGATCGTTATGGTCTCGCCGCCGAGATAGGGAATGGCGACGTTTTCGACCACCTTGACGAATTCGGCCGACTGGGCTGGCGCCGCAACGGCAACGGGGATCGTATATTTTTCCGAAAACACGGCCTGGCCGTCACGCTCGACGGCGAACCGGATCGGCGCGTTAACGGAGGACTGGCTGCCCGCCGGCCCGAGCAATACGCGGCCAGACGCGCCCATGTTGACCGTGATCAGCCCGTTCGAGACCACGCAATTGCGCGTCACTTCGTCGATCACACCCTGATATTGCAGGGAGCGCGCGTCGCCCGTGCGGCCACCGGCATAAGAGAACATGGCCTCGCCGCCCACACGGACGCGGATGGGGGGGCATTCCGTCGCAATTGCGGGAAGCGCCGAGGTCTGAGCCTGGGCCACGGCCTGGGGTGTCGCAGTCGCGTTCTGCAGATTGGCACTGCCATTGCTGGCGCCACCTCCGCCCAACATGGACCCCATGGAGCATCCGCTCAGGGCAAGGCCGAGACCGGCAAGAGCGGCAAGTCGGAAAAGTGTCGGCTTGTTCATGGTTTTCTCCCGCCTCGGTCTTACGCGTTGGCCGTTTCTAGCGCCAGAAGGATGGCGGGGGCACCGCTGGCGTTGACGCCGGGGGCGTCCTCCACAAAAATTTCCGCCACCTTGCCATCACGCACGATCATGGCGGCGCGGGCATAGCGTGTGCCCATGCCGCTGGCGGAGAAGTCCTTGGCAAGACCGAGGGCCCGCGCGAGATCGGCATTGCCATCCGCCAGAAATTCGATGGCTCCGAGCGCGCCCGAGGCTTCGGCCCAAGCCTTCATGACATGGGCGTCATTGGCCGCAGCACAGACGATGCGATCCACACCCTCTTCGCGCAGCGCTTCTGCACTGGCGAGAAAGCCGGGCAGATGGTTGACATGGCAAGTGGGAGTGAAGGCACCGGGCACAGTAAAGACCACCACGGTGCCCGAACCGAGCACGGCATCGCTGGTGGTTTCGCTCGTGCCGGACGCGGATACCAGCTTGATCCCGATCGAAGGGATCGCATTGCCACGCTCAATCATACTGGACTTGCCCCATGCCTTCAGCGATCGCTGTCGCCTTACTCAAACTATCGATAGCCCACCGGACGGCGCCGGAGGCATGGCCCGATCGGGCGCTAGTTGCTTGTCTTTGCAGCCACGACCAGACGCCGGAGTTCGAACGCTCCCATATCCGTCATGAACGTGAGCTGAATTTCCTGTCCCTCGACCGCACTATTCTCGGTTTTCGTCAGAATGGGAAGCAGCACTAGGTTGCCTTGCGGGCTTTTTTGCGGCGCTCCAAACAGCACCTCGCCGCTTTCGGTGGCGGCGATCAGGCTGGAAAGATCTAGACCGGCATCCTTGATCTCTACCCCAATCGCGTGCTCGCCGGGCCGGTAATCCACCTGGCCGAGCGGATCGGTGCCTTCGCTCCAGGGCAAGGGCGTCAGCGCCTGCGCCTGCTTGATGCGCAGACCATTGACGCGATCCGGTTTCCGGTCGGTCAGCGGCAGGTGAAAGCTGGCTTGTGCGGGCACGCAGATCTCCGAACAGACCCCCAAGAGAACCGAAAGCGACAATTCGCCGTCCGGCTCGGTCACGTCAATCTCGACCGGCAGCATGGTCGGTCCGAAATAGGCATAGTCGATATAGGTTTCGCCGACGACGCGCTGGGGATGGGGCCAGAGCACATGCGCAGCGCTGACGCCTCTCGATCCGGACAAATCGATCTCGGCCGCGAAACCGGTCTGCCCCGGCACCCGCCAATAGGTCTTGGTGGTCTGAGGCATGTCGATCTCGATCCCGACCAGCGTCGATCCATCAGGGCTGATCGTGCCTGTGCTGACAAGGCGCATGCGCACATCGGGACTGACCTCCTGCCACTCGGTCTGAGCGGCAGAGACAGGCTGCAACAGCAGCGCGACAAAAGCAAAAAACAGGGTCAGCAGGCGCATGGAAGGCCATTAACGCAAGTAGAAATGAAGAAATAGCTGACGCGCGTTCATGCCTTCGTGAAGCCCAAGGGGCCGCCGAGCAGTCGCTATCGCTTGGCAGCGGTGCTGGTAGTCCCTACAATTGCACCATGACCAGCCTTGAAGGACAATTTCTAGTGGCCATGCCGGGCATGGAAGATGAGCGCTTCGCCGAAAGCGTCATTCTGCTCGTTGGCCATGGCGAGGAAGGCGCAATGGGGCTCGTGGTCAACCACGAACTCGAAAACCTGCGCTTTGCAGACATTCTGGACGAACTCGATCTTGGCGATCCCGACGCCGTTATTCGCCTGCCCGACCCGATCCGCCAGCGCGCGGTGATGCGCGGGGGCCCCGTGGAAAAGGGGCGCGGCTTCGTGCTGCACACCGCCGACTATCATTCGGGTAATACCTACAAGGTTACCGAAGAAATCGGGCTTACAGCAACGCTCGATGTGCTCAAGGCCATGGCCTTCGGCCCGGCCCCACGCGCCGCGCTCTTTGCGCTTGGCTGCTGCGGCTGGAGCCCCGGGCAGCTCGAAGGCGAGATCGGCGCCAATGGCTGGCTGACAGCTCCGTTCGATCCGAAGCTGCTGTTCGATATCCCCGTCGGAAACCGCTACGAACATGCGCTCGAAAGCCTCCACATCACCCGGGCAACGCTGAGCACTCAAGCCGGACACGCCTGAGGCCGGTAAGCTTGCGCCCTAGCGCCCGACTTGCGCGAGGAGCTTCTTGGCGAGCTCCGGTCCCGTCAGCACGGGGCCGAACGCAAAGCCCTGTACCAGCTTGACGTTGAGCTGGCGCAGCCGTTCGACCTCATCGAGCGTTTCCGCGCCTTCGGCGATCACCAGCATGTCGAGTTCCTCGGCCATGGCCGCAACCGCGCGGATAATCGGGGTCTGAGTATGGGGGAAGCCGGCCTCGGCCCCCATGCGCACGAAGGCTGCAGGGATCTTGATGGTGTCGAAGGGGAAGCGGTGCAGGTAGCTCAGGGATGAATGGCCAGTGCCGAAATCATCGAGCGCCAGTCCCAATCCCAGGCTGCGCAGCGCCTCGAGCATATAGGCGGAATGCTCGGGATTGTTCATCGCCTGGCTTTCGGTGATTTCGAGCTTGAGATGGGCAGCAAGGCTGCGGTCCTGCGACACGAGATTGCGCATGTCCCCCAGAAGGGTCTCGGTGGCCAGTTGCACAGGCGAGAGGTTGACCGACACGAAGAACTCTTCGCCAAGCCCGATCGTGCTCATCCAGTCGCGAACCTGTGCGGCCGATTGCTCGAAGGCGAGTCGGCCAAGCTTTTCGATCTGCCCGGAGCGCTCCGCCAGCGGCACGAACTCATCCGGGTTCACAATGCCGCGCGTGGGGTGGGTCCATCGCATCAAAGCTTCGGCCGCAACGATACGGCCGCTGCTGATATTCATGATGGGCTGATACTGCACATGCAATTCGCCCTGGCGCATGCCGCGCTCGAGATCTTCCTCGCTGGCCCGGCTATAGGACGCGATGGAACGAGCAGAAGCGCGATAGGCTTCGATACGGTCCCCGCCCAGACGCTTGGCGTAATACATGGCCAGTTCGGCATCGCGCAACACATCGCCGGCCTCGGCCGGGTTGCCGTCATAGATGGTGACACCGATCGAGGCGGAAATCGTCAGGTCGCGATCGCCGAAATTGAACGGCGCCTTGAGCGCCTTGCGGATCTGCTCGGCATTTTCGGCGATCTTGCCGGCGGCCTGCTCGTTAGCAAGAATGACCGCGAACTGATCGCCGGAGATGCGCGCAACCGTATCGAGCGGCCGCATCAAACGTGCGATGCGCCGGGAGATCGCCAGCAGCACAGAGTCGGCAGCCGAATGGCCGATGCGCTCCTCCAGCTCCATGAAGCGATCGATGTCGATCAGGAAAACGGCTGGCTTGACCCCGTTCGGCTGGCGCGCCCGCACCAGCGAACGGTCGAGACGATCCAGAAACAGTTGACGATTGGGCAGGCCGGTGAGGCTATCGTGCACCGCGTCATGGAGCAGCCGCTCGCGCGAGGCGCGGTCCTCGGTCACGTCCTGCAGCGTTCCAACGATACGATTGACCTGTCCATCCCCACCCAGAACCGGCTTTACGCGCATGCGGAAGCTACGGTAATTGCCGTCGTGGCCGGCAAGCCGCATGTCGGCAGAAACCTTGCCGCGGCGCAGTTCGACCAGTGTATCGAAAGCCGTGCGGAAGCGATCGCGATCATCTGGATGCACGCGGTCGAGCCAACGCTTGATCGCACCGCGCAGCGCGCCCCGCTTCTCGCCGAGCCGTGTCGTCAACTCGTCGCTGACCGTCACCCGGTCGCGATCGATGTTCCAGTCAAAAACGAAATCACCCGATCCGGTCAGTGCAAGCGCACGCCGCTCGACCTCGCTCAGCGTGCCGATGGAAACCTGCCCTTCGGCGAAGGCGTGTTGCACCGCGGTGAAGCCTAGAAGCATGATCACCAGCACCAGGCCGCCCCCGACCGCGGGCTGGGCCACGTCATTGGTGACTTGGCCTGAGATCACGAGCCAGGAGTAAAACAGCCAGGCGATGAAGATGATCCAGGTGGGCACCAGAAGCACCGCACGGTCATAGCCGCGCAGCGCCAGCAGCAGGATCAGGAAAAAGCCCGAAAGCCCAAGCATGGCCAGCACCAGTCGCGAAATGGTGGCGGCGATGGCCGGCTGGAAAAAGGCAAAGGCAAAGAGCGCCAGGAACAGTGCCGACAGCCCAAGCGCCAGATGCACGAAGCGCAGATGCCAGCGGTGCAGATTGAGATAGATAAACAAGAACCCGGCGAGCGTCGTCGCAATCCCCGCTTCCGCTGCCGCCCGCAACGGCTGCAAGCCATCGGCCGAAAGGCCAAAGAGCCGCCCCAGAATGCCGAAATCGATCAGCAGATAAGCCAGCACCGCCCAGGCAAATGCCGCTGTCGCCGGGAAGACACCGCGTCCCTTGACCACGAACATGATGGTGAGAAACACCGCCGCCAGCGAGGCCACGCCGAGCACGACGCCACGGAAAAGGGTGAAGGAATTGACGTAGTCGCGATAGGCATTGACCTGCCAGAGATAAAGCTCGGGCAAGGAACCGGAGGAGAGCTCGGCAACGAGGGTCACGGTCGCGCCGGGGTCGAGCGTCACCTCGAACACGTCGGATTCCGGATCCGTGAGCTTGACCGGCCGGATACCGGCGCTGGGTGTCACCGCATTGACGCGGGCGCTGCCCAGATCGGGCTGGAACACCCCGGAGGCCGGCAGGCGGTAAAAGGGCGCAACCAGAAGCCGCTCGATCTGCTGGTCGGAATCGTTGCGCAGGGCAAAAAGCGCAAAAGACGGATTGGTGCCGCGCTCGCTGGCCAGGACCTCGATGCGACGGATAATGCCATCTGCGTCGGGCGCGGTGGAGAGCTGCACGCGCCCATCCGTTCCGGGCACGATCTCGACGATCTCTGAAAGATTGACCGCGTTCACGTCCTCGGGGACGGAAATAACCTCAAAGGCGTGAGCGGGCTGCAGCAGCGCAAGCGCATACGCAAGAAAGATCGCGAGAGCTAGAAACGGACGCATCTAAGGCAGCTAATTCCCACACAAGGCTTCATTGTGGCGGCGATCGACCAGTTCACAAACGATGCGGAAGAACCATCGTCCTTGCCAACCGCCGGAGGAGGCACCCTTGGTACGGGAGAAAGCTGCGTGCGGCAAGCCGGGCCAGAGGCTTAGGCCGTGAATTCAGCCGCCTCACGCCACCCGATTGTGCCGCGCCAGCCGGATCCCGTCCCAGCGCTCACGCGTCAGGCCCATCAGCACATGGTCCTCCCAGCGCCCATCGATCTGCAAATAGCGCTCGGCAAACCCTTCTTCGATGAAGCCGTTTTTTTCGAGTACGCGCCGCGAGGCCATGTTGGTGGGCAAAAAGGCCGCGTGGATGCGGTGAAGATCAAGGGTTTCGAAAACGAAGGGCAGCGCGACTGAAACCGCCTCGGTCATCAGGCCCTTGCCAGCATAGGGCTGGCCCATCCAATAGCCGAGCGTGACGAACTGGGCCGCACGGCGACGGATATTGGATAGCGTGATCCCGCCCACCAGCGTCGCCCCTGTCTCTGCGGGGGAAAACACGAAAAAGGTGTAGTCCGTGCCTTGCTCGGCTTCGATACGGGCGCGCTTGACCCGCATCGAAAAAACCCGGCGGCTGAGATCGGCCTCGCTCCAGCGTGGCTCGAAAGGCTTCAGAAAATCGTGGCTCTGCCGGCGCAGGTTGTACCAGGCGGGGTAGTCGCGCCATTGCGGCAGGCGCAGTGCCACTCGCTGGCCCCGCAGCAGGATCAACTGTTCCGGCGTCGACCAGGGCCAGACCATGGCCTAACGCTGCAGCGTCTCGCCGATGCTTTCCACATCGGCCAGCCGGCTGATCGGACCGATGCCGGCAAGTGTGGGGGTACCAGTCGTAAAGATCTGCTCGGCAACATCGCGCACGCGCTGGGCGGTGATGCGATTGATGCGCTCGACCGTTTCCTGCATGGCAATCGGCCGGCCCCAGAGGATCTGCTGGCGTGCCAGCTGCCCGGCGCGCGCCGAAGGACTTTCAAGCGACATCAGGAGGCCCGCGCGAATCTGGTTGCGCACGCGCACCACTTCCTCATCGGTGATGGTTTCGGTTGCACGGCGCAGTTCGTCGAGCACCACCGGCACCAGTTCGGAGACCTCGTCCTCGCCCGTTGCCGCTGCCACGCCAAAAACGCCGCTATCGGCGAAGGCCCAATGGAAGGCATAAACAGAATAGCACAGGCCGCGCTTTTCACGCACTTCCTGGAACAGCCGCGAGCTCATGCCGCCTCCCAGGATCGAGGCGAGCACCTGGGCGGCATAGAAGCCGTCCGAATTATAGGCGCGCCCCTCAAAGCCGAGCACGATATGGGCCTGCTCGTGATCCGAGATCAACCGCTCTTCGCCGCCTTGATACTCGGCGCGCTGGGGCGCTGGTGCGCCGCTCGGAGCGAGATCGGCAAACCGCTCGCGCGCCACTTCGACGAGACCATCATGGTCCACATTGCCGGCGGCGGCCATGACCATATGGTCGCCCACATAGTTGCGGCGCATATATTTGCGGACCGTGTCCGGCGAAAAGGCACGAACGGAATCGACGGTACCCAGAATGGTGCGTCCGATCGGCTGGGTCGGATAAGCCGCTTCCTGGAAAAGATCGAACACGTGGTCGTCGGGATTATCCCGCGCCGCGCCGATCTCCTGCACGATGACCTGCTGCTCGCGCGTCATCTCGTTTTCGTCGAAGGTCGAGTTCTGGAGAATATCGGACAGAATGTCGGCCGCCAGTGCCACATCGTCCTTGAGCACGCGCGCAAAATAGCCGGTATGCTCGATCGATGTTGCGGCATTGAGGTCGCCACCGACATTCTCGATAGCTTCGGCGATTTCGAGCGCGCTGCGCGTCTTGGTGCCCTTGAAGGCCATGTGTTCGAGAAAGTGGGAAATGCCGTGCTCCGCCTTTCGCTCGGAGCGCGCACCGGCCTTCACCCAGACGCCGAGAGAGGCGCTCTCGAGATGGGGCATGTCGTCGGTCAGCACCACCATGCCATTCTCGAGGGTCGTCGTCTTTACCGTCACACTCGTCCTCCTGCGCGAGCGGGAAGGCCCAAGGCGCTCCCTGCCCAAACATGTTTCTCGGCGAACCGGCCAGAGGGCGGAGCCGCCCTCCTCCGGCGCCTGTCGGTTCAGGCCGCGCGGCTGCGCGCCCCGATGAATTGTTCCACGGCACTCTGGTCATTGGCCAGCACGTCGAGGCGCTCCTCGCGCCCATAAAGATCGGCAAGCCAGGCCGGCAGCGGCGGCTCGATGCCCGTCGCCGCTCTGACCGCCGCCGGGAATTTGGCGGGATGAGCGGTAGCAAGCGTAATCATCGGCTCGGTGCTACGCTCGAGGCGGCGCGCAACCGAAACCCCGACGGCGGTGTGAGGATCGAGCAGATAGGCCGAATTGGCCCAGGTTTGCGCGATCGTGCGGCTCGTCTCATCCTCGCCGGATGTGCCGGCGGCAAATTCGGCGCGGATCGCTGCGATGGCGCCTTCCGGAAGATCGAAACCGCGCGACTGCTTGAGCGCGGCCATCATGCGGTTGACGGCATCGGCATCGCGGCCGGCGCTTTCAAACAACAACCGCTCGAAATTGGATGAAATCTGAATATCCATCGAGGGACTGATGGTGGGCGACACGCCCTGCATCTCATAACGACCCGTGTCGATCGTGCGGCGCAGGATGTCATTGGCATTGGTCGCGATCACCAGGCGGCTGATGGGCAGACCCATGCGCTTGGCGCAATAGCCGGCAAAGATGTCGCCGAAATTGCCGGTGGGCACGGTGAAGCTGACCGGACGATGGGGCGCCCCCAGCGCAACGGCTGCCACGAAGTAATAAACGATCTGGGCAACGATACGGCCCCAATTGATCGAGTTGACGCCGGAAAGGCGCATGGAATCGCGGAAGGCGTGATTGTTGAACATCGCCTTGACTGCATCCTGGCAGTCGTCGAACGTGCCTTCGAGCGCAATATTGTGGACATTGGCATCGAGCACGGTGGTCATCTGCCGGCGCTGCACTTCCGAGGTGCGGCCACGGGGATGAAGAATGAAGATATCCGTCGTGTCGCGCCCGCGGAAGGCTTCGATGGCCGCCGATCCGGTATCGCCCGATGTCGCCCCCACAATCGTCGCGCGCAGCCCACGTTCGGACAGGATGTGGTCCATGGTCCGGCTCAGGAACTGCATGGCGACGTCCTTGAAGGCCAGGGTCGGCCCATGGAACAGCTCAAGCACGAAGTGATTGGGTTCAAGCTCGACAAGCGGGGTCACCGACGGGTGCCGGAAGCTGGCATAGGCACCATCGACGATCTCGCGCA
Source organism: Devosia crocina (assembly GCF_900116545.1). GTDB lineage: Bacteria > Pseudomonadota > Alphaproteobacteria > Rhizobiales > Devosiaceae > Devosia > Devosia crocina. The sequence continues at coordinate 497,242 of NZ_FPCK01000002.1, forward strand.
GCTTGGCTGCAGGGATCTCATCGCCCACGAAGCGGCCGATGATGTCATAGGCGACGTCGGCATAGGGCCGGCCTGCAAAGGCGGCGATTTCCTTTTCGCTCATCTGAGGCCAGGCGGCCGGAACATAAAGGCCGCCATCGGCGGCGAGGCCCGCCAGGACCGCATCGGAGAAACCAAGCGCTGGCGCCTGGCCGCGCGTTGAAACAAACTGCATCGGGAGGGAAAGCCCTTCTAGAATTGTTGCAACCTAGTGAATGCGGCGGCGCGCCGCAAGGTTTGGCGTATCACGCCTCGCTTTCGATCCGCCGCGCCCGGTGCCACAGCCAGAAGCCGAGCATAACGACGCCCACAATGGCAAACCCATACCAGGTCAGCGCATAACCGAAATGGTTGTTTGGAAAGCTGACGACCGTTTCCCCGCCCTGCGGCAGCACGCCCTCTCCTTGCGAGGGCAGATCGACATAGAAGGGTGCGATCGGGGCCAGAGCCGGGTCGACCATGGCAGCAAGGCGCTGAGGATCGCGCACCCACTCGATCCGGTTGGACATATCGGGTTCCGGCGTCATCATGCCGGCCGGCTCGGGCGAACGGAGAAGGCCCGAGATGGTGACAGTCACCGGATCGTCGCCGTGGAGGTCCCCATCGAGCGCTGCGCGCTGCATGTCCTGGGGCACGAAGCCGCGATTGATGAAGACCGCGCCGCCACCAACCAGCTCGAATGGGGTCAAAACCCAGTAGCCGGGACCGGAATATTGCCCCTTAGGATCGGCAAGGCTCGTGAAGACCGTCAGCGTCTGGGTGTAGCGATAGGTGCCGGTCATCTCAACCGGCTGATAAACGAGATTCCCGGTATCGAGCAGACCCCAGGTTGCAACGCCGGGAACAGGGATCGGGGAAGATCCAAGCCGCTGGTCGACCGCTGCAATCAGCGCTTCCTTTTCGGCCAGACGCTCCATCTGCCAGGAGCCGAGAAAAATGCAGGCGGCACATAGCGCCAGCATGAGAACGGTGAACACCCAATCGCCCCAACGCAGCCGGCCGAGCGCGATCACGACTGCACCGGAGCAAGGATCAGATTGAGAGAGTTGCCGAACATCTGCAGTCTGGAGGTGCGCATTGTGGGTCCTAAGCGAAAAGGGGCGCAGCCGAGCCGCGCCCCCTTTGCATGATCCAGGTGGTCCTAGTGAGTCAAAGCCACCCCCCAAGCGCCCCAGATATAGATCGAGGCGAAGAGGAAGAGCCAGACAACGTCCACGAAGTGCCAGTACCAGGCAGCAAATTCGAAGCCGAGATGGCGCTCGGGCGTGAAGTCGCCCCGCCCAGCGCGGATGAGGCAAACGGCCAGGAAGATGGTGCCGATGATCACGTGGAAGCCGTGGAAGCCGGTGGCCATGTAGAAAGTCGCGCCATACATGGTCGCGCCTTCGCCGCCAAAGGCAAAGCCGGCATGGGTATATTCGAGATACTGCACGAAGGAGAACAGCACGCCCAGCGCGACCGTAAGCGCCAGACCCCAGCGCAGGCCCTTGCGGTCGTTTTCGAGCAGAGCATGGTGGGCCCAGGTCACGGTGGTGCCCGAGGTCAAAAGGATCAGCGTGTTGAACAGCGGCAGGTGGAATGGATCGAAGAGTTCGACGCCTGTTGGGGGCCAGTGGCCGCCGGTTGCGGCAACGCGGGCATATTGCTCGATGTCGTCGAAGCGGAAGAAGCCGTCGAAATAGGCCCAGAACCAGGCGACGAAGAACATCACTTCCGAGGCGATGAACAGGATCATGCCATAGCGGTGATGCATCTGCACAACCGGGGTGTGATCGACCCCGTTATTGGCTTCCTTCACCACATCGGCCCACCAGGCGTAGAAGGTGTAGACGACGCCGGCAAGGCCCATGAAAAAGACCCAGGGGGTCCAGTTCTGCATCCAGAACACGGCGCCGATCATCATCACCAGCACCGCGGCCGACATCACGAACGGCCAGGGCGACGGCTCCACCATGTGGTAGTCATGGTTCTTTTCTATGGCGGCCATGTTTCAGCTTCCCTCACTGTCTGAAGCGTAGAACGTATAAGAGAGTGTGATCTCTTTGATTGTGTTGAGCTCGGGATTGTCGGCGAGATCCGGATCGACAAAGAAGACGATCGGCATTTCCACCGTTTCACCCGGCTGGAGCGTCTGCTCGGTGAAGCAGAAGCACTCGATCTTGTTGAAATAGATGCCTGCCTGTTCGGGCGTCACATTGAAGATCGCCTGCCCCGTCGTCGGTTTGTCCGAGTGGTTGGTGGCGATGTAATTGACCGTATCGACCTGCCCGATGCGGTCGGTGACGGGCGCGGCAGCCTTGACCGTCCAGGGCAGCGCGCGATCCATGTTAACGTCGAAGCTGACCTTCATCTCCCGGGCGATTACGCCCTTGGGATTGGTTTCGGCCGTTTGGGTGGTTCCGCCATAGCCGGTCACCTGGCAAAAAAGCTGATAGAGCGGCACCGAGGCAAAGGCGAGCCCAACCATGCCGACCACCACACCACCCAGCGCGACCCCAACGCGCCGATTGTTTTTTCCGGCCGGAGCGGCGGGGGCTGAATGCATGACCGTGCTCATCAAAGGCCCCGATCAAACAAAGCCGGGCCCAACTTGACAATGGTCAGCACATAAAAGGTCAGTGCGAACAGCGCCAGGGCGCCGGCAAGCGCAAGCGAACGGCGGCGACGCACGCGCTTCAGCGCCTCGGCCGCAGCGGTCTCGGCAGGTGTAACCATGACGGCGGACTGGTTTTCGGTCATGACCAGAACCCTTCGATACGGGTAACGAAATTGTCTGCCAAGAGGCCGAGGAACAGCACGAAAAGGTAGCTCAGCGAAAAGGTGAAGAGCCGCCGCGCCGCCTTGCGCATATCGACGTTGCTCGGCGCCTGCAGGAGACGAATGGCGAGATAAACAAAGCCGATGCCGGTTCCCATGGCGACAAGGCCATAGATCCAGCCTCCAAGCCCGAGATAGATCGGCACAAAGGCGGAAACGGCTAGGATCACGGAGTAAACGAAGATCTGGCGCTTGGTGGATGCTTCACCCACCACATTGGGCATCATGGGAATGCCGGCTGCGGCATAGTCGCCCTGCTTGTAGAGCGCCAGCGCCCAGAAATGCGGCGGCGTCCAGAGAAAGACGATCAGAAACAACGACAGGCTTTCCCAGCTGATCGCGCCGGTCACTGCCGCCCAGCCGATCATGGTCGGGAAAGCGCCGGCCGCGCCACCGATGACGATGTTCTGCGGCGTCGAGCGCTTGAGCCAGATCGTATAGATTACGGCATAAAAGAAGATGGTGAAGGCAAGAAGCCCGCCCGCCACCCAGTTGGTAGCCAGGCCGAGCAGGGTCACCGAAAAAGCCGACAGCGTCAGCCCAAAGGCCAGCGCTTCACCCCTGGTGACGCGGCCGGACGGGATGGGCCGGTTCTGCGTGCGGCTCATCACCGCGTCGATATCGGCATCGTACCACATATTAAGCGCGCCCGATGCGCCGCCCCCGATGGCGATGCAGACAATAGCGATCAATCCGATCACCGGATTGACCCCGATCGGGGCAACCAGCATGCCGACGAGAGCGGTGAACACAACAAGCGACATGACGCGAGGCTTCAAGAGCGCCAGGTAGTCCTCTACCCGCGCCTCGCCTGCCATGGCAGGCATTCCCTTGCTGTCATCGATATAGGTCACTGGTCATTCCTTGAATGGTGGACCGCACCGAGGCGCGATCCACAAAGTCTGGCGCAGAGATCAGTGCGCGTTCTTGGAGTCGATCTTGGGCAGGGTCGAGAACTGGTGGAACGGCGGCGGGGACGAGAGGGTCCATTCCAGCGTCGTTGCCCCGTCACCCCACGGATTGTCACCGGCCGGGCGCTTCTTGCGGCTGGCTTCCCAGGTTGCGTAGAAGAAGATCACCATGGCAACGAAGGTCACATAGTAGCCGATCGAGGACACCCGGTTCCACAGCGTGAAGGCATCGGGGTAGTCGATATAGCGGCGCGGCATGCCCGCAAGGCCGAGGAAGTGCTGCGGGAAGAAGATCAGGTTCACGCCGATGAACATGGTCCAGAAGTGCAGCTTGCCGAGGAATTCGGAATACATGTAGCCGAACATCTTGGGGTACCAGTAGTACCAGCCCGCAAAGATCGAGAACACGGCGCCGAGCGAGAGCACGTAGTGGAAGTGGGCCACGACGTAATAGGTGTCGTGCAGGGCACGGTCGGCAGCGGCATTGGCGAGCACCACGCCGGTCACACCACCCACGGTGAACAGGAAGATGAAGCCGATCGCCCACAGCATGGGAATGCGGAAGGTGATCGAGCCGCCCCACATGGTGGCGATCCAGGAGAAGATCTTGACGCCCGTGGGCACCGCAATGACCATGGTTGCCGCCACGAAGTATCGCTGCACATCCAGGCTCAGGCCGGTCGTATACATGTGGTGGGCCCACACGACGAAACCGACAAAGCCGATCGCGACCATTGCATAGGCCATGGCCATGTAGCCAAAGACGGGCTTGCGGCTGAAGGTCGCCACGATGTGGCTGACGATACCGAAGCCGGGCAGGATCATGATGTACACTTCAGGGTGACCGAAGAACCAGAACAGGTGCTGGAAGAGAATCGGATCACCACCGCCTTCGGGCGCAAAGAACTGCGTGCCAAAATTGCGGTCGGTCAGGAGCATGGTGATGGCACCGGCCAGAACGGGCAGCGCCAGAAGCAGCAGGAAGCCGGTGACGAGAACGGACCAGGCAAAAAGCGGCATCTTGTGGATGGTCATGCCCGGAGCGCGCATGTTCAGGATCGTGGTGATCAGGTTGATGGCACCAAGGATCGAGGAGACGCCGGCCACGTGCAGGGACAGGATGGCGAAGTCCATGGCAGGACCGGGGTGGCCCATGGTCGAGAGCGGCGGATAAACGGTCCAGCCACCGCCGAAACCGGTGGAGCCCGGCGCGCCTTCAAAGAAAAGGCTCATCAGCAGGAGGATGAACGCCACCGGAAGAAGCCAGAAAGCGATGTTGTTGATGCGCGGGAACGCGGTATCGGGCGCGCCGATCATCAGGGGCGCGAAATAATTGGCAAAGCCGCCCATGGTGGCCGGCATGACCATGAAGAAAACCATGATCAGCGCGTGAGCCGTCGTGAAGACGTTGAACATCTGCTTGCCGGCGTCGAGCGAAGCTGCACCGTCAAGGCCATAAACCATGGAGGCAAGGCCATGGAAAATCTGGATGCCCGGCTCCTGCAGCTCCATGCGCATGAAGCCCGAGAGCAGGCCACCGACTATGCCGGCGATGATGGCGAACACGAGATACATGATCCCGATGTCCTTGTGGTTGGTCGAAAACAACCAACGCCGCCATCCCGTGGGCGTGTGGTGATCGTGAGTCACATGGTCATGCCCGGTGGCATGGGCCTCGAGGTGTGCTTCTGACATATTGGTTCCCCTGACCCTATGACTTACTGGATAGCCGGCAGCACGGCGACGGCGCTGGCATAGTCACGGCTCTCTTCGAGTGCTGTGATGAAAGCTTGATATTCTTCTGCGGTCACAACGCGCACGGCGATCGGCATATAGGCGTGATCCTTGCCGCAAAGCTCGGAACACTGGCCGTAGAACATGCCGGTTTCGCGCGAGTTGAACCAGGTTTCGTTGAGACGGCCAGGCACCGCGTCGATCTTGACGCCGAAGGACGGCACGGCAAAGGCATGGATCACGCCACCGGGGCTGGCAGTCACCTGCAGGCGCACGGTGGTGTTGACAGGCACGACCAGTTCGTTGTCGACGGCCAGCAGGCGCGGCTGACCAGGCTTTTCATGATCGGTGTAGTTGCCCAGAGCGGTGCCGAGGATATTGGAGTCGAAATAGATCCCCTGGTCGACATATTCATAGGTCCAGTACCACTGCTCGCCGGTGGCCTTGACGGTCATCTCGGCGGCCGGGACTTCCACTTCACCGAAGGAGAAGATGTTTTCCCCCAGATACCGGCGCTCCCCGTCGGGCACGGTCATTTGGTCGGAGAGCACGCCGAAGGACGGCACGGCGATGATGATCAGGATAACGATCGGCACGACAGTCCAGATCACCTCGATCGCGGTGTTGTGCGTGAAACGGGCCGGCACCGGGTTGGACTTGGCGTTGAAGCGCACCACCACGACCACCAGAAGGGCGAGCACGAACAGAACGATCAGCGTGATCGTCCACATCAAGGGGCCATCATGGAATGCCACGATGGAGTCCATGATCGGGGTTACGGATTGCTGCAGATGGAACTGACCGGGCTCGGGATGACCCTTGCCGATCTCTTGCGCACTAGCGAAAGCGGGCATCAGCGCCAGCGTGGCCGTCGCCGCGGCGCCCAACTTCCTCAAGAACTGACCGGTCACCATAAACCCCCTATCGACTTATTCTGGTGGCGTGCACCGGGACGGAGAGGGTTTGATAGCGGCATAGCTCACGCCGCCCCGACTCAACCTCGGAGCGCAAAACTCGATTTTGACCTAAATCACATTGCTTGACCCGAGTCCATTGCGCCGAAGCGCCCTTGGGACGGTTTAAAACTGGACAAATTCACGCTTGTTTGCCTCAAGCACGCCGCACTTGGCCGGACATATCCCACCACGATGGCACGCTTGGTTGACAGGCTCTGTCGGCTGACGGAAACAGAACCAACCGCCCCTTGGCCCTCGATTCGGCAGGAGACGTATAGAGTGAGCGCATTTTCGAAGCGGCTGATGGGCGTAGCCCTGGCCATCACGGCCCTTGCCGGCATCGGCCCGGCTTTCGCCCAAGGCACTGTGCGCGGCGAACACGGCGACTGGCAGATGAGCTGCGACACTCCGCCCGGCGCCAGTGCCGAGCAATGCGCCATCATTCAGAATGTCATGGCCGAAGACCAGCCCAATGTCGGGCTGTCGGTTATCGTGTTGCGCACTGCCGATCGCGAAGCGCGCCTCTTGCGGGTTCTCGCTCCGCTCGGCGTTTTGCTGCCCAACGGGCTTGGCCTCAATGTCGATGGCGCAGACATGGGACGGGTCGCCTTTGTGCGGTGCCTGCCCAATGGTTGCGTTGCCGAGGTAGAGCTGGACGATGACCTGATCGACATCCTCTCGAACGGCGAGAATGCGATCTTCGTGGTCTTCAAGACACCCGAAGAAGGCATCGGCATTCCGGTTTCGCTCGATGGTTTCTCGGAAGGCTTTGCTGCCCTGCCCTAGCCCGGGAGCAGATCGTGCAGGAAGAACGCCGGCAGACGCATCGTCAACGCACGCTCAAGGGTGGCCGCATCGTCACCAATGACGGACACTCAACCTTTGACTGCACCGTGCGAAACCTGTCCGGTGAGGGGGCCAAGCTGATCGTCACCAGCATCATCGGCATACCGCAACGCTTTGGGCTGGCCATGCACGACGGGCGCAGTTTTTCGTGCGAAACGATCTGGCACACTGAAACCGAGATCGGCGTCCGCTTTCTCTGACCTCTTTGGCCGAGCCAAGCCGGCCGTTTCTCGTGAACAATAAAAAACCGGGCAGGTGCATGCACGAGCCCGGCAAGTTTTCAGGAAACAGGACCGGCGGCAAAACCGGCCCCGGGAGATGGAACGAGCACGAAAGTGTTCGAACCAACCAGTGAGCCCCACCACGGGTAGAGCGAAGTCAGATCAGGCCTTGGCGCTGCGCGCTCGGGCACTGGTGAGAACCATGGCAGCCTGACGCCCGGAGCGCGCCTCCATGGCGGCATAGATATCGCTGCGCGATATGCCGAGATCGTTGAGACGCTCGGGCTCAAGCTCAAGCAGGCGTTTGAGCGCAATGCGGCGAGCACGATTGGCCTTCACCTTTGCCCAGAAGGCAAACAGCGAATGCAAGGGGGTCGACGGCGTGGCGGCCGCAAGTGACCGCTCGCCTGGAAGCGAGAGAGCCATTTCATGTCTCCGAGAATGGGCCGGGAAAGCCGGAAAGTGCTGCGCCGTAGAGGAACAACACTGCTTTGATAGGCCGCTGGACATCCATTCGTCCAACAAATAGATTTCATTCAGCCAATCAAATTGAGTGATGGAAAATGGCCGCGCCCCTTGACCTCGATCAGCTTCAGAGCTTCTGCGCCATTGCCGATTGCGGCAGCTTCACCGAAGCTGCACGACGCGTGAACAAGACCCAATCGGCCGTTTCCATGCAGATCAAGCGGCTCGAGGAGCGGTTGGGCCATTCGCTTCTCACCCGAGACGGCCGCAGCGTATCTCTCACCCATCATGGGGAAGTGCTCTACGAACGCGCCCGCAAGATGTTGCGTACGAATGCTGAGATCCTCGACCATTTTTCGGATGATGATCTGGCCGGCTCTATTCGCTTCGGCGTTCCGGACGACTATGCCGTGCGTCTTTTGCCCGTGATCCTGTCGAGCTTCCAGCGCACCCATCCGAAAATCGTCGTCGATGTTTCCTGCATGGCCTCGGAACATCTGCTCGAAGGCATGCGCGCCGGACGCTACGATCTGATCGTCTTTACCCAGGGCACCGAGCAGAATTTTGGTGAGCTGTTCCGCACCGAGAAGATGTTCTGGGTCGCAAGCCATGGCGGCCGCGCGCTGCAGAGTCAGCCGATCGCCATTGCCTCGGGTCCGCAATATTGCATCTGGCGCAAGGAGGCGATGGACGCACTCGACCGCGCCGGCGCCGATTACCGGATCGCCTATACCTCATCCAACGCCACCGCGATTTCTTCGGCAGTGCTGTCGGATCTCGCTATCGGCTTTCTGCCCGAAAGCGCGCTCCAGCCGGGCATGCGGGTGGTATCTGAAGATATGGGCCTGCCGCACCTGGCCGACGCGCAGATTGCGCTGATGCGCGCCAGTCACGCCTATGGCGGCATCTACGACGCCCTCGCCAACCATATCGTTCAGTCGATGGGCAATATCGATCATGCCCAGGACACCGAAGCGGCAGAATAACTATAAGCGGATCGTTGACACGTGTAAGCCATCTGCTTACATATCTTGATGATCCGCAGCTTCCGCCACAAAGGCCTTGCCGAACTCTGGGAGACTGGCAGGACCGGGAAGGTCGATGCCAAACTCGTCGTCCGAGTAAAAAGGCGGCTAACGGCCCTCGATGCCGCAGGCGTTCCCGAAGATCTCAACGTTCCCGGCTTCGATTTCCACTCGCTGCGAGGACCACCGCCACTGCGCTACACAATCCATGTAGATGGGCCTTGGTGCATTACCTTTTCGTTTGATGGACAGGATGTCTACAATGTCGACTTCGAACAATATCACTGAGCCTGAGGACGCCGACACCGTCGCAGCTCGGCGGGGCGATTGGTGCCCTACCCATCCTGGCGAACTACTTGGGGAAGACATCATCCCGGCCACAGGGCGAAGCAAAAGCGAGATCGCCCGTCTGCTCGGCATTTCGCGGCAGCACCTTTATGACATCCTGGCGGGGAGGAAACCGGTATCTGCCGAGGTGGCGGTGCGCTTGGGCAAGCTCTTCGGCAATGGACCGCGTTTGTGGCTTGGTATGCAGGCGGCTCATGACACGTGGCATGCTGAGCGACGCATCGATCTCAATGCAATCCCAACAATTCAAGCTGCCGAGTAGAGCTTGACCCTGCGGCGCGTTTCCCGCACCAAGTGATCATGTCTCAAGTTCTGACCAATGCCGCAGAGTTCTCCGTTTCCGAAATCGCGCAGGCGGTGAAGCGGACGGTCGAGGATGAATTCGGCCATGTGCGCGTGCGCGGCGAGATCTCCGGCTTCCGGGGGCAACATTCTTCCGGGCACTGCTATTTCACCCTCAAGGACGATGCTGCCACGATCGATGCGGTGATCTGGAAGGGCAATTTCGCGCGGCTGGCGTTCCGGCCCGAAGAGGGGCTCGAGGTCATCGCCACCGGGCGCCTGACCACCTTCCCCCGTTCCTCGAAATATCAGATCGTCATCGAGCAGATCGAACCCGCCGGAGCCGGCGCATTGATGGCGCTTCTTGAAGAACGGCGCAAGAAGCTCCTGGCGGAAGGGCTGTTCGCCCGCGAGCGCAAGCGCCCCCTGCCCTATCTGCCCCGCGTCATCGGCGTCGTTACCTCCCCCACGGGCGCGGTGATCCGCGATATTCTCCATCGTCTGGCCGACCGGTTCCCGAGTCATGTTCTGGTCTGGCCCGTGCGGGTGCAGGGTGAGACCTGCGCCTCCGAAGTGGTCAACGCGATCGAGGGGTTCAACGCCCTTGCACCCGGCGGCGCCATGCCGAGACCGGACTTGTTGATCGTCGCCCGCGGCGGTGGGTCCATCGAGGACCTTTGGGGGTTCAACGAGGAGGCCGTTGTTCGGGCCGTGGCAGCATCGGCCATTCCGGTGATTTCCGCTGTCGGGCACGAGACGGATACGACCCTGATCGATTATGCCTCGGACATGCGGGCGCCCACTCCCACAGCCGCGGCCGAAGCCGCCGTGCCTGTGCGCGCCGAGCTCATCGCCTATGTGGACGATCAGGGCAGCCGCCAGCGCGCTGCCGCTCGCCGAAGCCTTGCGAGTTTGAGGGATCGCCTGCGCGCGGCCAGCGCCGGTTTGCCACGAGCCGCCGATCTCATTTCGACCCAGCGGCAGAGCCTCGACATGGCGTCTACCCAGCTCAGCAGCGGGCTGCGCCACTATGTTCAGAACAAGCATTTGACCTTGTCTCGTCTTGCCTCCGCCATGCAGCCGCGCCTCGTGCGGCAGCGCCACGCCGACCTCAAGGGCCGGCTCGACAATCTCGAACATCGCGCCCTTTCGGGGCTCAACAAGACTGTGGACCGCACCCGGCTTACTTTTGACCCACGCGTTGCGCGACTTGCCGGATCCGTGCTGCAAGCCCTCGAGCGCAAGCGAACGGCGTTTAGCCGCTTTGCGCCCCGCCTTTCGCCCCAACCGCTGCGCGTCGAACTGCGCCAGGCCCGCTCTGAGTTGAGCCCACTCGTTCAACGCCTGTCGCTTGCGCCTGCTGCGCTCACCACCGAGCGGCGCCAGACCCTTGCGCAGCTCGGCAAGCTTCTTGAAACGCTGAGTTATCGCAGCGTGCTCGCCCGCGGCTACGCCCTGGTGCAGGATGAAAAGGGCGATGTCGTCACGGCGGCGGCAAGCCTGAAACCGGGCGATGCCGTCAGGCTCAGCTTTGCCGATGGTGAAGTCGGGGCAAATGTCGCGGGAGCGCCGCCGGCCAGGCGTAAAGTGTCACGCAGTTCGAGCGACGACGGCTCGCAGGAAAGTCTCTTTTGATTGTCAACATTCCCGACTATATCGGGATCATTCGGAAGGAACCGGGTGATGAATATCTTTGACAAGGGCTTTTCGCCCTCGGAAGCCAGCGTACGCTATCTCGATGGGGATTACGTCGTTCTCAAGCAGGGCAGTTTCGTGCGCTGCGCCATGACCGGCAGGCCCATCCCCCTCGATGAACTCTCCTACTGGAGCGTCGATCGGCAGGAGGCCTATGCCGATGCCGGGGCTGCTCATGATGCCTTCATGCGCTACGGCCGGGGCAACTGAAGGTGACCGAGGCAGCGAAGCGTCAGCGCTACCTCATCGTTTCCAACGGCCACGGAGAAGATGCCATTGCCTCGGCGCTGGTTCGCCGCCTCGCCAGCACCGCGCAAGTGGAAGCCTATCCCATGATCGGCAGCGGCAAGGCCTATGAAGGCCTCTGCCGCATCGTCGGCCCCCGCGCTACCCTGGCCTCGGAAGGCTGGCGCAATGTAAAAGGCTCCCTGCGCCGCGACATCGTCAATGGCGGGCTGATGACGGTGCCGCCGGCCCTCAAATTCCTGCGCTCCGTGCGCGGCCACTATGACAGCGTCATCGTCGTGGGTGACATGGTCGGCATTCTTGCCGCCACCGCCGTGGGCCTTGGGGATCTCGTCTATCTGGACGTCTACAAGACCGGGGCCGCTCGGCTTTATTCGCCCGGCGAGATCTGGGCGATCAAACGAAGCTGCAAGACCGTATTCTGCCGCGCCGAAAGCCTTGCCGAGCGCCTCAAGGCTTCGGGGGTCGACGCGCGGGCGGCCGGCAATATCATGATGGATTCGGTGCCGAGCGGGGACTATGACGCGACGGCCCGGCGACGCAAACCGCTGGCGGTGACGCTCTTGCCCGGCAGCCGCGCCCTGACGGCGGAAAGTTTTGCACTTCAGGTCGATGCCTTGCGGCAGATCCCAGACGAGGAACGTCCCGACATTTTCCTGGCTGTCGCCGGCAGCGTCAGTGTGGAAGAGCTGGCAAAGGCCGCCAAGCTGCGCCGCACACCGCTTCTGAGTGCCGAGGCGGCAGATCTGGGGGAACTGAGCGACGGGAATCTCGTCGTTCACATGGCGCGTGGCAATGCCATGGGCAATCTCCTGCAGGCCTCGGACGTGGTGCTGAGCCAGGCCGGCACGGCGAGCGTCCAATCGTTGGGACTCGGCCGTCCGGTCATTACCTTCATCAACCAGCGCGACCGTCGGTCCCGCTTTGCCGATGAACAAAATCTCTTTGGCGAGGCGCGGATCGTCGTTGAACCGCGCGCGTCCAACATTGCAACAGCTTTGCGCCGCCTGCTTTCGGACAGCGCCGAGCGCGAGCGCCTGACCCAGATCGGGCGGGACCGGATCGGCGGACCGGGGGCGCTGGAGGCAATTTTGGGGGAAATCACTGGCCAGACAGCAAGTCATCCCTCGCCCTAACCCTCTCCCCAAAGGGGCGAGGGGACCAGACCGTGAATGCGACTGGATCAAGCCCCACACTCGATCTGACCCCCTCTCCCCTGAGGTGAGAGGGTTAGGGTGAGGGGTTCAGCCTTGTGGCTGATCCTCAAAATTCAACCCCTCATCCGGCGCGTTGCGCCACCTTCTCCCCTCAGGGCAGAAGGAAAACCGGACCTCGCGCTGGCTTACGCGCCAGCCGCTTCCGGGTCGAGCAGGCGATGGAGGTGCACGATGAAGTATCGTGTCTGCGCGCTATCAACGGTCATCTGTGCCTTCTGCTTCCACACCGCATAAGCGGCCGCATAGTTGGGATAGAGCCCCACGATGTCGACCTTTTCCAGATCGGTGAAGGTGACGCCCTCAAGGCTCGACAATTCGCCGCCGATCACGAGGTGAAGAAGTTGTTTTTGGGTGGCTTCGGCCATTTTTACGGATCCCTTGAAAGAGTGGAGGAAGAGGCGGTACCGGCGCTATCCTCTGTCTCGGCCGGGCAGCCATAGACTTTGATCAGCGCCGAATGGACCTGCGGCCGGAGGCTCATGTCGGCAATCGCCGCAATCGCTCCATGCCGCACGTCACGTCTGTTGAACTGGGGAAAGCCGCTGCACACATCGGCAAAATCGAGCCCGGCTTCGCTCAGGATGACCGCGGCTGCCGCGATGTCCCAGTCCTGGCTACCTCGACGGGCCACGGCGGCATCGAGATGTCCCGTCGCCACCTGCACGAGCCGATAGGCGAGCGAGGGATACATGGGACCACGGGTATAGTGCAGCCCCAGCGCCTGCATTTCCTGATGCACCGCACCCGGAGCAGGAATAAGCGGCGGTGCTCCCGCACGGCGATGGCGCACGAGCGGCTGCCCGTTGAGCCGCGCCCCGCCGCCTGCATGGGCTTCATACATTTCGTTGCGCGCGGGAGCATAAACGACCCCGGCGACCGGCACGCCATTTTCGACAACCGCCAGACAAACCGTCCAGCAATCTTCCCCGCGCAAAAAGGCGCGTGTGCCGTCGATGGGATCGACCACGAAGACGCGGTCGCAATCGAGCCGGCTGGGATTATCGGCAGTTTCCTCGCTCAGCCAACCATAGGCGGGCCGGGCATTGAGCAGGCTTGCGGCGAGATAGCGATCGACCACGATATCGGCTTCGCTGACCGGAGAGGCATTTTCTTTCTGCCAGCTCTTGATGTCGCGGCGAAAATAGCCCGACGCAATGATCCCCGCGGCCACGGCGGTGGCGCGAAGCAGTTCGAGATCGTCGTCATATTCTGGAGCAAAGGCCGGCATAGGCGGCTTTTATGCCTCGCACGACTTTTGGACAAGAGCCTCAGGGACATGGCCCATTCTCGGTATGCGAGGGGCTCGAAACGGCAGGGTAAACGGGGTGGAACCAGATTGGGTAAACCGGGTCTTGCAGGGTGCAACACCCCGCTAACCACTGACGAAAACAAGATAAACTTAACCGAACCCATTAAGAGGGCCGGTAAGGGGACGCGCTAGATTGGCCTCACAAACGGAGCGGAAAAAACCAGCTCTCGAAGTTACAGGAAGGCTCAAAAATGGTTCATGGCGTTGCGATGGAAGGATCGTCGGTCGTTCTTGCTTTCGGCAAGCGGGCCCTCGCCGAGCGCCGGTTCGTTGCGGCCAACGACAATGGCCCGCGCGATCCGGTCAAGACCGTGACGGTGCGCAAGCAGCTCGAGCAGAGCGGCGTTGCGATCAAGATCAAGGTTCCGGTCACCGAATTCATTGGCGTGGCGGTGGCCACCCGGATTTCGGAAGACGGCGTGCTGACAAGTTCGATCGAACTCGTCCATCCCGATGGCGAGCTGAGCTACAAGGTCTTCGAGGAAGAAGGCAATCACAACGTCGTCGCCGAATGGCAGAACTGGGGCAAGAAGCTCCGCCTGCCGCTCTTCATCAAGGCCGGCGATGGCGCCTATCTTCCCTATAGCCAGCAGGTCGACGGCCTGATGGTGGGCGAGATGGCTCCGCGCCGCAAGCTCGCCGCCGATGCGGCGCGCCGCCCCCGCTTCCTCAACCGCCGCAAACCGGGCGAAGTCGAGCGCAGCAACTAAGTTTCAGATCCCCTCCAAGGGCACGTCAATGGGACCAGCTGGTGGTGCGGCTGGTCCCTTTGGCGTTTCTGGTGTTTGGGTTGGGGCTAGCTCGACCAGATGTCCCCCGGGCCTGAGCTGCAGTAGCCCTCATGCGAGGTGCGCAGCGCAGCGGAGCCTCGAACCACGAGGGCGTGCCACGACCTCGCCCTTTGAGGCTTTGTTTCGCAGTGCTCCTCTGGAAGAGGACTACCGGATCACCAGACCCAATCGGCCAGGAGCGCCAGAGCGAGCGCCACGCCGACATAGTGGTTGCTCTTGAACCGAAGGAGCGGATTTTCGGGTTCATCCGCATCAAGCGTAAAAACCTGCCAGGCAAGGAGGCCAGCTGGCACCAGCATCAGCACAAGGCTGATCCAGCCAGCGCCGGCTGAAAGTGCAGACATGCTCCAAAGCACCACGGCCCCGACATAAACGGCGCTCACCGCCGGTTTGACGTGCTCGCCGAAGAGCCGGGCCGTCGATTTGACGCCGACCAGCGCGTCGTCCTCCACATCCTGTAGTGCGTAGATGGTGTCGTAGCCGATGACCCAGAGAATAGTGCCGGCATAAAGAAGGATCGGCGCCCAGGAGAGCCCGCCCGTCTCGCTCGACCAGCCCACCAGCGCCCCATAGGAGAAGGCAAGCCCCAGGAAAAGCTGTGGCCACCAGGTGATCCGTTTCATGAATGGATAAATGGCAACCAGCACCAGCGAGGCGACGCCGGCCCAAACGGTGAAGCGATTGAACTGAAACAGGATCAGCGCGCCCAGCAGCGCCTGGCCGACGAGAAAGATCAGCGCCTCTTTGGCGGTAACCGCGCCGGAGGGAATGGGGCGGAGACGCGTGCGAGCAACTTTCATGTCGATGTCGCGATCGACGATATCATTGAACGTGCAACCGGCGCCGCGCATCAGCACCGCACCGACGAACATGAGAATAACCGAAACCCAGCCAAAACCGCGCTCGGGCACTTCGATTGCCGCCAACGCCAGCCCCCACACGCAGGGCCAGAAAAGCAGCCAGAACCCGATCGGACGATCCCAGCGCGCCAGACGCGCATAGGGTTTCAGCCAGTCTGGCGCATGCCGATCCACCCAATTGTCTTTTGGGGCATCGGCGACGGGAGCGGAATGGATTTGGGACATAGGGCCACGGCCTCGTGGTTCGACAAGCTCGCCAAGAGGTCTACTCTAATCGCGCCAGACAAAGTAGACCTCATCCTGAGCCTGTTGAAGGAGGAGGGCGTGGCACTCTGCCGCCCCTGAAAAACCCTATGCCGCGTAGCCACGCCACCCTGCCCCGCCTGTTCGTGCCCCATGATCTGGCACCTGCCGCCGAACTCACGCTCGATAAGGAGCAGTCGCTCTATCTTGCCGCCGTCTTGCGCAAGTCGGTGGGCGACGAGGTGGTGCTGTTCAACGGCCGGGACGGCGCCTGGCTTTGCCGGCTGACGAGCGATTCGAAAAAATCCGTCGCCCTCGCCGTCACGGAGCAGATTGCACCCCAGACCGAAGGGGCCGATCTTTGGTACGGCTTTGCCCCGCTCAAGAACGAGCGGCTCGACTATGTGGTGCAAAAGGCTGTGGAAATGGGCGCCGGCACGATCCAGCCGGTGATGACCCAGTTCACGCAGGTTCATCGGCTCAAGACCGACCGGCTGCACAGCAATGCGATCGAAGCGGCCGAGCAGTGCGAGGTGCTCTCGGTTCCCACCATCGCTCCTGAGATCACGCTCGAGCGTCTTCTGGCCGACTGGCCTCAGGCTCAAGGCGCGCGCAAGCTGATCTTTGCCGATGAGGCCGAAGCTTCATCCTCTCCCGTTGACACCCTTGAAGCCATCAGGGGCGCACCGGTCGGCTTGCTGATTGGCCCCGAGGGTGGTTTCTCGCAATCCGAGCGGGAAAAGCTGCGCGCCCTACCCTTCGTTGTGCCGATCAGCCTTGGTCCGCGCATCCTCCGCGCAGATACGGCAGCGGTCGCGGCCATGGCCGTGATCCAGGCCATCATCGGCGATTGGCGATAAAAGCCGATTGCATTCCCGCTTGCGCTCGCTATGGTGCCGGCCCAGTTTAGCCCTCACCTTTGCCTCGAGGACCTCATGGCCGGCGCCGACACTTTCTCGCCCCCGATCGAATCGCGCGCGGACCTCATCGAGGCCATGTCGCGTGGCGCCAAGCCTGCCAGCGAATGGCGGATCGGCACGGAGCACGAAAAGCACGTTTTCCACACCGACCCCCTCCGCCCGGTAACCTATGAAGGCCCGCAAGGCGTCCGTGCGCTCCTTGAAGGCATGGAGCGGGAAACCGGCTGGCACCCGTTTCATGACGGTGAAAACCCGATCGGGCTTCGTAATAAGGAAATCGCCGGTGGCATATCGCTCGAACCGGGCGGACAGTTCGAACTGTCCGGGGCCCCGCAGGAAACGCTGCACGGGACGGCGGCCGAACTTTCCGAGCACATGCGCGTCGCCAAGAAAGTCGCCGCCCCGCTCGATATCCATTTTCTTGGCCTCGGGGTGACACCGCTCTGGGCCGTCAACGACATCCCGGCGATGCCGAAATCGCGCTATGGCATCATGACCCCTTATATGGACAAGGTCGGATCGCTCGGCACCTCGATGATGTACCGCTCCTGCACGGTGCAGACCAATCTCGATTTTTCCGATGAAGCCGACATGGTCAAGAAGCTGCGCGTGTCTCTTGCGCTGCAGCCTGTGGCCACCGCTCTCTTTGCCAATTCGCCCTTCGCCGATGGGCGCGACACCGGCTATCTCAGCTTCCGCAGCCATATCTGGCTTAATACCGACGCCGAGCGCACCGGTATGCTGCCCTTCGTCTTCGAAAACGGCTTCGGCTTCGAGCACTATGCCGACCACGCCCTCGACGTGCCGATGTATTTCGTTATTCGCAACGGCCAATATGTGAACGTTGCCGGCGAGAGCTTCCGCGCCTTTCTCAAGGGGGAATTGCCGCAATTGCCGGGCGAAAAGCCGACGATCAAGGATTGGGAAGACCACCTCTCGACCCTGTTCCCCGAAGTGCGACTCAAGCAATTCCTCGAAATGCGCGGCGCCGACATGGGCGACGAGGCCCATGTCACCGCCCTCTCCGCCTTCTGGACCGGCCTTCTTTATGACGATGTGTCGCTCGAGGCCGCCTGGGAACTGGTGCGCAACTGGTCCGACGAGGATCGCGAATATCTGCGCCAGGATGTGCCGCGGCTGGGCCTTGCGACCCCATTCGATCGATCGAGCATTTTCGACATTGCCGCGCAAGCCGTCGGCATAGCCGAAGCCGGCCTTGTCCGCCGCGCCCGCCTGAATGAAAAGGGGGAGGACGAGACCATTTACCTCGCCCCATTGGAAGAAACCATCCGCACCGGCAAGGCCCCCGCCGAACGCTGGCTCGAGCGCTATCGCGGCGAATGGAATGGCGATGTGACGCGGATATTCGACGAAGCCGAGATGTAGGCTTCCAATTCTAGAAAAGCCCCTCACCCTAACCCTCTCCCCAGAGGGGCGAGGGGACTGGGCTGGTGATCTTGAACAACTCCAATCCCGAACGGGATGACATCCCCTCGCCCCTCCGGGGAGAGGGTTAGGGTGAGGGGTTCTTGATGTTCTCCCGCTGCACCCCCATCTTCCCCTTGCCCTCCCGCCCACTTTCCTCCATCACGCTCGCACATCTTGCGCGGAGGCACATATGCGGGTTCTGGTCATCGGTTCGGGCGGTCGCGAGCATGCTTTGGCCTGGAAAATTGCCCAGTCGCCGCTCCTGACCAAGCTCTACGTTGCGCCGGGCAATGGCGGGACCGAGAATGTCGCGGAAAATCTCGACCTCGACATCACCGATCATGCCGCGGTCATCGCCGCGGCCAAGGCACACGACATCGACTTCGTAGTCGTCGGCCCCGATGCGCAAGTTGTGGCCGGCCTTGGCGATGATATCCGCGCCACCGGGATCACCTGTTTCTGTCCCTCGAGGCAAGCCGGGCAACTCGAAGGCTCGAAAAGCTTCACCAAGGCGCTCTGCGACGAATTCGATATTCCGACTGCCGCCTATGCCCGCTTCGAAGATGAAGCCTCGGCTCTGGCTTACATCTACACCCAGGGTGCGCCGATCGTGATCAAGGCCGACGGCCTGGCTGCCGGCAAGGGCGTGACCGTTGCCATGAGCGTCGAGGAAGCCGAAGAGGCGGTGATCGACTGCTTTTCAGGTGCCTTTGGCGACTCCGGCGCTGCCGTCGTCATCGAGGAATTCATGGAAGGCGAAGAGGTCAGCCTCTTTGTGCTTTGCGATGGCGAAACGCTTCTGCCCCTCACCACGGCACAGGATCACAAGCGCGCCTTTGACGGCGACCTTGGCCCCAATACGGGGGGCATGGGCGCCTACTCCCCTGCCCCGGTGATGACGCGCGAGCAATATGATTTCGCCATGGCCAAGATCGTCGAACCCACCGCCCGCGGACTGGCGCAGCGCGGCACGCCTTATCAGGGGGTTTTCTATGCCGGGCTGATGCTGACCGAGGAAGGCCCCAAGCTCGTCGAATACAATGCCCGTTTCGGCGATCCGGAATGCCAGGTGATGATGATGCGTATGGAAAGCGACCTCTTGCCGCTTCTCCACGCCACTGCCACCGGCACGCTCAAGGGCCATGAGGTCCACTGGAAGGACGCCTATGCCTTGACGGTCATCATGGCGACCCAAGGTTATCCGGGCAGCTATGGCAAAGGCAGCGAAATTCGCGGCCTTGAGGGGCTCGACAGCGACACTCTGACGGTGTTCCACGCAGGAACAATGCGTGACGGGAACCGTTTACTTGCCAATGGTGGGCGGGTCCTCAATGTGACGGCGCTCGGGGTATCGGTGAAAGAGGCACAGGCACGTGCTTATCGAGGCGTTGACGCAGTGGATTGGCCCGAAGGCTTCTCCCGAAGGGACATCGGGTGGCGGGAAATCGCCCGGGAAAGCTGAACCATTCTTCAATCTTGCCGTGCTAAGTTCGAGGCGTACCGTCTTTGACGAGACGCCGCCGCAACGCGAGCTGACGCCGCTGCAAAAGCGCGGCAAGGCGCTGGTTGAGAGGCTGCGCTCCACAGGAAGGGAGCGAGGCGGAATGAGCACTGTGTCTGGTCCCAGGATTGGCGTTGCACTGGGCGGCGGCTCGGCACGCGGCTTGACCCATATCCCCTATATCGAAGCCATGGATGAACTGGGGCTCAAGCCTTCGGTGATCTCCGGCACTTCGATCGGGGCTCTAATCGGCTCAGGCTGGGCTGCAGGCATGAGCGGCAAGGAATTGCGCGAGCATTCCTACGAGGTCCTCGGCACCCTGCGCACTATTGCCACCAAACTCTGGTCGACCCAGGTGAAGGGCCTTGGCGGCATCCTGCGCAATGGCATTTCCATGCAGCTCGATCCGCTCCACGTCGTTGACGCCTTTACCCCACCGAATTTCCCGCGCGAGTTCAAGGATCTCAAGATCCCGCTCTATGTGGTGGCAACCGATTTCCAATCCTGGCATCAGGTCGTTTTCAACTCCGGGCCCCTGCGCCCGGCCATCGCCGGCTCGATCGCCATGCCAAGCCTTTTCAAACCCATCGTCCACGAAAACCACATTCTGGTGGATGGTGCGGTGGTCAATCCGTTGCCGCTCGATCAGGCCGATATCGGCACCGACTTTCTGATCGGCATCGATGTGAATGGCGATCCCTCGAGCGGCATCAATAAAACCGACCATCGCCCGCTCGACATCTGGTTCGGCTCGGCCCAGATCATGATGCACTCGCTGATCGCCCATTCCTTGGCTGCCTATCCGCCCGACATCTATATCCGGCCGCATGTCGCCAATTTCGGGGCCATGGAATTTTGGCGGGTGCGCGAAATGCTGACCCATGTCGAAGCGGAAAAAGACCGCTTCAAATATATGCTTACCCGCAAGATGGAAGCCTATATCCAGAACAGGATCGAGCCGGTCCCCAGCAATCCGGCGGCTTGAACTTTGTAAAGAATGACCCCTCACCCTAACCCTCTCCCCAGAGGGGCGAGGGGACGTCATCGCGTTTGGGGCACGCTCCGCTAACGACCACCAGCCTAATCCCCTCTCCCCTCCGGGGAGAGGGTTAGGGTGAGGGGTCCAGAGGATCCTAAAGGCAATAAGACATCCGAGACGCTGAACCCCTCATCCGACCCTGCGGGTCGACCTCTCCCCTCAGGGGCGAGGTGAAGAAGGCTTTGGGCTAGAGGCTGCTACTCCCGCAACTTCCGGAAAAAATCCACCAGCATCGCCTCTGCCCGCGACGCCGAGACGCCGCCAATAATCTCGGGGCGATGGTGGCAGGTCGGTTGCTCGAAAAGGCGCACCCCATTTTCGACAGCCCCAGCCTTGGTGTCCTCGGCCGCAAAATAAACGCGGCGTAGCCGTGCATGGGCGATGGCACCGGCACACATGGCGCAGGGTTCGAGGGTGACATAGAGATCGCACCCATCGAGCCTGCCCGTGCCGCGAATGCTTAGCGCCTCGCGGATCGCCAGCATTTCGGCATGGGCGGTTGGGTCACACAGCGCCTGCATGCGGTTGCGCGATGCCGCCAGCACGCGCGCTCCCTCCATCACCACCGCTCCTACTGGAGCTTCCCCCAGTTCGGCCGCTTCGCGCGCAAGCGAGAGGGCAAGGTCCATGGGCGAAAGGGCATCGGTCATGGCTGAGGATGTAGCTTGGGCCTGTCTTGAGGGCAAGCATGGGTAGAAATCCCCAACCGGGTCGGCAAGTCCGCTTGCCTCCCCTATATTGAGTTCAAGGAGAATCGCTCTTGCCCATTCGCCAGCTTCCCGAAGACCTGATCAATCGCATCGCCGCGGGCGAAGTGGTCGAGCGACCAGCCAGTGTCGTCAAGGAGCTGGTTGAAAACGCCATCGATGCCGGCGCCCGCCGCATCACCGTTTCGACGGCTGGCGGGGGGGTAGACCTGATCCGCATTACCGATGACGGGCATGGGATGGATCAGGAGGATCTTCTTCTTTCGGTCGAGCGGCACGCAACGTCCAAGCTCTCGGTGGATGATCTCGACGATATCCGTACCCTCGGGTTTCGTGGCGAGGCCCTGGCCTCCATTGGCTCAGTGTCGCGACTCTCCGTCGCCTCGCGCCCGCCGGGCGCGGAAACCGGGCTTTGCGTCGTCGTCGACAATGGCCGCCGCACCGGCCCCATGCCGCAGGCGATGAACCGCGGCACCGCGATCGAAATGCGCGATCTCTTTGCCCAGGTGCCGGCGCGCCGCAAATTCCTCAAGAGCACCCGTTCGGAAGCAGCCGCCATCACCGACGTGATGAAGCGCCTCGCCATGGCCAATCCTGAAATCCACTTCATCCTTGAAGGGCCCGACCGCATGGCTTCGAATTGGCCGGCGGTGACGGGCGAAGGCGCTTTGGCCGCCCGGCTCGGTCAGGTCATGGGCGCCGATTTCGTCGACAATGCCGTGCCCCTCGCCATGGCACGCCACGGGGTCGTCGTCGCGGGCATGGCAGGCCTGCCGACCTTCACGCGCGCTAATTCGCTCAGCCAGTTCTACTTCGTCAATGGCCGCTCGGTGCGCGACAAAGTGCTGGTGGGCGCGGTTCGCGCCGCCTTTTCCGACTACATCTTTCGCGATCGTTTCCCGGTCGTCGCCCTTTACCTCGCCATCGATCCCGCTGCGGTCGATGTCAACGTTCATCCGGCCAAGGCCGAGTTGCGCTTCCAGGATCAGGGCGCCATCCGCGGCGCCGTCATCCGCGCCATCGGCACCGCCCTCGCCGCCGCCGGCTTCCAGGCCTCGAACACCGTGGCCGAGGATATCCTGGGCGCTTTCAGCCCCCCGGAAATGGCCGAAGCACCCGCGCCCGCCTATGAACCCGCAATCGGCTTGAACGACGCGCCCCGCCCGCCCAGCTACGGCTATCGGTCCGAAACTGCCCCGCTCCATCTCGATCGTTCCCCTGGCCGCCTGGCCGGCTTTACCGAGCCAAGCGCGCGCGTCGAAACGTTCACCGAAGCAAGAGAGGCGCTCGATTATCCGCTCGGCACTGCCCGCACGCAGATGTTCGACAACTATATCATCGCTCAGAACGACAAGGGGCTGCTCCTCGTCGATCAGCACGCCGCCCACGAGCGGCTTGTTTACGAGCGCTTCAAGGCGCAGCTGGCGTCCGGCCCCGTTGCCAGCCAGGCCCAGCTTATCCCGGTGATCGTCGAGATGAGCGAAGATGATTGCAGTCTTCTCGAAGACGCCGCGGCCGAACTCGAACGTTTCGGGCTCTACCTTGACCGGTTCGGCCCTCGCGCCATCGCCGTGCGCGAGACGCCGGCCCTCCTTGGCAGCAGTGACATCGAGGGGCTGGTGCGAGATCTCGCCGATGGCCTCAGCGAATGGCAGAGCGCTGCGGCATTGACCGATCGCATGGAGGCGATCATCGGGCGCATGGCCTGTCATGGCTCGGTCCGTTCCGGCCGGCGGCTGCGCGTCGATGAAATGAACGCGCTCCTCCGCGACATGGAAGCGACTCCCCATTCGGGCCAGTGCATCCACGGCCGTCCCACCTATGTGGAGCTCAAGAAGGGCGATATCGAACGCCTGTTCGGGCGCAGCCGCTGATGATTTATTTCACGAGCGACAGCCATTTCGCCGATCCGCGCGTTCTGCGCATCGATCGCCGGCCCTTCGCCAACATGCCCGAGCATGACGCGGCGCTGATCGCGAACTGGAACGCGGTTGTCACGCCGGACGATGAAGTCTGGCATCTCGGCGACTTCGCACGCGGCACAAGCGAAGAGGTCGAGGCACTCCTTGCCCAGCTTCATGGCACGAAACACCTGGTCATCGGCAACAACGATCCGCAAACAACGCTCGATGCGAAAGGCTGGGCGAGCACCCAGCACTATGCCGAGCTTACCATCGACGGGCAGCTCTTCATCCTCTGCCACTATCCCTTCCGCACCTGGAACAAGATGGGCAAGAAGTCGATCAATCTTCATGGCCATTCCCATGGAAGGCTGACGCCGGTGCCGCGCCAGTTCGACGTTGGTGTCGACGCGCAGGATCTCCGGCCGCAACGCATCGAAGACATCATTGAGCGGCCGCGCCGCAGGGCAAAGACATGACCTCAGGCATCCACCACGTCACCCTGATCACCGGCGATGTTCAGGCCAATGTCGATTTCTATGCCGGCTTTCTTGGCCTGCGCCTCGTCAAGCGCACCGGGGGCTACGAGGACCCGCGGCAGCTCCATCTCTTTTATGGGGACTATGCCGCCAGCCCCGGCTCGCTCGTCACGTTCCTCGTCTGGCAGGGTGGCTCATCGGGCCAGGCGGGCGCAGGCCAGGTCAGCGAACTCTCGCTCGCCATCGCGCCCGGATCGGTCGGCTATTGGCTCGAGCGCGCCCTGACGCACCAGGTCAAGGTGGAAGGCACGGGCCAGGAGTTCGGTGAAACCGTTCTTCGCCTCCGCGATCCCGATGGGGTTGTCGTCAAGCTCGTCAGTGCCGATCTGCCGGCGCTCTCCATGCCGGAAGGCGGTATTCCCGTCGAACATGCCATTCGCCGCATTCGCGGCGTGACGCTTCTGTCCGAGGTACAGGAAGAGACAACGGCATTTCTCGCGCACTATTTCGGCTTCCGCCCCGGCCCGGTGGAAGGCCCCGTTCACCGTCTCGTTTCCGATGTCGGCGACGTCCTCGATATCCGCGATGCCTCTGGCTTCTGGCTGGGCGTGCCCGGCACCGGCACCGTGGATCATGTAGCGGTTCGCGCTCCAACTCCGGAAGCCGTGGAAGCCACCGAGCGCGAATTGCAGAAGCGCAATTCGAGCCTGACCAACCTTCATGACCGGCACTATTTCACCTCGCTCTATGTGCGTGAACCGGGCGATGTGCTGATCGAGCAGGCCAGCGACGGGCCGGGTTTTACGCTCGACGAACCGCTCGAAAGGCTGGGCACGACCCTTTTCATGCCGCCAGATGCACCCGACCCGCAGGCGACCAAGGTCATGCTGCCCCAGTTCGGCCTGCCCGGAGAAGAGCGCGTCGTTTATCGCGATCTCATCTACAAGCATCGTTTTTACGCGCCCGACCATCCTGACGGCACGACCATCGCATTGCTTCACGGCACGGGCGGCAATGAAACCGACCTGATGCCTCTGGCTCATCGCGCAGCGCCCAATGCAACCCTGCTTGGCCTGCGCGGACGCTCGACCGAAAGCGGCGTGCAACGCTGGTTCCGCAGCTTTGGCCCCTCGATTTTCGACCAGAAGGACATTCGCTTCGAGTCTGGTGCGCTCGCTGCCTTCTTCGATGAGGTGCGCAGCGCCTACCGGCCGGATCCCGGCAAGCTCCTGGCGCTCGGCTATTCCAACGGCGCCAATCTCCTTGGCGCGGCCCTGCTGCTTCATCCGGGTTTTATCAGAAAAGCGGTGCTCATCCGCCCTGCCATGGTCCTCGATGCGGCGCCGGAAAGCGACCTTTCAGGCACGAGCGTGCTGATCATCTTGGGCGAAACGGACGCCTTCCGCTCCCAGGGCGAGGCCCTCGCCAAAGAGCTGAGTTCTGCCGGCGCCAGCGTCAAAACCGAGGTGATTGCAGGAGGCCACGGTTTGTCGGAGGCTGACCACAAGGTGATCGGAAAGTGGCTGGAAGACCCCTTACCCTAACCCTCTCCCCAGAGGGCGAGGGGACGCAAGAGCCGGTTCAAATATGTTCGGCTCTTTTGCGGCAACATCCCCCATCGTGCCCTCGCCCCTTTGGGGAGAGGGTCAGGGTGAGGGGCCTTTTCCAGATTTGAATCGCTAGGCCGCCTTCGGTCCCACATAGCGCGATTGTGGCCGGATCAGTCTTCCACCCTCGATCTGCTCATGGGCATGGGCAAGCCAGCCGCTCACGCGGCCCGCCGCAAAGACACCGGTAAACGCCTCGCGCGGAAAGCCTAGGGCTTCGAGCAGCAGCGCGGTGAAGAACTCCACATTGGTTTGGAGCGGGCGATCCGGCTTTTTCACCTTGAGTTGAGCCAATGCCTCACGCTCCACCGCTTCGGCCAGCGCCAGGCGTTCACGATCAACATCTCCTGCAGCGCCCAGGCGGGCGAGAGCAGCCTTGAGCGCATCAGCGCGGGGGTCACGGACACGATAGATCCGATGCCCAAAACCCATCAGCCGCTCGCCGCGGGTCAAGGCCTCGCCAATCCATCGGCCAGCCTTTTCCGGCGACCCCACCGCGTCAAGCATATCGAGCACCGGCCCCGGCGCGCCGCCATGAAGCGGTCCCTTGAGCGCACCGATGGCGGCCAGCACTGCCGAGGTGTAGCCCGCCCGTGTCGAGGCGACGACGCGCGCGGCAAAGGTCGAGGCGTTGAGCCCATGATCCGACACGGTCACGAGATAAGTATCGAGCGCTGCCACCGCTTCAGCTCTCGGCGCCCTGCCATGCAGCATGGCCAGCATATCCGCTGCATGCGTCAGCGCGGGATCGGGAGGCAGCGCCGCCATCCCTCTTTTGCACCGGATCAATGCAGGCACGAACACGGATGGAGCCGCAGCCAAGAGCAGCGCAGTCTCCTGATCCTCGCCATCGGGCAATCGCGCCATCAGCGCCCGCAATCCTTCGGTGATCGAGAGCGCGGCTATGCCGTCGTCGAGCCACCTGGTCTCGGCGAAAGCCCGCTGCCGCGCCATGCCCAGTCGCTCTCGCAGCGCCGCGCTTTCGGGCAGCATGCGCCCGCCAAGAAGATTGAGGACATTCTCCCAATCGGTGCGACCAGCGAGATCTTCGAGCCTATAGCCGCAGATTACCAACCTTCCGTTGAGCCCATCCACTTCCGACAGGCTCGTTTCGGCGGCAATGACATCATCTAGTCCAGACATGTTGCGTCTCCTTTGCTCGGAGCACTAGATTGAGCCGATCAAGATTGACGTCAATCTTGATGCAATCGATCAATGTGAGCTGACCATGAGCTGGATATCCGCCGAGCAGGCCCTGGAGGTGCTCGGCACCAAGCCGCAGACACTTTATGCCAATGTAAGCCGCGGCCGGATCGCGGCCCGGCCCGATCCCGCCGATCCGCGCCGCAGCCTCTATCGGGCAGAAGATGTCGAGCGCCTCGTCGCCCGCCGGAATGGCAGGCGGCCGGCACAAGCCGTTGCGGCCGAAACGATCGCCTGGGGCGAACCCGTCATGGAAACCGCCATTTCAACCATAGCGGGCGGCCGCCTGCTGATCCGCGGGCAGGACGCAGCCGAAAGGGCAAAGACTGCAACGCTTGAAGAGATGGCCGCGCTCCTCTGGTCAGTCCCCTTTCCTCCCGACTTCGCCGCTGAACCCAGCAGCGAAAGCGAGACCGGTCTCCTTCCGGCCTATCGCAGGATCGCGGAACTGGCGGCAACCGAGATGCCAGCCATCAGCCGTCACCGCAGCGTGCTTGTCGCCGATGCCACCCATGTCGTTTCGGCCTTTGCAGCCACTATCGCCGGCACCGGGCCCGGCCCCGTACATACGCGCCTTGCCGCGCACTGGCAAAGACCTGCCGCCACCGAGGCCCTTCGCTGCGCGCTCGCGCTCCTGAGCGAACACGAACTCAATGCCTCGACCTTTGCTGCGCGTGTCGCCGCCTCGACCGGCGCTCCGCTCGCGGCCTCAGTCCTTGCCGGTCTTGCTGCTCTTTCGGGTCCCCTCCACGGCACGGCCAGCCTCAGCATGAGCGCCCTCGTGCGCGATGCCGAACAGCAAGGCGCAGAGACGGCGATAGCCAACCTTCTCCGCCAGGGACAAGCGCTGCCCTGTTTCGGTCACCGGCTTTATGTGGAAGAGGATGTTCGCGCGCCGGCCCTTCTCGCCACCTTTGACGTTCCCCCGCTGTTCAAAAAACTCGCGGAGGCCGGGCATGCCATGAGCGGGGAAAAGCCCAATATCGACTTTGCCCTCTCGGCCCTCGTTGCCGCTCATGATCTGCCACACGATGCGCCGCTGCAAATCTTTGCGCTGGCCCGCAGCGTCGGCTGGCTGGCTCATGCGCTCGAGCAAACTGAAACGGGCGCGCTGATCAGGCCGCGCGCCCGTTATACCGGTGTCTAGGACGCTCAGTTGGCGCGATAGGCTTCGATGGCGTCGGAGACCATCTGCTGGGCTTCGTTGACGCCGGAGAAGCCGTTCAGTTCCACGACCTTGCGGCCTTCGGGGAGTTGCTTATAGACGCGGAAGAAGGCTTCGACGCGCTGACGCTCGATCTCGGGCAGATCGTCGATCGACTGAATGTCGTCATAGGTCGGGTCGATGTCGGAGGCGGGCACGGCGATGATCTTGTCGTCTTCCTCGCCGCCATCGATCATGTGCAGAACGCCAATGGCGCGCACCTTGATAAAGGCGCCCGGCACGATCGGCTCGCGGGTAAAGACCAGGGCATCAAGCGGATCGCCATCGCCGCCGAGCGAGGACGGGATCGAGCCATAATTGGTCGGGTAGACCACCGGCATCGACTGATAGCGATCAACGATCACATGGCCATTGTCGGCGTCGATCTCGTACTTGGTGAAGCTGCCGGCCGGAATTTCAACAACGGTGAAGAACTCGGAAGAGTCTTCGGGCTGCGGATAGGCAAAGGGATTGACGAATTCGGCGTGCGCGGCGCCCGAAAGGGCAAGCGTAGCGGCAAGGGCCAGAACGGTGGTCTTCACGGGTGATCATCTCCGGATAGGAATGCGGACGCGCTCCCCTATCCGGACCAGATGACAGAGCTGTGTCAGCGAAAGACGCTGGCGCCCCTGTCAGCCACACCCACAAGGCTGCGGAACCCGGCAAAGAGTTCGCGGCCCATGCCAAAGTGCTGATGGCGCTGATCTTCGCTGGCTGGCGTGCGCGCAAAGAATTCTTTCTCGTCGCCGAGGAAAGTCAGGGTGCCTTCATTGGCGTCGAGACGGATCATGTCGCCGTCGCGGATCTTGCTGATCGGCCCGCCATCCACTGCCTCGGGAGTCATGTGGATCGCCGCCGGCACCTTGCCCGATGCGCCCGACATGCGCCCGTCGGTCACGAGCGCCACCTTGAAGCCGCGGCCCTGCAGCACGCTCAGCGGCGGGGTCAGGTTATGCAGTTCGGGCATACCGACGGCCTTGGGGCCGGAAAAGCGCACCACAGCGATCATGTCGCCGTCGAGCTCACCGGCTTTGAACGCGGCCTGCAGGCCCTCCTGGCTATGAAAGACCCGCGCCGGCGCTTCGATAACGCGGTGCTCTTCCTTGACCGCCGAGACCTTGATGACAGAGCGGCCGAGATTGCCGCTGAGCAGTTTGAGCCCACCCGTCGTCTGGAACGGCGCCTTGGTCCCCGTGAGCACCTTGGGCAAGGCACTTTCGAGCGGCACGGGCTGGAAGTCGAGCTTGCCGCCGTCGAGCTTGGCTTCGACCGTGTAGTTCGACAGCCCCGAGCCCCAGACGGTCTTGACGTCCTCGTGCAGATACCCGTCCTCGAGCAGTTCGCGAATGAGGAAGCCCATGCCGCCCGCAGCATGGAAGTGGTTCACGTCGGCCACACCATTGGGATAGACGCGCGCCAGAAGCGGCGTCGCGTCGGACAGATCGCTCATGTCGTCCCAGGTGATCTGAATGCCGGCTGCCGCCGCCATGGCGATCAGGTGCATGGTGTGGTTGGTCGAGCCGCCCGTGGCGTGAAGGCCGACAAGTCCATTGACGAAGGCCTTTTCGTCCATGATGTGGCCGATAGGCGTATAGTCGTTGCCCTGCGCCGAAAGCGACAGCGCCCGTTTGGTCGCTTCCCGCGTCAGCGCATCGCGCAGCGGCGTGCCGGGATTGACAAAGCTTGCCCCCGGCAGATGCAGGCCCATGATTTCCATCAGCATCTGGTTGGAATTGGCCGTGCCATAAAACGTGCAGGTGCCGGGCGAGTGGTAGGACTTGCTTTCCGCCTCAAGCAGTTCGGCGCGCCCCACCTTGCCCTCGGCATAAAGCTGGCGAACCTTGCTCTTTTCGTCGTTGGGAATGCCCGATGGCATGGGCCCCGCTGGAATGAACACGGCTGGCAGGTGACCAAAGCTCAGGGCGCCGATGACGAGGCCGGGGACGATCTTGTCGCAGATCCCCAGATAAACGGCGGCGTCGAACATGTTGTGCGAGAGCGCGATTGCGGTCGACATGGCGATGACGTCGCGGCTGAACAGCGACAAGTCCATGCCCGGCTGGCCCTGGGTGACTCCGTCGCACATGGCGGGAACGCCACCCGCCACCTGCGCCGTCGCGCCGATCTCGCGCGCCGCGTTCTTGATGATGTCAGGATAGAATTGATAGGGCTGGTGGGCACTCAGCATGTCGTTGTAGCTGGTGACGATCCCAAGGTTGAGCGTCTTGTTGCCCGCGAGCGCCGCTTTCTCGGACGGGGTACAAGCAGCAAATCCGTGAGCGAGATTACCGCAGGAGAGCGCAGATCGATAAACGCCGGCATCACGCGCGGCATCGATGCGCTTGAGATAGTCTTCACGGCTGTTGCGGCTGCGGGCCGCAATACGGTCGGTGACGTTCTGGATGGCCTGGCGGACAGACATGTCTTTCGCTCCTAAATGGCAAGGGACGCGCCAAAGGGGGGCCGGTGGCGCGGCAATTCCTTGCGTCGATGACTGGCGCCTTTAGCGGCCAGGGCGATCGATTGGGGACCGCCCCAGGGGCTTTAGGGGCACCAGTAAATGGCTAGCGGCGCGCCCGAGCGGAGCACGGCGCGAATGGGCATGTCCTCGATCGGACCATCGCCCAGCGCCGTTTCCAGCACTGCGGCCTTTTCGTCTCCCTCGATATGGAGGTAAAGACCGTCGGTTTCGAGGAGGCGCGGCAAGGTAAAGGTGATGCGCGGCTCGCCGGCACCGGGCGCATGGATGGCCAGCGTCGGCCCTTCCGCGCTCAGCGCGTCGGAAAGCGTATCGCCACCGGGAAAGAACGAGGCGGTGTGGCCGTCATTGCCCATGCCAAGGATTACGGCCGCAAAGGGTTTTGGCAGGCTCGAAACAAGCGCATTGGTTTTTTCGATTTGATCAGCGTCGGGCGTCTCGCCACCTGAATAAAGCGGAAGAAAGCGCGCCACGGCCGCCGGGCCCTGCAGCATCTTTTCGTTGACCAGCAGCGCGTTGGATCGGTCGCTGGTCTCGTCGACCCAGCGCTCGTCGACCAGCGTCACCACCACCTTGGACCAGTCGATATCCCGCGTCTTGCCCAGCGCGCCGAAGAATTTGCCCGGCGTCGACCCGCCGCTGACCGCAATCGCCGCCTCGCCGCGTTCGGCAATGGCTGAGCGAATGCGATCGGCCACAGCCTCGGCAAGCTCCTTGGCCAGCGTCGATTTATCGGCAAAGCTGCGGCGGTCGATGGTCATATTTTTGGTCCTTGGATTTAGCGGTTTTCCTGGCCCAGTGGAGTTTACCCCCACCTAGCCTCCCCCTCCAGAAGGGGGAGGGATACATCGTGTTCGTCTCAGTGTCAGTGAGCCACCGAACTGTCCCTCCCCCTTCTGGAGGGGGAGGCTAGGTGGGGGTGTTCACCAACTCAGTTATTGCCCTCATACCAGGTCCGCCCATCGCGCTCGATCAGCGCCACGGCGCCGCTCGGGCCCCAGGTGCCCGCCGAATAGCTTTGCGGCGGTTCGCTCGAGCGATCCCAGGCCTGACGGATCGGATCGACCCAGGACCAGGCGGCCTCGAGCTCGTCGCGCCGCATGAAGAGGGTCTGGCTGCCACGGATCACATCCATCAGCAGGCGCTCATAGGCCTCGGGCGTGCGCTCGGTAAACGTCTCGGCAAAAGAGAGGTTGAGCGGCACTTCGCGCAGGCGCATTCCCCCCGGGCCCGGATCCTTGATCATCATCATCAGCTTGACGCCTTCGTCCGGCTGCAGGCGGATGATCAGCTTGTTGGCGCGCGGCGCGCCTTCGGCATGATCGAAGATCGAGTGCGGAATGGGCTTGAACTGGATGCAGATCTCCGAGACGCGCTCGGCCATGCGCTTGCCGGTCCTGAGGTAGAACGGCACGCCCGACCAGCGCCAGTTTTGGATTTCGGCCTTGAGCGCCACAAAGGTTTCGGTGTGGCTGCCCTTCTTGTCGTCTGGCAATTCGTCCTGGTAGCTGGCAACCGCCGTCGCTTCCGACTTCACGCCCCGATATTGGCCCCGCACGGTGGTCTTGGACACATCCCCATTGGTGATCGGCTTGAGGGCACGCAGCACCTTGAGCTTTTCGTCGCGCAGCGCATTGGCATCGTCGCTGGCCGGCGGCTCCATGGCCACAAGGCACAGAAGCTGCAGCATATGGTTCTGGATCATGTCGCGCAGGGCGCCGGATTCGTCGTAGTAGCCGCGCGTACCGGCGCCGACGCTTTCGGCCACAGTCAGCTGCACGTGATCGATATGCGCTGAATTCCAGATCGGCTCGAAAAGCGTGTTGGCAAAGCGCAGGGCGAGCAGGTTCTGCACCGTCTCTTTGCCGAGGTAATGGTCGATGCGATAGACCTGATCTTCCTTGAAGATCTTAGCCACGCCATCATTGATTTCCATCGATGAAGCGAGGTCATGGCCGAGCGGCTTTTCGATCACCACGCGCGCGTCGCGGCGGTAAACCTTGGTCTTTGCCAGTTGTTCGGCGATGGGCTCGAAAAGATCCGGGGCCACCGCAAGATAGAAGGCGCGGATGATCTTGGGATCGTCACGCAGCGCCTTGCGCAGGTCGCCCCAGCCGGCTTCGTCCGAAACGTCGTTGACCACATAGGAGAAGATCTTGAGAAACCGCTCGATGGTGGCGGCGTCCTGATAGTCCTTCTCGACGAACTGGGCGATGGCATCGCTGGCCAGCTTCTGAAATTCGCCGTCGGTGAGTTTCGAGCGCGACACGCCGATGATGCGGCTCTGCTCGTCGAACTGGCCGTCCTTGAAACGGTGGTAGAGCGCGGGAATGAGCTTACGCTTGGTCAGATCGCCGGTGGCGCCAAACACCACATAGTCGAAAGGCTGAACGGGGATGATGCGGCTGGACACGGGGCGTAGTCCCTAGTTTGAGACGAAATTCTGCTTGGCGAGGATCACTGCGCCATGGAGCGGTTCATGTTTGGGCAGCGCGACGAAATCGCCGTAGCGCTCGGTCAGGCGCGGGAACAGGCGCTGCCCCAGGCCTCCGACGATGGCCATGACCTCGGCGCCGTGAGACCGGAACCAGCGCACATAGGTGTCGATATAGCCCATTTGAATATCGAGAAGTCGAAGCGCAACCGGATCGTTGCGTTCGAGATGATCGAACCAGAGCGGCATCAATCTGCCATATTCGCCCGGTGCCCGGCCGATTAGGGCGTCGTCGCACCCTTCGCTGCCATCGCTGCTGAGCAGCCGCAGATCCATCGCAGTGGCGAACGACCAGGTCATGATCGCCTGATTGTCGCCGCCAAGCGCCTCAACAACCGCCCTGGTGAGGGGTGACGCTTCGGCCATGCCGTCTCCGGCTTCAACCGTATAGCGCACGAGCTCGCGCCCAAGGATCGCGCCGGACATCTGGTCCCCGATATGGAAGCCCCAGCCGCCGGCCTGATAGCGCTTGCCATTGACGATCGACATGGCGGCCGAACCGGTGCCGATGATTACGACCCCGCCTTCGCCGCCCTCGAGCGCGCCGGCATGGGCGATATCGATATCGTCGAACACCTTCACCCCGGCAAAGGGCCAGTCGCGGGCTGCAAATTCGGCGCGCGCCGAATCCATTCGCCCCCCTGCCATGCCGAAGCAGGCATAGGTGTTGGCGGTCTCGCCGTAGTCGAGGCCGGCGGCCGCGAACACGTCGCGCGCACCATCGCTGATTGCCTTGTAAGCGGGCTCGCCGTCATCGATCTGCAGATTGGATCGACCGTTCTTGACCTCGGCCAGCGTCACCAGATTTTCGTCGGCCAAACGCACGCGGCAATTTGTGCCACCGCCGTCGACGCCAAGATAATATCGGGGCACGCAGGTTCTCCATAAGGGGTGGGCAGGAAAGAGAAGAGGCTGAACGCTCAGCCCCGACGCAGGCCACACCCTAAGGTGTCAATTCGGCGCGGACCATAATGCGAAAGCTGCTAAGACGAAAGTAGCATATCCGTCAAAATCGACCAGCCGGGCGGCAGATCGCTCCTCCCCTCTGGTCCTAGCGCCCCATACACAGAAAAGATGCGGCGGCTCTCTCGGTTCCGTCGACGCCGATTGCCGATAAGCATTGCTGTTTCAAGGGCTTGCCCTCATATCGCAGCACTTCCGAATGCTTCTGAAAATCACTCGCAAAAACAACGACTTGCGGGGGCACCGTGTTGCCGCTATGGCGAGGCCTCTTTGATCGAGACCCCACCCATGGCCTTCCAGGACCGCACGCTCGCCATTGCCTTTGCTAGCCTCGCGGTCGGCCTTGCCGTTCTGGGCCTGAAATTCTTCGCCTGGCATTTGACCGGCTCCATCGCGCTTTATTCCGATGCGCTCGAATCGATCGTCAATGTCGTTACCGCCATTTTCGCTTTGATCGCGGTGCGGCTCGCCCAGCGCCCGGCCGATGCATCTCTGCCCTATGGCTACCACAAGGCCGAGTACTTCTCGGCCGTGCTCGTGGGCGTCATGATCATCGTTGCCGCCATCCTGATCCTGCGCGAGGCCTATCAGGGCTTTCTTGCGCCAGAACTGCCCGAAGCGCCTGTTGAAGGCCTCGCCTTCAGCATTGTCGCCACGCTGATCAATGTCACCTGGGCACAATATCTGCGACGTTATGGAACTAGGGTCCGCTCCCCTGCGCTTGTCGCCGATGCCAAGCACCTGATGACCGACGTGGTCTCGACGGTCGGAGTTATCGCAGGACTGGTTCTGGTTTACGCCACCGGCATTGCCGCGCTCGACTCCCTGCTTGCCGCGCTTGTTGCGGTCAATATCCTCTGGTCCGGCTGGGGCGTCATCCGCGAAAGCGTCGGCGGACTGATGGACGTGGCCGTGCCGCCCGAAACGCAAAAAACCATTCGCGACGTCATCGCGCAAAACGCTGATGGCGCCATCGAGGCCCACGACATCCGTACCCGCCAGGCCGGCAAGCTCACCTTCATCGATTTTCACCTGGTCGTGCCCGGCACCATGTCGGTTGAAGCGGCTCATGCCATTTGCGATTGCCTCGAAGCCAAGCTGCGCGAGGCGGTAGAAGACGTGCAGATCACCATCCATGTGGAACCCGAGAATAAGGCCAAGCATGCCGGCATCGTGGTGCTCTGAGCTGGCCATCCCCCTTGCCGTCTTGCTGCAAGCCAGGCAGATTCGCCCCATGCGCCTGATCCCGATCCTTCTTGCCCTCAGCCTGCTTGCCACTCCCGCCCATGCCCAGGCGGGCTGGTGGGTGCAGGACAATCCGCACCAGGGCTATACTTTCGCCGTGCCGCCCGGGTTCGACGGCGCCGGGGAAAGCGGTAATCTGAGCCGCTTCTTTTTCAACCGTGCGCAACTTTCGGCCTGGAGTGCCGCCGCATCCCGCTTTGAAACCGAAGCCGAAGCGCAGCTGGCAAGCGACCTCGCCGATGGCTGGGGCATCGCTTCCCGCTCCACCACTGCCACCTGGGCAAGCTGGTCGGCGACCAAGCCGGGCCGGGTCATGCACCAGCACATGATCGCGCTTTGCTCCGGCACCGGCTACGCGGCTCTCCGCATCGAATATGCCCAGGTGCAACGCCCCGAAATCGATCCACTCATCGCCCCGCTTCTTGCTTCGCTCCAGCCGATGTGCTGAACCCTGCCTCCCAACAGGAGCGCTTCGACATGGAAAAGATCAAGTTCAGCCGCGAGGAAACCAAGGCGCTCGTCGGCGAGATCCAGGACTATTTCCGCGAGGAGCTAGACCAGGATATCGGGGCCATTCCGGCAGAGATGCTGATGCAGTTCTTTGCCGAAAGAATGGGCGCCTATTTCTACAATCGCGGCGTTTATGACGCACAGGCGCTAATCCGCAAGCAGGTCGAGAGCCTGTCGGACGATATCTTCGCCCTCGAGCAGCCGACCCGCCACCTGCGCTGAGACCGCTTGCCAAACGGGGCTGGGAGCGGTGAAGGATGCATCCGGTCCAGATGGACCGATTCGTGCCAGTGGTGCCCCCGATGGGATTCAATCTCCCCACCCTTGCCCCCATAGGGCTTCTGATCGCCTCCAACATTTTCATGACCTTCGCCTGGTACTGGCACCTGAAGTATCACGGGCTGGTTCTGTGGGTGGTCGTGCTGATCAGCTGGAGCGTGGCGTTTTTCGAATATTGGCTGGCCATCCCGGCCAATCGCATCGGCAGCGCGGTTTATTCGGCTGCCGAGCTCAAGACCATTCAGGAAGTCATTTCCCTGTCGGTCTTCGCGCTTTTCGCGGTGTTTTATCTGGGCGAAAAACTCACCTGGAATCACGCGGTTGGTTTCGGCTTTATCGGCGTCGGCGCCTTTTTCATCTTCAAGGGCCCGCTGAAATAGCATCACCTCTCGAGCAAGAGGTGATGCCAGGTGCCGATCAGTCGAGGCAATCGACCATGCCCTGCGCGAGCCCGCGCAGCAGTTCGGCATAAAGGCCGGGACCTTCGGCAAGCGCGCTGCCCTCGGGGTCGAGCGTGCCGACCTTGGCCGAAGTTCCCTCGACGATGGTGTTGACGATCGTGGGCTGGAAATTGGGCTCGGCGAAAACGCAGGTCGCCCCCAGCTCGCTCACCTTGGCGCGCAGCTGCTCGATGCGCGCAGCGCCCGGCATCACATCGGGCGAAACGGTGATCGAACCGGCCGAGGTCAGCCCGAACCTCTGTTCGAAATACTGATAGGCATCGTGGAAGACGATGAACGGCTTGTCCAGCGCAGGCGCAAGCGTGTCGCGCAACTCTTCCTCGAGCTGGTCGAGCGAGACGATCTCTGCCTCGGCATTGGCTTGATAGGCGGTGGCATTGTCCGGATCGACCTCGGCCAGCACGGAGGCGATTTCGGTTACCATCAGCTTGGCGTTTTCCGGGTCCAGCCAGAAGTGCATATCGCCTTCGCCATGATCGTGGTCGTGGTGGTGGCCGTGATCATGATCATGATCATGTTCCTCGTGGCCGTGATCGTGCCCGTCGCCGTGCTCATGCCCTTGATCGGCGTGGTCATGTCCATGGCCATGCTCGTGATCGTGCCCGTGATCGTCATGCGAATGGGCCTCGAAAGTGCCGCCTTCGCGCATGGGCAGGAGTGTGATGCCATCGGCTCGGGAAAGCTCCACGGTGCGGCTGCCCGAGGCCAGTGTCTCCAGCGCGTCTGCGAGGAACAGCTCCATGCCATGCCCGGTCCAGAACACCACATCGGCGCTTTCAAGCGCTGCCGCATCCGAGGGGCGCAGCGAATAGGTGTGGGGCGACGCCGCGCCCTTGACGATCAGGCCTGGCTCTCCGACCCCTTCCATCACTGCGGCCACAAGCGCGTGCACCGGCTTGGTGGAGGCGACCACCTCGGGCGCTGCCTGTGCCGTGCCGGCAAGCAGCAGGCTGGTCAGGGAAAATAAGGGAAGCAGCCGGTTCATGGTTCACCTCGCGAACGTCGAATTCAATCACATGTAATGTTATTACACTTGAAGTGGCGTTATGCTATAACGTAAATCATACCGTCAAGAGTGCCTGTGGAAAGTCCTATGAATATGCGCGCGCGGGGCGAAACGCTGATCACGCTGGCCAAGGCCGGTCACGCCCGGGGCGGGCGGCCGCTGGTCGAGGGGATAGATCTGACCATTGCCCGCGGCGAGATCGTCACCCTGATCGGCCCCAATGGCTCGGGCAAATCCACCACCGCCAAGATGGCGACGGGCGTGCTCAAGCCCACGAGCGGCACTGTCATCCGCAAGCCCGGCCTGACCATCGGCTATGTCCCGCAAAAGCTCAGCATCGACTGGACCCTGCCCCTCACTGTCGAGCGCCTGATGACGCTGACCGGCTCCTTCTCCTCCGGCGCGATCGAGGCGGCGCTTTCTGCGGTCGGCGCCCTGCGCCTTCTCCATGCCGCCGTGCAGGAACTCTCCGGCGGTGAATTCCAGCGTGTTCTTTTTGCGCGCGCCATGATCCGCAAACCCGATCTGCTCGTCCTCGACGAGCCCGTGCAGGGTGTCGATTTCTCC
The DNA here is from genome assembly GCF_900116545.1 of Devosia crocina. GTDB lineage: Bacteria > Pseudomonadota > Alphaproteobacteria > Rhizobiales > Devosiaceae > Devosia > Devosia crocina. The sequence continues at coordinate 535,240 of NZ_FPCK01000002.1, forward strand.
GGCGAAGTCGCGCTTTATGAACTCGTGCGCCAGATCCGCGATACCACCGGAGCCGGCATTTTGATGATCAGCCACGATCTTCACGTCGTCATGGCCGAGACAGACACTGTGCTTTGCCTGAATGGTCACGTCTGCTGCCGCGGCACGCCCTCGGCGGTCAAGAGCAGCCCCGAATATCTCGCGCTGTTCGGGCCACGCGCCGCTTCCACCCTCGCCATCTACGAGCACCATCACGATCACGAGCACCACGACGACGGGTGCGTCGTCGGCAAGGGCGGCGCTCATGCCCACCGGCATCACGAGCATGCGGGACATGGACATGGATAAGCCGGCCCATCCCCACTCCGCCTCGCCCTCCTTGCCTCGCTTTCCCGCCAACCACCAACCTGCCCCCTCCCAAAGGAGAGCCAGGTGGGTGTCGCGGCAATCGCCGTCCCTCTTGTGGAGCATCGCCAATGCTCGCTGATTTCTTTTCCCGCGCCATCGTTGCCGGCATTGGCCTTGCCGCGGTCACCGGCCCGCTGGGCTGTTTCGTCGTCTGGCGCCGCATGGCCTATTTCGGCGACACCATGGCCCATTCCGCTCTTCTGGGCGTTGCCATATCGCTGCTGCTTTCGATCAATATCACCTTCGGCGTCTTCGTCGTCGCAGCGCTTGTCGCCGGCGCCCTGCTTCTTCTGCAGCGGCAAAACACATTATCGACCGACGCACTTCTCGGGCTTTTGAGCCATTCCTCGCTCGCCGTCGGCCTTGTGCTCGTCGGCTTTCTCACCACCGTACGCTTTGATCTGATGGGCCTCCTCTTCGGCGATATTCTCGCGGTCTCGGTGAACGACATCTTTGTGATTTACGGTGGCGGGGCGGCGATCCTGGCGGTTCTGGCGCTCAACTGGCGGCCGCTCCTCGCCGCCACCGTCAGCCCCGAACTCGCCGAGGCCGAGGGGCTCAATCCCGAGGTCAGCCGCATCGTTCTGATGCTGCTTATGGCACTCGTCATTGCCATCGCCATGAACCTTGTGGGCGTACTGCTGATCACTTCGCTCCTCATCATCCCTGCGGTGACTGCCCGGCGCCTCAGTGCCACACCCGAAATGATGGCGCTGATCGCCGCTGGGCTCGGTGCCATGGCGGTAGTGGGCGGCTTGTATGGATCGCTCACCTGGGATACCGCTTCGGGACCGTCCATCGTGGTTGCGGCCCTGATGATCTTTTTGATCTCGCTTGCGGTGCCAACCGCACGTTTGTTCGGCAGGAGGCCAAGCCATGGCGCATGATCACCCGATGCCCACCGACCTGACGCGCAATCAGGAACTGGTGCTGGGCGCCCTGACCGGAACCACCGGTCCGCTCAGCGCCTATGACATTCTCGACAAGTTGCGCGGGGACGGCTTGCGTGCCCCGCTTCAGGTCTATCGCGCGCTCGACAAACTCGTCGAGCGGGGCTTCGCTCATCGGCTTGAATCGATCAACGCCTTCGTTGCCTGTGCCGACAGCCATTGCCATCGCCGCTCTGGCCTGATCGCCTTCGCGATCTGCGACAATTGCGGCCGGGTCGACGAGTTTGCCGATGAAGTGATCGACGAGCGCCTGGGCGCCTGGGCTGAAGCCAAGGGGTTCAAGGTCGAACGCACGACAATGGAGATCCGCGGCCGCTGCGCCGATTGCCTTAACCAGGCCGCTTAGGGATCAGCGGGCATCATCGGCATGCCCGGCAGGACCGGCAGCCAGGGTTCGCGCCTCTTGCACCAGCCCTCGACCTGCGGCTTGATGCCATTGGGTGCATCGTCGAGCGATCCAAGAAAGACTTCGACCTTTCGGTCCTCGAGGCTGAAGAGCCGCGATCCGCATGTGGGGCAGAACGAGCGCCCTTCATAGGTGCTGATCTCGCCCTCATAGCTGAATTGATCGCTTCGCCAGTCGGCATAGGCCAGAAAGCTTGTGCCCGTCAGCTTGCGGCAATCGGCGCAGTGACAGAGCCCGGATTTGAACGGCTCGCCGCGCACCTGATATCGCACCGCCCCGCACAGACACCCGCCGGCCCTGATCTCGTCACTCATCCACTCGCTCCTTGCAAACACAAGAAACGAACTCGGCAGACAGCGCTTGGTTCTCAACGCCAGCGATCAACTATTGCGGCTCTACCTGAACGGCAAGCGCCTCCGCGCGCTGCGGCACTGGCGCCAACGGGCGGCTTTCGAGGGGCTAGGGGCCTATACTCTCGAACTGGAGAAACCGCACCGCCGCCGCCCCATATTCGCGCGTGTCTTCGAGTGTAAAGCCGTTGGGAATGGTCACGTTTGCTGCAACGCTCTCTTCCCAGACCAGCGTCGCCCCCGGCTTGAGCCAGCCATTGCCCGCCAGTTCCGCCAGAGCCCGCTCGCCAAGCCCCTGACCATAAGGCGGGTCGAGAAAAACCAGATCGAACTGGCCAAACGTGCCCGGCGTGCCGAGCCCGGTCGCATCACGCCGCAAAAGCTTGGTGATGCCGGCAACGCCGAAGGCCTGGATATGGTCGCGGATCAGCCCGCGCGCCTCGGCTCCGATATCGACAAAGGTGACGTGAGCCGCCCCGCGCGAAAGCGCCTCAAGCCCCAGCGCCCCGGTGCCGGCGAAAAGGTCGAGCACACGCTTGCCCTCGAAAACTGGACCGATGCGCGAGCCGAGGATGTTGAACATGCTTTCGCGCACGCGATCCGCCGTTGGACGAATGGCATCGTCCGCGGGCGAATTGATCTGCTTGCCGCGATATTTTCCAGCAACGATCCGCATGGTTTAGCCGCGCGGCTTCCTTTGGCCGCCCGGGCGTCCGCCGGAAGGCTTGCCGCCAGGACGCGCGCCGCCTGCGGGACGACCACCGGTTGGACGTCCACTTTCGGGACGACCTCCCGTTGGGCGCCCGCCAGAGGGACGCGGCCCACGGGACTTGTCGCCGAACGCGGGCTTTCCGCCTGGCGTGCCGCCGAAGGAGGGCTTCCCGCCAAATGCCTTGCGGTCGCCGAAACTCTTGCCGCCTGCGCGATCGTCGCGCCGTGCGGGCCGCTCACCGCCGCTGCGTTCCGGCCGGTCGCCATAGGGCCGCGCCGGACGATCGCCTCCACCCCGTTCCGGCCGATCTCCAAATGAACGCGCCGGACGATCCGGACGCCCGCCACGCTCGGGCCGATCCCCGAATGCACGCTGGGGCCTCTCGCCATAGCCGCGCTGTGGGCGCTCATCGCCCTCTGAACGGCGGCCACGCTGCGGCCGGTCCGCAAAGGACCGCTTCTCGCCATAGGGCTTTTTGTCGCCGTAAGGCTTTTTGTCCCCGAAAGACTTCTTGTCGCCAAAAGACTTCTTGTCGCCAAAGCTCTTGCGATCCCCGCCGGGGCGCTCTGCGCGCGCCGGGCGCTCACCACGCTCGGGGCGGCCGAAGCTGCGTGCCGGTTGGTCGTCCTTGTCGGCGCGCTGACGGCCCGGCCCCTTGGGTTCGTATTCCTCGGGCGCGCGCCCATCCTCGTCGAAGTGGATGCGGCGCGGCCGGACCGGACGCTCCTCCTCGCGATTGCCGAAACCGCCGCGCGCCGCCGATGTCGGCCGGCGCGCCGTGCCGCGGCTGCGCGGGCTTTCGCTCATCGCCTGGGGCGGCGGGAACAGGCCTTCGGGCATCTCGCTGTCGAAATCGACATTGGCCGCTTCGGCCAGCTTCCGGCCCAGCTGATCCTTCAGCATCTTGGCCTTGACCACCTCGATCTCGCCTTCACCCAGTTCCCCGAGCTGGAACGGACCATAGGACACCCGGATCAGCCGGTTGACCTCAAGCCCGAGCGCGCCAAGCACGTTCTTAACCTCGCGGTTCTTGCCTTCGCGCAGCCCCACCACGATCCAGGAATTATGCCCCTGCTGGCGCTCGAGCGTTGCCTCGATGGGCCCATAGTTGATGCCGTCGACGGTGATACCGTCCTTGAGCGCGTCGAGCTGGCTCTGGGTGACATATCCATATGCGCGCACGCGATAGCGGCGCAGCCAGCCGGTGGAGGGCAGTTCGAGCACACGCTTGAGCCCGCCATCATTGGTCAGAAGAAGCAGGCCTTCGGTATTGATGTCGAGCCGGCCGACGGTGACGACCCGCGGCAGGCCCTTCTCCTCGAGCTCTTCGAAAATGGTCGGGCGGCCTTCCGGGTCCTTTTCGGTGACCACGAGGCCTGCCGGCTTGTGGTAAAGCCACACGCGCGTGCCCTGGCGCTCGGCCAGCGGCTTGCCGTCGACGGTGATCTTGTCGCGGCTCGTCACGTTGAAGGCGGGCGTGATGACCTTCTTGCCGTTGACCGTGACGCGGCCGGCAGCGATCCAGCCTTCGGCATCTCGGCGGGAACAGAGCCCGGCGCGGGCCATGACCTTGGCAAGACGATCGGCGGTTTCGGGTTTCTTGGTGTCGCTCATGCGAACAGGACTTCCATATCATGCGGGACCCACAATGGGCGGCGCGGAGAAAGCGAAAGGCGGCCGGATCGTCCGGCCGCCAGAAGAGATTTGCGATCCAGCCGGCGATTACCGGAGGGAGGTTTCCGAATTGGTCAGGCGCGGGTCGGCCGATGTGCTGAGCTGATTGCTGCTTGGCCCCTGGCTGCGCAGAGCGCGGCGCACTTCGTCGGGGCAGCGTGCATCGCTGATCGGAACCAGTTCCCCATTGGGGGCACGGCAAACAAGATTGGCGTCGCCGACGCGGGTGAAATACTCCCCGGGAGGCAGATAGAGCGGACGGCTTGCCGCGCTGCTCACCTGCATGCCGGCCGAGCTCATGCGCGCTGTCAGCGCACGGGCTTCCTCGGGGGTTAGCGGGCGGCCCGAGAGCGAGCGCAGATCGACGACGCGCGCGCTGCGCAGGCGCTGGAGATCGGCTTCGCTCAGATTGGATGTGTCGATGCGAACGGTGCTGCTGTCCGCCGGCAGTTGCGCGGCTGCCACCTGGGCCGATGGCGCCGGCAGATTGTTGCCGTTCCGCGGCAGAACCAGCGGCGCGCGCGCTGCGGTCAGGTCTTCCTTGGGCGCATTGCCGGGGATCAAGCCGACGCCGCGCGCGGTATCGTTCATCACTTCGCGTTCGAACGTGCCGAAATCGGTCAGCGCATTGGTGCCTTCAACCGTGGTGCAGGCGCCCAGAGCCAAAGTCGCCATCAGGGCAAGACCTGCAAGCCCAGCGCGCGCTGCGGCCGAAATGCGGCCCTCGCGGCCGGTCAATCCAATATGCATGAAACGTCCCTTACCATATCGGCGGCGCTTATACCGCATTCCCGCCCCTAAGGCCAGATTCGGGCAGCACAATGATTGTTAAGCCTCATGATGCCGCCGGGGTCTTCTTGCGGCCGAACCCGACAAGATCGAGCAACAACAGGATGACGCCCAGCGTAATCGCCATATCGGCGATGTTGAAGATATAAAAGGACCAGCTCCCCCAATGGAAGTGGAAGAAGTCCGCCACCGCGCCATAGATCAGCCGGTCGAGAGCATTGGAGAGCGCTCCGCCGATGCACAAGGCAAGGCCCAGCCGCACGATCGGAGCATCGGTGCGCCACCACCAGACCGAGAGCGCAACGATGGCGGCCATCATGATCGCTCCCAGCGTCCAGACTGGCAGTCCATCGAGCAGGCCATAGGAAATCCCCGTGTTCCAGACGAGAACATAGTCGAAGAACGAGGTCACCGGCACGATCTCGCCCCCGCGCCATCCGGTCATCGAAAATGGCTGGTAGTTGGAAAAGATCGAGACGCAATTGGCCTGACCGACCGCATAGCAGTCAGCCGCAATATGATAGCCCTTTTGCGCCCGATCGAGCCCGAAGGCGAGAATGGCGGCGACAAGCGAGGTGTAGGTAGAACGGACTTTCGAGGTACTCAACGCACTCTCCTGCTTCCCTTCTTCCCTTGCGGGAGAAGCTGGCGCTAAGCGCCGGATGAGGGGTCTGGTCGGGTGGGTCAGCTCTTCCTAACCTCCGAATGTCACCCCGGCGCAGGCCGGGGCCCAGCTTGAGATCTCAGGATGGGCCCCCGCCAAAAGCCGGGGTGACTTCCGAGGATACCCAAACTGGTGAGTGTCAAAAACTAGAGCCCCGCCGCCGCGCGTTCGCGCAGCGCCTGGGCATCGCGCAACGTTACGTCGCGATATTCCGGATCGGTGCCAACCTCGGGCAGCACCTTCCAGGAGCGCGCACAGCGCGTGCCCTCGGCCATGGCCGGCACGACGGAGACGCCCGGCACATCATCGAGCCGGAAAGCCTCAGCCGGACCCTCGTTCTGCTTGACCGAAATCGTCGAGGTGATGGCGATCTCGGCCAGGTTCTGGCCTTCAAGCGCCACGATATAACGCGGATCGGCCACAAAGACGGCCGGCGCAGCCTCGAGCGAGGAACCGATCCGCTTCTCGCGCCGCTCGATCTCGAGCGCCCCGGTCACCACGCGGCGCACCGCGCGGATCAGCTGCCACTTGGCCGCCAGTTCGTCATCGATCCAGTTGGCCGGCACGTCGGGGAACAGACGCAGGTGCACCGATTCCGTTTCGCCCGGATGGCGTTCGAGCCAGCACTCTTCCATGGTGAAGACCAGGATCGGCGCCAGCCACGCCGTCAGCGCGTTGAACAGATGATCGAGCACGGTCAGCGCCGAGCGGCGCTTGATCGAGGAAATCGGGTCGCAATAGAGCGTATCCTTGCGGATATCGAAATAGAACGCCGACAGCTCGATATTCATGAAGTTGGTCAGGAGCGTCACTACCTTGCGGTAGTCATATTCCTTGTACGCGGCGCGTACCCCACGATCGAGCTGAGCCAGCCGATGCAGCATCAGCCGCTCAAGCTCGGGCATGTCGCGGAAATCGACGACGTCGTCGGCCTTGAAATGGGCGAGATTACCGAGGAGCCAGCGCAGCGTATTGCGCAGCTTGCGATAGCCATCGACCGTGGTCTGGATGATTTCCTTGCCGAGGCGCAGGTCTTCCGAATAGTCCGAAGACGCCACCCAAAGCCGTAGAATATCGGCGCCGTACTGCTTGATGATGTCCTGCGGGGCAACGGTATTGCCCAGCGACTTGCTCATCTTCTTGCCTTCACCATCCATGGTGAAGCCGTGGGTCAGCACGCTGTCATAGGGCGCGTGGCCATTGGTGGCGCAACTTTCGAGCAGCGAGGAATGGAACCAGCCGCGATGCTGGTCCGAACCCTCGAGATACATCGAAGCGGGGAATTTCAGGTGCGGCCACTTCTGCTTGTTGCGCAGAACAAAGGAATGCGTCGAACCAGAGTCGAACCAGACATCGAGCACGTCCCGCACCATCTCGTAGTCTTCGATCCGGCGATCTGCGCCCAGATAGCGCTCGGCCGCGCCAGGCTTGTACCAGGCGTCCGCACCCTCTTCCTCAAAGCTCTGGGCAATGCGGTGATTGACCGCTTCATCCTTGAGGATCTCGCCGCTTTCCCGATGCACGAACACGGTGATCGGCACGCCCCAGGCGCGCTGGCGCGACAGCACCCAATCGGGCCGGTCGGCGATCATGGCGCGGATGCGGTTCTGGCCCGCGGCCGGATAGAATTTTGTCTTGTCGATCGCCTTGAGCGCGCGGTTGCGCAGCGTATCAGCCTCGTTCTTCTCCCCCTCGGGGAGAAGGTGGCCCGCAGGGCCGGATGAGGGGGAGGCTGCGATAGGCTTGTCCATATAGACAAACCATTGCGGCGTGTTGCGATAGATCACCGGCTTCTTGGAACGCCAGGAATGAGGATACTGATGCTTCACGCGGCCACGGGCGATGATATTGCCGTGCTCGGCAAGCGCGGTGATGACACGCTGGTTCGCATCGCCTTTCTTGCCATTGTCGTCGATGACCCGCGCGCCATCGAAGCCCGGCGCGTCCTTAGTATAAAAACCGGCGTCATCCACCACATAGGGTATAGCTGGATCGATGCCACGCTCCTGCAAAAGCCGCGTCGATTCCATCCAGATCCCGAAATCGTCGAGACCATGGCCGGGCGCTGTGTGAACAAAGCCAGTGCCGGCATCATCGGTCACGTGTTCGCCATCGAGCAGGGGGACGTCGAATGTGTAACCATCGGCAAAGCCGCGCAGGGGATGGGCGGCGGTGATGGCAAGAAGATCTTCGGCCGAAACCGCCGCGCGCTTTTCAAAACCGGTCACCTTCGCCTTGGCAAAGGTTTCTGCTGCGAGCTTGTCTGCAAGGATCAGCTTGTCGCCCACCTTGGCCCAGTTCTCCGCCGGCGCTTCGGTCACTTCGTAGAGGCCGTATTCGACCCGCGACGAGAACGAGATGGCGCGGTTGGCCGGAATGGTCCACGGCGTCGTCGTCCAGATAACCACCGAGGCGCCCAGATGCGGCCCCTTAGTCACCGGGAACTTCACCCAGATTGTGTCGCTCTCATAGTCGGCATATTCGATCTCGGCTTCGGCGAGCGCTGTGCGTTCGACCACCGACCACATCACGGGCTTGGAGCCGCGATAAAGCTGGCCGGACATCGACACCTTCATCAGCTCGCGCGCGATCTGGGCTTCGGCATCAAAGCTCATGGTGAGATAGGGATTATCCCACTCGCCCAGCACGCCGAGGCGCTTGAACTCCTCGCGCTGGATATCCACCCACTGTTCGGCAAAGCTGCGGCATTCCTGGCGGAATTCAACCACCGGAACCTCGTTCTTGTCCTTGCCCTTGGCCCGGTACTGCTCTTCGATCTTCCATTCGATCGGCAGGCCGTGGCAGTCCCAGCCCGGCACATAGGCCGAGTTGTGCCCCAGCATCTGCATGGAGCGCGCCACAAGATCCTTCAGCGTCTTGTTCAGCGCATGCCCGATATGGATATTGCCATTGGCATAGGGCGGGCCGTCATGCAGCGTAAACAGCGGCCGGTCCTTGGCCTGCTCGCGCTGCAGGGCATATAGATCCATGTCCTGCCAGCGCTTGAGCCAGATCGGCTCACGATCGGGCAGGCCCGCGCGCATCGGAAACTCGGTTTCGGGCAGGAAGAGCGTGGCCGAATAGTCTTTCTCGGTCGCGCTTTGAGCGGTGTCGGTCATGGAACGGCAATCGGTTCTGGAAGAAGTGCGGGCCTTTTAGCAAGGCAGGGCCCATGGGGCAAAGGGTGATTTGTTCTCACCTCTCCCTCTGGGGGAGAGGTCGACGCGAAGCGGCGGGTGAGGGGGCCTTCGGCAAATACCAAAGTAAGAACGAGGCCCCCTCACCCGGCTTGCTACGCAATCCGACCTCTCCCCCAGAGGGAGAGGTGAAGAAAGATTACCCGAAAAACCCAAGCTTCCGATCAAGATCGCTGATCGGTCCAGCCGCCGCAATCAACGCGCGCGCCTTGCGGCTGTCGCGATCCATGGCCGCGATCAACTCCTCGAGCCCCTTGAATACTTCCTGGCCGCGAATGTGCTCCACAAGGCTCACGGCGATGGTCTTGCCGTAGATATCCTCGGAAAAATCGAACAGGTGCGTCTCGAAAGGCGGGCGCTGATTGTCGAACATCGGCTTGCCATAGGCAGCAACGCCATCGAAGAGCCGTCCATCCACCCGGGCGCGCACCGCATAAACGCCCTGGGCCAGCTGAAAACCTTCGGGCGTGCGCGTATTGGCGGTCGGATAGCCCAATTCGCGCCCGCGCTGGTCGCCCTTGACCACGCATCCTTCAAAAAACCAATGATAGCCAAGGAGCCGATTGGCCGCCACCACCGCGCCCTCGGACAGCGCGGCGCGAATGCGCGAGGACGAGATCGGCTCGTCTCCCTCGTCTTCGAGATCGAGCATGTCGACGGCAAAACCATGCCTCTCGCCGCCCTCGCGCAGAAATGCCGGGGTGCCGCGGCGCTGGCGTCCGAAATGGAAATCGGAGCCGACGAACACCGCCTTCACCCCGAGTGCCTCCACGAGAATATCGGAAACGAAGGCCTCCGCTTCGATCTGGGAAAAGGCCTTGTCGAAAGGCAGAATGATGATCCCATCGAGCCCCAGCGCCTCGGCCAGCTGCGCCTTGGCATCTCCGCCGGTCAGCCGGAACATGAAGGGAGCCGGAGCGAACACATCGCGCGGATGCGGCTCGAAGGTCAGCAACAGCGCCGGTGCGCCGGCGGCATGGGCCCGCTCGCGCAGCGCCGCGATCACCTTCTGGTGCCCCCGGTGCAGCCCATCGAAATTGCCGATGGCGAGGTAGCCTCCCCTCAGGCTCTCGGGCAGCCCGGCAAAGCTGGACAGACGCTGGAAGCGGCTCACGTCACGAAGTCCAGGCCAGCCGCGGCAGAAACCCGGCGACCCGCGCGCGGCTCGGCTCGATCAGATCGGCGATGGCCTGCGGATCGGGCTTGCCGAAGGCGTCGAGTTCGGCGGCATGGATCGAGCCGGTGATAAACAGCAGGTCGATGCCGAACTGGGCGGCGCCCGTCGCGTCAGTGCGCACGCTGTCTCCGATGGCCAGCACCCGGCTCTTGTCGAGCCCCTTGCCGGCCGCCAGTTCGGCGAGGCGAAACGCTTCTTCGTAGATCGGCTGATAGGGCTTGCCTGCCATCAGCACCATGCCCCCCATGGCGGCATAAAGGTCTCCGAGCGCCCCGCCGCAATAGATAATCTGGTCGCCATGCTCGACGACGCGGTCGGGATTGGCGCAGATCATCGGCAATTTGCGCGAGAGCCAGAACTTCGCCCGCTCGCGATACATTTCGGGCGTGTCGTTGTCGGTATCGAGATCGGTGACGACCACGACCTCGGCCTCTTCCGGCCCGGTGCGCCGGAGATCGAATCCGTCGTAGAGCGCATCGTCCTCGGTCGCCGGACCCACATGGTGGATCGCCCGCCCCCGATATTTGCTGATCATGGTGCGCGTCGCATCGCCCGAGGAAACGATGCCGTCATAGGCTTCGCGCGGCACATTGAGCCGGTCGAGCATGGCGATGATGGGCGGTGATGGACGCGGGGCATTGGTGATCAGCACCACCGTGCCCCCGGCCCGCCGATAGTTCACCAGCGCCTCGATGGCCTCGGGAAAGGCAGAAACCCCGTTATGGATCACACCCCAGACATCGCTCAGCACCGCATCGTAGCGCCCCGCCAGATCCGAAAGGCCAGAGATGAGCGGCAAAGGTGACGACATGGCTTGGGTCCATTGGGTAAAAGTGTCCGGCAGCTATGTGGCAGTTTGCCTGCGGCAATCAAGCCCGAAACGGTTTCAAGGCCGTGTCCATTGCATTGGCATATTCGAAGACGCGCCGGCGAGCCCTGTCTGTTCTTCCCCCTCTCGGGGGGAAGGTGGCGCGCAGCGCCGGATGAGGGGGCCTTGAAACTCAGATGAGAGAGAAACCTCCCTCTCAGCGACTCGATTGCGCCGAGCCACCTCTCCCCGAGCGGGAGAGGAAGAAGGGAACGCCTCCTGCCCTCTAAACCTCGGCGTGCCGCCGCTGACCCTGGGCCAGCGCCATGGGCGCAACGGTCCGCGCCGGCTCGAGCAGCAGGTCGGGTCGCACTGGGCCGGCCGGGGCAATATGGTTGCCCTGGACAAGAAGGATCTCGTTGTCGAGCAGTTCGACGATCTGCCGCTCGTCGCTCACTCCGGTGGCGAGCAGCGTGATGTCGAAGCGGCCGACATAGCTGGCGATATCGGAGAGGTGAAAGTCGGTATAGCTCTGGGGCGAATTGATCAGCCGCCCGGCATTGACGCGCACCGAGCGCACGCCCAATTCGGAAAGGTCCGCGAAGTTGAGCCGCAGCGAAGTCGTGGCCCCGAGCGAAAAACCCGAACCGCGGCGCTGAATGGCCTGCAGGGCCTGGCGCGCGGTCTGGCTCAGGTTCTGGAAATCGGCCTCGCCGATCAGAAACACCAGATTGGTGGCGATGGCGCGATTGGCATCGAGCACCGCGATCAGCTGTTCGACGGCGGCGCTGTCGCGCAGGGTCGACCCGCTCAGCGGCACGTTGACCGTGATCGTCTGTCCACCCGTGCGGGCGCGGCGGGCAATGGCCACCGCTTCGCTCAGGGCATTGCCTTCCACTCGCTGCACCACATCGTCGCCGCCCCGGCGCGGCAGAAAATCGCCAGGCTCGGCCAGATCGTCGTCTTCAAGCAAAAGGCGCGGAACGAGATCATAGCCGGCAGGCCGGCGCTGCGGCAGCCGCGCGATGGGCTGGATGTGAAAGACCAGCCGGTTTTCCGCAATGGCCTGACGCACCATTTCGGTGGGAATGATCGGCTCGACCTCTTCTTCCGCAGGCTCGGGCGAAAGAGTTTGGCTGCGCTTGCTGTCGGACCCGAACCGCTCGGCTGACGCAGATGCCGGGGCTTCGCCGGCCTTGTCCTCGATTTCGGCCACCGCTTCGGCCACCTGGCGGATCACCGTGCCGAGCACGGAAATATCGGCTTCGACAGCTTCGAGGCGCTGGCCGGGATTGAGTTCAGAAAGGGCATTGATGCGGCGGCCGAGCACGGAGCCGGCCTGGGCATCGGTTGCAAGGAGCCGTGAAAGATCCTCGATGCCGCGTTCCAACCGGCGCTCCGCGCGCAGGCGCAGCCGCCGTTCCATCACGAGCGCACCGGCCGAAAGGGCGATCAGGCTCAGCAACAGCGCTTCCGCAGGGGTGAACCCGAGCCCGAAATAGGCAGCGGCGCCCAGAGCCGCAGAGCCAAGCGCGATAAAAAGATAGACCAGAGCCTGCATGGGCATCCCGGATTCATGAAACGTCAAGATTCGGCTTGGCCCGTCATACCATCGCCTCTGTGATGGAAAAAGCACCGACACGCGATCGTGGGGGTAAAACGGATTATTTACCCTGTTGGCCAATAATCGCGGCAACGCCGAATCTGCCTGATATCGGCGAATTATTGGGAAATTGGCGCAATGGCGATGAATACCGGCCTTGATGGCCCGCTCAGCGGACGGCTCCTGTTAATCGATGCAGATGCCCAAACTGCTGCGCAGACTGGCGAATCACTGAGCCGCGCCATGCTGTGCGCGCCGCTTGTCGAGATCGCCCGGTCCGGCCGTGACGCCATCGAGCTGCTGCGCGCGCATCGGTTCGATATCATTCTTGCCGACATGCCCAGCCTTGCCGATATCGCCGAGCGCGACGAGGAAAGCATGAGCCGGATCGTGCGCCTCGCAGAAGGCGCGCTGGTGATCGCCATGGCAAGCGGTGCCTCGGTCAGTGCCGCTGTCGGAGCCATGCGCTCGGGCGCCCATGACTACGTCACCAAGCCCATTGCCGGGCCGGCCCTTGCCACCCGTATCGGCGAGCTGGCGCAGCGCCATGGCCGGCCGCGCTCGCTTGGGCTCGATACGGCGCGCAACGAGAACGTCGCCGATTTTGCCGGTTTCGTCGGCGCCTCGAGCGCCATGCAGTTTCTTTACGAGCAGATCGGTCGCGTCGCCTCGTCGTCGGCGCCCGTCTTCATTACCGGGGAAAGCGGCACGGGCAAGGATGTCTGCGCCGAAGCGCTTCATAGCCAGGGGCCCCGCGCGGCCAAGCGGCTTGTCGCCATCAACTGCGCTGCCATTCCGCGCGACCTGATGGAAAGCGAACTGTTCGGCGTCGCCCGCGGCGCCTTTACTGGCGCTCACGAAGACCGCAAGGGAGCAGTTGAACTCGCCGATGGCGGCACGCTGTTTCTGGACGAAGTGGGCGAGATGGACCTCTCGCTCCAATCCAAGCTTTTGCGTTTTCTCCAGACGGGCACGATTTCACGCGTCGGCGAAGCCAATATGCGCAAGGTCGATGTGCGCGTCATCTGCGCGACCAACCGCAATCCCCTGCAGATGATCGCCGAGCGCAAGTTCCGCGAGGATCTGTTCTACCGGCTCCATGTGCTGCCGATCCACCTGCCGCCGCTGCGCCAGCGTCCGACCGACATCATGGTTCTGGCCCGGCATTTCCTTGATCGCTACGCGCGCGAAGAGCACAAGAGTTTTGGCTCATTCACCCAAGAATCGGCCCAGCAACTCACGGCGGCCGACTGGCCGGGCAATGTGCGGCAGCTGCAAAACCTGATCCGCCGCATCGTGGTCATGTTTGATGGCGGCGAGATCGATATCGGCATGCTCGATGCGGCCGATATCGAGTCTCAGGCTTTCGCTCCAGTGACGGTCGCGCCCTCCCGCAGCGAAACGCGCCGCGCGATCCTGCCCATGTGGCAGCAGGAACAAAAGATCATCGAAGACGCCATCGCCGCCTTTTCCGGCAACATTTCGCTTGCGGCCGCCGCGCTCGAAATCAGCCCCTCCACCATCTACCGCAAACGCCAGGGCTGGTCCGAACTGCCCAAGGCCGGTTAAATCCGGCCACCCCCTCATCCGGCGCTACGCGCCACCTCTCCCCGAGTGAGAGAAGAAGAGAACGGTGGCCGGCTTTATTCCTCTCCCTCTCGGGCGGAGGTGGCTCGGCGCAGCCGAGGCGGTGAGGGTGTCTTTGGCGCGTCCTGATATAGCCCGGCAGGACCCAGCTCGGAAAATCTACGGCGTGCTGGCTTCCTTGGCCTTGATGCGATCAAGGCCAAGATAGTGCTCGCGCAGGATCACCGCGATTCCCGATCCGACGATGATGACAGCGCCAAGGACCATGGTCAGGGTCGGAATGTCTCCGAAGATGAAAAACCCGATCACCAGCGTCAGCAGCAGGGAGACATATTCGAAGGGCGCGATGACCGACATGTCGGCATGGCGATAGGACGAGGTCATCAGCAACTGCCCGATCCCACCGGCAAAGCCGGCCCCGACGAGCAACAGGGCCTGTTCCATTGTCGGCATGACCCAGCCAAAGGGGATGGTCAGCAGCGACATGAGGCTGGCAATGATAAAGAAATAGACTACGATCGCTTCGGTTCGCTCGGTGCGTGTCAGATTGCGTACCTGCATCAGTGCAAAGGCGGTGACGATCGCTCCGCCAAAGGCAGCGATCGCACCGAGAGCTTCGCTATCGCCCAGCGGCTCCCCACTGGTAAAAAGCGTCAGCCTCGGCCAGAGAATGATCAGCACCCCGACAAGGCCGATGATGACGGCGGTCCAGCGAAACACATGCACCCGCTCCTTGAGCAGGATGGCGCTGAACACCACGATGAGAAGCGGGGCGGCATAGCCAATCGCTGTCGCCTCCGGCAGGGGCAAACGGGTCAGGGCGAAGAACCCAAGACTCATCGAGGTGGCTCCGACAAGGGCACGGAGCACATGGCCCCAAGGCCTTTTCGTGTGGAGCGCCTGTCGCATCTGGCCACGCCAGGCCAGCCAGACAACCACCGGAAGAATGGCGAAGAAACAGCGAAAGAAAACCAGTTCCCCCGCAGGGATGGTTTCGGTGGCCTTGAGGCAGGCGGCCATGATCACGAAGAAGACCACCGAGACGACCTTGAGCGATATGCCATACAGCGGGCCACGCGCCACCGCTTGTGTCGTTTCGGCGGCGGACGCAGGAGTTGTCACGGCATGCTCGTCGGTCGTATCGGCTTACTTGCCGGAGGCTTGCTCCAGCTTTTCCTTGGCGATGCGCGCAGTGGCGAATGCCTTGTGCTCGGGGCCAACGGCGCTGCCGGTCTTGATGACCTTGCCGTCGGCGTCCTGGATTTCCCAGTGCCAGTTTGCATTGGGACCGCTGCCACCCTTGATGCGCAGCTTGATCTGAAGGGAAGATTGTTCGCTCATGAGCAGCCTTATGCAGCAGGTGCCGGATATAGGAAAGGGGAAAGTGGGTGCTGGTGCATCCCACGTTACCCGATTTGCCACCCAAAGGTGTTTGGAAAGCCCAAATGTTGGCGAGATGCTAGCACAAGCACCGCATCAAACCTGCGAAATATCCACTTTGACGCGGTCTCCACCAAAGGTCAGAAGGTCGCGGACAGGTCCATATTCTCCTTCTGCATAGGGGTAGTACCAGGCTTCGTCCGGTCCGTCGGCCGTCAGCGTCTTGATGGTATAATAGTGCGCCTCCCCCAGGCCCGGCTCGGCCTTGCGGGTTTCCGAGGCTTCCAGAATGCCGGGATGAACAGCTTCAAGCGGAACAAAAATCTGCGGGTTACGCCCGGGCTCCTCAAGCTTTACGGCACTGAGCGTGCTGGCAATTTCGGCATCGTCGAAAAAGATATGCACGCGCCCTTCGACGGGGGTGACAGTGGCGGTGTTGATGTTGTTGGCGGTCACGGTCGCCTCCTGTTGTGTGAGGTTCATCTCCCCATGTTAACGCACGAACAAAATCTGCGTTCACCCCACCTTGACTCTGATCGCTGTGCCTTCCTATATCCGTGACACCTTGTTAGCACTCCACGCAATCGAGTGCTAACAAGCGCAAAATTGCATTCAGAAATGATGCCAAGAGGAACGTACCATGGGCTTCCGTCCCCTGCATGACCGCGTTGTCGTCCGTCGCGTCGACAGTGAAGAAAAGACCAAGGGCGGGATCATCATCCCCGACACCGCCAAGGAAAAGCCCTCCGAGGGCGTGATTGTCTCCGTGGGCCCTGGCGCTCGCGATGAAAACGGCAAGATCAACGCGCTCGACGTCAAGGCCGGCGATCGCGTGCTCTTCGGCAAGTGGAGCGGCACCGAGGTCAAGCTCAACGGCGAAGACCTGATCATCATGAAGGAAAGCGACATCATGGGCATCGTCGAAGCCTGAGGCTTTGCGACCCTTCCTGTCGTTCAACCCATTCTAAGGAGCGCCTCACATGGCCGCTAAAGAAGTAAAGTTCTCGACCGACGCCCGCGAAAAGATGCTGCGCGGCGTCAACGTCCTCGCCAATGCCGTCAAGGTCACCCTCGGCCCCAAGGGTCGTAACGTCGTGATCGAAAAGTCGTTCGGTGCTCCGCGCATCACCAAGGACGGCGTGTCGGTTGCCAAGGAAATCGAACTCGAAGACAAGTTCGAAAACCTCGGCGCACAGCTGCTGCGTTCGGTCGCCTCCAAAACCAACGACATCGCCGGTGACGGCACCACCACTGCAACCGTTCTCGGCCAGGCCATCGTCGTTGAAGGCGTCAAGGCTGTTGCCGCCGGCTTCAACCCGATGGACCTCAAGCGCGGTATCGACCTCGCGGTTGCCGAAGTCGTCGGCTCGCTCAAGGGTTCGGCCAAGAAGATCACTTCGTCTTCCGAAGTCGCTCAGGTCGGCACCATCTCGGCCAATGGCGAATCGTCCATCGGCGACATGATCTCGGAAGCCATGCAGAAGGTCGGCAACGAGGGTGTCATCACCGTCGAAGAAGCCAAGACCGCCGAAACCGAACTCGATGTCGTTGAAGGCATGCAGTTCGACCGTGGCTACCTCTCGCCTTACTTCGTGACCAATGCCGAGAAGATGACCGCCGTCCTCGAAGACCCGGTGATCCTGCTGCACGAAAAGAAGCTCTCGAACCTCCAGGCGATCCTGCCGATCCTTGAATCGGTCGTGCAGTCGCAGCGTCCGCTGCTGATCATTGCCGAGGACATCGAAGGCGAAGCGCTTGCGACCCTCGTCGTCAACCGTCTGCGTGGCGGCCTCAAGGTTGCTGCCGTCAAGGCTCCGGGCTTCGGTGATCGCCGCAAGGCCATGCTCGAAGACATCGCCATCCTGACCGGTGGCCAGGTGATCTCGGAAGATCTCGGCATCAAGCTCGAGAACGTGACCATCGACATGCTCGGCACTGCCAAGCGCGTTGAAATCACCAAGGAAAACACCACCATCGTCGATGGCGCCGGTTCGCAGGACGACATCCAGGGCCGCGTTGGCCAGATCAAGGCGCAGATCGAGGAAACCACCTCGGACTACGACCGTGAAAAGCTGCAGGAACGTCTTGCAAAGCTTGCCGGCGGTGTTGCCGTGATCCGCGTCGGCGGTTCGACCGAAGTGGAAGTCAAGGAGCGCAAGGACCGCGTCGACGACGCGCTCAACGCAACCCGCGCTGCCGTTGAAGAAGGCATCGTTCCGGGTGGTGGCGTTGCCCTGCTCCGCGCCGCTGCCGCCATCACCGTCAAGGGTGCAAACGCAGACCAGGAAGCTGGTATCTCGATCGTTCGTCGCGCTCTTCAGGAGCCGGTGCGCTGCATCGCCAACAATGCCGGTGCCGAAGGTTCGGTCGTTGTCGGCAAGATCCTCGAGAACTCGGCTCCCTCGTTCGGCTACAACGCCGCAACGGGTGAATATGGCGATCTCGTCCAGCTCGGCGTCATCGACCCGGTCAAGGTCGTTCGTACCGCTCTTGAAGATGCTGCCTCGGTTGCCTCGCTCCTCGTGACCACCGAAGCCACCATTGTCGAAGCCCCCAAGGAAGCAGCACCGGCAATGCCGGGCGGCGGCGGCATGGGCGGCATGGGCGGCATGGACTTCTAAGCAGTCCGACCCACAAAAATCAGGATGCCCGGATCGATCCTGTCGGCTCGGGCATTCTGGAAGACTTCGAGGCTCGTTTCTTCCCAGTCACGATCTTCGCAGCAAGGCGCAGTGGCAACACTGCGCCTTTTCCATTTCCGCGTGCTGAAGCGGCCTGCCTTCAGGGCCAGAGCAGGAGCTTGAGTGCCATGGCGATCGAGACCACCACAACGAGCGGCCGGATCAACTTGGCGCCGAAGCGGATACCGGCACGGGCCCCGACATAGCCGCCGATCACCTGCCCGCCGGCCATCACAATAGCCGCCTGCCACACGACGTCGCCGCCGATGATGAAGATGACCAGGGCTGCAAGGTTGGATGTCAGGTTCAGCAGCTTGGTATTGCCTGTCGCGCGCGTGATGCCGAGGCCGAAAAGCAGCACGAAGCCGATCGTGAAGAACGAACCCGTGCCTGGGCCGAAAACTCCATCATAAAATCCGATGACGAAACCGAGCACCGGCACCCAGCGCGGAAAGGCAAGCCGGGAAGCGCGATCGGCATCGGACAGACTCGGTGCGAACAGGAAGTAGAGTGCGATCGCAATGAGCGCGATCGGAACGGCGACGTTGAGCACGCTGGTATCGATCTGCTTGACGATCAGGGCACCGATGAGGCTCCCAGCAAGAGTGGTCGCGACCGAGGGTACGAGCGCGCGCACCGACACAAAGCCGCGGCGCCAATAGGTCAGCACCGCCATCGCCGTGCCGATGGAGGACTGCATCTTGTTGGTGGCGAGGGCACTGATGGGCGGAAGGCCTGCCGAAAGGAGCGCCGGCACGGTGATCATGCCACCCCCGCCCGCAACCGCATCGACAAAGCCGGCCAACATGCCGACGCCGGCCAGAGCCAGAAGAACCATGGGTTCGAGCATGGCGATATCAACTCCAGAAAAGCCGCCGACGCGCGGCAATACGCGCTCACCCTTCCGGCCGCAGACAGGGGAGTGACGGAAACAAGTGGATCGGCAGATCAGGCTGGCGCGGCACCAAGCTTTTGCAAAAGGTTTGCGACCTGGGCGCGCTGCGCATCCGACCAGGGCGCTGTGCGCGAGACGATCAGGTTGGCCTCGCTTTTCAGCATCACCCCATCCTCTAAGACCCGCAGGCCATTGGCCGCGAGGGTGGAGCCGGTCGATGTGATATCGACAACGATATCGGCAGCGCCTGAAGCAGGCGCGGCTTCTGTTGCGCCAAGACTTTCAACGATCCGGTATTCGGCGATGCCAGCACGGGCAAAGTGCTGGCGGGTGATGGTGATATACTTGGTGGCGATCCGCAGCCAGCGCTTGTGACGGCTGCGGAAATCGGATGCGACATCGGCCAGATCGTGAAGATGGGTGACATCGATCCAGGCTTCCGGCACGGCGATCACCACATCGGCGTGGCCAAAACCCATGGGCAAGGCAAAGGTCACGCTATCCGGGCCGGTTTCGCTCGTCTCATGGATCAGGTCCCGCCCGGTGACGCCGACGTCGATATTGCCGCGGATCAGTTCGCGCGCGATTTCGGAGGCGGGGAAAAAGCGCACGGTCACATCGGGTTCGCCATCCATCACCCCGAGATAAGAGCGCGCGCCGCCCGGACGCGAAATGGTGAGGCCGCGTGCGGCGAACCATTCGCGGGTCAGCTCTTCGAGCCGCCCCTTGGAGGGAACAGCCAGGGTAATGCCGGTCATGGTGCGATCTCCGCTTCGAGCCGGTCGACCCAGAGTGCACAACCAGAGGCCGCAATCGGCGCCGTGGCGCCCAGGCGCTCCAGCAAGCGGTCGTATTGTCCGCCCGAAGCCAGCACTTCGCCATGCCGCCCGGTCATCTCGAAAACAATGCCGGTATAATAATCAAGCCGCGGCGAAAAAGCGGCATCGAAGCTGACATGGGCTTCCCCAAGGGAATCGAGATGACGGCGAATGGTGCGGATCGGCGCACCCAGCATCAGCTTGTGCGCATCGGCGAGAGCTTCTACCTGCCGGAGTGCGGACAGGACTTCGCCGGAAATAGCGAGATACTGGCGCAGCAGCGCAAGTGTGCCGGCTGGCACATGGGCAGCATCGAGCGCCTGCTGCTCAAGGTAGCGATCAGCGATTTCCTCTGGCGTACGCCCCTCGGATAGGCTGAGGCCAGATGACACCATGCGCGCCGTGACATCCTCAACCAGCACATCGCGCGCGGGCTGCTCCTGCCGCGGCAGATCGGGGGCGGCCTCGAGGCGCGAAAGCAGGCGCTCCATCGCTTCGGGATGGCCGAAACGGTGACGGATACGCGGACGCCAGGCGGCCGGCATATCGGCCTGCACCAGCAGGGCTTCGAAGAGCCCTACCCCACCGAGGCGGATGCGCGGGGTCAAGCCGAAAATCGAGAGGGCAGCACGAGCGAAGGTGAACACCTGATCTAGCGCCACATCCCCGTCGGGCTGGGCCAGAAGCTCTATGCCGGCCTGGTCGAACTCGGCAGGGCCCGTCTCGCGCTGGCGGAAGATGGGACCGAGATAGGTGAAGGCGGCCGGCTGGCGCGTGCCATCGGCGATGTAGTCGCGCA
Source organism: Devosia crocina (assembly GCF_900116545.1). Lineage (GTDB taxonomy): Bacteria > Pseudomonadota > Alphaproteobacteria > Rhizobiales > Devosiaceae > Devosia > Devosia crocina. Next base: position 556,117 of record NZ_FPCK01000002.1, read on the forward strand.
CGATCGGCAGCGTGAATTCAGGCCGCAGGCAGTGCTCGGCACCGGTTCGATCGGCGGTCAGCAGCAGGCGGCGGCCGAACTCTTCGCCGGCGAGATCGAAGTATGGATCGGCGGGAAGCAGCAGCGGCGGCGTCGCGCGACAACCACCCTGCGCTTCAACGAGGGCTTCAAGCTGTGCCCGCCGCATCGCAGCGTTAGTCATGATAGCGCTTCCACTTCTCCTGGGAGAAAGAGGTGGGGATCGCGCATGCCCGGAGCCCCCTGGTCATCATTGCTCGCTCAGCAATTTCTGGATGGCTGCTACGAGGTCTTCGCGCTTGATCTCGAACTGGCCGGGCCGGGCGGCCTTCCATTCGGCATTGTCGGTGATGGCCTGCGCTGCCTGCTTGCCGGCGACGAGGTCCTTGACCTGCAAAATGCCCCCTTCGCGCTCCTGGCTGCCTTCGATGATGACAGCCGGCGCATTGCGCTTGTCGGCATAGGCGACCTGCTTGCCGAAATTCTTGGTGGAGCCAAGAAACATTTCGGCGCGGATGCCGGCCTGGCGGAGTTCGGAAACCATAGCCTGGTAGCGGGCGGTCTGGTCCTTGTCCATGACGAGCACGACGACAGGACCGACAGGCTCGTCCGAGCCAAGATTGCCGGTCAGCTTCAGCGCATTGGCAAGGCGCGAGACGCCGATCGAGAAACCGGTTGCCGGCACCGGCTCGCGGCGAAAGCGGGAAACAAGGCCGTCATAACGGCCACCGCCGCCGACCGAGCCGAAGACCACGTCCTGGCCCTTTTCATTCTGCACCTTGAAGGTCAGTTCGATCTCGAAGACTGGGCCGGTATAATATTCAAGGCCGCGCACGACCGAGGGATCGATCTTGATCTTTTCAGGCCCATAACCGGCCGCGTCGAACAGGGTCTGCATCGCTTCAAGTTCGGTGACGCCGTCATTTCCTGCGGGGGGCTTGCCGCCGATATAGTCGAGCACCACCGCGGCCTGCGCGTCAGAGAGCCCAGCGCCCTTGGTGAAGTCGCCGCTCTCGTCCTTGCGCCCTGCCCCGAGCAGCAGCTTGACGCCTTCGGGACCGAACTTGTCGAGCTTGTCTACGGCACGAAGCACGGTCAGCTTCTGCTCGACGGAAGAAACACCCGCAGCCTCGAGCACACCGTCGAGCACCTTACGGTTGTTGACGCGCACGACGTATTTCCCGCCAAGACCGAGCGCATCCATGACGTCGGCCATCATCATGCACATTTCGGCATCGGCCTCGGGACCGGGCGCGCCAACGGTGTCGGCGTCGAACTGCATGAACTGGCGGAAGCGGCCCGGGCCTGGCTTTTCGTTGCGGAACACATAGCCCTGCCGATAGGAGCGGTAAGGCTTAGGCAGGGTTTCAAAGTTTTCAGCAAAGAAGCGGGCGAGCGGCGCCGTCAGATCGTAGCGCAGGCTCATCCACTGCTCGTCGTCGTCCTGCAGCGAAAAAACGCCGGCATTGGGCCGGTCGGTATCGGGCAGGAATTTGCCCAGCGTTTCTGTGAATTCGAAAAGCGGCGTTTCCACGGGGTCGAACCCATAGCGCTCATAGACCTTGCGAATGGTGTCGATCATCCGGCCGACCGCGGCGATATCGCCCGGCGTCCGGTCTTCGAAACCGCGCGGCAGGCGGGGCGAGATCAGCTTGGTCTTTTCGGTCATGGAAGAGCCTTAGGGAAGTCGCGCCGTTCCTAGCGGATCGAGGCGGGAGAGACAACAGTTTGGGCAAAGGCGGCCGGGGGGTGCCCGGCCGCCTCTGCGCGTCATGGGCCAGCCCTGCCTTTTCTGGCAGGGATCAGGGACATCGCGGGAAGCGAATGCCAGGCGATCGGTTCTGCCTGTTCTGGCAAGCCGACATCGGCTCTGAGATAGTTGGGCAGATTGGCCGGCACGCGAGGCCGGCTCCACCAGGCCCCGATCGCTGCAGCAAGCACGGGCACGAGCCCGCGCTGGTGCACCGCGTCTGCAATGGAAAATTCAAGGCGCAAAACAACATTGCGCTCGGAAAGAACGTCGGAAGACATCGCAATATCCGGCAGGTATCAACCCTGCCGGCCTCTCTTTTTGGAGTAGAGCAAGGAGCGCGATCGCGGACGCAATGCGACCCGGTTTCGACGCTCAGCAGGGGTGGTTGGACTTGTCCGCGGGCACAAGGCCCTGGAGGTTACCGTAAGGCGCTTGACCTTAGGCCGTTAGGCGGCCGGTACGGGTAAGATGATGCCAAATCCCCGAGTGGCGAAACGATACATGATTCATGAAACGTCTCCCTCAGGTTGGCAGATGCGGACGATTGGCTTCTAGCTCGCGTTTTCGTGTTCGGCAAGAGCAAAGTGAGACAGTCTGTCGCAGGCCGTGACTTTGTTGCCGCCGCGCAACAGGTCGTGAAACCTTCATCTTCGATTAGCCATTCCCGCAAACCTCTCGTTTACCACGCGGCTTGACCTCTCCTTGGGAGCTTGCGGTCACAATCTGCCCCACGTCATTTGGGGATCGACGATATGGCCGACATCAAAAGCCTGCTGGCAATTGCGCTTGGCGCGAGCCTGACGCTGAGCCTGCCATCGCCAGGCTTTGCACAGACGCGGTTTCAAGACGGGTGGCGTTTTGCCCCGCCGCCCGGCGTTACGCTGACAAGCCAGAGGCCGCGCCACGCGCTCGCCCTTCAGGGCAACCCACATGTTCACCCGGCCTATCTGCGTCAGGTCGTGCCTTATTCTACCGGCGAGCGCTCGGGCACGATCGTGGTCGATACCGGTGCGCATTTTCTCTATTTCGTGCTCGGCGACGGCCGGGCTCTGCGCTACGGCATCGGGGTAGCCCGCGAGGGCTTCGAATGGAGCGGAACGCATCGGGTGACGCGAAAGGCCGAATGGCCTGGGTGGACGCCGCCCGCCGAGATGCGCAAGCGCCAGCCTGGCTTGCCGGCCCATATGGAGGGCGGCCCCAACAATCCGCTCGGGGCACGCGCCCTTTATCTCGGTTCGACGCTTTACCGCATCCACGGCACGAACGAACCCTGGAGCATCGGACAGAACGTCTCCTCGGGCTGCATCCGCATGACCAATGAGGACGTCATCGACCTTTATGGACGCGTCAAAATGAACACGAAAGTGGTGGTCCTTTAACACGGATTGCTGGCAGACATGCTTATACCCTGGTCGGGAGATCAAGCATGACAGGAAACCGGGCCAACCCGAATATTTGTAAGCTTGTGACCGAGCAACCGGCAGGACTAGGCTCGGCCCGTGCCGCCATCGGCAAAGCACTCTCCGCTCTGCGCCGAGCGCGCTGAGGAGAAGGGAATGAGTTTAGTTTTTGCGGGGTAGGTGGTACCGCCTCTCCGGATTGAACGGAGGACCTCTAGATCCACAATCTAGCGCTCTAACCAACTGAGCTAAGGCGGCACGGTTTGGCCAGCGACATGGCGCTGCCGAAAACGCGCGGAACATAGGTCGAGTTTGCCGCGATGACAAGCACCCTTTTTACCCTGTGGACAGATCAGGCAGAAGCGCCCGGTGCCCAAATGAAAACGGCTTCGTGACTATTCCTTAGGACCTCTGACTTAACCATGACGGGGATTGATGAAGTGACGCAGCCGGCGCGGGCTGGATTCGTCCAGCTTGGCGAGATATTGAAGAACACTTAAAGAACCTGAGTGAACTGTCCCGATCTGGCACAGTCCTGAAATGGCCCGAATACGCTGTCTATGAATGCCGACTGGACAACATCACCGAATGCCCGCCGGGTGCTGCAGCACGCGCAAGACGCGCGGCCGGCCTGGCTATGGTCGCGCGAAGGGGACAGGCTGATCTGGTCGAATGCCGCGGCGGACCTGTTTCTGGCCAAGATCAAGAAATCGGGCCTCAAGCTCGCGGCTCCCGCAGTGCCGATCAAGGGTCAGGTCGCCCGTATCGTTCGCCTCGGCTCTGAGGGCCGCACGAGCCTGGCGCGCATTCAGTTCAGTGCCGGGGACAAACCCGGCTCGGCCACCTGCGCGACAACGCCGCTCTCCTGGGAAAACGGCGAGGCCTGCCTCCTGATCGTTGCGGTCGATCCGATCGCTCCGGACGTGCTGGCTGCAGCCGAGGAGCAGCGGGCGGCACCGGAGCCTGAAACGCCGGAGCCGGTCGGCGAGGTCGCTTCCCCGCCTGTTGAACTCGACGGAAGCGAGATCGCTCAAGCGCCAGAACCGGACGTCCCCCCGCTCGACGAGCTCGACGAAACACCTGGTGCGCCGCAAGAGGCGATCTCGGGAGACGATGCTTATCAGCGCGAACTGCACAATTGGCAGGATGCCGATCCCGAGACGGTCTATGCCGCTCAGCCTCCGCATCCACCCGTTTCCGCCGAAACGCCGACGGAGCCCGCAGAACCCCAAGCAATGCCGGAGGAAGAGCGGCCGCTGTTCCGCAGCCTCAGCGATCTTGTTGATCGCCTGGCTGCCGACGAGGATCTTTTCACCCCGCTTCATTCCGGCGACGACGAGGTGCCGCAAGCGCCGGTCGAGCCTGATGCCGGGAGCGATGATCCTTCGACGCCGACCCTGTTCCGGATCACCGGGCGCGGGTTCCGGTCAGAGGCAACCGAGCCGACTGAGGACCGGCTCTTTGCCGCCGAAGGACCCGACCTCGATGTGCCCGAAGAGCCCGACCGGGATCTTGTGGAGCGAGTTTCGCGCTATAATTTCGACGAGCTCTCGCGCATTCTCAACGATCGCGTGGGGCTCAATGAACGAAATGCCGCATCCGGCACCACCCCGCCCGCGCAAAAAGAAACGCCTGCCCCGACAGGTTCACTGGTCAATCTTGGTGGCGAAGCCCTGGTGCTCAATCGCCTGCCGCTGGGCATTCTGGTGTTCCGCGACCAGCAGATCCTGTTTGCCAATCGGGCCATAACCGAAATGACCGGCTATGAGTCTGTGGAAGCCTTGAGACAAGCAGGCCTCGCCGCAGTGTTTCCGAGCGGAGATGAGGGACAGGGCGCCGGCCCGGTCAATCACCTCGTTCAGCGCGATGGCACTCTGGTGCCGGTGACGGCGCGTCTGCAATCGGCGTCCTGGCAGGGGCGCCCTGCCCTGATGCTGTCGGCCAGCGCCACCGAAGTGCGCACCGGCCACGAAGATGCAGTTCGTGCATTTGCCCAGGCTTTTGCCGAAATCCGCCGCGATGGCTTCCTCGAACTGAGCCGAAGCGGCATCGTGCGCATCGCAAACCAGGAAGCGACAGCAGCCTTGGGCCAGGGCCAGACTATCCTCGGCAAGCCCATTTCCGCGCTTGCAGCCCAGGAGGAGAGCGAGGCGCTGCGCGTGTTCCTTGATCGGCCGGGGCGTTTTGCGGAAACCGAGCGGCCGTCCATCGTTCTCCGCTCGGCCGATGGCAGCGCCGAAATCTTGCTTTTTGCGCAGGGCCAGGCAGGGCTCGTCAGCGGTTATTTCGGCTTTGTCCGCCAGCGCATCTCGCGCATCCCTGCCCGCCCCGGCAGCGCGCCCGAGGTCGATCCGGCGCTCCTCGCGCGCATCAGCCGCGGCGTCCGCAGGCCCCTCAACACCATTATCGGCTTTGCCGAACTGCTCAGATCCAAGGCTTTTGGCGAATTGGGCGACGAGCGCTACGGCACCTATGCCGACGATATCGCCGCCGCTGGCAATGACATTGCCGCTCTCGTGGACGAGCTGGAAGATTATGCGCGCCTGCGCGAAGGACGTTATCTTGCCGAACGCGCCAGCCTTGATCTGACCGAGCTTTTGGAAAGCTGCGTCCTGCGCATCCGCAACCAGGCCAATATCGAACGCATCATCGTGCGCAACGCCATATCGGAAACGCTCCCGCGCGTGACCGCAGATCGCGCCTCGCTCGCACAGGCGGTGCTGAACCTGCTTGCCAGCGCCATAGATCAGAGCCCCACGGGCGGCACGGTCGTGATTTCAGCCCACCGGATGGACGACGGCGGAATAGCCGTCCATGTGCGCGACAGTTCCAATCACGCAGTCGATATGGCGGAACGGTTTGTGGTCTTTCGCGACGGCACAAGCCGCACCGGCAAGGCACTGGCTCCGGTTCGCTCGAGCGTGGGCCTGGCGCTCACCCGCTCGCTTCTGGCAGTCAACACCGTCACGCTTTCCGTCGACCCCGCAGGGGAAAGCGGCGTGCTGTTTTCCCTGCGCATTCCGTCCGATCTCGTGGACACTGTCAGCCAAGAGCCGCAGCTATAGCGCCAGACTGTCATAAAACAGTCATTCTTCCCACAGCTTCGCGCTTTCGGCGAAAAGTTTACCCCGCAGGCTGGGTGCATACGGGATCAACTTTGCCTATACCTAGCCGCGGAAGCGCGCCCTTCGCGCCGGACCCTGGGAGAGACATATGAGAGTGACCAAATCCATTGCGCTGGCCAGTGCCGGTTTGCTGTTGGCCACCAGCCTGGCAGCGGCCCAATCCACCGAGATCCGCATCGGTGTGCCGCTCGAACCCCCTGCCCTCGATCCGACCGCCGGGGCCGCCGAAGCAATCGACGTCGTTGTCTACCAGAATGTCTTTGAAGGGCTGACGCGCATCGATGAAAACGGCGCGGTACAGCCGGGCCTCGCCTCGAGCTGGACAATCTCGGACGATGGGTTGACTTACCGCTTCTCCCTCAACCAGGGCGTCACCTTCCACGATGGCACGAGCTTTGAGGCAGAAGACGTCAAGTTTACCTTTGATCGCATTCTCGCCGAGGACAGCGTCAACGCGCAAAAGGCACTCTACTCCTCCATCGCCGATGTCAGCGTGATCGATCCTGCGACAGTGGAATTTACCCTTTCCCAGCCCGATGAGCTCTTTCTGTTCAACATCGGACGGGGCGACGCGGTGATCGTGGCACCGGAAAGCGCCGATAACAACGCCAGCATGCCGATCGGCACCGGCCCCTTTGCTTTCCTGCAATGGGATCGCGGCAGCCGCGTCATCCTTGAACAATATGGTCCCTATTGGGGGGAAAAGCCGGCGCTCACCAAGGCGAGCTACGTGTTCATCGGCGATACCGGCGCCATGACCAATGCGCTTCTTGCCGGCGATATCGACGGCACCTACAATTTTGCCGCCGAAGCCCTGCCGATCTTTGAATCCAATCCTCAGTTCCAGGTATTGGTCGGCACGACCGAAGGCGAGACGATCCTCTCCACCAACAATGCCAAGCCCCCCTTCGACCAGCTCGAAGTGCGCCAGGCCATGGCACATGCGATCAATCGCGACGAAATCGTCGAGGGCGCCACTTATGGATTCGGCGTGCCGATCGGCAGCCACTTCGCCCCCCACCACCCCTATTATCTCGATCTGACCGGCACCTATCCTTTCGACCCGGAAAGGGCACGCGAACTGCTGGCCGAAGCCGGCTTCCCCGATGGCTTCTCGGCCACGCTCAAGCTGCCGCCGGTTGCTTATGCACGGCTCTCGGGCCAGATCATCGCCAGCGAATTTGCCCAAGTAGGGATCGATCTTGAACTGATCAACATGGAATGGGCCCCCTGGCTCGAAGATGTCTTCGCCAACAAGGACTTCGACCTGACGATCATCAGCCATGTCGCACCCTTCGACATTGGCATCTATGCCAATCCCGACTACTACTTCGGCTACGACAACCCGCAGGTGCAGGCCCTCAACGAGGAGCTCAATGCCACGACCGACGAGGCCAGGCGCAAGGAACTTGCGCAAGAGCTCCAGACCATCATCGCCCAGGATGCGGTCAACGGCTTCCTGTTCGAACTGGCACAGACCGGTGTCTGGAATGCCAAGCTCGAAGGCATGTGGAAGAACGCGCCGGTCGAAGGTGTTGTGCTGCGTGACATCCGCTGGGTCGAGTAGGCCCCGCATTCAGGCGAGCCTGAAGGTCCTGCCGCCGCCCTCAAGCATCCCCATTCTCCCTCGACGCGGGAGAGGATGGGGTAAGCGGGCGAGCGGCGGCTGGCCCGAGGGAGAGCGATGACCAACTACATCCTCCGCCGCATCCTTGGATTCCTGGTCACGCTGCTCGTCGCTGCCGCGGTGATCTTCTTTCTGCTCGATCTCCTGCCCGGAGACCCTGCACGTTTTATTCTTGGCATCAATGCGAGCCCGGAAGCAGTGGCCGCCCTGCGTCAGCAGATGGGCCTCGATTCGCCTGCCCTTGCCCGCTTCGGCAGCTGGCTCATGGGCATGGTGCAAGGCGACTTCGGCCATTCCCAGACCCAGAGGCTTCCGGTTGCGCAACTCATAGCCGACCGTATGGCGGTGACCCTGCCACTGACACTTTTTGCAATGGTGATATCGGTTGCGGTCGGTCTCCCGCTCGGCATCCTCGCCGCGCGGCACCGTGGCAAGGCCACCGACACCGGGCTGATGATCCTCGCGCAGGTGGGCGTCGCCATCCCCAATTTCTGGTTTGGCATGCTGCTCACTCTTGCGTTTGCCGTCAGTCTGCGCTGGCTGCCGACGGGCGGTTTTTCGCCCTGGGCAGAGGATCCGGCCGCCGCCCTTCGGAGCCTCGTGCTGCCGAGCCTGGCGCTGGCCCTGCCGCAGGCGGCCATCCTTGCTCGGGTGATGCGCACGGCGCTCGTTGATGTATCGAGCCAGGACTATATCCGCACGGCACGCGCCAAGGGCATGACTTTTGGCGAGGCCATGTGGCGGCACGGGGTGCGCAACGCCCTTTTGCCGGTTCTCACTATTCTTGGCCTGCAGTTCGCCTTCCTGATTGCCGGCACAATCATCGTGGAAAACGTCTTCTACCTGCCCGGGCTCGGCCGCCTGATCTATACCGCGATCAACGAGCGCGACCTCGTCCTCGTGCGCAGCGCCACCATCATCCTGGTGCTTGCCGTCAGCTTGACCATGTTGGTCGTCGATCTTGCATATGGGCTGGTCGATCCGCGGCTGCGGGAGAAAAGCCGATGAGTTCGCGGCGCATCCTCGCCCATCCCGGCCTCGTTGTCGGACTGACTGCCACTGCAGGGTTCGCTCTGCTGGCGCTCGTCTCGCTTTTCTGGACGCCCTATCCGATCGGGGAGGTCTCGATTGCACGGCGTTTTGCGCTTCCCAGTGCAGAACACTGGCTGGGAACCGATCAGTTGGGGCGGGACATGCTTTCGCTGGTCATGTCGGGAACGCTGACGAGCTTCACCGTGGGCTCCATGGCCGTGGTCATCGGAGTGGGCATAGGGGTGCCGCTGGGCCTCGCGGCAGCGATCTACGGCGGCCTCGTGGAATGGCTGGTCTTGCGCTTTTCCGATCTCACCTTCGCCTTTCCAGCCGTGGTAATCGCCATTCTGATCGCAACGCTGATGGGGCCGGGGGCGAGCAATGCCATCATCGCGATAGGCATCTTCAATGTCCCAGTTTTTGCGCAGGTCGCGCGCGGGGGCACCCTGACGGTCTCGACGCTCGATTTCGTCGGTGCGGCACGCCTTGCCGGGCTGAGCCGGATCGGCATCGCCTGGCGTCATCTGCTGCCCAACATCATGAGCCTCATCATCGTCCAGGGTACGATCCAGCTTTCTCTCGGTATTCTTGCCGAAGCCGGGCTCTCCTATATCGGCCTTGGCACCCAGCCGCCCGAAACGAGCCTGGGCCTGATGTTGCGGGACGCACAGAGCCTTTTCCTGATCCATCCATCGCTCAGCCTTGTGCCTGGCCTTGCGATCGTGATCATCGTCATCGCGCTTAATATCGCCGGGGATGGCTTGCGCGACGTGCTCGATCCGCGGCTGCGCAGCCGGAGGCGTGCCGATGCCGCTCGTTGAAATCCAAGGCCTCACCATCAGCTTCGGCGGGCAACTTGCCCTTGAGGGACTTTCACTTGCGATCCAGAAAGGCGAGAGGTTCGGCATCATCGGGGAAAGCGGATCGGGGAAATCCCTGACGGGGCTCGCGATTGCAGGGCTTTTGCCTGAAGCCGCTGACGCTTCCGGTGTCGTCCTGCTGGACGGAGAGCCTTTGCCAGAGGACGAGAAGGCGATGGCAAGGCTGCGGGGCCAGCGCATCGGTATGGTCTTTCAAGAACCGATGACCGCGCTCAATCCACTCATGCGCGTCGGCGACCAGATCGAGGAAGCGCTGGCGCTGACGCAAGCGGACGCAGACATTTCAAATCTGCTGCAGGAGGTTGGTCTTGAAAGCGGCCACGCCCGGCGGTTTCCGCACCAGCTTTCAGGCGGTCAACGTCAGCGCGTCATGATCGCCATGGCCCTCGCCAACGCGCCGGATTTGATGATTGCCGACGAACCCACCTCGGCGCTCGATGTGATCACCCAACGCACCGTTCTCGACCTGATCCGCCATATCTGCGACCGGCGGCAGATGACACTGATCTTCATCAGCCACGACATGCGCGCGGTCGCCGCCCTGTGCGACAGGGTTGCCGTGCTCAGGGCCGGCAAGCTGATCGAAACGGGTCCGGTTGCCAATGTGCTCCGGGCGCCGGCTAGCCCCTATACGCAGGAGCTTGTGGCGGCGACGCGCATGATCCCTCGTCAGGATGGACCGCATGAAACCGGAGAGGTTCTGCTCGAAATCGACGGTCTTGGCCGAGCATTTCAGCAAGGAGGCTTCCTTGCATGGCGCCAGCCTACTCTGCTTGCTGTCGACGATGTCAGTTTCCTTGTTCGTCGCGGCGAGTGCCTGGCGCTGGTTGGACCATCTGGCTGTGGCAAGACTACCCTAGCCCGCATGATCGTCGGTCTCGACACGGCGAGTTCGGGGCAGATGCGTCTTGAGGGCACAGCCTATCATGGCAGCGACTTGCCGCCCTTGTTGCGCGCCGACATCTCGCTTGTGTTTCAAGACCCTTTCGGCAGCTTCAATCCGCGGCTGACAGTGGGCCAATCCATCGGCGAACCGCTGCGGCTCCTTCCGCGGCTTGCCACCGGGGAGCATGAGCAACGGCTTGTAGACGCAATCGTATCCGTGGGCCTCGATCCCGCGATGCTGTCGCGCTATCCGCACGAATTTTCCGGGGGCCAGCGCCAGCGCCTGGCCATTGCCCGTGCGCTGGTGACGCGGCCGAAGCTGCTTGTGCTTGATGAACCGGTTTCAGCCCTCGACGTTTCGGTGCGCGCTGACGTGCTCGACCTCCTCGCCCGTCTGCAGCAGCAGTTCGGCCTCACCTATGTGATCATCAGCCACGACCTCGATATGGTCGCGGCCATGGCTGATCGCGTGCTGGTTATGGAGAAGGGCCGCATCGTCGAAGAGGGCACCCCCGCAGCGCTCTTTGCCCAGCCTCGCCATCCGCTCACAAAGGCACTGATGGCTGCACGCCTGCCCGATCTTGCCGCCTAACTCTTGCGGTGCAGTTCATAAAGCAGAGATGCGGTATGGGCGAGAAGTCCGGGCATGGCTTCAACCATTTCGTCGTGATCTGCCCATTCTTCTTCACCTGCGGTTTCATCAGGTCCGCTATCGGGTTGCGCCAGCATGAGCGCTGAAGCCAGGCCCATGGCGGCATCGCCGCGCTCCTGACTTTCCGTGTCGCGCAGCAATTCGTCCCAGGCTTCGAAGCGCAGCAGCATGGCTTGCTGGAAACCGGCGAGCCATGCTTCCCAAACCACCTCTTCCTCTTCGTCATCGACCTCGTAGAGTGGGGCGAATTCATCGGCCGCCAGCTCCTGCTCGATCTGAGCGAGACGCGCCATCACGAGCGTTTCCAGTTCCTCGTGACCCGGTTTGAGCTGCCCGCGCTCGTCGGCAAGCCAGTCGAAGGGCCACCATTCCTCGCGTGCGATCGGCTCGGGGCTGACCACGATGGCGCACAGGAAACCATCGAGTTCGGTGAGCAGCATGGCGTCTTCGCCGGCTTCACCCAGCAAGGTTTCAAGCCTGAGCAGGGAATCGGAGAGATCGGAGAAATCGGTCATGAAAAAAGTCCGCACTGAAAACGAGGTCTGGTGCGGACCATTACACGTTCAACGCGTGTTGTGCAGCATGCCTTGGAAAGATCGATAGCTTGCCTTGGGCGTGCGCTCTTGCGTTTGGTAGTCCACATGGACGAGACCGAAGCGCTTGTTGTAGCCTTCTGCCCATTCGTAGTTGTCGAGCAAGGACCAGGCGAAATAGCCGCGCACATCGGCCCCGGCTTCGCGCGCGGCGAGAACTGCCTTGAGGTGATCGTCGTAATAGCGGACGCGGCGCGGATCGTCCTCGCCTTCCACCTCGGCCATACCGTTCTCGGTTACATAGAGCGGGATCTTTGTATATTCGGTGGCAACGCGAACCAGGAGATCCGACAACCCCTTGGGGTAGATTTCCCAACCGATATCGGTTTTCTCAAGATCGCCTGCGACCTGTTCCACCGGACGGCGGGGATCGTTCGAGGCCTTGTAGAGTCCGCGCGTATAATAATTGATGCCAAGCCAATCGAGCGGCCGGGAAACCACGGCCATGTCAGCCTCGTAGTTCTCCGGCAGATAGGGCGCGAGCCATTCGGTCAGTTCAGCGGGATACTGGCCCTTGAGAACGCCGCCGAGATACCAGCGGTTAAACAGCGCGTCGCCGAAATTGCAGGCTGACTTGTCGGCTTCGCTGTCCGAGGCTGGCTCTGATTTTTCGAGGTTAAGCACGATGCCGAGGTTCTTCGTGCCTGTTGCACGCAGGGCATCGATTGCTGTGCCATGGGCGAAAAGGACGTGATGCATGGCGCGCGCCGCAGCCCGCAGGTCACGATAGCCAGGCGCGTGAATGCCGAGGAAGTGGCTGAGGAAGGCCACGCACCACGGCTCGTTTATGGTTGCGGTGGCCGCGAGGCGGTCGCCGAACTTTTCGCCGACAAGCGTTGCGTAGTCCCCGAACCAGTTGGCGATATCGCGGTTCATCCAGCCGCCGCGATCCTGCAGCGCCGAAGGCAGGTCCCAGTGATAAAGGGTCGCGTAGGGTTTGAGCCCGCGCTCGAGCATTCCATCGATCAGGCGATCGTAGAAATCGATCCCGGCTTGGTTGACGGCCCCAGTGCCCTCGGGAAGAAGGCGCGGCCAGGCGATGGAAAACCGATAGGCATCGAATCCGCCATCGCGGATGAGATCGAGATCTTGTGGCCAGAGCTCGTAATGATTGCAGGCGTCGGCGCCGGTATCGCCATTTTTCACGTTGCCCGGGGTAGCCGAGAACGTGTCCCAGATCGAGGATCCGCGCCCGTCGAGCTGCCCGCCTTCGATCTGGTAGGCTGCGGTGGCCACACCGAAGGTAAAGTCGGAACCGAAATCCCGGCGATTGATCGTGAACATATCCCCTCCCCAGAAGCACAAGGCCCAGTGGACAAGGCGGATAACCCTTCAGAGTGGTTTATGCAATCGATTTCACCGCCAGCGATTGCTCGCTTCTAGCTGCTTTTGTCTCATGCCACTGTTGCCAGCAGCGTTCGCGCCACGTTGCGGTAAGCCAAGGCTTCTGGGCCATCTGGGAGGAGGGCAACAGGCGGGGCGCCGGCGTCGGAGTGTTCGCGGATCGACATGACAAGGGGAATAGCGCCGAGAAAGGGAATGTCGAGGCGCGCAGCGGCCCTTTCGGCGCCGCCAGTACCAAAAATATCGTATCGATTGCCGGTATCGGGAGCGATGAAATAGCTCATGTTCTCGATGAGCCCCAGGACCGGCACGGACATGCGGCGCAGCATGTCGATGGCCTTTTGCGCGTCGATCAAGGCGAGGTCCTGCGGCGTCGAGACGATGACGACGCCATCGACGATCGTTTGCTGGAAGAGCCCGATATGGATGTCGCCCGTGCCCGGGGGCAGGTCGATAACGAGAACATCGAGATCGCCCCAATCGGTTTCGCGAAGCAGTTGCCGCAGACCGGAGGTCGCCATGGGGCCGCGCCAGACGACGGCCTGACCGGGAACAAGCATCGAGCCGATCGACATGACCTTGAGGCCAAAGGCCCCGTGAGGCTGAAAAATGCCGTCATCGCGCAGGGCTGTGCGGCCTTCGATGCCTAGGAGCTTGGGAATGGACGGGCCGTAGAGGTCAGCGTCGAGCATGCCGACCTTGAGCCCCTCGGCGGCAAGGGAAAGAGCGAGATTGACCGAAGTGGTCGACTTGCCAACACCGCCTTTGCCGGAGCCAACGGCGATGATGCGGCGAACGCCTTGAACACGAGTCTTGCCCTGCGGCTGGGGTGAACCGTGGGAAAATTTGGGCCCCGCCTGCTTTTCCGCCGTGATCGAGACCAACACCTTGCGCGATCCGGCAAGCTGTTGAGCGATGCCGATTGCCGCTTCCCGGGCAGGGCCGAAGGCAGCTTCCATGCCGGGCGCGACACCGATGGCAAAGGCCAGGGCGCTGGGCGTGACGATGATTTCCGAGAGCCCTGAATAACTTGCAAGATCGCCGCCGCCCGGGATTTCGATGGCAGCAAGGGCAGCTTTAATCTGGGCGGCGAGTTCAGTATCGGCCATTTCCGTCCCTGAAAGAGAAGACCTCACCCATGCGGTGCGCGGGCGAGGTCTTGAAGTCTGGTCCCGGACAACCCAGAACCGATCAAACGATTGGTCGCCCTTAGAGGATCGACTGGCCGGTGCCGGCCCAATCCTTGAGGAAGCCCTCGATGCCCGCATTGGTGAGCGGGTGGTTGGCGAGCTTCTTGATCACATCGGGCGGGATGGTTGCAACATCGGCGCCAGCAAGGGCGACTTCAGTCACGTGGTTGGGCGAACGGATCGAGGCGGCCAAGATCTGGGTCTCGAAACCGTAGTTGTCATAGATCTGGCGGATGTTTTCGATCAGTTCGATGCCATCGAGGTTGATGTCATCGAGACGGCCGATGAAGGGCGAGATATAGGTTGCGCCGGCCTTAGCAGCCAGAAGCGCCTGATTGGCCGAGAAGCAGAGGGTAACGTTGGTCTGAATACCCTTGTCCTTGAAGTGCTTGGTGGCCTTGAGGCCAGCCAGCGTCAGCGGCAGCTTGATTACGACATTGGAGGCGATCTTTGAGAGGTGCTCGCCTTCGGCAACCATGCCGTCGAATTCAAGGCTCGCCACCTCGGCCGATACCGGGCCCGGTACGATGCCGCAAATTTCGGCGATAACTTCCTTGAAGTCGCGGCCCGACTTGGCGATCAGCGAAGGATTGGTGGTGACACCATCGAGCAGGCCCGTTTCATAGAGTTCCTTGATGGCGGCGGTATCTGCGGTATCGACAAAGAACTTCATCGTTTTCTCCTTGGGAGCTGTGGTGTCCCGGCCGGCGGCCGGAGGCTAGGCAGGCGGCACGCGGCCGCGGTTCGGATCAGCGTATGGCGCCCAGAAACGCATCGGCAAGGTCGCCGACGCGATCTTCCGGTATTCCAGCGATATTGATGCGACTATCCCCAGTCATATAGACCCCGTTTCCGGCTTTTAGGTGTTCGACCGCATCATTGGTGAGCCCAAGAAGCGAGAACATACCGCGGTGGTCGGCGACAAAGTCGAAATCGGTGGAGTTGGAGCGCTCGCGGATAGCATCTGCAAGTTTTTTTCGCAGTGAAATCATGCGATTACGCATCACGCCCAGCTCTTCTTCCCATTCGGCGCGCAGGGCTGCGTCCTCAAGGATGGTGCGAATGATTTCCGCACCATGATCGGGCGGCTGGGAATAAGCGCCGCGAATGATGTTGAGCAGCTGCGAATTGGTGATATCGGCTTCTTTTGCGTCACGTGCGACGAGAATTGCCGCCCCGACACGTTCGCGATAGAGCCCGAAATTCTTCGAACCCGAGAATGCTACCAGAGCTTCCGGGACCGAGGAGAGAATTTTGCGGGTGCCATAGGCATCGGCTTCGATGCCATCGCCGAAGCCGAGATAGGCCAGATCGACGAACGGCAGTGCGCCGGTGCGCTTGAGGCTTTCGGCCACCTGGTCCCACTGCGCGTCGGTGAGGTTTGCGCCTGTGGGATTGTGGCAGCAGCCATGCAGCAGCACCACGTCGCCGGCACCAAGTTCGTCAAGCGCTGCAAGCATTTGCTCGAACTTGACGCCGCGTGTTTCGGTGTCGAAATAGGGATAGGTCGCGACCTTGAGGCCCGCATTAAGCGCGATCGGATTGTGGTTGGCCCAGGTCGGATCCGAAACATAAACGGTAGCGCCGGGGCGAGCGCGGTTGATCAGCTGCATCAGCACCCAGAGCGAGCCGGTGCCGCCCGGGGCCTGCGCGATGCGGACGCGGGAGCGCTCGACGCTGTCGGCAAGAACGAGGTCGAGCACGGCGGAGCCGAAACCCTTGTTGCCGGCGATCCCCAGGTAAGTCTTTGTTTTTTCGTTCGAAAGGATCTTCTCTTCGGCTTTGCGGACCGAAGTCATGATTGGGGTCACACCCTTTTCGTCCTTGTAGACGCCGACGCCGAGGTCGATCTTGGTGGGGCGCGCGTCGGCCGCATACTCGCCCATCAGCGCAAGGATCTTGTCGCCTGGGGCCTGTGAGAGGGTTTCGAACATGTGTGGAAGTCCGGTGAAAAGACGCCGTCTTTATAGGCGGCTCTGGGATTTTTGCAATTGCAAGACAGCGATCTCAGACTAACGGTTGAGACCCAATTTCTCGAGTTCGGCAGTCAATTGTGGAAGAATTTCAAAGAGATCGCCGATCAGCGCCACATCTGCGATTTTGACGAGCGGGGCTTCGGGATCGGTGTTGATGGCGAAAATCGTTTTGGCGCCCTGGATGCCGGCAAGGTGCTGCAGCGCGCCGGAGATGCCGATGGCGATATAGAGATCGGGGGCGATGATCTTGCCGGTCTGGCCGATCTGCCAATCGTTGGGCGCGTAGCCGGCATCGACGGCAGCGCGGGTCGCACCGACGGCAGCACCGAGCGTTTTACCAAGCTTTTCAATGAGTCGAAAACCTTCGGCCGAGCCAACCGACACGCCGCCGCCGATGACGATCTGGGCTGTCGCAAGGTCTGGCGTGTCGCTGTCGGTGCGGTGGGCAGCGAGGAAGCGTGCGGCGGAAGCGATTGAAATATCGAGCTTTTCGACCGGGGCAGCGTTGTCCGAAGCTGCCGGACGGAAGGCGGAGGCGCGGAACGTGAGCAGGTGCTTGGGCTGCGGATCGACCACAGTTTCCAGTGCATTGCCGGCATAGATGGGGCGTGTGAACCGGCTGGGACCGTGGATCTCGATGATGTCGGTGACCGGCTGGATGTCGAGTGCGGCAGCCAGGCGCGGCACGACGTCTTTGCCCACAGATGCTGCGCTTGCGATAACATATTGGTAGCGTCCGGCCGCACTTAACAGCGCATTGGTGACGGATTCGCTGGTGTTTTGTGCCGTGACTGTCAAAACCTTTGAGACACCGGCCAGCGCTGCGGCATTCGCAGCGATCGCATCGGGATTGTCCGCCACCACCATGACGTCGATGGGGCCAAAGGCACTCACCGCAGCAACCAGCCGCGCTGTCGACGGCGAGAGTTCACCCTTGTCGTGATCGGCAAGCAAGAGAACCGACATCAGAGCGCCTCCATCTCGTTGACCTGTGCGGCGATGGCAGCGGCAAATTCGGAAACCGAAGCGACGGTCTTGCCGGCAAGGCGTTCGGTGGGCGGGGATATCTTTTCGATGGTCAGGCGGGACGCAAGGTCGATACCGAACTCGGTGGCCGGGCGGACGGCGAGAGGTTTGGAGCGCGCCTTCATCACCATAGGCAGGGCGGCATTGCGCGGGGTGTTGAGGCGGAGATCGGCGGTGACGACAGCCGGCAGCGGCACGGCGATAGTTTCGCGGCCGTAATCGACCTCGCGGGTGACTTCCAATTCGGCACCCTTGACGACGATCCCGGAGGCGAAGGTCGCTTGCGGCCGGTTGGTCAGGGCGGCCAGCATCTGGCCGACATGATTGGAGTCATCGTCCACGGCCTGTTTGCCGAGGAGCACGAGGTCGGGCTGCTCTTCCTCGACCACCTTGGCGAGCAGCTTGGCAATAACAAGGGTTTCGAGTGCGGCGTCGGTTTCGATCAGAAGACCGCGATGGGCGCCCATGGCGAGCGCGGTCAGGATGACGTCATTGCTCTGCTTGGGGCCGATCGAGACCACAACGATTTCGGAGGCTTCGCCCTTTTCGCCGAGCTGGACCGCGGCTTCCACGGCGTGCTTGCAGAAAGGATTAATCGACATGCGCACGCCCGATGTTTCGACACCCGTGCCATCGGGGCGGACGCGAATACGGACATTGTGGTCGACGACGCGCTTGACGGCGACGAGGATTTTCATGGGCGGCTCCGGCTTTGCCGGTTCAATGGCAGGTTGGGCCCCGTGGGGCAAGGCAGGAGAAGGGAATTTCGGTTCGGCTCTGGCAGGAATGTTAGAAAGCGGTGCTGCCCGGATATTGGAGACGCCGGCGTAAGCTTGGCAGAGGCGGAATAGAGACTCTGCGGCCCCCTTCCAAGCCCTCCCCACAAGGGGAGGGGTTTTTGGAGCGTATGGCGTCTGGAGCGAAATGAAGGGTTGGCTCGCCTTCGCGATCAGTCGCGGACTTTGTACGGCTTTTGATCGCGCATGAAGCGAGCGAGAGCCTCCAGGTCGGGATCGCCGCCCGGCGGCATCACGACGCGCAGGTTCACGTAGAGATCGCCATCGCCGTAAAGACCCTTGCCCTTGAGGCGCAGGGCCTTGGAGGTGTCGACGCCAGGCGGGAGGTTGAGTTCCACCGAACCGTCGAGGGTGGGCACGCGCACCTTGGCGCCGAGCACGGCTTCATAAAGCGTCACGGCCACATCGGTGCGCACATCGTGCCCATCGCGGCGAAACACCTTGGACTTTTCAAAGCGCACCGTGACCAGGGCATCGCCGGGCTCGCCAAAGGGGGAGGGCGTACCCTGCCCCTTGAGGCGGATCTGCTGACCTTCTTCGACCTTTTCAGGCAGCTTGACCGAAAGCAGCTTGCCGGTGGGCATGCGCACGGAAACCGCGGCCGCCTTGTGCGCATCTTCGAGCGAGACGGCGACATTGACCACAACGTCCTCGCCCTTGCCGGTGCGGGTGCCGGCTCCAGCGCCCGCGCTGCCGCCCATGCCCTGGGTAAAGGGATCCCATTGCGCGTTGCCGGCGCCGGCGGTCCGGCCACCGGCCGCGCCGCGCGGCTGACCGCCGAAACCGCTCATGAATTCCTTGAGAATATCTTCGGCCGAAAAGCCACCTGCACCAGCACCCGCGCCAGTGCGCGCACGCCCTGCCCCGGCGCCGAAACCGCCATTGCCGAAGCCGGCAAAGCGCGGATTGCCATCCGCATCGATCTCGCCGCGGTCGAACTGGCCGCGCTTTTCAGCATCGTTCAGCAGGTCATAGGCATGGGTTGCCTCAGCAAACTTGCCATGTGCCGAAGGGTCATCAGGGTTCTGGTCGGGGTGATATTTCTTGGCCAGCTTGCGATAGGCGGACTTGATGTCCTTTTCGCTTGCGGACCGCGGCACCCCAAGCACGGTGTATGGATCGCGCATTTGGTCCTATCTGTTCGGGTCGGGCGTTGCTTCGCCCACATTTGCAGTCCTATATGGCGACGCCCCCCTGGCTTGTCCAGTTTCCGGGGACGGAAAGCGCAGGAAATATAACGATGCTGCAAACGCTCACCGAACGCCTGTTCGACGATGGCGATCGATCCGACCTCGATCCTTTTGCCGTGTTCGAGGAATGGTTTGCCCTGGCCAATGAGAGCGAACCCAACGATCCCCACGCCATGGCGCTGGCGAGTGCGGACGAGACCGGCCTGCCCGATGTGCGCATGGTGCTGCTCAATGCGCGGGACGCGCGCGGCTTCTGCTTTTTCACCAATTTCGGCTCGGACAAGGGGCGGCAGCTGCTGGCCAATCCGCAGGCCGCGGCCGTGTTTCACTGGAAGAGCCTGCGCCGGCAGATCCGCCTTCGGGGGCCCGTGGAGGTGGTGAGCCCTGCCGAATCGGACGCCTATTTCGCATCGCGCCATCGCGGCAGCCAGATCGCATCGGCTTCTTCGCTGCAGTCGCGTCCGCTTGAAAACCGCAATGCCTTGATCGAGCGGGTCGAAAGGCTGACCGCTGAGCTTGGCGATAATCCCGTGCCGCGGCCAGAGCACTGGGCCGGGTTCCGGATTAAGCCGGTGATGATGGAATTCTGGAAGGACGGACAATATCGCCTCCACGACCGTGTGCGCTTCGTGCGCGACACGCCCGAGAGGAATTGGACGAGCAACCGGCTTTACCCCTAAGCGTTCAGCGAAGCGAAACACCTTTCCCCCTAATCTCGAGCGTCAGCAAGGGAATGACTGTTCGTGCGCATCGTCATCAAAACCTCGAAATGGGCCATTTGGGCGCGCCGTCTGGGCAGCCTGACCATTCCGCTCCTGGTTTTGCCGGTGTTGCTGCACCACCTGCGGCTGATCGATTCCCCAGCGTTTTTCGTGGCCGCGCTTGTTGGGCTCGCCGTGTCCCTGATGGCGCTCCTCGTCTCGCTCGTGGCGCTGGTGCGTCTTTGGTATACGGGCGACCAGGGCTGGAGCCGCGCGCTGGTGGGGCTTTTTCTGGCGCATGTTTGCCTTATGCCCTTCGGCTGGTACGGATACCTTGCGCAGAAATATCCACCGGTGACCGATATCGCGACCGTGGCGCGCGGGGAATTGCCGCTGCTGTTCTTGCCGGACATGGCGAACATGCCCCCTCCCATGCTGATCTCCCCCGCCGATCAGGAGCGAATCTTTCCCAATGCGGCGACGCGCACCTATCCGCTCGATGCGGCCCAGCTTTTTGCGCTGGTGCTGCGCCTTGCCGAGGGCTCCGGCTGGGATTTGAGGCTCAGCCGCGAACCGGGAGCCGATGGGACGCCGGGGCGGATCAATGCGCGCATCGTGACCCTGCCCGGCTGGATCGAGGAAGCTGTGTTGCGGGTCGAGAGCGTGCCCGGTGGTGCCGCGCTCGACATGCGTTCGGCTTCGATCAACGCGCCGCACGATTTCGGCTCCAATGGCAAGCGGATCGAAAACTTCATGATCGCGCTCGATCTCGAAGTGACGACGCTGCTGCGCGACAACCCCAATGCCAACCAGCCGGTCGAAGATGACGACGAGGAACCGGCACCTGCCGTAGAAGGCGAGGAGTAGCCTCCTTTCGGGCCCTCCCCATCAAGCCTCTCGCTGGTCGGGAGGGGCAAGGCTAGAGGTAGAGCCCCTCACCCTAACCCTCTCCCCAGAGGGGCGAGAGGATTGGATCGAGTGTGGGGCAGTTGCGGGTTACATTCGCCTGTCTGGTCCTCCCTCTTTCGCCTCTTTAGGAGAGTGCACGGGGAAATCGGGGCGGATCCGGTTCTCAATCAACGCAGGACATGGAGCGCTCTTCACTGCGTCAGAACGCGGCGGACGGCGTCGTCCCAACCGGCGAGTTTTTCGGCGCGCTGGTTTTCGTCCATTTCCGGCTCGAAGCGCTGGTCGCGCGCCCAGGCGGCGGCGAACTCGTCCATGCCGGGCCAGACGCCGGCCTTCATGCCGGCAAGCCAGGCAGCGCCAAGGGCGGTGGTTTCAAGGATCGTCGGGCGATCGACCGGGGCATCGAGCACATCGGCAAGAAATTGCATGGTCCAATCCGAGGCCACCATGCCGCCATCGACGCGCAGCACGGTTTCGGTGCCGTCACGGGTCCAGTCCTTGCGCATGGCTTCGAGCAGGTCGCGCGTCTGGTAGCACACCGCCTCGAGCGCGGCGCGGGCGATCTCGGCGGGCCCGGTATTGCGGGTAATGCCAAAAATGGCGCCGCGCGCCTCCGCATCCCACCAGGGGGCGCCGAGGCCTACAAAGGCGGGGACCATGTAAACGCGCTGGCTCGGGTCCGCGGAACGCGCGAGGGGGCCGGTCTGGCTCGCCTCAGTGACCAGTTTGAGCCCGTCGCGGATCCACTGCACCGCGGCCCCGGCAATAAAGATCGAGCCTTCAAGCGCATAGGTGGTCTGCCCGTCGAGGCGATAGGCGATGGTGGTCAAGAGCCGGTTGTCCGAGCGCACCATGTCCTTGCCGGTATTGAGCACGGCAAAGCAGCCGGTTCCATAGGTCGATTTGACCATGCCGGGCGCAAAACAGGCCTGGCCGATGGTTGCGGCATGCTGATCACCGGCGACGCCCAGGATCGGGATCTCCCCGCCGAACAGGGTGCTTGTGCCGAAATCATCGGCGCAATCCTTGACTTCGGGCAGGAGCGCGGCGGGGATCTCGAGAAGCCTAAGCAGATCATCGTCCCAGTGGTTGCGGGCAATGTCGAAGAGCAGGGTGCGCGCCGCGTTGGTGGCGTCGGTCGCGTGCACCCGTCCCTCGGTCAGCCGCCAGATCAGGAAGCTGTCGATGGTGCCGAAGGCCAGTTCCCCCGCCTCCGCCTTTTCGCGCGCGCCCTCGACCTTATCGAGCAACCACTTGACCTTGGTGCCGGAAAAATAGGGGTCGAGCAGCAGGCCGGTGCGCTCGGTAAAAAGCGGCTCGTGCCCCTTTTGCTTGAGATCGGCGCAGATCGCGGCGGTGCGGCGGTCCTGCCAGACAATGGCATTGTGGATCGGCTTGCCGGTCTTTCTGTCCCAGATGACGACGGTTTCACGCTGGTTGGTGATGCCGATGGCAGCGATATCGGCAGCGGTGATCCCGGCCTTGTCGAGCGCGGTCCGGATGGTGGCGGTGACGCTGTTCCAGATGTCCTCGGGGTCGTGCTCGACCCAGCCATCCCGGGGGAAGATCTGCCGGAACTCCTGTTGCCCGGTGCCCACGATCCGCCGTTCGCCGTCGAACACGATGGCCCGGCTCGACGTGGTACCCTGATCGATGGCCAGGATGAAATCGGTCATGAATTGCTCCTCCAGAACTCTTGGACGCCCCGACCCGGTGCCGCTGCGGGCTACTTGCGGCTCCTCAGATAGGCTTCGAGCCGGGCAGTGTCTTCGGCGCCGACGCGCAGGCCCAGCTTGGTGCGGCGCCAGAGCACGTCTTGTGCCGTGCGGGCCCACTCCTGTTCAACAAGGTAGATCACTTCGCGGGCGAAAAGATCGTGGCCGAAATTCTGCTCGAGATCGCCGGGGGTCCGAGCATCGCCAAGAAGAATGCGGGCCTTGGTGCCATAAAGGCGCATCAACCGGCGCAGCAGGGTGCCCGGCAGCTCCGGATAATCGAGGCCAAGCCGGCGCACTTCCGCGTCGAAGCTGAGGGGACCGAAATCGCCGCCGGGCAAGGTGCTGACCTTGGTCCAGGCCGGATTGCGGTGCCCGAGCACCTCCTCGACCTTTTCGAGAACCGATTCGGCGAGCCGGCGGGAGGTGGTGAGTTTGCCGCCGAACACGTTGATCACAGCCCCGCTTGCCTTGTCGCCTTCGAGCTTGAGGACGTAATCGCGCGTTGCCTCCTGGGCCGCGCTCGCGCCATCGTCAAAGAGCGGCCGGACGCCTGAATAGGTCCAGGCGATCTGGTCGCGGGTGACGGGCCTGGCGAAATATTCGCTGGCCGCCGACAGCAGGTAATCGGTCTCTTCGGCGGAGATCGTTACGTCCTTGGGATCGCCCTGGTAGTCGCGGTCGGTGGTGCCGATCAGGGTGAAATCATCCTGATAGGGGATGGCGAAAATGATGCGGCCGTCCCCGTTCTGGAAGATATAGCAGCGGTCGTGGTCATAGAGCTTCCTGACCACGATATGACTGCCCTGGACGAGCCGCACGTTGTGGGCGCCGTTTTTGCCCATGACGCCGTTGATCACCTGGTCGACCCAGGGACCGGCGGCATTGACGATCATCCTGGCGCGCACGGTCTGCTGCCCGCCTTCGCCATCGAGCGCTATGGTCCAGCCGCCATTGTCGCGGCGTGCCGAGGTCACTTTGGTGCGCGGATAAATGGTGGCGCCCTTGTCGGCGGCGTCGCGCGCATTGAGCACGACGAAGCGGGCATCATCGACCCAGCAATCGCTATATTCAAAGCCCAGGCGATAGCCTGGCTTGAGCGGCTTGCCGGTGACGTCGCGGGTCAGGTCCAGCGTCTTGGTGGGCGGCAGGAGCTTCCGGCCGCCCATATAATCGTACATGGCAAGTCCGGTACGCAGCACAAAGGCGGGGCGCAGGCCCTTGTGGTGCGGCAGAACGAACCGCAGCGGCCAGATGATGTGCGGCGCGGCGGCCCAGAGGATTTCCCGCTCGGCCAGCGCCTCATGCACGAGGCGGAATTCATAGTGTTCGAGATAGCGCAGGCCACCGTGGATGAGCTTGGTGGCGGCCGAACTCGTGCCCGAAGCGAAGTCGTTCATTTCCGCAAGACCTACGGAGAAGCCGCGGCCCTGGGCGTCGCGGGCGACACTAGCGCCATTGATGCCTCCGCCGATCACGAATAGGTCGAACTGCGCCTCGGTCACACTGGCCTCCAGAGTTGTGTTTCGTATTTACGTCATCTGGTTTCGTTTTAGAAGAGCGCGGCTTTCGTTTTAGCGCATTGCCCGATGTGGGCGGGCGCTACCATACCAGCCTGGTTGACCCTTCCGCCGCAAGGGGCTAGGCCTGCCCCATTCTTTGGGCCCGGACCTTCGGCCAATGCTCGACATCATCTACGTCATTCTGCCCATCTTCGCCCTGATGGGGCTGGGCTATGTCGCCGTGGCGCGGCACCTGTTTCCGGCCGAAGGCGTCAAAAGCCTGATCGCCTTCGTTAACAATTTCGCGACGCCCTGCCTTCTCTACTATTCCATCTCAACGAGCGACTTCCGCTCCGCGTTCAATCTGGCGATCATCGGCCCGTTCTACCTAGGGGCGATCATCTGCTTCGTCGTGGGGATCGTGCTGGCGCGGCGCGTCTTCGGCAACCGGCCGGGCGAGAGCGTGGCCGTCGGGTTTTCAGGCACATTTACCAACACCGTGCTGGTCGGCCTGCCGATCATCACCCGCGCCTATGGCGATGGCGCCCTGCCCGTGATCCTGTCGATCATCGGCCTTCATGGCGCGATCCTGCTTTCGCTCGGGATGATGACCATGGAACTGGTGCGGCGTGATGGGCAGCCGCTGTTCAGGACGCTCGTCGTTGCGGTGCGCCGGATCGTCTCCAATCCGCTGATCTGGGGCATTGCCGCGGGCATCATCGGCTCACTGCTCGAGATCCAGTTGATCGAACCGGCAGAAGCCTTTTTCATGATGATGGGCCAGGCTGTGGTTCCCGCCGCGCTGTTTGGCATCGGGGGCGCCCTTGTCGAATTCAAGCTGTCGGAAAACTGGAAGCAGGCGCTTGTCGCTTCGCTGATCAAGCTGATCGTCCACCCGGCCCTCGCCTATGTGCTGATGATCTGGGTCCTGCAGGTGCCGCTCGAAATCGCCCGATATGGCATTCTGCTCGCCGCCATGCCGGCAGGGGTCAATATCTATGTGTTCGCCACCTATTATGACCGGGGCATCAGCGTTGCGACCAATACGATCCTGATTGCCACCGTGCTGTCGGCCGCAACGATTACGGGTTGGCTTTACGTCCTGTCGCTTTAGCGGCCCGGCTCGTCGCGCGGCGCTGCCGCTCTTTGCAGCCGGTCATTGATGGCTTCGCCCAAGCCCTCATGCGGGATCGGAGCGACGGCAATGGTTTTGGCGCCGGTCGCATCGAGTTCGTGCAGCATGGAAAAGAGGTTGCGGGCGGCTTCGTGGAGATCGCCGGTTTCCGACAGATTGCGGATTTCGCCGGCAAAGCTGGGGGCGGGACCGAAGGCGAGAAAGGCTTCCCCGGGTCGGGGCGTTGTCTCGAGCCGCATATGGGCATTGGGCGCGTAATGGCTGAGGAGCATGCCGGGCGCCGATATCCTGGCCCCCCTTGCCGCGCTCAGAACTTTGATCCCGAACCGCCTTTCGATCTCGCTGCGGGCAAGGGCTCCTGCACGCAGCTGGATGATGGTGTCGCCGTCGATGGCGATGATGGTGGATTCAACGCCAGCCTTGCAGGGTCCGCCATCGAGCACCGGCACGCGACCGCCGAAGCCGCGCTCGACCTGGCTGGCGGTGGTGGGCGAGAGTCTGCCCGAAGGATTGGCCGAGGGTGCGGCAAGCGGACGATCAGCGGCGCGCAAAAGCGCAAGGGACAGCGGATGATCGGGCATGCGCAGCGCCACGGTGTCGAGCCCGGCCGTCGCCACATCGGCAAGCCCATGGCCCTCTCGGAGCGGGAGGACGATGCTGAGCGGGCCGGGCCAGAACGCGTCGGCCAGCTGGCGCGCGAGAGGGGAAAAATCGGCAAGCCGCTCGGCCATGGCCCGATCGGCCACATGCACGATCAGGGGATTGAACCGCGGCCGGCCCTTGGTTTCGTAGATCGACAGGACGGCATCTGGATCCGTCGCGTCGGCGCCGAGCCCATAAACGGTCTCGGTGGGAAAGGCGACGAGTTGTCCGGCGCGCAGCAGCGCGGCGGCATCCGCAATGGCTTGGTCGTCTGCATTCAGGATCATGCCGCTGTTTGACAATGGCGCCCGCCCGCGTCAAGACGGAAGGGCTCAACCGGAAGGCCCGTCGTGACCACGCTTCTCGTCAGCCAGCCCAATTTCGCCGACCACCAGACGCCTCAGGGACACCCCGAACGCGCCGACCGCATCCAGGCGGTCAACGAGGCGCTGGAGGATGACCATTTCGCCGATCTCGTGCGGCGGGAGGCGCCCTATGGCGACATCACGCTCGCCGAACTCGTGCATGACGGGCGCTATATGGAGCAATTGCGCGCGGCACGCCCGAGCGAAGGCATCGGGCAGATCGATGGCGATACGTTTATCTCGGCGGATTCGCTCTCGGTCGCGGCAACGGGGCTCGGCGGAGCGCTGGCAGGGCTCGACGCGGTGTTGCTGGGCGAGGTGGACAACGCCTTCTGCGCCATCCGGCCGCCCGGGCACCATGCCGAGATCGACCGGCCGATGGGGTTTTGCCTCATCAACACCGTCGCCATCGCGGCACGCGAGGCGCAGCGCAAATATGGCGCGGAGCGGGTGGCGATCATCGATTTCGACGTGCATCACGGCAATGGCACGCAGGATATCTTTGCTGCCGATGCGAGCGTGTTTTACGCTTCAAGCCACCAGATGCCGCTTTTTCCCGGCACGGGGCACCCAAGCGAAACGGGCGCCGGCAATATAGTCAACGCAGCGCTCAGGGCCCAGAGCGATGGGGAGATGATGCGGCTCGCTTATAGCGAAACCATCCTGCCCGCGCTCGACGATTTCGCGCCCGACCTGATCCTTCTGTCGGCCGGGTTCGACGCGCATCACCGCGATCCCCTGGCCCAGCTCGACTGGGACAATGCCGACTTTGCCTGGCTCACGGCGAAGTTGATGGACGTGGCCGAGCGGCGATGCGGCAATCGCATTGTGTCGCTGCTCGAAGGTGGCTATGACCTCAAGGGCCTTGCCGGCGGCGTGCGCCAGCACGTGGCGGCGCTGATGAGCGGGGCTGCGAACACACTCAAGGACTAGGATTGCCTGATGGCTGAAACCGCTGACGATGTGAAAGCCCTCAGCTTCGAGGCGGCGCTGGAACAGCTCGAACAGATCGTGCAGAAGCTTGAAAGCGGCCGGGCGCCGCTGGCTGAATCGATCGCCATCTATGAGCGCGGCGAAGCGCTGAAGGCCCATTGCGAGATGCTGCTCAAGACAGCCGAAGCGCGGATCGAGAAAATCACGCTCAGCCGCGACGGCAAGGCCACGGGCACCGAACCGCTCGACGCAAACTAAGGATTGCGGGGGGCGCTGGCGTTCGCCCTCCCCTTGCGGAGAGGGAGGGACACCGCGGCGCGCATAAATAATAATATGCGTCCCGGCTATGACGGAGACGTTCGGACCACGGTCCGTGGAAATCGAGCATGACAACCAACAAGACCCTTCGAAATTTCCGGATCGTGCTGTGGGTGCTGGTGGCGGTGGCGGCGCTGGGGGCGACGTGGCTCTATCTCTATCGCCCGCCGCAACGGCCGCTCGGGATCAGCGGGCAGGAATTCGCGCTCGCCTCGACCAAGGGGGGCACGTTTACCCAGAACGATCTGGTCGGCACGCCGACGCTGCTGTTCTTCGGCTATACGTTTTGCCCCGATGTGTGCCCCACCACGCTTGCCGAAGCGACGGCCTGGCGGGCGCAGCTGGGGCTGGAGCCGGACGATCTGCGCATCGTTTTCGTGACCGTCGACCCCGAGCGCGACACGCTCGACATGGTGAAGGGCTATGTCGAGGGGTTCGACCCCTCGGTGATCGGGCTGGTCGGCAACGAGGCCGAGACCAATGATGTCAAGGCAGCCTTTGGCGTCTTTTCGGAAAAAGCGGGCGATGTCGAGAGCGAGTTCTACCTTGTCAATCATACCGCGCTGACCTTTCTGATCGACCGGCAGGGTGCGTTTCAGGGCACTATTGCCTATGAAGAGGCGCAGGACACCGCCCTGGCCAAGGTCGAGCGGCTGGTGAAGGGGTGACGCGAATCCGGCTCGACCTGGCGCTCGAGCAGCGGGGACTGTTGCCGAGCCGGGCGCGGGCACGCGACGCGGTGTTGCGCGGCACGGTGCGCGTCAATGGTGCGCCAGCCAAAAAGCCCAACCAGATGGTGACCCCTGAGGATCTGATCGCGCTCGATGATCCGGCGGCGCACTATGTTTCGCGGGCTGCGCTCAAGCTGATGGCCGGGCTCGATGCCGGCGGAATCGCCGTTGGGGGGAAGACCTGCCTTGATGTGGGCGCCTCGACCGGCGGCTTTACTCAGGTGCTGATCGAGCGCGGGGCGGCCAAGATTTTTGCCGTGGATGTGGGGCATGACCAATTGCACGAGCGCCTGCGGGGCGAGCCGCGCGTCGCAAGCCTCGAGGGTCTTAATGCGCGGGATCTCTCGGCCGAAACGATCGCCGAGCCGATCGATCTGCTGGTGTCCGATGTCAGTTTCGTTTCGGTGACCAAGGTGCTCGCGGCGCCGCTTGGGCTTTGTGCGCCGACGGCCGAAGCGGTGATCCTGTTCAAGCCGCAATTCGAAGTGGGCCGGGATTTCGTCGGCAAGGGCGGGATCGTCTCCGATGTCGGGGCGTCTGCGCGGGCAATGGCCGAGGTCATCGGCTTTGTCGAGGCGCGGGGGTTTGCCCATCGGCTCAGTGTCGCCTCGCCTATCGCCGGAGGCGATGGGAATCTCGAGACGGTGCTGGTTTTCGGGCGAAGGTGAAAGCTGCCCTCGGGGAGCAAGCCTATCCGTAAACCCGCCAGGCATCGAAACTGCCGCCGGCGATCATGGCCCAATAGGGTTTGCCGGAGCTGGTGCGGGCGACAGCGAGGCCGAATTCGGTGAATTTGGATGAGAGCAGCGTATTGCGGTGGCCCTGGCTTGCGAGCCAGCCTTCGATCGCTTCGGGCAAGGTCTTGTAGCCCTTGGCGACGTTTTCGCCCACAGCTCCCCCATAGCCGGCATCGGTGACACGCTGGCGCAGGGTGACACCGAGATCGTGGCTGAGCGTATCCTTGCTCGCCATGAGCCGGGCCTGGGAACGGGCGGCGGTTTCGAGCCGGGGATTATAGGTCCAGGCGGGCGCGCCATTGGCCTTGCGGGTCGCGTTGATCGCGGCAAGGATCTGCTCGCGGCTGAGCTCCTCGGGCCGATTGGACACCGTTGCCGGCAGGGGAGGAACAGTGGCCGCACAGGCAGACAACAGCCCTGCGGCCCCAAGGACGAGAAAGGCGCGGCGGGTGGTTTGCGTCATGAACAGGATACCCGGTCAGGCCAAATCATAGGCGCTGAGAAGATTGGGCAGGCACGCAAGCTGCGCGGTGATGGCATTACCCGCCTCAAGATCCCAGCAGGCCGAAAGCGCAGCGTGGGCGGCGGCCCAGCCCAGGATGCGCTTGCGCGGATAGCCGAGGCGATCGGCAAGAATATCGGCCCGCGTGTTGATGCGGCGCGGATCGGCTGCGATATCGAGGCCACGCGCAGGATTGAGGAAGACATTGGCGGTTTCGTAGGCAGGATCGCCAATGAGCCCCTTGGGATCGATGGCCAGCCAGCCGCGATCGGAGGACAGAATATTGTCGTGGTGGAGATCGCCATGAAGCGGCACGACTGCGCTCGGGCGATCAAAGAGCTTGAGCGCAATGCCAGCGGAGCGGGCATAAAGATCGCGCGCGGTATGGGGCCAGGCCCGCACATCGGTGTCGAACAGGGTCTGGAAGCGGTCGCGCAGCGGTTCAAGATCGTCCGGGGCATCGGGGCGCTGGCGGTGAAGACCTGAAACCACCGAAGCGATGGCGATCGTTCCCTCGTCATCCCGCCCGGCGCGCACGGGCTCGCCCAGCGTGCCGCCACTGAGCCATTCCATGAAGACTGTGTCGCCATGAATGTCGAAGACCGTCGCGGCGCCAAGCCCTTCATACCACTGCAAAAGCCGGGCGCCCCTGCCCTCTTCGAGCGATGCTGCGGGCTTGCTGATCTTGAGCGCGGCGAAATTGCGGCCGTTCTGTTCGACCCGGAAAAGCCATGCATGCGGCGTTTCGGCGACCGGCGTCGCCTTGGTAAGCGACCAGCGGATCAGGGCGCGGTTGAGCGCCGTTTCGACAGGAGACTGATTCATCATGTCGCCATTAGAGCGTTTTGAGCCGATTTGCCCAGAGTTTTCGGGGAATGGAGATCAGCGCTCTGTGGCGGGAGAAGATGGTGGGAGTGTGGTGAAGGGTGGATCGGGGTGATGCGTGCTGGTCGGCAAAACCCCTCACCCTAACCCTCTCCCGGAAGGACGAGGAGATGTCATCGCGTTCGCGGTGAGGCTCGTTCGCTTGGCGAAAACCTCTAGTTGCGGTCGCCCGGCTCTTCGCCGACGAGGCGCAGGGTGGGGTGGTCGTCGGCGCCGCCTGCCCAGCCCGGGGGGAGGGTCTTGGAGGATTTGGCGCCGAGTTCGCGCAGCATTTCGACCTGGCGGATGACATTGCCGCGGCCGGTCGAGAGCTGGTCCTTGGCCTTGGCGAAATCCTGGCTCGCGCGATCGATGCTGGTGCCGACCTTGTCCATGGTGGCGAGAAACCCCGCCACTTTTTCATAGAGCGCGCCGGCGCGCTCGGCGATGTCCTCGGCGTTCTGATGGCGTTTTTCGATGTCCCAGACATTGCGCACGGTGCGCAGCACGGTCATCAGGGTTGTCGGCGTCGTCAGCATGACCCCCTTGCCCATGCCGAATTCGACGAGCTTGGCATCATGCTGGATCGCGGTGGCGAGAGCAGATTCGATGGGCACGAACATCATCACATAGTCGAGGCTGGATTTTGCTGCGCGGTGATAGCTCTTGTCGCCAAGGGTCGTGATATGGCCACGCACCGAAGTGATATGAGCGCGAAGATGCTGGTCCCGGTCGAGTTCTTCGCTGTTCACGAAGGCTTCGAACGCGGTGAGCGACACTTTTGAATCGATCACCAGCCGATCGCCATTGGGCATCAGGATTTCGACGTCGGTACGGACCCGCTGGCCGTCCTCGCCACTATGGCTCTGCTGGGTGAAAAACTGCTCGCCCTCGCGCAGGCCCGATTGCTCGAGAATGGTCGAAAGGATCATTTCGCCCCAGGCGCCCTGGGTCTGAGAATTGCCCTTGAGGGCGCGTGTCAGGTTCTGCGCTTCGGTCGTGATCTGAAGATTGCTTTCGGCCAGGGCGCGGATGCGTTCGCCCATGGCCGAGCGGTCTTCGACGAGGTTCTTGTGAAACTCGGTGATCTTGTCCTGCAAAGGCTTGAGCAGCGTATCGACCTGCTCCCGGTTCTGCCGCGTAAAGGTTTCCCCATGGCTCTTGAGCACATCGCCGGCAATGGCCTTGAACTCATCGGTCATCTGCTGGCGCGCATCCATGAAGCGCTTGAGATTGGCCTCGTTCTGGCGCGCCTGTTCGTCGAGCCTCGTGCGCATCGCGGCCAGTTCGGCCATCAGTTCACTGTTCTTTTCACGCTCCGTCTCGATCAGTTCGGCGGCCCGTTCGCGCTCGCGCAGTAGCGTCAGCTCGCCGTCGCGCAGACGCGCATCGCGTTGCGCAATCTGTTCAAGAAAGCTTGCCTTGAGGCTTTCGCCGGCTTCGCGCGCTGCAGCCTCTGCCCGTTCGGCATTGGCGCGGGCGGAACCGACCACAAGGAAAACGCCCGATGCCAGCAGCACCAGAACGCCCATGGCAAGGGCAAGACCCAGGGTGACCGGCAGCGAACCGGCCGTGAACAAAACTGTTTCAAGGCTCATGAGCGCATCTTAGCCGATTCTCGCGTTCGCAAAATGTTCTATTCTGCAGACACTGCCGATCCGCTCTTCTGTTGACCGCAGCACCTCAAGACGCCATATCAGCACCCAAATCCAGATATTGCCGGACCTTTTGCCATGGCCATCCGCCCCATTCTCATTATTCCCGACGCGCGCCTGCGCGCAGTTGCCGATCCGATCGTTGAAGTGGACGAGGAGATCAAGACCCTGGCCAAGGACATGCTGGACACAATGTATGATGCCCCGGGCATTGGCCTTGCCGCGCCGCAGATCGGGGTGATGAAGCGGATCGTGGTGATGGATCTGGCTGGTGAAAACGAGCCGGCAACCCCGCTCGTCATGATCAATCCCGAAATCACCCATTTCGGCGAAGAGATCCAGGTGACCGAAGAGGGATGCCTGTCGATCCCGGAACTTTATTACGAAGTCGAACGCCCTTCGACCGTCACGGTGAAATATACCGATCTTGACGGCCAGGAGGTGTCGAAGGACGCTGACGGCAAGCTCGCGGTGTGCATCCAGCACGAACTCGATCATCTCGATGGCGTGCTCTATATCGACTATCTGAGCCGCTTGAAGCGAGATCGGGTGATCAAGAAGTTCGACAAGCAGGCAAAGCTCGCGGCGCGGTAGTCTTTTCTTCTCCCTCTTGGGGAGAAGGTGGCGCGAAGCGCCGGATGAGGGGGATGCTGCGGGTAAGAGTGAAGAAATCCCCTCACCCGTCTCGCCCTGCGGGCGATCCACCCTCTCCCCGAGAGGGAGAGGAACAGAAAGGCCAAGCCAAAATGCGCGTCGTTTTCATGGGTACGCCCGAATTTTCCGTGCCGACGCTGACCGAGATCGTTTCGTCGGGGCATGAGGTGCTGGCGGTCTATACGCGTGCGCCAAAGCCGGCGGGGCGCGGGCAGGCCGAGCGCAAGAGCCCGGTGCATGAAGCGGCCGAGAGTTTCGGCATTCCCGTTTTTACGCCCAAGAGCCTCAAGGGCGAAGCGGAGCAGGCTCAATTTGCCTCGCTCGGCGCCGATGTTGCCGTGGTGGTGGCCTATGGGCTGATCCTGCCCAAGGCTGTTCTCGATGCGCCGGCCGAAGGGTGCCTCAACCTCCATGGCTCGCTCCTGCCGCGCTGGCGGGGTGCAGCGCCGATGCAGCGCGCCATCATGGCTGGCGACCAGCAGACCGGCATCGTCGTGATGAACATGGACGAAGGCCTCGATACCGGCGCCATGGGGCCGACCGAGATCATTCCCATTGGGCCCGACATGACCGCAGGGGAACTGCACGACCAGATGATGCGCCTTGGGGCCGACCTGATGGGGCGGGCGCTGGCCGCGCTCGAGCGCGGCAGCCTTGATTTCACCCCGCAGCCGGAAACGGGCATAACTTACGCGGCCAAGATCGAGAAGGCCGAAGCCAGGCTCGATTTCTCCCGGTCTGCCGAAGAGGTGCACAACACGATCCGCGGGCTGTCGCCCTTTCCGGGCGCGTGGTTCGAACTTGAGCTCGGGGGCAAGCCGACGCGGATCAAGGCGCTGCGCTCGAGCCTGGCGACAGGCAGCGGCGCGCCGGGCGCGTTGATCGGGCCGGATCTGACCATTGCTTGCGGCACAGGGGCGGTGAAGCTCACCCAAGTGCAGCGCGAGGGCAAGGGCGCCATGGATGCGGCGATGTTTCTGCGTGGTGCGGGGGTTCTGCCGGAGCGGGTGGGTTGAGCGAGTTTACCCCCATCCCACCTCCCCCCGAGAGAGGGAGGAGCCTGCCGGTGGATGTCGACAATATCCACTTTATTTCCACTGCCTCACGGGCACCCTCCACCTCTC
The DNA here is from genome assembly GCF_900116545.1 of Devosia crocina. GTDB lineage: Bacteria > Pseudomonadota > Alphaproteobacteria > Rhizobiales > Devosiaceae > Devosia > Devosia crocina. The sequence continues at coordinate 590,093 of NZ_FPCK01000002.1, forward strand.
CTTCTGGGGGAGACGTCGGCCCAAAGGGCGGGGTGAGGGGGTCCTTCGTGAGGTTCGTGGTTGTCAAAGCCCCCCTCACCCGCCGGCTTTGCCGTCGACCTCTCCCCCAGAGGGAGAGGTGGGGCAACTCACGACCGTCGGCTATTCCGCATGCTGTCGCCCTGCTCTCAGACCAAGATCAGGTGGGGGGCGTTGTTGCCGCGCTATAAAATCGTCCTCGAATATGACGGAACCCCCTTCTGCGGCTGGCAGCGGCAGGCGGATCGGATGAGCGTGCAGCAGGCGCTGGAGGAGTCGATCTATCGCTTTTCTGGCGAAAAGGCGGTGACCCAGGCTTCGGGTCGGACCGATGCGGGGGTGCATGCGCTGGGCCAGGTGGTGCATTTCGACCTTGCGAGCGCGCGCGATCCGTTCCGGGTGCGCGAGGCGCTCAACTATCATCTTAAGCCCAATCCGGCAGCGGTGCTGGACTGTTTTCAGGTCGATGAGAGTTTCGAGGCGCGGTTCTCGGCGCTGGCGCGGCACTATGAATATCGCATCCTCAACCGGAGAGCGCCGGCCGCGCTTGAGCGCAACCATGTCTGGCACGTGCCGGCCCCGCTCGATGCGGACCGGATGCACGAGGCGGCGCAGTTGATCCTCGGGCGGCACGATTTCACGACCTTCCGCTCGGCCGAATGCCAGGCCAATTCACCCATTCGCACGCTCGACCATTTTGCCGTGCGGCGCGAACGCGATCATGTCGTCATAACCGCCAGTGCGCGCAGCTTTTTGCACCACCAGGTGCGCTCTATGGTCGGCTCGCTCAAGCGCGTCGGCGAAGGCAAGTGGAGCCCGGCTGATTTCCGCGCTGCGCTCGATGCCGCCGATCGCCGCCGCTGCGGCCCGATGGCGCCTTCGGCTGGGCTTTATTTTGTGAGAGTGGATTATCCGGCAACGGATGCATCGCAAGACCCCTCACCCTAGCCCTCTCCCCAGAGGGGCGAGGGGACGATGGGGGTGATGCCGGTGCTCGAACCAACACAGTATGCGTGGTTCCTGCGTCCCCTCGCCCCTTTGGGGAGAGGGCCAGGGTGAGGGGCTTAAATTGCCGGCGCCGGCAAGAACATCGCCACCAATCCCAGGGCCAGAAACACCCCGACAGCTTGCGAGATGAACAGCAGCCCGATCTGCAAGCCCGAAAGGGTGACGATGAAGCGGCCGATATTGACGAAGGTCAGGATCGCAACGATGGCGACGGCCAGAAGAACCACAAGGCCCGCTTCCCCGAACATGGTGGACAGGAGCAGTAGCACGGCCGACACCAGGGTCACCCAATTGCTGGCCACCAGATAAGGGATGAACCCATCCTGCCGCCCCATCTGGCGAAGGACGATCATGGCCATCAACGCCTGGGCGACGAAAAGTACCGCGTTGACGATGATCGACTGGGTGGCCGCGCCCGGGGGAACGGCAAAGCCGAGCAGCAGCGGGCCGAAGCCGGCCAGCATCATGCCGGCAAGCACCGCAATGAGGCTACCCACAAGGCCCCGCTGGGAAAAATCAAAGTAAGTCGAGGCATCGCGGCGGCCCATAACCAGGGTGATGCAGCCCCGGATGGCATTGGCGGCTTCTTCAAAGAAGGGCGATTGGGGCTGGGCCAAGGGCTTGCGTCTCGTTCTAGGGTGTTGGCGCGGCGACAGGGCCGAAAAGCATGTAGAGCGTCACAGGCATGCCCACAAGCAGAACCATGGTCAAGGCCGCAAATGCCGCAGACACGCCGATCGAATAGCCTCCGGCGCGGCGGGCAAGGCAAAAGAGCAGAAAGGCAAGGCCAGCCCAGAGAAGGATCAGCACCGGCCCGGCGATCAGCGAAAGGATGGTGCCGGCAATGAGATAGGCGATCAGCGCGTAAACGCCCGGCACGAACAGGGCGAGGAAAGCCCCCTGCCCCGGCACCATGCGGCGCGTCACGAGAATGCCGATAGCCAGCGCCAGGATCGAGAGGCTCTGGACGAGGAGCGCGATCAGAAGACCCGAGAGCGGCGGCAGGCCGAGTTCGGCCGAAGCCAGAGCGACAGACAGAAGCGCGAAAAAGGCAAAGAGAGCAAGAGCGGTGACAAGACCGGGAAGGCTCAGGGCAAAGTGCCTTGCCCAATCAACATCGTTCCGGATCAAAGCGATCCACCCAAGACCTGCCTGTCGGAGCGCGGCAAAGATCTTCATGGATGTGCGGCGCCGAAGAACCGGTTCATGAACTCGGCATAAATATCGGTGAGGCCGGTGAGATCAGCGAGGGCGATATGCTCGTCGGCCTTGTGCATAGAGGGGCCGACAAGGCCGCATTCGACTACCGGGCCATATTGGGCGACGAAACGCGCGTCCGAAGTGCCGCCGCCGGTCGAATAGTGCGGGCGCGTGCCGGTAACGGCTTCGATGGCGTCGGACAGCGTGTCGATATCGGCGCTGAGCGGGGACAGGAAGGCGCGCGATGGCACGCCAGAGACCTCGAAACTGACCGCGCAGCCCTTGGCATCGACACTGGCGATGCGTGCGCGTACCCAGTCGGCAAGTGTTTCGGGCGTCCAGATGTCGTTGTAGCGGACGTTGAACCTGAGGACGCCCGCGCCGGGGATCACGTTCGAGACGGGATTGCCGACATCGACCGTGGTGACTTCAAGATTGCTCGCCGGGAAATGCTCGGTGCCGGTATCGAGCTTTTCGGTGCTGAGCGCGGAGACGATAGAGGCAAGGACCGGCAAGGGGTTGTTGGCCTTGTGCGGATAGGCGACGTGCCCCTGAACGCCCTTGACCGTCACGGCACCCGAAAACGAGCCGCGACGGCCGATCTTGATACTGTCGCCCAGCGTCTCGGCGGAACTGGGCTCACCAACGAGGGCGAAGTCAAAACCATGGCCGTTGTCTGCCATCCAGCGGACGAGCTTTTCGGTGCCGTTGATGGCATCGGCTTCTTCGTCATTGGTGATGGCGAGTTGGATCGTACCGGCTTCCGCCGGGATGCGGGAGGCGGCCGCGACGAAAGCTGCGACCCCCGATTTCATGTCGGCCGTGCCGCGGCCAAAAAGTTTGCCCCCATCGATGCGGGGCACAAAGGGATCGCTCGCCCACTGTGCAGGATCGCCGGGCGGCACGACATCGGTGTGGCCGGCAAAAAGCAGCCGGCGCCCACCCGTGCCGCGGGTGGCAAAGAGATTGTCGACGGGATAGGACCCATCGCCCTCAAAGCGCAGATAGGTCACCGCAAAGCCGATCGCTTCGAGTTCGCGCCCCAGAAGATCGAGCACACCTGCGGTTTGAGGGGTGACCGAAGGACAGGCGACGAGCCGTTCGAGCAGGCTTTGCGGGTCGATAGTCATCTTCAGTCGCGCAGGAGTTCGTTGATGCCGGTCTTGGAGCGGGTTTGCGCATCGACGGTCTTGACGATCACGGCGCAGTAAAGGCTCGGGCCGGGCGTGCCGTCGGGCAGCGGCTTGCCGGGAAGGGAGCCGGAAACAACCACCGAATAGGGCGGCACCTTGCCCATATGGACTTCGCCCGTCTGGCGATTGACGATTTTTGTCGAGGCGCCGATGAAGACGCCCATGGAAATGACCGAGCCTTCGCCGACGACAACGCCTTCAACGACTTCCGAGCGCGCGCCGATAAAGCAATTGTCTTCGATGATGGTGGGATTGGCCTGAAGCGGCTCAAGCACGCCACCGATACCGACACCGCCGGAAAGATGCACGTTCTTGCCAATCTGGGCGCAGGAGCCGACCGTGGCCCAGGTGTCGACCATGGTGCCTTCGTCGACATAGGCGCCCAGGTTCACAAAGCTAGGCATGAGGATGACGCCCTTGCCGATAAAGGCAGACTGGCGCACGACCGCGCCGGGCACAGTGCGGAAGCCGGCGGCGCGATAATGGTTTTCGCTCCAGCCGAGGAATTTCGAGGGCACCTTGTCGAACCAGTGCGCTCCGCCCGGCGCGCCCTCGATCAGGACATTGTCGTTGAGGCGGAAAGAAAGCAGCACCGCTTTCTTGAGCCACTGATTGACCTGCCAGTCGCCATCGACCTTCTCGGCAACGCGCGCTTCGCCAGAATCGAGCAGCGCCAGGGCGGTGTCCACGGCATCGCGCACTTCACCGGTGGTGGCCAAATTGACCTCGGCCCGATTTTCGAAAGCGGCTTCGATGACGGCGGAAAGCTGGGCGTGCGACATGGCGGGTCCTTGAGGCAGAATACTGCGCGGACCATAGCGGGGACGGACGGAGTGTCAATTGGATTGCACGGCAGGCCCCCCTCCCCCTGGCGGGGAGGGCTGGGGAGGGAGCGCTTTTCTTAATTGCCCGCCAGCTCCGGCTCTGGGAGTTCGGGGAGATCATAAAATTCGCGGACGACGTCCCAACCCTCGGCGGCTGTGTCGACGAGAGTAAAGAGGTCGGGGTCGTTCGGGGCGATGGTGCCGGCCTCGGCGAGAGCTTCGAGATTGATGACCTTGCCCCAGAACTCCTTGCCAAAGAGGAGAACCGGCACGCGGTCCATGCGGCCGGTCTGGATCAGCGTCAGGGTCTCGAAAAATTCGTCGAGCGTGCCGAACCCGCCGGGAAACACGGCGACCGCTTTAGCGCGCAGAAGAAAGTGGATTTTGCGCGTGGCAAAATAGTGGAAATTGAACGACAGGTCAGGCGTCACATAAAGATTGGGGGCCTGCTCGTGCGGCAGGACGATGTTGAGCCCGATCGAGGGCGCACCCATATCCGTTGCGCCGCGATTGCCCGCTTCCATGACGCCGGGGCCACCACCGGTGACCACGACATACTCGGAAAAATCGGTGGCAGCAGAAGCCTGAGAGGCAAGCTGGGCGAAGCGTCGCGCTTCTTCATAATAGCGCGAAGCCGCTTCGAGATTGGCTTTTTGAACTTCGTTCTTCGCGGCCCATGCCGGCTTGCCGGGCTCGGGAATGCGTGCGCCGCCAAAGAGCACCACGGTCGAGGTGATGCCATGCTCGCGCAGGCGGTGCTCGGTCTTGAGATATTCGAGCTGAAAGCGAATGCCGCGCGTGTCCTCCGAAGTGAGGAACTCGTCATCGGCAAAGGCGAGGCGATAAGCGGCGCTTTCGGTCTGCGGCGTCTGCGGGGCCTTCTTGGACGCGGCGACGTCTTCGCCCGAAGTGCGCAAGGGGGTGGGATGGCGTCTGGCCAAGAGGCTTCTCCGGTTCCGATCCGGCACTATTGCCGAAGCGCCGCAATGTGGCGCATTTGCACAGGGCATAACCTTTCAAAGCCGCCGTGGGCAAGGGCAGGGGCGCGCCATTCGTGTCCCCTTGCGGTTGACCATGACGAGATGTCCGGTCGATAAGGAGAGCGAGATGGAAATTCCGCAGGACATAAAGAACGCTCTCTGGCCGCTGGCCCTGCCGTTTCTGGCGTGCCTTGCGCTGTTCATCATCTCGCAGGTTTTGTTCGGGCAGGCGCGCAACATCGAGGTTCCGCCTGCGCCTGAAACCCTCTTTGCCGAGCGCGTGCGGCTCGATACGGTCAGCCATACGCGCGAACGCATCCGCATCCCCGGGCCGCTCGACGGCACGACGCGTCCGGTGCGACTTGCCCAGTCAAACGATTGGCCGGGCATCACCTTCCGCTTCGATGGACTGGCGGCAGGCGTTTCCATCCAGCCGCCGGTCACTTTCGACTTGTATGTGTCACGCAGCCTTGCCGAGGCGGCCGAGACGCACCGGCAGTTTCCCAATGTTTTCCCGGCGCTCACCGTTTATGGCGTTGCGGACGGGGCCGAAGTCCTGGTCGATCCGGCCGCCCATCATGAGCGCGCGGCTTCCCGGCAGCATCAGCAGCGGCTTTTTGCCTGGGGCGCGCTGGCGCTATGCCTGCTTCCTGGCTACCTGCTCTTTCATCAGGTGCGCGGCCTCTGGCGCGAACATATGGCCTGAGGCTTTCAGGCCCCCTTGCATCTTGGGCCAGGAATTTGCATATAGCCCCTCGGGAGGTTGGCGCGGACGTGTTCCTCGCCAACCGGGTCAGGTCCGGAAGGAAGCAGCCCCAACGAGATCCTCACGGGTCGTTTGCCAGCCTCCTACGCAATTCCCTGTTCTTAACTGACGATTTGGGCCGCAGGCTTTTGCGGGTTGCCGCTCATTGCCTTAAGGTCGCCGCATGATTTCAGGCAAAGTTGGCGCAAAGAGCACGATGGAGGGCAGAGATGGCTGATCCGCAAAGCACGCCCTATCTGGTGCTGGCGCGCAAATATCGCCCGCGCGATTTCTCGACCCTGGTCGGCCAGGACGCCATGGTGCAGACGCTGGGCAACGCCTTTGCGCAGAACCGCATCCACCATGCCTTTATCCTCACCGGGGTGCGCGGCGTCGGCAAGACGACGACGGCCCGCATTTTGGCGCGCGCTTTCAACTATGAAGACGAAAACGGCCGCCGCCCGACCCTTGATCTCCAAGTCGAAGGGCAGCACTGCCGCGCCATCATCGAAGGCCGGCACGTCGATGTCATCGAAATGGACGCGGCCTCCAATACCGGCATCGGCGACATTCGCGAGATCATCGATTCGGTGAAATACGGGCCGGCCTCGGCGCCCTATAAGGTCTATGTCATAGACGAGGTGCACATGCTCTCGACGGCGGCCTTCAACGGCCTTCTGAAAACGCTCGAAGAGCCGCCGCCCTATGTGAAGTTCATCTTTGCGACGACCGAAATCCGCAAGGTGCCGATCACCATCCTGTCGCGCTGCCAGCGGTTCGACCTCAGGCGCATTCCGGCCGACGTGATGACGGCCTATCTCGAAAAGATCCTGGGCGAGGAAGGCATTGGCTTCGAGCCCGATGCGCTCGCCATGATCGTGCGGGCCGGCGAAGGCTCGGCGCGCGATTCGCTGTCGCTGCTCGACCAAGCTATTGCCCATGGTGGGGGCTCGGTTTCGGCCGCCACGGTCAAGACCATGCTTGGGCTTGGCGACCGCGCGCGCATCATCGATCTTTTCGAGGATGTCATGTCCGCGCGCGTCGCCGAAGCCTTGACCGCGCTGCGCGAGCTTTATGACCTCGGCGCCGACCCACAGACGCTCTTGGCGGATCTGGCCGAATTCACCCATCTCGTTACGCGCATCAAGGTCGTGCCGGCCGCGGCCGACGATGCTTCGCTGACGCCGGACGAGCGGACGCGCGGACGCGACCTTGCCGGGCGCCTGCCGATGCGCGCCCTGACGCGCGCCTGGCAGATCCTGTTCAAGGGCAACGAGGAAACCGGCCGCGCCGGCAACGCGCTACAGGTGGCCGAGATGACGCTGATCCGGCTGGCCTATGCCGCGGATCTCCCGAGCCCGGATGAAGTGATCGCCAAGCTGTCGGGGCAGGTGCTGGCCAATGCGCCGCTGACCCCGCCGGCGCCTCGCGGCTTGCCGCCGAGCGGCGGGGGTGGTGGTAGCGGTGCAAGCGCGACGGCGTTACGCGTTGAACCCGCTCCGGCAATTGCCGATGCGACACCCGTGTCGCGGCCACAGGCGGTAGTGCAGCCGGCGCTTGCAACGGTTGCGACCTATAAGGATCTGATTGCCCTTGCGACAGCCAAGCGCGACGTGCTGGTCAAGCTGGCGCTGGAGTCGCAGATGCGGCCCGTGTCCTTCGAACAGGGCAGGATCGAGGTGGCGCTGGCCGACAATGCCGACCCGGGCATGATCGCAACGCTTTCGGCGCGCCTCCAGACCTGGACCGGGCAGCGCTGGCTGGTGATGGTTTCGACCAAGCCGCCCGAAGGCATGACGATCCGGCAGGAACGCGATCAGCGTAAGGAACAGGCAACCGCAGCGGCCCATGAGGACCCGCTGGTCAAGGCCATTCTTGAAACCTTTCCCGGGGCCAAGCTCGTTAACGTCTCGGTGCGTGACGACGAGGCCGCGGTTCCCGAAATTGCCCCGGCTCCAATCGAAGAGGACGACGAATGAAAGACATCATGGGCATGATGAAGGCCGCCAGCGAAATGAAGGGCAAGATGGAGGCCATGCAGGCCGAGCTTGCCGAAACGGTGGTCGAGGGGCGCTCCGGCGGCGGTCTCGTGACCGTCGCGCTTTCAGGCAAGGGTGACCTCAAGGGTCTCAAGATCGACCCGACGCTCGCCAACCCGGCCGAAATCGAAGTGCTCGAAGACCTGATCGTTGCCGCCTTCAACGACGCCAAGGGCAAGAGCGAAGCCGAAGTCCAGCGCCGCATGAGCGAAGTGACCGCCGGCCTGCCCATTCCGCCGGGCATGAAATTTCCGTTCTGAATTTCTGCCATCGATCTGCGACGGCCACAGAGTTCGCAACTATCCACCGGCTGTCACCCCGGCGGAGGCCGGGGCCCATCCTGAGATTTCGAGATGGGCCCCGGCCTTCGCCGGGATGACACCGAGTTTCAGAATGTGTCATCTCATCCCTGACACCCAGTGTCGTTCCTCCTCCCTTCCTCCACCGCGCGGGAGGGAATGTGCCAGAGACAAAAAATGCCATCCGGCGGACCTGAAATCGAGCAGTTGATCCAGCTTCTGGCGCGCTTGCCGGGGCTTGGGCCGCGATCGGCGCGCCGGGCGGTGCTGCACATGATCAAGCGCAAGGAGCAGCTGATGCTGCCGCTTTCGGCCGCGCTCGATCGGGCAGTGGTGGCGGTCAAGACCTGTCAGATCTGCGGCAATGTCGATACGGTCAGCCCCTGCTCGATCTGTGCCGATCCGCGGCGTGGGGAGAGCGGCATGCTGATCGTTGTGGAAGATGTGTCCGACCTTTGGGCGCTCGAACGGGCAGGGCCCGGCCAGGTGCGCTACCATGTTCTAGGCGGCGTGCTTTCTCCGCTCGACGGGATCGGCCCCGACGATCTCAACCTCGACACGCTGGTTGCGCGGGCGCCGGACTATGCGGAAATTGTGCTGGCGATGAATGCCACGGTCGATGGACAGACCACGGCGCATTACATTACCGACCGGCTCGGGCCGGACACCAAGGTCACCCGCCTTGCTCATGGGGTACCGATCGGCGGCGAACTCGATTATCTCGACGAAGGCACGCTGAGCCAGGCGCTCAGGGCGCGGACGCAGATTTGAATTTTAGTGTTGGGCAGGTGCACCCCCACCCAGCCTCTCCCTGAAGAAGGGGGAGGAGCCCGCCGGTGGTTCTCCGTCAGCAGAGGCAAACTCGATCAGTCCCCTCCCTCCTTCAGGGAGAGGCCGGGTGGGGGGTGAGCGCATCCATGCTTACGTCCCATCTTAAGTCCCCGGCACCTCGATCACCGCCCGCACGCCCGGATTGTTGTCTTCGATCCTGAAGTGCCCGCCATGCAGCCGTGCCACGGCATTGACCAGCGCGAGCCCAAGTCCTGACCCCGGCTCCGACCGGCTTTCTTCGAGCCGCACGAACCGCTCCAGGACCTTCAGCCGATCCGCCTCGGGAATGCCGGGACCATTGTCGGCCACTGCGATCACTACCCTTGTGTCTTCACACCGGAGCGTGACGGTGATCTTGCCTTGCCGCCCATCATCGGGTTTTGCGTATTTCATGGCGTTTTCGAGCAAGTTGACCATAGCCTGGCCGATCAGCTCGCGATTGGCTCTCAGCGCGACGCCGGGGGCAATATCGGTTGCGACCTCTATGCCTTCATCCTCGGCAACCGGGGAATAAAGCTCTGCCATATCGGCGACGACGGCGCTCACATCGATTGGCGAGAGCGCACCCGAGGGCGCGCCCGCTTCCACCCGGGCGATCATCAGGAGAGCGTTGAAGGTCTGGATCAGGCGGTCGCTTTCCCCGATGACGGTTTCGAGCGCGCGCTCGCGCGTCTCCTCGCTGGCGGTGTCGCGCAGCGCGGCTTCGGCCTGGTTGCGCAGCCGTGTCAGCGGGGTTTTGAGGTCATGCGCGACATTGTCGGTAACCTCCTTGAGCCCTTGCAGCAATTGCTCGATGCGGTCGAGCATGGCGTTTAGATTGCGCGCGAGACCATCGAATTCATCATTGCGGCGGGTGATCGGCACGCGCTCGGATAGATTGCCTGACATGATCTTGGTCGAGGTATCGCGGATCGTGTCGATGCGCTTCAAGACGCGCCGGGCCGTCACACCGCCGGCGACGACGGAAAAGAGGATGATGCCAACGACGCCGACAAGGAAACTCTGGAGAATGATGGCCGAATAGCCGCGCCGCTCCACGACATCGCGCCCGACGACGAGCCGCATGCCATTGTCCAGTTCGACCGAGCGCACCACGGCAACCCCGCTCTTGAGCGGGGTTTCGGGCTGCGTGCCTTCATCGCCAAACGGGTTGGGCCGCTCGTAATCGAATGTGTAAATGCCCGGCTCGATCAGCACTTCGGGAGGCACGTCGGTGATATTGCCGAGAAGGAAAAGCCCCGAGGCATCGCCGAGATAATAGAGGCCCGGCCCCGGCTGGCTCGCGACGCGGGCCACTGCAAAGGCAAGCGCCCTTACCCCCTGATTGATCTCGATGCGCTGGAACAGACGAACTTCGCGATCGATGTCCTCGCCCTGCTGGCGCTGGATCGTGACGCTCGACTGCCAGCCAATAAAGCCCATGAGCAGGATGGCGAAAACGACGAAAATTGCGATGAAGGTGGCGGTGAGGCGAACCGTGGAAGTGCGCCAGACCTGGGCAAAGCGGCTCAAGGTCTACTCGCGGATCATGTAGCCGGCGCCACGCACTGTATGAAGCAAGGGCGTCTCGTGGCCCTTGTCGATCTTGGAGCGCAAGCGCGACATGTGCACGTCGATGACATTGGTCTGGGGGTCGAAATGGTAGTCCCAGACATTTTCAAGCAGCATGGTGCGGGTCACCACCTTGCCGGCATGCTTCATGAGATATTCGAGCAACCGGAATTCGCGCGGCTGCAACAGAATGGTCTCGCCACCGCGCTCGACCTTGCGGCTGAGCCGGTCAAGGGAAAGATCGCCGACGCTATACTGAGTGGCAGCTTCCGACGGGCTCGAGCGGCGGGCGAGCACTTCGATGCGGGCGAGCAACTCGGTGAACGCATAGGGTTTGGTCAGATAATCATCGCCGCCGGCCCGGAGACCCGTCACGCGATCATCGACCTCGCCGAGGGCGGACAGGATCAGCACCGGGGTCTTGTCGCCTTCGGCGCGCAGGCTTTCGACAATGGAAAGACCATCGCGCCGCGGCAGCATGCGATCAACGATCAGAACCTCGTAGTCCATGCCCGAGGCCATGGCATAGCCGGTCTCGCCGTCGCCGGCGTGGTGGGTGACATGGCCTGCCTCGTCCAATGCCTGGATCAGATAGCTTGCCGCTTCCCGGTCATCCTCGATCAACAAAATCTTCACGCCGACGCCCTGCGTTTTCTTGCGACAAGGGCTCCGGAAGAGCGTCCCGGAGCCCAATTTACTCGTATCGTGAGCCGGTTCCCGGCTCCATCTAACCTTCTCCCCGCCGGGGAGAAAGAAGTGTCTTAGCCTTCTTCACCGAGCGGCAGGCCGATGAAGCGGGCCTCCCCGTTGCGGGCGACCTTGACGAGAGCGGTATCGAGGCCCTTGCCCTGGACGCCTGAAATGGCCTCCTGGAAGTCGCTGACCGACGTGATCGGCTTGTTGTCGATTTCGAGCAGCACGTCACCCACGGCAAGACCGCGCTGGGCTGCGGTGCTGTCAGCTTCGATGCTCTGGATCAAGAGGCCACCCGAGCCGTCGCCATTGGGCACAAGGGTCATGCCCAGGCTCGAGGTGCTTTCGGGCACATTGGCCGGCGGCACCGGAGCGTCGGGGGTCTCGGCGGCTTCCTGGTTGAGTTCGGTCAAGGTGACGTTGAGGGTCGTTTCCGCCCCGTCGCGCCAGATCTTGAGTTCAACCGTGCTTCCGGGAGCCTTGCCTGCGATAGTGCGGCTGAGGTCCAGCGCGTCATCGATCTGCTCGCCATCGACCGAGGTGATGATATCGCCCGAGCGCACGCCGGCTTCGCCCGCAGGGCCATCGGAGGCCGGTTCGCGCACAATGGCGCCGCGGTCATTGGGCAGGCCCACGCTGTCGGCGATATCGCGCGACACGTCTTGGATCGAAACGCCGAGATAGCCGCGGGTGACCGTGCCGGTATCGATCAGCTGGCCTACGATCTGCTTGACCGTGTGTGCCGGGATGGCAAAGGCGATACCGACATTGCCGCCATTGGGCGAATAGATGGCGGTGTTGACGCCAACCACTTCACCATTAGTGTTAAAGGCGGGGCCACCGGAATTGCCGGTATTGACGGCAGCATCGATCTGCAGGAAGTCGCCATAGTTGGAGCCGCCGATATTGCGGCCGGCGCCAGAGATGACGCCCACGGTAACGGTGCCACCGAGGCCGAACGGATTACCCACGGCCACGACCCAGTCGCCGACGCGGCTCGCTTCGTCCTCGAAGGTGACGAAAGGCAGATCCTCGCCCTCGATCTTGAGCACGGCAAGGTCGGTGCGCTCGTCGGTGCCGACGATCTCGGCGACCTGCTCGGAGCCATCCTCGAAGACGACGGTGACCTTGGTCGCGTCCGAGACCACATGGTTATTGGTCACGACATAGCCATCGTCGGAGATGATGAAGCCCGAGCCGGCTGCCATGAACTGGCGTGGACGCGGAGCTTCGCCCTGACCGCCACGCGGGCCGCCGGGACCACCGAACTGATCAAAGAAATCGCGGAAGGGATGGCCTTCGGGCAGATCGGGGAAATTGAACTGGAAGTCACGGCCGCGCTGCACGCGCTGGGCCGGCTCCTCGGCTTCGACCAGGATCGAGACCACGGCCGGCTTGACCGCGTCAACGAGGTCGGCAAAACCCTGCTGCACGCTGGTCTGGGGAACGGCGATCTGGGCGACGTTGCGCACCTGTGCATTGGCAGCCTGACCCGTCAGCACGAATGCCGAGGATACGCCACCTACGCCAACCAGAAGCGCGAGCGCCGAAGCACCAAGCCAACGACGGGTACGCGAAAGAAGAGTGGGACGCATAAGGGTTGGTCTCCTTGGAAAAAGCTCTCAACAGCTTGTGGCTATAGATATGGAACGGCCCGCCTTTCTGAGAAGTTGCGCGAACATTAAACCTTGGCAATGTTGGCGGCGTGATTGCGGCGCAAAGCACCGAAGCCGCCGGAAATGGGGCGGCAGTTGGAGGTTTGCGGCATGGGTGGGGATATCAGAAATGTCTGGGGCTGCTTTAGCTGGCGCGATAGCACCCCTCACCCTGGCCCTCTCCCCAGAGGGGCGAGGGGACGATGGGCTGGAATGCGGTGCAGAAGCCGACGCAGGTGATCAAGCTCTTGTGTCCCCTCGCCCCTCTGGGGAGAGGGTCAGGGTGAGGGGCACTTGGGCAAGCTCCTGAACGAAGTGCCCCCCCTGCCATCGCTACTTGATCCGATAGGCGTCCTTGGCCGCCTGGTAGCTGAGATGAGCAGCGATCTCCTGGGCGCTTGACCGAGAAATACGATTTTCGCCGACCCAGGTGCCGAGGAACCCGCAGACCTCGCGGCGCCAGACATCGTGCCGGGCCGGGATGGAGAGAAGCGCGCGCGTATCGTCGTTGAAGCCGGCGAGATTGTAGAAGCCGGCGGTTTCCACAACCTGGTCGAGATAGCGTCGAATGCCCTGCGGGCTATCGTGGAACCACCAGGGCGGTCCAATCAGAAGGCTCGACCAATAGCCGGCCATGGGCGCCAGTTCGCGCGCATAGGTGGTCTCGTCGAGCACGAACATGATGAGGCGCAGATTGGGCTCGTTGCCGCAACGCGAGAGCAGCGCCCGCATGCCCCCCACATAGTCGGTGGGGCCGGGAATGTCGGCCCCAAGATCGGGTCCGCGCTCGTTGAACAGCAGCGGATCGGTATTGCGGCGCGAGCCAGCATGGATCTGCATGACCATGCCGTCTTCCACCGACAGCAGCGCCATTTCGGTCATCATCTGGGCGCGGAAGAGTTCGGCATCGGCAGCATCGTGCTTGCCAGCCAGGATCTTGTCCAGCAGTGCCTGCTTTTCGGGCGCGGAGAGATCGGCGGTGTTGGCCGTGGGCACGCCGTGGTCGGTGGCGACAGCGCCGAAGCGGCGGAAATATTCACGCCGGTTCCGGTGAGCATTGATGAGCCCTGACCAGGTCGCGACGTTTTCCCCGGTCAGTTCGCCAAAGGTTTTGAGATTGTCCACGATGGCGGGGCGGCTGGGGTCGGTGACGTCATCGGGACGATAGGTGGTGCGCACGCGGCCGATATAGCCATCCGTTTCCATCTTCTGATGGTGCGGCAGGGTGTCTAGCGCAAATTCGGTGGTGGCGATCACCTCGACATTGAACCGGTCGAGGATCGCCCTGGGCAGAAGCTCGGGCGTGCCGAGCTTTGCCTCGATCGCATCATAGATCCTGTCGGCAGTTCCGGACGAGAGCTCGTCGGTTATGCCGAACACGGCCTGGAGCGAATGGTCGATCCAGGTCTTGGACGGGGTGCCGGCAAAAAGATGGTAGTTTTCAGCAAAGAGCCGCCAGGCCTTGCGCCCATCGGTTTCGATGGATCCACCATCTTTGCGGGGGATGCCAAGCGCGTCATAGCTTATGCCACGGCTGCGCAGCATGCGCAGAACATAGTGGTCGGGCGTCAGGAACAACGCCGTGGGCGTTGAGAAACGCGCATTTCCGGCAAACCAGGATGGGTCCGTGTGGCCATGCGGGCTGACGATGGGCAGGTCCTTGACCGCTGGATAAAGATCGCGCGCATGGGAGCGGGCGGGCTCGGAAGCGGGGAAAAGACGATCAGGATGAAGATGGGCTGGCTGGGTCATGAAAGGGTTGTGCCACGTTCGCCCGATCCTTTCAACATCTTCCATACAAGACGCAAGTTGTGAAGATTTAATTCAAATTAACCGCTTTGAGAGAGTGGCCATCGCACCGCTCATGAATGGCGTAGAGTTACTGAGCGGGTGAGAAACAGCCCATTCAAGGCGGCTGCCCAATGGTGAGCGCCGGTCGATGCCGACCGGTGCGGCATGAGGGGTAGCAATGGCCAATCTCGATTTTCAGGACATGGCGCGCAATCTGACGCAGAAGCGCGCCCGAACGCGGCAGATGGCGCATGTGCAGCGCGCTCATCAGATGCTGGTGGCTGCCGGGCTGTCGGCGCTCTGCGTCGTCGGCGTTGCCGGCGCGTTTCTGGCGCAGGTGATGTAGTTCATACAAAAGAGGCGGCAGCCGCACCTGACCGGTGCCGCTCAGTGGAATGGCCTGCAACGGCAATAGTGGATCTTGCCGCTCCCAGGGCTTGCCTCTGAGGAACTGGTGCGGAACGGGCCACTCTTTGGAGCCGGGTGCCGGCGGCGGTGCCAGAGAAACCGCCGCCCGCGCTGCCCACAAGCCTTGCGGCCCTTCAACTGGTCAGGACGATCCGCATCAGGTCAGCGGTGTTTTTAGCGCCGAGCTTTTCCATGACCCGGGCACGATGGACCTCGATGGTGCGCGGCGAGATGCCGAGCTGGCGGCCCGCCTCCTTGTTGGACTGCCCATTGGTGATCAATTGCAGCACTTCGCGCTCGCGCGGCGTGAGCTGGGAAAAGCCGCGCACCTCGACCGGGCGGCGCCCCCCCTGCATGGCGCCCAGATGAACGTCGCGCCGCAACGCATCGCGGACGATGCCGAGCAGGTGCTCGCTGTCGATGGGCTTGGCGACGACATCGGTGGCGCCCAGTTTCATCGCCGTCACCGCTGCATCGAGCTGAGGTGAATTGGCGATCATGACAACGGGCGTACCGGTGCGCATTGCCTTGACCCGGCGCAAGAGCGGCAGGCCGCTATCCTCGCCCACGACAAGATTGATGATGGCCACGTCGGCACGCCGCCGCTCCAGCATGGCCAGAAAGTGAGCCGATTCCAGCGAGAACGCCGTCTGGAATCCTTCGAGGCGGAATAATACGCTCAGCCCCTCGCAAATAGACGGATCGTCATCCACGATATGCACCAGACGATCACGGTTCAGGAAGTGATGGTAGTAGGTTTCCTCGCTCATCGTGCCTAAAGCCCCTTTTTTGGCATGGTTCGCACTATAACCAACAGGGCGGAGCCGCGCGGCGGAAAGGATTTTATCCCTCTCGCCCTCCGTCCCAACGCAGACGTATTTTGCTCTAGGTCTTGCGGTGTTTCCGATAGGAAGACTCGGTAGGTATCACTACTGATAGACTAACGATAATATACCTATATTTTTCGTCAATAGGTTTTATATCCTAACGTTAGGAAATAAAAGAACCGGCACTTATGCCGGCTCCGGGGGGATAATCAGGTGCGGGGTGTGGCGCGCAGCGCGTCGCGTATTTCGGTCAGCAGCACTTCCTGCTTGGTCGGAGCGGGACTGGTCTCAACCGGCTCCTTGGCCGCTTCGCGCTTGAGGCTGTTGATGCCCTTGACCACCATGAACAGCACAAAGGCGATAATGGTGAACTTGACGATGGCATTGATGAAAAGGCCGATGTTGAGCGTTGCCACGCCTGCCGCCTTTGCTGCGGCCACAGATGGCACTGGTACGTTCTGCGGATTGGAGAGAACCACGAAGAGGTTGGAAAAATCGATGCCGCCGATGACGAGGCCGATCAGGGGCATGAAGATGTCGTCCACGATGGACGAGACGATAGCGCCGAAGGCCGCACCGATGATCACACCGATCGCCAGGTCGATCATGTTGCCTTTGATGGCGAAGTCCCGGAATTCTTTGAAGACGCTCATGGCCAATCCCACATAGATTCGTTGAACCGGCGCGACCCAGCCGGACAGGCGATCAACATTTCCGTTCTTTACGGGAAATGCAATGGGTCCGCTGTCGCGCTTGCGTCCTTACCCGGACGGGCTGATAAGCAAGGCACTGGAACCCGAGGGGAATTGCCGGGAACATGACTGCCGACCTTCCCGACAGCGCCGCCGGTCTGCGCCTGGCCATCGACTATGTGCCCCAGGGCATTGCCGTGTTCGATGCCAATTTGCGCCTCGTCATGTCCAACCGGCGCTACAACGCGCTTCTTGCCCTGCCCGAGGCATTGTCCGAGCCCGGCACGCCGCTCCTTGATATCGCACTTTTTCTCACGAGCCGCGGCGATCTTGGGCCAGGCGACCCGGTGCACCTGGCGCACGAGCGGATCAATCAGCTGACAGAAGCGCCGATGACCGTTTCCCAGCGGCTCAGCAATGCCGGGCAATCGCTGGAATTCCATTCGAGCCGCCTGCCCGATGGTGGGCTCGTGATCAGCTTTTTCGATGTGACCGCGCGCTTTCGCGCCGAGCGGGAGCTGGAAAAGGTCAACCAGACGCTCGAGGGCCGTGTCGCCGAACGTACTGCGGCGCTGACCCAGGTCAATGCCGAACTCGAAGTGGCGCGCGCCAAGGCCGACGCAGCCAATCACGACAAAACGCGCTTTCTTGCCGCTGCCAGCCACGACCTGCTCCAGCCGCTCAATGCTGCCCGCCTCTATACCTCCACCCTGATCGAGCGCGCCAAATCCACCGCTTTTGCCGAATTGGCCGGCTCGATCGAGGCGTCGCTGACAGCGGTGGAAGAGATCATGTCGGCGCTGCTCGATATTTCGCGGATCGACAGCGGCGCGCTCAAGCCAACACCCATGCCCGTGGGAACGCAGGATCTGCTGCGCAAGATGGAGGTGGAATTTGCCCCTCTTGCCCGCGAGCACGGCGTTTCCCTGCACATCGTGCGCACCGGCACGACAGTGATGGCCGATCGGGCGCTGGTGGGGCGCATCGTCCAGAATCTTGTTTCCAACGCCATCAAGTATACGCCCGCAGGCGGCAAGGTCCTGGTGGGCATACGCCGTCGCGGCAACCGGCTGCGGCTCGATGTTGTCGATACCGGCATCGGCTTCAACAAGGACCAGCACCGGCTCGTCTTTGCCGAGTTTTCCCGCCTCGATCGCGGCGCCCGTATGGCGCAGGGGCTGGGGCTGGGGCTATCGATCGTGCAGCGGCTGGTTTCGGCCATGGACCTGACGCTCGAACTCGATAGCCGGGAAGGTCGTGGCTCGCGCTTTTCGCTTTATCTGCCGCTGCTGCGCAATGCCCGCCCAACAGCCGCGCGCCCCGAAAGCATTGCAGAGGGCCTTGTCGGCGCGTTCGATCTCAAGATCCTGTGCGTCGACAATGAACCCGCCATTCTTGAAGCCATGCAGGGACTGCTCGAGCAGTGGGGCTGCGACGTGCGCACCGCCCTCTCCCTCAAGCAGATCGACCGCGAGGGCCTGTTGCACGGCTGGTATCCCGACCTTGTGCTGATGGATTATCATCTCGACCAGACTTCGGGGCTCGATGCCATCGAGTGGCTGCGCCACAATCTGGGCGGACACTTGCCGGCGGCCCTGGTCACCGCCGACCGCAGCCCGGCAGTCCGGACGCTCGCTGAAGATCGGGGCATCGCCGTCATCACCAAGCCGGTCAAGCCTGCGGCCCTGCGCGCAACCATCAGCGGCCTTGCCAATCAGGCCGCGCCCCGGGCGCGCCTTCAGCAATGAAAAAGGCCGGCACCAGAGGTACCGACCGGAAAGCAATATCACTTCTGAAAGAAACGGCTGAAAAGCGCAGGTCCTGAAAAGCCGCCGCCGGCGGCTCGAGGCCACCGGCGCAGTTCTGGTTAGATCCAGTAGGGCGTCACGCCATAGTAGTCATAGACGCGCCGGCCATTTTCCTCGTTCCAGTAATTGTCGTCCTCGCGGCCATAGCGCGGGGCGCCTTCAAGCTGAGCCTTGGTCACATCGACGCGATAGCCGCCCAGGCTTTCGTCGTAATTGAGCTTGGACCAGGGGAGAGGATAGTGGTCATCGCCAATGCCGAAGAAGCCGCCGAAGCTGAGCACCGCATAGGACACCTTGCCCGAGCGCTTTTCGACCAGGATCCGCTCGATCGAGCCGATATGCTCGCCGCTTGGATCATAAACCTTTGTGCCTTCGACCTTGTCGGAAGCGATCAGATCGTGGGTTTCACGAATGTCGGCGTCGGTTTTGCGAACGTCATCATAGGCCATTTTTGGTCCTCCTGATTTGTAGTGGTGCTGGATAAACGCCATCCCCCGGGGAGGGTTGCCAATCACATCGATTGTGATCGACCCCGACCCTGGCGGTGGAGCGAAAATGGAACTGGCGCTTGTGCAACCAGTTTTGCTTTCATCTTTAGTGTAGCTCACAGGAGGACCCGATGGTCTTCAGCACTCTCAGAGATCAGATGGTGGGTCGCGACAATCTGACTGCCATGCAGATCGCCCAGCACAGTCTCTTTACCGCTCGCGAGAAGCTCGACCTGCTCAACCAGCTCAAAGCCGAAGTGACCAGCGCCGATGCGGAAGGCGAGGACCTGGGCGTCACCGCCGGCGAAATCGACGAAGCAATCACCCATGTGCGCGAAGGCGTGCAGGACGGGGTCGGCACCCAAACAGTTTTGAAGGGAGATTTCTGATGCCTGGACCCGATGACAAGGCCGTGCCCAATGTTGCCAGCGTGGACTATCTGGTCGACGAGAAAGCCTCGGTCGTGCGCGTTCCGCCCGGCTCCGAGCTCGAACCGAGCCACAATCCAGAGGCAACAGTGGGGGCCACAGGGCCGACCAACTGGTGGCTCTATGGCGTGATCGGGCTCGCGATCGTTATCGCCCTGCTGCTGGTGATGCAGATTTTCTCCGGCGCCCCAGGCACCGATGTGCAGCCGGGCACACCGACATCCGAGCCGGTGGTGGAAACGCCGGTGCAATAAAAAACGCGGCCTCGAGGGGCCGCGTTGCCGTTTCCGCACGAAGCGAAATCAACCCCGAATGGGCGAGATCTGGATTTCGACGCGGCGGTTCTGCGCGCGTCCAGCTTCAGTCGCGTTGGAGGCGATCGGGCTCGTCGAGCCCTTGCCCTCGATATAGAAGCGGCGCTGATCGATGCCTTGATTGCTGAGGATCGTTGCGACCGACACGGCGCGGCGCTGGCTGAGCGAGAGGTTGTGCTCGCTCGACCCGGTCGAGTCGGTGTGGCCATAGACATCGACGATCGACTTGTCGAACTTCCTGAGCACGAGACCAACCGAAACCAACGTCTGGTTAAACTGTGGCTGCACCGTCGACTGGTCGGTGGCGAAGGTGATGTTTGACGGCATATTGAGGATGATCTGGTCGCCCACACGGGTCACCGACACGCCAGTGCCCTGCAACTGGGCGCGCAGCTCGGCTTCCTGCTGGTCCATGTAATTGCCGATGGCTGCACCTGTCAGGCCGCCGACGCCGGCCCCGATCAGTGCGCCAACGCGCGGATCCCCGCCCACGGCTGCGCCCACGATGGCGCCTGCCAGCGCACCGCCGCCCGCCCCGATCAGCGTACCGCCTGCCGTGTTCGACATCTGGGACTGCCCGGTATAGGGATTTGTTGTGGTACAGGCGCTCAGCGCGAGAGTGGCGGCAAGCGCCACGAAAACCTTGGACTTCATGAAATTACCCCCGGATGATTCTGCTTAGGTGGCCCTGATTGGCGCGTTATTACGGCAGGAGCGTGATGGGGCAAAGATGATGAACAGCGGATGAATAGCGCTACGGATTTGAGCGCAAAAGCGCCGCGGCGGTGCGGCGGCTGCGTTCCGCATCGACAAGCAGGGGAGTAAGATCACTGACCTGATCGATGGCGCCGAGCACGGGCAAGCTGGCGATCTCGGACGATGAAATCGCTCCGTGCGCCGCCGAAACCGCATCATCGACATTGATGGTGATGAAAGGCCGATCAAAGTAGGGACCAAGCCTTGGGACAAAGGGCGCGATGGACTTCTCTGCCTGGATCTCCCCCAGCACCCGATAGCCGTAGGCAAGCGCCTCGCCTCGGTCCTCCCAATGATCTGCCGCAAGTGCGGCTTGAAGGTGGGGTAGAAGGCGCGGCGCGATGGACAGTTGAGCAAAGCCGGAGCCAAACCACTTGGGGTACGGGGCGTAGCGGCGCTCAAGCAAGAAGGCCAGGGTCATGACATCTTGAACAAGGCGCGCAGCAATCACGCGGGAGCCGAGACCGTCGCCCACCTGACCAGTTCGTCCGACAAAGGCTTGCTGCTCCCTGATTCGCGCCCATTGCGAAGCGATGCGATAGTACCAGACATCGTCGGGAAAATAGGCCAGTCGTGACCGCAGAGCCGTGAGACGCCCGCCATCATCCCTAAAAACGGCGCCGGCAGTGAAGGCGAGGAGTTTTTGCTCGGGGATGGAGAGCCAGTGCTCCAGCGTCATAGCCTCAAGATCGCGGAGCCCTATGGCTGCAAAGAGCCGTCCTTCGAGCGTATGGAACTCAAGTCCGTGAGAGATCGCGCCAATTGCATCCGGACCATCTGCTGCCGGATGGGGTCGCTGCCGCCAGCCGATCGGCTCTCCGGCAAAAGTCTTAGGCATTATGGCCTCGAAAGCTGCAACGAGCGGCCGGGCATACTCGACAAAATCGCGCTCCGTCAGATGGATATGAACCCGGGGCCCCCAGTTGTGATCCTTGGAGGTTTCATCATCGAACCGAAGGAGTTCGGAGCCGTAGCCCATCAGCGCTGCAGAATATCGCAGGTCCGGAGCAACCGTCGCAAGCCAGGGCGCGACGAGCTCTGTAAAGAAGCGGCGAGAGAGCTCGATGCCCTGCATGGCGAGTTTCCGGCGAAAAGCCCTCAACAAGAGGCGCGGAGATTGGGGGGACGAGGTCGATGGAACAACGATTACGTCACGCCCCTCTGAATGAAGGCTTTGCTCTGCAAAGCACCTCACCGTGAGGGCGAATGAAAGGACGGCACGTGCGCTTCCTTCAGCGCAGCTTTTCAACCGACGGGGTCATGGTGTGCGGCCCAACATCGCGGCGTTCGACTTCGTCGAGCAGATCGAGGATCCGGTCGACATTGGCGATGTGGCGCTGTTCCATGGAGAAGTTGAGCGTCACATATTCGCGGCCGGGGCAGAAGGTGCAGATATTGGCCGCCGAGTGCCAGGCGCCGCAATAAAGCGGCTCGACCATGCCGTGGGTCATGGGCCCATAGGTGCGATGGGGCGGCACGAGCGTCAGCACGATGTGCATGCCCCCATTGAAACGCCAGAAGCGCTTGTTGGGTAGGCCAGGAACGAGGCGGTTGAGCGTGCGCAACGCCTTGAACATGGCCATGATCGTGACCTGGAAGGAGGTAATGTCCTTCTGCTCGATGCCGGCTACCGTGTCATCCACGAGCCGCACATAGTCGACGAAGTCCTCCACCACCTTGAACTTGGCTTCAAGCGCGCGGACGCGGAAGAAATCGTCGTCAGTATTATTGCGCTTGGTGTCGAGCATGGTGTAGGCGGCGCCGATCACCTTCTGGCTCATGTGCTTTTCATTGCCTTCGCCATTAAGCGCATGGGTAACGAGGGCGAACATGAGCGAACGCTGGCGCACGCCGAGCTTGTTGGCAAGCTTACGCAAGCGATGGCGCCCGAGTGCCAGCGTCTTGAACCCCCAAGGTTTCTCCTTGGGCGCCAGGATATTGGCGAGCACGAGATAGATGAAGGCGGTCAGGCCGCCGCGCATACCGCTGCGCAGCCGATGCCAGAAGGGCAGCTTGTTGGCCTTATTCGATTGCAGGCCATGCCCGGCAACGGCAGAGCGCGTGAGGAGCGCGGAATCCGAGCCTTCGAGCAGCGCGTGGCTCGAGCGCACCTGAAGGATGGCGGCCCGGCCTCCTGCGTCCAGCCCATCCCGGCGCACCGCGGCCATAACGCGAAACAGCGGCAGGTCCTTGCGCTCGAAGATATCGGACGACTTGCCCAGCCACTTGTCGGGATAACCATCAAGCTCGTCGACGATCTCGACCGAGGTGATGGCATCGAGCAGATGCTTGGGAAAGGGCTGGCCGGGCTCCGCGCCTACAAAGCCATGGGTGAGTTGGGGCGCCAGCGCCACCATCTCCGCGACCATATTGCCAAGACCTTCCTTGTCGTAGCTCTGGGTGGAGAAGGCGGTGAAAAAGACAGTGTCCTGCCCCTGGTAGAGAAACCACTGGAAATCGGTGAAGAGGGCCTGTGGATGCTGCCGCACCGCTGCATGTGCCAGAGCCAGCGCATCGGCATGCTGGCCGGCAAAGCTTGATGACGAAAAACTCTTCATCACATCCCCCTCGTGCCGTTCCCCCCGGCAGATGCCGATCTAAGCGCAGTCTTGCCTCGGGATCAACACAATCCCTCTTGGGAGGTTAACTTTCAAATGGCGGCGCGATCGTCACAAACTGAAATCTTTGCTTCAAGACATTTTCGCTGCTCGGAGTTGGCAGCGCGAGCTCGACTCTTTAGAATGGTTCGAGAAAAAGAGGCGCACCGGCCGAGGCCGCGCGTCGAATTGACATATATCAAAGCGGCTCAGCCCCACCTAAATAGGGTGGGTCCGAGCCGCCTTGGCATTCCTGCCGAGCACGTGGCAGGTGCAAAGGAACGGCCCCATGGATTATCGCGGTATTTTCGAGGATGCAGTGGACACGCTGCGGGCGGAAAAGCGCTATCGCGTCTTCGCCGATCTCGAACGCATTGCCGGACGCTTCCCCAAGGCCGTCTATCGCGACGATGCCAACAACGCGCGCGAAATCACTATCTGGTGCTCCAACGATTATCTGGGCATGGGCCAGCACGACAAGGTCGTCCGCGCCATGCAGGAAACGGCCGGCTCCATGGGCGTCGGCGCCGGCGGCACGCGCAATATCTCGGGCACCAACCGGCCGCTGGTCGAGCTCGAGCGTTCGCTCGCCGATCTTCACCGCAAGGAAGCAGCGCTGGTTTTCACTTCGGGCTTTGTGTCCAATGAAGCAGCGCTCTCGACCATTGCCCGGCTGCTGCCCGATTGCGTGATCTTTTCAGACCAGCTCAATCATGCCTCAATGATTCAGGGCGTGCGCCAATCGGGCATGGAAAAGAAGATCTTCCGGCACAATGACGTGGCGCATCTGCGAGAACTCCTGAGCCAGGTTGATCGCAAGCGTCCCAAGCTGATTGCGTTCGAGTCTGTCTATTCGATGGATGGCGATATCGCGCCGATCAAGGAAATCTGCGACCTTGCCGAAGAGTTCGGCGCGCTGACCTATATCGATGAAGTTCACGCCGTGGGGATGTATGGCCCGCGCGGCGGCGGAATTGCCGATCGCGACAACCTGATGGAGCGCATCGACGTCATCGAAGGCACCCTGGCCAAGGGTTTTGGCGTCATGGGCGGCTATATCGCCGCCAATCGCGCCATTATCGATGCCGTGCGCTCCTACGCGCCCGAATTCATTTTCACCACTGCCCTACCCCCGGCGCTGTGCGCTGCGGCGCGCGCCTCGATCGAACATCTCAAGGCCAATGATCACGAGCGCATGATGCATCAGCGCCAGGCGCGGCTGACCAAGGCGATCCTGGCCGATGCCGGCCTTCCGGTGATGGAGACACCGACCCACATCGTGCCGCTGATCGTGGGCGATGCGCGCGCCGTCAAGGCAGCGAGCGACATGCTGCTCGACAAGCACAACATCTATATCCAGCCGATCAATTACCCGACCGTGCCCAAGGGCACTGAGCGCCTGCGCATCACGCCGACGCCCCTTCATACCGATGAGATGATTTTCGAGCTCCGCCATGCCCTGGTCAGCGTCTGGACCAGCCTCGAACTACCGCGCGAAAAGGCCAACCCGGCTTTGACCGCCAGCAAGCTCACCTCGGGCGATCTGACGCTGCCCAGCCTTGGCGGCTAAGCGGCTCAGGCACGCGATCGTGGTTCGCGGACGGCGCCGCAACTGAGGTCTAGTGCGAAAGCGGAGTCTTGCACCGCCAGAGCGGCCAGGCCCGACCGTCCGGCGAAACCTTCCATCACTTTGAAGTGACGCAGAAAATCGCTTCGGCGTGATTTCTTCTGCATCCTTTTGCCCCGTGCTGCATTTGCTTCTTGTCCCAATGGGACGGGGGCAAGTCGGCTGGATAACATGCAGCGTTTATGACGCTGTCATGCGACTCACGCATACCTGCCCCCGTCCGATTGGCCGGTATTCTGTTTTGGGTCCTCTGTATGCCTCCTCACTATGTTGCTTTCCGAACGGCCGTCGCGGACGATGTTCCGGCGATCCGTTCCCTTGTGCGTCAGGCCTATTCGAGGTGGACCCCTGCGCTTGGGCGTGAACCGCGCGCCATGCTTGTCGACTATTATGAAGCGATCCACGACTTCCGCTTCGATCTGTTGACCGTTGATGGCCACCTTGCAGGTGTGCTGCAGACCTGTCCCTGCGCCGATCATCTTTGGATCGAGAACGTCGCCGTCCATCCCAATCATCAGCGCCGCGGCCACGGCCAATCGCTGCTGGTTCTAGCCGAACAGCTGGCGCGTCACGCTGGACTTGATGCCCTGCGCCTTCTGACCAATGCCGCCTTCACCAGCAATGTCGCCCTCTTTGAAAAGCTCGGCTACTCGATCGAGCAGAGCGAACCCTTCATGGGCGGCACAACCCACTACATGACGCGGCGCCTTGTGCCTGCCGCGGCAACCATTCGCTCAGCGCATGGCTGGAATAACGAGACCCGCACTACCGCTTAGGGCCGAGAGGGCTCATTTAGGGGTCATGGAAGCGCTCCGGGAACGGTCCCGGGCCAGACGAAGGATTGACCATGAGCACCCCGCGCAAGAACAAGTTCTTTGCGACCCTCGACACTTTTGCCACCGTGTTCGGCAGCGCTGCTGCTGTTTCGGCGGCTGTTGAAGGCGGGCGGGCGCCCAAGGCCAAGCACCTCGAGGCTCTCGGCATCGACCCTGTCGCCTTCCGCTCGATCGGTCGCTCCTGATCCTTGTCTGATGCGCGTTCGCTGAACGCGCTCCAAGGACGCTCCGGGCCGCTGCTCCTCCCTCCGGCGCCCGTTGCGCGAGCTACCGACACAAAAGCCCGGATGCCAGTTTCCCTCCCTGGCCTCCGGGCTTTTTCTGTTCTGGCTCCGGATTTTCAGGCCGAGCGACGCGCCGGCGCAAGGACCTGGTCCGGGCTTTGGCCAAAAGCTTCAAGCAGCCGCGTGCAGTCCCGCACCGGAACCGGGCGCGAGTAGAGATAGCCCTGCCCCAGGCGGCAGCCGAACCGGCGCAGCGTATCGGCCTGGCCGACATCCTCGACCCCTTCGGCGACCACGCGCATTCCAAGTTTGCGTACGATATCGATCATGCCCCCGACCAGGATCTCGCTTTGCTGATCGATCCCGAGCCGGGAAACGAACGAGCGGTCGATCTTGATGATGTCGACCGGGAAATTGAGCAGGTGCGTCAAGGAAGCATAGCCGGTGCCGAAATCGTCGAGCGCCACGAGAAGCCCCTGATTGCGCAGCGCTTCGACCGCAAGGGGCACGACATCGTCGTCGCCGCCCATGTAGACGGCTTCATTCACCTCAAGGACGATATGCTTGAGCGGCACGCCGGCATTGCCGAAAATCTCGACGATGCGGCCGGCAAGGTCACCACGCTGGAAATCGCCGGTCGTGACATTGACCCCGACATGCTGGAAGTGAATGCCCGCATCGAGCCAGCTCCGCATGTCCCGCGCCACCTGGCGCAACATTTTGCCGGTCATCTCATAGGCAATGCGCGGATCGGTGAGGGCGGAGTGGAACTCTCCGGCCGAGCCGATGCGGTCATCGCTCATGCGCACGCGCGCCAAGGCTTCGAGCCCCACGATCTCGCTGGTTTCGAGATTGACGATGGGCTGGTAGTGCGGCAGAACCCGGTCCTCTTCGAGCGCCTGGTCGATCTGGCGCACAAGGGCGATGCGGTGGATCATTTCGGTGCGAAGGCCTGCCTGGAAAGCCGTATAGCCGCCGCGCCGGTTCTGCTTGGCGTGGTACAGCGCGAAATCGGCGTTCTGGCACAGCGTATCGCCATCCTCGCCATCAAGCCCGAACAAGGCCCCGCCCATGGTCACATGGGCATCGAAGGACTGTCCTTCCATCTGGATCATTCCCTTGGCCGTGCGGCCGAGCAATGTGGCCCAGTAGCCCAGTGTTTCATGATCAGTGCAGCTGGGCACGAGAACGGCAAATTCGTCCCCGCCGAGCCGGCAGGGGATCAGCTTGGGATTGGCGCCGGCAAGGCGCCGGGCCACGGTCGAGATCAGCCGGTCACCGGCCGCATGGCCGATCGAGTCGTTGACCGATTTGAGATGATCGATATCGAGAAGGATCAGGCCAAAGGCTTCCTGCCCGCCAACGAGTTCGGACAGGAGCTGGTTGAACCGCGCGCGGTTGGGCAAGCCGGTCAGAACATCGAAATAGGCCAGCTGTGTGTTCCGCTCGCGCATCCGGTCATGCTCGATGGCGAGGGCACAAAGGTGGGTGCAGGTAGCAACGATTTCCCGTTCATGCTGGGTAGGCCCGCGATGGGAGCGGAAATAAAACGCGAAGGTCGCGATCACCTTGCCACCCGGATTGCGGATAGGGGTCGACCAGCAAGCCTTGAACCCGAGCGGCAAGGCCAGCATACGAAATTCGGCCCAGAGCGGATCCCTGGAGATGTCGGAAACGACGACTTCGCTGTTGCGGAAGGCCGCCGTCCCGCAAGAGCCGATATCCGGACCGATCGCAAGCCCGTCGATGGCTTCGCTAAAGCTGGCGGGCATGCTGGGTGCAGCAAGCGGCCGGAGCCGGTCGGCATCGTCGATCAGCACGACCGAACAGCTGATCCCCGGCGCATATTGTTCAGCCCTTGTGCACAGCAGCCGCGCAATGGCCGGCAAGGTTTCGCCCTGGGCCACCGCTTCCAAAATTTCGGTCTGCAACCGCATCAGCTGCGTGGTGTTGCCCCCGGTCATGCTAGTCTCCAAACGGTCCGCCAGTAGAGTGCACAGCACTGGGTAAAGGTTGCCTTGTGCGCGATAACGATATTACTTAAAATTGTAAGCATCGTCATGCTCCCAACACTGCCCAATCGACCTGTTTTCTTTATGGCAGAGCATTGCGCAACAGTAGTTTTCCCCGCGCTTTTCCACATGCGGGATCTGGCTGGTTGTGCTTTGCTGGACACAAGGACGATGGAAGCCCCAGATGGGGAGGAGTGCGGTTCCATGAACAAGCAAAAGGCGGAGGAAAAGGCGTCCGTCAAACTGCTCTCGGGCGACAATCCACAGATCGCAAAGGGTTTTGGCAACGAGCCGGTCGCCGCCTATATCGAGGCGGTACCGGGATGGAAACAGGCGATCGTGCGCGAGATCGACGACACCATCGTTGCCGCCGTGCCCGCGGTGCAAAAAGCGGTCAAATGGAACACCCCGCTTTATGGATTGGACGGCACGACATGGTTTGCCAGCGTCCATTGCTTCAAGAACTTCGTGCGCCTCACCTTCTTCCGCGGCACCGATCTCGAGCCCGTGCCTGCGGGTCCGTCCAAGGTGGCAGGCGTACGATACCATGACGTCGAGGAGGCGGCAGGCCTCGACCGGCCTCTTCTCACCCAGTGGATCCGGCAGGCGAGCGCTCTGCCCGGCGAAAAAATGTGAGATCAACGATGACCGGGGAACCCGCTTCTGGCGCATCCGCCCGCATCGACCACTATGTCGCTTCATTTGACGACTGGCGCGGCGACTTACTCGCTCATATCCGGGCCCTGATCCGCCAGGCCGATGCCGATGTGGTGGAAGAGTGGAAGTGGGATGGGCCGGTCTGGTCGCGTGGCGGCATCATCTGCACCGGCGAAGTCTATAAGAGCGCGGTCAAGACCACCTTTGCCAAAGGCGCATCCCTCCCCGACCCTGCCGGCCTCTTCAATGCAAGCCTGACTGGCAAGACCCGCCGCGCGATCGATTTCCATAACGGCGTGCCAATCGATGAAGCGGCCTTCATGGCCTTGATCAAAGCGGCCATCGCTCACAACCTGGGTTAAACCCAACGTTCCCTCGCCTCGGCTTTTGGGCAAAGAACTGAAATTGCGACGAAATCATCGTGTGTGCTTTCGCCGGGACCGTGCTAGCCTTCCTCACACTGAACGAGGATCGACTTCGGCGGCGGGGGAATCATCGTGGGGGAGCGGCGCGGCTTGGGCGAAGCCAGAGCCATCAGGCTGACCATTGGCCTGATGTTGACAGCCTTCGTGCTGTTCGTCTCGCTGCTCGCCTATTTCGTGCTCCAGGGGGCCGGGGAAACGCGTACCCGGCTCGAAGAGCGATCGCGGGCAGCCGTGCAGGTTGTTTCCACCAACATGTTCTGGGTTGCCGAGTTGGCCAACCAGACCCTGCGCCGCGTCGATGCCGCACTCGGGCCCAGCTTGGCCGGCAATTCCGAATCCATCGAGGCGGTGCTCGAGGGTCTGCCGCGCGTGGCCCAGATCTATGTGCTCGATGCGCAAGCACGCACCATCTTTTCGACCGTGGCTGGCGCAAGCCTGGTTTCCGTTGCCGACCGCGACTATTTCGCAGCCCTGCGCGATGGCGCAGCTTTTTACACCTCGCCGCGCCTGATCAGTAGGCTGACCGAAGATCCGATTTTCGTTTTTTCCAAGAGAATCGAGCGGGCGGGACGCTTTTCAGGCGCCATCATCATCTCCTTTTCCGAGAGCCTCCTGTCCGATCTCAGGAACACGCTCGACCTGCCTGAGGGCTCGGCCATCAGCATCGCGCGCGAAGACGGGCTCCATATGGGCCGCAGTCCCCCTAGCAATGCCGATATCGACCTCAACCAATCACCGCTTTTTTCCATCTACCTGCCCCAGGCCGATAGCGGAACCTATCTCGCAACATCTGTTATCGACGGCGTGGAGCGGATAGTCAGCTATGCCCGGGTCAGCGGCACGCGCATCGTGGCAACGGCATCCCTGGCCACAGCCCCATCCTGGTCCGAATTTCGGATGGCGGTGCTGGCGCTGCTTCTGATCGTTTCGCCGGTTCTGATCGGCCTTTTCATCGGCTGCTGGTGGATCCTCAATCTCCTCAAGCGTCTTGCCGATCGCAACGAGCAGCTCGAAGAACTCAATGAACTCAATACCATGCTGTTTCGCGAGATCCATCACCGGATCAAGAACAATCTCGCCTCGGTCCAGACCCTGGTGCGCATGCACGATCTGCCGCAAGACACCAAGCGCGATCTCGAGAGCCGCTTCGCCGCCATGGCGGCCATGCACGAGCACATCTACAAGCATGACCGCTACGAGGATATCGCGGCGGCCGACTTCATTCCGGCCGTTCTGTGCAAGGTGCTCGAAGCCTATGGCTCGACCGCAGAGGTCGCCTTCGACATCGCTGATGTCGCAGTTGATCGCGATCACGCGACGCCTCTAGCCCTGCTGTTGAGTGAACTTGTCACCAATAGCTGCAAATACGCTTTCTCCGACGGCCGCGCCGGCAAGATCAGCGTCAGTCTCAAGACCCTCCGGGAGGGCCGCGCGACCCTCACCTTCCGCGACAACGGACCCGGCCTTTCCCAGCCTGCGGGCACCACCAGCATGGGCATGCGCATCATCCGCGGCGCCGTGACCCAGATGGGCGGCACCTTCCAATTTCAATCCGACCAGGGCCTCACTTTTCACGCCACCCTCGACCTGCACCCAGAGCGAGCCCCGCAAGGCTAGGGCGCAGGCGCCGGGGATCCGCGGATTATGGCAAGTGCCTCCCCGAGCATCTCGCCGAATGCCGTGACGATACTGGTGTTGGAAAGTGCTCCCCGGCACAAGGGGGCACCTCTGCTATGGGCACCGAAACACCTCAGGTTTGCGGTTGCGCGCTGCCGGAACAGCATAGAGGCCACCATGGCTTGACGGATTCGCTGCCAGCGCGGTGTATGCTGGCCAGATTGACCTTCGCAAAATTAATGACTTAGCAGGACTGTGCTACCGCTGTGCTAAGTTAGCACAGGCAAATCGAGCCTTCCAACCGAAGACTTAAACGCTCTATCATGTTGTGAAAGCTGGTGCTGCCGGACAGGATTGAACTGTCGGCCTCTCCCTTACCAAATGCGGTTATGTGTATTTTAAGTACCGAAAATGCTACGGTCAAGAAGCTATTGCGCTAGAACTGTGCTAGGTATTCTTTGGGCTAATGCGGATATGCAGTGAGGTAAATGCTGCGGTTATCAGCCCCTATCTCAATCATATCGTCGCCGCCAAACGTAGCAGCATTGGTGATGGCGTTGGTGCCAATGCGCTCTTCAACCACGCTGAAGGTGTTGTCGCCGTTGTTCCCAAATACGTAGGATGGAACATCAAAGCGGCTTTCGCTTTTAGCAATGATGTCGACGCCTTCGTCGGTGTCAAACAGCACAGTGCGATACATCCAAGTGTAAGGCTTCTGGAGAGGGTTGAAGTAGACATTTTCGGGCGTTTCAAAGCGTTCTGACGACACGTCCGCAAAGTTGCCTTCGCCGTCGTTCTTCAGGAGCTGAATTGCGTAACCCATGTAGGAATCATTGCTGACTAGGATGACGTCCCAATAGGCTTGGTCGGCTTCCAGTTTGATGAGCTCGATGTCCAACACTCCGGCACCAGTCATGCGATCGACAAATTGCATCTCGCGCTGAGGGAATGGCGTAGGCGTCAATGGAATTGCTGGACCAGTGAACCCACCACGACCATTGTTCATGTAGATCACAGAGGGATCGTGCGCTTCGTTAGCGGTGCCTAGAATAAGGTCCGCGAAGCCGTCACCATCGAGGTCTGCAAGTGCAGAGCTTGTGAACTTTTGGTCGTCCCTGTTGATCTCCGCTGGCAGTCGATCGTTGGCCTTAATGAGCCGGTCATCCCGCATGATGTAGTAGTGGGGAATGTACATAGAATTCACGTAGATGCCCCAGTCGCCATCCGCGTTTATGACACCAGAGCTTACATCGTGTGAGAATTCCTTGTCCTGAACCAAGCTATGTTCGTAATTGACTAGCAGACCCTCACTATTGGGCATCAACAGCATATTAGTGGTGCGGGGGAACGGGTCGCGATCCATCCCTGTATTGGCCACTATAATGCCGTGGCCATACTGGCTGTCGAAGAACGCTACAGCACGCGGATTGTCCACGAGTGGAGCTTCACCAGCGGCATATACACGACTAGGGTCGTCTACATAAACCTGCGTAGAATGGTCATAGGTGAGAACCTGCAATGGCAACGGCGTGCCGCCAACGTTCAGAACCCAGAGTACCATCAGCGCAGGGTATTCCGGATCACCTAATTGGATTGGGACTACCTCTAGAATACGTGCATGAGGCACAGGCGGTTCGAACTGCATCGGAATTAGGGATGCGAACTTCTCAAACACCACTTTTTTGACTTCTGGTGCCTGAGGGTTAACTCTGTGTGGAGCTCTGCCTTCGGCAAGCCATTGCTGGGCGACTTGTGCATATGCAGGGCACAGCTTGAGATCTTGGGCCTTGGCCGAGGGATCAACGGAAACTCCATCACGGATGAAAGTGATAGTAGTTTGTCCAATCCTCCGACCCGCGTTGGTGGTCAGCAGACTTTCGCCACTAGGCCGAACGACGCGCACAGTGTTGCCGAAGCTTAGAGCAATATCGCCAGTGGCTACGGAGAAACCGTTCGCGTCAATGCCCTCCGCAACGATCTCGGTGGCGCTGCCTTCCAGAAACTCTGGCGAAGTCGAAGCACCTAGATTGTAATCTTGGCTGATGCAGTTGCCATCTTTGCACAGATACAGCGTGCCATTGGCATAAAGGCAGTCATTTTGGTCCGCAACATAGAAGCCAGTCAGATCATCGATTGGATTGGCGGCAGTGGGAACAACAGTAACGATAAGCATCACGGCGGCTATTGATAGCGTCGCCAATGTTACCCTCGGGGAGCGCAATGCTGAGGGATGTTTGGAGACTTCTGATAATATGTCGGAGCAAGCGAGCCGTAATAAAATCGATGCGCACCCATTCTCAGAATAGATCAATCGCTCCCCCTGTCCCTTTTCATGGACACTAGTGCCATCACCAGCTAGGGTAAAGTCGAATGTCCCCAATAGGGGATAGAGAGGCAATGCACAGCCAACGACTTTGCGCCCATGCGATTGGCGGAAGTGTTTGGTAAGAGAGTGCGGGAGGTTCGGCACGAACGTGGCTGGACACAAGAACAGCTTGCCTTCGAAGCCGGAGTGAAACGCGCTTATCTCAGTGAGGTTGAGAACGGCCAACGCAACGTCAGCTTGGACGTGGTCGAGAAACTCGCCAAAGCGCTAGGAGTGGGGCCAGAGGCCCTAGTAGCGGAGTAGCGGCTACTAAGGGGTGGAGAGCGGACCGACAACTTTGCGCCAGCATGCCATAGTAGCGGACGTTGAGCTTGCACAGGAAGAAACGGGACGCGAACGAATAGTCGCGTTGGATCGGCTAACGGTCAGGTTGTCGCTGGTCTTCGCTTTTCGACGAAATGCCAGTCCAGCAGGCTGACGATGGCGGCTGCGATTACGGCGCCCATGACTGTCAAGCCAGCGCGCTGGATGAAGGCGAAAGCAGGGTCGGAGGATGCAAGAGCACTGCCTATAAGCGATATCATGATGGACGCAGCATCCTGGTAGGCCATGGTCGCAAGTCTGCCCGTCATCATCTTGTGCGCCAGCCAGAGCACGGTGAGAAATGTCAGGCCCAGAAGGACGACGAGATGCCCACTCAGGGTAAGCGCGCCGAGCACCACAAACGAGAGCACCCCACCGAGCGCGGCTGAAAAGCTCCGCTGACCGACTTCGCGCCAGATCTGGCCTTGGGTGGAAAAGACAAGGATGAACATCCCCGCAATGCCCAGCATGACATTGCCGAAATCGAGAATTGTATAGAGGTAGAGCGAAAAGGCGAGCATGACGCCTGCCCGGATCAGCGACCGCGCGACGCGGCCGTATTCATCGGAGGGGACGTAGACATCGACGTTGAACTCTTTCGTCTTGACCGGCAAAAGCAGGTACATGATCGGCGCAAAGATCGCGACGCAGAGCGCGGCTTTCGTCATTTCGCTGCGCAAATAGCTCATGGCGGTAAAACTGCCGAGACCCATTACGGACATTAGCGCCGCCGACACGATAAAGAGCATGCCCATGGCGTTGCCGGTGCTCTGGATCATGTAAAAGCCGAAAAAATAGATGCCCCCCATTACCGTGATCAAGGCGAGCGGCGTCTGATAAAGAAGCGCAACTGGCAAGGACATAAGCCAAAGCATTGCCGCAAAGGCAATGGGAGCACCGAGGACCCGTTTCAGATCGAAAGCCTTGCGGTTTCCGGCTGTCAGGGAAAACATCATGATCGGGAAGAGCATCGCCATCGGCGACTGAAGCACCATGCCCAGAGCAAAGCCGATGGTCGGCATGATCGCCAACCGCACTGCAAAGAGCGGATCGTCTTCGATCAGGGGACGCGGAGCAACGAACATCCTGCCACCTCAGAAGAGGTACGAAAGGTAGGACTGGACCGTCTGGAGAGCGCGGGAAATCCACGCGACGGGATTATCCTCTCCCTGTGCGAAAATCAGGGCACTTGCCTTCGAGCCAACGCGGACCTTGCCTAGCCACGCCTCTTCGGTATCAACCGAAATTTGCACAGGGATCGTGCGCGCCGGTTCAAACCAGCGCGTCGAAGACTGGTTCTGTGGCAAGCCATTTGCGGCGGTGCGACCGGGATCGATGCCCCATGCCAACCCACGAACTTCGCCCTCGAATGATCGACCGGGAACAGCATCGAAAATCACGCTGACGCGATCCCCAACATCGACATTGATCAGCTGATTTTCCCGCAGATCGACTGTCACCCAAGGCTGCTCGCTCTCGATGAAAGTAAGAGCGGGCGAGCCGGCGCTGACAAACTGCCCAGTACTCATCCGCAGATTGGTGATGACGCCGTCTGCCGGCGCCACGACCGTGGCAAAGGTCCGATTGAGCTGCGCCTGCTCGAGCTGAACCCTTGCGCCTTCAATCTGCGGGTTCGGCGAACTCCCGTCACCAACCTGAAGCTGGGCAGCCTCGAGGCTGGCTTCGGCCGAATTGAGGGCCGAAACGGCGGAAGCGTACTGGAGTTCGGCTGTGTCCAGCTGGGCCTGTGTCGACAGGCCGCGCTCGGCAAGGTTTCGTGCGCGTTCGACGGCGGTGCGGTTGTTTTCAAGAGTTGCCCGCGCCTGGTCAACCTGAGCCTGGGCACCGGCAAGGTTCACCGAGGATGCGCCAACAGAAAGCAAAGCCTGGTCAAGCGCAACCTGTGCCTGACGGACCGCAAGGTCGAATGGGGCAGGATCAAGCGTAAACAGCGGATCGCCGCGCGCCACGCGTTGGTTGTCGCTGACATGGACATGCTCTACCTGCCCCGCAACGCGCGCGGCGATCTGGGTGGTCAGAGCGGAGACGGCTCCCGAGGAACTCGATGGTGCAATCAGGTCCGAGGCCACATGCCAGGAAAGCGCCGCAACAAAGAGCACGACGACAAAGCCGCCAACTTTTGCTGCGGGGCCGCGCTTTTTCGGTTCGGCAGTTCGATCCATGTCTTGAGGCGCAACAGTGGACGGCACCTGTGTTGCGTCTTTAGGCTCTTGCGAAACTCGTTCAACGCTGGTGTTTGACATCTGTGACCTTCGTTGCAGCGATGGAACAACCGTGTTATTCGTCCATCAATTAACTTGATGATGGAGTTACATTATGAACGAGACTTCGTCAATGCCGGACAAGGGCCGGGAAGCGCTCTTGTCGGCTCTGGGAAAAGAACTTCGCGCGCTGGTGATTAATATGGAGGCCGCCCGCGCCAGAGTGGCGAAAACGGAAGGACTGCATCCCACGGACCTTGGGTGTCTAAGATTGCTAGATCGTCTGGGTAAGCCCGCGAGTGCCAAGTCGATCAACGCCGAACTGGGTCTCAGCTCCGGTTCCGGCACCGCTCTTCTGGACCGCCTCGAGAGCGCCGGTTACGTTAGGCGGACACCCAATCCCTTAGACCGCCGGTCTGTGATGATCGAGTTAAATCCCATCGCCGCAGCTGGCCCGCTGTCAAGATATCGCCAGATCGAGGATGCTTACCGACAGGCAACAGAAGCCTTGGCAGAAGAGGAGCTACAGGTGATCGCGAAGTTCCTTATGGAAATGAACGCGACGTCCGAAGCGATTTTCAAGGACCCCGTTCCTTAGAGCCGAGCTCTGCGCCGGAAGTCTCCCCTTGTCTGCAGTCTTCTCATCTACGATCGGCAGGAAGGAGGTCGGCATCGGACTGACGGGACTGAAGACCAGTATACCGGTAGCCTCGGGGTGGATGGCAGACAGTCCTAAGGAACCACCCGATCAGAGCAGACCTTCGACCGTTACAGGCTAGAGCGGTCTCACCTCCGCAAGTCGCTGTTTCGAATAATCATCATCCCAGCAGACTGCTGCCTCCCAGGCAGCTGACGCCTGCTGAGCGATATCCCACGTCACGGGATCCAGTTCGGCGGCGTTGAAAGGAAGCTCGAGGTCGAAGTCAGGAACGTCAACGTGAGACTCGCCCCAATCGACCAGTGCGACCCGCTCAGCTGTCACAAGAACATTGCGTGGATTGACGTCACCGTGAACAGCACAGGTCTCACGACCTGCAAGCCTGGCCCATGCCGCACGGCACCGCGCTACCGCCTCAGGTGGCATTCTTGTCAGATCGATGCGGGTACCTCGATCAGTCCTTAAGAGTTCAGCCGATGAGCACCAACCCGGTCGTTGCGGCCAGCCACGTGTCAGTTCGTGAAGCTTTCGGCCCCATTTCAGCCGTAAGTACTTAGCTTTCCCACCTGGCATTAAGCGAAGCTGACCGATGCTCGGGCGTCACCTCAGGCACATAGAACTTCTGGATCCTCTCCATAGAGGTGCGCGTGTTGATTGCCACGGTGAATACATCGACATTCGCCAGCAGCTGCCGCTTGATGTAGAAGTGCCGGAAGCCGTAGGCGGAACGGCGATTGCCGCTGCGGTCAAACAGCAGGTCAGCCTCTTCCAGCAACGTGCTCAGTCTCTTTTTGAAGCTCTGAATGCGCGTACCATCGACGCCCGCAAACATGGGGTCGCTGTCGTTGGGGCCACGCCGGGCGTCATCCTCGAACAGCTGCCGGAGAGTATCCAAATAGGGCTAGGAGTTACCTTCAAGCAACTTGGCCCGGTCTTCTGGAATGATGTCCGAATAATACATCTCAATCATCCGGACCGACGTCCGCATGTTGATGGCCAGCATGTAAACGTCCACGCCATCGCGGATCTGGTTCGTCGCGTAGGTGTGTCGGAAACTATACGCGGTCCTAGGCCGACCAAAAGCATCGGCTTTCATGCCCGTTGCTTCCAGCAGATTATTTAGGCTGCGCTTAATTGACCCTATGCGCTCGCCGTCATGGTTGGTGAAGACTGGGTCGTTAGGACCTGGCGCTCGTCCATGCGTAGCGACGAAGGCGTCCCAAAGATGCTCGAAGGCGGAAAACGCACCGCGCTTGGGCACCATTTGGCGGGGCGCCATGCCTTTGCCATAGGCGTCGATGCGGATGCGGCGCTCACCCAATGGCCTGCCCCGCTCACTCTCAAAGCCCACGATGTGCGCCCAATTCAAGTTGTAGAGCTCTGTGGGGCGCATTCCGGTTTCCACAGCCACAGTTATAAACGCATAGAGCCCGACACGCTCGTGGCGCAGCTTGGGTTGCGCAAACGCATCCTGCAGGCGCTCAAGTGCTGCGTTCAATATCGTGTTGATCTCGTCAGTAGTGAAAGCGGGACGCTTGTTTTTCTTGCCCGCCTCTAAGCGTAGCTCGGGCACATCGCCCCGCCTTAAATAGCCCAGCCGCACTGCAAAGTTGAGCACACCGCGTAAGGCGCTGGCTTCACGCCGCACCGTATTCGGATGAGGGGGCTCGTGCTTGACCTTGCGCCGGCCTTGTTTGCCGTTGGCCAAATCATAGGTGACAAACTGCACTTTGGCACCAGGCCCGGTCACCCAGTAGGCTTTGCGCCATTGCAGATACTCATGCAGCTTGGGTTCGGCGATCGACGTCACCGTCGATTTGCCGAAGAACGCAACCAGATAGCGATCGATGATGGCCTTTTCGGCTTTAGCAATGGCCGCCTTCTTCGGGTTAGCCTTTGCACGATCCAGCAACTCTTCGATGTACTGCTGGGCCAATTTGTCAAAGGAGGTTTTGCCCGCCAGCAGCCCCTGATCAGCGCTCCACACGCTATGCTGATATTTCTGCTGTGCTAGTCGCTGTGCTAGCGCAGCATCTTTCGTGCCGAGCGAAAAACGCTGCTGCCCCTGACCTTTGATAGAGAATCGAACCCAGTAAGTTGCTCCACGCTGGAACAGCTGAAACGGCTGAGTTTCTGTCTCCACGAGCACGCACCCTACGACGTAATTAAGTCCCCGATTGCGCTAGCCTTGTGCTAGCACAGTGTGTGCTAGCGAAATTGGTGTCTGCAAAATCAACGACTTAGCAGGGCTGTGCTACCACTGTGCTAAGTTAGCACAGGCAAATCGAGCCTTCCAACCGAAGACTTAAGCGCTTGAATTTGTTAAGAAAACTGGTGCTGCCGGACAGGATTGAACTGTCGGCCTCTCCCTTACCAAGGGAGTGCTCTACCACTGAGCTACGGCAGCATCCGAAATCGTCGCTGGCCGGTTTCGGCGGCGACGGGGGCTCTACTGCCATAGGGTTTTGCTCGACGCAAGCGCAAAAAACGCCTATCAACACCCCCAGTGAATCACCGATTGCCGGGAAGGCGATGAGCAAGTCCGACGCCGCCGCTGCCAAAGAGCAAAGATTGGCCGCAAAGCTTCGCGAGAACCTCAAGCGCCGCAAGGATCAGGCCAGGGCTCGCGCTGCCCGGGACGATGCTCCGGCCCCCGAAGCCGATACGGTCAAGAAACCGTAAATCTTTTTCGGGCGTATTTGGAAACGTCACATTTCGAAAAGAGCGCGGCTGGTCTGGCTTACGTGGCAACGAAGACCTCGCCTACCTCCCCCAAAGCATCGGACCGAAAAGTGCGAGGCGGTTTTCGGGACCGATCCGATGCGGCAATAAAGGTAGAAGGCCCGAGGGCCGGTTCAGAGGAACCATTTCATGGATCGTATTCGTTTGGTCGGCGGCAATCCGCTCAATGGGGACATCACCATTTCGGGCGCCAAGAATGCCGCCCTGCCCCTGATGATCGCGTCGCTGCTGACCGATGAGCCGCTGGTGCTCACCAATGTGCCGCGCCTAGCCGACGTCAAGCAGCTCGAGCGTATTCTCGAAAATCACGGCGTCGACATCGCCGTGCATGGCCGCCGCCGCGGCGAATCGGATGGCGTGGGGCAGCGCATGACCTTTCATGCCGCCGACATCGTCGACACCACCGCCCCCTATGATCTCGTCTCGAAAATGCGCGCCAGCTTCTGGGTCATCGGACCGCTGCTGGCCCGTTGCCATGAGGCGCGCGTGTCCCTGCCCGGCGGCTGCGCCATCGG
This sequence comes from Devosia crocina, assembly GCF_900116545.1. Taxonomy (GTDB): domain Bacteria; phylum Pseudomonadota; class Alphaproteobacteria; order Rhizobiales; family Devosiaceae; genus Devosia; species Devosia crocina. The sequence goes on from NZ_FPCK01000002.1 coordinate 629,462, forward strand.
CACGCGCCCGGTCGATCTCTTCTTGTTCGGCCTCAGGGAACTGGGCGCCGAAATCGAGATCGATGAGGGCTATGTGGTGGCGCGCGCGCCCAAGGGCGGCCTTGTGGGCAATCGCATCGTTTTCCCCAAGGTTTCGGTAGGCGCAACGCACACGTTGCTGATGGCGGCCAGCCTCGCCAAGGGCACGACCGTGATCGAAAATGCGGCTCAGGAGCCCGAGATCACCAATGTCGCCGAGTGTCTGGTTGCCATGGGCGCGAAGATTTCCGGCATCGGCACCAAGACCCTGACCATCGAGGGCGTCGAAAAGCTCCATGGCGCCAATGTCGAGGTTATTCCCGACCGGATCGAAACCGGCACCTTTGCCATGGCTGCGGCCATGACCGGCGGCGATGTGCTGCTGCGCGGCGCGCGCGCCGACCATTTGCAGTCCGCTCTCGACATCCTGGCCAAGACCGGCGTCGAGCTGACGAGCGAAGCCGAAGGCGTCCGCGTGCGGCGCAACGGCAATGGCATCCAGCCGGTCGATGTCGAAACCCAGCCCTTTCCTGGCTTCCCCACCGATCTCCAGGCCCAGTTCATGGCCCTGATGACCATGAGCCAGGGCACGAGCCAGGTGCGCGAAACGATTTTTGAAAATCGCTATATGCACGTGGCCGAACTGGCCCGGTTCGGCGCCGATATTTCGGTAGATGGGCAATTGGCGACCATCCGCGGCAGGTCCCAGCTCAAGGGGGCTCAGGTGATGGCGACGGACCTGCGCGCCTCGGTGTCCCTAGTTATTGCCGGCCTCGCGGCCAAGGGCGAGACCGTGGTCAACCGAATCTACCACCTCGACCGCGGCTTTGAGCGTCTCGAAGACAAGCTCAGCCGTTGCGGCGCCGAGATCGAGCGCCTGGCGGGCTGAGATTTCCCTGCGGGGACGCCCCTCGCCCTGGCCCTCTCCCAAAGGGGGCGAGGGAACCAGGCCGTTAATGCCGAGACTATGCATCACGCTCGATGACATCCCCTCGCCCCTTTGGGGAGAGGGCCAGGGTGAGGGGTCTTTCTCCCTTGTCCTTCTGTTGCCCGTAACCCGCCAAGCTTGTAGATCGTTAGAGGCGTGACCAGATAAGGTCACAACCACTTGTCAGGGCCCCTTTCATGACCGATCTCAAGCTGTTGGCGCTTGATGCCGAAGATCTCGAAGTGCTGTCGGCCCATGCGCAGGATGCCGTGGTGCGCGTCGTCGATATGGGTTACGCCCGCCGCGACCGGCGCTTTGCCTTGTTGATGAACCGCTACGACTGGAGCGAGGACAAGCCGCGCAGCAAGGGCATGCGTAAGCGCGCGGGCCTCCATTTCAACCATGTCGAAACCGTCGCCTATGCCGGGTTCGACCCTGCTGCGCCCGAAGGTGTTCTCAATCTTCTGGCAGTCACCTTTACCCCCGCGGCCGATGCCGTCTCAGGCACGGTGGAACTTGCCTTTGCCGGAGGCGGCACGGTGCGTCTGGGCGTCGAATGCCTTGAAGCGCGTCTTGCCGATCTCGGCTCTGCCTGGGCCGCCGCAGCGAAGCCGACGCACGCGCTCGACTGATCTTTTTGGGCAATATGCCCCCTCACCGACCTCCGCTTCGCTCCGGCCACCTCTCCCCGAGAGGGAGAGGAATGGTTCAGCGCTTTGGGCGGCACCTTCTTGTTCTTCTCCCTCCCGGGGAGAAGATGGCGCGCAGCGCCGGATGAGGGGGCCTCGCCAAGTCTCGCACCTCAACCCTTTCCCGTCTCCCGCGTTGTTCTCCAACAGTACGGAGACAACCATGCGAATTGGCGTTCTGGGCAGTGGCGATGTGGGTGGTACGATTGCGCGGAAACTGCATGCGCTCGGCCACGATGTGATGCTGGGTTCGCCGCACGCCAAAGACAAGGGCGACGAATTTGCCGGCATCAAGCTCGGCACTGCGCCAGAGGCTGCCGCCCACGGAGAGTGGATCGTCAACGCCATGCATGGCGAGGTCGTGCTTGACACCCTCAAGGATTGTCCGGTCGATGGAAAGATCCTCGTCGATATCGGCAATTTGCAGAGCTCGATCGAAGGCCCGCTCGAAACCCCGCTCGGTCAGCTGATCCAGAAAGCCCATCCCAAGGCGCGCGTCGTCAAAACCCTCAACAGCATCAGCGCCCATCTGATGGTCGACCCTGGCCAGCTTGCTGCGCCGATCTCGGTTTTTATCGCCTCCGACGATGAAGCCGCCAAAAGCGAAGTCACCGCCCTTCTCCGGCAATTCGGCTGGCAAGACATCGTCGACCTCGGCGACCTTTCCGCCTGTCGCGGCATGGAAAACATTGCCGCCGCCTGGGTCCCCATCAACTCGGCCCTGGGCACCACCAATTTCTCTTTCGCCCTGATCCGCAAATAGCATCCGCTCAGGGTGACGGTCCCAACCTCGATTCAGCACCCTCCCCCTTAAGGGGAGGGCTGGGGAGGGGGCGCGCCCCTGCCAATTTCTAAAGTTCCCCCTTACCCACCCCACCCATGTCGCGCACCCACCTCGCCCTGAGGGGAGAGGTCGGCGCGACAGCGCCGGGTGAGGGGTTCAGCGCCTCAAAAGCCCCCTGCAGCCATAACCACCATCAAACCCCTCACCCTAACCCTCTCCCCTCAGGGGAGAGGGAACCAGATCCAGCGTGAGGCGCAATTCCAGCCAAAGCATGAGCCCAGTCCCCTCGCCCCTACGGGGAGAGGGTTAGGGTGAGGGGCAAGTTTCCCTTACCCACCCCACCCATGTCGCGCACCCACCTCGCCCCTGAGGGGAGAGGTCGGCGCGACAGCGCCGGGTGAGGGGTTCACCGCCTCAAAAGCCCCCCGCAGCCATAACCACTACCAAACCCCTCACCCTAACCCTCTCCCCTCAGGGGAGAGGGGACCAGATCCAGCGTGAGGCACCAATCCAGCCAAATCACCAGCCTAGTCCCCTCGCCCCTACGGGGAGAGGGTTAGGGTGAGGGGCAAATCTCCTTCACCCCAACCACGTCGCGCACCCACCTCGCCCCTGAGGGGAGAGGTCGGCGCGACAGCGCCGGGTGAGGGGTTCAGCGCCTCAAAGCCCCTTGCCCCATCCGCCCTCATGGGGATAGATCGCATCACCCTGTTTGATCTCCCGGACGTTTGATGCCCCTTCGACTCGATAGTGCCGAGCCCGATTTCGAAAGCCACTTCGCCGAGCTTCTCGCGAGCAAGCGCGAAACCTCTCAGGACGTGAACGACACGGTCGCCGCCATCATTGCCGATGTGCGCGCCCGCGGCGACGTTGCCGTGGCCGAGCTGACCAATCGCTTCGACCGGGCCGATGTCACGGCGGATACGCTACGTTTTTCGCAGGACGAGATTGCAGAAGCGTCGGCCCGGGTAACCCCCGAGGTGCGCGAGGCCCTGCAGGTGGCGCATGACCGCATCAAGTCCCATCACGAACGGCAGATGCCGCGGGATGACGTTTATACCGACGCGCTGGGCGTAACTCTGGGTTCGCGCTGGACCGCCATCGAGGCCGTAGGCATCTATGTGCCCGGTGGCCTTGCCTCCTACCCCTCCTCGGTGTTGATGAATGCCGTGCCGGCGCGCGTTGCCGGGGTCGAGCGCATCGCCATGGTCGTGCCGACGCCCAATGGTCAGCTGGCCTCGGCAATCCTTTGCGCCGCCGAGATTGCCGGCGTCACCGAGATCTACCGGATCGGCGGCGCGCAGGCCGTGGCTGCCCTTGCCTATGGCACGGCTTCGATCCCGCGTGTCGACAAGATCATGGGGCCCGGCAATGCCTATGTGGCGGCTGCCAAGCGCCAGGTCTTCGGTCAGGTCGGCATCGACTTGATTGCCGGACCTTCCGAGGTGCTGGTGATCGCCGACGGATCTGCAAATCCCGCCTGGATCGCCGCCGATCTCATCGCCCAGGCCGAGCATGGCGGGGGCGCCCAGTCCATTCTCGTCACCACCGAACCGGCTCTTGCCGATGCCGTCGAAGCCGAAGTCGATCGCCAGCTCAGCCTTTTGCCCAAACAGTCCATCGCGCGCGAAGGCTGGGACGAGTTCGGCGCCGTGATTACTGTCGATACGCTCGAAACGGCAGCCCGCCTTGCCAATCGCATCGCCTCTGAACATGTCGAGATCGCAACCGACGATCCCGAAGCGCTGGTTCCCAGAATTCGCCATGCCGGCGCGATATTTCTTGGCCATCACACGCCCGAAGCGATCGGGGACTATGTGGGGGGCTCGAACCACGTCTTGCCCACGGCCCGGTCGGCGCGCTTTGCATCGGGGCTCGGCGTGCTCGATTTCGTCAAACGCACCTCGATTCTCGGCTGCACGCCCTCATCGCTGTCCGCGCTTGCCGATGCTGCCGTCACCATTGCCGAAGTCGAATCGCTCGATGGTCACGGGCGGTCCATTTCCATCCGGCTCAACCGTTGAGCATTTCCATGGGCACGGATCAGGCGGCCGCGAGCACCAACCGGCTTGTGACCGTCACGCTCGATCCTAACACCATCACCTCGATCAATCCCGACGAGGTGCACGAATGGCGCATCGCCATTTATGACCTGCTTGAAAACAATTCGTTCCGCCCGGCCAGAGTCCGCGCCGAAGGCCCCTATGCGCTCCACGTCTCGATCATCGGCAATTCGATCGTCCTTGATGTGCGCCACCCCGAGACCTTCCAGCCGATCGCCGCGCACTATCTCTCGCTCACCCCGTTCCGGCGGCTGATCCGCGATTACTTCCGAATCCGCGACGCCTATTATGAAGCGATCCGCTCAGCCCAGCCGTTTCAGATCGAAACCGTCGACATGGCGCGGCGTGGCCTTCACAACGAGGCGGCCGAGCTTCTGCGCACCCGGCTCGAAAACAAGATCATCATCGATCTCAATACCGCACGGCGCCTGTTCACGTTGATCTGTGCAGTGCAGCCCTATGCCAGCCGCATCGACGAGGCGACAAGCGCCCTGCCTGCGGTGCTTTTTGTCTGCTCCATGAATTCGGTGCGCTCGCCCATTGCGGCAGCCCTTGCCCGCCAGGCCTTCCCCGGCCGCGTCATCGCGCGCTCGGTAGGCGTCAATGGCGGCAAGGCCGATCAGTTCGTCCATGAAGTCATGGAAGAAGTCGGCATTGATATGAGCGTGCACACGCCCCATATCCTTGATGAACTTGTCGCCAACCGGTTCGATCTCGTCATCACGCTGTCCGAGGACGCTCCCGAGGCTGTTGCTCGTAAAGGGCTCGAAGCAGGCGCAATCGAACATTGGAGCGTTGCCGATCCGTCCCTTGTGGAAGGTAATCGGGATCTGGTTCTATCCGCCTACCGCGACTTGCGCGACAGCCTCCGGCGCCGCGTTGGGGCCCGTTTGGAGCCACTGGTTTCCGGTGGTTCACAAAGCCCGTAATTTGCAGTAGGTTCCGCCGAAATTTTTTGGCCGCCGCCGGCCCGATTGCGCTCGCGGTGGTCTTCCCAGGAGAAAGTATGGCCAAAGAAGAAGTGCTCGAATTCCCGGGCGTGGTTACGGAATTGCTTCCCAATGCGACCTTTCGGGTCAAGCTGGAGAACGAGCACGAGATCATCGCCCACACCGCCGGCCGCATGCGCAAGAATCGCATCCGCGTTCTCGCCGGCGATAAGGTGCTGTGCGAAATGACGCCCTATGACCTGACCAAGGGTCGCATCACTTATCGTTTCAAATAGGGCAAAATGGCCAGTCGTCCAGAACTGATCCTGGCCTCCGCCTCGCCGCGTCGGCTCGCTCTGCTCAACCAGATCGGCATCCAGCCCGAGCACCTGGTTCCGGCCCATGTCGATGAAACGCCTGAAAAGGGCGAATTGCCGCGCAAGCTTGCCGGCCGTCTCGCCGATCTCAAGGCCCTGACTGCCCAGCACAAGGCGCGTGTTGCCGGCTTCGGTTCGGAAGCGCTGGTGCTTGCCGCCGACACGGTGGTTGCCGTCGGCCGCCGCATCCTGCCCAAGGCCGAAATCATGGAAGAGGCGTCCGATTGTCTGCGCCTGCTTTCGGGCCGGGCGCACCGGGTCTATACTGGCGTCACCCTCCTGACGCCGTCCGGCGCCAAGCGGCAGCGCATCGTTGAGACCCGCATCCGCTTCAAGCGCCTTTCGACGCGCGAGATGGAAGCCTACCTCGCCAGCGCCGAATGGCGCGACAAGGCTGGCGGCTACGCCATCCAGGGCATTGCCGGCTCCTTCGTCGTCAAGCTCGTCGGCTCCTATTCCGCCGTCGTCGGCCTGCCGCTCAACGAAACGACGCAGCTACTTGCCGGCGAAGGCTATCCGGTCCACTTCAACTGGCTCAATCAATCGAGCCTTTCGGGCGTCTGATGGCGGCCGAGAAGAAGTGCCCGGTCTGCGGCAAGCCAAGCGTTGATAAGTTCAAGCCGTTCTGCTCGAAACGCTGCGCCGACGTCGATCTCAACCGCTGGCTCACCGGCTCCTATGTCATTCCGGCAAGGGATGACGAGCCACGTGACGAAAGTGACACGGAATAGGCACTTTGGGCGGTTTGGTGCTCACCAGATGCTAACCAAACCCCAACCGGTCAGCCTCTTTATCCACATGACGTTTTCGCGCTTGCGCGCACAAAAGCGATTGCCTATAAGGCCCGTGGCTCGCAGCAATCGCTGCAAAATAAGATGCCCAGATAGCTCAGTTGGTAGAGCAGCGGATTGAAAATCCGCGTGTCGCTGGTTCGATTCCGGCTCTGGGCACCACCTTCCTTCTCCCTCTTATCCCCGCTCCTACCGCCCGCCCATCTGCGCTTGTGGAAATGCAGAATTCCGCAATCAGTCGCTTGAACGTCACATAATCCACGGCTATAACGCCGCCACATCGCGCATAGCGCGTGTCTGACGGAGTATAGCGCAGCCTGGTAGCGCACCTGCTTCGGGAGCAGGGGGTCGAGTGTTCGAATCACTCTACTCCGACCAATCAACCCCGGCGTCTCAGGACGTCGGGGTTTTTGTTTCTCTCAGTAGCGGAACTCTACGCCCAGAAGTCGGGCGGAACCGGTGGCGCTCCATACCATTTACCGGACAACTCCAACCGGTAACGCCCATGTCAAACCACTTCGAGATCCTGGCCCGGTTCGGCTACGCAGCCCGAGGCGTTGTTTACCTGCTGCTGGGTGGGCTGGCCCTGGCCTCGGCGATCTGGGGCGGGTCCGATGCCGATGGTTCGTCCGATGCGCTTTCCAGCCTGCTCGACCTCCCCTTTGGGCGCGTCATGATCGGTGCTGTGGCACTGGGACTCTTGGGCTATGTTCTCTGGAAGATGGCGCAGGGACTGCTCAATGCAGACAATCGCGACGATGACATCAAGGGCTTTGCCGCCCGGGCAGGCCAATTGATCAGCGGCGGCGCCAATGTTTTTCTTATGCTCAGTGCTGCGCGCCTGGCGCTGAGCCTCGGGCAAAGCAGCGGCAATGGTGAGCAAGAGGCCTCGGCCTGGGTGCTGCAGCAGCCATTTGGCCCATTTCTGCTCGGCCTTGTGGGCATCGGCGTCCTCGTGGCCGCCGCCGTACAGGTCTGGCGTGGCGCCTCGCACGGTTATCGCAAGCGTCTGGCGCTCCACCACAAGTGGATGGACCCGATCTGCGCCTTTGGCATCGTCGCGCGCGGCGTGATCTTCGCCATCGTTGGAGGCTTCCTGGTTTATGCAGCCTTCACTGTTTCGCCCGAACAGGCGGGCGGCACCAAGGAAGCGCTCGACTATGTCCACGCCCTGCCCTTTGGACGCTGGCTCTATGGCGCGGTGGCGCTGGGATTGGTCGCCTTCGGTGCATATGGTCTGATCCAGGCGCGCTATCGTCACATGGACGCGCCCGATCTGGCCGATGTGCGCGCCGCAGCCCGGATCTGAGCGGGCCCCTTGCGGCTTAATCGCACACGGTTCAGCCAGTGATTGAGCTGTTCTCCGGCTTGGTGTCTAAGCAGGCACGAGCTGGAGGGCCGCATGCTGAGAAAACTCTACGACTGGACGATGCATCTGGCGGCGACGCGGCATGCGCCAAAGGCCCTTGCGGGCATATCCTTTGCCGAGAGTTCTTTCTTTCCCATCCCGCCTGATGTGTTGCTGATCCCGATGGTCCTCTCGGATCGCGCCAAGGCATGGTGGTATGCCACTTTGTGCACCCTTGCCTCGGTGCTCGGGGCTCTCGGCGGATATGTGATCGGCGCATTTTTGCTCGATGCCGTAGCGATGCCCCTGCTCTCCCTCTATGGCTATGCCGATAGGTTCGCCGAATTTGCAGATATCTATAATGAATGGGGCGCCTGGATCGTCCTCATTGCTGGTGTGACCCCTTTCCCGTTCAAGGTGGTGACTGTTGCCAGTGGCGCGACAGGCCTTGATCTGGCAGCCTTCATCGTCTTCAGCATCATCGCGCGAGGGGCGCGGTTCTATGCGGTTGCCGGCCTGCTGTATTTTTTTGGCGCACCGGTCAGGGCCTTCATTGAGGAGAGGCTGGGGCTTGTTTTCACTGTCGGGGTCGTGGCGCTGATCGGCGGCTTCGTCTTGCTCAAGTTCGTTGTATAGACGGACGCAAAATGGCGCCTTGAGCAAGTTGCTGATACGAGACCCCGCATGAAAGTCTTCGTGACCGGAGCGGCCGGATTCATCGGCTTCCATCTTTGCCGCCGTCTGCTTGCCGAGGGCCATGAGGTGCTTGGTCTCGATGGCATGACGGCCTATTACGATGTTGCGCTCAAGCGCCAGCGCCTCTCCATTCTCCGCCGCTCCAACGCGTTCAGCTTCGCCGAGGTCATGCTCGAAGACCGGGAGGGGCTGGAAGAAGTTGTCCTCCCCTTTGTCCCAGACATCGTCGTGCATCTGGCTGCCCAGGCCGGGGTGCGCTACAGCCTTGAAGCGCCCGATGCCTATGTCAGCGCCAATCTGATCGGCACATTCAACCTCCTCGAGATGACACGCCGCCTGCGCCCGCAGCACCTCCTGTTCGCCTCGACATCGTCTATCTATGGCGGCAACACGGCAATGCCCTTTGCCGAGGCCGACCGGACCGACTTCCCGGTGTCCCTTTATGCGGCGACCAAGAAGGCCGGCGAGGCGATGACGCATTCCTATGCGCATCTTTTTGCCGTACCGACGACGTGCTTCCGCTTTTTCACCGTTTATGGCCCTTGGGGGCGGCCGGATATGGCACTGTTCCGCTTCGTTTCGGCGATCAGCGAGGGTCGGCCGATCGAGGTTTTCGGCGAAGGCCGCATGCTGCGCGACTTCACCTATATCGACGATCTCGTCGAGGGCATTGTCCGGCTGATGGCGAAGCCGCCGGAACAGGGGAAACCTGTGGACGCGGAAGGGGTGTCGGACTCCCTTTCGCCGGTGGCGCCGTGGCGCAGCGTCAATATCGCGGGCGGGCAGCCGCTGGGGCTTATGGCCTTTGTGGCCGCGATCGAGAAGGCGATGGGGCAGACGGCCGAGAAAATCTTCCTGCCCATGCAGGATGGCGATATCGGGGAAACTTCGGCCGATCCGTCGCTGCTGCTGGCGCTCACCGGGTTCAAGCCGGAAACCGGGGTGGACGAAGGCGTCGAAGCGTTCGTCGAGTGGTACCGGCGCTGGCAGGAGAGCCGCTAGACCACGGGTGCGAAGAGCGCGAGCGGCGTTGCTTCCAGTACAAGGCAGAGCGCATCGATTTCAGCGAGCGTGAGTTCGGCGCCGCCCCCTGCCTCGATGGCGGCGATGGTTGCAAGCGTCCAGCCCAGGGCATGGGCGAGATCGGCCTGGCTGAGGCCGCGGTCCTCGCGGAGGCGCGGCAGGTTGGCGGCCAAACGTTGCGCGCCGGATTGAGGTGTGGCGGAAAAGTCGGGGTGGGCGGCAGCAGTTGTCATGCGCATCGGTCAGCCCACCAGCTTGAGCCGGGCCCGGTTTTCGGTCAGCTCGGGATTGGACAGGGTTTTGAGCAGCTTGATGGCCTTGTAGGCCGCGCCCTGCATCAGGAAGCCATTGACTTCGGCGACGATGGATTTGTTTGCTGGCTGCTCGGCCAGCAGCGACTGGGCGGCGGCAAAATAGGCTTCGTGATGGCCCGGAATATCGCCCGAGAGATACATGCGCTGCACGACGAGCTGCAGTTTTTGGGCGGGGGTGGTGGCGTCATTGTCGGCGATATGATCGTCGCAACGCAGCACGGGTGCCTTGCCACCCACAAGGACGTTGACGATCGCATCGCACTGCACGGTAATTTCCGCGGTGCCGACAAAGAAGCTTTCGCCTGGCTTTACAGTGAGCTTGAGAGCCATTGTCGTCCTTCTGGAAGAATGAACCGAGGGCGGCTGACCCGCCCCCGGAAACGTCGTTTATTAACGGAGCAACTGCAGCACAGCCTGGTCCTGCTGCGAAGCCATCGACAGCGCCGACGACGACAGCTGCTGACGGGTCTGGAGAGCCAGGAGGTTGGCGGCTTCAGCATTGGTATCAGCCAAGGTCAGGTTCGCCGCGCCGGTTTCCAGCGTGTTGATCATGTCCTTGGTGAACGACTGACGGTTTTCGACCGAGGACAGGTTCGAACCGAAGGTCGAAGCCTGCGAACGGAGTTCACCGAGTGCGGTGGACAGCTTGGCAAGCAGCTTGTCGATGTTCTCGTCATTGTCGAGATCTTCGCCGACAAGGCTGGCGAGGTCGAGGTTGGCGGCAGTGATTGGGCGTTCGTTGCCATTCTTGTCCTTGGCCTGGATCTGGATCGAGGACGAACCGGATTCATTGAAGGTGATCGTCAGCTTGTCGCCGCGGAGCAGGTTGATGCCATTGAACGAGGAGTCGTCGGCAAACTTGTCAAGCTGGTCGCGCAGATCGTTGAACTGCTTGGCCAGGTTGTCACGGATGACGTTGCCCTTGATTTCGTGCTGGGTCGGAGCACCGACGCCGGCACCGTCCTTATCGAATTCAACGTCAAGCTTCTGGGTCGAAAGGTTCTCGATACGGAGCTTGCCATTGTCGTTCGACGCACGAACCTTGCCGGCGGTCGACGGGTTGCGGTTGATTTCTTCGACGAAGCGATCGACCGTATTGGTGGACTTGTAGGCAGAAACCGCCGGCGAACCAGTCGAAACGGTCTGCTCACCAAACAGACCGACATCCTTGCCCGAGATGGCGAGGGTCTTGGATTCCGGCCCGCTGGCCGTGAACGTCAGCTTGTCATCTGCGTCGAACGATGCCGTCACGTCGAGGATGCCGGCAGCCTTGAGCTGGTCATTGACCAGATCGAGCTGATTGCTCTTGGCATAGGGCGAACCGTCCTGGCCGACGACGGTGATCGCCGCCGACTTGTCGCCATAGGTCACGGTGAATTCGTGAGCTGCGGCGGCCTTGGTCTCAGTGAAGGCACCTGCGGTACCGCCAGTGCGAGTGACGGATATACCATCGTTAACGGCAGCAACTGGAGTGCCATTGTTACCCGGGATGGCTGCACCAGCTGCCGTAACAGCGGAGTTGCCAGGAGAGCCGATGGTTGGCGTGGCACCCGTCGTCTTGTTGGTGACGAGCAGGTTGCCCGAGCCATCAAGAGCAGCGGTGTAGGTGGCGCTGAACGTCGCGTCGTTGTTCAGTTCGCCAACCAGGTCACCAGTGTTGGTGGAGGTCAGGGCGGCGCTGCCAAACAGGCTTAGGCCGCCTGCGGCGGAACCGGCGCTCGAGCCGACCGAAACTGCACCTGCGATACCAGGTGCCGGAACGGCACTACCCGTACCAATGGCATTCGCCTTGATCTCAAGGTTCCCACCGACATCGGTAGCCGTCCAGGTACCATTGAAAGTGGCGTCCGCGTTAAGGGCGGAAACCAAAGTGGTCAGGTCGGTCACAGCGTTGGAGAGCGTAACACCGAATGCGGTGCTCGAGGCCCAGTTCACGCCAGAAACGTCGAAGGTTTCCGAACGTTCGGTACCGGCAGCAACGGTCGTCCAGTTGATGGCGAAGGACTGTGCGGTCGAAGTAGCGCCGGTGGTGGTTGCCGGGCCATTCTCACGCAGACCGGTCACGGTCGGTGCAGCACCGGCCGGGGTGGTCGAGACCAGCGAGATCTTCTTCGTCGCTGCATCGGCGACAACGCGGTAGCCGCCGTCCTTGGCATTATCCTCAAGCGACTTGACGAAGCTCTCGAAGTTGCCGCCGCCGGTTGCGATATCGCGGCCGCCGACCTTCACCGCGCCAACATTGGCAGCATCGTAGGTGAACGAGGTTTCACCATAGGTGGCTGCGTTGACGCCCGACACGAACTCGACCGAAGGCGAGGCCTTGGTCTTGTCGGTGTTTTCGATGATCACCTTGCCGGTGGTAGCGTCGGAGCTGACGGTATACTTAGCGTTCGGACCAGAGGTGCTGATACCAGCAGTGTTCAGAGCGGTGCTGATCGAGCTTGCGAGGTTCGCTGCACTGCTGACAGTGGTGTTCGGCAGGGTGATTTCCGTGCCGTCGATCTTAAGCTTGTCGCCGTCGCCGAAGCCGGCAGCGGCATTGTACTGGATCGTGGTACGTGCGCCAGCACCCGAAACAGTAGAATCGGTCGAAGCGCCAGCCGTCGCGTCGGTATAGGCAACATCGAACGAAACCGAAGCAGCCTTGCCGCCGGTTGGCTCCTGCAGCTTGACCTCGAACCCTTCTGCGAACTGGCCGCCGGAGAGCTTCAGGGTGCTGTCCTTAGCAACTTCATAGGTGTCGGTCTGGAACGACTTGTCCTGACGAGCCTGACGCAGGGTCGACTGCATGGACTCGATATTCTTGGTGATCGCAGTGATGCCTTTGTCGGCAGCTTCGATGACCTTGATGCCCGAAGCCATCGCGTCGAGCAGGTTGCTCATATCGGCGGCGCGGCTGTTGAGAGCCGAGGCGGTGAAGAAGTTGGAGGGATTGTCGAGAGCAGAATTCACCTTGTTGCCGGTGGCAAGACGAGACTGCGTCTTGTCCATCATCTGGGCGGTGTTCTGGAGGCTCAGAAGGTTCGCGCGAACGGCCTTCGAGAGAGTAACGTCAGACATGTGTGGTGCTTTCCTTCTGGAAAAAACGGACCGTTTCGAGCGGCCCCTACAAATCAGAGGATTGTACGCATCACATTAAAACCGCGTTAATGATGCAAATAGACCTACGATTAAGCAAGGGAAATTTGCGGGGGTGGCGTGGCGATGGGGCCGTGGGGTGGATTGCCCGGACGAGCCGGGTAATGAGGGAGGTAGGGGAGGCGATGCGTTAGCCTCGTTGGTGCTTTTCGCTCCAAGCGGTTTTAGGCCCGCGAGCGTTTGCTGCGGACTGGGGACGGCAAGGCGGATCCCGGAGCGGCTTTCGCCTCGAGAGGTTTAGTTTGGTGAAGCGAAATCCGCTCCGGGACGTCCGTTTTTTGGGACGGCTCCGAATGCGTGCCCATCGGTCGCTCGCCTCTGGGTCTGCCGGAGCCCGAACCCGCATGGCAGACGAAGCCACGCGCGGCCCACTCCGCCCTGTCGTCTGCAGTCCGCCTTTGCGGAGTGGATGGGCGAAGGATAGCGGGGGATTTTGGGGGCGGGGATAAGATGGGGAGGGTGCGAGGGAAAGTCGAGGGGTGTTCAGTGGGCGTCCGGCCCCTCACCCTAACCCTCTCCCCAGGGGGGCGAGGGGATCGGGCTGGTGGTTGTCTCGGTATTTTTTTTGGGCTTGATGCTTCGCATTTGGTGGGGCGGCGTTTGGGAAGGCCTTGGGGCGTCCAGCCCCCTCACCCTACCCCTCTCCCCGGAGGGGCGAGGGGATCGGGCCGGTGGTTGTCTCGGAAATTTTTGGAGGGACCGACTCCGCACCCGGCGTTGCGCGCCGACCTTTCTCCTCAGGTAGGTGGGGTGGGCTAGCCTCGGCGGTAGGTGAGGGCGAAGCGGGTGCGGTTTTCGGCGCCGTATTTGCGCAGGAGGTTTTTGACGTGGACCTTGACCGTGCCGAGCTGCAGGCTGAGGCGATCGGCGATCTGCTTGTCGGCAAGGCCCTGGGCAAGAAGAGCGGCGACGTCCTTTTCCCGCTGGGTCAGGCCCGGCCGATCGTCGGAGAAAACCAGATTGGCCGGCACGAAGCGCTCCCCGGCCAGAAGCAGGCGCAGGGCCAGCATGATCGCTTCCCCGCCCATGGATTTGGAGAGCCAGCCGAGCGCGCCATTTTCCATCGCTTCCCCCACAAGGCCAGGCTCGTCGAGACCGGACAAGAAAGCAACGCGGATGCCGGGCGCCGCAGCCTTGACCCGGCGCAGCGCCTCAAGCCCGCCGCCTGGCATGGAATAATCGAGCAAGACAAGATCGGGCACATTGCCCGATGCCAGCCGCTCGAGCCCGACCGGCAGAGACGACGCCACATCGATCATTAGCGACTCTTCAATGCCTTTGAGCAAATAGGATAGTGCCTCTGCAAAAAGCAGATGGTCGTCGACGATAAGCAGACTCTTATTCAATAGGTCACCAAATGGCGAAACCGGCACCGGCCGATCATGTCCCAGCCGCCATTTCCGCTATACTTCTTGTTCTGATCTGGCTCTTCGCCTTCAGTGCAGCCAATCTCTTCAATATTTTCAAGTCTTACTCAAGCATCTGGTTTTTGCCAAGCGGGGTTATCCTTTCCGTCGTGCTTGTTGCGCCGGGCTGGCTGAAGCTCACCCCGTTGCTTGCCAATCTGCTGCTCTTCTTTGCGCCGGTGCGCGCCTTGTTCGGCGTCGAGATCGACAACGATCTTGATCCGGTGATCCACGGGCTTCGGCTCTTTTGCGTTTATGGCGGAGCGGCGCTGCTGCTGCGCGGACCCTTGCGCATGCGACTGCCGCTGCGGGGGCTGACCGATGTCGAAAAGCTCATAGGGGTGGCGCTGGTGGCGGCGCTCGTTGCCATGGCGAGCGGGCTCGGCCTTCACATGCTTTCGGGTAATCTGAGCTGGGTGGAGGCGACCGATATCGCGCCCGACTGGTGGCTGGGCGATGCCCTGGGCGCGGTGCTGGTGCCGCCTTTGCTGATCCCGCTGCTGACGTTCTGGTTTGCCGGGCGGCAGGCGGGTGGCTGGCGCTGGCCGCGTCCGCGGGTGCTGCTCGCGCAGGTGGTGGTGGTCATCGCGGCGGCCGGACTCGGGGTTTATGGGAGTCGTGAGGGGCTGATGTTCTGGTACTTCCTGATCCCGCCGCCGATCCTTTTTGCGCTTTATGGCGGCTATGTTTCGGCGGCAACAGCCGTGGCGCTGACCGCGCTGGTCGCTCCGCTCGTGCTCGCCATCCTGGGCGTGCAGCCGCTTTCCAACCTTGCGCCACTGTTGCTGACGGTGGCGTGTTCGGCACTGCTGATCGGGGCGGCGATCGGGGAGCGCGAGTCCAACCAGAAGCGCTTGCGTGCGCTGGTCGCCTCGCGCACAAGGGCCCTTGAGGAAGCACATGACCTGCAGCGGCATCTGGTGCGTTCGCTTGGCCACGATCTGCGCCAGCCGGTCGAGGCGATCAATCTGGCGCTCGAAGCGCTGGTGCGGCGGCCCAACGCGGACAACGGTCAGTTTCTTTCCCGCGCCCAGGCGCTGGGAGTGGAAGCATCGAGCCTTGTGAGCAGCATTCTCGATTATTCCCGGCTCGAAGTGGGCGCCATAAAGCCGCTGCTGAAATCCTTCCCGCTCGCTCAGCTCATGCTGCGCGCCGAGATGCTCTACCGCCCCATTGCCGAAAGCCGGGGCGTCGAACTCACGCTGAGCTACCAGGATCAGGAGGTGTTTTCCGACGAGAACCTGTTGTTCCAGGTCCTCTCCAATCATCTCGACAACGCGATCCGCCTGAGCGAGCCGGGCGATAGGGTGACTGTGGAGGCGATTGCGGCCGACGGGGGATTGACGCTGCAGGTGCGCGACGAAATCGCCGGCCTGCCGGTGACTCCGACCATGTCGGGGCTGGGATTGCGCATCGTCGAGCGGATCACGACTCTGCTTGCCGCCGAGCCGATCTATCAGAAGAACTGTCGCGGCATTCACCTCAAACACCCCCGAAAGGAGTAGTTAACGCTTTCTTAAGATCAGACAGACTTGAGGAGGAAATAGGCTACGGCTGGTTCTGGGGACAGAGCCAGGGGAAACAGCATGCGCAGACCGAGCCCGCAAAAGCTTTTGCAGCACAATGTGACCGCACATCTGGCCGCGCACGGCATCTCCATGGATCAACTCGGCGAAAGACTTGGCTGGCCGCAAACTGATCTCGACGCACTGGCTGCAGGCACCCTCGACGCTTCCCTCGATCAGCTCGATGCACTTGCCCACACGCTGGGTGCGCTGCCTGTTGATTTGCTGGAGGACATCGTTCCGGCAGGTCGGCCCATGGAATTAGCTCCTTAAGCGAACTTATTGATACCGACCCTCTTTTGGTCTAGCTTCCGTCACCTCACGGAGGGTTCGATGGATAGTCGGGATCTGGTGGCGTGGAACATGCGCCGCCTCAGGGTTGAAAAGAAGCTTTCGCAGGAAAAGCTCGCCGATCTCGCCAGCGTCGACCGGACCTATATCAGCCGGCTCGAGCGCAAGATGGAGAACCCCTCGATCGGTGTGCTCGACAAGATCGCCGGTGTCCTCGCCGTGTCGATCGCCGAGCTGTTCGTGCCGCCGCCGCCCGATGCAGCGGCCCCGCGCCCGCTCAAGGCGGGCCGCAGACCGGGCCTTGTCAAATCCGATCAGTGATGCTCGTGTCCCGCATGAGCGGCAAGCAGCCCGATACGTCCGTCATAGCCGGAAGCAAAGGTCTTGTTGAGGTCGGCCAGCGTTACCTCGCCGAAACGGGCGAGCAGCAGGGCCTCGGCTTCGGCGAAACTGGCCGATAGCGCTGCGTTGACGGACTGCTCGACCAGGCACCGGCTGTCGTCGTTCCGCAAACCGATGGCAAGCAAGGTCGGCTCGCCGAGGGCCTTGTAGATATCGAGCAAAGTCACGTCCTCAAGGGCGCAGGAGAGCGTCCAGCCGCCCCCATGACCCTTTCCGGAGCGGACATAGCCGGCTTTTCGCAGTCCCGCCATGATCCGGCGGATGACGGCGGGATTGGTGGACATGGCCTGACCCAGCACTTCCGATGTCACCGGGCCCGGCGCCTGCGCCATGTGCAACAGCACATGCAAAATGCCGGAAAGTCGACTATCGCGGTTCATGTAAGAACATGTGTTGCGTGAGGCGGCTGCTGTCAAGCCGCGCCGTCATGCGCCCGTCTTGCTTACTCTGGCCTTGCGCCGGGAAACCGCGATTTCGGGCTCCTCCATGACCGGGGCGATCGGCTTGGTGCGCGGCATGCGGTTCCAGGCATCAAGTGCCGCGATCTTGTAGGCTTCGGCAAGAGTTGGGTAGTTGAAGGTGTTCTCGACGAAATAGTCGAGTGTGGCGCCCAGATTGAGCACGGCCTGACCGATATGGATCAATTCGGTCGCGCCCTCGCCCACGATATGGACGCCGAGCAGTTTGCGCGTTTCGAGCGAGACGATCATCTTCATCATGCCCGACTGGAGGCCCATGATGTGCCCGCGCGAGGTTTCTTGGAAACGCGCAACGCCGCATTCATAGGGAATGTTCTGCGCCCGCACTTGCTGCTCGGTGAGGCCCACTGTCGAGATTTCCGGCACGGCATAGATGCCATAGGGGAAAAATTCGGGTGCCGGCGGCATGGAGGCGCCAAAGGCATGAAGCGCAGCAATCCGGCCCTGTTCCATCGAGGTGGAGGCGAGCGAGGGGAAGCCGATCACGTCGCCGGCCGCATAGATGTGCCGGATCGATGTCTGAAAGGTTGCCGGATCCACCTTGAGCCGGCCGCGCTCGTCGGGCACGACGCCACAGTGTTCAAGGCCCAGATCCTGGGTCGCACCCATCCGGCCGGCGGCATAAAGCACCATGTCGGAGCGGATCTGCCGCCCATCGCTGAGAACGGAGATGGCCCAGCCCTGCGCGTCCTTTTCCACGCGCTCGACCTTGGCGCCCAAGCGAATGGTCATGCCGCGCTTGCGCAGGTCGTGGGTAAATTCCTCGATGATCTCGCGATCGATGAAATCGAGGTAGCTTTCCCTGGGCTCGATCAGCGTCACCGGCACATCAAGGGCCGAAAAGATGGTGGCGTATTCGATCCCGATCACGCCTGCGCCGATGACTGTGAGGCTGCGCGGCACGCGCGGCTCGCTCACCAGGCTGTCGCTGTCGAGAATGGTATAGTCATCAAACGGGATATTGGCCGGCCGATAAGGCGCCGTGCCCACCGCGATCACCGCGAAGTCGAAACCGAAGACGTGCTCGTCACCGGTAAGGTCGCGCACGGCGATATGGTGATCGTCCTTGAAGCGGGCGACGCCGCCAAAGGTGCGCACGCCGTTGCGGGCGAATTGATGCTCCAGCACCTCAATTTCATAGTCGAGCGTCTTGCGCAGCCGCGCACCCAGATCCTTGCCCTCGATGTCCTTCTTGACCCGGTAGGAGAGTCCATAAAAGCCGCGCTCGCGCCAGCCGGAGAGGTTGAGCACGGTTTCGCGCAGGGTCTTGGAGGGGATCGTGCCGGTATGAACAGAAACGCCACCAAGACGCAGGCGATTTTCGACCACAAGCACGGATTTGCCGAGCTTTGCGGCCTGGATGGCGGCGCGGCGCCCGGCCGGTCCCGAGCCGATGACGATAAGATCGAAGTGTTCCAACAACTGGCCCCCGGTTCCGACATGCACGGCTTATGCCAGAGACATGACAACACAATAGCATAGGCCGGTGCAGCCCTGCATGTGGGCCGCAGCCATGCGCATAGAGCACCTTAGCCCAAGAGTATTACCAATGGCTTCGGAGCCGAAGGGTTCAGCTATTTTCCGCAGCAGGATAGACGCCGAGAATGCTGAACTTGTCGGTAAAGAATTTCAGCTCGTCAAAGGCGTGCTGAACACCGACATCGTCCGGGTGACCCTCGATATCAGCATAGAACTGGGTGGCCGTAAACGCGCCGCCTACCATGTAGCTTTCGAGCTTGGTCATGTTGACGCCATTGGTGGCAAAGCCGCCCATAGCTTTATAGAGCGCGGCCGGCACGTTGCGCACGCGGAAGATGAAGGTGGTTTTCACCTTGCCGCCATGCGGTGCGTTCTTTTCGGTGGGGGAGAGGATCAGGAACCGTGTGGTGTTGTGATCCGCATCTTCGATATTGCTGGCCATCACATCGAGACCATAAATCTCGCCGGCAAAGCGCGAGGCGATGGCGGCAACCGACTTGTCGGCCTTCTGTGCAATCTCGCGAGCCGAGCCGGCCGTATCGACCGCATTGATGGTTCGCAGGCCGCGCTGGGCGATGAAGCGCCGGCATTGCCCGAGCGCCACGGAGAGCGACTGCACCGCCTTGACGTCATCGAGCGTGGCGCCGGGTACGCCGAGCAGGTTCATCTCGACCCGCAGATAGGTCTCCCCGATAATGAAGAGACCGCTTTCGGGCAGCAGGTGATGGATGTCGGTGATGCGGCCATAGAGCGAGTTTTCGACCGGCACGACTGCAAAATCGGCCTTACCGCTCTGCACCGCGTTAAGCGTTTCCTCGAAAGTGACGCAGCCCATGAACTCTTCGCCGGGAAAAACATTGGCTGCCGCAGCGTGGCTGAAGGCGCCGGGTTCGCCCTGGAAGGCAATTTTTCTGCTCATGGGATGTCCATTCTTCTGGCTGAGGCGGCTTTAGACGCGGCATGAGGGTGGAGTCAATCAAAGGTTGCCAAGGGCGAGTGAGCATGACATTGGGGGATTTGTCATTTCGGGGGATTGCCCTGTTGCGCCTTAATGGGCGTAATACTATCTTCCGCGCGCGCCGGATCGGTCGGTTGAGGCCGGCTTTCTCCCAGGAAGCTGTAAGAAGATCGATCCGCTAAATGTCCACCGGGGATGGACCGGCAGAGAGACCAAATGGATTCGTTTGAACTAAACAAGATCATGGGCGCCGTGCTTGGCACACTTATGTTTGTCATGGGCATAGGCTTTCTGGCCGAGGCAATCTACCACCCCATCGAGGATCGCGGCGTCGGCTATGCGCTGCCTGAGCCCGAAGTGGCTGAAGCGGGTGCACCGGCCGATGCGGAGCCAGCCGTTCCGCTTGGCGTGCTCTTGGCAAGCGCAAGCGTCGATCGCGGTACCGCCGCTGTCCGCAAATGCCAGTCCTGCCACAATTTCGGTGAAGGCGAACCCAACAAGCAGGGTCCGAACCTCTACCATATCGTTGGCGCGCCCAAGGCGCATATCGAAGGCTTCCCCTATTCCGACATTCTGCTGCAGCAGCAGGCGGAAGGTCAGGTATGGTCCTACGAAAACCTCAACGCCTTCCTTGAAAACCCGCGCGGCTACGCGCCGGGAACCAAGATGACCTTTGCCGGCGTCCGCTCGCCGGAAGAACGCGCCGACATCCTGGCCTACCTCCAGACGCTGTCGCCCGAACCCGTGCCGTTCCCCGAGCCGGAAGCGGAAGCCCCGCCCTCGGCTGAAGAAGCCGGCACGCCTGTCGAAGATGCGCCCGATGGCGAAGTCAATCCTGCCGAAGTGACGGCCCCCGAGGCCGATGCCGTCGAACCTGTCGAGCCTGAAGCCGTGATCGACACCCCGACCACGACGCAGAACGAAACGGCGATCGAAGGCACCCCGACCACCAGTGGACCGGGCGGAACGACAACCGACACCGCGCCTCCGGCAACCGGGACAACGCCGGGCACCAGCCCCGCTTCCGCTCCGGCGACGACACCAGCTCCGGAGCCAACGGCTCCGGCAGCCGCCCCGGCTTCGGCTCCGGCGACTACCCCGGCTCCGGCTCCGGCGACCACGCCTCCGGCCACAAATCAGTAAGACATATTCGATCGTGACGATCTTGAGCCGCGCCCCCAAAGCGCGGCTCTTTTTGTGAGGGGACCCATTCATGCTGCTTTTGCACCTGTCCGACGTCAACGAGGCGAGTTGGGCCGAGGCCTTTGCCAAGGCACTGGCGCCCTACCCTGTCGTGCGGCGCGGCGATGATTTCGATCCCGCAGATGTGCGCTACATGTTCGTCTGGAAGCCCAAGCCCGACGCCTTCGACGGCATGAGCGGGCTCGAAGCGATCCTCTCGCTCGGCGCGGGCGTCGATGCGCTACTCAAACATCCCAACCTGCCGGCCGATGTGCCGGTCGTGCGCTTCGTAGACGAGGATCTCAGCCAGCGGATGAGCGACTATGTGGTGGCCCATGTCGCCATGCATCACCGTCTCTATACCCGTTTTCGCCGGGACCAGAAGGCGCGGCGCTGGAGCCAGCTCTATCCGCCCTCGGCAAGCCAGAGCACCGTGGGGATCATGGGCCTGGGCGTCCTCGGTCAGGATGCAGCGCGGCGCCTTGCTCCGCTCGGCTTTACCCTTCGTGGCTGGAGCCGCACGGCCAAGACCATCGAGGGCATGACCTGCTTTTCGGGCGCGGGTAGTTTTCAGGACTTTCTCCAGGGCACCGATATCCTCGTCAATCTCCTGCCCCTGACGCCCGAGACCACCGGCATTCTTAGCTACGAGACGTTCCGGGCCTTGCGCCACGGCCAGCTCGAAGGTGGGCCAGTGATCATCAACGCAGCGCGTGGTGGCCACCAGAGGGAAGCCGATATCGTGCGCGCGCTGGGTGATGGCACGCTGGGCGCGGCGAGCCTTGATGTGTTCGAGGTCGAGCCGCTGCCGCCCGAGAGCCCGCTATGGGACCTCGAGAACTGCTATATCACGCCCCATATCGCTGCCATCTCCGATGAAAAAAGCGGCGTGCGCTATTTCAGCCAGATCGTTCGCGATCATCTGAAGGGCAAGCCACTCATCAATGTAGTGGACCGCCATCGCGGATATTGACGTAAATTTCACTGGCTTAGATTGCGGATAGCCTTAATCTTCATTCCGCAACTGCTTCGTTGAAGAGACCAAATGAACCATACCGCAACCGGCGCCAAACTGGGCTTCTATGACCGCCTGAAGCTTGCGACCCGGCATCGGCTTGCCGAGCCCATCCTGGCGCTGCTGTGCTTCCTCGAAGCCATGATCATCCCGGTCTTTCCTGAGATCATGCTGGCTCCGATGATCATTGCCGATCGGATGCGCGCCTGGCGCCTTGCGGCGATCTGCACGGTTTCTTCGGTTCTGGGCGGGCTGGCCGGTTATGCGATCGGGTACTTCCTGTTCGACACGGTGGGCCGCGGCATCATCGAGCTCTATGGCGCATCGGACGGCTTTGCCACCCTTCAGCAGAGCTTCAAGGACAATGGCGCGCTGATGATCCTGATCGGGGCGATTTCGCCGGTGCCCTACAAGGTCATCACCATCACCTCGGGCGTTGCGGGGCTCGACCTCTGGACCTTCGTGCTCTACGGCCTGATCGGGCGCGGCTTGCGCTACTTCGTGCCTTGCGGGCTCTTCTATTTCTTCGGCCCGGTCGCTGGGGAGTTCATCGAGAAGCACAAGCGTTGGGCCGGATTGGCGATGGTTGCCTTGGTGATCGTGGGCTTTGCGCTGGCGCCGCTGCTTTTTCCCAAGCCTAACGAGATCGACCTGGCGCCGATCCAGGCCATCATCAACGACGCCAATCCCGAAGGCTGACCTTGGTTCGAGCGGCAGCTCAGGCCAGCGAACTGGCCCGAGCGCATGGCTTCTCAGCCGAACCGCTGCTTGAGCGCCCCGTAAACGGCGCGGATGGCCTGATCTGTCGCGCCCACCGGACGCGCCGGACGCGCTTCCGGCGCCCAGGCGAAGATATCGAAGTGCATCCAGGCCTTGGCCCGGCTGACAAAGCGGCGCAGGAACAGGGCGGCCGTGACCGAGCCGGCGAAACCGCCCGCACCGGTATTGTTGATATCGGCGATCTTGGAGGCGAGCTGCCCATCATAAGGGGCGTAGAGCGGCATGCGCCAAAGCGGATCTTCCGCAGCAAGCCCTGCGGCCACGGTCTCCGCCGCCCAGGCATCGTCGGTCGCGTAAAAGGCAGGTAGTTCCGGCCCCAGCGCCACGCGTGCAGCGCCTGTCAGCGTCGCCATGTCGAGCAGCACTTCGGGCTCTTCCTCGTCGGCCAGCGCCAGGGCATCGGCCAGGATCAGCCGGCCTTCCGCATCAGTGTTGCCGATCTCGACAGTCAGACCCAGTCGCGACCGAAGGATGTCGCCGGGCCGGAATGAATTGCCGGCAATGGCGTTTTCTACCACCGGCAAAAGCACGCGCAGGCGCACCGGCAGCCCCGCCGAGACGATCGTATGGGCAAGACCCAGAACATTGGCTGCGCCGCCCATGTCCTTTTTCATGGTGAGCATGCCCGCAGCGCTCTTGATATCGAGACCGCCGGTGTCGAAGGTCACGCCCTTGCCGACCAGCGTCACCTTGGGATGGGTTTCATCGCCCCATCGTAGATCGAGAAGGCGCGGCGCTTGCGCACTGGCGCGCCCGACCGCGTGGATCATCGGGAAATTCTGCTCCAGCAGCGCGTCGCCCACAATTGCAGAAAACGCCATGCCGCGCTCGGCGGCGAAAGCTTCCACAAAGGCGTGCAACGCATCCGGGCCGAGATCGCCTGCAGGCGTGTTGATGAGATCGCGCGCCAGCGATGCGGCAGTCACCTGGCGCTCGACCTCATCGGCATCGGCTTCTCCAGAGAGAACGAGAACCGGGCCGGGCTTGCTCTTACGATAGCGGTCGAAGCGATAGGCACCGAGCCGGAACGCGATCGCAGCGGTGGTCACATCCCCGGTCGCGCCAGCCAGGCGATATTCACCTGCCGGCAGGGCTGAAGCGGCAAGCCCGGCGATGAAGGGAGATCGATCCGCCTCTGCACCGGTGCCGAAAAGATATGCGGAAACGGCACCCTCCTCGTCGGGAAGGGCGAGCAACTTGCCGCGCTGGCCTGAAAACCCGTTGGCTTCGGCCCAGCGGCGCTGGCTGGCGCTCAGCCCTATGCCTTCCAGCGCTCGTTCGTCCACGAGATAGAGGGGAGTGACTGCGGGGACGGACATGGCGCGCTCCTTATTCGGCTTACCCCTTCTAGCCTTTTGCCGGCGCCCTCCGCAATGCGCGTGGGAAGCAGTTTAACCGGCTGTTAGGGTTAATGATTTATTGCTCGAACTTGGGAAATTCCCCGCTGGAGTAAAGCCGTGCCGCTCAGCCTCATCCACCACCGCTCCTGGCGCATCCTGCTTCTGGCAGGGGTGGCAGCCCTGAGCCTTTCGGCCTGTGCTTCGAACCGGGGACAGTTGGGCAATACTGATTATTCCGCCCTGCCCGCCGAGCAGCGACATCAAACGCTTGCCGACCTGACGGCACGCTACAAATCCAATCCCCGCGACCGTGGCGTCGTCGTTCACTATGCGGCAGCCCTGCGCGCGGCAGGCCAGCCCCAGCAGGCCAGTGCTGCGCTTGAAAATGCCATGACCGCCTTTCCCGGCGACCTCGAGATTACGGTTGCTTATGCCAAGGCCCTGACCGGCCAAGGGCAGTTCGACCAGGCCATCGCGGTGCTCGATACCGTGATCCGCCCCGACGCACCCGACTGGAACGCCCTCCTCGTGCGGGGCGCGGCGCTCGATCAGACCGGCCGGCACAGCGAGGCGCGGGCGCACTACAAACAAGCCGCGGTGATGGCCCCGGCAGAGGCCTCGATCGAGACCAATCTGGGCCTCTCCTTTGCCATGACCAATGATCTCCCCCAGGCCGAACAGCATCTGCGCCGCGCCCTGCAGATGCGCGGCGCCGGCTCGCAGACCCGGCAGAATCTGGCGCTGGTGGTCGGCCTGCAAGGCCGCTTCGATGAGGCCCGTGCGCTCTACGCGGCGCAACTGCCGCCCGACCAAGTCGAGGCCAATATGGCCTATGTCCGCGCTCTGCTCACCCAGCAGAATCGCTGGGACATGATCCCGAATGGCTGAGCGAACAGGCTGACACCGTTGAAAACAGCCCCCTTAGCCTAGCCCCCTCCCAGAAGGGCGAGAGACAGGGTAAGAGGCGTTTTCACCAGCGGCTCACCACCGATCACCCCATCATCCCGTTGCTCATCACCTTGATGATGGCAGGCGCCATGATGACGATGAAGAGCACCGGCAGAAAGAACAGGATCAGCGGCACGGTCAGCTTCGGCGGCAGGGCGGCGGCTTTCTTTTCCGCATCCATCATGCGCGTTTCGCGGCCCTCTTCGGCCATCACACGCAGCGCCTGACCCACTGAAGTGCCGTAGCGATCGGCCTGGATCAGGGCAGTCATCACCGATTTGACATTGTCGAGCCCGGTGCGGCGGCCAAGGTTTTCATAGGCGCGGGTGCGGTCTTCCAAAAACGAGAGCTCGGCAGTGGTCAGGGTCAGCTCTTCGGCCAGTTCGGCGCTTTGCTGGCCGATCTCACGCGCCACCCGCTTGAACGCGTGTTCCATCGACATGCCCGCCTCGACACAGAGGAGCAGAAGATCGAGGCAATCGGGCCAGGCGCGGCGGATCGAGTGCTGACGCTTTTGCGTAGCGTTCTTGAGCATGATGACGGGAAGGTAGGACCCGACAAGTCCCACACCTACCGCAAAGACTAGGTTGAGATAAACCGGCCGCTCGCCCGGCACGACAAGAAGCAGATAAAAGGCCGCAACGACAAAGAGGATCAGCGGGGTCGCAAAGCGCTGGAACAGAAAGCTCGTCAGGTGCCCTTGGCCGCGAAAGCCGGCCATGGCGAGCTTGTCGACGGTGGTGTCGTCCTGAAAGGCCTTTTTGAGGTCGAGCCGGTCGACCGCCTTTTTCATGTATGTCTTGGTTTCCGTGCTGCGCCGGAACGAGCCGCGCTCTTCCTGGACCGCCGCCTTGCCGCGAAGGCGCGCCATTTCCTCGGCCCGCATCCGATCCCGCTCAAGCGCCACGCGTTTGACGCGCACGCGCATGTCCTGCTTGACGATCAACGACTGCCCGAAGGTGACGACCACCGCTGCAACTGAAATCGCGGCAAGCACGGCGATCAGGAATTCGCGCTGGGTCAAAAGCTCGACGATGTCCACGCGCGGTCTCCTAGATCTCGAACTGGACCATGCGGTTCATCACAAAGACGCCGGCGCACATCATGATGGCGGCAACGCCGAGCCAGACCTGGCCGATCGGGGTCGACACGAGCGGCTGAAGATATTGCGGGGACACGAAGGATACCATGATGGCCACAACGATCGGCAGCGCGCCGATAATGCCCGCCGAAGCCTTGGCTTCCGAGGACATGGCCGCCACCTTCTGCTTCATCTTCTTGCGGTTGCGCAACACACGCGCCAAATTGCCCAACGCTTCGCTAAGATTGCCGCCCGCCTGCTGCTGCACCGAGATCACGACCACGAAGAAATTGACCTCAGGCAGCGGCACGCGATCGAGCAGCACCTGCACAGCCTCGGTCATGGAAAAGCCGAAGCTCTGCTGATCGAGCACGCGGCCGAATTCGGAGCGCACCGGCTCCTTGGTGTCCTTGGCGACGACTCGCATGGAATCGTTGAGCGGCAAGCCGGTCTTGACGCCGCGCACGATAGCCTCGACGGCGTTGGGCAGCTCGTCGAGGAAAGCGTTCTGGTACTTCTTGCGGCGGCGCCCGACATAGATGCGCGGCAGGAGATAACCACCCGCCACCCCGAATATGGCGGCGAAATAATAGGGCACCTGGATGATCAGCAGAAACAGGAAGAGCCCCGCACCGAACAGGATACTGTTGCGGATAAAGGCGGCCGGCGTGATGGTCATACCAGCCTGAAACAGCAGATCGGGCAGGCGTGTCCGCTTGCGCGCATTCAGATCGTCTGCCTGGGCCTTGAGCG
The DNA here is from genome assembly GCF_900116545.1 of Devosia crocina. GTDB lineage: Bacteria > Pseudomonadota > Alphaproteobacteria > Rhizobiales > Devosiaceae > Devosia > Devosia crocina. The sequence goes on from NZ_FPCK01000002.1 coordinate 656,239, forward strand.
CCTGCTGGACACTCTTGCGGCGCGCGTCACGGGTGCGGTTGGCATCCATTTCCCGCCGGGTGGTGCGCACATCGCCCTGATAAACCTTGAGACGCTTGGTGGCGCGGCTATCGCCGAGGGCGGAGGGCACAAGGGCAAAGCCGGCGGCCCCCACGGCCACAGCACCCAGCACAACCAGGAGAATGGTCATCACCATGATCAGCGTCCCATCAGCTCGGCCTGCTCGGTATTGGCGCTTTCGAGCGCCTCGACCAGATTGGCTTCCTCGTTGAAATAGCGGGCGCGTTCGGTGAATTGGGGCTTAGTTATGCCGGTCGAGCGATGCTTGCCGAGCAATATGCCGTTCTGATCTTCGCCCATGATGTCGTACACAAAGACATCCTGGGTCACGATCACATCACCTTCCATGCCCAGCACTTCGGAAATGTGGGTGATGCGGCGCGAACCATCGCGCAGACGCGCCGCCTGCACGATCACGTCGATCGAAGAGACGATCATTTCGCGGATCGTCCGGCTCGGCAGCGCATAGCCGCCCATGGTGATCATTGATTCTAGACGGCTGAGCGCTTCGCGGGGGCTATTGGCGTGCAAGGTGCCCATCGAGCCGTCGTGACCTGTGTTCATGGCCTGCAAAAGATCGAAGGCCTCGGGGCCACGGACTTCGCCGACGATGATGCGTTCGGGGCGCATACGGAGGCAATTCTTGATCAGATCACGCATGGTGATCTCGCCTTCGCCTTCGAGGTTGGGCGGGCGCGTTTCGAGGCGCACGACATGGGGCTGCTGAAGCTGAAGTTCTGCCGAGTCTTCACAGGTGATGACCCGCTCGTCCTTTTCGATAAAGGCTGTCAGGCAATTGAGCAGGGTCGTCTTGCCCGAGCCGGTACCGCCCGAGATCAAGACATTAGCGCGTACGCGCCCCAGAATGCGCAGCACTTCGGCGCCTTCGGGGGAAATCGAGCCATACCTGACCAACTGACCCAGGGTGAGCTTGTCTTTCTTGAATTTTCGGATGGTGAGGGCGGCGCCATCAATGGCCAGCGGCGGGGCGATCACGTTGACGCGGGAGCCATCCGGCAGACGCGCGTCGCAAATGGGGGAGCCTTCATCGACGCGGCGGCCGACCTGGGACACGATGCGCTGGCACACATTCATCAGATGCGCATCGTCGCGGAAGCGCACATTGGTCAGCCGCACCTTGCCGCCGACTTCGATATAGCAACGCTGCGACCCGTTCACCATGATATCGGCGATGTCGTCGCGGGCGAGCAGCGGCTCGAGGGGCCCATAGCCGAGCACGTCGTTGCAGATGTCCTCGAGCAGGTCCTCCTGCTCGGAGATCGACATGACGATCGACTTGAGCGCAATAATTTCCCCGACGATGTCGCGGATTTCCTCGCGCGCCGACTGCTGCTCCATGGTCGCGAGCTGGCTGAGGTCGATGGAATCGATCAGCGCATTGAAAATGGCGGATTTGGTCTGGAAGTATTCCTTGTCGCGCTGCGCATCAGCGGGGGCGCGCACATCGAGCACTTCGTCGGTTGTGCGCGCACGCGCGCTGGCGCTGTCCTCGGCGCGTCGGGGCGGCGGGGGCGTCTGAACAGGCTCGGGCCGCTGCATGCTGGGGATGGGGCGCGCCACTTCTGCCACGCCCGGCGTATTGCCCCCAAATGTTGTGCGCTTGCCAAACATGCTCGCCTCGTTCCTAGTTCGTCATCCGCCGTGGCGTCAGGCCCGCTTCTTGAGGAAGGACGGGAGTTTCATCAGCCCGGCAGACTTGGCCGCGCCATGGCTGGCCTGCCGGCCGGTCACCTGCATGCCGATGGCGCGGAAAATGTCGTTGGTCTTGTTGTTTGCCGACACCTCGGCCAACATCTGCCCATTATTTGCAGCGGTGCCGAAAAGGGCGGCATCAAAGCCGATCTGGCCAATCAACTCGCACTCGACCGAGGAGGCGAACTCACTGGCGCTGATCTCGGGCCGGCGGGGCACGCCGAGCTTGTTGATGACCAGACTCGGCGCCTTTTCCGTGGGGCGCAGGGCCTTGATCGTGTCCGCAAGGTTTTTGGCATTGCGCAGATTGGCAAGGTCCGGCTCGGCAACGATCACCACCTCGTCGATGGTGGAAAGGGTGTGGCGCACCCAGGCATTCCAGGAATGGGGCACATCAAGGATGATCACCGGCACCGAGCGCTGGCAGATCTCCAGGATCTGCTCGAACTCGCGCTCTTCGAAATCCCAGGTGCGGTCCAGCGTCGCGGGTGCGGTCAGGAGGTTAATATAGCTCGCAGCCTTGCTCATCAGGCGGTCGAGCATGGTCTGGTCGACCTTCTGATTGGCCAGAAGCGCATCGGCAATCCCGTGGGGCGGATCCTGGTTGAAATTGAGCCCGGCAGTGCCGAAGCCCAGATCCATATCCATGATCAGGCATTCCTGGCGCAGCACGGTGGCAATCGACCAGGCAACGTTATGGGCAACGGTCGAGCCCCCTGCCCCGCCCTTGGCCGAAACAAAGCCGATGGTCCGGCCAATTCGGGCCGCGCCCTCGCTGGCAAAAAGTTCGGTGATGGAGGAGACCAGCATCTGCGCCGAGGCAGGCAGCACGATATATTCGGAAATGCCCGAGCGGATCAGCTCGCGATAAAGCACAACGTCGTTGACATGGCCGAGGACGATAACCCGCGTTGCCGCGTCGCAGACTTCCGCCAGCCGCTCCAGCGCCGAGGGGATCTCCTCGGGCGGCAGGGTGGTTTCGATGATAATCAGGTTGGGCGTTGGGTTCGAGCGATAGGTTTCCACCGCTCCATCGAGCCCACCATTATGGGTCGTCAGCGCCACTTTCGACATGCGCCGGTCGTGCACCGCGCTTTCAACCAGCTGGGCGGTCTGGGAATGCTCGCAGAACGCCTGGATGGTGATGCGCGGCACCAGGCGGGCGCCCTGCGCGATTTCGGTTAGAGGCTCGTCGGACCGTGTTGGCTCGTCGGATGACAAAAAGCTCTTCATCAGAAAATCCTTGAAACCTCAGTCCAGCACGAAGCCGACGGAGCCGCTGAAGCCGCCGCGCATGCCGCCACTGCCCACGCCATACTGCTTTTCGAGTTTTCCGAGGAAAATCGCCTCGGCATCGCTCGCCGGCTGGTTGAAGTCGGTCGGCACGGCGATGGAGTTCACCGGGCTCGGGCTGACGAGATAGGGGGTGACGAGAATGACGAGTTCGGTTTGTTCGGTTTGGAATTCCCGGCTCCGGAACAAGGCACCTAAGATCGGAACGTCACCCAGCCATGGGAACTGGTTGATCTGCTGGGTGGAGCGCTCCTGAAGAAGGCCGCCTATGGCAAGCGTGGTGCCCCCCGGCAGCTCAACAGAGGTATTGGCCTGGCGCTTGGTTATGGAAAGGTCGGCCTGTGGCTCGGACACTGCCGTATCCACCTTGAGGCTGATCGTGCCGTTGGATCGAACAGTGGGCGTAAACGAAAGCTCGACACCGTAGGGTTTGAAGCTGACAGTGCGCGTGCGCGTCCCATTATCCGCTTCGTCATAGGTATAGTAGGGCAGCTCGCCACCAGCCAGGAACTGGGCAGATTCGCCCGATATGGCCGTTAAAGTCGGCTGTGCGAGTACGCGTAAGGCACCACGGCCCTCAAGAGCCCGGATGGCTGCAGTCACCGTGTTGCCACCAGCGCCGAAGCTTGCATCGACACCATCAAGCGGGAAATTGTCCGTCAGCAAGCCATTGGCAAAGCTCAGCAGATTGGTGGTCCCAACGTTGAATACAGCACCGAAATTGATGCCGAACTGCTTGGCAACATTCCGCTTCACCTCTGAGACCGTGACCTGCAACATGACCTGCTGGCTGCCGGCTACATCCAGGATGTTGGCCACGTTGTCGGCAGAACCAGCAAATTGAGCGGCAACGGCACTGGCCCGGTCCCGATCATCGGAGGACAGTACGGACCCCGTCAAGACAACCCGGTTGGTGGCGTCGTTCAGCGTCACCGATTCCACATGGATCCTGGAGCCCGGGATGACGCGCCGCAGGGCGTCTTCGAGGGCATTGCCCACCTGGGACGGCTCCTCGATGACGCGCAGGTCCAGCACCTGGATGGTGCGCCCGGCATCATCGAGAAAGAAGATATTGGTGTTCCCGCCGCCGACACCCTGAATGATGGCGCGCGTGCGCGTCCGCATGATCGCGGCAGCGACGGATGGTTGGGACACGATGACCTCGGCGACGCCGGCAGGCAGGTCCACGATCGTGGATTTGTTCAGCTCGAGATCGACCTGACGCTGCGCGCCATAGCTGTTTGCCGCCACAGATATCTGGGCGTTCTGGGCCAGCGCAGGGGCGGCACCAAGTGCGATAAGGCTTGCAAGCCCCAGAAAAACTGCGGAGCGCAAAGGCCGGAACGGGGCTCGCTTGTTCATGTTCATCATACGCTCCCGCCTCACTGCGGCATCATCTGCGGTTCGACCGCGTCGACCTGGAAGTCATTCGCGGAGGAGGAAAAATCGTTGCCGGTGGAGTAGCTCTCGACGGGCGTATAGGCGACAGGCATGGATCCTTGCGCCGAGCCCGCCATCACGCTCTGCTCCTTGCCGAAGCGGATGACGCGGACGGCCTGGCTGGTTCCGGCCTGGCGCACCGGGTCGGAGCGACCGAAATCGACCACCGAGCGCAGGGTCAGGCTCAGTTGACCGCGCGTTGCGGCATTGATCAGGGTCTCGGCTTGTGCCGGGTTCAACTCGAGAGTGGCGATCGTGCTGTTGTCGAAGGTCTGAGGCGTCGGTGCAGCTTGCGAACCCTCGGCATCTCCGCCGGTCACGCCCATTTCACCTAGCCGCTTGCCGATGGCGAGCACGCGCACATTGGACAGCACCAGTTCGGATTGCTGGCCCGCTTCCGTTGCGGTGGTGAGAAGCACATCGACATGATCGTTTGGCACGACGAAGCCGCCGGCGCTCGACACCGGCGTAACCCCAACCGACACGCCGCGCATGCCGGGCGACAGCACAGCCGAAAGATATCCCTGATCGGCGCGAACGAGCTTTTGCTCGCGGATTGGCTCGCCGGGGAAAAATTCAAACCGCGCCACGGCATCGCTCAATTCCGCCGGAGCGTCAGGCATGGAGGCAATGGTCACATATTCAGGTCGGACCGCCCCTTCGGGCCAATCCTGCCACTCAAGCACAGCGCTATTGAGGCGCTGCCCGATGCCGATAGGCGCACTGGCCACCAGGATCTGGGTCTTGGCTTCCTCGACGACCTGGGTGACGACTTCGCGGGCGGGCGCAGGCGCACGGTTCATCCGAAGCACGAGAAAAGCCGCCAATCCGCCGGCCACAAGGGCAACCAAGATCAGGATTATGCGTGCTGGTCTCATGACCCACTCCGGTTCAGCGCGGGCGCAAACGCCCAATTCCACCGGATGGACTATGCGGTCAAAGGGTCAAGTTTTGGTTAATCGAGGCTTACCGCTCAAAGTTAACAGCTCGTGAAGACTTGCAATGTGCAAGTTCTTGATACGCGCGAATGCGTAGAAGCGGGGCTGGTTGTTAAGGGTTTGTTTAATCGTCGGAGGGAAACGCACCCCCACCTAGCCTCCCCCTCCAGAAGGGGAAGGGATCTGCCGGTGGCTCACATGTATCGAGGCAAGCGCCGATCTGTCCCTTCCCCTGTTAGAGGGGGAGGCTAGTTGGGGGCCTGCAAGCTGGTGGTGACGGCGGCGGGGAATGTGGTCGTACAGGGTCGCGAAAACCCGCAAACTCAAGCGGCGAGGCGCTCGAAAATGGCAGAGTTCCAGTAGACCATGATGCCGGCGACGGCCATGGCGATGCCGTAGGGAATGCCCGAGCGCTTGTTGTGGAGGCGGGCGAGCCATTCCATCTTGCCCAAGGCCGGATGGAGAGGAATGCCGCGGATCACGAGGATCAGAATGGTGAGGACGCCGCCGAAGAGGGCGGTGTAGGCAAGGTATGGCAGCGTCGTGCCGAAGCCGAGCCAAAGGGTTGTCGCTGCTGCGAGTTTTGCGTCACCGCCGCCGATAAGGCGCAGGGCGAAAAGGCCAAAGGCGACCGCAAGGACGACGAAGGCGCAGAGCACATGCATGGCGAGCTGCTCGAGCGGCATGCTGATGGCGAGCGCGACGATGAAGAAGGCCACGGTTAGGGCGATGACCAGCTTGTTGGAAATGCGCATCGTCAGGAGATCGGACGAAGCGGCAAGGGCCATGGCAGCGGGGAAGATGAAGAGAGCGACGGCGCTCATGATTATTCTCCGTCCATGCGCGGATTACCTTCCAACGCTGGGACGATGTAACTACGAATTTCCTCGTAGACCGAGACCATGCTGTTATTCATGGCTACTGCAGACGCGATGATCGCGATTGAGAGCAATGACCCGATCAAAGCATACTCGATCGCGGTCGCTCCACATTCGTCTTTAATCAGGCAACTAAAATGTACTGCAATATATTTCAAGGCATGCCCCCTAGCCTCTAAATTTATCAGACCTAAATCGATTAAGATAAAAGGAGGCCCTAGGGGCCTCCTCCATGTATTCTAGCCCTCAAAAGCCCGAAATCAATCGTCTGTACAAACGTCGGCAGTGGGCTCAGTCAAGCAGGTGCTGATATTGGTAAACACGGTGTTCAGGTTGCCACCGAGCACGCTCACGGCACCAATGATGACGACGGAGATCAGGGCGGCGATGAGGCCGTATTCGATTGCGGTGGCGCCGGATTCGTCCTGCGCAAAACGTGCGAAAATGTTCATGTCCCAGGTTCCTTTTTTTACACGTCCTCGAGTGACGCCTCGACGGCTGACACACAGCGAAGATGGGCTGAAGCTACCCAGCACTGATTGCAAATGCGTTAATTGAAAGCTTTACACATCCGCCATTTTGCCGAAAAACATCTATGCTTCTCAAGCGGTTAACAAAAAGAATTGCCTTTTATCAATCGATTTACTTACATGGCCGGAAGTCTAGCCAAAATAAAACGAAACAGGCTTTTACAACGATCTCCTGCCTGCTGCCTCCCATAACCCGAAACGGCATCAAAAAACGTGTTTGCCAGTTATTTACCGTTCTCGGTGAGACTTGGGTAAGTTTAGACGCCCGGGTGTGTGCCATGTTCCGTTTCGCCGCTGCAGCTCTTGCTCTTCTTTCGCTCAGCGCGCCGCAGGTGCAGGCGCAGGATGCCGGGCCGATCAGCGTCAATGTGAACATGGCTCGCGTCTTGCGCATCAGTGCGCCGGCTGCAACCGTGATCGTGGGCAATCCCGGCATTGCCGATGTGACCATTCAGGATCCGCAAACGCTGATCCTGACCGGCAAGAGCTATGGCCAGACCAATCTGATCGTGCTCGACGGCCGGGGCGAACCCATCGCCGACACGCTGCTCGAAGTGGTGCAGATGCAGGCGGGGGTGACCACAATCTATCAAGGCCAGTTGCGCACAACGGTCACGTGCGCTCCGGTGTGTCAGCCGACGGCGACGCTCGGCGACGACACCAGCTATACCGGCCAGGTCCTTGCCTCGTCGAACCTGATCCAGTCCGCAGCGAACTGATCAACCGCCGCGATCCGGCGATACGATCCCCCATCGTTGAGCCGGACGGTTGCTCCCAGAGGCTGCCCCGTGGCACAAGCGGGGACCTTTTCTATCCGGGCTCCCGCACATGACCGATACCATCATTCCCGTTTTCGACCTGGGCGGCGTTTTCGTCGACTGGAACCCGATGTACCTGTTCCGCAAGCTCTTCGAGAGCGAAGAGGATGCGCTCTGGTTCCACCAGACCATCTGCACCAGCGACTGGAATCTTGAATTCGACGCGGGCGAGATCTATGCCGAGGGCGTTGCCAAGCTCGTCACCCGCTTCCCCAGATATTGGCGCGAGATCAAGGCGTTCGACGAGCGCTGGACCGAAACCTTCGGGCCCATGATCCAGGGCACGATCGACATCCACAACGAGCTGATCGATCAGGAGATCCCCACCTTTGCGATCACCAACTTCTCCTGGGAGAAGTGGATGACGCGCCTTGGCGAATGGCCGTTTCTCGAGAAATTCGATGGCGTGATCGTTTCCGGGCTCGAAGGCCTCGTCAAACCCGACCCGCGCATCTATCGCGTCTTCTGCGAGCGTTACGGCCTTGCCCCGGATAGCTGCGTCTTTATCGATGATAGCGAGCCCAATATCGTGGCGGCCCGCAAGTTCGGGATGCATGGCATCCACTTCAAGGAGCCGGCACAGTTGCGCGCCGAGCTCATCGCTTTGGGCCTGCCGCTCAAGGCCGCCTGATCAGTTGCGAACACGCTGGCTCGGCGGTGGGTTGGCCTCGAGCCGCTCCAAAGCCGCGCCGACGCGATCGGCGACGCCGAGATCGAAACCCAGATCGTGCGTCGCCATTTCGTAGGCTTTCAGTTCCTCGACCGTGATGCCGGCTTCACGGGCAAAATCCTCGGGATCAAGGCCGAGCGAAAGCCTGCGATTGTGATCGGCCATGGGCTCGCGCATGGTGGGCGGAACTTGGGTCATGCTCATCTCCTCTTGTCTCGGAGGAGAAATCGCGAAGAGCCCCTTTGGTTCACCTCAGCCGAAGCGACCGCCTTTTTCGATAACTTCGATCCGATAGCCGTCCGGGTCGGTTGCGAAGAAGAACCTTGCAACCGGCACATCGCCATTCTTGAAATCGACAATCTTGCCCACGGTCAGCCCCTCGGTGATGAACCGGGCGTGTTCGGCGGCCACATCCTCGACCACGACCGCCAGGTGCCCATAGCCATCGCCAAGTGCATAGGGCTCGGTCCGATCCTTGTTGATGGTCAGCTCAAGCTCGAATCCACTGGCCTCGTTCGCCATATAGACGAGGGTAAAATCGGGGAAGTCGAGCCGGTCCACCACCTTGAGCCCGAAAGCCTTATCGTAAAAGGCGATGGAGCGGGCCTCCTCGCGCACGCGGATCATGGAATGGACAAGCTTGGCCATGGGGTCTCCTGCCTTTGAAGATCGGGTTGATCGCGAGACGATCAGAGCTCAGCGCGTGCCATACATACGGTCGCCGGCATCGCCGAGGCCGGGGAGGATATAGCCCTTCTCGTTGAGGTGGCTATCGATCGAGGCAGTATAGACCGGCACGTCCGGATGGGCCTTTTCAAAGGCGGCAATGCCTTCGGGCGCTGCGAGCAGGCACAGGAAGCGGATATTGTTGGCACCGCGCTCCTTGAGCTTTTCGATCGCTGCGGTTGCCGAATTTCCCGTGGCCAGCATGGGGTCGACCACGATGATGAGACGGTCTTCAAGAGCACTCGGCGCCTTGAAATAATATTCGACCGGCTCGAGCGTTTCATGGTCGCGATAAATGCCGATATGGGCGACGCGGGCAGCCGGCACGAGATCGAGCATGCCATCGAGCAGACCATTGCCGGCGCGCAGGATCGAGGCGAATACCAGTTTCTTGCCCTTGATCGCGGGGCTGTCCATCTGGGACATCGGGGTTTCGATGGGGATCATTTCCAGTTCAAGATCGCGCGTCACCTCATAGCACATGAGGTGCGCAATTTCGCGCAGGAGGCGGCGGAAACCGGCAATGGAGGTTTCCTTGTTCCGCATGATCGTCAGCTTGTGCTGGATCAGGGGGTGATCGATGACTGTGACATTGCCCACGACCTTGCTCATCTTGACCATCCCGTCTCGTTCAAAGGAAAGATTTGCCGTGGCGGCCGGGCGCAAGTCCCAGCCAGGCGGCTATGCTTTCCCCAATATCGGCCAAGCTTGACCTTATGCCAATCTCTCCTTTTGGGAGGGCTGGGGAAAAGACGAGGATCGGCACCTGTTCTCGCGTGTGATCGCTCCCCGGCCAGGTCGGATCATTGCCGTGGTCGGCGGTGAGCACCAAAAGATCGTCGTGCCGCATCTTGGCAATGATCTCAGGCAAGCGCCGGTCGAAGAGTTCCAGAGCGGCGGCATAGCCGGGCACGTCGCGGCGATGGCCGTATTCTGAATCGAAGTCCACGAAATTGGTCATGATGAACGCCCGATCCGCGGCCATTTCCATAGCGTCGAGCGTCTTGTCGAAGAGCTGGGGGATGCCGGTGCCCTTGATCTTGTGGGTGACGCCGGACCCGGCATAGATGTCCGAGATTTTTCCCACCGCATAGACCTGATTGCCAGCCGCGGCATTGCGATCGAGCAGGGTCGGCTCGGGCGGGGCGATGGCAAAATCACGGCGATTGCCGGTGCGCTTGAAGCTTTCCGGCGTTTCGCCAATAAAGGGCCGGGCGATGACGCGGCCAACATTGAGCGGGGCGGTCAATTCGAAGGCGATCTGGCAGATCTCATAAAGTCGCTCGAGCCCGAAATGAGTTTCGTGCGCGGCGATCTGGAAGACGCTGTCGATCGAAGTGTAGCAGATCGGCTTGCCGGAGCGGATATGCTCCTCGCCCTGCTCCGCGATGATTGTCGTGCCCGAGGCATGTTTGTCGCCGAGAATGCCGGGGAGACCGGCGCGACGGATGAATTCGGCGGTGAGTTCGGGAGGAAAACTGGGTTCGGTCTGGGGAAAATAACCCCACTCGAACGGCACGGGCACGCCGGCAATCTCCCAATGGCCCGAGGGCGTATCCTTGCCCTTCGATATCTCGCGGCCGACACCGAAGCGTCCACCGAGCGGGGTATCGGAAAAATTGGGTGGCAGGGTGCCGGTCGAGAGTTTTACAGCCGCGCCAAGCCCGAGCGCATCCATGTTGGGCACATGGAGCGGCCCCGAGCGCAGACTGGGCCGATCGGCCTTGCCTGCAGCAGCCCATTCGGCGATGTGGCCGACCGTATTGGCTCCGACATCGCCATAGGCGGCAGCATCCGGCGCGCCGCCAATTCCGACGCTATCGAGAAGGCATACAATGGCGCGGGGCATGATGACATTCCTCGGTTCTCTCGGGCGCCGTCATTGCCCGGCTCGTCCGGGCAATCCAACTTGTCGTTTGCGCGGCGCCATTTTCTAAATCACCCGGACAAGTCGGGTGATGACGGCGCGGCTTCATCTCATAAAACGCGTTCGGCGATCAATGGATTGTCGGGGCCCGCGGAGCCGATGCGATAGGCGGCGAGAAGACGGCGCTCCGCCTCTTCGGCAGCATCCTGGTCGGCCGCATGCACGCGGGCAATGGGCATGTCGGGCGTTACGCGCACGCCGAGCGGCAACAGACGGTCAAATCCGACGCGATGATCGATGGGGTCGCCCGGGCGGGTTCGCCCGCCTCCGAGAGCAACGACGGCCATGCCGACCTGGCGTGTATCGATCATCGAAATCAGTCCTTCGGCCGGCGCCATGACATCGCGGACGACAGGCGCCGGGGCCAGATAGCCATCGATGGCTTCGACGAAATCTGCAGGGCCGCCGAGCGCGTGGACCATGATGGAAAAGCGCTCGGTTGCCCTTCCGCTTTCAAGCGCCGATTGCGCCAGAAGCCGCCCGGCATCCTGGGTCGGGGCCTTGTCCGTCATCACGGCCAGTTCCGCGCAAAGGGCGAGCGTAACCTCGCGGACGCGCCAATCCTGGTGCTTGCCGGTAAGAAAATCCACCGCATTGCGCATTTCAAGACCATTGCCCGCAGCGCTCGCCAGGGGCTCGTCCATGTCCGTGATCAGCGCCCCTGTCTTGAGGCCAGCCTCGTTGGCGACGGCCACCAGGCTCTCGGCCAGCGCACGGGACTGTTCGAGCGTCGGCATGAAGGCGCCAGAGCCCGTCTTGACGTCGAGCATCAGCGCCCCAAGCCCCGCGGCCAGCTTTTTGGAAAGGATCGAGGCGGTGATGAGGGGGATTGAGTCGACCGTTCCCGTCACGTCGCGAATGGCATAAAGCGTCTTGTCGGCCGGAGCGAGATCGCCCGTCTGGCCGATGATGGCGCAGCCTGCTTCCTTTACGGCCCAGCGAAACAGCGCGTTATCAGGCTGGGTCTGATAGCCGGGGATGGAATCGAACTTGTCGAGCGTGCCGCCGGTGTGCCCCAGGCCGCGCCCGGAAATCATCGGCACATAGATGCCCATGGCGGCAAGGATCGGGGCGAGCATCAGGCTCACATTGTCCCCTACCCCCCCGGTCGAGTGCTTGTCGGCAACCGGGCCATCGAGATCGGACCAATTGAGCACCGAGCCGCTGTCGCGCATGGCAAGGGTCAGCGCTACCCGCTCGTCCATGCTCATATCTTGAAAATATACCGCCATAGCAAAGGCAGCCGCCTGGGCTTCTGACACCGTGCCTTGGGCAAAGCCGGCGACGAAACGGGCAATTTCGTCCTTCGACAGCGCCGCGCCATCGCGTTTTTTGAGGATCGTTTCTTGGGGGAGGAAGACCATCAGCTTCTCGGTTGTTCTCGCCCCCTCACCCGCCCTTCGGGCACCCTCTCCCCGAGAGGGAGAGGAACGGCTCAGGGGACTTGGCGAGAGTGGATCCAGTTCTTCTCCCTCTTGGGGAGAAGGTGGCGCGTAGCGCCGGATGAGGGGGTTACGCCCCGTAAGGAATCCACACGTTCTTCACCTGCGTTGCCTTGCCAAGGAAATAATCGCCTGCAAAGCGCGGATCGGCGAGGTCATAGTCGAGCCCCCGGCTGGTCCAGGTCTGTTTCAAATTCCCCACCGACGCCTTTTCGACCATGGCGGAGGCTTCCGCAGAACCGGCAAACCAGAGGCCATCGACGCCATCATGCTCGGCCAGGGTCTTGGCCAGAGCTGTGCTGTCGCCGGTGACGATGTTGACGACGCCGGAAGGAACGTCCGAGGTTTCAAGCACCTGGTAGAAATCGGTCATCGACAGCGGGGCGCGCTCCGAGGGGACAAGCACCACGGTATTGCCCATGGCAAGCGCCGGGGCGATCAGGGCGATCGAGCCGAGAAGTGGTCTTGTGGATGGCGCGACAATGCCCAGCACGCCGAGCGGTTCGACCATGGCGGCCGCAATGGCGCGGGTTGGCGGATTGTGCACGGCGCCATCATATTTGTCGGCCCAGCCGGCAAAGGCGAAGAGCCGTTCGACCGCCAGGTCCACCTCTTCTTCGCCATCCGTCCCGGTCTGGCTTTTGATCCGCGCGGCGAATTCGCTGCGGCGATAGTCGAGATTTTCAGCAAGGTAATAAAGGATCTGCGCGCGGGTGTGTGCGGCCGTCGTGCCCCAGCCGAGGGCCGCGCGGGCAGATTCCACCGCATTGCGGATGTCTTTGCGATTGCCATCGCCCACTTCGCCCACAAGCGCGCCGGAGGGCCCGGACACGGGGCGGTTGTAGCCGCTATCGGGGCGAGCCTGCTTGCCGCCAATATACATTTTGGCCGTCTGGTCGAGATGGGGGGCGTCGAAGGGATTGGCAGGTTTCGTCGTCACGGCCACGGCGGCGGGAGCAGGCTTTAAATCCTTCTCCCAGCTCGGCTTGAGATAGGCGCTCATGCCTTCGCGACCGCCTTCCCGGCCATAGCCGCTTTCCTTGTAGCCGCCGAAGCCTACAGCCGCATCGAACTGATTGGTGCCGTTGATCCAGATGACGCCGGCCTTGAGTTTCGGCGCGATGTCGAGGGCGAGATTGATGTTCTCGCTCCAGAGCGTTGCTGCAAGGCCATAGCGGGTGTTGTTGGCCAGGGCGACCGCTTCTTCGGGCGTGCGGAAACTCATGGCAACCAGCACCGGTCCGAAGATTTCTTCGGCGACGAGGGTATTGGCGGGCGAGACGTTGGTCACGAGGGCCGGCTTGAGGAAACAGCCATTGGCCGGGACCGCGCCATCGGGCTCATAGACCACGGCGCCTTCTGCAACCCCGCGCTTCATGAGGTCGCGAATGCGCTCGACCTGCACCGGGGCCACGAGCGCGCCGATGTCGATGGATTTATCGAGCGGATCGCCGACGCGAAGCTTGGCCATGCGCGCCTTGACCTTGGCGATGAAGCGCTCTTCGATGCTCTCCTGCACAAGGAGCCGCGAACCGGCGCAGCAGACCTGGCCCTGATTGAACCAGATTGCTTCGACGAGGCCCTCGACGGCGCTGTCGAGATCGGCATCCTCGAAGACGATATAGGGCGACTTGCCGCCCAGTTCGAGCGAGAGGCCCTTGCCGGACCCCGCCGTTGCCGCACGGATGATCTTTCCCACTTCGGTCGAGCCGGTGAAGGCGATCTTGTCGACATCCGGATGGTTGACCAGCGCTGCGCCGGTATCGCCCTCGCCAGTGACGATATTGACGACGCCCTTGGGCAGGCCGACACGCTCGCAAATCTCGGCAAAAAGCAGAGCGGTAAGCGAGGTAAATTCTGCGGGTTTTAAGACCACCGTGTTCCCTGCGGCAAGCGCGGGAGCGATCTTCCAGGCCAGCATCAGCAGCGGAAAATTCCACGGGATGATCTGGCCGCAGACGCCATAGGGCACGTGCTCGGGAAATTCCCGCGTCAGATGCGTCGCCCAGCCGGCATGATGGTAAAAGTGGCGCGCGACGAGCGGAATGTCGGCATCGCGGCTTTCACGGATCGGCTTGCCATTGTCCATGGTATCGAGCACGGCGAAAAGCCGCGCATGCTTCTGGATCATGCGGGCGATGGCATAGAGATATCTGCCGCGCTTGTAGCCGGGCAGCGCGCTCCAGGCCGGGAAGGCGGCGCGGCCAGCACTCACGGCTGCATCCACATCGGACGCGGTGCCATCGGTGATTTCGGCAAGCAGTTCGCCGCTTGCCGGATTGGTCGAGGCAAAGGTCTTGCCCGGTTCGGTCCAGGCCCCATCGATGAAGTGGCCGAAGCGGCGGGCCTTGCTCTCCAGCCAGGCATCGGCCTTGTCCGGCGTTTCTGGGGCGGGGCCGTATTCGAGGTTCTCGAAGATCTGTGCGATTTTGTTCATTGGTGGCCTCCTTCAGAGTGCCGAAAAAGTCCGCATTTAAGGCGAGATCCCCCTCACCCGCCCTTCGGGCACCCTCTCCCCGAGAGGGAGAGGAATGGCTCCGTGCCTGCCTCTGGAGTGGAGCCCTATTCTTCTCCCTCTCGGGGAGAAGGTGGCGCGTAGCGCCGGATGAGGGGGCCCAACCCCTTGCTCAATCACACCATTGGCTGGCGATAGTCGGCTGCGTAGTGGCCAGTCAGGCCATGCTCCAACTGACGCTCGATATCGGTCAGCAGGCTCGACGCACCGAAGCGGAAGAGGTGTGGTTGCAGCCACTCATTGCCCAGCTCTTCCTTCATCAGCGCCATATATTTCAGCGCATCGCCAGCCGTCGCGATACCGCCAGCCGGCTTGTAACCGATCTCGATGCCGGTTTCTTCGGCAAACCAGCGGATCATGCGGATCATGGTCAGCGAGGTGACGAGATTGGCGTTGACCTTTTCCTTGCCGGTCGAGGTCTTGATGAAGTCGGCGCCCGCCAGCATGCAGACGAGCGAAGCCTTGGCGATGTTGGTCTGGGTGGCGAGTTCGCCGGTTCCGAGAATGGTCTTGATATGCGCATCGCCACAGGCCTTGCGGAAGGCGCGGACCTGATCGTAGAGCGCCTGCCAATCGCCGCGCAGGACCATGCCGCGCTCGATGACGATGTCGATTTCCTTCGCGCCGTCTTTCACCGAAGCCTCGATCTCGGCGATCTTGGTTTCGACAGGCGCCAGGCCATGGGGAAAGGCGGTCGAGACGGCAGCAACGGGGATGCCCGTACCGTCGAGCGCATCGACGGCGGTCCTGACGAAGGTGTGGTAGACGCAGACGGCGCCGGGCAGGATGCGCAAATTGCCGACGCCGAGCTTTTCCACGATGTCGGCGCGCAAGGGATTGCGCGCCTTGGCGCAAAGGCGCTCGACGCGCCCCGGCGTGTCGTCGGCGTTGAGCGTCGTCAGGTCGACAAAAGTAATCGCCTTGAGAAGCCAGGCGAGCTGATAATCCTTCTTGACCGTTCGCCGCGCGCCAATCGATCCCGCGCGGCGTTCGAGCGCCGAGCGGTTCATGCGCACCCGTTCCACCCAATCGAGGTCGAGCGGATAGCCAGGATTGCGCTTATGCGCGGGCTCCTGGGGCCTTGTGGTGTCGACGACCTTGAGACTCATAGCTCCTCCACCAGGGCCGGGATCAGCTTTTGGAGCTTCCCTGCCCCCTGCACCGCCATGGTCTTGGTATGCTCATGGCTGATGTTTTCGTTCGACAGGCCCGCGCCCATATTGGTGATGGACGAGCAGGCCCACACTTTCATGCCAAGAAACCGTCCCAGGATAACTTCCGGAGCGGTCGACATCCCAACGGCATTGGCGCCAAGCCGAATGGCCATCTGGATTTCGGCCACCGTTTCAAAGCTTGGGCCAGAATACCAGAGATAGATCCCCTCGCCCACGCTGATGCCGAGCTTTTCGGCGGCAGCCTTGGCCTTGGCGCGCAGTTCGCCATTATAGCAATCGACCATGTTCACAAAGCGGCGGTCGGTGGGCTCCCCGATCAGCGGGTTCATGCCGGCATAGTTGATGTGATCGGAAATCAGCATGAGATCGCCGGGCGCAAAACGCTCATCGAGCGAACCGGCCGAATTGGTGAGCAGCAGCGTTTCGGCCCCGAGTTCGGCCATGGTCTCGAGCGCGGGGCGCATGGCGGCGGCATTGCCGTGTTCATAATAATGTTCGCGCCCGGTCAGGATGGCAATGCGCTTGCCCCCCATGGATCCGACGAGAAGATCGCGACCATGACCGGACACGCCCGTTCCCGGGAAATCCTTGAGCTCGCCGTAGGGGATAGTGACCTTGTCCTTGAGCAGGTCGCCGACGGCCGAAAGGCCTGAGCCGAGCACCAGCGCTGCAGCGATGGGTTCATCACCGGCGATCTTGCGGATGGTTTTGGCGGCTTTGGTCATGTTTTTGGTCTTCTCAGCTCGGACAATTTGATGCGGTAAAAGAGTGCAGCCCCCTCACCCTAGCCCTCTCCCCAAAGGGGCAAGGGGACGATGGCTTCACGGCCGGTGCTGACACCGACGCAGCTCCTTTGGTCCCTGCGTCCCCTCGCCCCTTTGGGGAGAGGGTCAGGGTGAGGGGCAAATTCACTTTCCCAGAAACTCCGGCCCGAAACTATGGGGCAAAAGTTGTCCCAGCGTCTGGATCAGCGGTTCGCCATCCACCCCATGAGATACCACCTCCACATCGAGGTCGGCAAATTCGCGGATGCGCTGGCGGCAGCCGCCGCAGGGGGTGACGGGCATTGTGCCGGGGCCGGTGACATAGATGCGCTTGATGCGGGTGCCGCCGCCGGCAATCATCGCCGCGATTGCACTCGGCTCGGCACAATTGCCCACCGGATAAGCGGCGTTTTCGACATTGCAGCCGGAATAGATCTTGCCATCATCGGCAAGGATGGCGGCCCCGACCTGAAAATTGGAGTAAGGCGCATAAGCCCGGGCGCGAACGGCCTCCGCGGCGGCGAAGAGGGTTTTGTCGACTGTGGTCATATTCATCGTTCTCCTCCCTCCCTTCTCCCCTGAGGGGAGAAGGTGGCCCGAAGGGCCGGATGAGGGGTTCAGATCAGGATCGAGCCGCATCGCTTTCACCCCTTACCCCAGCTTTACCAGGTCGCTGCGCTCCCGGCGGTGCTACCCTCTCCCCTGAGGGGCGAGGGTACGGAGCTACCGCTCCTTGGTATAGGGCACGCCGCCGGCCTTTGGCCCTACGGCTTTGCCGATGAAGCCGGCGAGCAGCACGACGGTCAGCACATAAGGCAGCGCCTGGATGGCCTGAACCGGGATTTCCACGCCACCAAGCTGGGCGCCCTGGAGACGGATCTGCAAGGCATCGAGGAAGCCGAAAAGCAGGCAGGTGAACATGGCCGGCACCGGCTTCCACTTGGCAAAGATCAGCGCGGCGAGCGCGATATAGCCCTTGCCTGCGGTCATGTTGTTGCCGAAACCCGAGCCCTGCGCGATCGAGAAATACGCTCCGGCAAGGCCGCAAAGCAGGCCCGTGATGATGATTGCCTGATAGCGCTGCAGAACCACGGAAATGCCGGCCGTATCCACCGCCTTGGGGTTTTCGCCCACGGCGCGCAGCCGCAGCCCGAACCGGGTGCGGTAAAGCACGAAGGCGGTGACGGCCACCATGATGAAGCCGATATAAACGAGGATATAGTGGCCCGAAATCAGCTCGGCATAGATGGGGCCGATGATCGGCACACCCGCAAGCTCGTTGGCAAAAGGCAAGGTGATGGGTTCGAAGCGCCCCCCAGGCCCCAGCGGCGGAGTGCGTCCGCCTTGGGAAAACCAGGTCTGCCCCAGAAAGGTGGTCATGCCTGCCGCCAGCATGTTGATGGCGACGCCGGCGATCAGCTGATTGCCCTTGA
Source organism: Devosia crocina (assembly GCF_900116545.1). Lineage (GTDB taxonomy): Bacteria > Pseudomonadota > Alphaproteobacteria > Rhizobiales > Devosiaceae > Devosia > Devosia crocina. The sequence goes on from NZ_FPCK01000002.1 coordinate 674,561, forward strand.
GCGTGATCGATGCGGCACCCTGCAGCAGGGTTGTTGCAAGCGACACGCCCATGCCGGCCATCAGCCCGAGCCAGGCCGAACCGGTGACTGCAGCCACGGCGCCCGCTGCGAAAGCTGCCGCCAGCATCTTGCCTTCGAGCCCGATATCGAAAATGCCGGCCCGTTCCGAATAAAGCCCAGCCAGACAGGCGAGCAGAAGCGGGGTCGACAGGCGGATCGTGGCATCGAGAATGGAGAGGATCGCAAACAGGTCCATCTCAGCTCTCCGGCTTGGCGGTAGAGACCGCGATAGCTTCGGTTTTCTGCTCGGGCCCCATCAACATGAAGGCGCGTTCGAGCGAAGGCCGGAAAAGCCCTTCCATGGCGCCGGTGAAGAGGATCACGAGAGCCTGGATGACGACGATCATTTCGCGGGTGATGCCGGGAATGACGAATTGCAGCTCCTGCCCACCCTGATAGAGCGCTCCGAACAACAGAGCCGCCAAGGCGATGCCGATCGGATGGTTGCGGCCCATCAGCGCCACGGCAATGCCCACAAAGCCCGCGCCCGCCACATAGTCGAGCACGAGACGGTTCTGCACGCCCATGACTTCGTTGATCGCCACCATGCCGGCCAGCGCGCCAGAAATGGTCATGGTGATCATGATCATCCTGGAGTTGGATATGCCGGCATAGCGCGAGGCCGTCGGATTGGCGCCGAGCACGCGCATGGCATAGCCGAACTTGGTGTGCCAGATCAGGATATAGACCCCGATCAGCGCCGCGATGGCCACGACGATGGACAGATTGACCGGCGAATAACCGAAAAAGCTCAGGAACTGGCGCAGCTGCGGCACGCGCCCGTCGACTGCGATGGTTGCCGATTCAGGAGCCATGGTCGTTGCGGGCTTGAGCACGCGGTTGACCATATAAACCATCAAAGCCGCGGCAATGAAGTTGAACATGATGGTGGTGATGACGACATGGCTGCCGCGCTTGGCCTGCAGCCAGCCGGGCACGAAGGCCCAGAAGCCACCCATGGCCCCTGCGGCGATGATGGCGGCGGGCATGGCGATGAGCCAATGGGTCTGGTCGAGCGCCAGCGCCACGACGATGGCCCCGAGCCCGGCGACATAGGCCTGCCCGTCCCCACCGATGTTGAAGAGCCCGGCATGGGCGGCGACCGCCACGGCAAGGCCGGTGAAGATGAAATTGGTCGCGTAGTAAAGGGTGTAGCCAAAGCCATCGCCATAGCCGAAGGCACCATAGATGATGACCTGGATGGCATGGAGCGGGTTTTCGCCGACAAAGAGCACGACGAGACCCGAAACGAGAAAGGCCATCAGGAGGTTGATGGCGGGCAAAAGGGCAATGTCGGCCCAGCGCGGAAGCGGTCTGCGGGCGCTCATGGGAGGGGTCCCTGTTCGGCTATGCCGAGACCGCGCGGGGCAGTCTCCTTATTAATGCCGGCCATCATCAGGCCCAGTTCGCCCTCGGTGGCGGTGGCCGGATCGGCCTCGCCGACGATGACGCCATCGAACATGACGAGGATGCGGTCGGCCAGCGAGCGGATCTCGTCGAGTTCGACTGAAACGAGCAGGATGGCCTTGCCCTCGTCGCGCATCTTGATGATTTCGTTGTGGATGAACTCGATGGCTCCGATATCAACGCCGCGCGTTGGCTGACCGATCACGAGCACATCGGGGTCCTGTTCCATTTCGCGTGCAAGAACGATCTTTTGCTGGTTACCGCCGGAAAACAGCGAACTCTTGAGATTGATATTGGCCGGCCGCACATCGAACAGCTTGACGTGATCGGCCGCGGCCTTTTTGGCGGCGGCGATATCAAGAAACGGTCCCGAGCCATAGGCGGGTTTGTCGTGATAGCCGAGGATTGCGTTTTCCCATTCGGCAAAGGTCGTCACGAGACCCATGCGCTGACGGTCTTCGGGCACGTGGGCAAGACCGGCCTTACGGGCGCGGGCTGCGCCATCGTCGCCTTCGAGCGCCAGCGGCTTGCCGTTGAGCACGACGGTGCCTGACTTCTGGTCGCGCATGCCGGTGATCGATTCAAGCAGCTCGGTCTGGCCATTGCCGGAAACGCCGGCGATGCCGACGATCTCGCCAGCACGAATGGCAAAGCTGACATCCTTGACGCGGGTAATGCCCATGTCGTCGGCGACTACTAGGTTCTGCACCTCAAGTAGGGTCTTGCCGGGATTGGCCGCGCTCTTGTCAACGCGCAGCAGCACCCGCCGGCCAACCATCAGTTCGGCCAGCTGTTCGGGACTGGTTTCGGCCGTCTTGACCGTTGCCACCATCTGGCCCTGACGCATGACCGAGACATTGTCGGTGATCGCCATGATTTCGCGCAGCTTGTGGGTGATCAGGATCACCGTCTTGCCCTGGTCGCGCAGGGTTTCGAGGACGCGAAAGAGGTCGTCCGCCTCTTTGGGGGTCAGAACCCCCGTGGGCTCGTCGAGAATAAGCGTTTCGGCGCCGCGATAGAGCGCCTTGAGGATTTCGACGCGCTGCTGCTGACCAACGGAAACATCCTCGATGATGGCATCGGGATCGACTTCCAGATCATATTCCTGCTCGAGCCGGTTCAGCTCCTTGCGGGCGCGCGTCAGGCTGGGCTTGAGAAAACCCGAATCCTCGGCGCCGAGCACGACGTTTTCGAGGACAGAAAAATTGTCGACCAGCATGAAGTGCTGGTGCACCATGCCGATCCCCAGCGCCAGTGCGTGGCGGCTGTCGGCGATCTCCTGCACCTGCCCGTTGACGCGGATCGTGCCGCTATCGGCGGTATAGAAGCCGTAGAGAATGGACATGAGCGTTGACTTGCCCGCGCCGTTTTCCCCCACGATGCCGTGGATAGTGCCGCGCTGGACCCGGAGGTCGATGTCCTTGTTGGCGTGAACTGCGCCGAACCGCTTGTTGATCTTTTCAAGTTCGATCGCCCAGCCGGCGGCCGGGGCGGCTGCAACGGTCGTGTCCGACCGTTGCGTGTTCATGGGGCCATCCTGGCTCATCGGATCTCGCTTTTAGAGCGGGCAGGACGAGTCGGTGGTGTAGTCATGCACGGCGATCTCGCCAGCGATGATCTTGGCCTTGTAGTCCTCGGCCGCTGCCGTCATCTCGTCGGTGATCAGTTCCTCGTTGAACTCGTCCACGGAATAGCCAACGCCATCTTCGGCAAGCCCAAGAATGGTCAGGCCGGGCTTGAACGTCGCATCGTCGGCTGCCTCGGTCAGGGCGTTCTGCACGGCCAGGTCGACGCGCTTGACCATGGAGGTCAGCACCGAACCAGGCTGCATGTAGTTCTGGTTGCTATCGACGCCGATCGAGAACTTGCCGGCATCCTTGGCCGCCTGCAGCACGCCGATTCCCGAACCGCCGGCAGCGGCAAAGATCACGTCCGCGCCAGAGTCGATGGCCGCCTTGGTCAATTCGCCTGCCGTGACCGGATCGTTCCAGGCGGCCGGCGTCGTGCCGGTGTAGTTTTCGATCAGGTTGATGTCGGGATTGACCGCGCGGGCGCCCTGGGCATAGCCGCAATAGAACTTGTGGATCAGTGGAACGTCCATGCCACCGATAAAGGCGACGCTGCCGGTTTCCGACTTCATGGCAGCCAGCACGCCCACGAGGTAGGAGCCGGTGTGCTCGTCGAACAGGATCGACTGAACGTTGGGCGCATCGACCACGGTGTCGAGCACGACGAAATTGGTGTCGGGGAATTCCGGTGCTACGGCGGTCAGGGCCGCGGTCCAGGAAAAGCCTGCCATGACGACCGGATTTGCACCCTGGCCGGCGAAGCGGCGCAGGGCCTGCTCACGCTGGGCATCGTTCTGCAGTTCAAGATCGACGAAATTTCCGCCGGTTTCCGCCTTCCAGGCCTGGCCGCCGTTGTACGCCGCTTCGTTGAACGACTTGTCGAATTTGCCACCAAGATCATAGATCAGGGCGGGATCGGCGAAGGCGGTGCCAGCCATCACCGCGCTCAGAGCGATGCCGCCAGCCACTGCCTTGGTCAGGATCGAAAATTTCATTGTTGTAGCTCCCTGTCTCGCTGCGGACCGGGAGACCCCTCGACGATCCGCATGCGCTGAAGAGCGATAAAATAGTGCAATCACGGCCTTCGCAAGAGGGACCGCGCAAGATTTTTCCGGATGGTCAAAATCTGAGGTGGATTGGCGAACGCCCGGACGCTTCCTACCAGCGCGCCAGCATGGCCGTAAAGAGCTCCGCCAGATCCATGTCGGCATAAAGGACAACGAGAACGGCAGCGGCGGCAAGCATATATAGGGCAAGGCTATCGCGGGACTGACTGGACATGTGCAATTCGACTTAAATTGTAGGGTCTGAAGCAGCAGTCTCTACAGGGTCACCCAGGGCGGGATTGTGGCCCCGAGGCGGCGCTTTGCGGCATGGTAAATGTTTGGTGAATAGGCGAATTCACCCCTCGATCGGCGTCACTTCGATGCCGGCGGCCTTGCCCATGCGGGTAAAGAACCCGTCGATGATGCGCTGTGCCGAATTGCCGACCAGCGCTTTCCCGAGCTTCATGATCTGGCCCGAAGCGCCGCCATGTGCGGTAAAGGTCAGGATGGTCTCTTCGCCTGTTCCGAACAGGACGACATCGGCGCTGCCCTCGGCAAGACCCAGCATGCCGCCCTTGCCCCGCCCCGAAAGGGTGTAGCTTTCCGCCGGCACGATGTTGGACAGCGCCAGCTCGCCCTGAAAGGTAGGATGCATCAGCCCCAGATTGACCTTGATCTCGAGATCGAGCGTATCGGGGCCGGACCAGGCGATCAGATTGCAGCCGGGAATGGCGGCCTTGAGCATGTCCGGATCGTTGAGGACCTGCCAGACGCGCATGCGCGATGCGCCCATTCTGTAGCGTCCACCGAATTCCATTCTGCTGTCTCCACCGAGCCCCCGTGAACCCACGTGTCTTTTGACCCGAGCGTCCCGTGCTGATCCTGTTTCGTTCACGCCGCCGGATGGCGCACTTTACGTGCGGCTTTTTCGCACCAATATGGACTAAATAGTTGCCCGGACGGGACGATGCAATTGTCAGCCGGGATCGCTCGGGCAATCTAGGGGTGAATGGCACCCGCCGGCAAATTCGTGCCGCATGATCCCAAGGGAGCAATGGATGACCGACCAAGTGACCACCGCCACGCCGCAGGCCGCAGCCCCCGCCGTGACAGAGCGGCCGCTGCAATATCTGGACAAGGCGGTAAACGCGATCCGGGATCTCGGCATCTGGCCGGAAAACCAGGGCGAGCAGCCGATCACCGGGCTCTTGAGCCAGATCACCGAACTCGACGAAACCCGCGTCATCCTGATCGGCCGGACCCTGAGCCAGGCCAGCGCCTTCAACGAAGTGGTGCGCGAACAGGTCGCCGCGATGAAGATCGCCGAGCGCTACGAGGACATCACCAAGGGTTTTGATTCCATCCGCGACGATGCCAAGATGCTGGTCGACCAGCTGGAAGACAACAAACTCGACTTCATGGAGCGCGTGTCCAATGCGTGGATGAAGGTGTCGCGCGGCGACATCGCCACCCGTTTCAACAAAATCCGCGACACCTATCTCGAGGTCACCCGCGATACCAAGGACCAGATCGACCGCGAGCAGACCATTCTCGAGGCCTATCGCGACTTCCGCGGCGCCCTCAAGCAATCCGAAGTGATGGCGCTTGAAGTGCTCGAAACCGCGGAACGGCATCTGGCGGAAAAAAAGAACGTCCTTCAGCGCGCCGCCGACGAACTGGCCGCTTATGCAGGCACGGTTCCGGCCGACCGCGCACGCCTCGAAATGGCCCGCGACGAGCGGCTGCGCGAGATGCAGAACGAGGAGAAGCGCTACCAGATCGCCAAGGACCTGTCGGACAACCTGACGATTTCCTACAACACCTCGGAAGTGGTGATGGCGCGGCTGATGCAGACCACCAATGCCAAGGAGCGCGTCTACCAGCAGTCGATCTCGTTCTTCTCAACCAATGAGACGGTGCTGACGGCGCTTTCGGCCTCGTTTACCGGCATGTTCGGGCTGCATGAATCGACCGAAACGCTCAACGCCATGAAGGAAGGCATGTCCAAGAGCCTCGAAACGCTCTCCGAGATCGGGGACAAGGTGCAGGAGCAGGCCGTGCGGGCCGGTTATGGACCGACCGTGAGGGCCGACGCCGTCAAGAAGCTCGTGGATTCCGTGGTCAACTTTCAGGAGCGCAGCCGCACCATCATCAACGAGATGCGTTTTGCCTCAACCAAGAACTCCGCCGAGATCCGCGATGCGGTGGAAGATGGCAAGCGCCGCCTCGCAACCCTTGCAGCCGAGGGCAATGCCCTGCTGCTCGACACCAAGAACTGATCGCATTGACCAATATCGACCATCGGGACGGCCCTGCCGGCTGTCCCGGAACATGCATGAGGGGCCCGGCGCCGGGTGGAAGACCTGAGGATGAGTGACGTGACAGCCAGACCGGCTGCCCCCCTCGACGAAGTCATGCTCGCCATGGATGTGGTGGATACCCTGCGCCACCGGCAGGATCTGGTGGCACGGGAACTGGACGGCGCGGCGCGCGAGGCGCAGCTGATCGAGCGCCTGCGCGAAATCTACCGCCAGCAGGGTATCGAAGTACCCGACCATATCCTGCGCCAGGGGGTCGAGGCGCTGGCGGAAAGCCGTTTTGCCTATGATCCGCCTGCGCCGGGTTTCGGCACGACGCTGGCCCGGCTCTATGTCTCCCGCCGGCGCTGGGGCAAGCCCGTGCTGATCGCGCTGGCGGCCGCTCTGGCCTTGGCAATAGGCTATTTCGGCGTGGTGCAGCCTTTTCAGGAGGGGCAGGCCCACAATGCGCGGGTCGAGCTGACCGAAGGCCTTCCGGCGCAGATGGATGCGCTCTACGAGACGATTTTCGAAGAAACCAAGGTGCAGCAGGCCGTCGTACAGGCCGACGCGCTCGTGACCCGCGGCAAAGCCTATGCTGCCGAAGGCAATCGTGCCGGTGCCGAAGATATCCTCATGCGCCTCACGGGCCTGCGCGACCAGCTCCGCCAGGAATATGTCGTCCGCGTCGTCAACCGGTCGGATCAGCAATCCGGTTTCTGGACTTTTCCGGAAGTGAACACGGACGCCACCAATTACTATCTCGTGGTAGAAGCGGTGGATCCGGACGGCAATGTTCTCGAGCTTCCGATCCGCAACGAGGAAAGCGGCGAGGTCGAGACTGTGTCCATCTGGGGCCAGCGGGTGCCCGAGGCGGTCTATGCCGCCGTTGCCGCCGACAAGCGCGACGATGGCATTATCCAGGCCAATGAAGTCGGCCGCAAATCCGATGGTTTTCTGGAAGTTGAATATATCATGCCGGTTCTGGGCGGCGCTGTGACGCGGTGGTAACGACATGAGCATAGGTGGACCCCAGGCGCTGGCCAGCCTCGAAGAGGCGATGCGCGATATCCGGCGCGAAGAGGACGATCTGTCCCGCCGTCTCGCGCGAACGGCCGAACTGATCGCCAAGCTCAAGGAGAGCGAAGCCGAGCTCTTCCGCCAACTGGCGCAGGTGCGCCTCGATCCTGCTATTCAGGCGCAGCTCGATGGGCGGATTTCAAGCGCGGAGGTCAAGGCGCGCGAAATGCTCAAGGCCCATGCCAAGGCTGTCGAAAAGGCACAGGCGAGCATCGAGGCACTCGAGGCTGCGCGTGCCGATCTTGTGACGCGCCGCGGTGCCGCCGTCGCGAGCCTTGCCGAGCGGCAGGCGGCGCTCGATGCGCTTCTTGCCCGGGTTGAGCAGAATCTCGAGCAGGATGCCGGCTATCGGGAAAAGCGTCAGGCCGCCGACGATCTCGCCGCGATCGCCAGCCAGTCGCTCGACAAGACGCGGATGGCCGAAACCGACCGGGACGAAAAGGGCAAGCCCTATCGCGACGATCCCCTCTTCATGTACCTTTGGGAGAGCGGTTACGGTACGAGCAGCTATAAAGCCAACAATCTCGTGCGCTATCTCGATGGGCTCGTCGCCAATCTCGTTGGCTTTCACAACGCGCGGCCCAATTACGCCATGCTCAACGATCTGCCTCAAAGGCTGCGCGAGCATGCCGAACGGCAGGAAACCAATGCCCAGGCGGCGGAAGCCGAACTGATTGCCCTGGCCGAAAAAGCGGCCGACGCTGCCGGCGCCACCCCCTTGCGCGAGGCTAGGGAGAAAGCCGAAGCAGACGTTGCCGGCATCGATGCTGCAATCCTGCAGGCAGAAGACAGCCGTGACGCTGCCGCCGATGCGCTCCAGGAACTGACCGACGGGCGCGACCCGGCTCTGGCCTCGGCCGCGACAGCGCTGGCCGCGGCCTTGGGGCAGGAGGATATCAAGACCCTGCTGGCCGAAGCGCGTCTGACAAGGACAAGCAAGGACGACACGATCATCGCCCAGATCGATGAAGCCCGAACTCGTTTGCGCGAGGAAGAAGCGGAAAGCCGCGACCTGCGCGAACGCGCCAAGACCCTCGCCGCGCGGCGGCGCGAGCTCGAAGACATTCAGTGGGAGTTCAAGAAGCAGCGGTTCGACGATCCGCGTTCGAGTTTCCGCGAGGATCGCCTCGTGGGCGATCTGCTCAACGATTTTCTGCGCGGCGGCATTTCTGCTGCCAGCTATTGGGACCAGTGGCGCAAGAGCCAGAACTGGGCCCCTGGAAATGAATGGGGCGCCGGCTCTCCACGCAGGGATCAGTCATCGCCCTGGGGCAATGGCGGCGGCTTCCAGTGGCCCGACAACAGCTTCGGCGGTGGTGGATCGAGCGGTCGGAAGTCCGGATCTCGTGGCGGCGGCTTCGGCGGCGGCTGGTCCGGCGGCGGCGGCAATTCGGGCGGCGGGGGTTTTTCCCGCCCTCGTACCGGCAATTCCGGCACACGAAAACATTCCGGCTTCAAAACGGGCGGCGGGTTTTAGAACGGTTCCTGCCCAGCGATGTGGCGGGCCCCTCTCCCCGAACGGGCGAGGGGAGGGCTGGTGGGCGGGAACAAGTCGTGGGGCACACTCGATGCGATCCCCTCGCCCCTTCGGCGAGAGGTTAGGGTGAGGGGGCTTTCTTCCAGCCAACCCTCCTAAAATCAAACCGGCTGGCTCCCCAGTACGGCCAGCAGGCGCGGATTGATCTTGCCGCTTTCGCTCATGCCCGTGTCGCGCTCGAAGCTCTTGACCGCTTCGGCGGTCTTTGGCCCGGCAACGCCATCGGGGGTGCCGATGTCAAAGCCGAGGCGGGTCAACACCTGCTGCACGCGCGTGATGACTTCCTTGTTGGCGATCGGCTCGCCGGGATCGAAATTTTCCATCCATGTGCCGATAGGGGCAAAATTGGCTTCGAGCTGGATCGGCTCGCTCGTCCAGGTACCGACTTCTGCGGCAAGGCGATTGACCGCCTCTGCCGAAAGCGACTTGGCGATGTCGTCCCGCGCCTTGGCCGCGTCCGTGTCTCCACTGCGCGCTGCCAGCGAAAACCACTTGTAGGACTGTTCGAAATCCTGGGCGATGCCGAGCCCGCGCGCATAGAGCATGCCCAGATTGAACTGGCTGTCGGTCATGCCGTGATCGGCAGCCTGGGCGAACCATTCGGCGGCTGGCTCGAACTGCTGTTCTCCCAATGCGCCGCTCGCATAAAGGGCTGCAAGGTTGTGCATGGCCATGCGATTGCCCGCTTCGGCTGCACGCTGATACCAGAGCCGGGCGACGTCGAGATCCTTTTCGACGCCCGTGCCCGTTTCATAGATATTGCCCAGCCGGTATTGCGCTGGCACGAAGCCCTGCGCGGCTGACCGTTCATACCACTTGGCCGCTTCCTCGACATTGGCCGGAACGCTCTGGCCCTCGGTGAAGATGGCGGCAACCTCGAACTGGGCCCGCGCATCGCCATCGGCCGCCGCCTGGCGCAGAGCCAGCGGACCAAGCGCCTCGGGCGGCAGCTCGAACGTTTCGACTGCTGCATTCTCGGTTAGAGGGGCTGCCTCGTCGAGCCCGGCGCCATCCCCCACATTGGCGACTTCCGCGGCGGCAAAGAGCGCCGGCGGTATCGCCTGGTCATTGCTGCGGGCAAAATTCATCGGCGCGCCCGGATTGATCGAGCCGGCAGCGACATAGTCCACCATGTCGATCACGCGCGGCGCGACGAGTTCGGAGACCTGATCGGCCGGCACGGGGCTGACCGGAATATCGGTCGGAGCCGGAGCGGGCGCCGTGGTCTGGGCTTCGGGCGGCACAGGGCGTTCGCTTGATAGCCGCTGCAAAACCAGGTTTAGCGTCAGCATGGAAACCACCACAAGCGCGGCACCCAGAAGCAGCGGACGGCGATAGCGCGTCAGAAAGCCTGGATTGCCCTCACCTGCCGCCTCGATCTCTTCGGGTGGCAGCGGCGCTTGAACTGCAGCTTTACCTCGCTTGCGCTCAGGCTTTGCCTTTGCTTCACCGGGCGCGGTTTCAGCGGAAGCGACATCGCCCTGAGCCTGCGGGCGCACGCGGGAAAGGGCGCGGCCGATCAGCGAACCGGCTGCGGGGTCCACCGCCTCCTGTTCTTGGCGCGCGCGCTGGGCGCGCCGGGCGGCGGCCACGAAAGTGCTGGTATTTGGCGCAGGCGCTTCGACTTCGGGCGCCTGCTCGGCGCGTTGGGGAACTGCGAAGCTCTCTTTTTCAGGCGAAGCAAAGCTTGATTGCGGCCGGGGCGGGCGGTCGACCTTGTGCGGATCGAAAGCTGGCCGGTCCTCGGCAACAGGCTTGGGCGCGACCTGCTCGGTGCGTGCGGGGGCCGGGGCAGCCGAGGGTTTCGGAGCATCGCCAAAACCGCGATCGATCAGCGGAGCGTCCTCGCCGGGATTGGCAGGCATGGCATCGTTGCGGCGCGTGCCGTTGAGGCTGTCGAGAATCTTGTCGAGCCGCGCCGTGGGTTCGGGTTCCGCAGTCTCGACAATACGGGACTTGACCGGCGCCGGCGCTGCGACCGGGGCTTCGGACTGAGCAGCCGGGGTCTGGGTGCGCGCGGCAAGGGCGCTTTCCAGCCGGGCGAGCCGCTCGGCCGTATCCTTGCCGGCGGTGTTGAACACGGCAACCATGCGCTTTTCGAGCGCTTCGAACCCTTCGGGATGAAAGGCGGGAGCCGGCGTGCCGGACTTGGCCACCGCTGCAGACGTCTTTTCGGCCACGAGATTGGCCAGCGTTTCCGCATCCGGCCCCTTGCTCACCGAGCGCACGAGGCTCGAAATGCGATCCTCGATGGTCTTGAGACTGTCCGGGCCGAACATGGCGACAGGTGCGGCCGCCTTGCGGCTGACTGCATCGCTCGTCCGTTCGGCGACAAGGGTCGCGAGCGTTTCGAAATCGGGCTTGCCGCCGGCATCGTGATAAAGCCGGGCAAGGCCGTCGAGCTGGGATCCGGCCTCGTCCATGCGCTCCATCAGCCGCTTGAGCTGGCCTTCGACGGCGCTGGTATCGACCGGCTGAACTTTGTTGCTCAGTTCCTCGATCTGGGTTTCGAGGCGCTGGAAACGCGGTTCCATGGTTTCGAGCACGGACTGCTGAAGCGAAGCGATATCGCCCTTGAGCGCAGCGACATGCGCGTCCCCGCCCTCCACTGAGCGCAGATGTTCGGCCAGCGCGTCGATGCGGGCAACGAGCACTTCGGGTTTGTCCGCAGTATCGCGAATGGCCGCCGTGATCGCGGCGAGCTGGCTCGAAAGCCGGTCGAACTCGCCCGCCGAAAGGCTCATATTGCGCTCGATGGCGTCCATGCGGTCATAGACGCTGCGCACATTGGTTTCGATGGCCTCAATGGTGGGCTGGATAGCCTCGCCCGATTCGGCCTCGAGCCGGGCTTCCGCCCGATCCTCGCGCAGGATTTCACGCTCCATCTGCTGGGCCTGCAACTCGGCCAGCTTGGCAACGGTGTTGGACACATCGTCGAGCCGCGCATTGACTGCGCCGAGATCGACCTTGGGACCCTTTTCGATCATTGCGCCCAAGGCTGCGATCTGGGACTCGAGGCGCTTGACCTGCCCTGTTTCGCCCACCGCACCGGCCAGCAGTTCGACCACCTGGGTCAGCTGTTCCACCTGCCCTGCAATCTCGTTGACCTCGTCGGCCCCCGAACGCGCGCCGCGCAGCTGTCCTTCGAGCCGGCCGAGGCGATCCCCGATGCCGGATACCAGATGCGAGAGTTCGCGGAATTCAGGTGCGTCGGTCGCGCGCCGGTCGAGCACGGAAATGGTCGCAGGCCCCTGCCGGCTGCGGATCTGGGCAATGGCGGAGGCGAGATCGTCTTCGTCCCGCTCCTGCTCCTCGGGCTGGCTGAACCGGTCGACGGCGCGCTTGACGGTGCGCAGCGCCTCGCGACGGCGATTGGACGTGTCGGGCGCGCTGACCTGATCACGCAGGTGACGGACACGGGACGCAACGCCGCTGCCGGGGCCGCGGGTGGTCTCTGTGCTGCCGAAGCGGCTCTCGACCTGGTCGAGAAGGGCAACCAGTTCTCCGCGCAAAGCTTGCCAGTCCCCTGCCCCGGGATCGCGTGCTTCTGCGTAGTCCGATTGAGAATAGGCGCGGGCCATGGTCAGTCCCTGTCAGTTCGCATGCGTGCCAACTCGATTCAGCACGAAGGTCTAAAGGTCACTTTTGGGAAAACATGGTAAAGAACCCGTTAAGGATTGCTGCAATATGCAAATGCACCGGGCAGGAAATGATGGTTTCTGTTCCGCCACGCCTTTCGGAGACACTGCCCTTCATGACTCGCCGCCGCATAATCATCGTCGATGACCATCCTCTTTTCCGGGCGGCCTTGCGCCAGACCCTGGCCGGAGGCGATGCGACGGTCAGCGTCGAGGAAGCGAGCGATCTCAATGGATTGAACCAGGCGCTTGAAACCGATCGCGATTGCGACCTGGTTCTGCTTGATCTCAACATGCCCGGCGTGCGCGGCTTTTCGGGCCTCTTGCTGCTGCGTGCCCAATATCCCGACATCCCGGTGATGATCATTTCGGCGGTCGAGGATGCGACGGTTGTCCGCCGTGCTTTCGAACTCGGCGCTTCGGGCTACCTTCATAAATCCGAAGGACCGACCGAAATCCGCCGCGCCATCGAAACGGTGCTCGTGGGCGAAGTTTTCGTGCCGCGCGGCACCACCCTGGGCAGCGAAGACGAGCAATCGGCGTTAATGAAGCGGCTTGCAACCCTGACGCCACAACAGGTTCGCGTGCTCATGATGCTCAGCGATGGGCTGATGAACAAGCAGATCGCCTATGAACTTTCCATCTCTGAGGCCACGGTCAAGGCCCATGTCTCGGCCATTCTGCAAAAGCTCGACGTCGACAGCCGCACCCAGGCTGTGATCGCCGCCGCGCGCATCGAAGATGGCCAGTTCGAAGCCCTGTTCATGACCACGGGCGCCGATAAGGCCTGACCTGCCAATCCGAGACTGGACCATCCCATGAAGCCCAAGATTTCCATCATCACCATCGGCGTCGACGATCTCGAGCGCGCTTTCGTGTTCTACCGTGCCCTCTTCGACATCGCGGACGAGCAGATCGGGGCAGGCGAAGACCACGTCGCCTTCTTTTTCGAGGACGACTTTTCCTTTGTGCTCTTTCCGCGCGAACAGATCGCCCAGACCGCCGGCAAGCCAGAGTCGCTTGAGGGAACGCCCGGATTCGTCCTTAGCCACCGCGCCGAAACACCGGCCGAAGTCGACGCCATTCTTGAGAAAGTGCTGATCGCTGGCGGCGCCGTGATCACCGCCGGCACCGAGACCGAATGGGGTTATTCCGCCTATTTCGAAGACAGCGAAGGCAATGTCTGGGAACTGATGGCGATGCCGGCGGCGAACTGATCAGTAGCCCTCAGGGTGAGGGCTATCCGTGCGGCGCAAACTTTGCTCTCGATACAAATTCATCCAAATTTTCTGGAACCTTGACCACTTATTGACGGTCTAGCTCTTAACATCGCGCGCCTAGGCCAATCACTCCACAGGACAGACGATCGTGCAGATCTATCTGCCCATCGCTGAGCTTTCGGTGAACCTCTTCTTCCTTGTCGGGATCGGAGGGGCAGTCGGTTTCCTGTCGGGGCTGTTCGGCGTGGGCGGCGGGTTCCTGCTGACCCCGCTCCTCATTTTTTCGGGTGTGCCCACCTCGGTTGCCGTCGCCTCGGTCACCGGTCAGGTGGTTGCCGCCTCGACCTCGGGCGCCCTCAGTCATTACCGGCGCGGCGGCATCGATCTGCACCTGGCCATGTATCTGGTGCTTTCGAGTGTGCTCGGCGCCTTCGGCGGTGTTGCGGCCTTTTCCATGTTGCGCGCCAGCGGCCAGCTCGATCTCGTGATCGCCTTGGGCTTTCTGGTGCTTCTCGGGTTCATCGGAGTGCTGATGCTGCAAGAATCGGTGCGCGCCATCATCCGGCAGCGCAAGGGCGGCGTCGTGCGGCGCCAGGCCAATCAGCACAGCTGGATTCATGGCTTGCCCTGGCGCGTGCGCTTCAAGAAAAGCCGGCTCTATATCAGCGTCCTACCGGTTCTGCTGATCGGCCTCTTTATAGGTTTCGTCGGCTCGCTGCTCGGCATTGGCGGCGGTTTCATCATGGTGCCGGCCCTTGTCTATCTCCTGCGTGTACCAGGCAATGTGGTGATCGGCACCTCGCTTGCGCAAGTGGTGGCGATGATGGCGGCCACGACCATCATGCACGCCGTCCAGAGCCAGAGCGTCGATATTCTTCTCGCCTTCTGCCTCATGGTTGGCGGCACGGCCGGTGCCCAGTTCGGTGCGGCGGCAGGCCAGCACCTGCGGGGCGAACAGTTGCGCGGGCTCCTTGCACTGCTGATCCTGGCCGTCGCCATCCGCTTTGGGCTCTCGCTGGTGATGACGCCGGGCGATGTTTATTCCATGGCTGTTGCGAGTGCCGTCCGATGATCCGGCTTGCTGCGCTCATGGTGCTGCTGCTTGCCACCATCCTGCCGGCCCAGGCCGAACGGCTGATCTCCAATGTGTCCAACACGACCGTGCAGATCACCTCGAGCTTTACCGGGGAAACGCTGACCTTTTATGGCACCATAGCACCCGATGCGGGGGCCGGTCCCGAGCAGGTCCAGGGTCCCTATGATGTCGTGGTGGTGGTCGTTGGGCCCGCCCAGGATCGCGTTGCGCGGCAAATGACGCACCAGTTCGGCATCTGGCTCAACACCCATCAGGTCGAGTTCCGCAGGTTCCCGAGCTACTTCCATGTGCTCTCGAGCCGGCGCCTTCTCGAAATCGCCGATATCAACCTGCTCAATCAGAGCTTCATCCTGCCGGAGTCCCACGCCATGATGTTTCCCAATCCGGCGGGCTTCATGAAGACACTGGTGTTCGGGCGCGAGCTGATCCGCCTGATGTCCGAGCAGGACCTCTTCGGCGTCCAGGAACAGGGCGTGCAGTTCATGTCGGATACGTTCTATTCGGCCCAGCTCACGCTGCCCGCCAATGCCCCGCCCGGCTCCTATATCGCCCAGACCTATGTGTTCAGGAATGGCGAGATCATTGCGCGCCGCTCGGAAGGCTTTTCGGTGCGCAAGATCGACTTCGAGCGCTTCCTCGCCCAAACGGCCACGCAGTCGCCCCTGCTTTACGGCATTGCTTGCGTCGCGCTCGCCCTCTTCACCGGCTGGCTCGGCGGCGTGCTCTTCCGGCGCTAGCCGCGCACGAGGCGCTTGACCGAAACTGGATAGGTCCGGTCGCGCCCGAGCATGGTGACTTCCACGCTGGGCCAGTTGAGAAGACCGACAAAGGCGGGCGAGAGGATATTGAGCGCCCCGGTCGAACTGCCATAGGCAGGCAGGATCATCATCCGGTTATCGTGAACGAAACAGGCGCTGCGCGCAGTGCGCCCCGCCATGGCGATCCGCGCGGCCGGGTGGAGGTGACCCGCGACCAGTCCTATTCGTCCCTTGACCGGCTCGTGGGACAGCGTCAGCCCGTCGATTTCGAGTTCGACGCAGCACTCTCCGCCTATGGCGTGCGGCGCCGGATCGTGATTGCCGGAAAGCCAGGTGCAGCTGACGCTTTCGGTGATCGCATCGAGCCGCATCCGGTCTGCATTGGAGAGGAGCTTGCTGGCATCGGCCCGATGGAAGGTGTCGCCCAGCGAGATCAGGTGCCGCGCCCCGGTGCGGCGCAGATCGGCTTCAAGCCGGGACAGCGTCAATCCGGTATCGTAGGGCGGCAGCATCTGCCCGCGCCGGGCAAAGCTCGCCATCTTTTCAAAATGGAGATCGGCGACGAGCAGGGTTTGCCGGGCGTGCCAGAAAAGCGCGCCCGAGGGCAAAGGCTCGAAATTGTGGCCGGCAAAGCGGAGCACTGCGGTCTCGGTCTGGTCGGCTCTAGATTGGAGTGCGTTCAACTTCGCCCACGGATTCGCGCAAGAGTTCCTCTGCTGCGTCTGCCATAGCTGATTCGCGCGCTTCTCCGAAAATCGGTTCCTTGCCGATATCGAGCATCACCGGCACCGCCAGCGGTGAAATCCGTGGCAAGGGCTTGTGGACGATGTGCGATTTGACACGCGCCAGCATGTATCCCAGCCGCTCGATATCAAGAAGCCCCCGCGCGGCATCGCGCCGCGTCGCCTCGATCAAAATGTGGTCGGGCTCGTGCTGATAGAGCACGTCATAGATGATGTCCGAACTCATGGTGATCTGCCGGCCGGTCTTTTCCCGGCCCGGGTGCCGCCGCTCGATCAGCCCGGAAATGATGGCGCAGTTACGGAAGGTGCGCTTCATCAGCGCCGATTCATCGAGCCAGGATTCAAGATCGTCCCCCAGCATGTCCTCGTCGAACAGCTCGTCAAGCGAGAGCCGGTCGGTGCGGATCAGTGCCGAGAGATCCCCCAGACCCCAGATGCCGAGCGCATATTCGCTAGCGACGAAGCCGAGTGGGCGGGCCCGCATCCGCTCGAGCCGCCGGGTCAGGAGCATGCCCAGGGTCTGGTGCGCCAGGCGCCCCTCGAAGGGATAGCAGACCATGAAATGGTTGGTGCCGCGCGGAAAGGTTTCGACAAGCAGACTATCGCGCCGGGGCAGCACCGACATGTCGCGCTGCAGCCGCAGCCAGTCGCTGACCTGGTCGGGAAGCTTGCTCCAATCCTCAGGCGTATCCATGATCCGGCGCACGCGCTCGGCCAGATAGGTCGAGAGCGGAAACTTGCCCCCGGCATAGGAGGGCACTTTCGGATCCTTGGAAAAAGCGCGGGACACAAAGGCTTCGTTGTCCTTGATCCCCTCGAACGCAACGATCTCGCCCCCGAACACAAACGTGTCCCCGACTGTCAGCGTACCGAAGAAATGCTCCTCCATCTCTCCGAGCACCCGGCCACCTGCCCCGATTGGCCCGGTGGTGCGGCCACGCTTCTGCTCCCTTGAGCGCACGAGGCGCACCCGAACCATCGGCTCCTCGATGATGGTGCCGATATTGAGCCGGTATTGCTGGGCAACCGAAGGATGGGACAGGCGCCAGCGGCCGTCCTCGTTCTGGCGCAGCCGCGCATAGCGCTCATAGGCGCGCAGCGCATATCCCCCGGTCGCCACGAAATCGAGCACCTTATCGAACTTTTGCCGCGGCAGATCGCGGTACGGCCAGGCACGGATGATTTCGGCATAGAGATCGTCGGCGAAAAACGGCTCGGCACAGGCCATCCCGAGCACATGCTGGGCGAGCACATCATAGGCGCCGGGATGGGGATCCTCGCTATCCTGATGCCCCTCCGACACCGCCTCCACCGCCGCCTCGCATTCGAGCACTTCGAACCGATTGGAGGGGACCAGCAGCGCCCGCGAAGGGTCGTCGAGCCGGTGATTGGCGCGGCCGATGCGCTGGAGCATGCGCGAGGAGCCCTTGGGCGCCCCGATCTGGACGACCAGATCCACATCGCCCCAGTCGATCCCGAGATCGAGCGTCGAGGTACAGACCACTGCTTTCAGCCGCCCATCGGCCATGGCCGCTTCCACCTTGCGCCGCTGCTCGACCGAGAGCGAACCGTGATGCAGCGCGATTGCCAGCATGTCCTCGTTGATGTCCCAGAGCCCCTGAAACAGCATTTCGGCCTGGGATCGGGTGTTGACGAATAGCAGCGTCGTCTTGTGCCGCTTGATGGTGTCGTAGAGTTCGCGATGCGCATAGACCGCCGAATGCCCGGCCCAGGGCAGCCGCTCCTCGGTTTCGAGAATATTGAGCTCCGGTGCCGCGCCGCCCACCATGCGAATGAGGTCCGTCCGCCGGTCGCGATTGGGCTCGGCGATCCAGTCGCGCAGCAGGTCGGGCCGGGCAACGGTTGCGGAAAGCGCGGTGACCCGCATTTCCGGCGCCAGCCGGGCGAGCCGCGCGAGCCCGAGCGAAAGCAGATCCCCGCGCTTGTTGGTGACAAGGGCATGCAATTCATCGAGCACGACGCGGCGCAGGGTGCCGAACATCAGCTCGGCTTTCGGATGCGAGATCAGCAGCGCCAGCTGCTCGGGTGTGGTCAGCAGAATATGGGGCGGCTTGAGGCGCTGCCGCGCTCTTTTCGCGGCCGAAGTATCGCCGGTGCGCGCCTCCACGCGGATCGGCAGCTTCATGTCCTCGATCGGGTTCGAGAGGTTCCGGTGAACGTCGACCGCCAGCGCCTTGAGGGGCGAGATATAGATGGTGTGGAGCCCGTCGAACGCGCCATCGGCCAGTTCGGTCAAACTGGGCAGAAATCCGGCCATGGTCTTGCCCGCGCCCGTTGGAGCAATCAGCAACTGACTCGCGCCCTCCTGATAGGAGGCAAGCACATCGAGCTGGTGCTTGCGCGGGCTCCAGCCGCGCGAAGAAAACCACTCGGCGATAACGGGCGGAAGTCGGGCTGTCACGACCACCCCCACCTGGCCTCCCCCACGAGAGGGGGGATAGATCCACGGTGGCTCACCGATACAGCGGCAAACTCGATCCGTCCCTCCCCCTTCTGGAGGGGGAGGCTAGGTGGGGGTACCCGGCCGGTCGAACACAAACCCAAAGAAGGACAGGACGCAAAAACTGACAACGCGCACCTACTGTAAATCGGCCACATGTCTATATGATGGTCTCAACACTGCCAAACGGAGCCGAGCCATGAGTGAAGACAGCCGCCCCGCATCCCGTTCCATGCTGGAGCGTATTCTGGGCGACCGGCCGGTGGCGCTCCTTGTCAAGCTGGCCCTTATTTCGCTGCTTGTCGGCGTCATCATGGCCATTTTCGGCTTCGATGCGGCCGATCTCGTGCGCGGCGCGGTGGATGCAATCCACGATGCCTTCCGCGACGGGGCCGGCGTCTTCCGGCAGATAGCTGAATATACTCTGGCCGGCGCCGCTCTTGTGGTACCGATCTGGCTGGTCCTGCGCCTGCTGCGCGGCCGCTGACCGGTGCATCTGACCCCCGAGGCAGCGCTCTCCTGGCTTGTTGCCCGTGCCGAAGCTTTGGCGCAGGAAGACAGGCGCATTGCCATCGGGATCGCTGGTGGCCCAGGCGTCGGCAAGTCGACGCTGGCGGCCGAACTCGTCGCAGCGCTCAACGCTGGCGCTCCAAGCCGCGGGGCGCTTGTGCCCATGGATGGCTTCCACATCAAGCACGCCCGGCTCGAAGCCATGGGCCAGACCGATTTCAAGGGCGCGCCGCACACCTTCGAAGCCCAGGCCTTTGTCGATTTCATCGGTTCGCTAAAAAAGGCAACGGCGCCGGTCAGCGGCCCCTGCTATTCGCGCAAGATCGAAGACACGGTCGAAAACGCGTTCACCGTTCCGGCCGAGGCGCGGGTGCTGGTGGTCGAAGGCAATTACCTGCTGCTCGATGAGGCGCCATGGTCCGGCGTGCGTCCGCTGCTTGATCTCTCGTTCTTCATTTCCGTTCCACGCGACATCGTTGCGGCGCGGCTGTTGAAGCGACATGCCGCGGAGGGGCTTTTTACCGAGGAGCGCAATCGCGCCCATATCGCACGCAACGACCTGCCCAATTACGACCGCGTCATGCTCTCGTCCGACCGCGCCGATGTGGTGATTACCCTCGATGTGAGGGAATAGGAGAGCTGTCGTGGGGCTCCCGACACCCCACCTACCCCCCTTGAACAAGGGAGGAACAGATCAGCACCTGCCGCGATACCGGGGAGCCACCGGCAGATCCCTCCCCCTTCTGGAGGGGGAGGCTAGGTGGGGGTAAATCCTAAGCCCGGTAGAACCTACTCGCCCCGCGCCCAAACATCCGTCTTCGTGCCCACGAGTTCG
Organism: Devosia crocina; assembly: GCF_900116545.1. Classification (GTDB taxonomy): domain Bacteria; phylum Pseudomonadota; class Alphaproteobacteria; order Rhizobiales; family Devosiaceae; genus Devosia; species Devosia crocina. The sequence goes on from NZ_FPCK01000002.1 coordinate 694,817, forward strand.
GCGATGGTCTTCTTGCCCGCAGCCCGCACACCCGCCACCAGACCACGCTTGATGCGGTCGAGCAGGTCGAGCCCGCCGAAGACGAGCGCGGAATAAAGCTGGATGGCATCGGCTCCGGCTTCGAACTTGTCGAGCGCGGTTTGCGGCGAGTGGATGCCGCCGACTCCAACGATAGGCAATGCACCGACGCGCTGACGCATCTGCGCGAGACGCCGCGTTGCAAGCGGAAACAGCGGCTTGCCGGAAAGGCCTCCTGTTTCTCCCGCATTCTCCATGCCCATGATCGGATCGCGTGAAACTGTCGTGTTGGACACGATCAGCCCGTCGAGATCGGTGGCGAGGATCACCCGGGCAATTGCGTCCATGGCCGCTTCGTCCAGGTCGGGCGCGATCTTGAGCAGCACCGGCACCCGTGTCCTCGCCCTGGCGCGCGCCGCTAGAACCGTATCGAGCAGGCGCGTCAGCGCTTCGTCGGCCTGCAGGTTTCTCAGGCCCGGCGTATTGGGCGAGGAAATATTAACCGTCAGATAGTCGGCAAGATCGCCGAAGCGCTGGACACCGAGCACATAGTCGGCCACGAAATCCTCGCTGTCCTTGTTGGCGCCGATATTGACCCCAAGCGCTGCCGGCACGCGCAGCCCCTTCAAGCGCTCGAAAGCCGCCTCGTGCCCTTCATTGTTGAAGCCCATGCGGTTGATCACGCCATCAGCCGCGGCAATGCGGAAAAGCCGCGGCTTGGGATTGCCCGCCTGCGGACGCGGCGTCACCGTGCCGATCTCGACCATGCCGAACCCCATCAGCGCCAAGGGGCGCGGCACTTCGGCATTCTTGTCGAACCCTGCCGCCATGCCGACCGGGTTCTTGAGTTCGAGCCCGCAAAGGTTCGTGGCCAGTTCGGCGCCGTCGGCATGCTCCTGCTGCGGCGCGAGCCCCATGCGCAAGGCGGTGATCGTCGCGCCATGCGCGGTCTCCGGATCCATGCGCAACAGCGCATCGCGCGTCAGATTGGCAAGGCCGGGATTGCGCAGAAGCGGAGAAAAAGCGGAAAAGATCATTTCACACCAGAAGGCAGGACGGTGGATCCATCTGCGGCAACGCTGATGGCTTCTTCCCACACGATATCGGCAAGGCTCAGCGGACCACCATAAAGGTGCGGAAACAGCTGTCCTCCGCGGGAGGGCTCCCACATGAGCCTTGTGCCGAGATCGCCGGTCCGGACCGCGAGCAGCAGAAGATCGCTTTGGCCGGCAAAATGCAGCCGCAGCGTTTCGGCCAGCTGCGCTGCGGTCGAAAAGTGCATGTAGCCATCGGCAGCATCGATGGGCATGCCCGCAAAAGCGCCGGAAAGTCGGGCTGGCGCAAAAGCCGCGGCGGTGGTGATTTTGTAGATGAGCTCGGGGTGTGGCATGGCCGGACCCTAATGGGGCCCGCGCAGGACGGCAAGCGTGATCGCCCACCGCTTTACACACGCCCTCCCCCCAGATAAAGTAGGACAAGTTTCCTTCAATGAGATCACTTTCCTCGGCGGCAGCGCTCATGCTTTCACACAGGGCCATCTGGGACGGGATTGACGCTCTGGCGCGCCGCCATGGCGTGTCCGTGTCCGCGCTCGCCAAGCTTGCTGGGCTCGATGCGACTGCCTTCAATGTTTCCAAACGCATCAGCAAGGATGGCCGGGAGCGCTGGCCCTCGACCGAAAGCATTTCCAAGATTCTCGAGGCTACGGGGGAAAGCTTCGATAGTTTCCTTGGCGGCTCAGGCGCCTTCCTCTCCGCTCCCGGCGGTTTTAGTGAAACCGGCCTGCGCAATATTCCGCTGCTCGGCATGGCCCAGGCCGGTAGCGGCGGCTATTTCGACAGCGCCGGGCATCCGCTCGGCCATGGCTGGGACGAAGTGGCCCTTCCCACGCCCGATGAACACGGCATCTATGCGCTCGAAATCTCGGGCGACAGCATGGAGCCGCTTTATCGCGAAGGCGACCGCATCGTCGTCTCCCCAACCGAGCAGGTCCGCCGTGGCGACCGCGTTGTCGTCAAGACGCGCGAGGGCGAGGTCATGGCCAAGATCCTTGCCCGCCAAACCGCCAAGCAGATCGAACTTCACTCCATCAACCCCGCCTACACGCCCCGCATCCTCGATATCCGCGACATCGAATGGATGGCGCGCATCATCTGGGCGAGCCAGTAAGCGCTATTCGGCCGCCTTGGTGATCCCGACATTTTCCGCTGGAAAGGTCAGGCGTGTCACAGCGCCATTGTCCGAGTGAAAGCTCAGCGTGCCATCGAGCGTACGGGCAAAGCTCGACAGCACCCGGAAGCCGAGCCGGTCGCTTTGGGAGGGATCGAACCCTTCGGGAAAACCCGGCCCATCGTCACGCGCCACCAGCACCAGATCGGCCCCATCACGCTCGAGTTCGATCGAAAAGTTGCCCGCGCCATCCTTGAAGGCATGCTTGACGGCATTGGTTGCCAGCTCGCTCACGATCAATGACAGGGTAAGCAGGCGGTTGACGTCGAGCCGGTCGATCGCGGTGAGAACCTTGACATCGACATTCTCGCGCCCGGCGCCGTTGAGCACATCGCGCAGCAGCTCGAACAAATAGATCTCGAGCGCCAGTTCGCTATTGGTCGGATCATATAGCCGCCGGTGAATGCGCGCCATGGAATCGAGCCGGGTCGAAGCATCTTCAAAGGCGGAGACGGCTTCGGGTTGTGTGCCCACTCGCCGCCGGTGCATCGACAGGAGCGCGCTGATAAAGGCCATGTTGTTGGCCGTGCGGTGCTGCAGTTCCTCGAACAGCGTCTTTTGCTTGTCGAGCAGCGCCGCGGTGCGCGCCTGCTCTTCCCCAAGCCGGCGCAGCGCGGCCGTCATCACGTGGATGATCAGGATGTCGGCCGACAGGATCACGACGAAAAAGATCACCGCGATCGCACTCTGCCCGTCGAGCGCAAGGCTGCTGAACGGGGGAATGAACCAATACCAGGCCGCCAGGATCGAGAGGCCAGCCACCAGCAGACCCGGCCCCGTTCCGCAGAAAAACGCGGTCAGCAGCACGGCGGGGAAAAAGGTAAGATAGGGAAAGCCCGACGGCAGAACGTCGTTGAGGCCGAAGCGGACGGCGAGCGCCAGCGCGAAAGCAAGGACGCCCAGCCCATAGGCTGCGCCCGGCCGCTTCCGGAGCCACTCCGCGTGGCCCAGCAGCGCCATCCCCCAAAGACCTCTTTGCACGTATCGTCCCTCGGAGGCGCTCGGCCTGACACAGATCAAGTCAGTATAATGCAAGTCCGGGCATTTGGCTTCCCAGACTTAAGTGAAATCGCTAGGCCAGCATTTTCCCGGCCAGCGCATCGGCGATCAGGCGGCGCGTATTGTCGATGCCGTAGAGCGCGGCGAAAGATCCAAAGCGCGGCCCGCGTTCCTGGCCGATCAAGACCTGGTAGAGCATCTGGAAGAACTCGCCGGAGACGCCGGGGCCGCCGGTCGGGCTCTTTTTGGTGTGGTCCTGATAGCGCTCAAAGGTACGCGCCACGTCGAGCGCGGCGTTCTGAATATCCTCGTTGGCTGCCTCGGGAGGCAGTTCGGCGAAAGCTGCCGACAGCGCGTCGAGCGCTGAACGTTCGACCTCATCCGGCGCCCGGTAGCTCTTTTTCACGAAATCGCGGAAGTAGCGCATGGCGTAGCCGACCAGCGCATCAAGATGCGGATGCGTCTTGGCCGAAATCCCCGGCGCATAGGCGGAGATATAGCCCCACATGACTTCGGGCGTCTCCGGATTGGATGCAGTCGCCAGATTGAGCAGCAGCGCAAAGGTCACCGGCATGTCGATCTTGGGCACATCGCCGTAGTGGACATGGAAGGCCGGGTTTTCGAGACGCGCCGCCGCGTCCTGCCTTTCATAGGCAGCAACGAAGGTGGCATATTCGTCCACGGCCCGCGGAATGACGTCGAAATGCAGGCGCTTGGCAACGCGCGGCTTCTGGAACATATAGAGCCCCAGGCTTTCGGTCGGCGCATAGGTCAACCATTCATCGATGGTCAGGCCATTGCCCTTGGACTTGGAGATCTTCTGGCCTTCGCTGTCGAGGAACAGTTCGTAAACGTAATGTTCCGGAGGCGTGCCACCGAGGATTGCGCAGATCCGGTCATAGATCGACTGGTTGGTCTGGTGATCCTTGCCGAACATTTCGAAATCGACGCCGAGAGCGGCCCAGCGCATCCCGAAATCGGGCTTCCACTGCAGCTTCACATTGCCGCCGGTGACCGGGACCGTGGTGTCGCGGCCGTCTTCGTCCGCGAAGGTGATGGTGCCGTCCTTGGCATTGACTTCCTTCATCGGGACATAGAGCACGCGGCCCGAAATCGGGGAGATCGGCAGGAACGGGGAATAGGTCGCCTGCCGCTCTGCCCCCAGGGTGGGCAGCATGACGCCCATGATGTCGTCATACCGTTCGGCGGCGCGCAAGAGCACGGCGTCGAACTTGCCCGACCGGTAATATTCGGTGGCGCTCGCGAACTCGTAGTCGAACCCAAAGGTGTCGAGGAAGCGCCGGAGCATGGCGTTGTTGTGATCGCCAAAACTCGCATATTCGTTGGTCCAGGGATCGGGAACCGAGGTCAGCGGCTTTTGCAGATGCGGCTCCATCGCCTCCTTGGAGGGGACCGTGTCTGGGATCTTGCGCATGCCATCGAGATCGTCGGAAAAGCACAGAAGCCGCGTCGGAATCTGGTCGCGCGTCAAAAGCCGAAAGGCCGTGCGCACCATGGTGGTGCGCGCCACTTCGCCAAAAGTGCCGATATGGGGCAGGCCCGATGGGCCATATCCGGTTTCGAACAGGGCTTCACCCTTACCCGACTTTTCCAGCCGTTTGACGATCTTGCGGGCTTCCTCGAACGGCCAGGCGCGAGCGGACTGCGCGGGCTCGAAAAAGGATGGGTCAAGAGCGGGCAAAGCGGCGGGCGACACTGGGCGGCTGCCTTTCGGAAAAAGAAGGGAAGAGACAGCGCGGTGTCGCATTCCCTTGCCCTCGCGTCAATGTCGCAGGTGGTTGCGAAACCACTGCGCCCATCCTAGTTTTGCATCTCGTCCTTTTGCCGGAACCGCCATGACCCATCCACAAGACGCGCTGATCCACCTGATGATCGTCGCCGCCTCCTCGGACAGTTCCATGACCGAGCGCGAACTTTTTCGAATTCAGGCGCTGATCGACCGGCTGCCGGTGTTCGAAGGGTTCGAGAAGTCGCGCCTTGCCGATGTGGTGAATGACTGCGCAGACATGCTCAATGGGCCCGACGGGCTCGACACGGTAATGGACAATGCCCTTGCCGCCCTGCCCAAGAAGCTCGAGGACACAGCCTATGCGCTGGCCGTCGAGGTCACGGCAGTCGACCTGCGCCTCGAGCAGGAAGAACTGCGCTTCCTTGAAATGCTGCGCGACAAGCTAAGCCTTGACCGGCTCACCACCGCCGCCATCGAAGTCGCAGCCCGCGCGCGTCATAGGCGCCTGCCAGGCTAAGTCAGACCCCTCAATAAAACCCGACCGGGAACCAGCGCAGGTAAAGCTCGTCGAGCGCGCCATTCTCCTTGAGCCGCACCAGCGCCCAGTCGATGGCGTGGCGCACCGTGTCATTGCCGGCGGGAACGGCAATGGTCAGCCCCTCGCCGAACAGCTTGGGCCGAAAATAGGCGTCGCCGGCAAAAAGGCAGCATTCGGGATTGTCGTTGAGCCAGAACGAAGCGCGCATCGCATCGCCGAAATAGGCGTCTATCGCGCCATCGCGCAGGGCGTCGAGCGCTGCGATCTCGCTCGAAAAGCCTTGCCTTGCTACGGAGGGCAGGTAGCGCTCCATGAAGCGGGCATGCGCACTCCCCTCGCGGATCCCCACCGTTTTGCCGCTCAGCGCTCCGGGCGAAAAGCCTTCGGCATCCCCGGCCTGGGCGACGAAGCGCCCCGGCAGGGCAAGGTAGGTCGCTGAAAAATCAAAGCGCGCGCCGTTTTCCGGCGTAATGGCGAGTCCAGCAATCAGTGCATCGCCCTGCGCATCGGCGAGCGCATCGGCCGCCTGATCCCAGGGCCAGGCCTGGAGCGTACAGGCGATATTGACCTCGGCGCAGATCCGGCGCGCGAGATCGACATTGAACCCGACGAGTTCGCCGCCGCCGTCGCGGAAATTAAAGGGTGGAAAATCCGTCGTGGTCAAAAACCGGATTGCCGGCACCGACCCCATGGGCAGGATCTCCCGCGCGTCGGGATCGGCATGATAGGGCAATGGCTGGGCAATGGCCGGGCCGGCGAGCGCCAGCGTAAGGGCAGCTAGCGCTGCTAACCCCCACCTGGTCTTCCCCTGGGAGCGGGAGGCTAGGAAGGGGTCTCGTGACGAGCGCAGCATCACACCTGATCCAGCGCAAAGTGCAGATCGGCAATCAGGTCATCGGCATCCTCAAGCCCGACCGACAGGCGCAGGAGCCCCGGCGTCACCCCGGTTTCGAGCCGAACTTCCTCGGTCAATCGTGCATGGGTCGTTGTGCGGGGATGGGTGATCAGCGATTTGGCATCGCCGAGATTGTTGGAGATCAGGATCACCGCCAGCGAATCCGAGAGCGCGAATGCCGCCTCCTGCCCGCCGTTGACGTCGAGCGCCAAAAGCGTCGAGCCACGCGACATCTGCCGCTTGGCCAGATCATATTGCGGATGGCTCTTTTCGTGCGGATAGATGACCCGGCCGACCTTGGGATGGGCGGCCAGCGCCTTTGCGACTTTCTCAGCGCTGTCGGTCATGCGCTCGATCCGCAGCGCATAGGTTTCGAGCCCCTTGAGCAGCACCCAGGCGTTGAAGGCGCTCAGCGTCGCCCCGGTCTGGCGCAGGAAGGTATGAACATCGGCCTCGATCAAAGCCTTCGACCCAAGCACCACGCCGCCCAGCACCCTGCCCTGCCCGTCGATATGCTTGGTCGCCGAATAGGTGACGAGATCGGCGCCGAGCTCAAGCGGCTTCTGGTAGAGCGCGGTCGAGAACACATTGTCGACGATCAGTTTGGCGCCATGGCGATGGGCAATCTCGGCCACCGCCTTGATGTCGACCAGTTCCAGCGTCGGATTGGTAGGCGTCTCGATAAAGACCACCTTGGTATTGGGCCGCATGGCCCTTGCAAAATTCTCCGGATCGCGCCCATCGACCAGGGTGGATTCGACCCCGAAGCGGGGCGCGTAGTCTTCCACCACGTAGCGGCACCCGCCGAACAGCGCCTGTGCCGCAACGATATGGTCGCCGGCCCGCACCTGGCTCATCACCGCATTGGTCACCGCCGCCATGCCCGAGGCAAAGGCGCGCCCGGCCTCCGCACCCTCGATCAGCGCCATGCGCTCGACGAACATGTCGACGGTCGGGTTGGCGAAGCGGGAATAGTTGTGCGCGCCGGGGATCTTTCCCTGAAACAGGTCTTCGGCGTGCTGCGAGCTGGGATAAGAATAGCCCGAGTTCAGGAAAATCGCTTCGCTGGTCTCGTTGAAGGGCGAGCGCTTGCCGCCGCCATGAACCATCTGCGTCGCCGCTGCGTGCCGCTTGGGGTCGATGAGGGGGTTGTTTTCTTTGGACATGGCTCTGCCTCCAACAAAAAACCGGCGCGCGTTGGCGGCCGGTTCCAAAAACGGTCTTTAGCAACTTGTTTAAAGTGGCTGCAAGCGACCGGCCAAATCACCACTGAACCGGACTAAACCGCAATTGGCCGATGCCGTCAATCGCGCGGCCAAAATCCAGAGCGGGCTTGTCAGATACAAGAGACGCAACCCCACCCCCAAAATGTCACCCCGGCGAAGGCCGGGGCCCAGCTTGATATCTCAGGGTAGGCCCCGGCCTTCGCCGGGGTGACATTTCGGGGGTGGTACAAACTCCAGATAGAACCAAGAGCGCAGAGGTTTCGCAATTATCGTCATTGCCCGGCTTGTCCGGACAATCCATCCTTGGCACAAGGGCGCAGTTGGATCGCCGGGACGCACCGGGCGAGAGTGCAGGGTGGCATGATGAACGAACACTGGCCGCAAGGCGTCTTTCCCGCTCGCCTCATCGAAAAGCTCCACACCCAGGGCGCCATTCTGACCGATCGCGCTTTCGATCCCGATCAGGTCCAGCCCGCGAGCCTTGATCTGCGCCTCGGCGATATCGCCTATCGCGTGCGCTCGAGCTTCCTGCCCGGTCCTGCCCATTCCATGGCCGAGCGCATCGAGGCGTTGAAACTCCATGAAATCGACCTGACGCGCGGTGCCGTACTCGAGCGCGGCTGCGTCTATCTCGTGCCCCTTCAGGAAAGCCTCGATCTGCCCGAGGGCGTCAGCGCCTCGGCCAATCCCAAATCCTCGACTGGGCGCCTTGATGTCTTTACCCGCGTAATCGGGGATCGCGCCCGCGGCTTTGATCAGATGAAAGCGGGCTATCAAGGCCCGCTTTATCTCGAAGTGAGCCCGCGCACCTTCCCCATTCTCGTGCGCACTGGCTCGCGCCTGTCACAGATGCGGTTCCGCTGTGGCGACACGCGCCTCAGCCCGGCCGAGCACCAGTCGCTGCACCTGAGCGACACGCTGGTGATCGGCGGCGAACAGCCGGTTGGCGAGGGTGTCGCGCTCTCGATCGATCTCCTCGGCGAAGGCCGGGACGGGCTGATCGGCTTCCGCTCCAAGCGCCATACCGCCGTTGTCGATGTTGACCGGAAAGGCGCGCTCGACGTCCTCGATTTCTGGGAGCCGCTTTATAGCCGCGGCCGTCCCGAACTCACTCTCGATCCAGACGAATTCTATATTCTCGTCTCGCACGAAGCCGTCCACGTGCCCCCGAGCCACGCCGCCGAGATGGTGCCCTTCGATCCGCTGGTCGGGGAATTCCGCGTTCATTATGCCGGCTTTTTCGATCCCGGCTTCGGCCATTCCCTGGCCGGGGGTACGGGGAGCCGCGCCGTGCTCGAAGTGCGCAGCCGCGAGGTTCCGTTTCTGCTTGGGCATGGCCAGATCATTGGCAGGCTGATCTATGAAACGCTCGCCGAAAAACCGGACCGGCTCTATGGCTCCGCGCTCGGCTCCAATTATCAGGCCCAGACCCTGAAACTGTCAAAGCACTTCCGCCCTTTTCCGGGCTGAACCCGCTTTGCCTAGATAACAATCAGCCTGCAGAACTGATTGTTTCTTGCGCGATTTGCCACTTCATTGTGCGGTGCGCAAGATGCTGCCCCTCCTTCCGCTGCGAGCGCGCTGAAACCTAACCTCTTCCTAATCCACTAAGATTCCGCCCCAGAACAATCTGGCACGGAATCTGCAACGCTTTCTTCAAAGATCGACGTCCAATGCTGGGCGTTCACAGGCAAAGCCGCCAACAGGTCACGATCGGCATCCGTCGGTTCGTTTCTTGTTGGCGGCTTTTTTTGTTTCTCGCTCGCTGCATTCTGGAGACCGCGATGCCCCTGACCAAGCCCACCCGCCGCTCCTTTCTGAAAGGCGCCTCTGCCACCGCCGCAACGCTTCTGGCCGCCCGCGCGCTTTTCCCCGTTGGCGCACATGCGCAAGGGTCGGGGCCGGAGGTCGCGGGCACCCGTCTCGGCTATATCGCCCTGACCGACTCTGCTCCCCTGATCATCGCCAAGGAGAAAGGCCTCTTCGATAAATACGGCCTGCCCGAGATCTCGGTCGAAAAGCAGGCGAGCTGGGGCGCGACGCGGGACAACATGGCCCTCGGCTCAGCCAATGGCGGCATCGATGGCGGCCACATCCTGCGCCCTAAGGTCCACCTTTATTCGGCCGGCCTCGTGACCCAGAACAATCAGCCGCTGCCGATGTATACGCTGCTCAATCTCAACGAGGACTGTCAGGGCCTGTCCGTCGCCCAGTCTTATGCCGATCTCGGCGTCGGGCTCGATGCGAGTCCCCTCAAGGAGGCGTTCGCCCGCGCCCGCGCCGAAGGCAAGGCGCCTTCCGCCGCTATGACCTTCCCCGGCGGCACGCATGATCTTTGGATCCGCTACTGGCTTGCCGCCGGCGGCATCGTGCCCAACGAGGATGTCAGCGTCATCGTCGTGCCCCCACCGCAAATGGTGGCCAACATGAAAGTGGGAACCATGGATTGCTTCTGCGTGGGCGAGCCGTGGAACGAGCAGCTCGTCAACCAGGGGATCGGCTTTACCGCCGCCACGACGGGCGAACTCTGGTCCCGCCATCCCGAAAAGATCCTGGGCATGCGGGCCGACTGGGTCGACGCCAATCCCAATGCCACGCGCGCAATTTTGATGGCGGTGATGGAAGCCCAGCAATGGTGCGAAAGCATGGACAACAAGCAGGAGATGGCCGAAATCATCGGCCGCCGCCAGTGGTACAACGTGCCCGTCACCGACATCATCGGCCGCATCAAGGGCGACATCAATTACGGCAATGGCCGGGTTGAAGCGGGCACCGATCTTTACATGAAGTTCTGGGGCGAGCGCGGCGAAACCTCCTATCCCTGGAAGAGCCTCGACACCTGGTTCATGACCGAAAACATCCGGTGGGGTTATTTCCCTGCCGCAACCGATGTCAAAGCCATGGTCGATAACACCAATCGCGCCGATCTCTGGCTTGAGGCCGCGCGCGAACTCGGCCTCACCGACCTGCCCGAGGGCGACAGCCGCGGCGTCGAAACCTTCTTTGACGGTAAGATTTTCGATCCCGCCGATCCGCAGAGCTATCTCGACAGCCTCGCCATCAAGACCCTCGCCTGATTTCACGTGCCGGCATGCCCATGCCGGTCGTCCCCCCTCTTGCGGAGAGCCCCATGACGCTGCCTGCGACCACCGACACGCCCATCGCCGCCATCCCGCTCAAGCCCCGGACCACCGCCACGGTTACGGCGCTCAGGCCCGCCTCGCGCCGCATCGCCTTTGCGGCAATCGCAGCCAATCTTGCTAGAACCATCCTGCCACCGCTCGTGGTTCTGGCCGTGCTGCTGGCGGTCTGGCAGGTGGTGTTTTCCCAGCCCGGCTCGTCCTTGCCGCCGCCCAGCCAGGTCTGGACCGAAAGCTACGATCTGATTGTTGATCCCTTCTTTGTTTATGGCTCGCAGGATATCGGCCTTGGCCTGCGCGTTTTCACCTCGCTCCAGCGGGTGGCGGTCGGTTTTGGCCTTGCCGCGCTTGTGGGTGTAGCGCTCGGAGCCCTTGTCGGACAGTCGATCTGGATGATGCGCGGGCTCGACCCCCTCTTCCAGATCCTGCGCACGGTCCCGCCGCTCGCCTGGTTGCCGATTTCGCTTGCCGCATTCATGGATAGCGGCCCTTCGGCCATTTTCGTGATCTTTATCACCGCCATCTGGCCGGTCATCATCAACACAGCTGTCGGCGTGCGCAACATTCCCGAAGACTATCGCAATGTCGCGCGCGTCCTGCGCCTCAACCAGCTCGAATTTTTCACCCGCATCATGGTGCCTGCTGCCGCGCCCTATATCTTTTCCGGCCTCAGGATCGGGGTGGGCCTGTCCTGGCTCGCCATCGTTGCCGCCGAAATGCTGACCGGCGGCGTCGGCATCGGCTTTTTCATCTGGGATGCCTGGAACAGTTCGCGCCTGACCGACATCATCGTCGCCCTTGTCTATATCGGCGTGGTCGGCTTCGTGCTCGACCGGCTCGTCGCCCTTCTCGGCACCATCGTCACCCGCGGCACAGCCAGAAATTGAGGATCCGTCCATGAGTTATCTGCAGATTTCCAGGGTCGGCAAGACCTTTGCCCGGGGCGCATCGAGCACCGAAGTGCTGCGCAATATCGATCTTGAGATCGAACAGGGTGAATTCGTTTCCATCATCGGCCATTCCGGCTGCGGAAAATCCACCCTTCTTAACCTTATCGCCGGGCTGACCGAGGTGACGACCGGCGGCATCATCCTCGAAAATGCCGAGGTAAACGCCCCCGGCCCCGACCGCGCCGTGGTCTTCCAGAACCATTCGCTCCTGCCCTGGCTAACGGTCTACGAGAACGTCAATTTGGCGGTCGCAAAAGTCTTCGGCCGCACCAAGACCCCGGCCCAGCGTCACAGCTGGATCATGGACAATCTTAACCTGGTGCAGATGGCCCATGCCCGCGACAAACGCCCCACCGAAATCTCGGGCGGCATGAAACAGCGCGTGGGGATTGCCCGGGCGCTGGCTATGGAACCGAAAATCCTGCTGCTCGACGAACCCTTCGGAGCGCTTGACGCGCTTACCCGTGCGCATCTGCAGGACCAGATGATGGATATTCACCAGCGGCTGGGCAATACGATGATCATGATCACTCACGATGTCGACGAAGCCGTGCTGCTGTCCGATCGCATCGTCATGATGACCAATGGTCCGGCCGCCACGATCGGGGAAGTGCTCGCCGTTCCCCTCAACCGGCCGCGCCGCCGGCTCGAACTCGCCACCGACCGCACTTATCTGCGCTGCCGCGAAGCAGTGCTCAAATTCCTCTACGAACGCCACCGCTTCGTCGAAGCCGCCTGATGCCGACCTGAAGCCGGGTCACCCCACCCGGCTCCAGCTCCGCCCATCCGCATTGGTCATGGCAACGAATGTCAGCCGGGCGGGGACTCAGCAGTAAGTCGCAACAGGCTGAGCCAGGTTATCGGACAAACGTGCTTGCGGCTGGAGCGCGTTGGGCATAATCCCCAAGCAAAGGGGAATAAGCACCATGGCAGCCCGACAGGACAATTCGGCGACCCGGCTGGACGACGCGGCGCGCGCGGGCTGGCTCTACTATGTTGCGGGCAATACCCAGGAAGAAATCGCCGCCAAGATGGGCATTTCGCGTCAATCGGCGCAGCGGCTCGTTTCGCTCTCAGTCAGCGAGGGCCTGATCAAGGTCCGGCTCGATCACCCAATCGGGCGCTGCATGGATCTGGGTGCACGGATAAAGTCCCGTTTCGTGCTCGAAACCGTCGAAATCGTACCCTCCGATCCCGCCAGTCAATCGACTACGATGGGCCTTGCCGAAGCGGGCGCGGCCGAGATCGAACGCTGGCTGACGCGGGCCGAACCCATCACCATGGCCATCGGCACCGGCCGGACGCTCAAGGCAGCCATCGAGCAGATCCAGCCTATGGAGTGCCCCCAGCACAAGGTCGTGTCGCTCACCGGCAATATCGCCCCCGATGGCTCTGCCGCATTTTACAACGTCATCTTCAACGTTGCCGACACCGTCAAGGCGCGCTCTTTCCCCATGCCCCTGCCGGTGATCGCCTCATCGGCCAAGGAGCGCCAGCTCCTCCACACCCAGGCGATGATCGAAGCAACCCTCACCCTTGCCGCCCAGGCTCAGATAACCTTTGTCGGCGTCGGCCATCTCGGCCCCGATGCGCCGCTCCTTCTCGACGGCTTCATCACCGAGGCCGAACACGCCGAACTCCTTAAAGCCGGTGCAGTCGGCGAAATCTGCGGCTGGACCTTCGATTCCTCGGGCGAACTGATCGCCGGCCTCACCAATGACCGCGTCGCCTCCGCTCCGATTCCTAAGGGACCAGTGATTGCCCTCGCCATGGGCCGCAGCAAGGCCGCCGCCATCCGCGCCGCCCTCAAGAGCGGCCTCGCCAACGGCATCATCACCGACGAAGCCACGGCCGAAATGCTGCTGGCCTAGCTTTCCACGCCGTTACAACTTTGCACCCGACGAGCAAAAACACCCCGCTTGACACTTTCGCTCAGCTGGTGAACATTTGCTCAGGACGAGAGCAAAAATTCGCTTCGTCTTGGGAGGAATTCAATGAAACTGACACCCCTTTTCGTGGGCGCGATGACGCTTGCCCTGGTCGGCTCGGCCTCGGCCCAGACGCTTACCATTGCCACTGTGAACAATGGCGATATGATCCGCATGCAGGGTCTTTCGAGCGCCTTCACCGAGGAAACCGGCATCGAACTCAACTGGGTCGTGCTCGAGGAAAACACGCTACGCCAGAACGTCACCACCGACATCGCCACCAATGGCGGCCAATATGACATCATGACCATCGGCACCTATGAAGCCCCGATCTGGGCCAAGCAGGGCTGGCTCAAGCCGCTCGATGCGCTCAGCGCTGATAGCGAATACGATGTCGACGATATCCTCCCCGCCATCCGCGGCGGCCTTTCGCTCGACAGCAAGCTCTATGCCGCCCCGTTCTACGGCGAGAGCTCTTTCATCATGTATCGCACCGACCTGATGGAAAAGGCCGGGCTCGAGATGCCCGATGCCCCCACCTGGGAATTCATCGGCGAAGCGGCTCGCGCCATGACCGATCGGGCCAATGACATCAACGGCATATGCCTCCGCGGCAAGGCCGGCTGGGGAGAGAACATGGCCTTCCTCACGGCCATGTCCAATTCTTTCGGCGCCCGCTGGTTCGATGAAAACTGGGTCCCCCAGTTCGATTCTCCGCAGTGGAAGGAAACGCTCGACACCTATCTCTCCCTGATGGCCGATGCCGGCCCGGCCGGCGCCTCCTCCAACGGCTTTAATGAAAACCTGACCCTTTTCCAGCAGGGCAAGTGCGGCATGTGGATCGATGCCACGGTCGCCGCTTCCTTCGTCACCAATCCCGATGATTCAACCGTTGCCGATCAGGTCGGCTTTGCCCAGGCGCCCGACAATGGCCTTGGCAAGCGCGGCAACTGGCTCTGGGCCTGGTCGCTCGCCATTCCCGCCTCCTCGCAGAATGCGGAAGCGGCCGAACAATTCATCGGCTGGGCCACCGACAAGGCCTATCTCGATCTCGTCGCCGCACAGGATGGCTGGGCCAACGTGCCTCCGGGCACCCGCACCTCGCTCTACGAAAACCCTGAGTATCAGGCCGCGGCGCCCTTTGCCGAAATGACCCTGGCGTCAATCAACTCGGCCGACCCCAACAATCCCACGGTCGATCCCGTGCCCTATACCGGGGTGCAGTTCGTCGCCATCCCCGAGTTCGCCGGCATCGGCACCAATGTCGGTCAGCTCTTCTCGGCCGCGCTTGCCGGACAAATGAGCGCCGACGACGCCCTCGCCCAGGCTCAGGACGCCACCACCCGCGACATGACCCGCGCCGGCTATATCAAGTAGCGCTCTCTTGCGACCAATCGGGGATTCTTCCGCAGACCGGGAGCCCCGATCACCTCTCCCCTGAGGGGAGAGGTCGCCCCAAAGGGTCGGGTGAGGGGTTCAGACCCTCCGACCTGCCGTGAGGGTCAACCCCTCACCCTAACCCTCTCCCCTCAGGGGAGAGGGGACAGCGGCCCCAAGTTCGGCTTCAAGACGGATCATTCCATGGCCACCAAACAAACCCGCGCCCTGGCGCGCACCATGATGGCGCCGGCCGTCATCGTGCTTCTGATCTGGATGATCGTGCCGCTGGTCATGACGCTGTGGTTCTCGTTTCAGAACTACAATCTTCTGAACCCGATGATGACCGGCTTCGCCGGCTGGGCGAACTACGTCTATGTCATCGGCGATCCCAGTTTCACCCAGTCCTTGATCAACACGCTGCTTCTGGTCGGCGGCGTCCTCCTTATCACCATCATCGGCGGCACTTTCCTCGCGCTTCTGCTCGATCAGCCGATCTGGGGCCAGGGGATCCTGCGCATCCTCGTCATCTCTCCCTTCTTCGTCATGCCGCCCGTTGCCGCGCTGATCTGGAAAAACGGCTTCATGCATCCCGGCTACGGCATGCTCGGGCACTTGTGGAAATTCTTCGGCCTCCAGCCGATCGACTGGTTCAACCAATATCCGCTGTTTTCGGTCATCGTCATCGTCGCCTGGCAATGGCTGCCCTTTGCGACACTGATCCTTCTCACTGCCCTCCAGTCCCTTTCGGAAGAACAGCGCGAGGCCGCCGAGATGGATGGCGCCAACGCCGCCAATCGCTTCCGCTTCATCATCCTGCCGCACATGGCCCGGGCGATCACCATCGTGATCCTGATCCAAACCATTTTCCTTCTCGGCATCTTCGCTGAAATCCGCGTCACCACCGGCGGCGGCCCCGGCTATGCCTCGACCAACATCACCTTCCTCGTCTTCCGCACCGGCATCCTCTCCAACGACATCGGCGCCGGCTCCGCAGGCGGCGTCGTCGCCGTCATCATCGCCAATATCGTCGCCATCTTCCTGATGCGCGCCGTGGGGAAGAATCTCGATGCGTAGTTCTTTCCAAGTCGCCCCCATCTCTAACCACCTTCCCTTCTCCCCTGAGGGGAGAAGGTGGCCCGAAGGGCCGGATGAGGGGTTCAGCTTCAACATTCCTGCTGAAGGGCCTTCACCCCTCACCCCCACCCTCTCCCCTGAGGGGAGAGGGGGCGATAGTTGCGAGATCTGCAATATGTCAGCGGAGATCAGATAAAATGGCCCGCCGCGCACCCATCCAAACCCGCATCGGCTTCACCGTCCTCGCCTGGGCCATCGCCCTCCTCCTCTTCTCGCCAATTCTCTGGACGATCCTCACCGCCTTCAAGACCGAAGCCGAAGCCATTGCCGCCCAGCCGACCTTCTTCCCGCAAACCTTCACGCTCGAAAATTTCGGCGCCGTGCAGGATCGGTCGGACTATTTCAAGCACGCCACCAACTCGATCATTGTTTCCCTGGGCTCGACCCTTCTCGGGCTCATCATCGCCATCCCCGCCGCCTGGTCCATGGCCTTCGCACCATCCAAACGCACCAAGGACATTCTAATGTGGATGCTCTCGACCAAGATGATGCCGGCCGTCGGTGTGCTGATCCCAATCTACCTGATCTTCCGGGACCTGCGTCTCCTCGACACCGTGCATGGGCTGACGCTCATCATGACCCTGATCAACCTGCCGATCATCGTGTGGATGCTCTACACCTACTTCAAGGAAATCCCGGTCGATATCCTCGAAGCCGCCCGCATGGACGGCGCCGAACTTTGGAACGAGATCACCCATGTCCTCGTGCCCATGGCAGTCCCCGGCATCGCATCGACGCTGCTGCTCAACGTCATCCTCGCCTGGAACGAAGCCTTCTGGACCATCACGCTCACCTCGGGCCGAGCCGGCACGCTGACCGCCTTCATCTCCTCCTTCTCATCCCCGCAAGGCCTCTTCCTCGCCAAACTCTCCGCCGCCTCCCTCCTTGCCATCGCCCCCATCCTCCTCCTCGGCTGGTTCAGCCAGAAGCAGCTGGTTCGCGGGCTCACATTCGGTGCGGTGAAATGACGGGCACAAAACTCTCAGTCGACACCCTCCCCCTTGCGGGGAGTGTCAGGGAGGGGGGCTCTTCCTTCACCTCGCCCCTGAGGGGAGAGGTCGGCGCGCACGCGCCGGGTGAGGGGTTCAGTCTCACAGCTCAAGCCACAGCGACCGCACCCCTCACCCTAACCCTCTCCCCTGAGGGGCGAGGGGACCAACCGTGGCTCATCACAAACGCGATCCACGCCCAAGCCGCGGCTCTGTCGTCCCCTCGCCCCTTAGGGGTGAGGGTAGCGTCGCCGGGAGCGCAGCGACCTGGCAAAGCTGGGGTGAGGGGTGAAGGCCCCTCGGCAGGAACTGCGATGCTGAACCCCTCACCCGGCGCTATCGCGGCAACCTCCCTTAGGGGAAAGGTGCAAGGCTCGGCGTTTGCCTACATCAATCGGAAGGACCGCTAAAATGGGTTCCATCACCCTCGAACACGTCAACAAGTCCTTCGGCGAAGTCGAGATCATTCCCGATATCTCTCTCGATATTCGCGACGGTGAATTCGTCGTCTTTGTCGGTCCCTCCGGCTGCGGCAAGTCCACCCTTCTTCGCCTCATCGCAGGCCTTGAAGACACGACCTCGGGCAAAATCCTCCTCGATGGCCAAGACGTTACCGACGCACCGCCCGCCCGGCGAGGCCTGGCCATGGTGTTCCAGTCCTATGCGCTCTATCCGCATATGAGCGTGCGAGACAACATCGCCTTTCCGCTCAAAATGGCGAAAGTCCCGCAAGCCGAGATCGACCGGAAGGTCGACTATGCCGCCCGCACGCTCAACCTCGGCTCCTATCTCGATCGCCGCCCGCGTGCCCTTTCCGGCGGCCAGCGCCAGCGGGTGGCCATCGGCCGCGCCATCGTGCGCGAACCCAAAGCCTTCCTCTTTGACGAACCCCTCTCGAACCTCGACGCGGCCCTCCGCGTCAACATGCGCCTCGAAATCACCGAGCTGCACCAGCAGCTGAAAACCACGATGATCTACGTCACCCACGACCAGGTCGAAGCCATGACCATGGCCGACCGCATTGTCGTGCTCAATGCCGGCAATGTCGAGCAGTTCGGCTCCCCGCTCGATCTCTACAAAAAGCCCGCCAACCGCTTCGTCGCCGGCTTCATCGGCTCGCCCAAGATGAACTTCGTCGATGGCGCGGAAGCCACAAAGCACAGCGCCCACTCCATCGGCGTCCGCCCCGAACATTTCCGTCTCTCGACCACGGAAGGCGCCTGGAAGGGCACGGTCGGCGTCGCCGAACAACTCGGTTCGGACACCTTCCTCCACGTCCAAACCGATGGCCTCGGCCTCATGACCGTCCGCACCGATGGCGACCAGACGTTCAACCACGGCGACGTCGTCTACCTGACACCCGACCCGACCCGCATCTACAAATTCGACGCCGCAGGCAATGCGATCTAAATCGGCTGGGTTTAACCGGCCACGATCTACAAGTAGACCTCATGGTGAGGCGCTTTGCGCAGCAAAGCCTCGAACCACGAGGTCGTGGCACAAAGTTTCAGTGAACCCGACCTCGTGGTTCGACAGGCTCACCATGAGGTCTCATGGGGGCGCAGTAGGACGACCAAAATGACCAAACTCTCCGCCGCCACCCTGCCTGCCATCACCAGTGCCGCGGTCCCGCACTACACACGCGCCGACCTCACCCCCGGCATCGTCCATTTCGGCGTCGGCAACTTCCACCGCGCCCACCAGGCCGTATATCTCGATGCGCTCTTCAACACTGGCGAAGGCCATGACTGGGCCCTGATCGGCGCCGGCGTCCGCGACACCGATGAAGCCATGCGCCAAAAGTTGATGGGCCAGGATTGGCTGACAACCGTCGTCGAGCAGGAAGCGGACACAAGCTCCGCCCGCATCACCGGCGTCATGATCGATTACTTGAAACCCGGCGACAGCGCTGCCGTCATCGCTGCGCTTGCCGACCCCGCCATCCGCATCGTGTCCCTGACCATCACCGAAGGCGGCTACTATATCGACCCGGCCTCGCAAAAGTTCGATCCAACTCATCCCGATATCGCCTATGACGCCGCCAATTTCGACGCGCCCAAAACCGCCTTCGGCCTGATCCTTGCCGGCCTCGTCAAACGCCGTGAAGCAGGTATCCAGCCCTTCACCGTCATGAGCTGCGACAACATCCCCGGTAATGGCCACGTCACCGAAAACGCTGTCGCTGGTCTCGCCGCCCTGATCGATCCCGCCCTCGCTGAATGGGTGAAGACCTCGGTCGCCTTCCCCAATGGCATGGTCGACCGCATCACCCCGGCCACATCCGACCGAGAACGGACCCTTCTCGCCGATCGCTTCGGCATCGAAGATGCTTGGCCGGTCTTTTGCGAGAATTTCAAGCAATGGGTGCTCGAGGACAATTTCCCCGCCGGCCGCCCCGCACTCGAAAAGGTCGGCGTCCAGTTCGTCCCCGACGTCGCGCCTTATGAGCACATGAAGATCCGCATCCTTAATGGCGGCCACGCGACCATCGCCTACCCGGCTGGGCTCATGGATATCCACTTCGTCCACGAGGCGATGGAGCACCCGCTCGTCTCCGCGTTCCTCCGCAAGGTCGAGACCGAAGAGATCATTCCGGTCGTTCCGCCCGTGCCCGACACTGATCTTCATGAATACCTGTCGCTGTGCGAACGTCGCTTCGCCAATCCTAAAATCGGCGACACGATCCGCCGACTTTGCCTCGATGGCTCCAATCGACAACCAAAATTCATCATTCCGACCGCTTTGGACCGGGTACGTGCTAACCAGATGCAAACCGGACTGGCACTCGTTTCCGCACTCTGGTGCCGATATTGCTACGGCACGACCGAGAGCGGCGCCGTCATCGAACCCAACGATCCGAGCTGGGATCGCCTCACCACCCAGGCGCAAAAGGCCCGCGACAATCCTGCCGCTTGGCTTGAAATGACCGACATCTATGGCGACCTCGCCAAGGCCTCCGCCTTCGTCGCCGCCTTCACCAAGTGCTTGAATTCATTATGGTCCAACGGCACGAAGGCTGCTTTGGAAGCCTATCTCGCAGACCGCCTCTAGCCGCGTCCACTGCCTTCGGCTAATCTCCGCCCGGGACGGAGAAGCGAGGACGGCGTGGGGCAAGACCTCCTGGTGGGCGTAGACGTAGGCACCGGCAGTGCCCGGGCCGGCGTCTTCACGCGTGACGGTAAAATACTGGCGCGCCACGAAAATCCGATCCTCATGCGGCGCACCGACGCCAATTTTGCCGAGCATGACAGCGAAGATATCTGGACCGCCGTTTGCCTCGCCGTCCGCGCCGCACTCCACCAAGCCAAGGCCGACCCCGCCGATGTCGTCGGCATCGGCTTTGACGCCACCTGTTCTCTCGTCGTCCGCGATGCTGCCGGCGCCCCGGTCACCGTCTCAAAAGACGGAGAAGATCGTTGGGATACAATAGTTTGGCTCGATCACCGGGCCCTTGAGGAAGCCGACGAATGCACCCGCATCGGCCATGAGGTGCTCCATTTTGCCGGCGGCGTCATGTCCCCGGAGATGGAAGTCCCCAAGCTCATGTGGCTTAAGCGCCACCTGCCGGAAAGCTGGGCCCGCGCTGGCCATATGTTTGATCTTGCTGACTTTTTATCCTGGAAAGCCACCGGATCCCTTGCCCGGTCGCAATCGACGCTGACCTGCAAATGGACCTATCTCGGCCACCGCATCCCCGGCTGGCAACAAGACTTTCTTAATCTTGTCGGTCTCGACGACCTCATTGAAAAAGCTCAGCTTCCTGACACTGCCACCCCCGTCGGCGCCGATCTCGGGCCGCTCACCGAAGCTGCCGCAGCCCAGCTGGGCCTTACCCAAAACTGCCGCGTCGGCGCCGGTCTCATCGACGCCCATGCCGGTGCCCTCGGCGTCCTCGGCGCCTTCACCGCCGATGTCGACACCATCGACCGCCACCTTGCCCTCATCGCCGGAACATCGAGCTGTGTCATGGCCTTATCGGCCCAAGACCGCCCCACCACCGGCGTCTGGGGCCCCTACTTTGGCGCCGTCCTGCCCGGCGTCTGGCTCAATGAGGGCGGCCAGTCCGCAACCGGCGCTTTGCTCGACCACATCATCCGTTGGCACGGCGCCGGAGGTGAACCGACCCGTGACAAACACCTCGCCATATGCCGCCGCGTCATGGAGCTGCGCGACATAGAAGGTCTGGCCCTTGCTAACCGCTTGCACGTGCTGCCGGATTTTCACGGCAACCGTTCGCCGCTTGGCGATCCGTTCGCCCTCGGGGTGATCTCGGGCCTGACGCTCGACAGCGATTTCGACTCGCTCTGCCGGCTCTATTGGCGGACCTGCGTCTCAATTGCCCTCGGCGTGCGCCACATCCTCGAAACCCTCAACACCCGCGGCTATGCCATCGACACCCTGCACATCACAGGCGGGCACACGAAAAATCCATTGCTGATGGACCTTTACGCCGACGCGACCGGCTGTACGGTGGTCGAACCCGCAACGCCTGACGCCACCCTTCTCGGCATGGCCATGGTCGCGGCAAACGCAGCCGGGATTTATTCCAGCCTTGACCAGGCATGCCTTGCCATGCAGCAAGGAGGCACATCGCGCGCCCCAAACACGGCTGCTCGCAGTCAATTCGACCGTGATTACAAGATCTTCCTCCAAATGCTGGAGCAGCGACAGGCGATCGACGCTCTGGAGTGAGTTCCTCGTGTCTGCAGCTTGACGCCGCCGCCGATTTCCAGCATCTACAGAGGACTGCGGGTGTAGCTCAATGGTAGAGCAGAAGCTTCCCAAGCTTACGACGAGGGTTCGATTCCCTTCACCCGCTCCAGCTCCCTTCGAGAACTCACCACCGTCGGCCCGACGGACTGGGCCTTTTGAAGTGGTCTGTCAGAGCCAATAGCACCACCATGTGGAGACGTTCGGCTGAGCCGGGATCCTTGAGGCACTTGACGCGCGAGGATACCGTGAAGCGCAATCCGTCTCTCAAGCCGGTTGCCGTGTAGTTGAGCATATTGGCCGCGGTGTTGTAGCTGGCCGCCACAACCTTGAAATCCATCGTTGCCATGCACCCCAAGCCCAAGTTGCCTCGGCTCATTCTGAACCGAAGCGGGCGCGTTGAGAAGTCGCAAGCGGCCAAGTGTGGTCACAAGAACGCAAGCGCGGCAGAGACTTGCTCAAACCTCCGCCCCCCCTCAACGCGAGTGCTGAACCAAATCACGAAGCTCGATAGGCCACTGAATTGCGATAAAGGGCAATGAGCCGGTCAACTCGAGCTTCCTCGATCAACGTAACCGGAGGGGTGCCAAGACGGCCGCTCGGGTCGACAACGGTCATGCCGCGCGTGATGCCAGGCGCAAGGGCAACATCGACCGAGGCTTGCAATGTTTTGGTGACAAGATCCGGCTCAATCACCGCCGCGATGGCCAGCGGATCGACGAACCGGAAGTGATCCGGTCCGCCATAGCCGATCGTGGTCCGGCGTGCGTGCCCTACGAGCGCCGCTGAAAAGGTTTTTTCTGGACTGTCTGGCACCTCGGCGAGCAAAGCCTCGACCTCTTCTCCGGTCATGAAATGCGTGACGCAGGGCTCCCAAGGGGCGACCAGGGTTTCGACATCGGCGCCGAAGACGATGGCGGCGGCTTCGGGATCGGCATAGATGTTGAATTCGGCGGCGGGCGTCGTATTGCCCCGGCCATAGACCGTTGCTCCCATTATGGTGAGCTGGCCGATGCCCTCGACGATATCGGGAGCAAGCCGCAGCGCAAGCGCCAGATTGGTCAGGGGCCCGATCATCAGTAGATCGACTTGCTCACCGCCCCCTGCTGCGGCGCGGAACGTGTCGATAAGGAAACCGATGCCGTTGGTGCTAGCGACTTCCGGGATAGTTGCCGGACGCGGTGCCCCACCAAGGCCATCGTCGCCATGGATATATTTGGCGTCGATCACAGGCTGGGTGAGGGGGCGGTCGGCGCCCTTGTGCACGGGAACGGTGTCCTTGCCGGCGACTTGGAGCACGGTGAGAATATTTCGCGTCGCCGCATCGAGCCCGACATTGCCGAAAACGGTGGTGATGGCGTCTGGCGTTCTGCCATTGGCGATGAGCATGAGCAGTGCCTGGGCGTCGTCGACGCCGCCATCGGTATCGAGAATGAGTTTTCTGGTCATGGTCGGACTCCGCGCTGCGAAAGGTGGTTTTAGAAAAAGCGAAAGCCCCCGGTCATTTCTGACTGGGGGCTTTTGTGTGTTGGTTATCGTGAAGAGCTTTTGTGTTTTTAGCAGACCTTGCGGTGCCCTACTCTCCCAAGTCTTGAGACTTAGTACCATTGGCGCAGCGGGATTTGACGGTCGAGTTCGGG